>NZ_CP171449.1:0-1200000 GCF_043587585.2 Azorhizophilus paspali
TCAAGTACCCTATAATGCGCCCCACTTTCTGCCTGGCAGGGCAAGCCCTTGAAAATCAACGGCTTGGCCATAAAGCAGGGCAGGAAATGGTCGGCGAAGAGGCTGCCAAACACGCCTCGAAACGCTTGACAGGTTCAACGGCTGCGGTAGAATGCGCGGCCTCGGATGGGGAAGCCCGGCCGAAACGCTCTTTAACAAAGTGGAATCAAGCAATTCGTGTGGGCGCTTGTGGCAAGCCTGGCATCGCAAGACAGTCAGCACGTCCAAGCGACTCGTGAATTCATGAGTTGAGATATGGCGATTGCTGAGCCGAGTTTAGGATCTTAGGATCCAAACGAATTGAAACTGAAGAGTTTGATCATGGCTCAGATTGAACGCTGGCGGCAGGCCTAACACATGCAAGTCGAGCGGCAGCGGGACCTTCGGGTTGCCGGCGAGCGGCGGACGGGTGAGTAATGCCTAGGAATCTGCCTGTTAGTGGGGGATAACGCGGGGAAACCCGCGCTAATACCGCATACGTCCTACGGGAGAAAGTGGGGGACCCTCGGGCCTCACGCTAACAGATGAGCCTAGGTCGGATTAGCTAGTTGGTGGGGTAAAGGCCCACCAAGGCGACGATCCGTAACTGGTCTGAGAGGATGATCAGTCACACTGGAACTGAGACACGGTCCAGACTCCTACGGGAGGCAGCAGTGGGGAATATTGGACAATGGGCGAAAGCCTGATCCAGCCATGCCGCGTGTGTGAAGAAGGTCTTCGGATTGTAAAGCACTTTAAGTTGGGAGGAAGGGCGCTCGGTCAATACCCAAGCGCCTTGACGTTACCGACAGAATAAGCACCGGCTAACTTCGTGCCAGCAGCCGCGGTAATACGAAGGGTGCAAGCGTTAATCGGAATTACTGGGCGTAAAGCGCGCGTAGGTGGTTCGGCAAGTTGGATGTGAAAGCCCCGGGCTCAACCTGGGAACCGCATCCAAAACTACTGGGCTAGAGTACGGTAGAGGGTGGTGGAATTTCCTGTGTAGCGGTGAAATGCGTAGATATAGGAAGGAACACCAGTGGCGAAGGCGACCACCTGGACCGATACTGACACTGAGGTGCGAAAGCGTGGGGAGCAAACAGGATTAGATACCCTGGTAGTCCACGCCGTAAACGATGTCGACTAGCCGTTGGGCTCCTTGAGAGCTTAGTGGCGCAGCTAACGCATTAAGTCGACCGCCTGGGGAGTACGGCCGCAAGGTTAAAACTCAAATGAATTGACGGGGGCCCGCACAAGCGGTGGAGCATGTGGTTTAATTCGAAGCAACGCGAAGAACCTTACCTGGCCTTGACATCCTGCGAACGTTCCAGAGATGGAGCGGTGCCTTCGGGAGCGCAGAGACAGGTGCTGCATGGCTGTCGTCAGCTCGTGTCGTGAGATGTTGGGTTAAGTCCCGTAACGAGCGCAACCCTTGTCCTTAGTTACCAGCACCTCGGGTGGGCACTCTAAGGAGACTGCCGGTGACAAACCGGAGGAAGGTGGGGATGACGTCAAGTCATCATGGCCCTTACGGCCAGGGCTACACACGTGCTACAATGGTCGGTACAAAGGGTTGCCAAGTCGCGAGGCGGAGCCAATCCCAGAAAACCGATCGTAGTCCGGATCGCAGTCTGCAACTCGACTGCGTGAAGTCGGAATCGCTAGTAATCGCGAATCAGAATGTCGCGGTGAATACGTTCCCGGGCCTTGTACACACCGCCCGTCACACCATGGGAGTGGGTTGCTCCAGAAGTAGCTAGTCTAACCCTCGGGAGGACGGTTACCACGGAGTGATTCATGACTGGGGTGAAGTCGTAACAAGGTAGCCGTAGGGGAACCTGCGGCTGGATCACCTCCTTAATCGAAGATCCGGCTTCTCATAAGCACCCACACGAATTGCTTGATTCCCTGGCAAACAGCGATTGGGTTTAGACCCGAGAGTGAGACGATTGGGTCTGTAGCTCAGTTGGTTAGAGCGCACCCCTGATAAGGGTGAGGTCGGCAGTTCGAATCTGCCCAGACCCACCAATTGTCACGGGGTGTGGCCAGTGTCGACCTCGCGCAAGGCAAGAGGGGCCATAGCTCAGCTGGGAGAGCGCCTGCTTTGCACGCAGGAGGTCAGGAGTTCGATCCTCCTTGGCTCCACCATCCACCACCATCGCTGAAAGCTTAGAAATGAGCATTTCCCATCGGGCGAATGCTGATTTCTGGTCTTTGCGCCAGAACCGTTCTTTAACAATTCGGGTATGTGATAGAAGTACGACGCGCCGCTCGTTTCACTGCGGTCGGCGCGGTCAAGGCAAATGTGCGAGTTCAAGCGCAAATGTTCGGCAAATGTCGTCTTCACACCAGCCAGGCACGGCCGCGAGGCCACAGATTGCTTGGGGTTATATGGTCAAGTGAAGAAGCGCATACGGTGGATGCCTTGGCAGTCAGAGGCGATGAAAGACGTGGTAGCCTGCGATAAGCGTCGGGGAGGCGGCAAACGGCCCGTGATCCGGCGATCTCTGAATGGGGAAACCCACCCGGCACAAGCCGGGTATCTTGTCCTGAATCCATAGGGGCAAGAGGCGAACCAGGGGAACTGAAACATCTAAGTACCCTGAGGAACAGAAATCAACCGAGATTCCCTTAGTAGTGGCGAGCGAACGGGGAGCAGCCCTTAAGTTGGCGAGGGATTAGTGGAAGGCTCTGGAAAGGGCCGCCGTAGCGGGTGATAGCCCCGTACACGAAAGTCCCTGGTCAATGAAATCGAGTAGGACGGCGCACGTGAAACGTTGTCTGAACATGGGGGGACCATCCTCCAAGGCTAAATACTCCTGACTGACCGATAGTGAACCAGTACCGTGAGGGAAAGGCGAAAAGAACCCCGGAGAGGGGAGTGAAATAGATCCTGAAACCGTATGCGTACAAGCAGTGGGAGCCCACTTGGTTGGGTGACTGCGTACCTTTTGTATAATGGGTCAGCGACTTATATTCAGTGGCAAGCTTAACCGTATAGGGGAGGCGTAGCGAAAGCGAGTCTTAATAGGGCGCCAAGTCGCTGGGTATAGACCCGAAACCGGGCGATCTATCCATGAGCAGGTTGAAGGTTAGGTAACACTGACTGGAGGACCGAACCGACTCCCGTTGAAAAGGTAGCGGATGACTTGTGGATCGGAGTGAAAGGCTAATCAAGCTCGGAGATAGCTGGTTCTCCTCGAAAGCTATTTAGGTAGCGCCTCGTGTATCACTGCCGGGGGTAGAGCACTGTTTCGGCTAGGGGGTCATCCCGACTTACCAAACCGATGCAAACTCCGAATACCGGCAAGTGCCAGCACGGGAGACACACGGCGGGTGCTAACGTCCGTCGTGAAAAGGGAAACAACCCAGACCGTCAGCTAAGGTCCCAAAGTCCTGGTTAAGTGGGAAACGATGTGGGAAGGCTTAGACAGCTAGGAGGTTGGCTTAGAAGCAGCCACCCTTTAAAGAAAGCGTAATAGCTCACTAGTCGAGTCGGCCTGCGCGGAAGATGTAACGGGGCTCAAACCAGGCACCGAAGCTACGGGTGCAGCGCAAGCTGCGCGGTAGAGGAGCGTTCTGTACGCCTGTGAAGGTGAGTCGAGAGGCTTGCTGGAGGTATCAGAAGTGCGAATGCTGACATGAGTAACGACAATGGGTGTGAAAAACACCCACGCCGAAAGACCAAGGGTTCCTGCGCAACGTTAATCGACGCAGGGTGAGTCGGCCCCTAAGGCGAGGCTGAAAAGCGTAGTCGATGGGAAACGGGTTAATATTCCCGTACTTCTGGTTACTGCGATGGGGGGACGGAGAAGGCTAGGCCAGCTTGGCGTTGGTTGTCCAAGTTTAAGGCGGTAGGCCGATCACTCAGGCAAATCCGGGTGGTCAAGGTCGAGAACCGATGACGAGCCTTCTTATACGAAGGCGAAGTGGTTGATGCCCTGCTTCCAAGAAAAGCCTCTAAGCTTCAGGTAACCAGGAACCGTACCCCAAACCGACACAGGTGGTCGGGTAGAGAATACCAAGGCGCTTGAGAGAACTCGGGTGAAGGAACTAGGCAAAATGGCACCGTAACTTCGGGAGAAGGTGCGCCGGTGAGGGTTAAGGGTTTACCCCGTAAGCCCATGCCGGTCGAAGATACCAGGCCGCTGCGACTGTTTATTAAAAACACAGCACTCTGCAAACACGAAAGTGGACGTATAGGGTGTGACGCCTGCCCGGTGCCGGAAGGTTAATTGATGGGGTTAGCGCAAGCGAAGCTCTTGATCGAAGCCCCGGTAAACGGCGGCCGTAACTATAACGGTCCTAAGGTAGCGAAATTCCTTGTCGGGTAAGTTCCGACCTGCACGAATGGCGTAACGATGGCGGCGCTGTCTCCACCCGAGACTCAGTGAAATTGAAATCGCTGTGAAGATGCAGTGTATCCGCGGCTAGACGGAAAGACCCCGTGAACCTTTACTGTAGCTTTGCACTGGACTTTGAGCCTGCTTGTGTAGGATAGGTGGGAGGCTGTGAAGGGGGGACGCCAGTTCCCCCGGAGCCATCCTTGAAATACCACCCTGGCATGCTTGAGGTTCTAACTCCGGTCCGTTATCCGGATCGAGGACAGTGTATGGTGGGCAGTTTGACTGGGGCGGTCTCCTCCCAAAGCGTAACGGAGGAGTACGAAGGTGCGCTCAGCGTGGTCGGAAATCACGCGCAGAGTATAAAGGCAAAAGCGCGCTTGACTGCGAGACAGACACGTCGAGCAGGTACGAAAGTAGGTCTTAGTGATCCGGTGGTTCTGTATGGAAGGGCCATCGCTCAACGGATAAAAGGTACTCCGGGGATAACAGGCTGATACCGCCCAAGAGTTCATATCGACGGCGGTGTTTGGCACCTCGATGTCGGCTCATCACATCCTGGGGCTGAAGCCGGTCCCAAGGGTATGGCTGTTCGCCATTTAAAGTGGTACGCGAGCTGGGTTTAGAACGTCGTGAGACAGTTCGGTCCCTATCTGCCGTGGACGTTTGAGATTTGAGAGGGGCTGACCTTAGTACGAGAGGACCGGGTTGGACGAACCTCTGGTGTTCCGGTTGTCACGCCAGTGGCACTGCCGGGTAGCTACGTTCGGAAGAGATAACCGCTGAAAGCATCTAAGCGGGAAACTCGCCTCAAGATGAGATCTCACCGGGGCCTTGAGCTCCCTGAAGGGCCGTCGCAGACTACGACGTTGATAGGTGGGGTGTGTAAGCGTTGTGAGGCGTTGAGCTAACCCATACTAATGGCCCGTGAGGCTTGACCATATAACGCCCAAACAATCTGTTGTCCGCCGCAGGGTGGCCTGCAGAGGGCGCAGCCGACAGGCCGAAGATTTGGCTGGACCGCACATTGCCGGAAACAGGTTACTGCTATCACCGACCCGATTGGCTGTCGTGTCCTCGACACGGCGGCAACCGAATTGCTTGACGATCATAGAGCGTTGGAACCACCTGATCCCATCCCGAACTCAGCCGTGAAACGACGCCTCGCCGATGGTAGTGTGGGGTTTCCCCATGTGAGAGTAGGTCATCGTCAAGCCCCTTTTGCGAACCCCCGGACCGTCTCATCGGCCCGGGGGTTTTTGCTCGCCCCGGGCGCACTCCCGCCTCGGCAGGCCGGCCCCGCCAAGGGCGCCTCTCTCCGCAGGCCCGTCGGGTGGCGCCCCAGCCGTTTCCCTCCCGGCGCGCCGCTGTTCCGTTCAGTGCTCTTCCCTCGTGGCATCTATGCTTGTATGTCGGCAAGACCTGTCGGGATCACCACGCGCGAGGTTTCTCCAATGCCAAAGAGGCGAGCCCCTGTTACTGCAGTGGCTGCCATTATTTTGGGGGCGCTGCTGTCGAACGGCTGCAAGCGGGAGTCGCCAGCACCGCACCAGGTGCTTGAGGTGGGCGTTGTCACGCTTGAGCCGCAACCCTATGTACTGACCCATGAGTTACCAGGCCGTACGGCTGCCTACCGGGTTGCGGAGGTGCGTCCTCAAGTCGACGGCATCATCCAGAAGCGCTTGTTTATCGAAGGCACCGAAGTGAGAGGTGGGCAGCAGCTTTATCAAATCGATGCCTCGGTATACGAGGCTGCCTTGAAAGAGGCAGAGGCTAGTTTGGCCTCCACCAGATCGCTTGCAGAACGCTATGCCGTACTGATCGAGAGTCGCGCTGTGAGCCAACAGGCTTATGAGGAGGCTCGAGCCGCCTATCTGCAGGCCAAAGCTGGTTTAGACAAGGCTCGTATAGATCTTCGCTATACCAGAGTATTAGCGCCTATCTCTGGTCGTATCGGGCGCTCTGCCATAACCGAAGGTGCACTGGTTAGCAATGGCCAAGCTCAGGTAATGGCAACCATTCATCAACTCGACCCTATCTACGTGGATGTCATTCAGCCGGCGCGTGAATTGCTGGCGTTACGCCGTGATCTAGCCAGCGGTCGCCTGGAAAGAACGGGAGAGAATACGGCCAAGGTAAGGCTGATGTTGGAAGATGGCAGCGAATATATCCATGAGGGACGGCTGGAGTTTTCCGAAGTTGCCGTCGACGAGAGTACCGGTTCGGTAACCTTGCGGGCTGTGTTTCCGAATCCCGACCGGGAACTGCTGCCGGGGATGTTCGTGCATGCTCGCCTATTCCGTGGGATGAAGAGCCAGGCAATTCTTGCGCCACAGCAGGGCGTGACACGCAATACCAAAGGTGAAGCCATCGCCATGGTGGTCAATAAAGAGAACAAAGTCGAGCTACGGACGCTCAAGGCAGAGCGTGCCGTCGGTAATCGCTGGCTGGTGAACGAAGGACTTCTACCGGGCGACCGGCTGATCACTGAAGGGCTACAGTTCATTCAGCCGGGAGTCGAGGTAAAGGCAGTGCCAGCCGGCAATGTCAGGCAGAACTCTGAGACGTCCACGCAACCTTCAGGCTAGAAGGCTTGCGCTAAGGGATAGCACGATGTCCGGATTTTTTATCGATCGCCCTATCTTTGCCTGGGTGATTGCCTTGGTGATCATGTTAGCTGGTGGGCTATCCATTCTTGGGTTGCCAATCAATCAATATCCAAGTATCGCTCCGCCGGCGGTAAGCATTTCCGTGACCTATCCGGGCGCTTCGGCACAGACCGTTCAGGATACGGTAGTGCAAGTGATCGAGCAGCAGCTCAACGGTATCGACAACCTGCGCTACATCACTTCGGACAGCAATTCGGATGGCAACATGACCATCACTGCCACCTTCGAACCCGGTACCGATGCGGACATTGCCCAGGTTCAGGTTCAGAACAAATTGCAACTGGCCACCCCGCTGTTGCCACAGGAGGTTCAGCAGCAGGGTATCCGAGTGACTAAGTCGGTGCGAAATTTTCTCTTGATCGTTGGCTTCGTTTCCGAAGATGGCAGTATGGACCGCAACGATCTGGCTAACTATATCGTTTCCAATATTCAGGATCCCCTTTCCCGGGCCAAGGGCGTGGGTGATTTCCAGGTCTTCGGCTCGCAATATGCCATGCGCATCTGGCTGGACCCGGTCCGCCTGAACAACTTCCAGTTGACTCCGGTGGATGTGCGCAACGCAATCGAGAGCCAGAATGTCCAGGTTTCCTCCGGCCAGTTCGGTGGTCTTCCGGCCGTACCTGGCCAGCAACTCAGTGCCACGATCATCGGCAAGACCCGCCTGCAGACGGCCGAGCAGTTTCGCAACATCTTGCTTAAAGTCAATGGCGACGGCTCGCAGGTGCGCCTGGGCGATGTCGCCGAGGTGGGGCTGGGTGGTGAGAATTACAGCATCACTTCGACCTACAATGGGCAACCCGCCGCAGGAATAGCGATTAGGCTCGCGACCGGTGCCAACGCACTGGAAACGGCCCAGGCGGTGCGGGATACCCTCGCCGAACTGGAGCCTTTTTTCCCCCCGGGGGTGAAAGTCGTCTACCCCTATGACACTACACCGGTGATTTCGGCCTCCATCGAGGAGGTGGTGAAAACCCTCGGCGAGGCGATCGTCCTGGTCTTTCTGGTGATGTACCTGTTTCTGCAGAACGTCCGGGCCACGCTGATTCCGACCCTGGCGGTCCCGGTGGTGCTGCTCGGCACTTTCGGTGTGCTCGCCGCATTCGGTTTCACCATCAATACCTTGACTATGTTCGCCATGGTGCTGGCCATTGGTCTGCTGGTCGACGACGCCATCGTAGTAGTCGAGAACGTCGAGCGGGTCATGGTCGAGGATGGCTTGCCACCGCGGGAGGCCACACGTAAGTCGATGGGACAGATCCAGGGTGCCTTGGTCGGCATTGCCTTGGTGCTGTCCGCAGTGTTCGTACCCATGGCCTTTTTCGGTGGCTCGACCGGGGTAATCTATCGACAGTTCTCCATCACCATCGTCGCTGCCATGGCGCTATCGGTACTGGTCGCGCTGATCTTTACCCCGGCGCTCTGTGCGACTCTGCTCAAGCCCGTGAGCAGAGGCGAGCATCACCGGAGGCGTGGTTTCTTCGGCTGGTTCAACCGCAGCTTCGAGCGCAGTGTCCGAGGTTACGAGCGTGGTGTCAGGCAGGTGCTCGGCCGCAAACTACCTTATCTGTTGCTCTACTTTGCAATAGTTGTGCTCATGGTTTGGTTGTTCAGCCGTATACCGA
Source organism: Azorhizophilus paspali (assembly GCF_043587585.2). GTDB lineage: Bacteria > Pseudomonadota > Gammaproteobacteria > Pseudomonadales > Pseudomonadaceae > Azotobacter > Azotobacter paspali. The sequence continues at coordinate 8,653 of NZ_CP171449.1, forward strand.
CCGCTTTCCTGCCCGACGAGGATCAAGGCGTGCTCTACGCGCAAGTGCAGACCCCCTCGGGGTCCAGCGCTGAGCGAACCCAACTGGTGGTGGACGAAATGCGCAATTACCTGTTAACGGAGGAGGGCCATCTGGTCAACTCGGTTTTCACCGTCACCGGCTTCAATTTTGCAGGCCGGGGGCAGAGTTCCGGCTTGGCATTCATCTCATTGAAACCTTGGGCCGAGCGGGCCAGTGAAGAAGATAATGTGTTTGCCCTCGCCCAGCGTGCTCAGCAGCGCTTTGCCGGGTTCCGCGACGCCTTGGCCTTCGCTTATGCCCCACCGGCGGTGATGGAGTTGGGCAACGCCAGTGGCTTCGATGTCTTTTTGCAGGACCGCGCCGGCGTCGGCCACGAAGCGTTGAGCGCAGCCCGCGACCAGTTTCTCGCCCGTGCTGCAAAGAGTCCCGTGCTCAGCCGAGTACGTGCCAATGGTCTGCGCGACGAGCCGCAGTATCGCCTGTTGATCGATGATGAACTGGCCCGTGCCTATGGTGTCCCCCTGGCGGACATCAACAGCAGTATCTCCATCGCCTGGGGGGCTAGTTACGTCAACGATTTCATCGATCGGGGACGGGTGAAGAAGGTCTATCTGCAGGGCGAGCCGAAGGCACGCATGACTCCCGAAGATCTCGGCAAGTGGTTCGTGCGCAATGCGGTTGGCACCATGGTGCCCTTCAGTGCCTTCGCCAGTGGCGAGTGGACCTACGGTCCGCCGAAACTGGCCCGTTACAATGGCGTCTCGGCGATGGAGATTCTCGGCGAGCCGGCACCCGGTTACAGCTCCGGGGAGGCTATGGCCGAGGTGGAGCGGATCGCCGAGGAATTGCCGCCGGGTATCGGTTACGCTTGGACCGGCCTGTCTTACGAAGAGCGTCTTTCCGGATCCCAGGCGCCGGTGCTCTACGCACTCTCGCTATTGGTGGTCTTCCTTTGCCTGGCGGCCCTCTACGAAAGCTGGTCGATTCCTTTCTCGGTGATGCTGGTCGTGCCGCTAGGAGTCGTAGGCGCGCTTTGCTTCACCAGCCTGCGCGGACTCTCCAATGATGTTTACTTCCAGGTGGGCCTGCTCACCACTGTCGGCTTGTCGGCGAAGAATGCGATCCTCATCGTCGAGTTCGCCAAGGACCTGCACGAGCAGGGCATGGCGCTCCCGGAGGCAGCAGTGGAGGCCTGCCGCATGCGCCTGCGGCCGATCATCATGACTTCTCTGGCATTCATCCTCGGTGTCGTGCCGCTGGCCATCTCCAGCGGTGCCGGTGCCGGCAGCCAGCATGCCATCGGTACGGGGGTGATCGGCGGCATGCTCACCGCCACGGTGCTGGCGATCTTCTGGGTGCCGCTATTCTACGTATTGGTGTCATCCCTGTTCGGGGATCGTCGCCCCGAGGCTGCCGACCGTGGTGAGATGCTATGAGCCCTGCGTGGTTTCGGCTATCGACGAAAGACATCCATCGCCAGCGGCCGGGGCAGCAGCCTCAAGGATGATATGGTTGTCGGGCTTGCATTACTTTAGGAGCAGACATGATTTCGAGATACGTCCCCCTCAGCCTCCTCTTTGCAATGCTGTTGACCGGTTGCAGTTCCGCCGGCAAGTCCGAACCTGTTCCTGCGGTCTCCAGCCAGGGATGCAGCGACAGCGCGGTGCAGGATCTGGTCGGCCAGACCGCCAGCCCCGCCCTGCTCGAAGAGGCCCGGCGTCGTGCTGGAGCACTGCGGGCGCGGGTGACCGGTCCTCAGGACAGCGTAACGCTGGACTACGATTCCAAGCGTCTGAATCTGGACGTCGACGAGCACCTGGTGATCAGACAGGTCCATTGCGGCTAGACGAATTCCGTTCGCTCAATACCGCCCCGGCCTATTTTGGCCGAGGCGGAAGGCTTGATGTAAAACAGACATTCCCGACAAAAATTCCAACGATTGTAAGAAAATCCTCAATATATTGTTGCGAATAAAGTAACGATACTTTTTGGAATGCCTAGTTTTTTGTCCTTCCAACGACTTCTAGAATCTCCGGGCTTTTCATAAATCCGGTTGTCGCTGCGCGTGGCAGCACGAGTTCCTACTTCATTCCGATCCGCCTGGATAAGGATGGAGTCACGGCGTAGGCCGGATGCGGAAATCCAACCACTCAACTTGCAGGTTGAACCTATGAAATCGGTGGTCGTTCCGTTATGGATGGCGCTTGCCTTCGTTCCGTGCATGCTGAGTGGCTGTGGATCGCCGCCGCAGATAGCCCACAGGGCCTATTCGGATGCCGAAATCAAGGAGTTCGCCCAGGGCATGCTGGGGCGAAGCGCTCTGTCTCCGGACAAATACGAGAAATACAAGAAAGCTCTGGCCACTCCGTGAAGAGCCGATCCAATAGAATAAATATTCAAGTTCGAGCCATTATCGTGCGAAACTCTCGCCGCCGCATTGTGTGCGGATGTCGCATGCAATGCTCGCGTGCCTTTTCTGCGAGACTCGTTTTGCCCGTCGCCTGACGGGAGATTTGCGTCCGGCCAGGCAGGTCCGGACTTTCCAGGAGTTCTGCATAATCGTACTTGCTAACAAATAGAGGATGTTTCAATGCGAAAATATCTGTCATTGCCCGCAGTCGCCGTTCTCCTTCTGGGTTCGGCGGGGGTGGCACAGGCTGTCGAGGTAGGTGCTGCGGTCGGCGTCACCAGTCAGAGTGATATGACCTATCGCCTCAGCTTGGGCCTGCCCTGGGAAAAGCAATGGTGGAAGAGTGACCTGGGTTATGTGACGGGTTACTGGGATGCCGGTTATACCTACTGGGAGGGCGGCTCCGGCAACGATAACTACGCGGGTGCGCATTCGCTGTCGTTTAGCCCGGTGTTCACCTACGAGTTCAGCGGCTTCAGCAGCGTCACCCCGTTCCTCGAACTCGGCGTCGGCGTTGCCTTCTTCTCCAAGACCCGCGTGGGCGAGCAGCAGTTGGGTTCCTCCTTCAACTTCGAGGATCGCATCGGCGCCGGTATCAAGTTCGCGGGTGGCCAAAAAGTCGGCATCCGAGCGGTTCACTACTCCAACGCCGGCATCAAACAGCCCAACGACGGCATCGAGTCCTTCTCGGCTTATTACAGCCACGCCTTCTGATTCGGTGTTGCGCTCGAGCTCTACGCCCTCTGCGCCAGAGTTCGAGCTGGGCGGCCAGTCTCTGGCCGTCCAGATTCCTTTTCCCCCTGACCATCGTGGAAATCCGGCGGCCCGACGACGAGAGCCGGCTCAGAGTGCGTTCAGCGGGATCCTCAGGTAGCGAATGCCGTTGTCCTCGGCCGGTGGGAGTTCTCCGGCGCGCATATTGACCTGCACGGCAGGAAGGATCAGGGCTGGCATGGCGAGAGTCGCATCCTTCGCGTTGCGTACCGCCACGAAGACTTCCTCGTCGATGTTCTGATGCACATGAATGTTGTGCCGGCGCTCCTCGCTTATGCTGGTTTCGTGGAGAAACTCGGTACGTCCCGGCGCTTTGTAATCGTGGCAGACGAACACCCGGGTTTCGTCCGGCAGCCGGTAGAGCCGCTGGATCGAGCGATACAGGGTACGTGCGTCTCCGCCGGGAAAATCACAGCGGGCAGTACCATAGTCGGGCATGAACAGGGTATCGCCGACGAAAGCGGCATCGCCGATCAGGTAGGTGATGCAGGCCGGGGTATGTCCGGGGGTGTGGAGGACATGAACCTGGAGGTCGCCGAGCCGGAACCTTTCGTCGTCGTGGAACAGGTGGTCGAACTGGCTGCCGTCGCGGGCGAACTCCTCGCCGGCGTTGAACAGCTTGCCGAAGGTTTTCTGGATCTGGGTGACGTGTTCGCCGATACCGAGTTTGCCACCGAGCTGCCGCTTAAGGTATGCGGCGGCGCTCAGGTGGTCGGCATGAACATGGGTTTCCAGAATCCAGCGCACTTCCAGCTCCTGAGTACGGACATGGGCAATCAGGCGGTCGGCGGAACCGTGGTCGATGTGCCCGGAGGCGGGCTCATAGTCCAGTACGGCATCGATCAGGGCACATTGCCGGCTGATCGGGTCGCTCACCACATAGCTGTATGTGCAGGTGGCGGGATCGAAGAAGGCTTCTACACGGGTGTTCATGGGCTGTCCTTCGGCAAGAGAAATCCATATTAAGGGGGGCACGATGCGAAAGCCTGGCGGAGGGCGCGTCCGATGTCGGCCGCGCTTTCCACACTTGCTGATGCCCATCCAGTGTAGGTCGAGCGCATATTGAAGAAAGCTGCTTGCCGGCGAAGATAGGTCGACGAGCATGCGTGGGGTACGCGGGCTTCCTGTTCGATGGTCAAAAATTGCGTCGACCCTCCAAGACGCTGAACAGTCCCATGCCGCCGAGCATGGCGAGCACGAAGATCAGGCCCTGCCAGTAACCGCCGGATAGCAGGGTCAAGGCCGGACCCGGACAGACGCCGGCGATGCCCCAGCCGATGCCGAACGTCAGGCTGCCACCGATCAGCCGGTGGTCCAGCCCGCGTTTCTGCGGCAGTTGCATGGGCGCGTTCAACAATGAGCGCTGTTGGCGCTTGGCCCAGCCGAAAGGCAGCAGAGCGACGCCGATGGCGCTAGCCATCACCAATGCCAGCGAAGGGTCCCAGGAGCCGGCCAGATCGAGAAAACCCAGTACCTTGGCCGGATTGCTCATGCCGGCCAGCAACAGGCCGATGCCGAAGAGCAGTCCGGCGAGCAGTGCGGTCAGTCTGCGCATATTCAACCTCCCCATAGGTGACGCAGGACGAAGACAGTAGCGAATCCGCCGCTCATGAAGACCAGGGTCGCGGCCATGGAGCGTGGCGACAGGCGAGAAATCCCGCAGACACCATGCCCGCTGGTACAGCCGGAACCGTAGCGGCTACCGAAGCCGACCAGCGCTCCTGCGATCGCCAGGCCGAACCAGCCGGTTCGGAATTCGGCCTTCGGCAGGGCGCCGAACAGGCTCCAAAGCAGTGGTGCCGCCAGCAGGCCGAGAAGAAACAGCGCTTTTTCGTCGCGGCCATCCGAGTCACGCTGCAGCAGGCTGCCGAGCAGGCCGCTGATCCCGGCGATTCGTCCGTTCAGCACCACGAACAGGGTGGTGGCAAGGCCGATCAGCGCACCGCCGGCCAGTGCCGTCCAAGGGGTGAAGTGCGCCCAGTCGATGTGCATCGCATCGCTCCTTCGCAAGATCGCTTGGTCAAACAATATATTTATTTGTAAAATGTTTTCAAGCATGAGGATGAGGCCTTTGGAAGCCGGCAGTCCTTCGTTCCATCTTCATTGATGTTTTTCCGTCAGCATATATGGAAGTAGCCATGCGTTTTCCCGCCGCTCTGACCCTGCTGTTCGCCAGTGGGGTTTCGCTTGCTGGCCTACAGGGATTCGAGGCCGAGGCGCGTGCCCTGATACCGCCCTTCGCCCAAGCGCTGCAGGATACCCTCGGGCAGGCGTTGGCCGAAGGCGGACCGCAGAGCGCGATGCGAGCCTGCCAGAGCCAGGCACCGGCCATCGCCGGGAAGCACAGCCGAAAGCCCTGGACGGCCGAGCGAACCGCTCTCAAGGTGCGCAATCCGGCTAACCGTCCGGATGCCTGGGAGCGTCGGGGTCTAAAGCGCTTTTCCGCAGCCGCCGCTGCAGGGTAGCCCGCCGCCGGCCTGAGCCATGCTGAAGTGGTCGACGGCGAGTATCGCTACATGCAGGCCATTTCCATCGGGGAATTTTTCCTGGCCTGTCATGGTGAGAACATCGACAGGGCCCTGCTCGATATCCTGGACGAGCGTTATCCGCAGGACCGGGCGCGAAGCTTCGCCCTTGGCGAGCTTCACGGTGCCTTCACCTTGCGTCGCCTCCTCGAAGGAGTTGAGCCCTGAGTAATAGGCCTCTGTCGCCTGCCGCCCGTTTTCCTCACCCCGTTTCGTTCAGGGTGGCCAGCAGGGCCGCGGTTTCGGCGTCCGGCTCGCCATCGAAGCGGGCCGGCCGGTATTTCATCTGGAATGCGGCAATGACCCGCCGCGTCGCGGCATCGAGCACGCCATGCCGTTCCAGGGCATAGCCGTGTCGGGCCAACTGTTCCTGGAACCAGGCGACATCCGGCAGGCGAATGGCGTAGCGCGTCTGCAGCTCGGCTACCCGGCGCGCATCCGGCCAGACGATGAGTCCGGCCTCGGCCAGGCGCTTCCACGGAAACAGAGGTCCCGGATCGACCTTGCGCAGCGGGGCGATATCGCTGTGGCCGACTATCGCCTCCGGTCCCAGTGCGTGACGCTTGACGATGTCCTTGAGGAGAACGATCAGCGCATCGATCTGCTTCGCCGGGTAGGGATACCAAAGACGCCCGTTGGGCGTGTCCAGATAGCCGGGATTGACCAGCTCGATGCCAATGCTGCTGGCGTTCAGCCAGGTTCTGCCGTGCCACTGGCTGTTTCCGGCATGCCAGGCGCGGCGGTTCTCCTCCACTAGACGGTAGATGGTCGCGGGCTCGGCATCGATCAGATAGTGGCTGCTGACCTCGCCTTGGGTGAGCTGGCGCAGCGAACCTGGCAGACCCTCCGAGGTATAATGCAGAACAATGTACTGGACGCGGCTGTCCTGGCCGCGCGAGCTGTAGCGGGTATCGATCCGTGGGCCGGCGGCGCAGCCGGCCAGCAGGGCAAGGATCAAAAGAAGGGCAAGCGACTTCATGGAGTTCGGGCGTTTCCGGCAAGGATCGAAGGTTCGGTGAGCTCTGGTATATGGGCCCTGTGCACCGGTGAATTATTGCAAAAACATGGCGATTCGCTGCCTTCGCCTGTGCGTCGGTCGCCAGGCCGATCCGCTCAGGACCGGGGCAGTGGCAGGGTGCCGTGCCCGCGGTGTTCGGGCAGGCGGATCTCCACTGCTACCGGCAGGTGATCGGAGATTGGTTGGGGCAGCACCTGTACCCGTTCCAGCGTCAGGCTGGGGCTGAGCAGGATGTGGTCGATGCAGCGCTGGGGGCGCCAACTGGGAAAGGTCGCCTCGATCTGCGGGGCGAGCAGGCCGAGATCGCGCAGGGGCGAGTATTCCAGCAGTTCGCGGGCATGGGTGTTCATGTCGCCCATCAGTACCAGGTGGCGATAGTCGCCGACCAGTTCGCGGATGTAGGCGAGCTGGCGGGTACGCGTCCGGGCGCCAAGGGCAAGATGCATCATGATCACCGCCAAGGCACCGGCTCCTTCGCCGAGCCGCAGGAGTATCGCGCCGCGTCCCGATGGGCCGGGCAATGGGTGATCCTCCAGCCCGGAAGGCCGTAGGCGGCTGAGCAGGCCGTTGCTGTGCTGGGCCAGCGGGCCGAGGTTGCGGTTGAGCTGCTGGTACCAGTAGGGGAAGTTGCCGAGCTGGGCGAGGTGTTCCACCTGGTTGACATAGTCGGAGCGCAGGCTGCCGCCGTCGACCTCCTGCAGGGCTACCAGGTCGAAGTCGGCGAGCAGAGCGCCGATCCGCTGCAGATTCACGGCGCGCCCGGCATGTGGCAGCAGGTGTTGCCAACTGCGGGTCAGATAGTGCCGGTAATTCTCGGTGCGGATACCGACCTGAATGTTGAAACTCAGCAAGCGCAGCCGACCGTCGCCAGTCAACTCGCTTGCATCGTGGCACTGCGGGTTGGTCCGCGGTTGCCGCACCGCGGCCTGGCGTTCAACCGTACGTCGACGCAGCATGGCTCCTCCCGCCCGTCATCACTGGCCGCTGCGTTCCTGTTCGATCAGGTAGTCGGCCACTTGCAGGGTGTTCTCCGGGCCGCCAGCGCTGCCCAGATCGAAGCGATACTTGCCGTTGACGACCATGACCGGAACGCCGGAGATCTGGTAGGCGATCGCCAGTTTCTTCGCCTTTTCCATCTGGCTCTTCACGTTGAAGGAGCCGTAGGTCTTGAGGAAGGCATCCTTGTCGATACCGTGACCGGCGAGGAACTCGGCCATTTCCTCGGGTGTCGCCAGCTTTTTGCCGTCCTTGTGGATGGCATCGAAGATCGCGGTGTGGACCTTGGTTTCGACGCCCATCGCCTCCAGCGTGAGAAACAACTGACCATGGATGTTCCACAGGCCGCCGAAGAGGGCCGGGACTCGCCGGAAGCTCACGTCTTCCGGCAGATTGCCGGCCCAGGCGTTGATGCTCGGCTCGAACTGATAGCAATGCGGACAGCCATACCAGAACAGCTCCACAACCTCGATCTTGCCCGGCTGTGCCACCGGCACATGGGTCGGCAGCTCGACATACTGCTTACCGACCTTGATGTCGGCAGGCGAGAGCGATTCCGCCTGAGTACCCAGGGCGAACAGGCTGGTGCCGGCGAGAATAGCGCCGAGGATCAGTTTACGCATGCGTGACGACTCCTTGCATTGCTGGAGGGGCTTTCGGTACGGGACGGTCTCCGGCCCGTAGGGGCGAAGCGGCTGGACCTATTGTAAGGGGAGGACCAATGAAAAAGGGCGGCTATCGGCCGCCCTTTTCGCAACGCCGACGAGCCGGACTCAGTGCAGGCCCTGGATGTAGCTGGAGATCGCAGCGATATCCTTGTTGCTCAACTTGGCGGCGATGGAGCGCATGATCATGTTGTCGCCATCGTTAGTGCGCGCGCCTTCGCGGAAGTCGGTGAGCTGCTTGGCGACGTACTGGGCATGCTGGCCGCTCAGGCGCGGATAGGCGGCCGGGGCGTTGCCCTCGCCTTTCGGCGAATGGCAACCGGTACAGGCCGGCATGCCTTCGGCCAGCTTGCCGCCGCGGTAGAGCGTCTCACCGGCTTTCACCAACTGCGGATCGGCTGCGCCGATGGTCGGTTTCTGCGAGGTGAAGTAGGCGGCGAGGTCGGCCAGATCCTGGTCGCTGAAGTTGTCGAGCATGCCGGTCATTTCCAGAACCTTGCGACCGCTGCCTTCGGGAGCGCCCGGCTTGGTGCCGGCCTTGATATCCTGCATCTGCTTGAGCAGATAGCGCTCGCCCTGGCCGGCCAGTTTCGGGAAGTTGGGGGCCGCGCTGTTGCCGTCCGGGCCGTGGCAGGCGCCGCAGACGGCCGCCTTGTTTTGCCCGGCGGCGGCGTCTCCCGCGGCGTGGGCAAGGCCGGTGATCCCCAGGGTTAACAGCAGAGTCACGAGTGCTTTGTTCATCAGCTAATCCAAATCACGGCTCAAGAAAAGTGTTGTTGTCGACCAATGTGCCTGGCTGTGGAGGAGTTCCCGGCGGCTTCGGCGTGGCTGTCCATGCATCCATGCGCGCCTGCGGGCCAGAGTCGACTAGGCAGTTGGCAGCCAAGGGCAGCATCACGGCACTGCGGTGGGCAACAGGCATCTGGAGCGGGCCTTCCGCAGGGAACAAACACCGTGCGGTCAACGTACGGTCAGTCTTAAACCGTTCCCGTGAACACTTACCCAGGGGCAGGGGCAAAGCGCACACAAAATCCGCAGCATTATATACTCATGACCCCGAAACAGAAATGACATGGCGCCGCAGTCTGTGCGTGCCAACCCCAGCGGAACTTCCTCGATGTCCTTCAAGAATCCGATTCTCGGCCTGTGCCAGCAGGCCGCCTTCATGCTCAGCGCCGCCCGGGTCGACCAGTGCCCTGTCGACGACGGTCTCGAGGTCGCCTTCGCCGGGCGCTCCAATGCCGGCAAGTCCAGTGCGCTGAATACCCTGACCCACGCCAACCTCGCGCGCACCTCGAAGACGCCGGGTCGTACCCAGTTGCTGAATTTTTTCCGTCTCGACGACCGGTGTCGCCTGGTCGACTTGCCCGGCTACGGCTATGCCAAGGTGCCGATCCCCCTCAAGCAGCACTGGCAGCACCATTTGGAGGCCTATCTAGGCAGCCGTCGCAGCCTGGCCGGCGTGGTGCTACTGATGGATATCCGCCACCCGCTGACCGACTTTGACCGGATGATGCTCGACTGGGCCGACGCCAGTGGCATGCCCATGCACATCCTGCTGACCAAGGCTGACAAGCTGGCCTTCGGCGCGGCGAAGAACGCCCTGCTCAAGGTCCGGCGGGAAATCCACAAGGGCTGGGGCGAGGGCATGAGCATCCAACTGTTCTCGGCGCCCAAGCGCCAGGGGGTCGAGGAGGCCCACGACGTGCTGGCACGCTGGCTGGGACTGGCCGGGGACGATGGGAGCGAGGCAGATGCCGGGGTTTGAGCCCCGGCGAAGATTCACCGGTGCCAGGCGTGGCCCTGCTGTTCGAGTAGGCTGTGGGCCTGCTCCGGTCCCCATGAGCCGGCGGGATAGGGGCGCGGCCGCTGATAATAGGCATGCCAGCCGCCGATGATCGGGTCGACCCAGCGCCAGGCGGCCTCCACTTCGTCGCGGCGCATGAACAGAGTGGAGTCGCCCTCGATCACGTCCAGCAGCAGGCGTTCGTAGGCGTCCCAGCGGCGCTTCTGGCGAAAGGCATGGGCCAGATTGAGATCCAGCTCGACCGGCGCCAGGTGCATGCCCTTGCCGGGACTCTTGGCCATCAGTTGCAGGCTGATCGACTCCTCCGGCTGCAGACTGATGAGCAGGCCGTTGGCTTGGCCGTCCTGGAACAGCCGGTGTGGCACCGGCTTGAATTGGATAACGATCTCCGAACTCTTTTTCGCCATGCGTTTGCCGGTGCGCAGGTAGAAGGGCACGCCGGCCCAGCGCCAGTTGTCGATTTCGGCATGCACCGCGACGAAGGTTTCCGTATCGCTGTCGCTGTCGACGTTTTTTTCGAAATAGTAAGCCGGTACTTCCTGTCCGCCGATCTTCCCGGCGGCATACTGGCCGCGCACGGTGCGATCCTTCACATCGAAGCCGGCGATGGGTTTCAGCGCCTCGAGGATCTTCACCTTCTCGTTGCGTACCGCCTCGGCGTCGAAACGCACCGGAGCCTCCATGGCAACCAGGCAAAGCAGTTGCAGCAGGTGGTTCTGCAGCATGTCGCGCATCGCTCCGGCCTTGTCGTAATAGCCGCCGCGGTTCTCCACACCGAGGGTTTCACAGACACTGATCTGCACGTGGTCGATGTGCCCGGAGCGCCAGACCGGTTCGAACAGGGCGTTGGCAAAGCGCAGTGCCATCAGGTTCTGCACCGTTTCCTTGCCCAGGTAGTGGTCGATGCGGAAGATTTGGGACTCTTGGAATACCCGGCCGATCGCCTGGTTGATCGCCAGCGCCGACTCCAGCGAGTGGCCGATGGGCTTTTCCAGCACGATGCGCGTATTGCTGCCGGCCAGGCCGGCATTGGCCAGGTGCGCGGCGATATCCTCGAACAGGCCAGGGGCCGTGGCGAGGTAGTAGACGCGGCCGCGTTGGCAGGCGTTGCCCAGGTGTCGGGCCAGGCGACCATAATCGGCGCTCTGGCTGGCATCCATGGCGAAATAATCGATCCGCTCGGCGAAAGCCTGCCAGGTGCTGGCGTCGAGGTTCGCCCGCGGCACATTGGCCCGGCAATGCCGTTCGGCCAGGGTCCGATAGGCATCGGCATCCAGCGGCTTGCGGGCCAGCGCGAGGATACGCATGTCGGCCGGCAGGCGCCGGTCGCGATGCAGGTGGTAGAGCGCCGGCAGCAGTTTGTGCAGCGCCAGATCGCCGGTACCGCCGAAAACCAGCATGTCGCAGGGACGGATCACAACAGCCTCCAACACGTTTGGCTATGGGCTGAACGCTTTCCATGTAGTATAACTACAGGTGAACTACAGCCCGACTTCAGATCATAACCGAGTTCAGCCCCCGTGAATCTCTTGCAGCATATTGCCCAATCCCGCGCCCTGCTGCGCAAGTCGGAACTCAAGGTGGCCGATCATGTGTTGCTCGATCCGGCCTCGGCGATGCACAGTTCAATGGCCAGTCTGGCCCAGGAGGTCGGGGTCAGCGAGCCGACCATCGTACGCTTTTGTCGGGCGATCGGCTGTACCGGTTTCCAGGACTTGAAGCTGAAGCTGGCGCAGAGCCTGGCCGCCGGCGCCAGTTTCGGCCAGTTCGCCATCCATAAGAATGATTCGGTCGTCGACTTCAGCCTGAAGATTTTCGACACCACCCTGCATACCCTGATGGAGGTGCGCGAGCGGCTCGATCCCGAGGCCTTGCAGCACGCCATCGATGCCATCGCCAAAGCTCCGCGCATCGAGTTCTACGGCTTCGGCGCCTCCGGCGCGGTAGCCATCGATGCCCAGCACAAGTTCTTCCGCCTGCTGCTCACCGCCGCCGCCTATTCCGACCCGCACATGCAGGCCATGTCGGCGGTGACCCTCAAGCCCGGCGACGTGGCGATCTGCATTTCCCAGTCGGGGCGCTCCAAGGATCTCCTGATCACCGCCAACCTGGTCCGCGAGACCGGGGCCACCCTCGTCACCCTATGTCCCGGACAGACGCCGCTGGCCGAGCTGGCCGACATCAGCGTGGCGATCGACGTCCATGAGGACACCGAGGTCTACACCCCCCTGACCTCGCGCATCGCCCATCTGGTGGTGATCGACGTGCTGGCCATGGGCGTGGCCATGGCCCGCGGGCCGGATCTGGTCAATCACCTGAAGAGCGTCAAGCGCAGCCTGCGCAGTCTGCGCCTGTCGCCCAAGGCGGTACGCGCCGCCGAGGAGTGAGCGGCGCGGCGACCGCGGGTCACGACATTGTCATCCGCCTGCCGTGAAGGCGTCACCGGCCACCAGCGATCCTGAGGTCCCCGACCCCTGCCTGGGAGCCCCTCATGCTTCGTCACTCGGAAAACGCGTATTACCTCAGCCCCCTGGACTCGAAGGCTCGTCGCAAGCGGCTGGAAGAGCGACGGATGCACTTTCGCCGGGCCATCGAGCGCTACGACGAGCAGCGTCAACTGCAGTATGAGCTGGACGATTTCCCTGATCTGCACGCGGTTAGCTTGCCGCCGGTTTCTCCGTCAATCTCCCAGAAAAACGCTCGGCCAGTGCGCTGATTTTTGCGCGCTCGGCGCGGATGAAGGTCTCGAACGCCCGTGCCACCGGGCTCAGCCGCTTACCTTCGGTATGCACCAGGCACCAACTGTGGTACAGCGGTAATTCTTCCACCGGCAGCTCGCAAAGCTGGCCGGTGGCCAATTCCAGGCTCGCCGCGTGGCGCGGCAGCAGAGCCAGACCGAGGCCAGCGATCACCGCCTGCAACTGCGCCTCGGTCGAACCGATCTCCAGCGTTTCGGCGAAATGCGCACGTTTCTGATGGCAGTACTCCTCGCCGGCGCGGCGGGTGCCGGAGCCGGGTTCGCGCAGCAAGAGCGGAAAATCCGTCAGGTCCTGCAAGCGCAAGTTCGGCCGCGCGCACAGAGGGTGCCAGGGCGGCGCCACGGCGACGATCGGATTGTTGAGGAAGGGATAAAAGTTCAACGCCAGTTCACTCGGTACCTGCGACATGATCAGCAGGTCGTCGCGACTTATCGACAGGCGGCGCACCGCCTGGGCGTGATTGACCACTACCAGTTGCAGGCTGACCTCCGGATATTGCGCGCGGAAGGCGGCGAACAGGTGCGGCACCAGATACTTGGCGCTGGACTCTACCGCTAGATTGAGCTGGCCCTGCAGCGAGCCCTGCAGATCCGACAACTGCATGTCGAAGCTTTCCAGGCGGCCGAAGATGTCCTCGCTGGCCTTCAGCAACGCCTCGGCGGCCGGTGTCAGGTAGAGCTTTTTGGCCACGTACTCGAACAGCGGCTGGCCGACCAGTTCCTCCAGTTGGCGGATCTGCAGGCTGACGGCCGGCTGGGTCAGTGCCATTTCCTCGGCGGCGCGGCTGTAGGAGCGGCTCTCGCATACCGCGCGAAATACCCGCAACTGGCGCAGGGTCAGGCGCATCAGGGATTTACGCATGGCGGCCTCGGCAAATCGGAAGGGCGAGACATGGTTTTCCGGCAGGAAAAACCGTTCCCACTCGTGGCTGTTCGTAGATCTATAAGTTGTAGTTTATGCTTAACCTAACAAATATTCATTTTTCTTAATCGATCTCCCGGCCTAGGGTGTCAGCACACCTGCCGACTGACCGTTCGAGTTGGCTAGCTCAGCCGAGGGAGACCTCCGTGATAAAAAAAATCCTCATTGCCAACCGTGGCGAGATCGCCGTCCGCATCGTGCGTGCCTGCGCCGAAATGGGCATCCGCTCGGTGGCCATCTACTCCGAAGTCGACCGCCACGCCCTGCATGTGAAGCGTGCCGACGAGGCGTACTTTATCGGTGAGGACCCGCTGGCCGGCTATCTGAACCCTCGCAAACTGGTCAACCTGGCGATGGAAACCGGCTGCGATGCGCTGCACCCCGGCTACGGCTTCCTTTCCGAGAACGCTGAACTGGCCGAGATCTGCACCGAGCGTGGGATCAAATTCATCGGCCCTTCGGCGTCCGTGATCCGCCGCATGGGCGACAAGACCGAGGCGCGGCGCAGCATGATCGCCGCCGGCGTGCCTTGTACTCCCGGCACCGAAGGCAACGTCGCCGACCTCGCCGAGGCGCTGCTCGAGGCCGAGCGCATCGGCTACCCGGTGATGCTCAAGGCCACCTCCGGCGGCGGCGGCCGCGGCATCCGCCGCTGCAACAGCGCCGCCGAGCTGGAGAGCGCCTACCCGCGGGTGATCTCCGAGGCCACCAAGGCCTTCGGCAGCGCCGAAGTCTTCCTCGAGAAGTGCATCGTCAATCCGAAGCACATCGAAGCCCAGGTGCTCGCCGACTCCTTCGGCAACACGGTACACCTGTTCGAGCGCGACTGCTCGATCCAGCGCCGCAACCAGAAGCTGATCGAGATCGCCCCCAGTCCCCAACTGACCCCCGAACAGCGCGCCTACATCGGCAACCTGGCGGTGCGCGCGGCGAAGGCGGTGGGCTACGAGAATGCCGGCACCGTGGAGTTTTTGCTCGCCGACGGCGAGGTGTACTTCATGGAGATGAACACCCGGGTTCAAGTGGAGCACACCATCACCGAGGAAATCACCGGCATCGACATCGTCCGCGAGCAGATCCGCATCGCTTCGGGCCTGCCGCTATCCGTCGAGCAGAAGGACATCCAGCACCGCGGCTACGCCCTGCAGTTCCGCATCAACGCCGAGGACCCGAAGAACAACTTCCTCCCGAGCTTCGGCAAGATCACCCGCTATTACGCTCCCGGCGGCCCCGGCGTGCGCACCGACACCGCTATCTACACCGGCTACACCATCCCGCCGTACTACGACTCGATGTGCTTGAAGCTGATCGTCTGGGCATTGACCTGGGAAGAAGCCCTGGCCCGCGGCCTGCGCGCCCTGGACGACATGCGCGTGCAGGGGGTGAAGACCACCGCGCCCTATTACCAGCAGATTCTCGGCAATCCGGATTTCCGCAGCGGGCAGTTCAATACCAGCTTCGTCGACGAACACCCGGAACTGCTCGACTACTCGATCAAGCGCAGGCCTGGCGAACTGGCCATCGCCATCGCCGCCGCCATCGCCGCCCATGCCGGGCTCTGATGAACACCAGCCCGGCTGCGCTCTGGCTGCAGGCTCAAGAGGAACAGACGAATGAAGAAGATCACAGTCACCGACACCATCCTGCGTGACGCTCACCAATCGCTGATCGCCACCCGCATGCGCCTCGAGGACATGCTGCCGATCTGCGACAAGCTGGACAAGGTCGGCTACTGGTCGCTGGAGGTCTGGGGCGGCGCCACCTTCGACGCCTGCATCCGCTTCCTCAAGGAGGACCCGTGGGAGCGTCTGCGCCAGCTACGCGCCGCGCTGCCCAATACCCGCCTGCAGATGCTCCTGCGCGGGCAGAACCTGCTCGGTTATCGCCACTACAGCGACGACGTGGTCAAGGCTTTCGTCGCTAAGGCGGCGGTCAGCGGCATCGACGTGTTCCGCGTCTTCGACGCGATGAACGACGTGCGCAACCTGCAGGTGGCCATTGCCGCGGTCAAGGCCGCCGGCAAGCACGCCCAGGGCACCATCTGCTACACCACCAGCCCGGTGCATACCGTCGCCGCCTTCGTCGAGCAGGGCAAGGCTATGCAGGCGATGGGCGTCGACTCCCTGGCGATCAAGGACATGGCCGGCCTGCTGACACCCTACGCCACCGCCGAACTGGTCGCCGCGCTGAAGGCCGAGATCGACCTGCCGGTGTTCATCCATTCCCACGACACCGCGGGCCTGGGTGCCATGTGCCAGCTCAAGGCCATTGAGGCCGGCGCCGACCACATCGACACCGCCATCTCCAGCTTCGCCTGGGGCACCAGCCACCCCGGCACGGAGTCGATGGTCGCCGCCCTGCGTGACAGCCAGTACGACACCGGCCTGGATCTGGCGCTCCTGCAAGAGATCGGCCTGTACTTCTACGCCGTACGCAAGCGTTATCACCAGTTCGAAAGCGAGTTTACCGCCGTCGACACCCGCGTGCAGGTCAACCAGGTGCCGGGCGGCATGATGTCCAACCTGGCCAACCAGTTGAAGGAGCAGGGCGCCCTGCACCGCATCGACGAGGTGTTCGAGGAGATCCCGAAGGTGCGCGCCGACCTCGGTTACCCGCCGCTGGTCACTCCTACCTCGCAGATCGTCGGTACCCAGGCGGTGTTCAACGTGCTCGCCGGCGAGCGCTACAAGACCATCACCAACGAGGTCAAGCTCTACCTGCAGGGCCGCTACGGCAAGGCGCCGGGCGTGGTCAACGAGCGCCTGCGCTTCCAGGCGATTGGCAACGAGGAGGTCATCGACGTGCGTCCAGCCGACCTGCTCAAACCGGAAATGACCAAGCTGCGCGCGGAAATTGGCGAGCTGGCGCAGAGCGAAGAGGACGTGCTGACCTACGCCATGTTCCCCGACATCGGCCGCAAGTTCCTCGAGGAGCGCAAGGCCGGCACCCTGGTACCCGAGCCGCTGCTGCCGATTCCCACCGCGGGCGCTGGTCCGGCCAGCGAGGGCGTGCCCACCGAATTCCTCATTGACGTACATGGCGAGACCTACCGGGTGGACATCACCGGCGTCGGCCTCAAGGGCGAGGGCAAGCGCCACTTCTATTTGTCCATCGACGGCATGCCGGAAGAGGTGGTGTTCGAGCCGCTCAACGAGTTTGTCGCCGGCGGCTCCGGCAAACGCAAGCAGGCCGGCGCGCCGGGTGACCTCAGCACCAGCATGCCGGGCAACATCGTCGACGTCCTGGTCAAGGAGGGCGATGTGGTCAAAGCCGGCCAGCCAGTACTGATCACCGAGGCGATGAAGATGGAGACCGAGGTACAGGCACCGATCGCCGGCACGGTCAAAGCCATCCACGTCGCCAAGGGCGACCGCGTCAACCCCGGTGAAGTGTTGGTGGAAATCGAGGGTTGAGTCGCGGTTTCTAAAGATTTGAAAAGCGGTTTGGGGAGTCGTGAGACTCCCTTTTTTTATTCGCGGGATTCCGGAGGAAGCGAGCCCCCGCAGCGCAGCCCAGCGAGGATTTCGAACGAGCGCAGGCGGGCGTCCGGATCGTAGATGTCGCCGGTGAAGATCAACTCGTCGGCACCGGTCTGCTCGAGCAGCACGTTTAGGCGCGCGCGGACC
Source organism: Azorhizophilus paspali (assembly GCF_043587585.2). Classification (GTDB taxonomy): domain Bacteria; phylum Pseudomonadota; class Gammaproteobacteria; order Pseudomonadales; family Pseudomonadaceae; genus Azotobacter; species Azotobacter paspali. Next base: position 26,175 of record NZ_CP171449.1, read on the forward strand.
TTTTCCGGGCCGCCGATCACCGCCAGGCCGAGGAAGTCGCCAACCGCCGCCTGCTCGTGCGGCTGCCAGCGGCCGGCCATCGATTCCACTGGCGGTCGCAGTACTCGGCTCTCGCCGCGGACCAGCGCCAGGGCGCGCTGGAGGGCGGTGGTGGCGAGGAATTCCGCCTCCTCGTCGCTGGGCGCGGCGACCAGCGGCACGCCAAGCATCACATAGGGTTTGTCGAGCACCGCCGAGGGTTGGAAATTGTCGCGGTAGAGGCGGATCGCCTCGTGCATGTAGCGCGGCGCGAAGTGCGAGGCGAAGGCGTAGGGCAGACCTTTGCGCGCCGCCAGGCGGGCAGTGAACAGGCTGGAGCCGAGCAGCCAGATCGGCACCTCGGTGCCGGCTCCCGGCACGGCGATCACCCGCTGGTCGGGACGTGCCGGACCGAGCAGGGTCTGCAGTTCCTCGACGTCCGCCGGGAATTCCTCGTCGCTGCCCAGGCGGGCGCGGCGCAAGGCGTGAGCGGTGTAGGGGTCGGTTCCCGGCGCGCGGCCAAGGCCGAGGTCGATGCGTCCCGGATAAAGGGTGGCGAGGGTGCCGAACTGCTCGGCGATTACCAGCGGCGCATGGTTAGGCAGCATGATGCCGCCGGCGCCGACGCGGATGTGATGGGTGCCCGCCGCCAGATAGCCGATCAGCACGGCGGTGGCGGAGCAGGCGATACCGTCCATGTTGTGGTGTTCGGCTACCCAGAAGCGGGTAAAGCCTAGGACCTCGGCATGCTGGGCCAGGGCCAGGGAATTCTGCAGGGCCTGGGCTGGCCCACCGTCGTCGCGGATCGGCGCCAGGTCGAGAATGGAAAGCGCGGTGTCGGCCAGTCGTGGCATGGAGGTTTCCTCAAGTCGTCCCCGGAACCCGCCCGTCGGGAAAAGGCAGAGACTAAAGCGAAAGGCGGCGCCGGTGGACGCTCAACTGTCGGCCAGGCGAAAGCCGACCTTCAGGGTGACCTGATAGTGGCCGACCGCGCCGTTTTCTAGGTGGCCGCGGATCTCGACCACTTCGAACCATTCCAGATAGTCGAGTGTTTTCGACGCCTCGGCGAGGGCATTGCCGATGGCATCCTCGATGCTGCTGCGCGAAGAGCCGATGATTTCGATCTTCTTGTAGGTGTGATGGTCGGACATGTGGGCCTCCTGGAGAAGGATGGGCGGGGCCGGCCCAGGTGCCTGCCCCATTAGATGAGGCACGTCGGAGAGGCGAGAGTTCAGCCACCGGCGCACCGTTCGGTCGGCCAGCGCGGCGCGGCGAGCGCCGCCGCGACGGCAGCCGCGACACCGACACCCGGATGGGTGCGGTCATGGTCGATCAGGATGAAAGCGCTCTAAGCATCCGTTCACGATCCCGTGGGGCATCTAGGCGGGCTGGTGAGGAGTGTGAGCGAGCCCTCAAGAGGGTATTTCCGTCAATTCGTCGCGCAGCCAGCGCGCCAGCGCTTCGGCACGGCGGTCGGCTCCGCGCGCCGGTGTCCACAATGCTAGTCGCGCACGGGTTTCGACGAAGCCCCAGGGCGCGGCTAGGCGGCCAGCGGCCAATTCGTCGGCCACCAGCGGTTCGGGGGCGATGGCCACGCCGAGGCCGGCCACGGCGGCCTCCAGCAGGTAATAGAGGTGTTCGAAACCCTGGCCGAAGTGCAGTCGCGCCGGTTCCAGTCCCTGTGCGCTCGTCCACTGCGGCCAGGCCTGTGGGCGCGAAGCGGTATACAGCAGGGCTTCGCCGAGCAGCGCCTGCGGCGGCGCCTGGCGCAGTGCGGCGAAACGCGGATGGCGTGGGCTGAGCACCGGACCGATGCGCTCGGCGGCCAACTCGAAGACCCGCATGTCGGCCGGCCATGGCGGCTCGGCGAACAGCAGGGTGGCATCCAGGCCCGGGCGGCGCGGGTCCAGCTCGCCCTCGCTGGCGGAGAGCTGCAGGCGTAGCTCCGGCAGCGTACGGTTGAGGCGATCCAGGCGCGGAATGAACCAGCGTGCCAGCAAGCTCCCCGGACAGCCGAGCACGAAGGGCGCTTCCTCGCTGCGTCGCTTCAGCTCGGCGCAGGCGCCATCCAGACGGGCGAAGGCGTCGCCGGCGGCGTCCCGTAGCAGAATGCCGGCATCAGTGAGTTTTATGCCTCGCCCTTCCTTGGCGAACAGGGCCACCCCCAGTTCCTCTTCCAGGGCGCGGACTTGCCGGCTGACCGCCCCGTGGGTGACGTACAGTTCCTTAGCTGCCTGCTTGATGCTCCGCAGGCGGGCGGCGGCCTCGAAGGCGCGCAGGGCGTTCAGGGAGGGCAGGTCGGGGTGCATGATCGGTGAGTTTTCTTGACGTATTCAGTTGATCTTATCGCTTTTCGGCAGGGGTGCCATTGGCTAACGTGTGAGCATCGCAGGTGAACTGCAAAACGCGCCGACCTGCCCCTTTGCACACTCCGGGAGCACCCATGACCGAGACTTCCTACCGCACCGGCCCCGACGAAAAAGGCCTGTTCGGCCGTTTCGGCGGCCAGTACGTCGCCGAAACCCTGATGCCGCTAATCCTCGACCTGGCCGAGGAATACGAGAGGGCCAAGGTTGATCCGGCCTTCCTCGAAGAACTGGCCTACTTCCAGCGCGACTACGTCGGCCGGCCGAGCCCGCTGTATTTTGCCGAGCGCCTGACCGAGCACTGCGGCGGCGCGAAGATCTACCTCAAGCGCGAAGAGCTGAACCACACCGGCGCGCACAAGATCAACAACTGCATCGGGCAAATCCTGCTGGCCCGGCGCATGGGCAAGCAGCGCATCATCGCCGAGACCGGCGCCGGCATGCACGGCGTGGCCACCGCCACCGTAGCCGCGCGCTTCGGCCTCAAGTGCGTGATCTACATGGGCACCACCGACATCGATCGCCAGCAGGCCAACGTTTTCCGCATGAAGCTTCTTGGCGCCGAGGTGGTCCCGGTCACCGCCGGCACCGGCACCCTCAAGGACGCCATGAACGAGGCCCTACGCGACTGGGTGACTAATGTCGAGACCACTTTCTACCTGATCGGCACTGTGGCCGGCCCGCATCCGTACCCGGCGATGGTCCGCGATTTCCAGGCAGTAATCGGCAAGGAAACCCGCGAACAACTGATCGAGAAGGAAGGGCGCCTGCCCGACTCGCTAGTCGCCTGCATCGGCGGCGGCTCCAACGCCATGGGCCTGTTCCACCCCTTCCTCGACGAGCCGGGCGTGAAGATCGTCGGCGTCGAGGCCGCCGGCCACGGCATCGAGACCGGCAAGCACGCGGCCAGCCTGAACGGCGGCGTGCCCGGCGTGTTGCATGGCAACCGCACCTTCCTGCTGCAGGACGCCGACGGTCAGATCATCGACGCCCACTCGATTTCCGCCGGCCTCGACTACCCTGGCATCGGCCCGGAACATGCCTGGCTACACGACATCGGCCGCGTCGAGTACAGCTCGATCACCGACCATGAAGCGCTGCAGGCCTTCCATACCTGCTGCCGCCTGGAGGGCATCATCCCGGCGTTGGAGTCGTCCCATGCCCTGGCCGAAGTGTTCAAGCGCGCGCCCAGGCTTCCGAAAGACCACCTGATGGTGGTCAACCTCTCTGGCCGCGGCGACAAGGACATGCAGACCGTGATGCATCACATGCAGGAAAAACAGGAGAAGCACGCATGAGCCGCCTGCAGACCCGCTTCGCCGAACTGAAGCAAGCCGACCGCGCCGCCCTGATCACTTTCGTCACCGCCGGCGACCCGGACTACGAAACCTCTCTCGCCATCCTCAAGGGCTTGCCGGAGGCCGGCGCCGACGTGATCGAGCTGGGCATGCCCTTCACCGACCCGATGGCCGACGGCCCGGCGATCCAATTGGCCAACATCCGCGCCCTTGGCGCCGGCCAGGATCTGGTCAAGACCCTGCGCATGGTTCGCGCTTTCCGCGAAGGCGATCGAACCACCCCGCTGGTGCTGATGGGCTACTTCAACCCCATTCACTACTATGGTGTCGAGCGCTTCGTCGCTGAGGCCAGGGAGGCCGGCGTCGACGGTCTGATCGTCGTCGACCTGCCGCCGGAGCATAACGAGGACCTCTGCGACCCGGCACAGGCGGCGGGCCTGGATTTCATCCGCCTGACCACCCCGACCACCAACGACAAGCGCCTGCCCAAGGTGCTCGCCGGCAGTTCCGGCTTCGTCTACTACGTCTCAGTGGCCGGCGTCACCGGCGCCCACGCCGCGTCCCTGGAGCACGTCGAACAGGCCGTCGCCCGCCTGCGCCGCCACACCGACCTGCCGCTGTGCATCGGCTTCGGCATCCGCAGCCCGGAACACGCGGCCAGCGTCGCCCGCCTTGCCGAAGGCGTGGTGGTAGGCTCTGCATTGGTCGACCGCATTGCTAAGGCCGGCTCGAAGGAGCAGGCGGTGGGGGATGTATTGGGCTTGTGTCGGGAGTTGGCTGGGGGAGTTCGGGAAGCTAGGAAGTAAGATTCTCGCATAGCCCGAGTGAGTCGAGAAAAGCCGTTGCTTTCGAAAAGAGGGAACGGCTTTTTCGCGGACTCGTTTCGTCGAAAGCAGGATCGGGCCGTTCGCCACTTGTTTTGAAGCAAGCTTTTTAATGGATCAGCTTTTCCAATGGAGGCAGCCTGCATCTTTCGTGCTGGCCCGTGAGGAAAGCTTTGAACGCCTTCGTAAAGAGGAGCTTATTTCTACCAAGAGGAAGTCGTAATAGCTGCTTGAGTAAAATGCGTAATCGTCTGAGGGATGGATAATGTCGCAGCATCAGGCCGAAATAGTAGCTTTTTTCGACTCGCCTAAAGTGCTTCAGCTCTTTCGTTTCGGGTTTCAGTCTGGACAGAGAATGTTCGAAGCCGGGGAGGGGTTCGAGCTTTTCGGTGAGTCCGAGCTTTTGGATTCGTTTGAAGAAGGATATGTCGACTCCATACAGGGCAAAATTGTCGTCGAATATATTCCCATATGCATTCTCGATACATCGCGTCGCTTTATGGCTTAGCAGCAAGCCGCTTCCTATCGAGAAAACATCGTCTCGATTCGTATAGGGACCGAGCGAGAAACGACGATTGGCGCGTGGGTATTGAGGTTCTCCTTCGACAAGGATGGTTGGTATTCCTAGGACGGTCTTTTTCCTCGCCAGGAGATGCTGAAGGTATTCATTGGATAATGTCGAGTCATGGTCAAGTATTATGTATTGGTCGCCTGGAAAATTCTTTATGAAATAATTGTATATCCAGCTCAGCGGTGCATTCTGGCAGGTCTGCCTGATGCTTACCTCAAGGGACTGCTCTGCGAGTGCCGCGAGGGTTCCGGGAAGCGGATTCATATAGTGAGGTCCGTTGTTCCAGAAGCATAAGCGGGCCCCGTCGAATCCGAGCTTCGAGGCCAGGATGGAGGTGAGCGTTGCGGAATTCTCCATCGAGCAATCATATGCAACTATTAAGATGGATAATTTCATCGATTTTTTTACAGGTCTTTTAAGGTGATCATGCTGCTACATATCGGATCAGCCCGGACTTGTGAGGCAGGCGCTTGAGACGTCCGTGATTCTCGCCGCGTGTTTCAAACGCCAATGGCATGTTCAACGAGAACCGATTGCCGCTCACCTCGATCAACGGGCTTTTCACTGGCGTGTCCGGATCATTTCGGCATGATATCGGATTCCAATGTTTTCATGGCTGTATCTTCACCGACTTTTCCCGTTGCTTTCTGCCGTTCGGCCAGAGCCACCGTCCGACTCCGTTCGTTCGGCAAGGTTATGTGCAATCCAGGCGACTATCTATAAGATATGGTCATATGGATCTTCGGGCCTTTGTGCCGTCTGGCACGGTCATGAACAGGACGCGCTCCGGTTTCGGGAGTTGATAGTCCGGGACCATGGCGTCATACCGGATCCTGTTTTATGAGCGGAGGCTTTTCAGTGTTTTCACATCCGGCGGGAAAAACAACAAGGAAACGGAACAAATCCATCAAGAAGATTGAAAGGCTACTGCTTGCCTGCAAGTTTTTCCTGAGAAACAGATTTTCTTCGGACCCGGTCTGTGCGAAAGGTGGCGTGACCGTCTCGCTCACCAGTCATTCGACGCGAACCGAACGGGTCTATCTGGCGATAGAGTCGATAGCGGCCGGCATTGAAAAGCCCGGCAGGATTATTCTCTGGCTCGACGACGCACGAATCTTCGATGACCTGCCAAAGTCCTTGCAAAGGCTTCGGAAAAGAGGGCTGGAGATTCGCATGTGCGACAATTACGGGCCGCATACCAAATATTATCCATTCATCAAATACGAGGAAATCGAGGGGCCTCTGGTGACGGCCGACGACGACTCCTTTTATCCGCCAACCTGGCTGAAAAGACTGCATGAAGAACACGAGGCCACGCCGAAAACCGTTGTCGCTTACAAGGCCCTGCGCGTACAGATAACCAACGAGCGGATCGAGCCCTACCTGAATTGGCGTTTCTGCCTGGAAGAAAAGGCCGATTTGCAAAATTTCGCCCTCGGTGTCGGTGGAGTCGTCTACCCCGCCGCTTTCCTGCGGCGTTTGAAGGAAGCGGGGACTGCCTTCATGGCCTGTTGTCCCAGGCATGACGACGTCTGGCTGCATGCCAATGCCGTCAGGCAAGGTTACGAAGTCCGGCAGATATCCAACGATGTGAACCATTTTCCGCTGGTGCCCGGCACCCAGAGGATCGGCCTGAAGAATTCCAACAGGATCGGTGGCGACGATCAGGCCATTTCCCTGACTTATGACGAGGCGGATATCGCGAAGATGCTGGGCGTAAGTTCGCCCGCGGACGGGCGGGAAGCCTGCCGGGCGTAACCGTAGGCCCGGCCGGCTTCCTGTGGAGAACGGTTCGCGGCTTCCCTGCGCAGGGAGCGCTCTGGGGAACGGCGCCTCATTCGTTTCGCCAGGCATCGGCAAGCGCCCGGAGAGGAGGCTACTCCGCTCGAAAAGCCGAGAGGCGCGGCGGAAGAGTCCCATGCCGCGCCGGCGCTCTCACACGCATAGCCCCCGCTTTTTCTGATGCGGCACCAGAGACTGTTCGCACTCGATCCGGCTGGAGCCGTTCATTTCAACGAGCGGCATGTCGTCGTCGAGCGCATCCAGCATGGAGCCGGAACGTCGCGGCCAGGTCGCCAGGTACACGGAAAACCCCAGAAGAACCACGACCAAGGCAATGGAAACAATCGGATTGATGATCATCGACCCCTCCTAGATGCATAAGCCTTTCAATAGTCTCCTATATATAAGGTTGCGACACTATGACGCAAGAGGACATTGCAGAAACTTGACCTATGTCTGTAGGCGGGCGGCGGGGAGGTTTTGCCCGCCTACAATCGTTATCCGCATCGATCGCCCGGCCCCGGCGACGCGCCTAGACTGAAAAAGACCCGCAACCAGGGGAGTTTCCATGGAGTTCAAGGACTATTACGCGATTCTCGGCGTGGAGCCCGGCGCCGACGCGAAGACGATCAAGACGGCCTACCGCCGGCTGGCGCGCAAGTACCACCCGGACATGAACAAGGAGGCCGGGGCGGAAAACAGGTTCAAGGAGGTGGCCGAGGCCTACGAGGTGCTGAGCAATGCGGAGAAGCGCGCCGAGTACGACCGGGTGCGCCAGTACGGCCGCGCCGGCGAGCAGTTCGAGATGCCGCCGGGCTGGCAGCGAGCGGAGGGCTTCTCCGGGGCGCACGAGCATTTCGGCGGCGATTTTTCCGACTTCTTCGAGTCGATCTTCGGCGCCCGGCCGGGCGCTAGCCATCATGCGCCCCCGCCGCGGCGAGGGCGCGACATCGAGTTGGAAATACCGCTGTTCCTCGAGGAGACCCTTGCCGAGCAGCGCAAGCCGCTCGATTATGCGGTGCCCGGCTTCGACGAGCACGGCCGGCGCATCGACCGGCCCAAGAGTCTCCACGTCAGGATTCCCGCCGGTGTCGCCGACGGCGAGCGCATCCGGCTCAAGGGCCAGGGCGCGCCGGGTATCGATGGCGGGCCGAATGGCGACCTGTACCTGATCATCCGCCTGGTTCCCCACCCGATCTTCGATGTCGACGGCCGCGACCTCGTTCTTACCGTGCCCCTGGCGCCCTGGGAGGCGGCACTGGGCGCGCGGATCGAGGTGCCGACTTTGTCCGGGCGCATCAACCTGAGCATCCCGCCGAACAGCCAGAGCGGCCAGCGTCTGCGCATCAAGGGCAAGGGACTTAGGAGCAGGCAGGGCGAGGGCGATCTCTATGCCGTACTGAAGGTGGTGATGCCGCCGCAGAGCAACGAGCGTGCCCGCCAGTTGTGGGCCGAACTGCGCGATGCGACAGGCTTCGACCCGCGCAGTCAATGGAGCAAGCAAGTATGAATACGACCCTGAGCCTACAACTGACCCTGGAAGAATGTTGCCAACTAGTCGAGGCACCGTCCGCCAGCCTGGTCGAGATGGTCGAATACGGCATAGTCGACCCAGGCGGCGGCGCCCCCCGCGACTGGCGCTTCGATAACGTCGCCCTGGGTCGGCTGCGCCGGGCGGTGCGCCTGCAGCGGGAGCTGGAGCTCGACTGGCAAGCCGTGGCCGTGGCTCTGGATCTGCTCGACGAGGTGGGGCGCCTGCGGGCCGAGAACGAGAACCTGAGACGGCGCCTGCTGAGGTTCGTGGAGTATTGATGGCCGGGGCAGCGGGCCACTCGAAGAGTGGCGCCATGCCCTTGTGCCGGTTGAATACCGGTTTCGGCCGTCGCCCCGCATGGATGCGCCGTATCTCGACAGGCTCTGGCGTACGTGAAAAAGCGCAAACGCCGGGGCGGATCAAGCGCTCAGGGCGAGTTTTACCACCAACGCGATCAGCAGCCAGGCAAAGACGCGTTTGAGCAGTTCGGCCAGGACTCTGGAGGAAAAACGGGCGCCGAGCGGTGCGGCCAGTACGCTGCCCAGGCCCAGGCCGATGAAAGCGGGAAGGTAGATGTGGCCGAGCATGGCGCTATCCCGTTCTGTTAGACCTATCCAAAGCTCCCCATAGGTAGCTTTTTGCTAACTTCCTGCTTCGACGGGGCCGGTTTCACCCTGGCGTTGCCGCCAGAGCCAGCGCCTTCCCCTCCACAGGCCGACACCGTGGAACTCACGGCGTAATGCTTCAAATTGATTGCCGCGTTGCCGTCCCGGTCGTGCCGGGCCTGGCAGTCTGGGCACGTCCAGGTACGCACCGCCAACGGCAGGCTCTCCCGCACATGCCCGCAGCACGAGCAGGTCTTGCTGCTGGCGAACCAGCGATCCGCCACCACCACCTCGCCGCCGCGCATCTCGCGCTTGTAGTCGAGCTGGCGGCGGAACTCGAAGAACCCCCTGTCCGCGATGGAGCGTGCCAGACGGCGGTTCTTCATCATCCCGGCCACGTTCAAGTCCTCGATCCCGATCACCGGGAATCGGCGGGTCAGGCCCGTGGTGAGCTGGTGCAAAGCATCCTGGCGGATGTTGGCGATCCGAGCGTGCAGCCTTGCCAGTCGGGTGCGGGCCTTCTTGCTGTTGGCCGAGCCTTTCTGCTTGCGGCTCAGGCTGCGCGACAGCCGGCGCAGGCGCTTGAGCAGGGCGGCATGCGCCTTCGGCCCGGTGATCACCTCGCCCGTCGAGAGCGTGGCCAGGGCGGACACCCCCAGATCCACACCAACCGCGCCTTGGTTTTCGGCTTTGGGCAAGTGGGTCAGGTCCTGGGTATCCACGCTGATGCTGGCGAACCAGCGGTCGGCCACGCGGGAAATCGTGGCCGAGAGGATCTTGCCGGAGAAGCGCAACGCCTCCCGCATCCGCACCCAGCCGAGATGGGGGATGCGGATGCGGCAGCCGAGGGCGAACTGATCGTTGGTCAGGGTGAAGCGGTCATGCACGCCCTTGCGGCGCAACCTCGGGTACCTGGCCCGGCCGGCGAAGAAGTTCTTGAACGCCTCCCCGAGCTGGATGATGGCCATCTGCGCGGCGTTCTTGGTGACCTCGAGCATCCAGGGGAACTGCTCGCGCTTGATGGCGTTGAGCTGCCGGCGCAGAGCAGCCTGCGACGGCCTGGGTTGCGCCGGGTCGGCCTTGTGTGCCTCGTACTGCCGGCCCCACTCGGCCAGCGCCCAGTTGTAGGCAAACCGCGCCACGCCCGCGGCACGGGCGAAGTAGGTCGCCTGTGCGTTGTTGGGGGCGAGTGCGATCTTGTGGGCGAGGATCACGACTGCGAGTCCTCCACAGCCTTTTTCACGCCGTCGAGCAGCTTTTGGTTCTTCCGGCTACGGGAGCCGTACAGCCGGGCGCTGAACACGGTGATGAGCTCCAGCACATCCTTGGCCAGATCCTCCTCGAAGGTGGTGTCCTCACCCTGGTTCAGGATGACCACCTCGACGCTCTTCGCTTCGCAGATGGCGAACACCAGCTCCGCACCGAAGCGCAGCAGCCGGTCTTTGTGGGTGATGACCAGCCGCCCGACCTGCCCCTCGACGATGGATTCCAGCAGGCGCTTGAGCCCTTTCTTCTGGTAGTTCATGCCGCAGCCCAGGTCGGCGATCACCTCGAACGTCCAGCCCTGGCGGGCGCAGTACAGCTCCAGCACCTGCTTCTGGCGCTCCAGGTCGTCCTTCTGGTCGTGGCTGGAAACGCGAGCGTAGGCCACCGTCCTGCGGCAGGCCTCGGCCTCCGAACGGAACAGCTCAGGCTTCAGTTTGGCGAGGTCGTAGCGGCGATGGCCGCCTGCCGTGTGCTCGGCAACCAGTTTGCCCGATGCCTCCCAGCGGCGCAGCGTCGTGATCGACACGCCCAGCGCCTTGGCGGCTTCACCAATGCTCACCAATCTACCCATATTGGGTAGTATTGCACAGCTATGATGGTTTTTAAATCAAACTGTTAAAGCCCCCGGCGCACTGCTCTGGCTGGCGTGCACGATGGCGGCGAAAACCGTGACCGGCAGGCCGATGGTGGTGGAGGTGGCCACCGCCCTGGGCATGGCCGATACGGTTGAGGAAGGGAACCATGAATACACCGCCGCCGGCACCGATCAGCGAGCCGGCGATACCGATCAGGCCACCGGCCGAACGATAGACCCAGGGCGCCGTGGTATCGATGGCGTCATTCGCGGTTTTCTTTTTCGTCGGCAGCAACATGCGCGCGGCGATGATCGACAGAAAGATACAGAACAACCATTTGAGCAGCGTGCCGGAAAACAAATCGATACTCAGGCTGCCGAGACCGACGCCAATCAGGCTGGCGGGTACAACGATCCTCACTATCGACCAGTCAACGTTGCCAAGTTTGTTATGAGAGAGTACGGAAGAAACCGATCCGACCGACACTACCGCCATCGATGTGGCCAGGGCGACCAGGGGCGCATATTCGGGGTCGAAGCCGAACATCGGCAAAGCCATGATCAAAAGCGGTACAGTGATCAGGGCCATGCCGACTCCGATCAGGCCGAGCAGCAGACCGCCGACCAAACCGGCGACGAAGAAAATGCCAAGGGATAATTCGATTGTCATGATTCAGAAGTCTCGGCGCGAAGCGCAAGGCATGCATGAGCGTTCGAGGGATCGATATTCGTCGGGTAGAGCCGTTCCGGGAAATCCGGTGCATATATGTATTGACGCGTCCATATGGTAAGTGGCGGCGTGATGGACGATTTTTGCGAGCCGGTCAAACATTTCAGCGAGGCGGACATGCCGCTGGCGGGGCGTCGCGACCCCGATCGCTCATCGCTTCCGATCGTGGCCGAGCGATATGGGTATCCCAAGGGACAGCGGATTCCCGAACGCTCGCATCGACGCGGTCAATTGATGTTCGTGACTTCGAACGGTCTGCGCGTGCAGACCCGGTGCAGCTATTGGACGATCCCTCGCGAACGGGCCTACTGGGTGTCTTGCGGCGGTCTCGACCATGTTGCCGAATACCCGCAGGCCGTGGAATTGGCCGTCGCCTACGTGTGTACCGACCTTTGCGAAATGCTGCCAAGCGATTGCCGTGTTCTTAATCTGGGCAGCTTTGCTGCGCGAACTCGTCATCGCCGCCTACGGCTTCGGCTGGAATTACGGGATCGACAGTCATGAGGCGCGCGCCATGCTCGTGTTGGTCGGCGAGGTCGGCCAGTAGAGCAGCGCTCCGCTATTCATTCCGAAGGCAGGGACAACCGTCTGCGACGGGTAACGGCATTCCTGCATCGACACCCCGACGACAAGCAAAGTCTTGAGGAATGGGCTAGCCAAGTCGGCGCCAGTGCCAGAACCCTGGCGCGCCGCCATTGTTCATGGGCCGAAAAATATACCGCTTTCCACCTGCCCGTACTTCATATGCAATTACCTGAGTCCATCGTCCCGACAGGTTTCGCATGGGGCCGCCAAGTATGGGGGACTGGCCGAAAGCGAAATGCTCGAAATCCATTCATGAAAACCAGAGCTCGGTTCCGGCATTCGCCGCATTATTTTTATCGAGGATTTCCGAAATTGTAATCGGGCTGTTGATCGAGCATCGATATGGCGCGGCTCTTCACGGTTTCTTCACGTTTCACATCGATATACACGAAATTTTTACTTATGACCCGAGTTAAACTTGCAGACAATGTGGGCATTATTCGAAAGTTCAATATTGAAAATCCACCGCTCGTCGCCAAGTTTGTCCGGAAAGAGCAATTTTTACATTTTAATACTTAACTACTGAGGGTCGGGCAGGCTTGACCGGTCCATCGCACCATCACGCTCTGGAGTCGGCTGAATATGAATGGGTTTGCACGTTGCGCTTATCGGCGTCTGGAATTGGCACATGTCTATCGCGATACCGCCAATGAATTGTGTGGCGAAGCCGGTGACAGGGGGGCGGCACGGTTCTTCAAGAAAAGAGCCTACTATGAGACGGTGCGCGCCCATGCACTGCTCGAAATATTGGGAGATACCTCCTACAGCAAATCGATAAAACTGCGATGGTCACCGGACGAGTCGTCGCCGGGCGTTCCGGAAAACGAGGATCTTTATGCCGAATCGACTTGACCATTCGAAGTCGATTTGGGCCAAGGTCGTGCTGAAGGCGTATCGAGCGGTGGGTCGGTCGGAAGACGATTCTCCGAACTTCGCCGGATGTCCGCTCACACGACCCCCAGGTCGGCAGTGAATACGGGGCAATGTTATTGTCGTGAATGTGGTAACTACAGATAACTGGGACTTCGAGGATTCCCGATAGCGGTTCCTCTCGAAGTCGGCAGGCGAAATTTCGGGACGCTGCAAGTTTCGGCTCAAGACAAGGCTCGGGACGGCTTGGCGAGAGATGCGAAGTCGCCGCGGGGCGTTTGTCCAGCAAGTGCCTCGACGTTCCGCAGGACAAGCCGCTCGATTGAGCGGGACGTTTCGCAAAAAGCATGTCCTTCCAGTCGTCAACTTCCGCGCGGACCCTCGCGCAGATATCCGCCGGCATAGCCCCGGACTGGACTGCCGTAGACATCGGCTAGCTCGAGCACGTCGCGGGCGAAATCCATCCAGGCTTCCAGCATCTCGGGGGTGCCGTTCAAGGCGCCGATCTTGGTCCGCCCGGAATGCGGTTCGACCCGGCTGTACATCACGGCGATGCCGAGAATGGCGGAGGCTTCCGGGACTTCCGGTATCTCCCGGCCCATGGCATCGGCGAATTCGAACCCGCCCACACGCAGCCGCTCGAGCGAGCGCACCTGCGCGATGCCTGTTTCGATGCGTCGGGCCAGTACCTCGGGACTGAGCTTTTGCCAAGCCGCGCGGGAGGCCAGTCGCCAGGCGCGCATCTCTTTCGGCGCGATACCGGGGCAGCGGCCGAGATAGGCGGCGTTCAGGCAGTGGTCGGCGGCCGCCGCCAAGCGCAGCTCCCGGGTCGGTTCGATGCCGAGCAGGGTGCAGACCTGCCCGAGCGAGGCGCCTTCCCAGAAACGCTTGGGTGGCATGCTGAAGCCGGGATCGTTCTCGCGATGGTGGTCGATCACCAGATCCCGTGGGACACCGCCGTCGGCCAGGGCGCATTCGACCCAGACGACGGGGCCGCGATGCCGGCCTGGCCATGTCGAGGCACGTTCGGCGACATAGGCATTGCCGGCATGCACCCGTCGTTCGCCGGCCATGGCATGGGCGACCTCGTGTCCGGCTTTCCGAGCCAGATCCTCAATAATGGTCATCTCGGGGTCGCGTGCTCCGAGTACGAACAGGTAGTGCATGATCGGTCTCCGGGGCCGGGTATTTTCATCCGGCGCGGGGCGGACCGGCTTGCTGGACGAGGCGATGATCCGCATTTTGCAAGGGAAGGCCATTGCGTCTCGGATCGGGGGCAATTGTCTCCGGCAAGTCTATCCGCGAAGGCGCGGGATGCCAGAGCGGCTTCTTGACGGACGGTCGCGCATCCGTCGAACGCTTCGATCCCGGTGTCCCTCTAATTCATCGGAACCCCTACTTGTGCCGGAATTGGCGGAGGTGGCTATGAGTCATGGGCAAGATGGAGAAAAATCGTATCCGGGGCCGTGCGGCCCTATCGTGAACCGGGGGCGCTCCAAATCGTATCCGGACCACGAGGTCGGTGTCGACGAAGGAGAGATCCCGCCGGACGCCTACGACGAGGCGGTGGTGACGGACCGGGAAACAGGCAAAATGGAGCCCGAGCACGTGGAGTGGGAAGAGCGGAATCCGTGCTGAACGCCCCAGTAGCAAGGACCCCGGACTGTATCGGCGGCGGCGCGAAGCGCTTCGCGTCGCCTCAGGAGTGGATGCTCCAACTGGTTGCGTCGGCGGGCATGCCAGGGTCTTCCACGGCGTGGATGAGTCCGGCGGCGAGGGCTTCGTCGGGCGTCAGGATCTTCGAGTCGGCGGTCAGATACTGGGAAACGTCTAGGGGGTCCATGGCTCCTAGAGTGCGTTCCGCGACGATGCGCGCATAAAGAACCCGGTCGAAATCCAGGCTCATGGCGTATTCGGACATTCTGGCGTGGTCGACCGAACCGTGGATGGTCCAGTGGAAGGGGTGGAAGAGAAACTTGCTGTGCTGGCAGGCGGTGCGTCGTTGCCCGGCAAGAAAGATGATATTGCCCATGGACTCGACGGTGCCCAGATTATGGGTATTGACCGGAACGGGAAGAGAAACCAGGAAGTTATAGAGAGAAAAGCCGTAACTGCATTCTCCGCCCATGGTAGCGATCTTTATGGTGAGTTCGGAGGCATCCTGCTTTATCGCCTGTGAACATTTGTTGATGAGCTGCCCGCACGTCGAAGAGTTTATCGGCCCCGTGAAGTGGATGATGTGAGTGGTCATCTATTACTTCTCTCGTGGTTGGCGTCACCATGGCTGTTCATGACATCCGCCATGTTCCTGCTGTGGCATTCGTTGACGCGGCGGTTGTCGTTGCGACCTGCGGGCGCGCAGTAGTGGGTGACCACTACCCTTCGAACGGGTCGTGACGCCGACTCCCGTCTTGCGCACCAGGGAAACCTAGAATGCCCGGATTAGCCTCGCATTGGCCATGAGGAACGGAGGCCGAAGCCTCCGCTCTGGTCCGGGTCAGCTCTTGCGGCCGCCTCCGTGACTCTGCTGGCCACCCTTGCGGCCTGCCTCGGCGGCTCTTTCGCGGTCGTTCGCGAAGTTTCCACCACTGTTACGACCGCCCTTGCTGCCGGCTTCGGAAGCGCGCTCCGGATCGTTCTTGAAGTTGCCTCCGCTGTGCTGGCCGCCCTTGCTGCCGATTTCCTGGTAGAACTCGCGGTCGTGGCTAGCGGCGGTTGTCTCACCGCCCTTGCGCCCCGCTTCGCTTACACTCATCTTACCTTTGTTACCTTTGTCTTCAGTCATGACGACCTCCAATCGTTTAGGCAAACAACAACAAGTAGAGTGCCTCGCTTCGCTTACCCTCATCAGCGACACTCACTGTTATGGAGTCGCATTGGTGCGGGCAGTTCCGCTTTTTTCGGCCCGGCTCGCGTTGCATCGGACGCATTTCTTCGCCGGCGCCCGTTCGGCCGGGCGTTCTGCCGCGCGATAAAAAGCGGCTGCCTCGATTTCGCAGAATAGCTGCCCGATATCGGCTCTTCCAATCAGCGCTTCGGCAGAGCGTCGAGAAAACCGTCCAGAGTGTCCCGTATCAGGCGCCGGGCGGTATCGAGCAGGCCGGTCATGGCCCCGGCGAAGCCGCAACGCCACAGTTCGACCTCGCCGACGTACGGGTTGCCCCAGCCCATCCGGCAGGCGATTTCCTGGTTGCGCCGGCGTTCCCGGGCGCTGACCGGGTACTGGCGGTTCCAGGCTTCGTACAGTTGCCGGTCCTGCCGAGACAGGTGTAGCCCGTAGCGGTCGTGCATGTACAACTGGATGCGCGCCACGGCGCCGCGCACCTCCTCGGGCGGCATGGCCTTGCGTGCCTGGAAGTCGACGACCATCCGGCACTGCCCGTACTGGCCGGAACTCCCGCCCAGCATGGCGAAGCCGAAGTTGCTGCGGTCGCCGTTGACCTCGCCGACCGCCGGCACCAGGTTGTGCAGGTCGGCCTCGGCCCGGGCGAAGACCGGATCGTTGGCCGTGCAGTGGTCGCGTCCGCCTTTTTTCCAGCACTGGCGTTGATGGCCGATGACCCAGGCGGGCACCACGTGTTCCCACTCCAGCCGGCCGGCGCGTTGCGGATTCTTGCGCGGCCGATAGCCGCAACTGGCGAGGTCGATGCGATTGCCCTGGTAACGGCAGCCGCAATAGAACGTGAGCGAATCGTCGGCATGGATGTCCCGGGCGATTCGCTTCGCCTCGCCGAAGGTGGCGGGAGGCCGGATATCCGTGAACAGGGCACCAGCAACGGCCAGGGCGATGCCGGAGAGCAGCGAAACGATCTTCTTGGTGGCCGGGGGCTTCATCGACGCGGCTCCATCTGTCGACCAGGGCGGGGGATTCTACCGAGGCCGCCGTCCGCCCATCCATCGGCCTCCCGTCCGCGGGACCGGATGGGCACGCACTTTCGGTGGGTTCGACTGTCACAGCAACGATGTCGTAATGAACTGTTACGAAATTCAATGCTAGGGAGGGCGGCTGATGATACTTGCCATCGTGCTTTTCGTTTGTTTCGCGTGCTTTGTCCTGTTCATGATCGGAGTCGGTCTGGGGCGCTGGCTGCGCGCGCCTTCCCGTCCCGAGGCGAGCCTTGAGGAGGTGATGGACGATGCTGGGCTATTCGTCGGCTGGGACGGGCTCTCGCCCATGGAGCGCAAGCGGCGCTTGGCGCTCTACCAGCAGCGGGTGCTGACGCGTAGCGCCGAGCAGGATCGGGCCTGGCTGCAGGCCCGGATGCGCGAGTGTCTGGCGAATGACTAGAGCGAACGGCCCCGTGCCGCGCGGAGATTCTAGGTTTTTGCACCGTTCGTCGGGGCTCGTCAAACAATGGCGGCTTCTTGCCGGTCCATTCTGGTGTCACTCATTGAAACAAGGAGACGACACATGGGCAGCACTTCGGACAAGATCAAAGGCAATGCGAACGAACTGGCCGGCAAGATCAAGAAGGGCGTCGGCGGCGCCGCCGACGATCCGGCCCTGGAAAACGAAGGTCGTGCTCAGGAAAACCGGGGCAAGGCCCAACAAGTGAAGGGCGACGTGAAGGACTCGCTCAAGCGCGGTGTCGACCGAGCCTGACCCGCGAGACGGCGCAACGGGACGGCCGATCCGCGTACGCCGTCGTCTCGTTCTCACCAATGCCCGCTCCGGCGGGCATTGCCTTTTCCGGATGACATGTCGAGCGACGAGAGGGCGCCTAACCTTTCCCTGCGGCGCGCGGGTCGATGCCGCGGTCGTCGAATACTTCGCGTGCCGCCGCCACGCCGTTCAGTGCGCTGGGAAAGCCGGCATAGATCGCCATCTGCAGGATCACGTCGATGATCGCCGCCGGTTCGCAGCCCACGTTCAGGGCGCCGCCGATATGCACCTTCAACTGCGGCTGAGCATTGCCCATGGCCGTCAGCGCCGCGACAGTGGCCAGTTCCCGAGTACAGTAGTCGAGCCCAGGGCGGGAGAAGACGTCGCCGTAGCTGAAGTCGAGAATCCAGTCGGCCAGTTCCGGAGCGATGTCCCGTAACGAGTCGATCACGTTTTGCCCGGCGCTGCCGGCAATTTCCGTTAGTGCGGCCTCGCCCCGGGCGCGACGGTCATTTTCGGGCG
Organism: Azorhizophilus paspali; assembly: GCF_043587585.2. Taxonomy (GTDB): domain Bacteria; phylum Pseudomonadota; class Gammaproteobacteria; order Pseudomonadales; family Pseudomonadaceae; genus Azotobacter; species Azotobacter paspali. Next base: position 44,323 of record NZ_CP171449.1, read on the forward strand.
TCTGGCTGGCCATGCCGGTCATGCTCGCTCCTATCAGAATGATCGAAAGAAGGTTGTTGATCGCGATTGGCGGAGGATTCACGGGTGTTCACCTCGTCCTCGAGTTGTCGATAAATGCCGATCTTCCCGTCGAGCGCTGCCAGGGACCGGCCCAGTTCGTCGAGTCGCCGCGCGACCGCTTGCCGGTGCTCCTCGAGCAGTTGTCGCCGTGCGGCCAGGGTGGTTTCGCCCTGCCGGCGCAGCTCGGCGTAGCGCTGCATCCGCCGGATCGGCATGCCGGTGCTCCTCAGGCGCAGCAGGAACTCCATCCAGAGCAGGTCCTTCTCGACGAAGACCCGATGTCCGCTGCTGTCGCGGCCCACGGGGTCGAGCAGGCCGATGCGCTCGTAGTAGCGAAGCGTGTGCGCGCTCAGGCCGAAACGGGCCGCTAGTTGCGAGATGGTCAGGTATTTGCTCATGGGAGGAGCCTAGAAGTTCGAGTGCGCTCCAAGTCAAGGGCTTTTTCGAGCCCGGACCGGGCCACGGTTCGGCGCGCTGCGCGGCTCGAAGCAGAACTCTCGTTCTAACTCGGGGTCGCATAAGGCGTGCCTTCGAGCGTTTCGGTTGGGCCTGCCCCGCCGGTTCCGGCCGCTCGATCGCCGTATCGCCTTTTCCGATAGAGGGTTGCCTGACCATGAAACGCTGTATGACCAGGGTAATGCTCGTTGGCCTGTTCGCTTTCTTCGCCGTGGGCCAGGCCTCGGCGAGCCTGCAGGAGCGCAATGCCGGCGTCGCGGCCGGCGGCGCCGAGCCGAGGGGAGGCAATCCATGGGCGGCTGGCGCCGCCGCCGTGGGCACGAATGGCCATTTGCTCGCCCACGAGAACGATCGACGTTGGCATGACCATCACAATGGACATCATCGCCACGACAGGTGCGACGAACGCTACCGGGTCGCCGAGCGTTACCACCATCGTGGATGGGCTCACCGGCAGGCGGCGATTCGGCGCCACGAGGCCATGGAGCGGCGCCGGGCCAGGGAGGCCCACTTCCGTGAAGAGGCCTATCGCCGCCATCACGATCACTACGAGGTGTTCGAGCATACCGGTCGCTGAGTCGGCGCGATCGCCGGAGCGGCGGACCGGCCGCTCCGCTTTCGCCGATGCCCGCCTCGGCGGGCATCGCCTTGTCCAGGGTTTTCAGCCCTCGATGATGAAGCGCAGCAGTTCGTCGTTGAAGCGCTCGATTTCAATCTGCGCCAGGCCGTGCGAACCGCCCGGATAGACGCTCAAGACGGCGTTCGGCACCAACTGCGCGGCGCGCCTGGCCGAGGCCTCGATCGGTACGATCTGGTCGTCGTCGCCGTGCACGATCAAGGTCGGCACGTCAATCTTTTTCAGGTCCTCGCTGAAGTCGGTTTCGGAGAATTGCGCGATGCAGTCGTGGACCGGCTTGATCCCGGCGTTCATGCCCTGTAGCCAGAAGGCGTCGCGCAGGCCCTCGGAAACCTTCGCACCGGGGCGGTTGAAGCCGTAGAAGCTGACCGGCAGCTCCTTGAGGAATTGCGCGCGGTTCTCCTGCACGCTCTGGCGGATACCGTCGAACACCTCCTTCGGCACCCCGTCGGGGTTGCCGGGGGTCTTCAGCATTAGCGGCGTCACCGCACCCAGCAGCACCACCTTGGCGATCCGCTTTGTGCCGTGCCGGCCGATATAGCGGGCCACCTCGCCGCCGCCGGTGGAGTGGCCGACCAGCACGGCGTCGCGCAGATCCAGCGCCTCCAGCAACTGCGCCAGATCGTCGGCGTACTGGTCCATGGTGTTGCCGTCCCAGGTCTGCTCCGAACGGCCGTGGCCACGGCGGTCGTGGGCGATCACCCGGTAGCCGCGCGAGCCGAGGAACAGCATCTGGGCATCCCAGGCATCGGCGCAGAGCGGCCAGCCGTGGGAAAAGACGATCGGCTGGCCCGATCCCCAGTCCTTGTAGAAGAGGGTCGTACCGTCTTGGAGCGTCAACGTGGACATGCGCAAATTTCCTCGTATGGAGCGTGGTGGTGGGGCCGCAAGTCTGCTCACGACCCGTCCTATCGATTACGACTTTGCCGGCGGGCGTTAGTGCCGGCCGGGACCGCTCATCGTTGCCGCAGGAGTCATCGCCGCGTTTCGTCAGTCGATAGGAAAAGCGCTGCCCGCGGGGACGGCAGCCGGAGAACGACATGACGCGTAGCGGAAAGATCCTCGTCTGGGGACTCGGCACTCTGGCGGCACTGATCGCCACCCTCGTCGTGCTCGTCGCGACCTTCGACTGGAACCGGCTCAAGCCGCGGATCAACGCCCAGGTTTCCGAAGCCCTGAAGCGTCCCTTCGCCATCGAGGGCGACCTGAGAGTGAACTGGCGGCGCCCGGCGGAGGAGTCCAGCTGGCGGGCCTGGCTGCCCTGGCCGTGGATCAGCGCCGAAGCGCTGCGCCTGGGCAATCCGGACTGGGCCGAGGGCGAGCGCTTCGTCAGCCTCGAACGGGTCGAGCTGAGCCTGTCGCCACTGGCTTTGCTCGGCAGGACCGTGCGCATTCCGCAGATCACGCTGGGCGGGCCGGAGGCCAGCCTCCAGCGCCTGGCCGACGGCCGCGCCAACTGGACTTTCGAGCAGGGCGACGAGGCCGAAGACAAGAAGCCCTCGCCCTGGACCCTCGATATCGGCACCGTCCAGTTCGACCGGGCCCTGGTGCGTCTGGACGACCGGGTGCTCAAGGCCGATCTGCAGGTGGAGGTCACGCCTCTTGGCGCGCCGATCCCCTTCGCGCAGATCGTCGGCGAGGCGCAGGCCGGGCGCGCCGCCCAGGGCGGCGGCCAGCCCCAGGACTACGCCTTCGCCTGGAAAGCGCAAGGCCGCTACCAGGGCCAGCCGCTTTCCGGCGAGGGTAAGGTCGGCGGACTCCTGGCCCTGCAGGACAGCGAATTGCCGTTCCCCGTGCAGGTCGACCTGCGCGCCGGAAAGAGCCGTCTGCGTGCCGAGGGCACCCTGGTTTCGCCGCGCACGCTCAGCGCCCTGGATCTGCGTCTGAGCCTGTCGGGCGACAGCCTCGCCGACCTGCATCCGCTGATCGGCGTGACCCTGCCGGATACCGCAGCCTATTCCACCGAGGGGCGGCTGAGCGCCGACCTGCGCGCCCCGGACGGCGCCGAGTACCGCTATCGCGACTTCAGCGGCAAGGTCGGCGACAGCGATATCCACGGCGATCTCGCCTACGTGGCGGGCAAGCCACGGCCCAAACTGTCCGGCGAACTGACCTCCAAGCAGTTGCTGTTCCGCGACCTCGGCCCGCTGATCGGTGCCGACACCGGGACCAAACGCAAGGAGTCCAAGCAGCCGCCGGATAAGGCCCTACCGGTGGAGGAGTTCCGCACCGAGCGCTGGCGCGACATGGACGCCGATGTGCGCTTCGAGGGCAAGCGCATCGTCCGCAGCAAGGAACTGCCGATCACCGACCTGTCCGCCCACGTGCATCTCGAGAACGGCAGGCTGCGCCTCGAACCGCTGCGCCTGGGCGTCGCCGGCGGGCGCCTGGATACCACGATCGTTCTCGACGGCCGGCGGACGCCGCTGGACGGCCAGGCCCAGGTGAGCATCCGCGGCCTCGAACTCAAGCGTCTGTTCCCCACCGTCGAGACCATGCGCGATAGCCTCGGCGAGCTGAACGGCGACGCCAACCTGAGAGGCACCGGCAACTCGGTGGCCGCTCTGCTCGGCTCGGCCGGCGGCGAATTGAAGCTCCTAATCGACGACGGCACCATCAGCCGAGCGCTGATGGAACTCGCCGGACTGAATGTCGGCAGCTACGTCGTCGAACGCCTGTTCGGCGACGACGAGGTTCCGATCAACTGTGCGGCGGCCGACATCGGCTTCAAGAACGGCCTGGCGACCCCGCGGCTATTCGTCTTCGACACGGAAAACGCGGTGATCAATATCGACGGCTCGGTCGATTTCAAGAGCGAGGCGATGGATCTCGACATCGTGCCCAAGTCCAAGGGCGTGCGGATCATCTCGCTGCGCTCGCCGCTATACGTGCGCGGCACTTTCAAGAACCCGGACCCAGGGGTGCATGCCGAAGGCCTGATCGCGCGCGGTGCCGGCATGGCGGTTCTTGGCGCCGCCGTCGCTCCGGTGGCCGGCCTGCTCGCGCTTATCGCGCCAAGTAGCGGAGAGCCGAACAAGTGCGGGCCCCTGCTGGAGCAGATGAAGACCGGCCGGGCGGATTGAGGGCCACAGGTTGCAATCTTCTTGCCTCTACCCGAGGGCGAGGGGGCGGGCTCTCGCCATCTTCCCCAATACGATCGCGCGTGCTCTCACGGATTCGACGGAACTCCGCTCTCTCCCCTCTTTCTTCAGGGAGAGGGGCCGGGGGAGAGGGTGCCATCGGCCCGGCGGCAGTGATGGCTCAGCAGGCCGCCGCCCGCGGCAGAGTGTCGGCCAGCCCGCCCGGATGGAACAGCCGATCGTTGGCGAGCAGGTCGTGGGCCGGCGTGCGGCGGCTCGACAGCAGCCGCGCCAGAGGCGCGAGGCCGGCGACGGCGATCTCGTTGCCAGCGCGGTCGAGGGCCTCGGCGGCGGCGTACAGAGCCGCGCGAGCGCCGTTGCGGATTTCGGCATCGTCGAAGGCGTGCAGCGCGGCGCGCCGGTACAGCGCCACGTCCGGGGTTTCGCTGCGCCCGCGCAGGTTGTTCGCCAGGCAGATGCCGGTCAGCAGGTGGCAGCAGGCGGCGAGCAGTTCCACCGAGGGCATGGCGTCGAAGGCCTTGAACTCGATGCGCCCGGCCTCCCGCGCCAGCCGCGCCGGGCGCAACAGCGGCGAGCGCTCGGCCTGTTCGGCGTATTCTTCGAGGCCGAGAAACAGCTTGACCGCCGGGCGCTGCTCGCAGCGCAGCCAGGTGCGCCGCGACCAGCCGTGCCAGGGCTGGCCGGCGCAGTATGGCGAGCTGAAGCTGAAGGGCACGATGTAGGGCGCGTAGTAGTTGAGCTTGCGCGCGGCGTCGAGGTTGCGCCGGGTACTCCAGTCGGGCAGCGACAGGTTGAGGTCCGGGCCGTAAGTCAGCATCGACAGCTCCATGCCCTCGTATTCGCGGTCGTCGGCGCGTAGCCGCTGTTCGTAGGCGTTGAGCGGCGGCTGGTAGCCATAGTGGGTGCGCAGCGGGTCGAAACCGGCGATGGCCAGGCCCAGGCCGTCGCGTTCGAGGCGCGCGGCGAGCTGGCGCTCGATGTCGAGCAGGCAGTCGATCGCGACCGCGACGCTCGGGCGCGGTGGGGTGCGGATTTCCACGCCCTTGGCGACGAAGCCGACCAGGCGCCCCTCCAGGTCGAAGCGCTCGTCGCCTTCGAGATACCAGTAGCCGTTGCGGATACCCAGGTCGCCCTCGGCCAGCTCCGGGTCGCCGAGGCCGGGCTTATCGGCCAGCAATTCGGCGAGCCGGGGGACGTCCAGGGCGTGGATATCGCGCAGGCGCCCGGCCTGCGGGCCACGGGTATCGACCAGCAGGTATTCGAATTCGATGCCGTAGTGCATCGCCGGCATCGGCTTAGATCCAGCGGAGGAAGTCGTAGGGGTCTGGCACAGCCTCATTCGTTGTCTCCTCGGCGTGTTGCGGCGTTCCCAGATACAGGAAGCCGACGATCTGCTCGTCTTCGCCCAGTCCCAGTTCGCGGTGGAAGCCACGGTCGTACATCAGCCAGCCCGAGCGCCACAGGCCGCCGTAGCCGAGGGCACGAGCAGCCAGTTGCATGGCCAGCACGGTGCTGGCGGCGCACAGTTGCTGGTCGAACAGCGGTACTACCTTGCTTGGCCGCGGGCTGGCCACCACGCTGATCACCAGCGGCGCGCGATGCGGCATGCGCGGGGTGCGGGCGATTTCCGCCTCGCTCCGCCCGGCGGCGACGGCGGCGCGCTGCATGGCTTGGCCCAGGCGGTCCAGGCCCTCGTCGCGGGCGGCGAGGAAGCGGTACGGACGCAGGCGCTGGAAGTCCGGCACGCGCAGGGCGGCGCGCAGGATCAGCGCCAGCTCCGCGTCGTCCGGCCCCGGCGCGCGCACGCTGTGGCAGGAGCGGCGGTTGAGCAGCAGGTCCAGGACCGAATCCGGCGCGGGAGTCGGGATCATGGCGCCCATGTCAGTGTCTCCTCGATGCGCAGGCCGGCGCGCAGTCGTTCGCGGATGCCCATCAGGGTAGCGTCCAGGCGCTCGATGCGCTCCAAGTTGCGCTGCTCGGCCGCGCTGGTGTCGAGCACCTCGGCGATGCCGCCGTTGCGGATCACCAGCCGCCGCGCGCCGCGCAGCGCGAGCAGCGGGTCGTGGGTGGAAATCAGCACGATCTTGGCGCCGCCGACCAGCAGGTCCAGCGCACGCTTGCGGTCGACCCCGGCGTTCTCGATCTCGTCGATCAGCACCACCGGCGAGGCCGACAGCAGCGCCGCGTCGGCGATCATCAGGGCGCGCGTCTGGCCGCCGGAAAGCTGGGTGACGGAGGTGTCGGCGGCGAACTTCTCGCCAGTCAGGGCGTTGGCGCAGGCGATCACGGTGAGCGCCATGCCTTCCGGGTCGGCGACCATCCGGCAGCGGGCGTGCATTTCGATCAGCTCGCGCACGCTCAGGTCGACGACGAAATTCATGTTCTGCGAGAGCTGCGCGACCAGCTTGCGGTCCGGCGCGTAGCGCCGCTCCGCGGGCGGCTCGGCGCCGTTGACCAGCACCCGGCGTCCGGTCGGCGTGTCGCCCTGGGCCAGGCATTCGATGTCGGCGAGCAGGCGGCTCTTGCCCGAACCGGTCGGACCGACGATGCAGACGATCTCGCCGGCGTAAAAGACCAGTTCCCGATTCTCGGCGCGACCCTGCTTGTCGCGCCCGCCGAGCAGCGTGAGGCTGTCGATCCGCTCATCGGTGGCCTTGGCCAGGGCGCGCACCTCGGCGACCAGCCGTTCCAGGTGATCGAGCAACTGCTCGCGCTGCATGCCTGCGTCGAACAGCGCCTCGTCGGGCAGCCCGGCCAGCCATTGGCCGACGCTGGCGCCGGGCGCGGCGGGAGGCAGGGCGAGGGCGACGATAAACTCGGCGGCCACCGGGTGGCGTTCCGGTAGCAGGGCGAAGGGCAGCTCGGCGAGGCTCATCGGGAGTCCTCCAGGTCGGCAAAGCGCATCTTCTTCACGTTGCCACGCTGATGTGTCTCGCCGATGGCGGTCTCGCCGACGCAGTAGGGGCAGACCGCCGCCGGCATCGAGAAGCGCAGACGGCTGCCGTCCAGGTCCGGCGTCGGTGCGGTGGCGCGGATGTGGCGGACCAAATCGGCGGCGCCCTGGCCGGTGAGACCATTGCAGAACAGCGCCGGCGCGCCAGGATTGGCCAGGCGCACGTGGAAGGCGAACACTTCGCGCTCGACCTGGGAAATGATGTCGCCCTTGGTGATCGCCACCAGATCGGCCAGGCGCAGCATCGGGCCGATCTTCTTCGGCGTGTGCACCCCGGCCAGGGCATCGACCACGCAGATCGCCAGCACGCCTTCGATGTGCGGCGAGCAGCGGTTGCACAGTCCGGCGCTCTCGCCGATCAGCACGTCGAGACCCTGGCGCCGGCCCCAGGCCTGGCAGTCGGTGATATTGGAGACGAAGTAGTGGTCCGGGCACAGGGCGCCGGCCAGGCCGACCGCCACCGGGATGCCGTGCTTGGCGTAGAGGTGCCCGTCGTCGCTGGACAGGGCGTCGAACTTGGCCACGCCGACGGCGAGGCCTGCCTCCCTGAGCAGCTTGGCGACCTGGAGGATGACCGAGGTCTTGCCGACCGACGGCGAGCCGGCCACGGTGATCAGTTGCATAGGTGCAATCCCCCCTGGGTGCGGCCGGCGGCGAAGAACAGCTCGACGGCGCGGCGCTGTTCGGCGTCGAAGTCGTGACGGCGGAAGAACTCCCAGCCCGGCCACTTCAGCCGCGCTCCCGGCGGGAAGGCGCCCGCCGTCGCCAGGCCAGTCGGCGGATAGCAGTTGCGGGCGAGCACAGCGCCGAGCCGCGCGCCGTGCAGGTAGTCGACCAGCGGGGCAAGGCGCTGCTCCTGGCCGGGCTTGAGCAGGTAGCCGATCGGCATGGCCAGCGCGCCGTCCTCCGGCCAGAGCACCACGGTGCGCTCGCGGCGCGGGCAGAGTTCGGCCTGCAGCCAGGGCAGCACGGCGATGGCGCCGACGTCCTGGCTGTTCGAACCGGCTTGGGTCGCGGTGCGTACGTTGTGCTGCAGGTGGCGCACGTTGCCGGCGAAGGCTTGCAGCCCGGCCTGGCCGAATTCCAGGTAGAGCATGAGCAGCAGATAGGCGTTGTAGTCCTGGTAGGGCACCTGCGGATTCGGCCGCCAACCGCCGAAGACGATCTCCCCGGCCCACTGTGGGTCGAGCAGGTCGCTCCACCCCCGCAGCGGCTGGCGGCCCTTGAGCCGGCGCTTGTCGACCAGCCAGACGAAGGGGATCACCGAGAACACCCGGAAGACGCCCAGCGGGTCGGCGAGACCGGCCACCGCGCAGGCCGGATGCAGTGCGGGCAGGGGATGGGTGTCGGGGCCGGGGGCGTAGTGGGCGAGCAGGCCGGGCGACAGGATGTCTTGGTAGATGGTCGAGACCAGCATGCCCGGCAGGCGCGCCGGATCGCGCTCGGTCGCCAGGGTGTCGAACGGGCTATACCACTCGCCGCCACCCAGGCAGCAGCAGTTCAGGGACTCGCCGCCGGCCGCGCGCTGCGCCGCCAAGGTCTGGTCGATGCCGGCCTTGAACGCCCGGCGCAGCGGAATCGGCATGCGCCCGAGCAGGTCCAGCCCGCCCAGGGCGTCGGGCGTCGGCAACGCGTGATGGGCGGTGTCGGCGGTGATGTGCTGTGGCGTCGTCACGCTGACCTCCTTGCTCCGGCGGGTCGTCTGGTCCATGGGTGCCCCGGTCGGTGGAAAATCGCTGCGCGCGTTTTCCACCCCACGGCGGCCTGGGTCCGTAGGGTGGGAAACGACCGTAGGTCTTTCCCACCGGGGATGCTGACCGGCGGAGAGTGGTTGTACGGGTTTTCCATCCCACGGACCGGCTTTAGCGAGATTCGGGCCAGCCAGCGCAAAGCCGCGCCAGCCGGGGCTGCGGGCTTGTGGGCGGGGCAGGGCGCGTGCAGGAAATGTTCGTCGCCGAACATTTCGCCGCGGCAGACGTACCGGGGCGAACCCTCGACGCGCTGCCACCGGCGCTCGCGGCCCGGCCGGCGGCTGCTGCGGGCTTCTGGCACGCCGCTGGCATCGCTTCCGAGGCATTCATCACGAGGAACACGCCATGAAGTCACGCGGCATCGTCAATGCCACCCGCCGCCTGGTCGGCGCGCGCAAGCTGGGCAGCGCCACCCTGCTGGGCAAGGCCGAGGAAGAGGCCCGCCACGCCCTGACCCATGCGCGTGCCTGGATCGAGCGGACCGATCCGTGCGACGAGGAGGCGCAGCAGAACTTCCGGACCGTCGTCGCGGCGACCGAGGACCTGGAGCGCGCGCTGCTGGAGGGAAGCGCCGGCGCCTGACAGGAGGGGACGCCCGAAGGCGTCCCGGAAGGACTTACTGCTGCTTGGTCAGATCGACCAGCGGCATCTCGCGCACCTCGGTCGGCCGGCCCGCCTGGACTTCCTCGACCCGCCGCACGGCCTGGTCCACCGCCGCCTTGTCGGCGAGCAGGGCGAAGCCGACCCGGAACCGGCGCTGCTCCTTGGGTCCGATGCTCGGCACCAGGCCGAGTGGGCGCTGGAAGCGACGGTTGTAGGAGAAGCTGGTGCCCGGCTCGAGGCCGGTGACGTAACCCTGCCCGGCGGTGTCGGTGTTCTTCCACAGGGAGAACACCGGCAACTGCTGGACGTTGTAGTCGACCCGCACGCCACGGTCGCCGGCCCGGTTGTGCAGCACGGCCAGGGTGTCGCCCTTGTCGTCGCCATAAGGCACCAGGTTGTAGACGGTTTCGTCGTAGTCCTTGGTTGGGCCGCGGTAGGTCTGCCAGTTGGCGAGGTCGCCGCGGGCCTTCTCGTTGAACGGCGAGACCTGCTTGACCGGGGCGACGAAGCGCGCGCCCTGCTCCAGCAGCGGGGTACCGAAGTTGTTGTGGTAGAGCGCCTGGTACTCCTTGGGGTAGTCGCCGTCGTTGCTCAGGGTGTCGTCGATGACGAAGCCCGTGGCTCCCGGCGTGGTGCTCAGCTCGGTGGCGATGCTGAAGTCGACCTTCTTGAACGCCTGCTCCTTCAGCTCGCCCCTGAGGCGTATGGCGTACGGCGGCTGCTCGTCGATGCTGAGGACCACCTTGCTTGCCGGGATGTTCGCCGCTCGGCCGTGCAGGGTGAGCAGTTCGCCGTTGTCCGTGCCGGGGTGGCCGACCCATTCGTAGCCGCAGCGGGTGACCAGTTCGTTGAAACCCTCCAGCCAGCCGAGGCCGCCACGGCCGTTCTGCTCGATGAACGCTGGGTTGACCACTTCCTTGACCGGCGAGTCCCAGCCCAGGCGAACGTCGCCGGCCACCGCGCGCAGCACGTTCATGCCGCGGGTCGGCACCACGGTGATGGTCATGGCGCCGGTATCGATGTCGATCAGGCTGACGCCTTCCTGGCGCCCGCCGTGCAGGGTGCGCAGACTGACCGAGAACGGCTTGTCGGTCTGGATACCCAGTTGCTGGCTGTCGATTCTCCAGTTCTGCGCCGGCTTGTCGGTGTCGAGCAGGATGTAGTCCCGGGCCAGGGCAGAGGTGGTGCTGACGATGGCGGTGAAGCCGATGAGGTAGGAAAGCTTGTGCATAGTGATCCTTCTTTTCTTGTTGTGGGGCGACCGCGAGGTCGCCCCGGATAGCGATCAGGTCCGCTTCAGCCAGACCGCGGCGTTGGCCGGCAACCGGTCCGGCGCGACCAGCGGCTCGCTGGACAGCAGCACTTGGCTGCCGGCCGGCAGCGCCGTGGCCTATGCGCCCATGTTGATCAGCACGCGCAGGTCGCCGTTCTCGCCCCGGCCGTCGCGGAAGATGTAACGGGCGCGCTCGGAGCTACCAGGCGGCGACTGCAACGCCGCCTGGAACCAGGGGTGCTTGTCGGAAGTGTGGTTGGGCACTAGATCGACGATCACCTTCATGCCGTGGGCGTGGATCGGGTCGACGACGCGGTAGTCGGCCACGTCGTAGCCGGCATCGGCCTGGGGCGATTTATAGAAGGGCGACGGCCACAGCGCGTCCACGCCCAGCCTGTCCAGGTAGTCCAGCCGTGAGACGACGCCGGACAGATCGCCCATGCCATCGCCGTCGGCGAAGGAGCGCGGATAGATCTGGTAGATCACCGCGTGGCGGACCCAGTCCTCGTCGCCTGCGGTGGTCTTGGGAGTGGCCGCTAGGGCGTTGCCGTGGAAGGAAGTCAGGGACAGGGCGACGGCGGTCGCGAGGCTAGTGGCGAGGAACTTGCGACGAAACATACGGGCTTCCTGTTCTTGGGATTATTGGTAGGTAGAGCGTGTTTCCTGGCGTAGTGAGTGCTGTATTCAGGGCCGTCATTGGAAATGGATGCCTGCCGAACGATGCAGCCGGGCAGGGCACATGAAAGCGCCGGGAGGTGCGTCGCCGCCTGTGCCGGCAGGGGGGACGAAGAAGATCCGGGAGCGAGGGCCGGGGATATCACCTGCGGGCGCGGGCGACTGGATGACTGCAAGCATGGACACCTTGTTTCGGAGATAACGCTGTCCCTGAGCCGTGGGCCAGGACGCGTCGCCGCCGTCTTGTTGTTATTGTCGTCTGCCGAAGCCGGCCCGGAATGGGTGGGCCGCTCTGCCCCGGCAAGGGTCCCCGCGTCGGGGTATCGCTACCTTAATAAGGGGATTTTCGTTTGACAAGATACCTGTCGTTGTAAGGTTTTTTCTGGATTTATCGGTAGGTAAAACGATTCATCAAGATGAATGCAGATGTTCGCACGTTCGGACCGGCAATCGTGCGGATCGCATCGGCCGGCCTGCGCTGGCCGATCGCGAAAAAATAACGCCGCGAGCTGTCCATGCGGCCGGAGCGCGACAGCACGCCTCGCCCCGGCGACTACCGTACTGGCTACGCTGTAGAGGCATGCCGGCCTGCGCCGATACGGGGGAGAGATGAGCGCTTCCAACGACAAGGATTCGTCCGCCGGTGTTCCCGGCAGGTGGGCTTCGCGCCTGTCGAAGTTCCGGCGCATGCTGCGCCCGCCGCGCAAGGCACCTCCGGCGGAACCCGGCGAGCCCTGGTGGAGCTGGACGCCGGCGCAGGCTTTCGCCGCTCTGGACTGCGCCGCCGAAGGACTTTCTGGTGCCGCCGCGGCGGCTCGCGCCGGTGCCGGCGAGGTGCCGGAGCGGACCCGTCCCCGTGGCTTGGCGCAGATGTTTTTCGAACAGTTGCGCAGTCCGCTGATGCTGATCCTGATCTTTGCCAGCATCGTCTCGCTGGTGGTCCACGACTGGCTGGATGCGGCCATAGTGCTGGCGATCGTGCTGATCGGCGCGTTGCTCGGCGCCAGCCAGGAATACCGCGCTTCCAGCGCCTTGGAGCGGCTGCGCCGGCGCGTGGCGATCACCACCCGGGTGCGCCGCGACGGCGTGCTGGTCGAGATTCCAGCCGGCGAGGTGGTGCCGGGCGATGTGATCGAACTGTCCGCCGGCAGCCTGATCCCCGCCGACGGGCTGGTGCTGGCGGCGCGCGACTGCTTCGTCGGCCAGGGCCTTTTGACCGGCGAGACCTTTCCGGTGGAGAAGCGTCCGGGCTTGGCCAAGCCCGGCGCGAGCCTCGCCGAGCGCGACAACTGCCTGTTCATGGGCAGCTCGCTGCGCAGCGGCACGGCGACCTTGTTGGCGGTGCGTACCGGCGCCGACAGCGAGTACGGGCGGATCTCCCGCAGCCTGAGCCTGCGCCCGCCGGAGACCGAGTTCGAGCGCGGCCTGCGCCACTTCGGCGCGCTGTTGCTCAAGGTAATGCTGCTGATAGTGGTCGGCGTGCTGGCGGCCAACATCCTGCTCGAACGGCCCACGGTGGATACCCTGCTGTTCGCCATCGCCCTGGCGGTCGGCCTGTCTCCCGAACTGCTGCCGGCGATCCTCGGCGTCACCCTGGCCCAGGGCGCGCAGCGCATGGCCCGGCGCGGGGTGATAGTGCGCCGGCCGAACGCCATCGAGAACCTCGGCGCCATGGACGTGCTGTGCACCGATAAGACCGGCACCCTGACCCGCGGCGTGGTGCAGCTTGACGGCGCCCTAGGCCCCGACGGCCAGCCCTCGGAGCGCGGCCTGCTGCTGGCCGGCCTCAACGCCAGCCTGCAAACCGGGCTGGCCAACGCCCTGGACGCCGCGCTGGTCGCCAAAGTGCGGGAGCGAGGCCTCGACCTCGGCGCCTTCGGCAAGCTCGACGAGATCCCCTACGACTTCGTGCGTAAGCGACTCGCGGTAGTCGTCGAAGGTGTGGACAAGGAGGCGCTGATGATCGTCAAGGGCGCACTGGACAAGGTGCTGGAGCGCTGCACGCGGATCGGCGAGGGCGAGGCGACGGCGCCCCTGGACGAAGCGGCGTTGGCCGCGCTCCGCGAGCGCTACGCGCAGTGGAGCGCCCAGGGCTACCGGGTGCTCGGCCTGGCCTGCCGGCCGGTGCCGCGCCAGACGCGCTACACCGAAAGCGACGAGAAAGAATTGGCCTTCGCCGGCTTCCTGCTGTTCTTCGACCCGCCCGAACCCGGCGTGCGCGACACCCTGCGGGATCTCGGCCGGCTGGGCGTGGCGGTGAAGATCGTCAGCGGCGACAACCGTCTGGTGACCCGCCATGTCGCCGAGGCGGTCGGCATCCCAGCCGAGCGAGTGATCACCGGCGGCGAGATGCTGCAGATGCGCGACGAGGAACTGCTCAACCTGGCGCCGCAAGTGGCGCTGTTCGCCGAGGTCGATCCCAACCAGAAGGAGCGGATCATCCTCGCCCTGCAGAAGACTGGCCACGTGGTCGGCTTTCTCGGCGACGGCATCAACGACGCGCCGGCGCTGCACGCGGCGGATGTCGGCGTCTCGGTGGAGCAGGCGGTGGACGTGGCCAAGGAGGCGGCCGACTTCGTCCTCCTGCGTCACGACCTGGACTTGCTGCGCCAGGGCATCGACGAGGGCCGCCACACCTTCGCCAACACCCTCAAGTACATCTTCATCACCACCAGCGCCAACTTCGGCAACATGATCAGTATGGCCCTGGCCTCGCTGTTTTTGCCCTTCCTGCCGCTCTTGGCCAAGCAGATCCTGCTCAACAACTTCCTCTCCAACATCCCGGCCATGGGTATCGCCGGCGACAACGTCGACCGCGAGTGGGAACGCACCCCGCACCACTGGAACCTCCGCGAAGTACGCAACTTCATGGTGGTGTTCGGGCTGGTCAGCTCGGCCTTCGACGTGCTGACCTTCGGTGTGCTGTTCCACTTCGTCGGCGAGCGGCCCGAACTGTTCCGCACCGGCTGGTTCGTCGAATCGCTGCTCACCGAACTGGCGATCGTCTTCGTGGTGCGCACCTACAAACCTTTCTACCGCAGCCGCCCCGGCCGCCTGTTGCTGACCAGCACCCTGGTGGTGATGCTGCTCACCGTGTTGCTGCCCTACACTCCGGCCGGCGCCTGGTTCGATCTGGTGCCCCTGCCGCCCGCGCTGCTGGCGACGATCGGGCTGATCACCCTGCTCTATGCGGCGGCTTCGGAGGCGGTGAAGCGGCGGTTTTATGCGGCGGCAAGAAGGCCGAGGAGTGCGCAGCGGAGGTATCGGGGGGGCCTTGAGTAGTGAGGGGCGCCTGAGGCCGCATTTTTGCCCGAGTCCAGGCAGAAAGGCGGGGCTGTCCTCGAATCTCGAGGTTTTAAAAAGCTTAACTTAATTGGTGTTCTATGTATGAACACTAATGCTTTGCACGCGGTAATTCATCTCAGTCGCGTATATTTCTCATTTTGCGGGGCCTACCAAGGACTGCCGACACGCCATGAGAAGCAATTGGATCAGAGGTTGTAGTATGCGAAACCCTCATTTTTTACTCGCTACCCTATTCGTGGCGCTGCCGGCTCTTGCCAGTGCGCAGTCGACTACGCCAGAGCCGCTCGAAGTCCTGCGCGTGGACAAATATGCCGACGATGGCAGCGCAGGCACCCTGCGCTGGGCGATCGAGCGCAGCAACCAGGAGCCTGGCCACTATCGCATCGAGATCCAAGCCGTGGGCGAAGCCCCCTACGTGATCAGGCCCGTTTCGCCATTGCCGCCGATCCTGGGGCCCGTCGTTCTGGAAAGCAGCGTTTGGATGCGCACCGGGGAATACGTCGCTATCGATGGCTTCGACTACATCAAGGGAGACGGTGCGCTGGCCTGTCCAGGCGCCAATCCGGGCGAGTTCGGCACCAATGTGCGCACCTCCACCTTGCCTGGCCTGACCCTGCGGGATACCCATTCGGTGCGCATCAGCGGTCTGGAGGTGCGCAACTTCTGTATCGGCATCCTGATCAACCGGGCCAGTAACAACCTGATTCAGGACAACCGCATCGTTGCCAACAAGGGTGGCGCCGGCATCATGCTCACCGGTGACGATGGCCAGGGCAATCCCACCTCGACCACCACCAATAACAACAAGGTGCTGCGCAACCAGTTGATCGATAACGGCGACGGGCTGGAGCTGACGCGCGGTGCCGCCTTCAACCTGATCGCCGACAACCTGTTTCTCTCCACGCCGCTCAACCCCGAACCGTCCCAAGGTATCGAGATCCTCTGGGGCAACGACAACACGGTGGTGCGCAACCGCTTCGAGAACTACTCGGACGGCCTGCAGATCAACTGGGGCAAACGCAATTATCTCGGTGCCAATGAGTTCACCGGTAACTCCATCGGCATCAACCTGAGCGGCGATAGCAACGTTGCCGACGGCAACCTGATTTACGGCAACCGTATCGGCATTGCCTTGCGGCCCGAAGCCAATCTCACGACCACGCGCCTGAGCGCCAACCGCATCTGGAACAACGGCCAGGATATCCGGCGTTGCGAGGCCGGTGGCTCCTGTGTAGCGGGGCAGCGGACCGGAGCCATCGTGTTCGGCGTACCGGCGCTGGAGCATGCCGATTTCGTCGGTTCGCGCGGCAAAGGCGACAATCCCAATCCGGGCAAGCGCCA
This sequence comes from Azorhizophilus paspali, assembly GCF_043587585.2. GTDB lineage: Bacteria > Pseudomonadota > Gammaproteobacteria > Pseudomonadales > Pseudomonadaceae > Azotobacter > Azotobacter paspali. The sequence continues at coordinate 60,479 of NZ_CP171449.1, forward strand.
CAAGATCTGCGTGCCCGGTGCAATCGTCGACGATTGCCAGCCGATGCCCAACCGCAACCAGCAACCGCCGCTGCTGACGGGTATCGAGGTCACGGAAGGCCAGCGGCTGCTCGTTGGGGAATTGCATGGCGAGGCGAACGGCAACTACCGTCTGGAAATATTCGGAAATCGTGCGGCTAACAGCAACGAAGCCGAGGAATACCTGGGCGCGTTGTATGTACCGACCGATGCCCAGGGCCTGGCCCGCTTCACCTTCCCGGTCGCCGACCACTCGTTGCAATCGCTCACCGCGACGGCCACCACCTCGGACGGCGCCACGTCCGAGTTGAGCGCAGCCCTGTCGCTGCGCTAAAGCCCGCCTGCTCATCAACCCGCTCATTCTTTTCGGAAGGATCCATGAAACGTCGCATTTTTCTTCTGTCTACAACCGCCCTGATCGTCAGCCAGGCCTTGATGGCAGGAATCGCGCCTACCGCAACGACCGAGCAGGCCGAGGCGGTTGCCGCCGGCAAACCGGCGCATAGCATCACGCTCAAAAATGTCGTCATCGGCGAAGGCATCCCCAAAGTCATCGTGCCCACCACGGGTAAGACGGCAGCCGAGGTGCTTGTCCAGGCCGAACGCATCGGCAGCAACAAGGACGTGGATATTGCCGAGTTTCGGATTGACTATCTGGATATCGCGCTCGACGGCGAAGCGCTTGCCAAGCTGGGGCCGCAGGTGGCCAAGGCGCTCAACGGCAAGCCGATGATCCTGACATTCCGCACCAAGGCCGAAGGTGGCGCCACCGCCATCGCTGATGAGGCTTATGGGAACCTGTATTCGACGCTCATCAAGGCCGGCTTCGCCGATATGCTCGACGTGGAAATGTTCCGTGACGAGGCTGTGGTCGGACAAATCGTTGCCGAAGCCCACAAGGCCGGCGTTGCGGTGGTGATGTCCAACCATGATTTCGAGAAGACGCCGGCGACCGAGGAAATCGTTGCCCGTCTGCGTCGCCAGCAGGAGTTGGGGGCGGACGTCCTGAAGATTGCGGTCATGCCCCATGATGCCGGCGACGTGCTCAAGCTGCTGGATGCCACCTGGCAGATGCGCAGCCGCTATACCGATCGCCCCTTGCTGACAATGTCGATGGCTGGGGTCGGTGCTGTATCCCGCCTGTCCGGCGAGGTGTTCGGCCAGGCCATGACGTTCGGCATGATTGGCCAAGCTTCCGCTCCCGGCCAGATCGAGGTCACGGAACTGCGCTCGGTGCTCGACACCATCCATGGAGCGGTAAAGGTCCGCTGAGCCTGCAAGGGATCTTGGGGTGTCCTGACAAGACCAGACAGCCTCGTTTCAAGCGGCCTTCACTGAATCCCGATATCGCTTGGCAAATTCAGTGGGGGCCAGATAGCCAAGTCGCATAGGGCGAGTTACGCCCGGAAGACGCCAAAAGACGTGGAAACGGCGCGGGAGCCGGTCAGAAAGTTCTGAAATCAGGCATTTTGAGGGGGGCGCCAGATTCGACCGGTTAAAAAAACATCAAATCTGGCGGGTTGGGGAAGTTGAAGCTGAATTTTCCAAGGGTCTGATAGACCTTACATCCCAACCGCCCCAACCGCCCCAACCGCCCCGATCGCCCGCCTTACCGCCTCATGCTCATCCGCCCCCGTCACATCCACCTCCAAATCGCACCGCGCCCTGAGTTCCGCCATGACCACGCTCCGGAACGCCGGGTCCAGGCTCTGGCGGTCGGCGAGGCTCATTTCCCCGCGGGCGCCCAGGCGGCGGACGCGTTCGGCCTCGTTCAGGGTGAGCAGCACCGAGACGTCCGGGCGCGGCAGGGCCGGGAGCAGGGCGTCGAAGTCGGCCTCGACGCCGCAGGCCTTTGCGTAGGCGAGGGTGGAGGCCAGGAAGCGGTCCATCACTACGGTCCGGCCGGCGTCCGCCGCGGCCCGCGCCTTGGCGCCCTCGGCGGCGGCGATGGCCAAGTAGAACAGGGCATGGGCGAGCTTGGCGTTGCCCAGCGCGGCCTCGATCAGCTCGCGTAGCGGTTTTATCGCCGGGCCGGGCATGCTCATGGCGATCCCGCCGAGCGCGGCGGCCAAGTTGTGGACCAGGGTTGTCTTGCCGACGCCGTCCAGGGTGAGTGATGCCAACGAGGCTGACACCCTGCATCTGGTGGATGTGCTCGACCGAAGCAACAGCAGCCGGGACTTCTGGGCGGATCGCGGCTATCACGACAGACCCCGGGAGCGCTGGCTCCACCTGATCGGCTGGAGGCCATCCATCCAGCGCAAGGGCCAGGCCGGCAAGCCGATCGGTGAACGGGACAAGGCACGAAACAAACGCCTGGCCAGTCCCCGAGCTGGGGTCGAATATGTCTTTGCCAGCTTGGCCCGGATGGGTGGCAAGGCCGTGCGCAGCATCGGCCTGGCACGGGCTGAGTCTGGTCTGACGCTCAAATCGGCGGTGTACAACCTGAAACGGATGAGCAGCCTGCTGGAAATGGCCTGATCCAGGCTCTGGCCGGGCTGCCTCGGGCCGCTTTAGGGCACATCTAAAAACTACCGGCGTGGTCATCGCTGCGTTAAAAACAGGCTCAAAATGCTCATTTACAGCGCGTAAACTCCGCTTTTTCGCCTGTTTTTGCCTTGCGCTGACTGCCTCGCCCACGTTTTTAGAGGTGCCCTTTACCGTGTGAGCGTCGAGCCTGACGGGTAGCTCTGCTGCGAGCACGAGCGTATTTCATCGCTCAGCGTGATTCGGAGGGCGGTTTTTAGAAGTGCCCTACAGGGCTGATAATCTTATATGCAATATGGCTTGGACTTACGAAATGGAACCTGATAGCGCGTATAAAGAGTTAACCCTCTATAGGTATAAGTACCTGCCTTTCACGGAGGGGAGCCTAAAGATGATAACGGAGGGAACTCTAAAATTCACATGCCCTTTGGATTTCAATGACCCCTTTGACTGCATGCCTAGTTACGATCGGTCGGAAATTGAAAATATTTGTAAAATACGGCCTGATCTGATCAAGTTGGCAGGAAAACAGCTCAAGCTTAGCCCTGCAAAGCGTCTGCAGCGTAAAGGGTGGTTTATTCAGAATATTAAAAGAGGGCTAGATTCCGGGGAATTTGTTAGAGGGTTAGTTTCTGGGTTAGGAGTTCTATCACTGAGTAGGGTTGCGACAAATATTTTGATGTGGTCACACTACGCCTCTGACCATAGAGGGTTTGTCGTAGAGCTTGGGATTTCAACGGATGCGCCACCGCATTTGATCGAGAGGGTAATTCCTCAGCCAGTAAAATACACTACGGAAAGATCGATTTATATTTGAGGGAAGGGCTTCGATCTTGAAGGTTATTTTCTAACTAAAAGCATAGGCTGGGAATACGAGCAAGAGGAGAGAGTTCTGACCACAAGTGAAGGGCCTGGATTTTATCCTTACTCACGAGAGCATTTTTTATGCTCTGTAATCGCAGGTGGTAGAATGGGCGATAGAGAGCTTAAGCAGCTGGAGTTGGCCATAAAAAAAGCCAGTAAAGATATAGGGAAACATATTCCACTATATAGGGCGGAAATATCCGACAATAAATATAAAATACTAATCCCCGGGCATCGCTCAATGGAGGAAGCTAAAAATTAGCTGCTTTATCAGTGGGATAATTTATCATGCTGTATCACAATGTATAAAGGAAAGAGAGAAAAAAGACAGATTTATTTTCAACCTCGCCCCACCTCTGAATGAGGTTTGTACTCCTCACCGACACGGCGGGGAGTGATTTCAAGTCTTCATGTATAAAACCCTCCCAATCCGCTCGATATGCTCGACCAGCGCCGGATTGTCGATCTGCGAAAACAGCGACAGGTCGATCTTCCAGGGTAGCAGCAGGTCGTCCAGCGCCAATTCGATATCCAGCAGATCCCGATAGCTCAGGTCGCCCTTGAGGGTCAGGTCGATATCCGAGCCGGGGCGGTAGTTGCCCTTAGCGCGGGAGCCGTAGAGCACCGCCTGCTCGATGCCCGGAAAGCGGCCGAACACTTGGCGGATGGACTCGACGACCTGCGGCGGAAGGCCGATTTCCTCGGGCGTCATGCGTTCGGCTCCACCCGGCTGGAAAGCACGTGCTCCAGCGCCTTGAGCAGCGGATGATGCTGCTGCCGGATGTTGAGCAGGATCGCCTCGGCGGTTTCTTCGTTGTAGGTGTGCGAGGTGCGGTTACGGTCGGTCAGCATCTGCATCCAGCCTTGCCCGTCGGCGATCAGTCCTGTACTGAAGGCTTCGCGGATGGTGTCGCGCGAACCGATGATTCCCTCGATCCCTTGCCAGACCAGGAAATCCTTGAGGGTATTCCAGCCGAGTTCGTAGCTGTACTCGAAGCCTTGGATGACGCCCTGCTTCTCCAGTTTCGACAGAGGCCGCTGGCTCATCAGTTCTATGGCTTCGTCGAGTTGCAGCAGGGCTTTGCGGAAGTTGCTTAGCCGCTGCTGCCAGCGGATATCGGGACTGTTCATTGCGGAGAACCAAGAGCGGATGCAGAGGAAGAATGTTTTGCCGGCTGCGTCGTGCGCGTAACGCCGGACGGACTGTATGCAGGGTACAGCAGTTCGGCAAGGCTGCCGATTCTTGGCTCAGCTAGACCGGTACGCCTCAACCGCCTCGATCGTCCGTCTTACCGCCTCATGCTCATCCGCCCCCGTCACATCCACCTCCAAATCGCACCGCGCCCTGAGTTCCGCCATGACCACGCTCCGGAACGCCGGGTCCAGGCTCTGGCGGTCGGCGAGGCTCATTTCCCCGCGGGCGCCCAGGCGGCGGACGCGTTCGGCCTCGTTCAGGGTGAGCAGCACCGAGACGTCCGGGCGCGGCAGGGCCGGGAGCAGGGCGTCGAAGTCGGCCTCGACGCCGCAGGCCTTTGCGTAGGCGAGGGTGGAGGCCAGGAAGCGGTCCATAACCACGGTCCGGCCGGCGTCCGCCGCGGCCCGCGCCTTGGCGCCCTCGGCGGTGGCGATGGCCAAGTAGAACAGGGCATGGGCGAGCTTGGCGTCGCCCAGCACGCTGTGGATCTGCTCGCGCAGCGGCTTGACCGCCGGGCTGGGCATGCTCATGGCGATCCCGCCGAGCGCGGCGGCCAAGTTGTGGACCAGGGTCGTCTTGCCGACGCCGTCCAGGGATTCGATGACGATGAAGCGGGCCATGGGGACTCCTGTCGGTGGTTCCTTCTTTCCTCAGCATAAGCGTTCGGACGCGAGCAGGGGGCGGCGTATCGGGAACCTGGAGGCGCACATGGGTACACGAAAAAAGCGCCGACCGGCAGGGACTCCGGTCGGCGCAAGGCCAGAGTCGCAGGGGAGGCTGTTGCTCAGCCCGGGGTAGTTTTCGGCGCGTGCGGCCGGTTCGTCGGTCCTAGGCGCGTCACGCTTGTACTTGTAGAACTCGCCGACAGAGCTGTTGATTATTTTGCGACCAGAACGACCGCCAGGCCTCGGCGATCCGGGCCGGGTCGCCGCTCGCTTTGGTTTCGGCCAGCCGGGGCGGCCGCTTGCGGTCGACGACCGAGGCTGGAGTCGGGTGCCGCACATCGAGCAGCAGGGATGCCGGCGCGGATGATCTTCCCGCGCCACTTGCCAGCGCTAGCCATGGCTCCGCGAGGCGGCCGTGGCGCGCCGATCAGGGCTGCTCATCCAACCCCGCCCGCTTCGCCAGCCACCGCGCATACAGCCCGCCGGCCACATCCGCGCCGATCACCCTGACCACGATGCCGATCCCGCCGGCGATCAGGTGATCGAAGTAGCGCCCACAGACGGTGCAGCGATACTTCTGCCGTGCCGGCTGGGTCGGGGCGCGACCTTGCCTGGTGATCGGGGCCGCGCCGCAGTACGGGCAGCGTATCCCCTCGGGCCAGCGCTGCGCGCGCACCGCCTCGTAGCATTGGGTATCGTCCAGCCGGTTCTGAAGGTGGATCATCGGCTGACACTCGGGGCCTCACCAGAGCACGTAGCTTAGCCGGCCCGGTCCCAGTCAAACGGGATGTCCTGAACTGTCTGGAATCCATGAAGAGCCAAATAGAAACCCCGCCGAAGCGGGGTCCAAGATGACCGCCAGGGAAACGGTCCAGCACAGCAAGTGCTCGGGGATCGCTGCAATCGCAGCAACGACAAACGTAGCGGCTTTGTACCCCCCGACATGCAGTGGCGTAAACGCCGGATCAAAGCCGCTTTCGAAGGGTCGCGCGGCAGCCCAGCGCACCCTGACGAACGGCTAGGCCGCCAAGCCGGCCAGCGCCTTCTTGAGCCGAGCAGCCAGTTCCCGGTGCAGCGCGTCGACCTGCGCCCGATAGGCGCGCTCGCCGATTTTCGGTTCGGCCAGTTGCTCGGCGGCATCGAGGGCGCATCCAGCCGCCGAATGCAGGGCAATCGCATGAAATGCCTGCCCGATACTGGGCTGGAACGGTTGTGTGAGCCTTGGCATGGCTGCTTGCCGGGGGGCCGAAACAGAAGGTATCCGATCACTCGGCAAGCAGCCAATGCACTGGATCTGAAGACCACGCCGGAACGACCAAGCACACAACCTTTCCAGTCCGGTATCGAGCGAGCGCTTCATGCGATTGCCCTGCCGCCGAATGAAGCAGCTACACCCTGAACCGGTCGCACCGGCATACTGGAGCAATGCCTTGTGGAACCCCAGCTATTTTGCCGGCAGCGTCGACGGCGCTCCTCTTGCAGTAGTCAAGCAATACATCGAGCGGCAGACGAGGCCGCTATAGGGCACCTCTAAAAACGTAGGCGAGGCAGTCAGCGCAAGGCAAAAATAGGCGAAAAAGCGGAGTTTACGCGCTGTAAATGAGCATTTTGAGCCTGTTTTTAACGCAGCGATGACCACGCAGGTAGTTTTTAGAGGTGCCCTATAGGGAGGCTTCGCCTCCCACGCTATCCATCCCCGCACTAGAGCATTTTTTGAAAACACGAATTCGACATACAGGGGTTGCTCTTCCTGGTCATTTCGGGCCTCCTCTCCCGCTCAGACAAGGAGACCAGAATGGCTCGAGCATACAGTGCCGATCTTCGCCGACGCGTCGTCGACGCGGCCATGGGCGGGCTGTCGGCTCGGCAGGCTGCCGAGCGATTCGACATCGGCACGGCGACGGCGATCGTCTGGGTACGGCGCTTTCGGGAAGGCGGGGAACTCGTCGCCCGCCGACAGGGCAAGCCCCGGGGCTTGCGACTCGATCCCCATGCGCACTACCTGCTCGGCCTGCTCGAGCAAACCCCCGACCTGACGCTGGCCGAGCTCGCCGCAACCCTCGAGCGGGAGCGCGGTATTCGGGTCAGCCTGGCGACGGTATGGACGTTTCTCGACCGGCACGGCATGACGTTCAAAAAAAGACCGCGCCTGCGGCCGAGCAGCAGCGGCCGGACGTCCAGGCAGCGCGACAGGAGTGGCTCGAGGAACAACCCGGCTTCGACTGGCGCAAGCTGATCGTCGTCGACGAAACCGCCGCCGCGACCAACCTGGCCCGCCTACGAGGCTGGGCCCCTCGCGGCGAGCGCTGCCTGGCCGCGGTCCCTTACGGTCACTGGAAAACCACGACCTTTACCGCCGGCCTGCGCGTGGATGGGCTAACTGCTCCGCTGGTGCTCGACGGCGCCATGAACGGCCCGGCCTTCCTGGCCTATGTCGAGCAGGTTCTGGTTCCCGAGCTGACGCCCGGCGCTATCGTGGTGATGGACAACCTGCCGGCCCACAAGGTGGCGGGGGTACGCCAGGCCATTGAAGGCGCAGGAGCCACACTGCGCTACCTGCCTCCCTATAGCCCCGACCTGAACCCGATCGAAAGGGCATTCTCCAAGCTCAAGGCGCTGCTGCGAAAGGCGGCGGCGCGGACCGTGCCGCAGCTGTGGCAGAGCATTGGCGAGGCGATTGCGCAGTTCTCGGCGCAGGACTGCAGACACTACTTCGAGGCAGCCGGATATGAATCGGGATAAGGTAAAAATGCTCTAGAAGTACGGGGCTTTTTGCGCATTTCGGTAAAAGTCGCAAAGTCGCAAATTTTGCTTGCGCTCCGCACCCAAAAGGTACAAGACACAAGCCATGGGAAGCGCACTGGGCGCGACCCGAAACCCGAAAGGATGACCACAATGAACGATGAACTGACCCACGACCGCATCACCGACGAAATCGCCAAGCTAATGGACACAACCAGCAAACTGAATGCCGAAAACGCCAAGCTGAATGCCGAGGCCTCGAAACTGACCCGCGAAACCTTCTGGTATCCGCTAGCAATCGCCAGCGCCCTGGTCGGCTCGGTCGCCGCCATCACCCTCGCGCTTAGCCGCTGGATCAGCTAAAGGACAGGCCCCGCGAAAGCGGGGCCTTTCATTTCATGAAATGCATCGATCATTACGCACCACCGACCCCGGCCGACCTCTCGCGCCTGAAAGACCAACTCGGCTTTACCAGCGAGCAGATGGCGCGCCTTGCCGGCCTCGCCCAGGGCGGACAGTGGCGCAAGTACACGGGCACGCAAACCCCTCGCGTGATGGGCCAGCACATGCACTTCTACATGGCGGCTTTGCTGACGTTGCCGCCAGACCAGCTTGAGCGCGTGTTCGACTGCATGCGTGAACAGGGGGCTAATCTGAATGTCGGGAACCTTGAGGCTCCCCGTACTTAACCCACACAAACAAACCAAAGATTTTTTATCTACTCCACTAGGGCCCGTTGCCGTTTCGGCGCAAGCCGCGTTGCCGCGAGAAATGGCTCCTGGTCAGGCCGCGCCCGCTCCCGGCGGGCTCGCGGCATTCACTCCATCCTTAAAGATCGCAGGCAATGGTCATTCCCTTGCCAAGTCCCGCAACGACAGCGGCAGCCATTTCCGGCGCAACCCGAAGGGCCGGGCCGGTTTTTGCGCGGTGTGTCGTTACTCGACGGCTCATCTAAACGACCGGACTTCGCGTCTCGTGCCTAACCCCGCGCAAAAACCGGCTCCGGCGCGGTCGCGGCGAAACGGCAACAGACCCTAAATATATGCGCCCGTCAGGGCGGGGAGCAGTCACAGGGGATTGATGCCGTATTCGGCGTAGATCTCGTCCTGGGCCTGGCGGAACTCGTTCATGTTGAACTCGAAGCCGTGCTCCTTGAGCAGCGCCCAGCTCGCTTCTTCGTCTTCCGCGCCTTCGTTGACCAGGTTCTTGAACACTTCGTCGCTGCGCATGCGGTTGATGTAGGCCTTGGCGGATTCGACACTCATCGGAAATGCCTCCTTAAGCAGTGGTGGAGTCGAGGAAACGGCGGCGGATCTGCGCGCCGAGCAGGTTGACGAGGCTGACCAGGACCAGCAGGACAGCGATCAGGGCCAGGGCCTCGCGGTATTCGAAAAGGTGGAAGGCGGTGATGATTTCCAGCCCCAGGCCGCCGGCGCCGATCGCGCCCAGGGTGGTGGCGGCGCGGATGTTGTGTTCCCAGCGGTAGAGGGCGACGTCGACCAGCCGTGGCAGCACTTGCGGCAGCACGCCGAAGCGCAGCACGCCGAGCACCGGGACGCCCTGGCTGCGCAGCGCGTCCACCGGGGCGCGGTCGACATGTTCGAAGATTTCGGCGAAGAACTTGCCGAGCATGCCGGTGGAGTGGCAGGCCAGCGCCAGCACGCCGGGCAGCGGACCGAAACCCACCGCGGCGACGAACAGGATGCCCCACAGCAGGCTGGGGATCGAGCGGATGCTGTTGAGCAGCAGCATCACCGACTGGCGTACTGGCGCCGGGGCCAGGTTGCGCGCGGCCAGGGCGCCGAGCGGCAGGGCGGCCAGGATGCCGCCGGCGGTGCCGGCGACGCTCATGGACAGGGTATCCATGAGCGGCTTGCCCCAGCTCGGCAGGCGCTGGAAGTCCGGCGGCCAGGCATCGAGGCCAAGCGTCCAGAGCGTCGGCAGTATTTCCCGGTAGCGCTCGGTATCGAGCGCGCCGGCCCAGCGGGCGGCCAGCAAGATGGCGCCGAGGCAGGCGGCCAGCAGCAGGCAGGACAGCCAGGCGCGTCGGGCGGCGATGCGCAGTACAGCTTGCTGCTGGGCGGGGATGTTCATTTCGTGTTCACCACGGCGTCTTCCGGGTGGTCCTTCTCGATGACCGAGATCCAGTTGCGCACGCGATCCACGTCCGAGTCGACGCAGGGGATGAAGGCTTCGGCGCGGAACACGCCCAGCGCGGCCGGGTCGCTGGTGCTGATGAAGGCCTTGCGGATCTTTTCCTTCACCTCGGGAGCTAGCCCGGAGCGGAACGTCCACATGTATTCGGGGATCGCCGGAGAGTCTTCGAGGATGCGCACGCTTTCCGCCTTGATCTTGCCTTCCTTCAACAGGCGTTCGTAGATCGGCTTGGACAGGCCGCCGGCGGCGACCTTCTTGCTGGCGACGGCGAGGGCGACCGCGTCGTGGGCGCCGAGCACGCGCAGGGTGTAGTCGCGTCCGGAGACCAGGCCGGCTTCGGCCAACATGTAGCGCGGTACCCAGGTGCCCGAGGTAGAGGCCGGGTCGCCGAAAGCGACTTCCTTGCCGCGCAGGTCCTCGAGGCTGCGCGCCGGACTGTCGGCCGGGACGATCAGTACCGCCTGGAAAGTCGGGCCGACCTGGGCGTGGGTCGGTCGGGCGAAGGGTTCGAGCTGGACCTTGCGGCTTTGCAGGATGTAGGTGATCGGCCCGAGATAAGCGATATCGATGCGACCAAAACGCAGCGCTTCGCTGGTTGCCGCGTAGTTGGCACCGACGGTCAGTTCGACGGGGATGCCGAGGGTCTTTTCCAGATGCGCGCGCAGCGGTTCGTTAAGGCGCATCACGGTGGGCGCGGATTCACCCGGCAACAGGCCGACGGTGAGCTTCTTCGGCATGGCCGAATCGTCGGCGTGGGCAGCGAGGGCGACCGGCAGGAACAGTACGGCGAGCAACGGGCGCAGATGCTTGAACAGTCGGGTCATGAAGCTTTTCCTTTCGCTAGGGAGGTGTGGATTCCGGGGCGGAATGCAAAGGGAACAGGCGTTTCTGGGCTGCGGCGTCGAAGCGCTCGGGACTACCGTCGAAGACGATGCGGCCATCGCCCAGGCCGACGATGCGCTCGGCCAGCCGGCGGGCCAGGTCGAGCTGGTGCAGAACGATGACCAGGGTCAGCGCGTGCTCGCGCGCCAGACGGAGGAATTCGCCGGCCAGGCGTTCGGCGAGGGCCGGGTCGACCGAGGCGAAGGGCTCGTCGGCCAGCAGCAGCCTTGGCTTGCGCACCAGGGCGCGGGCGATGCCGACGCGCTGGCGCTCGCCACCGCTGAGCCGGGCGACCGGGTCGAGGGCCTTGCCGAGCAGGCCGACCTCGGCGAGGGCGGCAAGGGCCTCCTCGCGCATCGCCCGTGGCCAGGGCAATGGCGACAGCGGGTGGCGGCGGTCGGCGAGGCCGAGCAATACGTTGTCCAGCGCCGACAGACGGCCGATCAGCGCATGTTCCTGGAATACCGTGGCGCTGCCGCGGCGGTGGGCGAGCAGGCTAGCCGGGGTCCGCAAAGGACCGATGCCATCCACGCTCAAGGTGCCGGATGCGGGGCGCAGCAGGCCGTTGAGCGTGGCCAACAGGCTGCTTTTGCCGATGCCCGAGGGGCCGACGATGGCGGTGATGCTGCCACGCCTGATCTCGAGGTCGATGCCGTCGAGAATGGGCTTGCCGCCGCGCTCGATCGACACGCGGTCGAGCCGCAGCAGTACCGGCGCGCCGTCTTCGGCCGCCGCCGGTGCACTGCGCCTCGCGCGCGCGCCGAGCTGGGCGGGATCGAGGGGCAGTTGGTAGCTGCCCATCATGCCTCGCGCTCGATCAGGTAATCGGGGTTGCGCACGCCGTAGCCCAGCGCCTTGCGCAGCCATAGCGGCGGGTTGCTGCCCATCATCCGCTGCAGGTGCGCGACCACTTCGTCGATCTCGCGGCTGTGCTGCATCTTCACCGGGAAAACCCCGGCGTTCTTCACCTTGACCGCGGCGAAGTCGCTGAGAGCGAGGGTGAAGAGCACGGCACAGCCTTGCATGGCGTCGACGCGCAACTGGATCTGGTCGACCGAGGCGCCGCCGGTCGGGTCGCCCATGGAGCAGCCGGCGCCGCCGCCGGGGCCGCGCTTGCCCTCGCCGCCACTCTTGCCGCCGCCCTTGAACTGGATGACGTCGAGGAAACTGGCCTCGTCGTAGGTGACGTCGTAGATGACGATCTGCTTGGCGGTGGCGAAATTGGCGTCGACCTGCAACAGGTCGTTGCTGGTGATGGCGATCTTCAGATGGCCGATCTCGTTCATGTCCGTTTCCTCGCGTCGGGTGGGCTCAGGCTGGGCGCCGGGCGCGGCCCGGCGCGCGGGATTCAGGTCATCGGCAGGCCGACGACGTTCTTTTCGTGGGCGAAGCGCAAGCGGAAGGCGTCCGGCAACCTGGTTCCGCCGTCGGTGCGTGCCAGCCAGCGGGGCAGTTCGGCGACGGCGATGCGCCCGGCTTTCAAGGCCTCGACCGGCACTATGTAGAGGCGGTCGTCGAGGCTGATGTAGAAGTCGATCGGATGGCGGGCGGCGTTCTCGCCGTACTTGCCCAGATCGATGCGGTAGTGGCTGTCCTCTTCGAGCTGCAGGCGCGGGTTGTCGCAGTCCAGGCGGACATGGCGGTTGAACCAGGTCTTCTGGCGGAACTGGAATAGCACTCGGTCGTCGTCGGCGAAGGAGCGGATCTCGGCGACGATGTCGGCGTAGTACTGGCCGAGCAGCAGTTCCTCATAGGCGTCGCTGTAGGGCTGGTCGAAGGATTCGAGGTAGCAGGCGACGCAGGCGGTGAGCAGTTCGAGGCCGGTCTGGGTGATCAGCAGGCTCAGCGCGCAGCGGTTGTAGGTGCAACTGGCGCGGATCAGGCCGTCGTCGCGGATTTCGATGGCGCCGTTCTGCTGGATCGCCGCGGCGCGGAACACGCGCAGGATGCGGAAAATCTCGGCCATCAGCTTTTCCGCTGGGGTGCGGCGCGGCAGGGCGAGGTAGCGTTGCCAACTGCCCAGGCCGGCTAGCGATGGGTCGCGGGATTCCTGCCAGTCGGCGAGCAGGGCGTAGGCGCTGGTCAGGGCCAGTATCAAGCGCGCCGGCACTTGACGGGCGGTTGAGCTTTCCGGCTCCGCGAAGCTCAGGCGCCGGGGGCGGGTGTAGGGTTCGATGGGACGGTGTTCCGGTCGGGCGCACAGCTCGCCGAAGCAGGCGCGGTAGTGGGCGAGCATTTCCTGTCGCTGTTTCATGGCATCACTCCCGGGAATGCGGCATGGCGGCCGGATCTGGAATACGCGGCAAAGGCCCCGGCCGGAGCCGGGAGCCGCTGGGGGCGGGAGCGGTTTTCCGGTGCGTCGACCTGCTGTCGGGACGACTTCGGGCGCGACGGCTCGCGACTCCCTCTCCCCGGTGGGGAGAGGGGCGATCCGTGCATGCCGTCATCTCGGTCGGCTCGACAGCCGGCGTACGCGGAAACCGCTCCGGCGCCTCAACTCACCACGTATTGAGGATCCACTCCTTGTTACGGGTGTATTCCATGTGGGCGAACATGGCGTTGGCGATCGTCTCGCCCAGTTCCATGGCGCCCTGGTAGCCGATCGAGGGCTTGCGGTAGAGACCGGCGCGGTCGAAGGTCGGGAAGCCGACGCGGACCATCGGGATGTTGGCCTCGATGGCGACGTAACGGCCTTTCGAGTGACCCATGATCAGGTCGAGCTGGAGGCCGGCGTTGATACGCTTCTCCAGTTCCCAGAGGTCGGCGTTGTGGACGATCTCGATGTCGAAGTGCGCGGTGTTCTTCAGCTCCTCGATGCGCGGGTCCTTCTTGTACTTGTTGCCCTGGTCGTCGCCGATCAGCAGCAATACGGGTTCCAGCTCGACTTCCATGCAGAACTGGGCCAGGCCGAGCACCAGGTCCGGGTGGCCGAAGATCGCCACTTTCTTGTTGGCGAAGAACATGTGCGCCAAGTCGGCCAGGGCGTCGAGGGCGATGCCGCGCTCGCGGACCAGCGACTCGGGGATCTCCTTGCCGGTGACTTCGGCGATCTTGCGCAGCATGTCGTCGGTGTTCTTGATGCCGTAGGGGGTGTTGACCAGGGCATTCGGCACCGCGAAGGTCTTCTGCAGCAGCTCGCCGGTGGTGTTGCCCTCGTAGCGGGCCAGGGACAGGGTGGCCAGGGCGTTGGCGCTGTCGGCGATGTCCTCGACGGTGGTGCGGCCGTGGGTCTCGATGCTCTTGTTCGGCAGCATCGGCGAGTCGAAGTCCTCGGTGTCCATGTAGATGTTGGCTTCGACGTCCATTTCCTTGAAGTAGTGCTTGAGCAGCACCACGTCGCCGGGGTTGACCCAGCCCGGGAACACGTTGAGCTTGCCGCTCGGCTGGCCCTTGCCGTGCGCGTCGGTGATGGTCTTGAACACCGACTTCACGCACTCGGCGTAGCCGGTGACATGGCTGCCCTTGAAGCTCGGGGTGTGTACCGGCGCCAGGTAGATCTTGCGATCCGGGAATTCGGCTTCGAGTGCCCGGTTGCAGACCCGGATGCTGCCCTCGATGTCGTCGCCGATGACTTCGGTGGAGCAGGTGGTGATGATCGGGATGACGCGCAGGTTCGGGTAGCGGCGGGCGAGGACCAGCACGCCTTCCTCGACGCGCTTGGCGCCGCCGAACACCGCCGACTCCTCGTGCAGCGAGGTGGAGGCGACGTCGAAGTTTTCCTTGAAGTGCTGGGCGAACAGCAGGCGGACGAACATCGTGCAGCCCTGGCCGCCGTGGACCAGCGGGATGCAGTCCTTGATACCGATGCCGGCGTACTGGGCGCCGGCCGGCTGGCAGTCGTACATCGGGTTGATGATGCCCTCGCGGTCACGCGGGCTCAGCTTGACTTCTGCCGGCTTCAGCACGGTCAGTTCGCAATTGCTCATGAAATGGCTCCTTCGCGCGCGGAGACGGCGTTCAGGCCGTCTCCGCGCCGATGACTCAGTAGAGGTGGTGGTTGAGTTCGCGGTTGGTCGAGCGGGTGATGGTCACGTCGACCAGACGGGACTTGAGACCGTCGAGCAGGAACTCGATCTCTTCCTTGTTGACCTGCGAAGCCCAGGGGAAACGCTCGCGGACATCGTTGGCCATGGCCAGGGCGTCGGCGTAGAACAGGCGCTCCTGCGGGGTGCCGCGCAGCGGCTCCTGGCCGGTCAGCAGGCGGCCGACCTGATTGAGCACGCCCTCGATGTTTTCCTCGCGGTCCCAGGTGCGCGAGAAGAACTGCCACAGGCAGCGCTCCTCGACATAGGCGAACAGATCGTCGAGATGGGACTGGCTCATCAGGCGGCCCCCCGCACGATGACCGGGGTGGTCTGCGACTTGTCGCGGATATCCACGGCGGCCAGGTGGCGCAGCGGGTTGTGCACGGCGTTGTACATGTCGCGGGCCAGGTTGATGAAGCCTTCGAAGCCCATGTACGGGCCGTTGTGGTAGCCGTGGCCGTTGACGTAGGGGATGTGCAGCTTCTTGACCAGTTCGCCGACGCGCGGGCCGGTGAAGATCACGTCCGGCTTGACCAGGTCGATGATCTCGAAGAATTCCAGCTCGTTGCCGTCGTCGATGTAGTAGGTGCCTTCCTTGCCGCGGGCGATGACCTTCTCGAAGTCTTCCTCATGGCCGAACTTGGAGGACATGGCCACCACTTGCACGCCCAGGTCGTCCTCGACCGACTTGGTCCAGTGCCACAGGCGCGGGCCGCCGGTCCAGATCGCCATTTTCTTGCCTTGCAGACGCTCCTTGTACCAGTCGAGCTTCGGCTTCCACTTGGCGTATTCCTCGGCGATCAGCTCCTCGCCCTTCTCCTCGATGCCGAAGAAGGCGCAGATCTTGCGGATGCCCTCGGCCATGTAGTTGAAGCCCCAGGAGTCGATGTCCAGACGCGGGATGCCGTAGCGCTTCTTCAGCTCGTTGGCGATGTAGCCGGAGGAACGGGCGCAGTTCACCACGTTGAGCTGGGCCTGGTGCATGCAGCGCAGGTCGTCGTAGGTGCCGTTGCCGGTGAAGTGGGCGACGACCTGGATGCCCAGGCGGTCCCAGTAGGTTTGCAGCAGTTGGGTATCACCTTGAATATTGAAGTCACCGATGAAGTTCATGGTGTATTCGCTGGTGATTTCCTTCTCCATCGTCTCGACTTTCTCGTTGATCCAGCCGATGTTCAGGACGTGGTGGCCCTTGGACTGGGACACACCGGAGAAGCCGGGGCATTCGACGGTGAAGACGTCCACGTCCGGACGGTCTTTCATCACCTTCTTGGCCACGGCCTTGATGTCGTCGCCGATCAGCGCGGTCGGACAGGTCGTGTAGACGATCATCCGCTTGATGTCGGGCATCTCGTCGAAGGCTTCGTGCATGCTCTTCTCGAGGCGTTTCTCGCCGCCGAAGACCACATGGCTTTCCTTCATGTCGGTCGACCAGACGTACTTCATGTTGAAGTGGCCGTTGTCGGTCGGGTAGCGCTTGGTGTGCCAGGTGTCGTAGGCACAGCCGAGCGGGCCGTGAATCATCTGGATGGTGTCTTTGAGCACACCGCCGATCACCAGCTTGGCGCCGCAGAAGGCGCAGCCGCGTTCGGACAGGGTGCCGGGGATGGTCGCCGCGTTGGCGATCGGCAGGAACTCGCGGGTGTCCTCGTTGGGCGCCTTCAGATAGATGTGTTTCTGGCGCTCGGGTATGTCCTTGTCACATTCCAGCAATACCATTGGCATGATTGAAGTCTCCTCGGCTCTATGCGTGGATCGAGTCCCCTGACGGCACTCGACCGGGACCGGAAAAACCGGTTGGCGAAGAGGTAAGGGCAGGATGCGTGCCATATGTCCTTGCAGCGCTTGCAGGAATTTTTCGCGGCATCGCCGCTGTCTCCGATTAATGCTTTTGAATCAATAATTTGTGCGCATTCTCGAGGTTTTGGAAAAGCGCCGGGGCAAGCCTTTTCCGGGCTTTTTTCCCCTGTTCGGGACAACCGGGCGGACGGCCGGCGGGTTACGTAAAAGGTTTTTCGTTCGGCCAAGTACGGAGAGCGGGGGGTCTGTACGTGGCTGTGCGTGGCCGTCGGGGCGGTGGCTTCCGGGCGTCCGTGCGGGAGGTCCGAGGGACGGTTCCAGGCCCGGAAACCATGGGGACGTGCGGCTGGGGATCGCCACTTCCGCGCCGGGACGTGGAGGCGGGCGTGGCTTTGGGACCAGCGGCTCGGCGAGCTTGCCCGCCGTCCCGGATCGGCGCGCCGCCGAAGCCGATCCGCAATGCCGGATGGCGCCGGCGCCAGTCCCATCGGTCATGCATCTGCAGCCTGGGGAACGAAGGTTCGTTGCCGGCGAACGGTTTGGCCTGGGTATCGGGGGACGGGCTCTTGCCGGAGCGGCGTGGCCGGGAGAGGAAGTAGTGTGTCCCGTTCGATCGGTCGCCGGGCGAAGCCGGTCTTGTCGACGTAAGAAGTCTTCGCGGATCTTGGCGAAGGTCTGGATGCCGATGGTCAGCTTGTGGGGCGGGCTGTAGCTTGGCGGGCTGTGCCACGATCGTGGCCGGTCGAGGACGGCGAACGGTGCGGATACGGACGGCTGTTGTCCGCGGGCGCTAGCGGAGCGGGGAAAAGTAAAACGGCGATCGCCCCTGAGGAAAAGCGATCGCCGTTCTGGGTCCGGCGGCAGGACGGCGCGGAATGTCCTACCGCCGGCAACGGGGTGCGGAGTCGTTCAGTGTTCAGTCATCGAGCGGCTGGATGCAGAAGTCGACGGGGCAGACGCCGAGACAGCGCGGCTCGCCCACGTCGGTGCATTCGTTGCAACTGTCGGCCTCGATCGCGTAGTGATCGTCCCTGAAGACGATCGAACCGGTCGGGCAGACCGGCTCGCAGTCGCCGCAGACAGTGCATTCGTAGCCGTCGATGGCCATGGCCATGGTGTCAGCTCCTGAGGTCGGGTTGTTCGAAGGGAGGGCGGCGTGTGCCGCCGGCCGCGAGAAGCCATTCCGAAAGCCCGCGGCGCACGCTCCTCCGCAAACGCTGTGCCGGGTGAATCAGCCTTCGGCGGCGGCCTTACCGACGACGGACTCGTCTTCGACTTCCATGATGCCGAATTCCATCAGCAGCTCTTCGAGTTCTTCCATGGAGGCCGGGTTCGGGATGACCAGCAGCTTGTTGTCGACGATTTTGCGAGCCAGGGCACGGTACTCGTCGGCCTGTCCGGCCTTCGGATCGTATTCGATCACGGTCATGCGGCGGATTTCGGCGTGTTGCACGACGTTGTCGCGCGGCACGAAGTGGATCATCTGGGTGCCGATCTTCGCGGCCAGGGCCATGATCAGCTCGTCTTCGCGGTCGGTCTTGCGGCTGTTGCAGATCAGGCCGCCCAGACGCACGCTGCCGGAGTGGGCGTATTTCACGATGCCCTTGGCGATGTTGTTGGCGGCGTACATGGCCATCATCTCGCCGGAGCAGACGATGTAGATTTCCTGGGCCTTGTTCTCGCGGATCGGCATGGCGAAGCCGCCGCACACCACGTCGCCCAGCACGTCATAGAACACGAAGTCCAGGTCGTCGCTGTAGGCGCCTTCTTCTTCCAGGAAGTTGATCGCGGTGATCACGCCACGGCCGGCGCAGCCGACGCCCGGCTCCGGGCCACCGGATTCGACGCACTTGACGCCGCCGAAGCCGATCTGCAGCACGTCTTCCAGCTCCAGGTCTTCGACCGAGCCGGCGGACGCGGCCATTTCCATGACGGTGCCCTGGGCCTTGGAGTGCAGGATCAGGCGGGTGGAGTCGGCTTTCGGGTCACAACCGACGATCATCACTTTCTTGCCGGCTTCGGCGAGGGCGGCGACCAGGTTCTGGGTGGTGGTGGACTTGCCGATGCCACCCTTGCCGTAAATTGCGCACTGACGCAATGCCATCTTAGGAACCTCCGTTGATTCGTTGGCGTTTTGATTTGTGCCGACGAGAGTTGAGCAAGGGCGGTGCCACAAGGATCGATAAGTCGATGATTTCCTGTTTTTTGGAATATAAAATCAAAAAAATATATTTAATTAGTGAATTATTTCCATTTTTGCAGGTTTATTGGACTCCATAAATCCAGGCCAGGATGCTGTGCGTTCCGTCGACGTACCCGCAGGTACAGCCGGGAAGCGATCCGTTCCGCATGGTACTGGGGGGCTCGACGGCGCCGGACGGCCGATCGGTGGAGAGGCGAGGGGCTGGATGGTACGAGGAATAGCCGGGAGGAATCGTTCGCTGATCGAACCGAAAGGCGATTATCGGCTTGTTGACTGGGCAGGGGCGGTCGTAGCTTTCGGAGGCGTTCTACCTCCGACAACAACGACAAGAGAGATCCCATGAGCACTCCCCTTGCGCTTCCCGGCGAGGCTGCCGCATCCGGCCGCGCCCCGGTTCCGGAAACCCTCGACGTACAGGCCTTCATCGATTCCCGGCCGCTCGGCCTCTACCAGTGGCGCATCGTTCTGCTGTGTTTCCTGATCGTCTTCCTCGACGGTCTGGATACCGCCGCCATGGGCTTCATCGCCCCGGCGCTGCTCCAGGACTGGGGCATCGACCGCGCCAGCCTCGGCCCGGTGATGAGCGCCGCGCTGATCGGCATGGTGTTCGGCGCGCTCTGCTCCGGTCCGCTGGCCGACCGCTTCGGTCGCAAGGGCGTGCTGGTCGGTTCGGCGCTGCTGTTCGGCCTGTTCAGCCTGGCGTCGGCCTACAGCGATAACGTCGGCGAACTGGTGGTGCTGCGCTTTCTCACCGGTCTGGGACTCGGCGCGGCCATGCCCAATGCCACCACGCTGCTGTCGGAATACACCCCGGTGCGCCACAAGTCGCTGCTGGTGACCAGCATGTTCTGCGGCTTCAACCTGGGCATGGCGGCCGGCGGCTTCGTCTCCGCCTGGATGATCCCGGCCTATGGCTGGCACAGCCTGCTGCTGGTCGGTGGCGTGCTGCCGCTGCTCCTGGCGCTGGTGCTGCTGTTCTGGCTGCCCGAGTCGGCCCGCTACCTGGTGGCGCGCGGCCACGACGTCGGGCGTGTCCGCCGGGTGCTGCAGCCGATCGGCGAGGAAGCGGCGCAGGCCAGGGGCTTCAGCATCCCCGAACAGCGCACGGAGAAGGCCGGCGGCGTCTTCGCGGTGATCTTCGGCGGCACCTTCCGCGTCGGCACCCTGCTGCTCTGGCTCACCTATTTCATGGGCCTGGTGATCGTCTATCTGCTGACCAGCTGGCTGCCCACGCTGCTGCGCGACAGCGGCGTGAGCATGGAGCGGGCCGCCTTCGTCGGCGCGCTGTTCCAGTTCGGCGGCGTGCTCAGCGCGGTGGCGGTGGGCTGGGCCATGGACCGCATGAACCCGCACAAGGTGATCGGTCTGTTCTATCTGATGGCCGGCCTCTTCACCTTCGCGGTCGGCCAGAGCCTGGGCCAGACCGCCCTGCTGGCGACCCTGGTGCTGCTGGCCGGGATGAGCGTCAACGGCGCGCAGTCGGCCATGCCGTCCCTGGCGGCGCGCTTCTACCCGACCCACGGCCGCGCCACCGGCGTGTCCTGGATGCTCGGCATCGGCCGTTTCGGCGCCATCCTCGGCGCCTGGATCGGCGCGACCCTGCTCGGTCTCGGCTGGACCTTCGAGGACGTGCTCAGCGCCCTGCTGCTGCCGGCCGGCATCGCCACCGCGGCGATCCTGATCAAGGGCCTGGTCAGCCACGCCGACGCCACCTGAGCCTCGCCCGTAATGCCGAGGGCCCGCCGGATGGCATCCGGCGGGCCTTTTTCGTCGCTTCGCCGTGATTTCCAGGTGGACAAGCCCAGGGCCGCGCGCGGCCCGGCATGCCTGCGCCCATGCCGGATGGGCATGACTTGCCATGGAAATAACGTGCAATAAATATTTTTTACGGTTTTATGACAGGCATCACTGGTTCGTGCCGTTGCGAACGGCCATCCACGGGCTTCGGCGGTTGTAGATGGGGCGTGCGACCGATCGAACGGCATCGATTCCGTGTTTCATCAGAACTACGTGGGGCATATTTTCAATCTATATGTCGCTCTATAAAAAAAGTAATTGTCATGAAATAGCTCGCTATTAAAGAAAGTTTTTCCATAGGGATCGAAGAAGCATTTATGTGTATTTATTTGTATAGCGCTTTGACGTCAGGAGCGAAGACCCCGATGAGCATTGCTTTGTCTTAGATTATTTGGTTGAGTTTGTTACGATAAAATCTATAAGGACAGGAAGTAGTCTGATCGCTGCAAGGATAGGCCCAATGGATCTTTCAAAGCGGGAAATCAATAGATACAGCCGGCATCTGCTATTGCCCGAAGTGGGCCTGGAAGGGCAGTCGAGGCTGAAGAAGGCGAAGGTTTTGTGCGTCGGCACGGGCGGATTGGGTTCCCCGCTGGCGCTGTACCTGGCCGCTGCCGGCGTCGGACGCTTGGGGCTCGTCGACAACGATGTCGTCGATTACAGCAATCTGCAGCGTCAGGTCATCCACCATACCGCCGATATCGGCAAACCGAAAATAACTTCGGCCGCCGAGAAACTTCGCAACCTCAATCCGGATATCGAGATCGTCGAGCACGAAACTATGCTCACGGCGGAGAATGCCTTCGACATTTGTGCCCGCTACGACATCGTCGCCGACGGTACCGATAACTTCTCCACACGCTATCTGATTAACGATGTATGCGTGTTGCTGGGAAAACCCAATGTCCATGCCAGCATCTTCAGGTTCGAGGGGCAGGCTTCGGTTTTTTACGCGAAGGAGGGGCCCTGCTATCGATGCCTGTATCCCGAACCGCCGCCGCCTGGCGAAATACCCGGTTGCGCCGAAGGCGGGGTATTGGGCGTGCTACCGGGACTCCTGGGGGTCGTTCAGGCGACCGAGGTCATCAAGCGGATTCTGGGAATCGGCGATCCCCTCGTCGGGCGACTGCTGATGTTCGATGCCCTGGGCATGCGGACCAGCGAACTGCGGATCGAGAAGGACCCCGACTGCCCCCTGTGCGGCACTTCGCCCAGCATCACCGGGCTACAGGATTACCAGGTCTTCTGCGGCGCGCTCGCGCCGGGCGGCGGGACCCGCGCGGAGATTGCCGCCGGCGAGGCGGCAGTCCGGCTTGGGCGCTCCGGGGATGTGCTCCTGCTGGATGTACGGGAGCCGCACGAATGGGACATCTGCCGGATCGCGGGGGCCGTGCATGTGCCCCTGGGCGAGTTGGCCGCGCGTTGCAGGGATTTGGACCCCGCGAAGGACATCATCGTCTACTGCCTGATGGGCGCGCGTGGCCGCAAGGCCCTGGAGATCCTCGAAAGGCAAGGCTTCCACAGGGTCTGGAACCTGCGGGGCGGCCTGCGGGCCTGGATTGCGGAAGTCGACGGGACGTTGCCCCTTTATTGACGGCTTGTCGTGCGTTTCCCCTTCGCCATCGTCGATGGGGAAGGCTTCATTGCTGGTTTTCGATAGAACCGAAGGAATCTCATGCAGATTAAGGCGCTTAGCGAGTTCGATAGGGAACGTTACTCCAGGCAGTTGCGGATCGAGGGCTTTGGCGAGGAAGGCCAGTTGCGCCTCAGGGGCGCCACCGTTCTGGTTTCCCGGGTGGGCGGCGTGGGCGGTACCGCGGCGATGAACCTGGTGCGTGCCGGGGTGGGGCGCCTGATCCTGGCGCACGGCGGCAAGGTGGTCCCGGAATACCTCAACCGCTGGCAACTGATCACGCCCGATGACCTGGACAGGCCCTGCGCGCAGGTCTGGGCGGAAAAGCTCGGGCAGATCGATGCGGACGTCGAGATCGTCACGGTGAACGAATACATCAACGAGGAAAACGTCGCCGATTTCGTTTCCCAGGCCGACCTGGTGGTGGATGGCGCGCCGCTGTTCGAGGAGCGCTACCTGATGAACGACGAAGCCATGCGGCAGGGAAAGCCCCTGTGCATGGGTGCGATGTTCGGCATGGAAAATTATGCGAGCACCTTCATTCCCGGCGAAAGCGCCTGCCTGCGCTGCGTGTTCCCGGAAAAGCCCGAGTACTGGACGGACATGAAGGTGTTCCCGGCGATTGGCCCCGGTCCGGTGATCGTCGGAGCGACCATCGCCATGGAGGCGATCAAGGTGCTGACCGGCTTTGGCCAGCCGCTCAAGAACATACTCTGGTTCTTCGATCTCGAATCGAACACGACACGCTATCTCGAGATCGAGCGCGTGAAGGATTGCCCCGCCTGCGGGGCGAGCAGAAGCCACTGACTCCAGGAGAAAGACAATGCCGACCCTTTTCGTGCCCGCGCCCTTCAGAAAGTCCGTCGAGGACCTGTCCAGACTGGAAGTCGGGGCAGGCTCCGTCAGCGCGCTGCTGCGGGAGGTCGATACGCGCTACCCGGGATTCAGTGCTCAACTGCATGGCCCGGATGGCAGCGTGAAGAAATACATCAGGATTTTCGTCAACGGGAAGGACATCAAGGCGCTCGACGGCATGGAAACGGCGCTCGATACCCGCGACGAAGTCTTCATCGTCTCGGCGATGGCCGGCGGCTGAGGCCGGTCCGAGGGTGTATCGGCCCGGTCATGGGATCGGGCGTCCAGCAAGCGTCGAACCTGCATTCGATGCATACGGGAGGTTGTTTTGAGTTCCATGGAAAGATCGTCGAAGTTCTTGTCGGTACTGGGTCTGGCGGTGTGTCTCGCGGGTAATGCGTTCGCCTCGCAGGCCTCGTCCGAGCGCCAGGCGGAAGTCGCCCGGCGCGGTGCCCAGGTAATGCCCTTTGCCCTGGCACAGACCACTCACATTTTCGAAAGAACGTCCGACGGCGGCATCCAGAAGGTCGTCCTGAAGGACGGGGCGGACCCCGCTCAACTGACGCTGATCCGCCGGCATCTGCAGGAGGTCGGCGAACAGTTCGCGAGGCGGGACTTCTCCGCGCCGGAAACCATCCACGGCCACGACATGCCGGGCCTGGAGGCGCTCAGGAATGCCGCGCCGGGCGAGATGTCGGTGAGATACGCCGATATCCAGGACGGCGCGCAACTGCGCTTCACCGCTGGCAGGCCGGAACTGATCCATGCGATCCATGCCTGGATCGGCGCCCAGCTCGGCGACCACGGGGAGGATGCCGTGGAAGGCCATTCCGCGCATCGCCATTCGATGCGCTGAGCCTTCGGCGCCCCCGTACGGAAATGGCTATTCCAGCTCCTCGATGGAGGTGATCAGGCGCAGGCCGTTGCCGGAGGGCGTGTGGGGCGCGGCGGGGTTCTGGGCCGCGCTGCGTTCGGCCTTGGCCTTGGCTCGCTCCACCCAGCTCAGGCCGCCGCAGTGCAGGGCCAGGCTGACCTCGTTGAGCAGGTCCTCGATGGTCTGGCCGGTACCGACGATGATCGGCTGGATACCGGCCATTATCAGTCGCTTGATCGACGAAGTACCGATCGAGGCGGCGTAGATCGCCGAGCAGCCTTCGAGGAATTTCAACTTGGCGATCACCTTGTCTTCCGGTGGCTTGGCGGCGAGACGCTCCAGTTCTTCGGCGCTGAGCTGCAGGTCGATGATGTTGGTCTGCCCGTCCGACAGCGATTTGAAGCGGTTCTCGCCCTTCATGTTGGCCTGGACGAACTCGCCGACGCCGAGCAGTTCGGCGTAGCCCGGCGAAATGTCGTAGACCACCAGGGTGTCGGCGGCGCCGAAGTGCAGGTTGACGTTGACCCGGTCGTTGGACGCGAAAGCGACTTTGATCATGCAGTGATGCTCCTCGCGGAAGGTGCGGCCACGCCGTCGAAATCCTGGCGCAGCGGCGAGTGGTAGGGGGCGATGCCGGCGCCCCGGGGGGCGAACAGGTTGGCCAGTTCGAAGAGCAACTGGCGCGCGCCGCGGTAGCCGACCCACAGGCGCGCCGCCGCGCCGTAGTGGTCGTACTGCGGGAAACCCGCGCGCAGCAGCGGGATGCCGAGGCGCTCGGCGCTCTGCAGGGCGTGGGAGTTGCCGATCAGCAATTGCGCGGAGGTTTCGCGGGCGCGTTCCTCCAGGTCCTCGAAGTCGCCGATTATCACTTCCTCAACGTTCAGCGTCTCCAGCACCGCGCTGCGGCAAGGGCTGACCGCTGCGACCAGGCGGGCACCGATGTCGTCGAGGAAGCGGCCGAGGGCGACCAATTGGTCGGCGTCGGCACCGATGGCGATACGCGTGCCGCCGACCGGGACATAGCTGTCGACCATGGCGTCGAGCAGTTGCTCGCGCTGGCGCAGGATGCGCGCCGGCACCGGGCGGCTGGAGACATCGGCGAGCGCCTGGACGAAGGCGTCGCAGTCGGCCAGCGCGGTTAGTCCGGGTAGGCGCAGGTCCGGCACTCCGGTACGCGCCTGCAGCAGGTTGGCGGCACGGCCGAGGGAGTCGCCGATCACCAGGGTCAGCGCCGAACGGCCCATGGCGGCGATTTCCTGACGGGTGGTGCCGCCAGTGGTCAGGGTGGTGTAGCCCTGGGGCGTCAGGTGACCGTCGAGGGAGTCGGCCAGGTCGGGCAGGATCACCGCCTGCAGGCCGAAGCCCTCGATCCACTCGCCGATCGCCTCGACATCGGCCGGGGTCAGCATCGATCCGGCCAGTAGGTTGACTTGGCAAGCCCGCTGCGCCGCCGGCACCACGCTATCGGGCACCAGCGCCTCGATGATCGCCTCCAGCGCCAGGGCGTAGCCGCTTTCCAGCCCGCCGAGGGTGTCCGGGGTGTTCACCGCGACGACGCTGGCGCTTTCGCAGCGTCCGGCATGGAAGCTGCGCAGCCCGCGACGGATGTCGGCGCCCTGCATTTCCACCAGACCGGTGGTGATTAGCCCAACCACTTCCGGGTGATGCCCGTCGATCACCGTGGCCAGCCCTTCCTGCAGCCGCTCGTCGCTGCCGAGTATGGTGCTGGCCATGTCCAGTGCGGTGGTCTGCAAGGGGATGGGTTCGCGGAAGTGGCGGGTAAAGAACACCTTGCTGAACGCCGTGCAGCCCTGGGCGCCGTGTTCCAGCGGCAGGCTGCGGGACAGGCCGAGGAAGGCCAGCGCGGCACCCATCGGCTGGCTGACGCGCAGCGGATTGACGCTCAGGGGCTTGTTGGTCTGGACGATCCGGGCCATGTCAGGCCTCCTCCAGCAGCGCGGCCCGGGTGCTGGCGCGTACCCAGCGCGGCTCCTGGCGCACGCGCTGCCATACCGGGCTGTGCACGGCCAGCGCCAACTGGCGGGCCAATTCGACGAAACCGCCGTAGCCGGCGTAGCCGAAGTCGCGTTCGTGGTTGATGTCGAGGAACGCCAGGCGCGCCTTGAGCGCGGCGTACAGGTAGCGTCCGCCGGCGATGAGGATGTCGGCGCCGCTCTCAATGCAGGTGGCAATCAGCGCGCTCTGGTCGTTGTCGTCGATCATCCGGGCGTTCGGCCCCATCAGCTCGCGGATGCGCGCGCGGTCTTCCTCGGTGGATTTCTCGGTACCGGTGGCGATCACCTCAACGCCGAGGTCCTGCAGCGCCGAAACCACCGACCAGGATTTCACGCCGCCGGAGAAGATCAGCGCGCGCTTGCCGGCCAGTCGCTCGCGCCAGGGTTCGAGCGCCGCCCTGGCCTTGTTTTCCTCGCGCAGAATCAGCAGTTCGGTGCGTACCGACAGCGACGGGTCGCCGATCGCCTTGGCGAAGTCGCGCAGGGCCTGGGAGGTATCGGCGATACCGTAGAAGCTGCTCTCGAAGAACGGCGTACCGTAATCCTCGCGCAGGTGGCGGGCGACGTTGAGCATGGCTTTGGAGCAGACCACCATGTTGGCTTCGGCGCGGTGCATGGTCTGGACCTCGCGAAAGCGCGCGTCGCCGGACAGGGTGCAGAGAATGCGCAGGCCGAGTTCGTCGAACAGTGGCGCGATGCGCCAGAACTCGCCGGCGATGTTGTATTCGCCGATCAGGTTGACGTCGTGTACCGTGATGCCGTGGCCGACGGCGCCTTGCGGCAGCGGCGCCGGTTCGCGGGTACCTATGACGTGGCGGTAGAGGGTTTCGCCGGCGATGCGGTTGCCCAGGCTCTTGGTGCCGTAGAAACCGGCGCCGTCCACCGGAATCACCGGCACGCCCCAGCGCTGACTGGCGTCGCGGGCCACCGCTTCGATGTCGTCGCCCTGCATCGCCGGCACGCAGGTGCCGTAGACGAACACCGCCTGCGGCTGGTAGCGCTCGACCGCCCGGCGAATGGCGTGGAACAGCTTTTTCTCGCCGCGGCCCATGATCACGTCGACGTCGGACAGCTCGGTGGTCATGCCCAGGCGGTACAACTGCGGGCCGGAGGAGCTGCTGCCGCGCAGGTCCCAGGAACTGCCGGCACAGCCGATCGGACCGTGGACGATGTGCGCGGCGTCGGCGATCGGCAGGATGGCGATCTGCGCGCCGTCGAAGGCACAGCCGCCCTGGGTGGCTCCCGGGCGCGAACGCGAGCAGCCGGTTTTGCCCGCCGTGTTGTGGGTGCAGGCCGGCTCGTCGAGCAGGTTCTGGATTTCGGTCTGATTCATCGTCCCTCTCCGGACGGGCGACGCCCGTCGCGTGCGGTGGATGGAAAGGTGCGGTCCGCCGGGCGGAGCGCCCCGTCGCGAACCCCTGCAGGAGCTGGAGCAAAGGTCGCGCCAATCGCGCAAGACCCGCGTGCCTGAAGGGTTGCGGCAAGGTTTTTCGGAGGGGACGTACCGTGGCGAACGATCCCTGTACGCGGTGGTACTTTCACGCGGGCGGTACGCCGCGCTCAGCGGTAGTCCTTGTAGTTGAGGTTGTATTTGCCCATGCGCAGGCCGAGCACGCGGCGGGTCAGGCCGAGGTGGGTGGCCGCCTCGGTCATGTTGCCGTGGTGCAGCTTGAGGGCTTCGACGATGAGTTCGTACTCGATGGCGCCGAGGCGTGCCTCCAGGCCATCCGGCGGCGCCTCGCTGTCGCCGACCACTGGTGCCTGCAGCGACGGCGGCAAATGGTAGCCGTGGATCACCCCGTTCTCGCTGAGCAGCATGGCGCGTTCGATGACGTTTTCCAGTTCGCGCACGTTGCCCGGCCACTGGTAGCTCTGCAGCATGTTCAGCGCCGGGGTGGAGATGCGCTTGACCTCGATGCCCATTTCCCTGGAGAAGCGCGAGACGAAGTGGTCGGCCAGGGTGATGATGTCGCTGCCGCGCTCGCGCAGCGGCGGGATGGTGATGGGGAAGACGTTGAGGCGGTAGTAGAGGTCCTCGCGGAAGGTGCCGTCGGCGACCATCTCGACGAGGTTGCGGTTGGTCGCGGCGATCACCCGCAGGTCGACGTGGATGGTGGTGTTGCCGCCGACCCGCTCGAAGCTGCGCTCCTGCAGCACGCGCAGCAGTTTGGCCTGGGTGGTCAACGACATCTCGCCGACCTCGTCGAGGAAGATGGTGCCGCCGGCGGCTTCCTCGAAGCGACCCTTGCGCAAGCTGATGGCGCCGGTGAAGGAGCCCTTCTCGTGGCCGAACAGTTCGCTCTCGATGACCGATTCGGGCAGTGAGGCGCAGTTGAACTTGACGAACGGCCCCTTGGCCGC
The DNA here is from genome assembly GCF_043587585.2 of Azorhizophilus paspali. Lineage (GTDB taxonomy): Bacteria > Pseudomonadota > Gammaproteobacteria > Pseudomonadales > Pseudomonadaceae > Azotobacter > Azotobacter paspali. The sequence continues at coordinate 89,049 of NZ_CP171449.1, forward strand.
CGGGCTGTTGTAGTGGATGGCGCCGGCCACCAGCTCCTTGCCGACGCCGCTCTCGCCGAGGATCAGCACCGTGGTCCTGGTACGCACCACACGCTCGATCAGTTGATAGACCTCGAGCATCGGCTTGGAATTGCCGATGATGTTGGCGGGCTTGAAGCGCTCCCCCAGGGCGCTGCGCAGGCGACGGTTCTCCGCCTCCAGGGCGACGTTCTCGACGTTCTCCACCAGGTACAGTTCGACCGCCTGGGCGGTGGTGGTGGCCAGGATCGACAGCACCTCGACGTCCAGCTTGAGCAGTTCGGCATTGTCGTAGAGACGCTCGGCGCTGATCGTGCCCATCACCTGGCGGCCGCGCAGAATCGGCACGCAGATGAACGACAGGTTGGCGTCGTCGCTTGCGCAGTCGCGGCTGCCGGTGCGGTTGAGGAACGCCGGCTCGTCGCGGATGCAAGGCACCACGATGCTCTGGCCGGTTTCCACCACCCGTCCGATGATGCCTTCGCCGAGCAGATAGACGCCTTTGCCGGCCTCTTCGCGGCTGAGGCCGAAGCTCTCGTGCAGGACGATGCTGCCGGAATCGCGGTCGTAGAGGGTGACCATGCCGCGCACCACCTTCATGTGGCGCTTCATCAGGCGCAGCAGGATGCTGATGATGCTCGACAGATCGCCGCTTTCCGTGGCGATCTGGCTCATTTCGTAGAGCAGCGGCAACAGGTCCGTACGGCACTCGCCGAGGCTGCATTCGCAGTATTGGGGGAGGCTGGACATGGGAATGACCACTCCTGTCTGGCGTTCTGTCTGGCGCATGGGACTCTACTCAGGGGGCCGGCAGTACGCGCACCGAGGGATTGTCGAGCACCTTGACCAGTTCGCGGCGTACGCCGCCGAGCGTCTGGGCGGACATGGCGCAGCCGACGCAGGCGCCCTTGAGGCGCAGGCGGACGATATTGTCTTGTACGGCGACCAGCTCCAGATCGCCCCCGTCGCGCTGCACGCCAGGGCGCAGGCGCTCGACGGTTTCGCGCACCAGCGGCAGGGACTCGGCGGGGATGGGCGTGATCGCGAGGGCGGTTGCAATTTCCTCGGTATCCAGCGGCGGGTTGGACATGGCTTGCCTCCTCGGGCTGTGCCCGCGAACGACTTCTGGCGTGCGGCGCGCCAGGGCGGCGGGCGGATTGTCGGATGCGCCGCCTTCCGTCGCGAAGGCAGCGCAGGTCATTCGGGCGAATGCATGACCTGCCCGGACGGGCCGGACAGCGGGCGAACAGATCCTTCTCCCGCCCAGGACTCGGGTTCCTGGCTGGCGGGGCCAATGGGCAGTGTAGGGCAAGCGCTATATATCCGTAAATATAACGCTGACGGGGGCGTCGATGGGAGAGGGCGGAGCGTCAGCTCCGCCCATGGGTTTCAGCCGAGGACCAGGATGCCGTCCATCTCCACCTGCGCGCCACGCGGCAGGGAGGCGACGCCGATGGCGGCACGGGCCGGGTAGGGCTGCGCGAAGTAGCGGCCCATGACTTCGTTGACCTTGGCGAAGTGGGCCAGGTCGGTGAGGAAGATGTTCAGCTTGACGATGTCGGCGAACGAGCCGCCGGCCGCCTCGACGACCGCCTTAAGGTTCTCGAACACCCGCACGGTCTGGGCTTCGAAGTCTCCTTCGACCAGTTCCATGGTTCCGGGATCGAGTGGGATCTGTCCGGACAGGTAGACGGTGTCGCCGGCCCTGATCGCCTGGGAGTAGGTGCCGATGGCGGCGGGGGCCTTGTCGCTGTTGATCACGCTCTTGCTCATGGAAAGCTCCTTCGGGGATGTTCCGGGCGGCGCGGCTTCGGCGCTCAGGCGCGCACACGGGTGATGCGGATGACGCCCTTGAGGGCGCGCAGCTTCTTGATCACCCGGGCCAAGTGGATACGGTCCTTCACACTGACCACCAGTTGGACCACGCTGGTGCGGCCGTCGCGCTCGTCCATGCCGATCTTCTCGATGTTGCCGTCCGCGGCGTTGACGCTGCCGGCGAGCAGGGCGATCAGGCCGCGTTGGTGTTCCAGTTCGATGCGCAGTTCGACGTTGAATTCGCCGCTGACGTCCTTGGACCAGGTCAGCGGGATGCATTTTTCCGGGTTGTGGCGAATCTCGCCGATATTGCGGCAGTTCTCCAGGTGCACGACCATGCCCTTGCCCGCCGACAGGTGACCGACGATGGGATCGCCGGGGATCGGCGAGCAGCAGCGGGCGTAGCTCAGCACCAGGCCCTCGGTACCGCGGATCGCCAGCGGGCCTTCGGCGCTGGGGATCTCCTCGCCCTCGCCGGCCAGCAGGCGTCGGGCCACCACGTAGGCCATGCGGTTGCCGAGACCGATGTCCTCCAGCAAGTCCTCGAAGACTTCCATGCGGTATTCGTCGAGCACCTGGCGGATGCGCTCCGCGGCGATCTGTTCGAGGCTGGCATCGAAGCCGGCGAGCACCTTATTCAACAGGCGCTCGCCGAGGCTGATGGATTCCGAGCGGCGCTGCTGCTTGAGGGCGTGGCGGATGTGGGTGCGCGCCTTGGCAGTGACCACGAAGTTCAGCCAAGCCGGATTCGGCCGCGCGCCCGGAGCGGTGACGATCTCCACCGTGGAGCCGCTTTCCAGCGGCTGGGAGAGCGGCGCCAGGCGGCGGTTGATGCGGCAGGCGATGCAACTGTTGCCGATGTCGGTGTGCACCGCGTAGGCGAAGTCGACCGCGGTGGAGCCCTTCTGCAACTCCATGATGCGGCCCTTGGGCGTGAACACGTAGACTTCGTCGGGGAACAGGTCGATCTTCACGCTCTCGATGAATTCCAGCGAGTTGCCGGCGCTCTGCTGCAACTCCAGCACGCCCTTGACCCACTGCCGGGCCCGCGCGTGGTTGCCCTTGATCGGGTCCTCGTCGCCGGACTTGTACAGCCAGTGGGCGGCGATGCCGTTGTTGGCCAGTTCCTCCATCTCGCGGGTGCGGATCTGGATCTCGATGGGCACGCCGTGCATGCCGAACAGGGTGGTGTGCAGCGATTGGTAGCCGTTGGCCTTGGGAATCGCGATGTAGTCCTTGAAGCGGCCGGGCAGCGGCTTGTAGAGGTTGTGCACAGCGCCGAGCACGCGGTAGCAGGTGTCGACCTTGTCGACCACGATGCGGAAGGCGTAGACGTCCATGATCTCGTTGAACGCCTTGCGCTTGCCGCGCATCTTCTTGTAGATGCTGTAGAGGTGCTTCTCGCGCCCCTTGACGTCGCCGTCGAGGCCCTCGCGTTCGAGGCAGGCGACCAGCGACTGCTCGATCTTGGTGACGATCTCCTTGCGGTTGCCACGGGCGCTGCGCACCGCCTGGCGGATGCGTGCCGAGCGCATCGGGTGCATGGCCTTGAAGCCGAGGTCCTCGAATTCCACGCGCATGTTGTGCATACCCAGGCGGTTGGCGATGGGCGCGTAGATTTCTAGGGTTTCCTTGGCGATGCGCCGGCTCTTCTCGTAGGGCATGGCGTCGAGGGTGCGCATGTTGTGCAAGCGGTCGGCCAGCTTGACGAGGATCACGCGGATGTCGCGGGCCATAGCCATGGCCATCTTCTGGAAGTTCTCGGCCTGCGCCTCGGCCTTGTTCTCGAACTTCATCTGGGTCAGTTTGCTGACCCCGTCGACCAGTTCGGCGACGGTTTCGCCGAACTGGTGGACCAGCGCTTCCTTGGGAATGCCGGTGTCCTCGATCACGTCATGGAGCATCGCGGCCATCAGGCTCTGATGGTCCATGTGCATGTCGGCGAGGATATTGGCGACGGCGAGGGGATGAGTGACGTAGGGCTCGCCGCTGCGTCGACGCTGGCCGTCGTGGGCCTGCTCGGCGTAGTAATAGGCTCGGCGGACCAGGTTGACCTGGTCCGAGGCAAGGTAGGTCAGGAGCCGATCGGCAAGGGTGTCTATGCTGGCCAAGGACGCTCCTCCTGACCGGCGAACACTGTTCCCGTGCTGCGACCGCTGTCTGACATCGTGTTACAGGGCCTCGCTGCTGTCTTCCTCGAAGGCGGCGAACAGCGGCTCCTCGGTGACGATCTCGTCCTGGGCGATGACGTTCATGTCGACCAGACCCGCGGCGATCTCGCGCAGGGCGACCACGGTGGGCTTGTCGTTCTCCCAGGGCAGGCGCGGCTCTTTGCCGCCGGTGGCCAACTGGCGCGCGCGCTTGCTGGCGAGCATGACCAGCTCGAAGCGGTTATCGACGTTTTCCAGGCAGTCTTCAACGGTAACGCGGGCCATGGTGTTCCTCGTGACGAAATGAGTGTTGCAGTGCCAAATGGACAAGCGGACTGACTAGTCTAGGAAAACGCCACTTCGAAGGGAAGGGCCAAATGGCCGCGCGGTCATTGCCCCGGATTGGCAACCGCTGTCACCCTCGTCGCAAAACCGACAGCGGCAGGAGAGGAAAGTCAGCGTTGCGCCGGGCTCGCCGGGCGCCTTCCGAGGCACGCGATTTTCCTGCCTATATAAAGAACATGTCGGTTGCGGCCGGCTGTGGGGGGGCTGGTGAGGCCGTTTTCGGTCCTATGACGGGTAGCGTATTTCTTGCTTAATCATCCGCTGTTTATTCATAAGCATAGCGGTGAGTGCGCAATATGAAAGCGGTTGAATCCATGCGGACTCCTTTGCGCAGCGGCCAGGGCTTCGTCGCCGGCACGCTGATCGGCACCCTGGGCGACTTGATCGGCCTGGACAAAGCGGCGTTTGGTCTGCCGGTGCTGGTAGGTCTGTTCCGCCTGGAAATTCTGGAGGCGGTCATCTTCAACAAGGCAATGAGTCTGGTGGTGGTTGCCGCGGCCTTGCTGTTTCGCAGTGGCGGTATCCCCCTAGAACAGTTGACGGGGTATCTGGACATTACCCTGAACCCGCTGGCCGGCAGCTTGGTTGGCGGCTGGGCACGCCCTGCGCCTATCGCGCCTGTCGTCATGGTCATGCTGTTGGGGTTGGCGTTGGTGATGTTGACCGAGGCCGCCTTCGGCCTGCGTGATGGCGGCACCCCGTTGTTGGCCTCGGTGTCGCTGCAACTGCTGACCGGCCTGTTTGCCGGACTCGGCATCGGCGTGGTGGCGGCGCTGCTGGGAGTGGCTGGCAGCGAACTGCTTGCTGGGAGTAGCTGGCGGCGAACTGCTGATTCCGGCCATCGTGCTGCTCTACGGAGTGGACGTCAAGCTGGCCGGCAGCCTATCGCTGATGGTCAGCCGGCCGACCATGCTCGTCGGCTACGGCCGCTGCGGCGCCTTTGCCATCCTCGGCCGGGAACGGCCGCGTTCGTCTGGATGGCTGTGGGTTCGATCCTCGGCGCCGCCTTGAGCAACCTGCTGCTCGGCTTGGTGCCGACGCGGCTGCTGACGGTCCTGCTCGGGGTGATCCTCTGCTGGTGTCCGCGTTGAAGACCTTCTTGCACCGGCACTGAGCCGTCCGGCGGCCGAGCAGGCGCGTGGCTTCAGGCCAGCAATTCGGCGAGCAGGCCGCCGTGGCGGCGCTGCTGGGCTTCCAACTGCAACTGGCGGGCGCGGAAGATCGACTTCAGGTCTTCGAGGGCGTGGGCGAAGTTGTCGTTGATCACCAGGTAGTCGTATTCCTCGTAGTGGCTCATCTCGCTGACCGCTTCGCGCATGCGCCGCTCGATGATCTCGTCGCTATCCTGGCCGCGGTTGGTCAGGCGATGGCGCAGGGCTTGCTGGCTCGGCGGCAGGATGAAGATGGATTGCGCCTGCGGCAGCAGCCTGCGGACCTGCTGGGCGCCTTGCCAGTCGATCTCCAGGATCAGGTCGTAGCCCTCGGCCAGGGTCTGCTCCAGCCACAGTTGCGAGGTGCCATAGAGGTTGCCGAAGACTTCCGCATTCTCGAGGAATTCACCCCGCTCGAGCATGCCGAGGAAGGTCGGGCGGTCGACGAAGTGATAGTTCACGCCTTCGACCTCGCCCGGGCGCATGCCGCGGGTGGTATGCGAGACCGATACCCGCACCTGTGGCAAGGCGTCGATCAGAGCCTTGACCAGGCTGGTCTTGCCGGCGCCGGAAGGTGCGGAAATGATGTAGAGGGTGCCGGTGGCGGACATGGACGTTTCCTAAGCGCGGATTCTCGTGGGGTGGGGCTTCACTCGATGTTCTGTACTTGCTCGCGCATCTGTTCGATCAATACCTTGAGGTTGACCGCGGTCTGCGTGGAGCGGGGATCGAAGGCCTTGGAGCCGAGGGTGTTGGCCTCGCGGTTGAGCTCCTGCATTAGGAAATCCAGCCGGCGGCCGACCGTGCCGCTGTCCTTGAGCACGCGGCGGACTTCGGCGATGTGGGTGCAGAGACGATCCAGTTCCTCGGCCGCGTCGCTCTTCTGGGCGAGCAGCACCAGTTCCTGTTCGAGGCGTAGCGGGTCCAGTTCCAACTGCGTGTCGCGGAAACGGTCGAGGATCTTCTGGCGCTGGTTGGCGAGCATCTGCGGGACCAGTTGGCGCAGGTTCTCGACCTCCTGGAGCATGGCGTCCAGGCGTTCCTCGAGCAACCGGGCCAATTCCGCGCCTTCCCGGGCGCGGCCAGCCTTGAGCTGAGCCAGGGCCTCGTCGAACAGGCTCAGGGCTTCGGCGCTGAGGCGCTGGTGATCGGCGGCGTCGGCCACCAGCACGCCGGGCCAGGCGAGCACGTCGAAGGGGTTGATCGGGGCCGGCTGACGGATCAGGGCGACGATGTCCTCGGCGGCGGCCACCAGTTGGCTGGCACGTTCGCGGTCGATCTGCAGCGGCTGTCCGGCGCTGCCTTCGTCGAAGCGCAGGGTGCATTCGACCTTGCCGCGGGAAAGCCCCTGGCGCAGGGCGTCGCGCAGGGCGCCCTCGAGCTCGAGGAAAGCCTCCGGCAGACGCAGGTGCGGTTCGAGGTAGCGATGATTGACCGAGCGCAGTTCCCAGCTCAGGGTGCCGTGAGCACCGGCCCGCTCGACGCGGGCGAAGGCAGTCATGCTGTGCGCCATGGTGTCCACCTCTCGGATCGTCGTATTTAAAGGGAACGGATTGTAGCGCAGTGCGTCGCCGCGGCCCAATCGGCATGTCCGACTGACGATGAGCACCCTATAATGGCCGGCAAATTTTTTCCGACCGTACAGGTAAGCCCAGATGAAACGTCCCAGTGGCCGAGCGCCCCACCAGTTGCGTCCGATTCGCATCACCCGCAACTACACCCGGCATGCCGAGGGCTCGGTGCTGGTGGAGTTCGGCGACACCCGGGTGATCTGTACGGTCAGTGCCGAAGCCGGCGTGCCACGTTTCCTCAAGGGCCAGGGCAAGGGCTGGCTGACCGCCGAGTATGGCATGCTGCCGCGGGCCACCGGGGAACGCACGGCGCGCGAGGCCAGTCGCGGTCGGCAAGGCGGGCGTACCCTGGAGATCCAGCGGCTGATCGGCCGTTCGCTGCGCGCCGCGCTGGACATGAGCAAGCTGGGCGAGAACACCCTGTACGTCGACTGCGACGTGATCCAGGCCGACGGCGGTACCCGCACGGCCTCCATCACCGGCGCCATGGTGGCGCTGGTCGATGCCTTGGCGGTGTTGAAGAAGCGCGGGGCGCTGAAGGGCGATCCCCTGAAGCAGATGGTCGCGGCGGTTTCCGTGGGCATCTACCAGGGCGAGCCGATCCTGGATCTCGACTATCCCGAGGACTCCGATGCCGAGACCGACCTCAACGTGGTGATGACCGACGCCGGCGGTTTCATCGAGGTGCAGGGCACCGCCGAGGGCGAGCCTTTCCAGCCGGAAGAGCTGAACGCCATGTTAGCCCTGGCCACCCAGGGCATCCGCGAGCTGTTCGAGCTGCAACGCGCCGTGCTGGCCGACTGACTTTTCGCCGGGAGTTCGCATGTCTTCGCCGCCGCTCTTCCCCTTGCCCGATCCCCAGGCCCGCCGCTGGGCGATGCTCTGCCATTACGCGGCTTTCTTCTGGTTCGTGGCGCCGCTGATCGGCAATGTGCTGGGGCCGCTGATCGTCTGGCAATTGCAGAAGGAGCGCGACCCCTTCGTCGACTGGCATGGCAAGGAGGCACTCAACTTCCAGATCACCTACAGCATCCTGACGATGCTCTGCGGTGTGCTCGCCTGGATCTTCATCGGTTTTCCGCTGATGGTGCTGGTCAACCTGACGGCCCTGGTGCTGGTGGTCATCGCCGGCGTTCGGGCCAACGCCGGAGAGGCCTGGCGCTACCCCTTTTGCCTGCGTCTGGTGAAGTGAGCGGGAGGGGGAAGAGCCGGCTTCTTCCGGAGCTGCGTCGCCTACAGGCTCAGCAGCCAGTCGTAGTCGACGATCAGCGGAGCATGCTGGGAGAAGCGCGGCTGCCTGGGCAGGCGGGCGTTGCGCACGAAGCGGCGCATGCCTGGGGTCAGCAACTGGTAGTCGAAGCGCCAGCCGAGGTTGAGCATCTCCGCCTGTTCGCTGTCCGGCCACCAGCTATAGAGGTCACCCTCGCGGTTGGTTTCCCGCAGGGCATCCACGTAGCCCATGTGGCCGATGATCTGGTCCATCCAGGCGCGCTCCGGCGCTAGGAAGCCGGGTAACTGCTGGCAGTCGCGCCAGTTCTTCACGTCCTGCTTCTGGTGCGCCACGTACAGCGAGCCGCAATAGATGTATTCGCGGCGCTTGCGCCGTTGCTTCTCCAGATAACGGGCGAAGTCGTCCATGAACTTGAACTTCTGGTTCAGGTTCTCGTCGCCGCCTTGTCCGGAAGGAAGCAGCAGGGTGGCGATGCTGACCTTGTCGAAGTCCGCTTGCAGATAGCGCCCGTAACGGTCGGCCGTCTCGAAGCCGAGGCCACCGATCACTGCCTTGGGTTGCAGCCGCGAATAGAGTGCGACGCCTCCCTGGCTGGGGACTTCCGCCTCGCTGGCATAGAGAAAGTAGCCGTCCAACTGGTAGGTCGGATCGTCCAGTTCGAAGGCGGAGGCGCGGGTATCCTGCAGGCAGATCACGTCGGCATTCTGGGCTTGCAGCCAGCTGAGCAGGCCACGCTCGACGGCAGCCTGGATACCATTGACGTTTACACTGATGATCCGCATACATGGCCCCCAAAAAAACCAGCGTGTATGATACCCGACCTCGGAGCATATAGCTAAATCCATGCCTATCGGGACTTTTCATGCAGACCTACCAGCGCGAATTCATTCGTTTCGCCATCGAGCGCGGTGTGCTGCGCTTCGGCGAGTTCACCCTCAAGTCGGGACGGACCAGCCCTTATTTCTTCAACGCCGGCTTGTTCGACAGCGGGCTGGCGCTGGCGCGGCTGGGCCGTTTCTATGCCTCGGCCCTGGTCGATAGCGGCATTGCCTTCGACGTGCTGTTCGGGCCGGCCTACAAGGGCATCCCGCTGGCTGCGGCGACCGCGGTGGCGCTGGCCGAGCACCATGGACTCGACTTGCCCTGGGGCTTCAACCGCAAGGAAGCCAAGGACCACGGCGAGGGTGGCAGCCTGGTCGGCGCACCGCTGAGCGGGCGGGTACTGATCGTCGACGACGTGATCACCGCCGGCACGGCGATCCGCGAGGTGATGCAGATCATCCAGGGGCAAGGCGCCCAGGCGGCCGGCGTGCTGATCGCGCTGAACCGCCAGGAACGCGGCCAGGGCGTGCTGTCGGCGATCCAGGAAGTCGAGCGCGACTTCGCCATGCCGGTGGTCAGCATCGCTTCCCTTTCCGATGTGCTGGAGTACCTGGCGGAAGATGCGCAGCTCAAGCGCCATCTGAGCGCCGTGGAAGCCTATCGTGCGCAATACGGCATATGATCATAGCTGATGGCTGGACCCCGCCGGGGTGCCGATAACCGCGCCGAATTCCACTTTCCGAATCGACATGTCTGTCCGGGGCCGCTGGAGGCCCGTCGAGCCGGTTCGGTTGGCTGATAGTCGGCGCTGCGGCCCCGGTATTGTGTTGCCGGCTCCTTACCTCGCGATCCATCGACGCCGTCTCGTCGCTTCGACCATCCGATTCGAATCGTCGACCGATCCGTCGCTCGGTGTCAGGACCTGTCGATATGGCCGCTGGTGTCGAGCGTGGCGCTGCTGGTCGGCGTCTACCTGCCACTGCTGGAGGCCGGCATGCAGATGACCCGCGAGGGCAAGACTTCCCGGTCCGCCGCCGTGGTGATCTTCTCCTAGGTGCTGGTGAACCCGGCCTTCGGCTGGTCGCTGACCATGCTGCTGGACAATCTCGGGCTGAGCGGTGACAAGGCGCGCGGCCAGGCAATGGGGGCCGTGCACCCTGGGTCATCCCGGCCTGCGTGTTCTGGCTGCTGACCGGCAGCCTGGAGGTCATCGGCAGTTCCGGGCATTCCGGCACTGCTGTAAGGCGCCTGCAGCGGCTGGACGGTGTCCGCAACGAAGAAGGGGAAGCCTAGCTCCCCCTTCTGCATCTTGGATGCGGCCGGCGTCCGCATCAGCCCTGGCGGTTGGTGATCAGGGTGCCGACGCCGGTGTCGGTGAAGATCTCCAGCAGTACCGCGTTGGGTACCCGGCCGTCGATGATGTGCGCACTGGTCACCCCGCCCTGGACGGCATCGAGGGCGCAGCGGATCTTCGGCAGCATGCCGCCATAGATGGTGCCGTCGGCGATCAGAGCGTCGACCTGCTCGGTGGACAGCCCGGTGAGCACCCGGCCTTCCTTGTCCATCAGGCCGGCGATATTGGTCAGCAGCATCAGCTTCTCGGCCTTGAGCGCCTCGGCGACCTTGCCGGCGACCAGATCGGCGTTGATGTTGTAGGACTCGCCGTCGGCGCCGACGCCGATCGGCGCGATCACCGGAATGAAGTCGCCCTGCACCAGCATGTTCAACAGCTCGGTGTTGACCGACTCGACTTCGCCGACCTGGCCGATGTCGATGATTTCCGGCTGGGTCATTTCCGGGGTCTGGCGGGTGACCTTGAGCTTCTTCGCGCGGATCAGGCCGGCGTCCTTACCGGTCAGACCGATGGCGCTGCCGCCGTGGCGGTTGATCAGGTTGACGATGTCCTTGTTCACCTGGCCGCCGAGGACCATTTCCACCACGTCCATGGTCTGCGCATCGGTGACGCGCATGCCATCGACGAAGCGGCTTTCGATGGACAGGCGCTTGAGCAGGTCGCCGATCTGTGGGCCGCCGCCGTGCACCACCACCGGGTGGATGCCGACCGCCTTCATCAGCACGATGTCGCGGGCGAAGCCGGTCTTCAGTTCGTCGCTCTCCATGGCGTTGCCGCCGTACTTGATCACCAGGGTCTTGCCGACGAAGCGGCGGATGTAGGGCAGTGCTTCGGAGAGAACCTGGGCGACCTGGATGGCGGCATCACGGCTGAGGGTCATGCTGAACTCCGCTGGACAGAGACTGGGATGGGGGAAAATGAACATCGGCTGCCGCCCAGACGACGAAAGGCCGACGCCCGCCTGTGGCGAGCGTCGGCCCTGGGCATGCCGGCTGGGGTCAGAACGGCAGCTTCAGATCCGGGGCGACATTATAAAGCTGCGCACGGAACACTTCCTGGATGCGTTTCAGCTCCTCAGCGCTTTCCGCCTCGAAGCGCAGCACCAGCACCGGCGTGGTGTTGGAGGCGCGCACCAGACCCCAGCCCTTCGGATAGTCGACGCGTGCGCCGTCGAGGGTGCTCACCTCGGCGCCTTCGCCCCACTTGGCGTCGCGCTGCAGGGCCTCGATGATCGCGAACTTGCTCTCCTCGGTGACCTTGACGTTGATTTCCGGGGTGGAGAGGTCCACCGGGAAGTCGGTGAATACCTGGTCGGCGCTGCGTGGGTCCTTGGCGAGGATCTCCAGCAGGCGCGCGGCGCTGTAGATGCCGTCGTCGAAGCCGAACCAGCGCTCCTTGAAGAACACGTGCCCGCTCATCTCGCCGGCGAGCAGGGCACCGCTTTCCTTCATCTTCTTCTTGATCAGCGAGTGGCCGGTCTTCCACATCAGCGGGCGGCCGCCGCTGGCCTTGATCAGCGGGGTCAGGCGGCGAGTGCACTTGACGTCGAAGATGATCTCGGCGCCCGGGTTGCGTGCGGCCACGTCCTTGGCGAAGAGCATCAGCAACTGGTCGGGATAGATGATGCCGCCGCTGTTGGTCACTACGCCGACACGGTCGCCGTCGCCATCGAAGGCCAGGCCGAGGTCGGCCTTCTCGCTGGCGACCTTGGCGATCAGGTCTTCCAGGTTCTCCGGCTTGCCAGGGTCCGGATGGTGGTTGGGGAAGTTGCCGTCGACCTCGCAGAACAGCGGGATCACCTCGCAGCCGAGCGCTTCGATCAGGCGCGGCGCGATCACTCCGGCGACGCCGTTGCCGCAGTCGACCACCACCTTCAGCTTGCGTTCCAGGCGGATGTCGCCGGTGATCTGTTCGAAATAGCGCTCCAGCACGTCGACCTGCTCGACGCTGCCTTCGCCGGCGGTCAGGTCACCGCTCTCGATGCGCTCGCGCAGCACCTGGATCTGCTCGTTGGCCAGGGTATCGCCGGCGACGACGATCTTGAAACCGTTGTAGTCCGGCGGGTTGTGGCTGCCAGTGAGCTGCACGCCGGACTTGCCGGCGAGAATATTAGCCGCGTAGTAGAGCACCGGAGTCGGCACCATGCCGACGTCGCTGACCTTGCAGCCGCTGTCGCGCACGCCGCGGATCAACTGCTCGACCAGTTCGGGACCGGACAGACGGCCGTCGCGCCCGACCGAAACGTTCGGCTCGCCCTTGGCCAAGCTTTCCGAGCCGATGGCCCGGCCGATCCAGTAGGCGGCTTCCGGGGTCAGACTGTCGCCGACCACACCGCGGATGTCATAGGCCCGAAAGATGCTGGCGGGCAGGGAGGGGGCTTTCTGGAAGCTGTTCATGCGAGGGTGGGGCTCCGATATTTCCGGACAGGCGGTCCGGGTTACTTCAAGGATATCCATGTCGAGCATGTCGTTGAGTAGAGCGGCCTGCGATCTGCTCGGCGAGCAAGAAAGCATTCGTTACCGTGCGGCGCCGGCCCGCCAAATTGGATGGCCGGGATGGCACGGAGTTCCGCTCAATGACTGCCCGAATGGCCGAATCCACCGGCGCCGCGCTGGCTTTCGTCAAACGATTCGACCAGTTGGAAGTGTGCCTGCACCACCGGAACCAGCACCAGTTGGGCGATGCGCTCGCCGACGGCGATGCGGAAGGTGCTCTGGCCGCGGTTCCAGCAGGAAATCATCAGCTCGCCTTGGTAGTCCGAGTCAATCAGGCCGACCAGGTTGCCGAGGACGATACCATGCTTGTGGCCGAGCCCGGAGCGCGGCAGGACCAACGCGGCCAGGTTCGGGTCGGCGATGTGGATGGCCAGCCCGGTGGGGATCAGGGCGGTTTGTCCCGGCTCCAGGGTCAGCTCCTCCTGGAGCATGGCGCGCAGGTCGAGGCCGGCGGAGCCGGCGGTGGCGTAGGCCGGCAGCGGGTAGTCGCTGCCCAGGCGGGGGTCGAGGATCTTGGCTTGCAGACTATGCATGGGGTCAGGCCTGGTCGAAGCGGTCGGCGATGAAGGCGATCAATTGGCGGGCAATCTTGCCCTTGCCGGTCTGGGCGAAGCGGGTTTCCCGCTGGGCACGGTCGATGACGCTGACGGCGTTTTCCTCGCTGTTGAAGCCGATGCCGGGAATGGCCACGTCATTGGCGACGATCAGGTCGAGGTTTTTCGTCTTCAGCTTGCGCAGAGCGTATTCCCGCAGGTTCTCGGTTTCGGCGGCGAAGCCGACGCTGAACGGGCGGTCGGCGCGCTGCGCCAGGGTAGCGAGAATGTCCGGGTTACGCACCAGTTGCAGGATCAGGCCGTCGTCGCTGTCCGGGCTCTTCTTCAATTTTTGCGGGGCGACGGCCTGCGGGCGATAGTCGGCCACCGCGGCGGCCGCGATGAGAATGTCGCAGGGCAGCGCCGCCTCGCAGGCGGCGAGCATGTCGCGGGCGCTGATCACGTCGATGCGTTCGATCCGGTCCGGGGTCGGCAGGTGCACCGGGCCGCTGACCAGGGTGACGCGGGCGCCGGCCTCGGCGGCGGCCTCGGCCAGGGCGAAGCCCATCTTGCCGGAGCTGTGGTTGCTGATGTAACGCACCGGGTCGATGTCTTCCCGGGTCGGTCCGGCGGTGATCAGCACGTGGCGGCCGGTCAACCGGCCACCTGCGAAGCAGTCGGCGGCCCGTTCGGCCAGCTCCGCAGGCTCCAGCATGCGTCCTGGGCCGACATCGCCGCAGGCCTGGCTGCCTTCGGCCGGACCGAACAGGCGCAGGCCGCGCTCGGCGAGGGTCCGTGCGTTGGCCTGGGTCGCCGGATCGCGCCACATCGCCTGGTTCATCGCTGGAGCCAGGGCCACCGGCGCGTCGGTGGCCAGCACCAAGGCGGTCAGCAGGTCGTCGGCCATGCCCTGGGCCAGACGCGCCAGCAGGTCGGCGGTGGCCGGCGCGATCAGCACCAGATCGGCCCATTTGGCCAGTTCGATATGCCCCATCGCCGCTTCGGCGGCCGGATCGAGCAGATCCAGATGCACCGGATGGCCGGATAGGGCCTGGAGGGTCAGGGGGGTGATGAACTCGCGCCCCCCCCGAGTCATCACCACGTGGACTTGCGCACCCTGATCGCGTAGGCGGCGGACCAGCTCCGCGCTCTTGTAGGCGGCGATGCCGCCACCGACGCCCAGGACGATGCGTTTCCGATACAGCCGCTGCATAGGCCTGCCTTGCGTTGTTTTCATGATCGCGTGTCCCCGGCTTCCGGGCAGTCGGATTGCCTGGACGTGCTCCCCATCACGGCCGGGCACAAAATGCCGGCTAAGATAGCACAGCCCCGCGCGGGGAGTAGCAGGGCGGCTCGACGGGGAGGCGGCATGGGCATTCGGGACTGGCCGGCGGCGGAGCGGCCGCGGGAAAAACTGCTGGAGCAGGGGGCGTCGGCGCTGAGCGATGCCGAGCTTTTGGCGATCTTCCTGCGTACCGGGGTCACCGGGCAGACCGCGGTGGATCTGGCCCGCCACCTGCTGAACGATTTCGGCGGCCTGCGTGCCCTGCTCGAGGCCGATCAGGCCGCGTTCAGCCGCCGCCTCGGCCTCGGTCCGGCCAAGTTCGCCCAGTTGCAGGCAGTGCTGGAAATGTCCCGCCGGCACCTGGCCGAGCGCCTGCGCCGCGATCCGGCGCTGGAGAGCCCGCAGGCGGTGCGCGATTACCTGAAGGCGCGCTTGCGCCACGAGCCCCACGAGGTCTTCGGCTGCCTGTTCCTCGACGCCAAGCATCGGGTGCTGGCTTTCGAGGTGCTGTTCCAGGGCACCGTCGACGGCGCTAGCGTCTATCCACGCCAGGTGCTCAAGCGCGCCCTGGCGCACAACGCCGCCGCGCTGATCCTCACCCACAACCATCCTTCCGGCGTCGCCGAGCCGAGCCAGGCGGACTTCAGCCTGACTCGGCGGTTGAAGGAGGCGCTGGCGCTGATCGATGTGCGGGTACTCGATCATTTCATCGTCGGCGACGGCGAGCCGCTGTCGATGGCCGAGCGGGGTTGGCTATAGGGAGAGTTGCGCTCAGCGGGCCGGATACGGGCCGTCGAGCCGATCCAGGTAAGCGTTGCCGCCCAACTGGCGCATTTGCCGGGCGATCCAGTCGGCGCGGCGGCCGACATAGGCGCTCGGCGCGGACGCGCTCCAGTTTCGCGGATTGGGCAGGATGGCGGCGAGCAGGCTGGCCTGGCGGGGCGACAGGGCGGATACGTCGATGCCGAAATGGTGGCGAGCAGCGGCTTCGGCGCCGAATATCCCTTCGCCCCACTCGGCGGTGTTCAGGTAGACCTCGAGAATCCGCTGCTTGGACCAGAAGAGTTCGATCAGTGCGGTGAGCCAGGCCTCGATGCCCTTGCGCAGCCAACTGCGCCCGGACCAGAGGAACAGGTTCTTCGCCACCTGCTGGCTGAGGGTGCTGGCCCCGCGCAGCGTGCCATCCAACTCGTTGTGCTTCAGGGCGGCGCGGATCGCCGCGAGGTCGAAGCCCCAGTGCTCGGCGAAGTTCTGGTCTTCGGCGGCGATCACCGCCATCTTCAGGGCATCCGGCAATTCGCCCCAGGGGCGCCATTCCCGATACAGTTCGATGGGCTGGTCGTCGAACCAGGACTCCAGCTTGCGTTCCACCATCAAGGTGCTGCCCACCGGCGTCACCCAGCGCAGGCTCAGTACCAGCAGGATGGAGCCGGCGGCGAGCCAGAGCAGAAGCTGCAGCAGGCGGAGGGGCAGGGAGCGGAGCATGGTCGACTTGGCCGGGGCGGTCGAGCGGGCCATTATAGCGGCCCCGTCTTTTCTGTCTGGAGTTCCTTCATGGCGCGTGCCTTTCTCGTGCTGGCTGCCCTGTTCAGCTTCGCTGGCGTGGCCCTCGGCGCCTTCGGTGCCCACGGTCTGCGCGGTCTGCTGAGCCCAGAATACCTGGAGGTGTTCCAGACCGGCGTGCACTACCAGCAGTTCCATGCCCTGGCGCTGCTCGGTACCGGCCTGCTCGCCCTGCACCGGCCGGGGCGCTTGCTGGCGGCGGCCGGCATTCTGTTCGGCCTGGGCATCCTGATGTTCTCCGGCAGCCTCTACCTGCTCACCCTGGGCGGCCACAAGCTCGGCCTCGTCACGCCGTTCGGCGGTCTGGCCTTCCTGCTCGGCTGGCTGTGCCTGGGGCTGGCCGGCTGGCGCCTCGGCACGTCGGCCTGAGCGACGGATGGTGCTCCGCCGCTGCCTTGGTGATCGCCGTGGATCGGGGCTAGAATGCCGGACCTTCCGGACGCAGCGAACCCGTCATGCGCATTCAGTTGAACGGCGAACCCTACGAACTTGCCGATGGCCAGACCATCGCCGACCTGTTGGCCCGTCTGGATCTGGCCAGCCGGCGCGTCGCGGTCGAACTCAATCTCGATATCGTACCCCGCAGCCTGCATGCCGCCACCGCCTTGCGCGAGGGCGACCAGGTCGAGGTGGTGCATGCTATCGGTGGTGGTTAGCAGGTCGTTGAAACACTCTCGCGCCCGGCCCGACCACGGAGCGGCGCTCCGGCACCACCCTTTCAACCGCCTGCTCAGGAGGAAATCCCGATGAGTCCCGCTCGCAACGACAAGCCCTTCACCCTGGCCGGCCGCACCTATGCGTCGCGCCTGCTGGTCGGCACCGGCAAGTATAAGGATCTCGAGGAGACCCGCCAGGCCATCGAGGCTTCCGGCGCCGAGATCGTCACCGTCGCGGTGCGCCGCACCAACATCGGCCAGAATCCCGGCGAGCCGAACCTGCTCGACGTGATCAACCCGGCGCGCTACACCATCCTGCCGAACACCGCCGGCTGCTATACCGCCGAGGAGGCGGTGCGCACCTGTCGCCTGGCCCGCGAGCTGCTGGATGGCCACAAGCTGGTCAAGCTGGAGGTGCTGGCCGACCAGAAGACCCTGTTCCCCAACGTGATCGAGACCCTCAAGGCCGCCGAGGTGCTGGTCAAGGACGGCTTCGATGTGATGGTCTACACCAGCGACGACCCGATCATCGCCCGCCAACTGGCGGAAATGGGCTGCATCGCGGTGATGCCGCTGGCCGGCCTGATCGGCACCGGCCTTGGCATCTGCAACCCCTACAACTTGCGCATCATCCTCGAGGAGGCGACGGTGCCGGTGCTGGTGGATGCCGGTGTGGGCACTGCCTCGGACGCGACCATCGCCATGGAGCTGGGCTGCGAGGCGGTGCTGATGAACAGTGCCATCGCCCATGCCCAGGACCCGGTGCTGATGGCCCGGGCGATGAAGCACGCCATCGAGGCCGGACGCCTGGCCTATCTGGCCGGACGCATGCCGAAGAAGCTCTATGCCAGCGCCTCGTCGCCCTTGGAGGGCTTGATCCGTTGATTTTCCGGGCGGCGCCCGGCGCCGCCCGTGTCCAGTGCAGCGAGTCCTGTCCGCGAGGGCAGGGCTCGTTGGTCTTTTCAGGAAGGGTTATGACCGACGAAATACAACAGGTGGCGCAAACCGCCGGCGCCGCGCCGCGCCTGCGCACCATCAAGAGCTTCGTGATGCGCGCCGGGCGCATGACGGAAGGCCAGCAGCGTGGCCTCGAACAGGGCTGGCCGAGATTCGGCTTGGAGCTGGAGGACGGCCCTCGCGACTTCGACCGGGTATTCGGGCGTAGCGCGCCACGCACCTTCGAGATCGGCTTCGGCATGGGCCATTCCACCCTGGAGATGGCCGTGGCAGCGCAGGAACAGGACTTCATCGGTGTCGAGGTGCACAAGCCGGGCGTCGGTGCCCTGCTCGCCGGCGCCCTGGCGCGGAACCTGACCAACCTGCGCGTCTACAGTTGCGACGCGCTGGATGTGCTGCGCCAGTGCGTGGCCGATGCCAGCCTGGATCGGGTGCTGCTGTTCTTCCCCGATCCCTGGCACAAGAGCCGCCACCACAAGCGGCGCATCGTCCAGCCGGCGTTCGCCGAACTGGTGCGGCAGAAGCTCGGGGTCGGCGGCGTATTGCACATGGCTACCGATTGGCAGCCCTATGCCGAGCACATGCTGGAGGTAATGAACGCCGCGCCGGGTTACCGCAACCTGTCCGCGGACGGCGGTTACGTGCCGCGTCCCGAAGAACGCCCGGTGACCAAGTTCGAACGCCGTGGTGAGCGCCTCGGGCACGGGGTATGGGATTTGAAGTTCCAGCGCGTCGATTGAGCGGGGGCGTAGGGTGGAAAATTCGCGTAGTGATTTTCCACCACTGCCGCCGCGCCGATAGTGGAAAAGACCTGCGGTCGTTTTCCACCCCACGCCGGCCACGCCTACGGCAGGAAATGTTGCAGTCCCGTAGGGTGGGCAACGGCCGTAGGCCTTGCCCACCGTTGGTGGTTTCGGTGGACAGGCTTACGGCAGGAAATATTGCAGCAGGTCGTTGAGGAACAGTTGGCCACGGGCGGTCGGCCGCAGGCGTTGCGGGTCGTTCTCCAGCAGGCCGGCGGCGCGGGCGGCGGCGCAGGGAGCGGCAATGCTGGCAAGCGGCAAGCCAGTACGTTCGCCGAAGAGTCCCGCCGGCACGCCTTCGGTTAGGCGCAGGGCGTTCATCATGAACTCGAACGGCAGTTCGTCGGCCTCCAGCAGGCGCTCGCCGGCCTGGAAGCGCCGCTCCGGCGCCAGGTAGTCCCTGGGCAAGCGAGTCTTCCAGGTGCGGCGGATACGCCCGTGCGGATCGCTGAGTTTGGCGTGGGCGCCGGCGCCTATGCCGAGGAAGTCGCCGAAGGTCCAGTAATTAAGGTTGTGCCGCGCGCGCCGCCCGTCTCTGGCATGGGCCGAGGTCTCGTACTGGACGAAGCCCTCAGCGGCCAGCAGCGTCTGGCCGGCTTCCTGGATGTCCCAGAGCAGGTCGTCTTCGGGAATCTTTGGCGGCTGGCTCCAGAACAGAGTATTCGGTTCCAGGGTCAACTGGTACCAAGACAGGTGTGTCGGCTCCAATGCGATGGCCTGGCGCATGTCGGCCAACGCGCTGGCCACGTCTTGTCCCGGCAGGCCGTGCATCAGGTCGAGGTTGAAGTTGTCGAAACCGGCGCGGCGCGCCATTTCGGCCGCGCGGATCGCTTCGCTGGCGTCGTGGATGCGGCCCAGGGCGTGGAGCTGCGCGTTCTGGAAACTCTGCACGCCGATCGACAGGCGATTGATGCCGAGGCGGCGGTAGTCGGCGAATTTTTCCTGCTCGAAGGTGCCGGGGTTGGCTTCGAGGGTGATCTCGATATCGCGGGCGAAGGAGAGACGCCGGCCGATCCCGTCCAGCAGGCGCTCGAAGGCACGGGCGGAGAACAGGCTGGGCGTACCGCCGCCGAAGAAGATCGACACCAGTTCGCGGCCATGCGCGGCCGGGAGGTCCGCCGCGAGATCGGCGAGCAGTGCGTCGACGTAGGTTTCTTCCGGCAATTTTGCGCTGGCGGCATGGGAGTTGAAGTCGCAGTAGGGGCACTTGCGTACGCACCACGGAATGTGGACGTACAGCGCCAAGGGCGGCAGCAGGAATCCGCTTTTTCTCCCCTCGCCTTCCGGAACTGGGGCGGGGGGAGAGGGGGGGGGCTCATGCCAGTCCCAGCCGCTGCCTGAGCTGGAGCATGGCGCGGGCGCGGTGGCTCAGTCGGTTCTTCTCGGCCGAGGCCAATTCGGCGCTGGAGCAGCCGCGCTCCGGCACCCAGAACAGCGGATCGTAGCCGAAGCCCTCGGTGCCGCGCGGCGCGTGCAGGATGCGTCCCTGCCAGAGGCCCTCGCAGATGATCGGCAGCGGGTCCTCGGCATGCCGTACCAGGGCCAGGGCGCAGACGAAGCGGGCGCCACGCTCGGCGTCCGGCACCTCGCAAAGCGCCTCCAGCAGCTTGGCGTTGTTCGCCGCGTCGCCGCCTCCGCCGGCATAGCGCGCCGAATGGATGCCCGGCGCGCCGCCCAGGGCATCGACCGCCAGGCCCGAGTCGTCGGCCAGCGCCGGCAGGCCGGACAGTCGCGCCGCATGACGGGCCTTGAGAATGGCGTTCTCGACGAAGGACAGGCCGGTCTCTTCCGGCGCGACGTCGCTGAATTCGCCGACCGAGCGTACCCGCACGGCGTCGCCCAGAAGGGCCTGGAGTTCCTTGAGCTTGCCGGCATTGTGGCTGGCCAGCACCAGTTGGTTGAGAGTCATCATTCGTCGGGGAAGAATTCCTGGTCGAACTCGAAGCTGTTGAGGGGGCCGCCGCCGCTCTGGATGTCGACCTTGAAGTGCAGGGTTTCCTTGTCGAAGGGGAACTGCGACAGGTAGTAGATGGCCTCGCCTTCGCGCACCTCGCGGAAGCTCAGCGCACGGACCTGCCCCAGGTTGTTGCGCACCTGGGCCTTGATCGTCACGGGCCGGGCCTTGCCGCTCTTGAGCACGGAGATGTTGAGCACCCCCTGGGTCTTGCCGCGGACGATGCCGGCGGCGCTGGCGATCTCCGGCTGCAGGAAGCCGGAGTTGAAGGCGCTGTAGTGCACATCGAGGTCGGCGAACTTCTGCAGGCGCTCGGCCGCGGCGGCCGACAGCGACAGGCAGAGGGCAAGCAGGAGCGGGATTGGGCGACGCATGACGATCTCCTTGCGGAAGAGCCCAAGGCGAGGGTGGCCGGCCATGCCGCTGTGGCGATGGTCAGCGGCAACTGACATGGTAGATGCCGATTTCACCCAACAGATTAGGCCACAGCCGGCTGGCCCAGCCATGCCGGTGTTCGCGGTCCACCGCCAAGCGCTGCAGCACCCGCACCTGGCGTTCCCGGCACAGCGCCTCGAAGTCCTTGAAGGTGCAGAAGTGGATGTTCGGCGTGTTGTACCAGGTGTAGGGCAGGAACTCGGAAACCGGCATCCGTCCCTTGCTCGCCAGATACCAGCGACAGCGCCAGTGGCCGAAGTTGGGAAAGGTGATGATGCAGGTGCGGCCGACCCGCAGCATCTCCTCGAGGATACGGTCCGGGTAGTGCACGGCCTGCAGCGCCTGGGTCATCACCACCACGTCGAAGCTGTCGCTGGCGAAGTTGCCGAGGCCCTTGTCCAGGTTCTGCTCGATCACGTTGACGCCCTTGTCGAGGCAGGCGGCGATGTTCTGCGGGTCGATCTCCAGGCCGTAGCCGCTGACCTCTTTATGCTCGCGTAGCCGGGCCAGCAGTTCGCCGTCGCCGCAGCCGAGGTCGAGTACCCGGCTACCGGCGGGAATCCACTCTTGGATGATGTCCAGATCGGCTCTCATGGGCATGTCATACCGCGATTCGGTTCATGTAGCTGGAGAACCCCTGCAGGTAGCGGGGGATCGGCATCAGAAAGGCGTCGTGGCCCTGTGGCGCGTCGATCTCCAGGTAGCTGACGTTCTTGCCGGCGGCGATCAGCGCGTCGACGATCTCCCGCGAGCGGGCCGGCGAGAAGCGCCAATCGGTGGTGAAGGACATCAGGCAGAAATCGGCCTGGGCCACCGCCAGGGTTTTCGCCAGATCGTCGCCGTGCGCGGCGGCCGGGTCGAAGTAGTCCAGCGCCTTGGTCATCAGCAGGTAGGTGTTGGCGTCGAAACGCCCGGAGAACTCCTCGCCCTGGTAACGCAGGTAGCTCTCCACCTGGAACTCCACGCTGTGGAAGTCGTAGTTGAGCTGGTCGGTCTTCAGCTCGCGGCCGAATTTCTCGCCCATCGCATCGTCCGACAAGTAAGTGATGTGGCCGACCATGCGCGCCAGTATCAGCCCACGCTTGGGGATCACCCCGCGCTCCTGGAAGTGACCGCCGTGGAATTCCGGGTCGGAGAGAATCGCCTGGCGCGCCACCTCGTTGAAGGCGATGTTCTGTGCCGACAGCTTGGGCGCCGAGGCGATGGCCAGGCAGTGGCGGACCCGCTCGGGGTAGCTGATGGTCCACTGCAGGGCCTGCATGCCGCCGAGGCTGCCGCCGATCACCGCGGCCCATTGCTGGATACCCAGGGCATCGGCCAGGCGCGCCTGGCTGTGCACCCAGTCTTCCACCGTCACCACCGGGAAGTCCGCGCCATAGGGGCGGGCGGTCGCCGGGTTGAGACTGCCGGGGCCGGTGGAGCCGTTGCAGCCACCGAGGTTGTTCAGGGCGACGACGAAGAAGCGCCGCGTGTCGATAGGCTTGCCGGGGCCGATGCAACTGTCCCACCAGCCGGGCTTGCGGTCCTCGGGACTGTGGTAGCCGGCGGCATGGTGATGGCCGGACAGCGCGTGACAGATCAGCACCGCATTGCTGCGTGCCGCGTTGAGTTCGCCGTAGGTTTCATAGACCAGTTCGTAGTCGCTCAGGCTGCGTCCGCAGGCAAGCGTCAAGGGTTCGCTGAAGTGCAGCATCTGTGGGCGAACCAGACCGACAGAATCTTCGGGAAAAGCCAATCGCAGGCCCCTGCTCTCGCAAAAAAGAACGCCAGTCTAGGGCCTGGCATCGATTATTTCCACGCTTGCGTCGCCGTCTGGAGTCCATTTTTCGCCAAGGACGAAAGCGTCACGGCGGCGGGCGTGCGAGTCGCTCAGGCGTTCGGTCGCGGTGCCAGGCCGGGCAGCGCCGGAAGCTGCTGGGGCCGGCGGATGCGCACCCGCTTCTGGCGGTTCGACTCGCCGCTTTCCAGGCTCACCTGGCTCCTCGGCACACCGAAGATGTCGGCGAGGAAGGCCAGCAGGTGGGCGTTGGCCTTGCCCTCCACCGGCGGGGCGGTGAGGCGGATCTTCAGGCGCTCGCCATGCAGCCCGGCGAATTCGTCCTTGCTGGCCTTGGGCTGCAGGTGGCAGGCGAGGATCAGGTCCTCGCCGTCCCAACGGTACCAACTCATCAGAGGAAGGGGCTGAGCGCCCGCGGCATGCCGCTCATGGCGGCGAGGTTGTTGATCACTAGCATGTCGATCAGGTTCAGCGCGATGAAGGCGAAGATCGGCGAGATGTCCAGGCCGCCGAGATTCGGCAGGACGCGGCGGATCGGCGACAGCAGGGGCTCGCAGATCTGGTTGACCAGTTGCGCGGCCGGGTTGTAGCTGCCGGGAGCGACCCAGGACAGGATCACGCTGACGATCAGGGCGAAGAAGAACACCTTGAGGAACAGCGAGGTGACGCCGATCACCGACCAGACCAGCAGCGGCATCAGGTAGCCGCCGACGCCATAGCCCATCAGCAGTAGGACGCCGATCATCAGCGCCAACTGGACCAGGATGGCCAGCGCCAGGGAGGCTAAGTCCAGTCCGCCAAAACCGGGAATGACCCGTCGCAGCGGCTTGAGCAGCGGCTGAGTGGCCTTGACCACGAACTGGCTGAGGGGATTGTAGAAGTCGGCGTGCACCAACTGGAGGATGAAGCGCAGCAGGACGATCAGCAGGTAGAGGCTGCCGAGGGTCTGTACGAGGTAGATGATCGCAGTGTTCAATCCGTTCATCGAATCAAGGTTCCTTATCAGCCCAACTGTTTGGCCAGTTCGGCGGAGCGTCGGGCGGCGGCGTTTAGCGCCTGCTGCACCAGGGCTTCGAAGCCGCCGGCCTGGAAGGTATTGATCGCCGCCTCGGTGGTGCCATTCGGCGAGGTCACCCGGCGACGCAGTTCGGCGGCGTCGACGCCGCTTTCGGTGGCCATGCGCGCCGCGCCCAGGGCGGTCTGCAGGGTCAGTTGCACGGCGCTGCCGTGCGGCAGGCCAAGCCGTTCGCCGGCGGCGGTCATGGCTTCCATGAGCAGGAAGAAGTACGCCGGGCCACTGCCGGAGACGGCGGTCACGGCATCGATCAGGCGTTCCTCGTCGAGCCACAGGGCCAGACCGACCGCGCCTAGCAAGCGTTCGGCCTGCTGGCGCTGGGCGGCGGACACCCGGGCGTTGGCGAACAGGCCGCTGGCGCCCTGGCGCAACAGCGCTGGCGTGTTCGGCATGCAGCGTACCAGCGGCCGCTCGCCCAGCCAGGACTCCAGGCTGGCGCAGGTGATGCCGGCGGCGATGGAGACGATCAACTGCTCCGGGCGCAGGTGGGCGGCGAGCGTCTGGCAGACCGACTTCATCACTTGCGGCTTGACCGCCAGCACCACCAGGTCGGCACCGGCGACAGCCTCGGCGTTGTCGGCGAACAGCTCGATGCCGTGTTCGGCGGCAATGCGCGCGCGCCGCTCGGCGCTCGGGGCGCTGGCGCGGATCGCGCTGGCCGGCACGCCCTCGGCGAGCAGCCCGCCGATCAGGCTGGCGGCCATGTTGCCGGCACCTATGAAGGCGATGCGGGGGTCGGTCATGGGAGACTTTCCTTCTGTCTAACGGGAAGGCTGCCCGTAGTCGCGGGCGCCGAACAGGGCGGTGCCGATGCGGACCCAGGTGGCGCCTTCGGCGATGGCGGCCTCCAGGTCGTGGCTCATGCCCATGGAAAGGGTGTCGAGATCGAGGTCGAGGCGCTGGCCGAGGCTTTCCTTCAACTCACGCAGGCGGGCGAAGGGCGCGCGTTGGGCGGTGGGGTCGTCGCTCGGCTCGGGAATCGCCATCAGGCCGCGCAGGCGTAGGTTGGGTAGTTCCGCCACAGCGCCGGCGAGTTCCGTCAACTCCTCGGGTTCGCAGCCGGACTTGCTCGCCTCGCCGCTGACGTTCACCTGCAGGCAAATGTTCAGGGGCGGGAGGTGCGCCGGACGCTGCTCGGACAGACGCTGGGCGATCTTCGCCCGGTCGACCGAATGGACCCAGGCGAAATGTTCGGCGATGGCGCGGGTCTTGTTGGACTGGATCGGCCCGATGAAGTGCCAGGTCAGCTCCAGATCGGCAAGTTCGGCC
The DNA here is from genome assembly GCF_043587585.2 of Azorhizophilus paspali. GTDB lineage: Bacteria > Pseudomonadota > Gammaproteobacteria > Pseudomonadales > Pseudomonadaceae > Azotobacter > Azotobacter paspali. The sequence continues at coordinate 114,308 of NZ_CP171449.1, forward strand.
TGCTTGGCCAGGGCCTCCTGCAGGTAGTTCTCGCCGAAGTCGCGCTGGCCGCAGGCGAAGGTTTCGCGCAGGACGCTCGCCGGCTTGGTCTTGCTCACGGCCAGCAGGCCCACCTCCTGCGGGGCGCGACCGGAAGCTTGCGCCGCCTCACGGATGCGCGCGCGAACCTTTGCAACACTTTCTAAAATGCTCGACATCTTGTTCCGTTTCCTGCCCGGGCGACCGGCTGTCGCGGCATTCTACCCGCTTGTTGGCGATTGGGGACCCCCATGGACATTACCGAACTGCTCGCCTTCGGCGCCAGGCAAGGCGCGTCGGACCTGCACCTTTCCGCCGGCCTGCCGCCGATGATCCGCGTCGACGGCGACGTGCGCCGCATCGACCTGCCGCCGCTGAACCACAAGCAGGTGCATGCGCTGATCCACGACATCATGAACGACAAGCAGCGCAAGGATTACGAAACGTTTTTCGAAACCGACTTCTCCTTCGAGATGCCAGGCGTGGCGCGCTTCCGGGTCAACGCCTTCAACCAGAACCGTGGCGCCGGCGCGGTGTTTCGCACCATTCCGTCGCGCGTCCCGAGCATGGACGAACTGGGGATGGACGAGGTGTTCAGGAAGATCGCCGAGGTGCCGCACGGCCTGGTGCTGGTCACCGGCCCCACCGGCTCGGGTAAGTCGACTACCCTGGCGGCCATGCTTGACCACCTGAACGGCAGCAGGCACCAGCACATCCTCACCATCGAGGACCCGATCGAGTTCGTCCACGAGCCGAAGAAGTGCCTGATCAACCAGCGCGAGGTGCACCGCGACACCCTGGGCTTCGCCGAGGCGCTGCGTTCGGTGCTGCGCGAGGACCCGGACATCATCCTGGTCGGCGAGATGCGCGACCTGGAAACCATCCGTTTGGCGCTGACCGCCGCGGAAACCGGTCACTTGGTGTTCGGCACCCTGCACACCTCCTCGGCGGCCAAGACCATCGACCGGGTGGTCGATGTGTTCCCGGCGGAAGAGAAGGCGATGGTCCGCTCGATGCTCTCCGAATCGCTGCAGGCGGTGATCGCCCAGACCCTGCTGAAGAGGGTCGGTGGCGGCCGGGTGGCGGCCCGCGAAATCATGGTCGGCACCCCGGCGATCCGCAATCTGATCCGCGAGGACAAGGTGGCGCAGATGTACTCGGCGATCCAGACCGGCGGCTCGCTGGGCATGCAGACCCTGGACATGGCGTTGAAGAGCCTGCTGTCCAGGGGCGCGATCAGCCGCGCGAGCGCTCGCGAGAAGGCGAAGATTCCCGACAGTTTCTAGACCGGCCGCGCCTTCGGGCGTGGGACGGGCGACCACGGCCATGGAGATCATCAAGTTCTTCCCTGCCGACCGTTACAAAAATGCGCGGAAAGCCCCGTACTTCTAGTGCGGGGATGAATAGCGCGGGAGGCGAAGCCTCCCTATAGCGGCTTCGTCTGCTGCTCGATGTATTGCTTGACTACTGCAAGAGGAGCGCCGCCGACGCTGCCGGCAAAATAGCTGGGGCTCCACAAGGCATTGCTCCGGTATGCCGGGGCGACCAGCTCAGGATGTAGCTGCTTCATTCGGCGGCTGGATGCGCCCTTCAAGCTGTTCACCCGCTTCGAGAGAGCCACCTTCGGTGGGTATGTCACCCGCAGGTGAACGTGGTCGGCCCCACCATTGAATTCCTGAAGCTCGGCCTCGAAGTCATGGCATACCTTGCAAAACAGGGTTTCCAATGTTTCGAGGTGTACGGACGAAAACAGGCGCCCTCTGCACTTGGTCACAAAGACCAAATGAGCATGAAGCTCGAAGACGCAGTATCTGCCTGTACGTATTGCTGTATTCTGTTTCATAGACCAAGTATAGTTGAGCGCATGAAGCAGACCAAGACCCTCAAGTTCGTGTTCGAGACAAGCACGCGCCGCTACTTCGGCAGATGGCCCACGGCGTGAATTTCGTTTGGAATTATCTGAACGCACTCGGCTCCCGAGCCATTCGGGAGCGCGGTCTGTTTCCGTCCGCCTATGACATGGACCGCTACACCCAGGGCTCCGGCAAAGCGCTGGGGCTCCATTCCCAGACGCTGCAAGAGGTGTCGCGGGAATACGCCACGCGCCGTAAGCCGTTCAAGAAGGCTTGCCTCAACTGGCGCCAATCAAGTGGTGCCCGTCGCTCGCTGGGCTGGATTCCCTTCAAATCAGGCGCCGCTCAATGGAAGAACGGGCAGGTCTGCCACAACGGCCACTGCTTCAAGGTGTAGGACAGCTACGGTCTGGGCCAGTACCGTTTTCGCTCGGGCAGCTTCAGCGAGGACGCGCGGGGCCGCTGGTACTTCAACGTTGTCGTCGAGATCGATGTGCAGCCGTCGCTCGGCCAGGGGGCGGTCGGTATCGACCTGGGGCTCAAGGACGTAGCCACCTGCAGCGATGGCACGAAGCTGGAGAACGGCCGCTTCTACCGCGATTTGGAAGCGAAGCTGGCCATTGCCCAGCGCGCCGGCAAGAAGGCTTGCACCAGGGCCATTCACGCCAGGATCGCCAACCGCCGCAAGGACGCCCTGCACAAATTCAGCCGGCAACGGGTGAACCGGTACGGCGAAATTCACGTGGGCGATGTATCGCCCACGAAACTCGTGAAGACCCGGATGGCCAAGTCGGTGCTCGATGCCGGTTGGGGCCAGTTGAAGACGATGCTGGAATACAAGTGCGCTCACGCAGGCATCGTCTTCAAGGTGGTCGGCGAGGCGTACACCACCCGCACCTGTTCGTCCTGTGGCTCGCTCAGCGGCCCACAGGGCGTCGACGGACTGCGAATAAGGGAATGGATCTGCTGTGAGTGCGGTGTCGCTCACGACCGTGATGTGAACGCGGCCAGGAACATTCTCGCGGCCGGGCATGGCCGTCCAGTGGTGGGAATTCCCATCCTTTAGGGCAGGGGAGAATGTCAACATCAGGTGCGGATAGACCTGTCGCTGAACCTGTGCGCCATCGGCGCCCAGGTTGATCCCGATCCCGGACGGCAAGGGGCGCAGGGCGGTGATCGAGGCGCTGACCGATACCCCGCTGGTCGTCGACTCGAGCCGCATGGGCGAGCGCCACGGGCTCGATGCGATGATGAAGCGCTCCACCGAACACGGCATGCAGACCTTCAAGGCGCTGTACCAGCTTCATGGACAGGGCGAGATCACCTACGAAACAGCCCTATGGCTCGCCCCTCTATGCGACACCTGCGCTCGGCCTCCGGACGGAAATCGGCTCCGGGCCGCCTGAAAACGCTTTGCTCTTTCTGCATGGCCGGTTGGGCCGCTCGGCAAGCGGCTATGCCACGGCTCGCGCAATCTTCCCCGTCGGTATCCAGTGGGCATTCCATGCGCTTGCCCTGGGCCGGGATACTTGTCGCCAGGGGTACTTTCGCCCATCCTCAATATCTTTTTGGAGACTCGTCATGCAGGTTCAGGACACCCACAGCAAACTCATCGGCTACCTGTTGTGGATCTTCGGCTTTCTTGGCGCGCACCGTTTCTATTACGGCCGGCCGCTGACCGGGACGATCTGGTTCTTCACCCTAGGCCTGCTCGGTATCGGCTGGCTGATCGACCTGTTCTTGATCCCGTCGATGGACCGCGAGGCGAACCTGCGCTTTCATGCCGGCTCCACCGACTACAACATCGCTTGGCTCCTGCTGACCTTCCTCGGCGTCTTCGGCGTGCACCGCATGTACCTGGGCAAGTGGCTCACCGGCCTGCTCTATCTGCTGACCGGCGGGTTGTTCCTGATCGGCGTGCTCTACGACTTCTGGACGCTGAATGAGCAGGTGTCCCTGCGCAACGCCCAGCGCGGTCAATGATTCCCCGAAGGGGCGGGCCCGCCGACAAGCCTGGCTGCCGCGCGGGCATGCCCGCGATCAGGCCTGATAGCTGATCCGTCCGTCGAGCAGGGTGTAGCGCACCGCGCCGGGCAGGACGTGGCCGATGAACGGGCAATTGCGTCCCTTGGACAGCCAGCGTTCGCCGGCCAGGGTGGCGGCCTCGGGGTCGAACAACACCAGGTCGGCCGGGGCGCCGGCGGCCAGGCTGCCCACCGGCAGGCGCAGGGCCTGGGCCGGACCGCTAGTGAGGCGCGCGAGCAGGGTCGGCAGGTCGAGCACGTTCTCCTGGACCAAGCTGAGCGCCAGCGGCAGCAGCAGTTCGACGCTGCTGATGCCGGGCTCGGTGGCGCCGAACGGCGCCAGCTTGGCATCCGCCTCGTGAGGCTGGTGGTGGCTGGCGATGGCCTGGATGGTGCCCTGGCGCACCGCGTCGCGCAGGCCGTCGCGGTCGGCGCGCGAGCGCAGCGGCGGCTGTACGTGGTAGAGGCTGGAGAAGTCGGCCAGCGCCTCGTCGGTGAGGATCAACTGATACAGCGCCACGTCGGCGCTCACCGGCAGGCCGCGGGCCTGGGCCTCGGCGATCATCCGCGCGCCGCGGGCGCTGGAGAGTTGGCTGAAGTGGGCGCGCACGCCGGTCTGCTCGACCAACAGCAGGTCACGGGCCAGGGCCACGGTTTCCGCCGTTTCTGGAATGCCCGCCAGTCCCAGGAAACCGGCCATGGGGCCCTCGTGGGCGAGGCCGTCCTCGGCGAGAGCGGCATCCTGGGAGTGGAATACCACGGTCAGGTCGAAGGTCGCCGCGTATTCCAGGGCGCGGCGCAGGTGGCGGTTGCTGGCGAAGCTGGCCAGACCGTTGCCGAAGGCGACGCAGCCGGTGTCGCGCAGGGCGACCAGTTCGGCCAATTGCTCGCCGGCCAACTCCCGGGTCAGGGCGCCGATCGGGAAAACCTTGGCATGGCCGGCTTCGCGGGCGCGGTCGAGGATCAGCTCGGCAACCGCCGGAGAGTCCAGCACCGGTCTAGTCAGTGGCGGGCAGCACAGGCTGGTGACGCCGCCGGCGGCCGCGGCGCGGGTTTCGCTGGCGATGCTGCCCTTGCGGCCGTAGCCGGGCTCGCGCAAGGCGGCCGATAGATCGACCAAGCCGGGCGCGGCGATCAGGCCACGGGCGTCGAGGGTCTCGTCGGCCTCGAAGGCGGTTGGCGCCTGGCCGACGGCGGCGACCCTGCCGTCGGCCAGATAGAGGTCGGCGACCCGGTCCAGGCCGCTGGTGGGGTCGATGAGGCGGGCGCCGAGGATACGGGTACGCATCAGATCTGCTCCTCGGATTCGGAATTGAACTGGCGCTGCGCGGTCTGCCCGCTCATGGCCATGGACAGCACCGCCATGCGCACGGCGATGCCATAAGTGACCTGGTTGAGGATCACCGACTGGGCGCCGTCGGCCACCGCCGACTCGATTTCCACGCCACGGTTGATCGGTCCCGGATGCATGACGATGGCGTCCGGCCTGGCCCGCGCCAGGCGCGCAGTGGAGAGGCCGTAGAGCCGGTAGAACTCGCCCTGGCTGGGCAGCAGGCCGCCCTGCATGCGCTCGCGCTGTAGGCGCAGCATGATCACCACGTCAACGTCCCGGAGGCCTTCGTCCAGGTCGTAAAAGACGCGCACGCCGTACTGCTCCAGACCCATCGGCAACAGGGTCTTCGGGCCGATCACGCGGATGTCCGGGCAGCCGAGGGCGCGCAGGGCGAGCATGTCCGAACGTGCCACCCGCGAATGCAGGATGTCGCCGACGATGGCCACCGAGAGGTTCTCGAAGCCGCCCTTGTGGCGGCGGATGGTCAGCATGTCGAGCATGCCCTGGGTCGGGTGGGCGTGGCGGCCGTCGCCGCCGTTGATCACCGCCACGTCGGGACAGACGTGCTCGGCGATGAAGTGCGCGGCGCCGGAGTCGGCATGGCGGATGACGAACATGTCGGCGGCCATCGCCTCGAGGTTGCGCAGGGTATCGAACAGAGTCTCGCCCTTGCTGGTCGAGGAGGTCGACACGTTGAGCGTGATCACGTCGGCGGACAGCCGCTGAGCGGCCATCTCGAAGGTGGTGCGGGTACGCGTGGAGTTCTCGAAGAACACGTTGCAGACGGTCCGGCCGCGCAGCAGCGGGACTTTCTTCACGGCGCGGGTACCGACCTCGAGAAAGGAGTCGGCGGTGTCGAGAATCTCGGTCAGTAGCTCGCAAGATAGACCGTCGAGCGAGAGGAAGTGGCGCAGCCGGCCCTGATCGTTGAGCTGCAGCGGGCGCTTGGCGTCGTTCGGCGTCATTGCGGGGACTCTTTTAGGGCCTGTCATCACTTATTTCTCTGGTTGCGTTGCTGCCTGAAATCAGCCCAGACAAGGCGCAGCCTGTAGGCAATGGCCATTTCCTTGCCAAAGGCTGCAACGCCGTATGGGCTGATTTCAGGCGCAACCCGAAGGGGCGGGTCTGTTTTGGCACAGTGCTGCGTTGTTCGTCGTTCATTTGGAATAACCAAACCTCTCTCCTCACACCTTGCCCTGTGCCAAAACAGGCTCCGTCGCAACGTGAGAAATAAGTGATGACAGGCCCTAGGCAAGAACCTGACGCTCGAGGGCGAGCGGTGCGGGGCCGAGCAATTTTACCCGTTCGTCGGGGGCAAGCGACAGGGTCTGGCCGACCACGTCCGGGCGGATCGGCAGTTCGCGGGCGTCGAGATCGAGCAGGCAGACCAGGGTCACGCTAGCCGGGCGGCCGTAGTCGAACAGTTCGTTGAGGGCGGCGCGCACGGTGCGGCCGGTCATCAGCACGTCGTCGACTAGCACCAAGTGTTGGCCTTCGACTTCGAAGGGCAGCGCGGAAGGACGGACCTGCGGGTGCAGGCCGCTCTGGGTGAAGTCGTCGCGGTAGAAGGACACGTCGAGCACACCCAGCGGCTCCTCGCTGTCGAGGGCGTCCAATAGCGCCTGGGCGACCCAGACGCCACCGGTATGGATGCCGACGAAGCGCGGCGTGTCGATGCGATGGGCCTGTAGGTGGCATTTCAGCTCGGCGGCCATCCTGGGCAGCAGCGCGGCGGGATCGGGCAGGGTCATGGGTGGTCTCCTCGAGGGCGCTGCGGGCCGCGGCGCCGTGGTTTCAGTCGGCCGGGCGCTCGGCCAGCCAGCCTTCCAGTAACAGGGCGGCAGCCAGGGCGTCCACCGGGCGCTGACGGTAGCCGTCGCGCTGGCCTTGGGCCAGGCGATAGCCCTTGGCTTCGAAGGTGGTCAGGCGTTCGTCGTGGGTATGCACCGGCAGGCCGAAGCGGCCGTGCAGGCGGCGGGCGAAGCGCTCGGCGCGCTCGCTCATTTCGCTCGGCGTGCCGTCCATGTTCAGTGGCAGACCGACGACCATGGCGTCCGGTTGCCACTCCTTGACCAGTTGCTCGACCCGGTTCCAGTCGGGCACACCGTTCTGCGCCTTGAGCACGCACAGCTCGCGGGCCTGGCCGGTGATCGCCTGGCCGACGGCGACGCCGATCTGCCGGGTGCCGTAGTCGAAGCCGAGCAGCAGGCGCGGCCCGCTCATGCGTGGCCGGCCTGGGAGGTCAGCAGGGCGAGGTTGATGCCCAGGCGGGCGGCGGCGCCGGGTAGGCGCTGCTCGACCGGGGTATCGAAGAGGATGGCGGGATCGGCTGGGCAGGTCAGCCAGGCGTTCTGCAGCAGTTCGGCTTCCAGTTGACCGGCATCCCAGCCGGCATAGCCGAGGGCGATCAGGCAGCGTGCCGGACCGCTGCCGTCGGCGATGGCCAGCAGCGTGTCCTGGGAGGTGGACAGCGCCAGTTCGCCCAGATTTAGCGTCGCCTGGAAGCTGTAGCCGGGCTCGTGCAGGACGAAGCCGCGGTCGGTCTGCACCGGGCCGCCGGTGTAGATCGGCAGGGCGCTGCGGTCCTCGCGGGGCGGACTGTCCGGACGCAACTGGGCGAGCACCTGGCTGAGGTCGAGTTCGCTCGGGCGGTTGACCACCAGGCCCATAGCGCCCTGATCGCTGTGTTCGACCAAATAGATCAGGGACTGGGCGAAGTTGGGATCAGCCAGGTGCGGCATGGCGATCAGGAAGTGGTTCTTCAGGTACTGGGGGGCTGTATTCATTTTCATCGGCCTAGTTTCGAGCTTCGGGGCGCAGGCTTCAAGAGTGACACAGGCCGGTGCGGCGAGTCTGCACGATCGATCCGGCCAGAGCGCGTCAGTTGCTCGATAGCCGGTCGCCGCGCTCGAAACGCCAGGTGCGGATGATTTCCAGCCGGTCGATATCGGCCAGGTCCCCGGTGAAGGGGGCATAGGGCGCGGCCAGGCGGACGATGCGCTGCGCCGCCTGGTCCAACTGGGGCTCGCCGGAGGACTCCAGGACTTGCACCTCGTAGAGGGTGCCGTCGCGGTTGATCGACACCAGCAGGCGCAGATGGCCGTAAAGGTGCTGGCGACGGGCGTCCTCGGGGTAGTTGAGGTTGCCGATCCTTTCCACCTTGCGGCGCCATTCCTCCTTGTACCAGGCGCCCTTGTCGCGCATGGTCGAGGCCGCGTTGAGGCGGTGGACCCGCGGACGCTTAGCGTAGCGCTGGGTTTCCTCGGCCAGTTCGGCCTCCAGGCTGGCGATCTCGCTGGACAACTGCGCGCTGTCGAAGGTTGGCGTCGCCGGGAGCGGTGGCGCCGGCTTGGCCGGCTCGTGCTTGACCGGCGCCTTTTCCGGCCGTGGCTTGCGCGTCGCCAGCGCGGCCTTCGGTTCCTGCTTGGGGGCTGCTGGCGGCGCTGCGGGCGGTGGCGCGACCTGCTCGATCTCGGTGTCCTGGAAGGGCGCGGTTTCGCTGGTCTTGGGCTCGGCCTTGTGCTCCAGGGTGCCGCTGCCCTGCTGGTCGTCCTGGGCGAGGAAGTCGGCCTCCTTGGGCTTTTCCTCGCTCTTGAAGGTGGCCAGGGTGATCTCCAGGGTCTTGCTGGCCTCGGCGGGCTTCGGCAATTCAAAGCTGATACCGAGGATCAGGGCCAGGTGCAGCAGCGCGGCGAGGACCAAGGGCAGGCCCAGGCGATCCGCGGGACGGACGCCTTGGCGGGCGAGTACGGGCGGAGGAGAGGCTGCGGTCATGGATCTTTCGGTTAACTACGGATTGCCGCGCAGTCTGCCGAGGGGGCGGCGAAAAGTCCATGAACTAGGCGGTAGCTTCGTCGCCCCGGCGGCTAGCCCCTGGCCGCCAACCGCTGGGCAATCGTATCCATCAGGCGCTCGCCGATGCGCGTGTCGTAGGCGTTGTCGATCTCGCGGATACAGGTCGGGCTGGTGACGTTGATCTCCGTCAGGTGCTCGCCGATCACGTCGAGTCCGACGAACAACAGGCCGCGCCGGCGCAGTTCGGGACCGACATGGGCGGCGATCTCGCGGTCGCGCTCGGTCAGCGGCTGGGCCACTCCGCGGCCGCCGGCGGCGAGGTTGCCGCGGGTCTCGCCGGGGGCCGGGATGCGCGCCAGGCAGTAGGGAACCGGCTCGCCGTCGACCATCAGGATGCGCTTGTCGCCATCCTTGATCGCCGGCAGATAGCGTTGCGCCATGATCTGCCGGGTGCCGTGCTCGGTCAGCACTTCCAGTATCACCGACAGGTTGGGGTCGCCCTCGCGGTGGCGGAACACCGAGGCCCCGCCCATCTCGTCCAGTGGTTTGAGAATGACATCACCGTGCTCGGCGGCGAACTCGCGCAGAATATCGGCACGCCGGCTCACCAGGGTCGGCGGCGTGAACTGCGGGAACTGCGTAGCGAAGAATTTCTCGTTGCAGTCGCGCAAGCTCTGCGGCCGGTTGACCACCAGGCAACCGGCTTTCTCGGCGAGTTCCAGCAGGTAGGTGGCGTACACGTATTCGCTGTTGAAGGGCGGGTCCTTGCGCATCAGGATCACGTCCAGGTCGCCCAGCGGGGTGTCGTTCTCCTCCTGCAGCTCGAACCAGCGCGCCGGGTCGTCGAACACCCTGAGAGGACGCATCCGCGCCCGTGCCTCGTTGCCGCGCTGGTAGAGATCCTGCGGTTCCATGTAGTGCAGCGACCAGCCGCGTGCCTGCGCACTCTGCAGCATGGCCAGCGAGCTGTCCTTTTTGAAGGAAATCTGCGCGATGGGGTCCATGACGATCCCGAGGCGAATGCTCATGGGGTGTCCTCCAGGGAAAGGCGGCCGGGAGCGGCCGGGATGCGAAGAGCGGAAAAGACCCAGATTGGCGTCGGCTCGGCGCCCGGTCAAGAAAACCTTGAGCGGATACACGTTGGGGAGCGAGCTTGCCGAAAGGTCCCGGCGCTGGAGCGATCCTTTGCCGGCGAGTCCCTGGTGGCCTGGGAGCAATGCGTGGTCGGCGGCTAGGAGGCCGGTAGGTGGATATGGAACATCATTCCGACAGTTTGAAGGTCATGGTGATCGACGATTCCAAGAGAGTTCGTCGCACCGCGGAAACCCTGCTGAAGAAGGTGGGGTGCGAGGTCATCACCGCCGTGGACGGCTTCGATGCCCTGGCCAAGATCGCCGACGGCCATCCGCGGATCATCTTCGTCGACATCGTGATGCCGCGCCTGGACGGCTACCAGACCTGTACCCTGATCAAGAACAACAGCGCATTCAGGTCCACGCCGGTGATCATGCTGTCCTCCAGGGACGGCCTGTTCGACAAGGCCAAGGGACGTATCGTCGGTTCCGAGCAGTATCTGACCAAGCCCTTGGGCAAGGAAGAGCTGCTGGGCGCGATCAGGACCCACGTGCCCGATTTCGTCCCGCTGGAACGAGCATCCTGAACGCCGGCCGCGCCGCCTTATTCCGCATAGGGAAATCCATGGCTCGAATCTCGAACTCCGATGGTCGATGATTCGCCGACCGGGATATAAGAGCTGGCCACGATACCGTGCTGGAGGCGCTCTACGCGCATCGTGCCGACGGTGGCGAGCCGGCGGGTCTCGAATACGCCGGCAAGCGCCATCTCGGCGATCGGTCCGGAAGCCGCTCGTGGCTGACGCGCTTTCGGCGGTCCACCAAGGGACGAGCGGAGCGAGTCATGCTCGTTTGCCGCTCGTAAATTCCGTTTTTCAGCCGATCTCGCCTTGCCTTGTCGGATCGCGAACAGGTCTTGGCGCCGAAGCGCTCAGAAATCCCCCCACAACTGCTGGGCCACGCTCAACGCCACAACCGGCGCCGTCTCGGTGCGCAGTACCCGCGGACCGAGGCGGGCGGCCTGGTAGCCGGCACGTCGCGCCGTGTCCACTTCCGTCTCGGACAGGCCGCCCTCGGGGCCGATCAAAAAGGCCAGCGAGGCCGGCCGGGCATGGCTGGCCAGAGGCTCGGCGAACGGGTGCAGGACCAGCTTCAGTTCGGCCTCGATACCCTTCAGCCAGTCTTCCAGCGGTGTTGGAGGGTGGATCGCCGGCAGCACCGAGCGGCCGCATTGCTCGCAGGCGCTGATGGCGATCTGTTGCCAGTGGGCCAGGCGCTTGTCGGCGCGCTCGTCCTTCAGGCGTACCTCGCAGCGCTCGCTGAGCAGCGGGGTGATTTCCGCCACGCCCAGCTCGGTGGCCTTTTGGATCGCCCAGTCCATCCGCTCGCCACGCGACAGGCCCTGGCCCAGATGGATGCGCAGCGGCGATTCGGCCAGGCCGGGAAGCTGTTCGCGCAGCTTTACCCGCACGCTTTTCTTGCCCACCTCGACCAGTTCGCCGCGGAACTCCCGGCCGCTGCCGTCGAACAGTTGCACGGCATCGCCCAGGGCGAGCCTGAGCACGCGGCCGATATAGTGGGCCTGGGCTTCCGGCAGATCGAGGAGGCCGAGGGCGAGGGGGGCGTCGATGAAGAAGCGGGACAGGCGCATCGGGTCATCCGGTCGGCAGGAAAAAGGCCTGCAAGCTTAAACGCTGATAGCGGCGGACTTGTAGTGGCTTGCCGCGGGCGGAGAATCCTGCGAAAAACCGTGGTGGCCTGGGCGGTTCAAGAGGAAAAGGAGTGGCGATGTTCGAGATCCGGCCGTGGAGTCCCGAGGAGTACCGGGCGCAGACCCGCAAGAGCAGCCTGATCGTGGTGGCGATCTTCGCCGTGCTGGGGATGGGCTTGTCGACCCTGGCGGTGCAGTCGTTCGGCACGCCGGGCGGCGACAACCTACGCTACAACCTCGCCGGGGTGATCGCCGGAACGATCCTCACCGGCGCGATTCTGCGCCGCTATCTGAGCCGGCAGCCGTGGATGGCGGCGGCGGTGTACGGCTGGCGGCTCAGGCGTAGCCTGATGAGCATCACCAACGCCATGCACTGCGTCGAGCGGGGCGTGGCCGCCGGCGATCCGCTGGCCATGCGGCTGCTGTGCTTTTACCACTTGGGCATCGCCCAGATGTACCGGCTCGACGGCAACTCCAGTGCCCTGAGCCAGATGCTCGACGAGATCGACCGGCACAAGGCGTCGATGGCGGCGAAAGGGCTGGATACCGAGCAGACTCGCCTGCATTCTGGCTGGGTCGAAGAGGTGAAGGCGGCCTTCCCTGCACGCGGGAAATAACCCCGGAGAAAGGCTGTTCGTCCGCGCATGCGCCGGAGCAGGCAAGACGGACGTGGCCGGACCGGCTTCAGCCCGGATCGCGGAAGGTCTGCGGCCCGCCGGCCGGTAGCGCCACGCCGATTGCGTCACGGGTAGCCAGGTCGATGCCCTCGCTGGCCACCTCGGCGAGGAAATCGATCTGTTCCGGGGTTATCACGTAGGGCGGCAGGAAGTACACCACGCTGCCCAGTGGGCGCAGCAGGGCACCGCGGGAGAGTGCGTGCTCGTAGACCTTCAAGCCGCGCCGCTCCTGCCAGGGATAGGCGACCTTGCCGGCCTTCTCGGCGACCATCTCGATGGCCAGGGCCATGCCGGTCTGGCGTACCTCGGCGACGTGCGGGTGGTCCTTGAGGTGTTCGGTGGCTAGGGCCATGCGCGCGGCCAGGGCCTTGTTGCGCTCGATGACGTCGTCCTGCTCGAAGATGTCCAGGGTCGCCAGGGCGGCGGCACAGGCCAGCGGGTTGCCGGTGTAGGTGTGCGAGTGCAGAAAGGCGCGCAGGCTGGCGTAGTCGTCGTAGAACGCCCGGTAGACGATGTCGGTGGTGAGCACCGCGGCCATCGGCAGGTAGCCGCCGGTGAGCGCTTTGGACAGTACCAGGAAATCCGGGACGATGCCGGCCTGCTCGCAGGCGAACAGCGTGCCGGTGCGGCCGAAGCCGACGGCGATCTCATCGTGGATCAGGTGCACCTCGTAGCGGTCGCAGGCTTCGCGCAGGAGTTCGAGGTAGACCGGGTGGTACATGCGCATGCCGCCGGCACCCTGGATTAGCGGCTCGACGATCACCGCGGCGATCTCGTCGCGATGCTCGGCCAGGGTCCGCTCCATGTGGGCGAACATCGCCCGCGAGTGCGCCTCCCAGCTCATCCCCTCCGGGCGCAGGTAGCAGTCCGGGCTCGGCACCTTGATGGTATCGAGCAGCAGCGCCCTGTAGGTGTCGGTGAACAGCGCCACGTCGCCTACCGACATGGCCGCCACCGTCTCGCCGTGGTAGCTGTTGGTCAGGGTGACGAAGCGCTTCTTGCCCGTCCGCCCGCAGTTGCGCCAGTAGTGGAAGCTCATCTTCAGCGCCACCTCGATGCCCGAGGAGCCGTTGTCGGCGTAGAACACCCGCGACAATCCCGCCGGCGTAATCGCCACCAGGCGCTCCGAGAGTTCGATGGCCGGCTGGTGGCTGAAGCCGGCGAGCATCACATGCTCCAGGCTTTCCAATTGTTCTCTGATCCGCGCGTTGATCCGCGGGTTGGCGTGGCCGAACACATTGACCCACCAGGAGCCGACCGCATCCAAGTAGCGCTTGCCGTCGAAATCCTCCAGCCAGACGCCTTCGCCGCGGCGGATCGGGATCAGCGGCAGGCGTTCGTGATCCTTCATCTGGGTACAGGGATGCCAGAGCACGGCGAGGTCGCGCTGCATCCAGTCGGCGTTGAGGCTCATGGGCGCTCTCCTGGAAAACATCGGCGAGAGCCTAGCAGAGCCGCGCCGCGCTTTCTGCCCGGCAATGGGCATGGCTGGCTGCTAACAAGGCGCTCGCGTATGCTCGCCTCGCCGCGCACGGGGGTGCCCGGCAACTCTTTGAATCGGGGGCGAAAAACATGTTCCGGAGCTGGCTGCGGGGGACCGCACTTGTCGGGATGGGGCTGTTCAGCGTGGTAGTGCTGGGCAAGGAGAAACAGCCGACGGCGCTAGTCGTCGGCGGCGGCCTGGCCGGTCTGGCCGCGGCCTGGGAGCTGCAGCGCGATGGTTGGCAGGTCACCCTGCTGGAGGCGCGCTCCGGCGTCGGCGGCCGTTCCGGCCTGGCCGGCGGCGAATGGATCGGCAGCGCCAAGGCCCAGCCGTTGCTCAACGACTACCTCGCGCGTCTCAAGTTGAAGACCCAGCCGGCGCCCGAAGCGGTACGCGGTACCGGCTACTTGATCGACGGCGCCTATTTCAGCGCCGCCGAGCTGGCCAGTCGGCAGCCGGCCACCGCCGAAGGCCTGAAGCGCTACGAGCAGGCGATCGACGCGCTGGCTGCATCGATCAAGGACCCGCTTGATCCGGCCTCCGACCGCAAGCTGTTCGCCCTCGACCAGGGCAACGCGGCGCGCTGGCTGGACGAACTGAACCTGCCGATCACCGCTCGCCAACTGGTCAACCAGCGCATCCGCTCGCACTACGACGAGCCGTCGCGCCTGTCGCTGCTCTATCTCGCCCAGCAGGCCCGGGTCTACCAAGGCATCGACGTCGGCGAGCTGCGCATCGCTCGCTTGCCCGGCGGCAGCCAGGTGCTCGCCCAGGCCCTGGCCAAGGAGCTGAAGACGGTCAAGACCGGCGTGCGGGTATCCGCCATCAGCCAGGACCGCACAGGCGTGACGGCCAAGGTCGGCGACGTCGGCTATAGCGCCGATTACCTGGTGATGGCCGTGCCGCTGCGCGCCCTCGGGCAGATCCAGTTCAGCCCGACATTGCCGGAACGGCATCGCAGCGCGCTGCAGAGCACCAATTACGGTTGGCACGACCAGTTGCTGCTCAAGTTCAAGAGCCCGGTATGGGAGAGCAAGGCGCGCCTGAGCGGCAACATCTACAGCAACCAGGGTCTCGGCATGCTGTGGGTCGAACCGGCGACCAAGGGTGGCGCCAACGTGCTGATCAACCTGTCCGGCGACAACGCCCGCCTGCTGAAGGCCTTCGGCGACCGCCAGGTGGCCGATCAGTTGCTGATCCGCCTGCACGAGCACTATCCCAAGGCGCGCGGCGCTTTCGCCGGCTACGAGATCCGCCGCTACAGCGGCGACAACGGCCTCGGCGGCGCCTACCTGGCCTACGGGCCGGGGCAGATCAGCCGCTACTGGCGGCTCTGGGAGCAGCCGCTGGAGCGTGTGGCCTTCGCCGGCGAACACACCGATCCGCTTTATCCGGGCACCCTGGAGGGAGCCCTGCGCAGCGGCCGGCGCGCCGCCGAGCAGTTGCGCGAACTGCATGCCGGACGGCCGGTAGCGGCACCGCAAATCACCCGCCTGGACCAGCCGGCACCGTCGCCGGCCGGGGCCGCGCTGGTGGCCGGGCAACCGGCCGAGGGCGAGCGCGGAACGGGCTTTTTCTCCCGCCTGACCCGACTGTTCCGCTGAGGAGCCGGGGGGCCGCCGGCACTACTCTTCGCGAGCGGCGTGGAATAGTGCCGGCGGCCCGGAAGCACGGCTCGCGCTCGCTCGACGATCGAGCGGTTCGATCCTTTCAAGCGAAAATTTCCACTTTAAATTGATGGATAAGCCGTTAGGCTGTGCGCATCCCCGAGTCAAGGAATGTCGTACATGCAATGGCGCAATTCCTCCCTTCGTTTCGGCCTGGTCGGCATCCTGCTGCACTGGTCGGTGGCGCTGACGGTCTTCGGCCTGTTCGGCCTGGGCCTGTGGATGCGCGGTCTGGACTACTACAGCCCCTGGTACCGCGCCGCCCCGGACATCCACAAGAGCATTGGCATCCTGCTGTTCCTGGTCATGCTGCTGCGCCTCGCCTGGCGCTTCGTCAGCCCGCCGCCGGAGCCGCTGCCCGGCCACGGCCCGCTGATCCGGCTGGGCAGCCGGATCGGTCACGCCTTGCTCTACCTCGGCCTATTCGCGCTGATGATCAGCGGCTACCTGATTTCCACCGCCGACGGCCGGCCGATTTCGGTGTTCGGCTGGTTCCAGGTGCCGGCGCTGCTCAGCGGCCTGCCCAATCAGGAGGACGCCGCCGGCGAGGTGCACGAACTGCTCGCCTGGGGATTGGTCGGATTGGCCATCGTGCATGCCCTGGCCGCCCTGAAACACCACTTCATCGACCGTGACGTGACGCTGCTGCGCATGCTCGGACGCGACACCCGCTAAGGAGAAAAACCATGCTGAAGAAAACGCTCGCCGCCCTGGCCCTGGGTTCCGCTCTGCTGGGCACCGGACAGGCCATGGCCGCCGACTACGTGATCGACAAGGAAGGCCAGCATGCCTTCGTCAACTTCAAGATCAGCCACCTGGGCTACAGCTGGCTGTACGGCACCTTCCGCGACTTCGACGGCAGCTTCAGCTTCGATGCCGCCAAGCCCGAAGCGAGCAAGGTCAAGGTGAACCTGAAGACCGCCAGCGTCGACTCCAACCACGCCGAGCGCGACAAGCACATACGCAGCGCGGACTTTCTAAATGTCGCCAAGTACCCGACCGCGACCTTCGAGTCCACCGGGGTCAAGTCCACCGGCCAGAATACCTTCGATATCACCGGCAACCTGAGCCTCAACGGCGTGACCAAGCCGGTGGTGATCGCCACCAGGTTCATCGGCGAGGGCAAGGATCCCTGGGGCGGCTACCGTGCCGGCTTCGAGGGCAGTACCAAGCTGAAGCTGAAGGACTTCAACATCCAAAAGGACCTCGGTCCGGCCTCCCAGGAGGTGGACCTGATCATCTCAGTGGAAGGCGTGCGCCAATAAGAAACGAAGCCGTTGGCGAAAAGGCCGGCTGGGCGGAGCGCACGCGAGCCCAGCCAGCCGGCAGCAGGGAAGACCGATGCCCGTATCGCAAGATGCGGGCATTGCCGTTCATGGCCCGTGCGAGCGGCCGGCGCCGGCCGCTTTCCGGGACGCCGCCATCGGTATGCGATGCGCCCGGTTTCGACGGCTCTTAATCGGTGCGCCGCCCGTCCGCGTATGCTTTGCCGGCGGAGAAGCGCCAAGCGGGCCAGATGAAGAAGGTGAACAGTATTGCCTCGATGAGCAGGACCGCCGGGGTGAATACCTGGGTCAGATAGCCATCGAAACCGATGGTGAGAAAGCCTGCGCCCGAAACGAGCATGAGCAGGCCGGCGATGATGCGCGTCCCAGGGGTTCTCGAGCCCGCCACCAGCCGGGGGAGGCCGATGAGCAGCGGTCCGCTGCCGAGGGCCAGCCCGATCGTCAGGGTCGGCGCCAGGAAGCTGGAAAACGTCCTGGCCTCGAGGTGTTCGCCCAGGCTGGATGCGAACAGCCGAAGCAGGTACGGCGGCACGACGATCAGGGCACAGCCCAGAAGAAGGGATATCAGTCGGAGCAGAATGGTCATGATCTGGCGCCAGGGATCGGCCACCGACATGGCTGGACTCCGGCGGGACGCCGTGCGGCACGTCCGGACAGCCGGTAGACGATGAGGGCGGATTTCCTCGCACGGTATTTCACCTGCACCCACAATGTCCATTCGGGGGCAGGCTTTTTCAGTCTCGCGGACATGTCCGGCATGGCCGGGCGCTATTGATCGGAGTCGCGGGCGAGGCGCCGTCCGCCGGTGGGCCGCTGCCGCGTTCCTTCATTGGAAGACGGTGGCGTTTGCGTTACTGTGCCGGCTCGCAAGCATGACGACATTTCTTACTATTATCATTTCTTCTAAACCCATATCTCATATGTCCCGGGTTCTGCGCGCATGCCTTCCCCCTCCCATGTCGGACTTCGCCAATGGATTTGGCGAGCATTTGCACGGAGCGCGCTGATACCGCTGTTGCTGGTCGAGACGGTGCTGATTGCCGTCTATCTGATCAGCAACGATTCGATCCGCGATGCGCAGATCGATCACCTGCGGCAAGTCGCCCTGTTCGATTTGCAGTCTTCCGCCCGCCAGGAGTCGCGCAGCATCGACCAGCAACTGGCGCAGGTCGGCGTTCTAACCGAAATGTTCCGCAACCTGACCGCCCGGACCCTGCTGGAGACGCAGGCGAAGCCGCCCGTTCCGCCAGCGCTGGCGAGCACGCCGGACGGGGTGCGCTACAGTCCCGAGGACAAAGGCGGCAGCGCGATCTTCTACGCCCGCTCCACGCCACTGGAGCGCCAGGATCTGGACAAGGTCGCACGGATGGCCACTCTCGATCCGCTGATGAAGGAACTGCAGCAGCGCAACCCGCTGGTCGCCAGCCTCTATTTCAACAGTTGGGACAACTACAACCACATTTATCCGTGGTTTCTCACTCATGAGCAGTACCCTCATGACATGGTCATCCCCAACTACAGCTTCTACTACTTGGCCGACGCCCGGCACAATCCGGGGCGCGGCATGGTCTGGACCGATGTCTACCTCGATCCGGCCGGCCACGGCTGGATGATGTCGGCCATCGCGCCGGTCTATCGGGGCGACTTTCTCGAAGGCGTGGTTGGCCTGGATGTCACGGTCAGCAACCTGCTGAAGCAGATCGGCCGCCTGGAGGTGCCGTGGAGCGGCTACGCCGTGCTGGTTAGCGACGACTTGGACATCATGGCCCTGCCGGAGCCGGGCGAAGCCGATTTCGGCCTCGACGAGCTGACCTTGCACTCCTACGACGAGGCCATCCACAGCGAACTATTCAAGCCGGAGGATTTCAACCTGCGCCGGCGCCCCGCGACCGCCGGACTGGCCGCCGCCATCGTCGAGCGCAACGAGGGGATGATGATGGTGGAGTTCCGCGGCCGCCCCAACCTAGTGGCCTGGACCACTATTCCGCAAACCGGCTGGCATTTGCTGACTGTGGTCGACGAGGCCAAGGTGTTCGCCGAAACCAACAGCCTCGCCAGCCAGTACGAGCGCATCGGCTACCTGATGATCGCCGGCCTACTGGTGTTCTATCTGGTCTTCTTCGGCAGTATGTGGCTGCGTGCCCGCCACCTCAGCGAGCGCCTGTTGTGCCCCATCGACGGTATTTCGCGGATGATGGAGGAGATCGGCAGGGGCAACTGGCGTCCGGCCCGGGTCAGTTCGCAGATCGTCGAGCTGGATGCCATGGCCGGCCACGCCGAGCGCATGGGCGAACAGCTCGAGCAGAGCGAACGACAGAGCCAGCGGACCCAGGAGCGCCTCGAACTGGTGCTCGACAGTGCCACCGAAAGCCTCTGGGAGCAGGACCTGCACAGCCGGCGGATCAGCCTGCGCGGGCGCTTCTGCAAGCGCTTCGGGCTGCCGGCCGGCCCGATCGATCATGAAGCCTTCATGGCGCATGTTCACCCCGAGGACGTGCCGCGGGTCGAGGCGAGCTTTCGGCTCGCCGACAGCCGCGGCGGGTTGTGCGAGGCGGATTTCCGCTTTCGCGACAGCCACGGCTCCTACCACTGGCTGCTCGGCCGCGGC
Source organism: Azorhizophilus paspali (assembly GCF_043587585.2). GTDB lineage: Bacteria > Pseudomonadota > Gammaproteobacteria > Pseudomonadales > Pseudomonadaceae > Azotobacter > Azotobacter paspali. The sequence goes on from NZ_CP171449.1 coordinate 133,836, forward strand.
CGGGTGGTCGAGCGCGACCCGGCGACGGGGCAGGCCGTCCTGCTAGCCGGCACCCATGTGGACATCGACACGCTCAAGCGCACCGAGGCCGACCTGCGTCTGGCCATCGGCGAGGCCCAAGCCGCCAGCCTGGCGAAATCGCGCTTCATCTCCAGCATCAGCCACGAACTGCGCACGCCGCTCAACGCCATCTATGGCTTCGCCCAGTTGTTGCGCCTGGGCTACGAGGCACGGGGCGAGACACAAGAGGTGGCCTACCTCGACGAACTTCTGAGGGCTAGCCGGCACCTCAACCAACTGGTCGACGACGTGCTCGACTGGTCCAATCTCCAGACAGCGAAGTTCAGCCTGGAGATGCAGTCCGTCGAGGTGGCGGGACTGATGGCCGAGTGCGCCGAGATGGTCCGCCTGGACGTGGAGACCCGCGGCTTGCGCCTCGACCTGGAGCTGCCCGACAAGAGGCTGCTGGTGCAGGCCGACCCGCGCCGTCTGCGCCAGGTGCTGCTCAACCTGCTGTCCAATGCGATCAAGTACAACAGCCCGGCCGGGCGGATCACCCTGACCTATCAGGCGGAGGCGGGGCGTATCCGGTTGATCGTCGAGGACACCGGTCCCGGCATCGAAGAGTCGCGCCAAGTCCAGTTGTTTGAGCCCTTCCAGCGCCTCGGGCGGGAAAACTCGACGATTCAGGGCACCGGTATCGGTCTATCGCTGTGCCGCCAGTTCGCCCTCCTGATGGGCGGCCGCATGGGCATGAGCAGCGAGCCGGGCATCGGCAGCCGCTTCTGGATCGATCTGCCGCTCGTGCAGGGCGGGACGAGCGTGGGGAGCGTGGCGCGCATCTGCCATGTCGGGGATGACTCCTTCAGCCGGTGCCAGGTGCGCAAGGTGTTGGCCGACCTGGGCGAGGTCAGCGCCATCGACAATGGCAGGGCCGTCCTGGAGCACGTCCTGGCCAGCCCGCCGGACCTGCTGCTGCTCGACCTGAACCTGCCGGACATCGGCGGGGAACGTGTGCTGGAAAGGCTTCGCCAGCATTCGCAAACCCGCTCGTTGCCGGTGATCGTGCTCGGCGCGGCCGCCGATGCCGGGCGTCTGGCCGGGCTCGACTGTCAGGGCAGGCTGGACAAGCCACTGGACCCGGACGAACTGCGTGAGTTGGTCGCCGCCCTGCTTTTCCAGGCGAAGCCGGAACATGCCCCCTGAAAGGACGCGCCGGGCCAAGGGCTTCTCCGGGCCGGCCGCTAGCGGGAAAACCCCGATGCGCGCCCGTGCGGCCGGGTGTGGCAGTTGGCCGCAGGTGCCGAACTTCTGGAATAACCCGTTGATCCATATCAAGTTTCACAAAGGCCCCAAGCTCGCCCCTCGGCCCCCTGCAGGGGTAGCATTAGTCATAGCAGATCAATCAATCTCGTCGGAAGTAGCAGAACATGAAACAACAGATTACCCGTTTGTCCCCCCATCAAAATGGCAAGGTCTGCGGCATTCTGACGGCGGCCACGTCCTTCTTCGTTTTCGTGCCTTTCCTGCTGTTCATCTCGCTGTTCGTGCCCGCCGCAGGCCGGCCGCCGTTCATCACCATCCTGCTCGTACCGCTGTTCTACTTGGTCATGGGCTATCTCGCCGTTCTGATCGGCTGCACCCTGTACAACTTCATGGTCAAGTACATTGGCGGCCTGGAGTTCGACACCAAGGACGAAGCGAACTGACCGCTGCCGATCGGCGAGTCGCCTGCGACTGCAGGAGTTCGCCGACTCGATGAACGATGCCGCCGGGCGAACTTTCGGTTCTCCAGCGGCATGTCTTTTCCGGGGAGCGGTTTTTCGGCCCCGTCAGTCGCCGAATGGCGCGGCAGCACACTGTCCCGGCGAGAGGTGGCGAATCCGCTTTAGGACAGCTCGATCAGTTCGGCCCGCACTTCGGTGCCCTCGATGTGCAGCAGCCCGACCGCTATCGGTAACCGGAAGCGCCGCGGCCCGGCACTGCCGGGGTTGACCAGCAGCATGCCATCCCGTTCGTCGATGCGCGGCTTGTGCGAGTGCCCGCAGACCGCCACCCTGACGCCGCGTGCGACCAAATCGGTCGGCAGATGTTCCGGCTGGTGGACGACATGGAGGCGCAGGCCGCCCAGTTCCAGCTCGGCCTCATGAGGCAAGGCGTCGGCCCATTCGCCATGGTCGTTGTTGCCACGCACCGCCGCGACCGGCGCCAGCCGGCGCAGAGCGTCGAGGATTTCCGGCTTGCCGATGTCGCCGGCGTGGACGATCCATTCGCAGCCTTCGAGTGCGGCCAGTGCCTCTGGGCGCAGCAGGCCGTGGGTATCGGAGATCAGGCCGATTTTCATCGCAGCGCCTCCAGCCTTCTTCACTGTTGCCGGTTTCGCCCGGCGAAAGGGTCGACCTCTGCGAAAAAAACAGCCTCCGCAGAGGCTTCCAGCAGCGTGCGGGGTTCTTCGGATTCGTGGGATGGAAACGGCCGCAAACCTTTCCCATCGATAGCGCTGGCGCTGGAAAACGCTGGCGCGGTTTTCCACGGGCCGGCCTGCATCCCGCGAATCTCTTGCTGGCCCACGCGCCTCCGGCGCTCAGGACGCTCGTCGGGAAAACGCATGCGTTTCCCGATCCGGCTCACTCATCCAGCAGCGCCTTGTTGCGCACCGCGCCCTTATCGGCGCTGGTGGCGAGCAGGGCGTAAGCCTTAAGCGCGGTGCTGACCTTGCGCGCGCGCGGGGCAGCCGGCTTCCAGCCCTTGTGGTCCTGGTGCAGGCGGCGGGCCTTCAGTTCCTCGTCGGACACCAGCAGGTTGATCCTGCGGTTGGGGATGTCGATGAGGATCTTGTCGCCGTCCTCGACCAGGCCGATGGCGCCGCCCGCGGCCGCTTCCGGCGAGGCGTGGCCGATCGACAGGCCCGAGGTGCCTCCGGAGAAGCGGCCGTCGGTGAGCAGGGCGCATTGCTTGCCGAGTCCCTTGGATTTCAGATACGAGGTCGGGTAGAGCATTTCCTGCATGCCGGGGCCGCCTTTCGGACCCTCATAGCGGATCACCACCACGTCGCCGGGCTTGACCTCGTCGCCGAGGATGCCCTTTACCGCGGCGTCCTGGCTTTCGAAGATCTTCGCGGTGCCCTCGAATACCAGGATGGATTCATCCACGCCGGCGGTCTTCACCACGCAGCCGTCCAGGGCGATGTTGCCATACAGCACGGCCAGGCCGCCTTCCGTGGAGAAAGCGTGTTCCAGGTCGCGGATGCAGCCTTCGGCGCGGTCTAGGTCCAGGCTGTCCCAGCGTTCGCTCTGGCTGAAGGCTTCCTGGGAAGGAATGCCGGCCGGGCCGGCCTTGAAAAAGGTATGCACGGCTTGATCTCGGTTGACCCGCACATCCCATTTTTCGATGGCTTCGCCCAGGGTCTTGCTGTGAACGGTGGCGACTTCGGTGTTCAGCAGGCCGGCACGGGCCAGTTCGCCGAGAATGGCGACGATGCCGCCGGCGCGATGCACGTCCTCGATGTGGTACTTGGGCGTGTTCGGCGCCACCTTGCAGAGTTGCGGCACCTGGCGCGACAGGGCGTCGATGGCGTGCAGGTCGAAGTCCACTTCGGCTTCCTGGGCCGCCGCCAGCAGGTGCAGGATAGTGTTGGTCGAGCCGCCCATGGCGATGTCCAAGGTCATGGCGTTCTCGAAGGCCGCGCGGCTGGCGATGGCGCGCGGCAGTACGGATTCGTCGCCTTCCTGGTAGTAGCGGCGGCACAGGTCGACGATGGTGCGCCCGGCTTGCAGGAAGAGTTCCCGGCGGTCGGCATGGGTGGCGACGATGGTGCCGTTGCCCGGCAGCGACAGGCCCAGGGCTTCGGTCAGGCAGTTCATCGAGTTGGCGGTGAACATGCCGGAACAGGAGCCACAGGTGGGACAGGCGCTGCGTTCGTATGCCTCGACCTTTTCGTCGGAGGCGCTGCTGTCGGCGGCGATGACCATCGCATCCACCAGATCCAGGCCGTGCTGGGACAGCTTGGTCTTGCCGGCCTCCATCGGCCCGCCGGAGACGAACACCACCGGGATGTTCAGGCGCAGGGCGGCCATCAGCATGCCGGGGGTGATCTTGTCGCAGTTGGAGATGCACACCAGCGCGTCGGCGCAATGGGCGTTGACCATGTATTCCACCGAGTCGGCGATGATCTCGCGGCTCGGTAGCGAATAGAGCATGCCATCGTGGCCCATGGCGATACCGTCGTCGACGGCGATGGTGTCGAATTCCTTGGCCACGCCGCCGGCCTTCTCGATCTCGCGGGCGACCAACTGGCCGAGGTCCTTCAGGTGCACATGGCCAGGCACGAACTGGGTGAAGGAGTTGGCGACGGCGATGATCGGCTTCTTGAAGTCCTCGTCCTTCATCCCGGTGGCGCGCCACAGCGCACGGGCGCCGGCCATGTTGCGGCCGAAGGTGGAGGTTTTCGAGCGATAGTCAGGCATGACGGTTCTCGGAATTTCAGGCGGATACGGGGCTGTGGAGGATAACGCGATTGGGGGGAGGGTGCATCGGGTGGGGGATGTGGGGGGACGCAGGAAAGAGGCTGGACCTTTCGGCTGCTTGTGAATGGAAGCGACCCAGCCGATCACGACAGACCCGAGTCGAGCAGGCTTGGACGAGCGCCTAGCTACATGAAGGTCAGATAAGGCCGAACTGCCTGCACGATCTGAGTCAGCTCGTGCTTGAGTAGCATCTCCAGATACTGATCGACGGTGAATGGCGGATTCTTCAGCGAATTCTAATTTTGCCCAGCATGCGTTGCAGTTCGCGGATCTGCCTCAGGGCATCGGCCAGCTCCGAAGCGAGCACCACGGCTTCGCCGGCAGTGACCGCCGACAGGCTGCCGTCCTGGTAGAGCTTGCGCCAATGGAACAACTGGTTGGGGTTGATGCCGTTGCACCTAGCCACCACCGAGACGCTTTGTCCCGGCTCTAAGCTCTCGCGAACCATAGCGAGCTTCTCCTCGACGCCCGAGGTGCAGCGTCAGTTGCAGGAGCACAGCTTGCGGGCTCGCGAGGGGCAGATCATTGATGCCAGCATCGTTCGCGCACCGATCCAGCACAACACGGCCGATGAGCAGGCCATGGGCCGTACCGGTCGAATGGTCGCCCGCCAAGCGCCGGCAAATCGGCTGGAGGCCATCTATCCAGCGCAAGGGCCAGGCCGGCAAGCCGATCGGTGAACGGGACAAGGCACGAAACAAACGCATGGCCAGTCCCCGAGCCCGGGTCGAACAGGTCTTTGCCAGCCTGGCCCAGATGGGCAGTATTACCGTGTGAGCGTCGAGCCTGAAGGGTAGCTCTGCTGTAAGCACGAGCGTATTTCATCGCTCAGCATGATTCAAATGGCGGTTTTTAGAGGTGCCCTATTGCCGTCAGTGGCCAACGGATTGCCCGTTAACTGTTTCCGAGCTTCGGCTGCCTGTCAAGACTCCTCCAAGCTCCAATCCCCTCCTCATTTGTAGTTGGCACAGCTCGTAGCAACCAAGGGCCATGTCTCGGCCCTTGTCGATCGCTGCGCAATATATATTCATCTCGGAGGTACGGGAATAGCATTAAGCCTCCCAGGTAAAGGCACTCTGGCAAAGGCAGCTTGAACAGCCGCCTCAAGCTGAGGATCGACAGGTGAGCTTTCATTTAAATCATATTCTACTTGAACATCTGGACTAATACCGACACCTTCAATTTTATTACCATCCAATCGCAGTTCAGCTGAAGAAAGGAGTAAAAAGTACGGCTTATCCCTGTCATTGAAAATCGCCTCGCCTAATGAAAATGCCCCCTGCGTAGTAGTTCCCAGCAATAAAGCCCTACCCGTTTTCTTGAATTGATAGGCAAGCGCCTCCTTGCCAGATCGCGTACCCTCATTGACAAGAACGACCATCGGTCCATCAAAATGCCATTTATTTATCTGCGGCTCCGCCTTGTGCTGCAAGGTCTCTTTTCGATTGATGATAGAAAAACTGAAGTAATCTTTTCGGTCGGCAAAAAACAAATCCAGATAGTCATACCATGCGCCACCGAAACCTCCACGCAAATCCAGAACTATGGCATCGGCCTTCCCCAACCTCTCCGTCACGCCATCATGGAACGTCTTTAAAATATCCTTGTGCGTTCCGGACCACAATCTGACATAACCTACACGCCGACCATCCTTTTCATAGGTCCGAATGCTATTTGAAATGGCCCGTTCGAATGACTGGTTTGGATTTTCCCTGACCGCACTGACCACGATAGTCATGACCTCCTCATTACGCTGAACCAGCAGACGAACATCGTGACCTTCTGGGTTAAAGGATCGATACGGGTGAAAATCCGCATTATTGGCTTTTAGTAAACGATCTCCGCGCCTGAGTCCTGCGCGCTCTGCGGGATATCCATTCAAGACCTCGCGAACAATATATTGCCCATCATCAACCATAAACTGAGCACCGATATGGTTTACCTCTGGCTTAGCGATATCTCGCGTATCAAACATCGACCTGAAAAGATAGAAATCGATCGTCTGATCATCATAGAACTGCGTATGAGATACATGAAGGGCGCTTAAAAGCCGATTAATCAACGGTGTCAACTCATAAACATTAGCCATCGACGATGCCTGCTCATGCAAGCGTTGATATTGAGCATCCGTAAAGTGCACATCAACCAAATCATGAGGATAAACCTTCTCCTTTGCCACACGCCAAAACTGATCGAATATTGCCGAAGGTGACTCTTCAGCTCTGGCACAACTGGAAACAACCAAAAGGATACCCAGAGCAACTCTCAATCTCCGCATATCACCACTCTCCCTCAAGCTCATTGATTACCAATTTTAGAAGCCTGCTTGCTTCCAATCATAAAAATTCAATATCCAGATGCTCAAAACTCACTCAATCAAATATATCAACCTCAGTAGCCATGATGGCAGTCCCACGACTCGGACTTACATACATGCGCAACGTCAATCATATAAACCTACCTTCTCAATAAGGCTCTTCATGGATTCCGGACTGTTACGCCAGAGGACACTGAGCAGGGGTTGAAGCAGCCCTTTGCCCCGTATCCGGACGTTGTGGACGAGCTGGAAGAAGCCCAGGTATAGCGGCAACTTCTCTTGGAAGAGGTCCCGATGGGGACGCAGCCAGGAGCGTAACAGTGACCAGACGCCTTCAATCGTGTCGACATGCACCTCATGGAGGCCATCCCCGTCCTCGTCCCGCGCGTACTCACCCCGGCCATGGCAGACCGTGCGATGCTCGTAGCCCCACTCGCACAGGCGGCCATAGATGCCGTACTCGTCACTGTAGACCTGAGTGCCTGGGCGAATCATTGCCTGGATCAGCGGTTCGATAGTCTGCTGCTGGACGTTGACCAGCATCTGGATCACCACCTGTCCGCCACGCTGGACCATCCCCAAGCGCGCAGTTGCTCGGTCATGCGCTGCACATCACCCTCATCGAGGCCCAATTCCTGGGTAGTCTGGCGGTTGGAGACGTTCAGCCGCATCAGGTACAAACACACCAGCCACGCCCGCAGGGGCTGATGGTGACCGGCGAACACCGTTCCGGTCAGCTCATCGAAGTAGCGCCCACAGACGGTGCGGCGATACTTCTGCCGTGCCGGCTGGGTCGGGTCGCGACCTTGCCTGGTGATCCGGGCCGCGTATCCGCTCGGGCCAGCGCTGCGCGCGCACCGCCTCGTAGCATGGGGTATCGTCCAGCCGGTTCTGAAGGTGGATCATCGGCTGACACTCGGGGCCTCATCGGAGCACGTAGCTTAGCCGGCCCGGTCCCAGTCAAACGGGATGTCCTGAACTGTCTGGAATCCATGAAGAGCCATCAATAAAATTGCAAATTGCTATAGTATTAATGTCGTAATGCATACGCATATCGATATGCAAGCAATTTTTACTGCAAAAAACCCAATGCAATAAAAATATATCCTTTCATGATTTTTCTATATAATAAAAATATTATTCAGGTTTGCAAATACCCATAAAAATGTTATGGTCAATGTGCTTCAAAAGCACATCAATCATTCATTTATTATGGAAGTTACAATGAAAAACGAAGGAAATTTTGAATGGGTAGAAATTCCTGGCAGCATCAACCATAAGGTTCGCCCGGGAACAGAGGCTAGCTTTTGCTATGGAAGTAGCGCCTGTATTGCTCCACCTTTGAAGTTGATGGATGATATGTCGATCGAAGAGTTCGAAGCCCATCTCGCATTATCCGAAGCGTTGGTGGAGAACTCATTGCGCCAAAAGGCCGCCTAGTGCATAGAGAAATATCTCAGCACTTCTAAACCTCAAGGGCAGGCACTACTCGACGAGGGGGCCTGTTCCCTTTGACCATCAGCCATATAGGCAAGCTATTTCGCGCACAGGTATTGAGCCATGGATTGCCGCCATCAACCCACTCACTGGAAGCCCTCTAAATATAACTGGATACTACCCATTGATGCTATGGGCGGAGGTGGGGCAATTTATAATGCCTATACTGGAGCATGCCTAGATTTTGGCGAAAATGATTTCAGACGAATAAAAGCCCTGCTAAACAGTACGCAAGACACTATAGACTTTCACCTGCTGGGGGACTCTGCCATCCCCTTGGGCGGTGCCCTTATCGCTGGAGGAATGGTAGTCGAATATGGTTTCGACGAATTAGCCGACTTAGAAAAGCGTATCAACAGTAAAAAAATAGATGAATTTCCATTGGTGCTGACTATAACGCCAACCTTCTCATGCAATCTTGGCTGTAGCTATTGCTTTGTTGGCAAGAAAAAAGGTCTGATGAGTCGGAAGACAGAGCACGAAGTGATAAGCTTCGTTAAAAGCCATTTAGACTCAGGTAATATACCTGCATTTAGCGTAGACTGGTTCGGAGGAGAACCGCTCTTGGCAAGAAGGTCGATAGGTAGGCTATCAAGCACCTTCATTGAGCTTTGTGCCGAAAAGGCGATTCCATACCGCGCGCACCTTATTACGAACGGCACACTTCTAGATACTGAAATTGCAGATCAGCTTGAATCCTGGGGAATAGATCGAATACAAATCACGCTTGATGGTAAAAGATCGACCCATGATGCACGAAGACCATGGAAAGGGCCGTCACATAATATTATTGCCAAATCATCGTTTGACGACACCCTATCCGGCATTGAGCATGTCATTGGTCGCGTTGCTATACGCCTTAGAATAAACGTTGATCGAAACAATCTAGAAGAGGCCTTCTCGCTGCTTCACATGTTCGATCAACGCGGCTGGTTGTCGCCAGACTTGCAATTCTATCCATATCTATCAATGGTAACTGACTTTACGAATGCTGCCACAGGAAAATGGTCGTTATCCGAGGCATGTTTTCCAGATGAATTCTATAGGGCTTATCAAAAATGGCTTGACCTCCTTAACACTCGCGGCCTTTCAGTGGCCGGAGAACGTCTATATGGATTTCCACAGCCAATTACCACGGCGTGTGGTGCATTTAGCGAGAGAGGCTGGATTATAAGTTTTGACGGACAACTCCACAAATGTGGACTGGATAGCGACACTGACAACCGATCAATTGGATTTCTTGGAAAAGAGAAGGATCAAAGTAACTCGAATGCCTTGTATTGGTCGAATTACAATCCAGCCACGAATTCCGAGTGCCGACAATGTCGGGCTTTTCCAGTTTGTCTTGGCGGTTGTGCGAGAGACCGAAGAGATAACCGTGACAAAGCTATGCTCGACAACTGCGAGTTTCATCATAAATATGAGCCTTTAATAGTTGCCCAACATATACGCATGCGTCGAGAAAATAATCTAAAGGCCCGTATTGGCTCAGGAAAAACCAATCAATAAGTTGTAATAGGAATTCATCTGACACCGGTCCTATGCCGGTGTTGCCTTATTCCACGTTAGGGAAATCCTGAAAAAGACTTCCCGATTCTGCTGAAATACGTCCGTCCCATTGCCCGAGTTCTCCGATGAAGCAATTGTCCTTCGCCGACGCCGAGTACGCCGGCAAGCGCAAGCAGACCGCCGCGAGCGCTTCCTGCTCGAAATGGACCAGGTGGTGCCGTGGGCAGGGCTGATTGCCCTGATCGAGCCCCACTCTCCCAAGGCCGAAGGCGGTCGGCCTGCCTATCCGCTGGCAGCCCTGCTGCGTGTGCACCTGATGCAGAACGGGTTCGGCTACAGCGATCCGGCGATGGAGGAGGCGCTGTACGAAACCACTCTGCTGCGACAGTTCGCCGGGCTGAGCCTGGAGTGCATCTCGGACGAGACCACGATCCTTAACTTTCGCCGCCTGCTGGAGAAGCACGAACTGGCCGGAGGAATACTGGAGGTGATCGACGGCTACCTGGGCGAACGCGGGCTGTCGCTGCGCCAGGGGACCCTCGTCGACGCCACCTTGATCCATGCACCGAGCTCGACCAAGAACCAGGACGGCAAGCGCGACCCGGAAATGCACTCGACCAAGAAGGGCAACCAGTACTACTTCGGCGCGAAAGCGCACATTGGCGCCGACGATGAATCGGGCCTGGTGCACAGCGTGGTGGTCACCGCGGCCAACGTGGCGGATGTCACCCAGGTCGACCAACTGCTGCATGGCGAGGAAAACGTGGTCTGTGCCGATGCCGGTTATACCGGGGTCGAGAAGCGCCCCGAACATGAGGGGCGTCAGGTCATCTGGCAGATCGCGGTCCGGCGCAGTACCTACAAGAAACATGGCAAACACAGCGTGCTCTACAAGCAGATCCGCACGATCGAGAGAGCCAAGGCACAGGTACGCGCGAAGGCCGAGCATCCGTTTCGGGTGATCAAGCGGCAGTTTCGCTACACCAGGGTGCGTTTCCGAGGGCTGGTGAAGAACACCGCACAGCTGGTGGCGCTGTTCGCCCTATCGAACCTTTGGATGGCGCGCCGACATTTACTGGCGAATGCAGGAGAGGTGGGCCTGTAATGCGGGAAACGGTCGCCGCGACGTGCTCGTGGTGGCTAAAAACGCAGAAGCGAGCGGATGATCCGATCGTTTTTGATCGATTCTCCGCGTTCAGAGTCGGCGGGGGCTGAAGTCAGCCAGAAATACATGACTACTTCAGACCATCCCAAGGATATCGCTTTGATAACGACAGGCGCCCCTGCCTCAATTAAAGTGGATGCCTATCCGTACCAAATATTTGGTGCAATCAAGAGTGCGGTGAGCTGGATCAGCGCCGACTCGGAAGAGGACACCACTGTTGCAGGTAGAGAACATGGTGGACGCCATTACGTTCTGGAAGCGGATATTGGTGCCTGGGAACTCGGTGGAGAAGGCAGTAGGCTAAAACCGGGAATGTCGGCATCAATAGATATGACGACGCAAGAAAAAACTCTTCTTTCAATCATATTTTTACCGGTACTGAAAAACATAGACCAAGCAGTCTGAAGACCATAAGATGCACAAATCAAGAATATACGGATGTTTAGTCGTAGCACTTCTCTTCAGCCAACTTTCTCTCGCTGAATCTGCGAAGATCGATGACCTAGAGATTGAATATGCAAAGCGCAATCTCGCCCCCGAGGAACTAGAGCATTTTTTGAAAACACGAATTCGACATACAGGGGTTGCTCTTCCTGGTCATTTCGGGCCTCCTCTCCCGCTCAGACAAGGAGACCAGAATGGCTCGAGCATACAGTGCCGATCTTCGCCGACGCGTCGTCGACGCGGCCATGGGCGGGCTGTCGGCTCGGCAGGCTGCCGAGCGATTCGACATCGGCACGGCGACGGCGATCGTCTGGGTACGGCGCTTTCGGGAAGGCGGGGAACTCGTCGCCCGCCGACAGGGCAAGCCCCGGGGCTTGCGGCTCGATCCCCATGCGCACTACCTGCTCGGCCTGCTCGAGCAAACCCCCGACTTGACGCTGGCCGAGCTCGCCGCAACCCTCGAGCGGGAGCGCGGTATTCGGGTCAGCCTGGCGACGGTATGGACGTTTCTCGACCGGCACGGCATGACGTTCAAAAAAAGACCGCGCATGCGGCCGAGCAGCAGCGGCCGGACGTCCAGGCAGCGCGACAGGAGTGGCTCGAGGAACAACCCGGCTTCGACTGGCGCAAGCTGATCGTCGTCGACGAAACCGCCGCCGCGACCAACCTGGCCCGCCTACGAGGCTGGGCCCCTCGCGGCGAGCGCTGCCTGGCCGCGGTCCCTCACGGTCACTGGAAAACCACGACCTTTACCGCCGGCCTGCGCGTGGATGGGCTAACTGCTCCGCTGGTGCTCGACGGCGCCATGAACGGCCCGGCCTTCCTGGCCTATGTCGGGCAGGTCCTGGTTCCCGAGCTGACGCCCGGCGATATCGTGGTGATGGACAACCTGCCGGCCCACAAGGTGGCGGGGGTACGCCAGGCCATTGAAGGCGCAGGAGCCACACTGCGCTACCTGCCTCCCTATAGCCCCGACCTGAACCCGATCGAAAGGGCATTCTCCAAGCTCAAGGCGCTGCTGCGAAAGGCGGCGGCGCGGACCGTGCCGCAGCTGTGGCAGAGCATTGGCGAGGCGATTGCGCAGTTCTCGGCGCAGGACTGCAGGCACTACTTCGAGGGAGCCGGATATGAATCAGAATAAGGTAAAAATGCTCTAGACAGCCATTCGGCCGCACGGTTGATTCTATCCAACAGCTATGAGCAACTGATCAATCTCAACACCACGCTGCAACCAGGCTGTGCCAATCTACCATCAATTTCAACACTCCAAGTAAATGGTCACGCGCTGCCTATGATCTGTGGTAATAACGGTGCTGGCCGCAACGAGACAATACAAGTAATTGGCCGACTTGGCAGCAACCCAACCATTGCCGCATTGAATTTCGGCCAGATGGGCGCAGCGATAAGATCGCTTCATGATATTGATTATTTCCTAACGGCGCAGACCGATCCCGATCAGATCATGAACTTCAAGGTTTATCGCCTGACAATGGATGACAGTATATTCGGTTTCATTCCCGCCGAGGACGAACAGTCCAGAAATATTTATCGCAGCGTTCTGAGAAACTACCTAGCTGCACAAATCAATACAGAGCAGCATGTTGTCGAGACCCTACGTTTGATAGAGCAGTCTCGGCTGCAACTCGTCCAACAGTGTGAAGCATTCAAGCTGTTGAGCGAAAAAAACTCAGCTAACTTCAGTCGGGGCCTAAAAATAAAGCTGAACGCCTTGCACACGCAGGCATGTAAAGGAAATTGAGATGGCCTTGAATTCAACCCAACTTTCAAACGCGCAGTTAATCATTGACTATGGTAAGGGCCATGGTTTTGGCGATTCGCAGGTCGAACTTGCAATAAAAGTTGCTTTTCTGGAGTCCTCGCTGGGTTTAAACATGACCAACCCGTAGCCTGGAGTTACAGCTTCAGGCATGTTTGGTTACAACAATGATAGTTGGTCTACGCACACTTCACTGGGGGCGAAAAACAACACCGCCAATCAGATCGCGGCATTTTTTAGCGATATCACCACTTTCACCTCTCACTACGAAAATCCGGTTGTAAAAAATTCAGGCATTACAGTTGATGAATACATTTACATCAAGCATCATGACGGGCCTAATGCCACAGACTTTGTTAGTTCGCAGGGGTTAAAAATTTCCGTGCGAGCAATTTTCACATGGATCTGACCTCGTACGATAACATGCCTTATGGCGCCCATGTTTTCGACCTGTACGATCTAGTCTATTTATCGACCCACGGCTACTGGTTTACCAACAGCTCCTACTTGCCCGACGCAAATGTCACTCTCCTTCCAATCGACATATTGCCACCAGGCTCGGATCAAGACTGATGAATCTGAATTTTCCGGCCAAAAAATTCCGCGCTGAATATTTCCAGCAACGCCCCGTGTTGTTGAAATCCGCGTTTCGCAGTGACTTTTTTCTTGGAACGATCTGGACGAACTTCTCTATGTAGTCGATGTCGACTCCAAGAATGTGCGCTTCATGAAAGACCGGCTCGTGCCGGAAAACGAATTTGCCGAAACATCTCATCATTACGGCCTGGTCAGACGCACATTCAACAAAGCCTGTGTCTATTCCGGACTCGATTCGGGAGCGACGCTGGTACTCAATCGAATGGAGCAGAAGTCGTTACGGATCAAGCGATTATGTAACGAGCTCGCGCATATTGCGAAAGGTCAGGTGGCGGCAAACGGCTATCTTGCCAGCTCCGGCGACAGCGCATTTGGCAATCACTGGGGTAGTCACGATGTCTTTGCCTCGCAACTGCTGGGCTGCAAGCGCTGGGTGATCTTCCCTCCGACCTTCAGGAATCCGATAGTCGGGCAGAAAAGTGTGAACCATCGCGATGACTGTCCGAGCGAAGCCTGGATGGATGTCATCACCGAACCGGGAGACATTCTTTATATCCCTCGCGGCTGGTGGCATTGCGCATATCCTTCGGAAGGCCCTTGTTTCCATGCAGCAGTCGGAGTGCGTAAGCCCTATGTAATCGACTATCTGAACTAGCTCACGGCAAATGTGCTGTCTCGCGACAGCGCATTTCGAAATACGCTCGATCTGGACGGGGTGAACGACCTCGACGAGGCAATGCTGGCCGAAATGTGCGAGAGCATTCTGGACAAGCACAACTTTCAGTCGTTCGAAAACCATGTGTATAACAGAGAAAATGTCGATAACGGATTGTACTTCGCGATGTACTACGGCTTGTTAACGGAGCAGTACGAAGACGTGCTCATCAAATGGGCCTCTCCATTTGAGGAAATATCTGTTCGGCTGGAGGTAAGCGTCGAAGGTTACGTGTTGAAAGAGCATCCTATCGGCAAGCATCTCTCAACCCAAGGGCGCAGCCTCGCTTGCTTGAAGTCGGAGTGCGCGATCGAACCAGCCGCGTTCGTTGTACACTTGCGTGCACTGATCGCCGCCGGTGTAGTAGTGCTTTACACCTGAGTGGGTCACGGCCTTCCATAGGGAAGGCCGTAATTTCATAATTTCCGTTCTGGGCGTAACGATGCGTCATATTCTTTTTTTTGGCCTCTTGGCCTCTTGGCCTCTTGGCCTCTTGGCCTCTTGGCCTCTTGGCCAATTGCGCCTGCGCGACAAGTGCCCCAGGCGACGGATTCCTGAAAGTTTATGAGGAAGCATCGGCTAACAACTCGCAGATTGCCGTTTCCCGACATGAATTCTCGGCTACGAAAGAGCTGCTTCCTCAAGCGCGTGCGACGCTGTTGCCAAGCCTGTCCGCCGAAAGTGTGTTTTCCCAGACCAGCACCAGTGGAGTTCAGCAAAGCACAGACACACAGCGCGCGGGGGCGGTGTACAAAGTGTATTTAACTCAGCCGCTATTTAGGGCAGATCGTTGGTACGGCTACACCGGTGCGCAAAAGAAGCTTGATCAGGCCCTTCTCAAGCTCTTAGCTGACGAACAGGACTTGATAATGAAAGCGGCGGAACACTACGTCGCCGTCTTGCAGGCCCATGACGATCTATCTTCGCAAAACCACCCTCGCGTCCCGAGGGTAAACTCGACGGTTTGTTGATCCCTCCGGAGCGTGCCGATGTTCAGTCTGTTTGCCGACCAGGAACGTGAAGCCAAACTCGATAGCCTGGGCGACCCACTGGCTCTACTGGACAAGCATGTGGACTTTGCATCCCTGGCAGCCGAGATCGACCGCAGAGCGCCTCGCCCCAGCCGCGCCAAGGGCGGTCGGCCGCCTTATCCAACAGAGCTGATGACGCGCCTGCTGGTGCTCCAGCAGTTGTTCAACCTGTCCGACGAGCAGATGGAGTTCCAACTGCTCGAGCGCATGAGTTTCCAGCGTTTTGCCGGGTTGAAAAACGCCGGCCGAGTGCCGGATCGCAACACGATCTGGGTCTTTGGCGAGCGCCTGGTACAGGCCTACGTCGAGCATCGGATCCTTGCCGAGGTGCAGCGCCAGTTGCAGGAGCACGGCTTGCGGGCTCGCGAGGGGCAGATCATCGATGTCAGCATTATCCGGGCACCGATCCAGCACGACACGGCCGATGAGCAGGCCATGGTGAAGGCGCAGGCCCTACCGGTCGAATGGTCGCCCGCCAAGCGCCGGCAAAAGGATGTCGAGGCGCGCGGGACGAAGAAACACGGCAAGTCGTACTTCGGCTACAAGCTGTCGGTCAGCGTGGATCGCCGGCACACGCTGATCCGCTGCGTGAAGGTAAGCGATGCCAGCGAGGCTGATACCCAGCATTGGGTGGATGTGCTCGACCGGGGCAACAGCAGCCGGGACGTCTGGGCGGATCGCGGCTATCGCGACAGACCCCGGGAGCGCTGGCTCCACCTGATCGGCTGGAGGCCATCTATCCAGCGCAAGGGCCAGGCCGGCAAGCCGATCGGTGAACGGGACAAGGCACGAAACAAACGCATAGCCAGTCCCCGAGCCCGAGTCGAACATGTCTTTGCCAGCCTGGCCCGGATGGGCGGCAAGGCCGTGCGCAGCATCGGCCTGGCACGGGCTGAGTTTGGTCTGACGCTCAAATCGGCGGTGTACAACCTGAAACGGATGAGCAGCCTGCTGGAAATGGCCTGATCCAGGCCTCTGGCCGGGCTGCCTCGGGTCGCTTTACCGTGTGAGCGTCAGGCCTGACGAATAGCTCTGCTGCAAGCACGAGTGTATTTCATCGCTCAGCATGATTCGAATGGCGGTTTTTAGAGGTGCCCTACTAGGTCAAGCAGGCTGAATAATGGGAATGCCGAGCTTGGGAGTTTTCCATTTTGCACGAACTTTTGATCTGTGTAAGGTGGACAACGTTTACTTGTCCACCAGCCGCAACTGACCGCTCCTGGCCGGTTTTTGCCAGCCATCACAGGCTGTTTTTGCATCCTATCGGCTATCTGGCGTTGTAATGCGATTGACACCGACAATTCGGTTGCTCCAGATCATCTCGTAATGAGCGGTCTGGATGATCGATGTAACGGGGCGCGGTGTCATCAGCGCCCAACAGACATTGCCTGAAGAACGGACCGAGTGGTAATGCAGGCCTAGGCATGCCTCTCGCTTCGCTTCGTTTCCCAATTGATGGGAGTGGGTGTAATCGTCGGGGGCATATATGGGGTCCGATAGCGGCACCCCTGTAGCGTCCCTCATCCTGGCATCCGTGAAGCTGCAGGTCAGTCCTCTGAAGACAAAGCGATCGTAATTGAGGCCTTGCACGTTCGACCAGTAGCGCTCCTGGTGATGGCGCACCTCGGCAATCGCCGTGTCCATCCTATCGGCCAGATACAGCACGCCGAAGCTGCCATTGCTAAAGCGCGAGCCGGCTGGGTTCACATGGGTAAAGGGCGCTGTTGCATACGAGCATCCGGGAATACCGAACGGGATCTCGCCACGAGGGATCAGCTCCAGCCGGCCAATTTCGTTCTGCAACCGTGGATTCGTCATTGCCTGAAGCCGATATAGCGCTTCGAAGTCCGCTTCGTCGGCAACGTCATCGAACAAGGCAATGGGCGGAAACTTGGAGTTGACCAGGCGGTGGGCCTGCAGGCTCTCGCCACCCAGGAGGGCAAGGCTGCTCAGCATTACCACTGGGCACCTCGCAGCGTATCGATCCGTCGGAACGTCTCGTACAGCGAGATCATGTCGCCCTGGGCCATGACGTCGAGCGGCGCGCGCCCGTTGAAGAACTCGTTGCGGTTCTCCATCGAGGGGAAGCCATAGACATTTTCGGGGTTGTCGAACACGAGGCGCAGCGCCGCGTGGATATTCAGCACGATGCTGATGCGCTGCATCTGATCGGAGTCCAAGCTTACCGTCCACGCCGAATCGCATTGCCTGGCCCGGGTGTAGGTGCTGCGCGAAATGCGCAAGATCCGGCAAGCCTGTTCGCAGGAAGCCTTCCATTTGTCTAGGATGTTCAGCGCCGCGCGCAGGCCAGCCACGCATTGGCTTTTCGAAAAGTCCTGGGCCTGGATAGTTACTGTCATCGCGAGCACCTCAATATGCATCCTTAGATGCAAATCTAGCATATCTTAATCTGCAGATTCAGTTTAGCTCCAGGCAACCCCCCAAGGACTCTGAACGTCAACGCGCAATCATGGTCGATTCAGACGGCAGCATTAAACATGGGGCATCCACATAGCTTTGGTTCCACGACGGTTGTATCTGGCCGCTCTGTCTGCCATGACCGGCCGGTTTGTGGCACTGTCCTCAGCTATTCGCCCATGCCCCGCATCCCCGCTCGGCCCAGGATAAAGCCTTGTTTCCATCCCTAACCGCCGCGCCGGCGGTGGAAAATCGCTGCGCGAGTTTTCCACCCTACGGACGGAGCTGCCTCAGCTCGGCAGAATCCGGCAGGTCAGGCTCTTGATATAGCGGGTCTCGGCGATGGCCGGGTGGACCGGGTGGTCGGGGCCCTGGCCGCCGCGTTCGAGCAGTTGGATGTGGCGGTCGAGGTGGCGGGCGCTGGAGAGGAGGATATTCTGCAGGTCGTCCTCCGGCAGGTGCATGGAGCAGGAGGCGCTGACCAGGATGCCGTCCTTGTTCAGCAGGCGCATGGCCGCCTCGTTGAGGCGGCGGTAGGCGGCCTCGCCGTTCTTCAGGTCTTTCTTGCGCTTGATAAACGCCGGCGGGTCGGCGATCACCACGTCGAAGCGTTCCTCGGCGGCCTTCAGTTCCTTAAGCGCCTCGAACACATCGCCCTCGACGCAGGCCATCTTCTCGGCCACGCCGTTGAGCGCGGCGTTGCGCTCGACGCCGTCCAGCGCCAGCGCCGATCCGTCCACGCACATTACTTCGGTCGCGCCGAACGCCGCGGCCTGCACGCCCCAGCCGCCGACGTAGCTGAACAGGTCGAGCACCCGCTTGCCCTTGACGTAGGGCGCCAGGCGCGCGCGGTTCAGGCGGTGGTCGTAGAACCAGCCGGTCTTCTGGCCGCCCTGCACCGGTGCCTCGAATTTCACGCCGTTCTCTTCCAGCGCCACCCATTCCGGCACCACGCCGAAGGCAGTCTCGACGTAGCGTTCCAGCCCTTCGGCGTCGCGGGCGCTGGAGTCGTTCTTGAGCAGAATGCCGCGCGGCTTGAGCACCTGCACCAGCGCCTCGATCACGGCGTCCTTGTGGCGCTCCATGGCGGCGGAGGCGAGCTGCACCACCAGATGGTCGCCGAAGCGGTCGACCACCAGGCCGGGCAGTAGGTCGGAATCGCCGTAGGCCAGGCGGTAGCAGGGCGCGTCGAACAGCCGTTCGCGCAGCGACAGGGCGACGTTCAGGCGATGCACCAGCAGCGACTTGTCCAGCGCATGCTTGAGATCGCGGGAGATCAGCCGCGCGCAGATCAGGTTGTTCGGCGACAGCGCGACGATACCGAGGGCCTTGCCGCCGGCCGCCTCGAGGATCGCCTGGTCACCAGCCTGGAAGGCGGTCAGCGGGGTGGCGAGCACGTCCACCTCGTTGCTGTAGACCCACAGGTGGCCAGCGCGCAGACGGCGCTCGGCGTTGGCTTTCAGTCGCAGGCTGGGCAGGGACATGGGGCTCTCTCGCAAAAAGCGCGGAGTATAGCGGAGGGCGGCCCCGCTTCAGCTCTTCAGCCGGTAGCCCGTCCGGAAAATCCAGCGCACGCCGGCCATGCACAGGACTAAAAAGAGCGTGGTCATGCCCAGGCTGAGGGGTAGGCCGACGTCGGCCACGCCGTAGAAGCTCCAGCGGAAGCCGCTGATCAAATAGACCACCGGGTTGAACAGCGACAGCGTGCGCCAGAAGGGCGGCAGCATGTCGATGGAGTAGAAGCTGCCGCCCAGGAAGGTCAGCGGCGTGACGATCATCAGCGGGACGATCTGCAACTTCTCGAAGCCATCGGCCCAGATGCCGATGATGAAGCCGAACAGGCTGAAGGTGACCGCGGTCAGCACCAGGAAGGCGACCATCCACAGCGGATGCTCGATCTGAAAGGGCACGCAGAGCCGCGCCGTGGCCAACATGATGGCGCCGAGCAGAATGGACTTGGTGGCGGCCGCGCCGACGTAGCCCAACACGATCTCGACGTAGGAGATGGGCGCGGAGTGGATCTCGTAGATGGTGCCGGTGAAGCGCGGCATGTAGATGCCGAACGAGGCGTTGGAGATGCTCTGGGTGAGCAGAGCCAGCATGATCATGCCGGGGACGATGAAGGCCCCGTAGCTGACCCCGTTGATACTCACCATGTGCGAGCCGATGGCCGAACCGAATACCACGAAGTACAGGGCGGTGGAGAGGACCGGGGAGGCCACGCTCTGCATCAGCGTGCGCCGCATGCGGGCCATTTCGAACAGGTAGATCGCGCGTATGCCGTACAGATTCATGAGGGCGAGTGCACCAGGCTGACGAAGATGTCTTCGAGGGAGCTTTCCGAGGAACTCAGGTCTTTGAATTCGATGCCGGCCTCGCCCAGCCGTTGCAGCAGACGAGCGATGTCGTCGCCGTGCTCCCGGTTGTCGTAGGTATAGATCAGCCGGCCGCCGTCTTCCGACAGCTCCAGGCGGTAGTCTTGCAGCATCCGCGGAATCCGCGCCAGCGGCGCGTTCAGGGTCAGGGTGAGCTGGCGCTTGCCGAGCTTGGCCATCAGCGCGTTCTTCTCTTCCACCAGGATGATTTCGCCCTGGCGGATTACGCCGATGCGGTCGGCCATCTCCTGGGCCTCCTCGATGTAATGGGTGGTCAGGACGATGGTGACGCCGTTGTCACGCAGGCGCCGCATCATGTCCCACATGCCGCGCCGCAGCTCCACGTCCACCCCGGCGGTGGGTTCGTCGAGAAAGAGGATTCGCGGCTCGTGGGACAGCGCCTTGGCGATCATCACGCGGCGCTTCATGCCACCCGAGAGGGCCATGATGCGGCTGTCCCTCTTGTCCCACAGGGACAGCTCGCGCAGCAGCTTCTCGATGTAGGCGGGGTCAGCCCGCTTGCCGAACAGGCCGCGACTGAAGGTGACGGTGTCCCAGACGTTCTCGAAGGCGTCGGTGGACAGCTCCTGGGGCACCAGACCGATCCCGGCGCGCGCCGCGCGGTAGTCAGCGATTATGTCGTGGCCGTCGGCCAGGACCCGACCCTCGCCGGGAGTGACGATGCCGCAGATGATGCTGATCAGGGTGGTCTTGCCCGCGCCGTTGGGACCCAGCAGGGCGAAGATTTCGCCCCGGCGGATTTCCAGGTTCACGTCGCGTAGCGCGGTGAGCCCCGAGGCGTAGGTCTTGGACAGGCCATGGATGGCAATGGCTGGCTGCACACGAATCTCCCGGTGATTGGCGTGCGCCGATTTTAGCCAGCTGGCCCCCCGCGTCGCACCTGGGCGCTTCAGGCTTTCGCCGGCGTGCGGTCTTCGCGCGTCCTGAAGACGGCCACCCGTTGCTGCATCTTCGCCGCCTGCTCCTCCAGGGCGGCGGCCGCGGCGCGGGACTGTTCCACCAGCGTGGCGTTGCGCTGGGTAGTGCTGTCTATCTGGCCGATGGCGCTGTTGATCTGGCCGAAGCCGTTGCGCTGCTCGCGGCTGGCGGCGGAGATGTCCCGCATCAGGGCGGCCAGTCGGTGAATGGCTTCTACCGTCTCGCGGATGCTCTGTCCGCTGTACTCGGCCTGGCGGGCGCCTTCGCCGATCTTCTCGCTGATGGCCTCGATCAGGGCGCGGATTTCCTGGGCGGAAATGGCGCTGCGGCTGGCCAGGTTGCGCACTTCGGAGGCCACCACGGCGAAGCCGCGGCCCTGCTCGCCGGCGCGTGCCGCCTCGACCGAGGCGTTGAGGGCGAGGAGGTTGGTCTGGAAGGTGATCGAGTCGATGACGCCGATGATGGCGTCGATCCGTTTCGAGCTGTCGGCCAGCTCGCGCATCAGCAAGATGCTCCGCTCCACATCTTGGCCGCCGTTCTGCGCCGCGCGGGCGGCGCTCGCGGCGAGCCGGTCGGCCTGCTCGGTAGCCTCGCCAGTCTGCTGCGTGATGGTGCTGATTTGCTCCATGCTGGCCGCCGTCTGTTGCAGGGCGCTGGCCTGTTCCTCGGTGCGCGAGGCCAGATCCCGGCTGCCCCGGAGAACCTCGCGGGCGTGGCCACGAACGTTTTCGCTGTCGCTGCGCAGGGAGCCGACCAGCTCGGAAAGCCGGTAGTTGGTTTCGTCCATGGCATCGAGCAACTGGCCGGTTTCGTCGCGGCCGTGGCCGGCGAGGTCCTGAGTCAGATCGCCCTCGGCCAGCCGGCGGGTCGCTGTCAGCGCCCGCTGCAGGGGGGCGGTGATGCTGCGGGTGATGTACAGGGCCATGAACACGGCGATCAGCAGGGCCAGGGCGGCGAAGCCGAACAGGCGGGCGAGGGCGTCGCCGAGGCGCTCGGCGACCTGGCGCCGGACCTGCGTCATGCGCTCGGCGGCCTGGCGGTCGAGCGCCGCGGCGCTCTCGTCGAGCTGGTAGATCTCGTTCTTGTAGCGGCCTATGGCGGCGTCGGCGGCCGCCGTGTCGGCGAACTCGCCCGCGCGAAGGCGCCGGTAGACCGCGTCAAGGCCTCCGGCATAGCCCTCCAGCGCCTTGGCCGAGGCCTCGTACAGGCGCTGCGCGTCGGGCGCCTGGGCACGGCCGGCCCGCAGGGTTTCCTGCAGCTCGCGCAGGATCGCGTCCCAGCGCTCCTTGTAGGACTGCACTTTTTCCGCATCGTGCAGGTTGATGAACAGGTCCTTTTCGAAGCGTCGTTCCTCCAGGGCCAGCAGGCGCACCTGGGCGGCGTTCAGCGCCAGTCCGGCATTGTGGTCGAGCGTCTCGGCCGCGTCGCGCAGGCCGTTCAAGCCGGACAGGGCGACGGCGATGGCCGAGACGAGCAGTAGAACGAGGATACCGAAGGCGATGCCCAGGCGGGCACCGATGGAGCGGTGGGATAGCATTGGGAGGGATTTCCTGCACGGATTGAGGGCGCCCTTAGATCGGCTGTCGTCCGGCGTCCTTGAGCGGCTGCCGACGAAAGGGCTCCCGGCATTCGCCCAGGAGCCCGGTGACGCGTCAGGCGGCCGACTGCGCGGTCTTGCCGCCCAGCATCTCGATCAGGGCTTGGCTGAAGGCCGGGATGTCGTCGGGCCGGCGGCTGGTGATCAGGTGGCCGTCGACCACCACCGGCTGGTCCACCCACTTGGCGCCGGCATTCTGCAGGTCGTCCCGCAGCGACGGCCAACTGGTCAAGGTCTTGCCCTTGACCAGGTCGGCGGAGATTAGCAGCCAGCCGCCGTGGCAGATCGCGGCGATGGGCTTGTCAGCGCGTGCCGCATTGCGCACCAGTTCCTGGGCCATCTCGTCCAGGCGGATGTTGTCGCCGTTGACCACGCCCCCCGGCAGCACCAACGCGTCGCAGTCCTCGATGCGCAGGGTGTCGAAGCTGTGCTCGACCGGGAAGCGGTCGGCGGGCGTGGTGTGCTTCCAGCCGGTCACCTGGCCCGGCTTGGCCGCGGCGATCAGAGTTCGGGCGCCGGCCTTTTCGAGGGCTTCTTTGGGGCCGGTGAGTTCGACCTGCTCGAAGCCGTCGGTCACCAGGAAAGCCACGCGTTTGCCTTTTAGGGATTGCGTCATCGCGGAACCTCCAAAGTGCTGGGTGGAGCGCCTGCGGGCGCGGGGTTCATAAGGAATCCGACCCTCCCCGCGGGCAAAGTTCTGCCCCTCGTCGGCAAACGGGATTTGCGCGCCACGGCCTTCCTGCTATGGTCGGTGCCCGCTCGTTTCCGTCCCGTGCCGCCATGCCCGAATTGCCCGAAGTTGAAACCACCCGCCGCGGCATCGCTCCGCACCTCGTCGGCCGGCGCGTCGAGCGGGTCGTCGTCCGCGAGCGCCGGCTGCGCTGGCCGATCCCCGAGGATCTCGACGTGCGCCTGTCCGGTCAGCGCATCGAGGCGGTGGAGCGCCGCGCCAAGTACCTCCTGATCCGCGCCGAAGCGGGCACCCTGATCGGCCACCTGGGCATGTCCGGCAGCCTGCGTCTGGTCGAGGCCGGGTTGCCGGCGGCCAGGCACGAGCACGTCGACATCCTGCTGGAGTCGGGACTGGCGCTGCGCTACACCGACCCGCGGCGCTTCGGCGCGCTGCTGTGGAGCGCCGACCCGCTGGAGCACGAGCTGCTGCGCCGGCTCGGCCCGGAGCCGCTGGGCGAGGACTTCGACGGCGAGCGCCTGTACCGGCTGTCGCGCGGTAAGAGCGTGGCGGTCAAGCCGTTCATCATGGACAACGCGGTGGTGGTCGGGGTGGGCAACATCTACGCCAGCGAGGCGCTGTTCGCCGCCGGCATCGACCCGCGCCGCGCCGCCGGCTCGGTCTCGCGGGCGCGCTACCGGCGTCTAGCCGAAGAGATCCGGCGCATCCTCGCCCAGGCCATCGAGTGCGGCGGCACCACCCTGCGCGATTTCGTCGGCGGCGACGGCAAGCCCGGCTACTTCCAGCAGACTCTGCTGGTCTACGGACGCGGCGGCGAGTTCTGCAAGGTCTGCGGTAGCACCCTGCACGAGGTCCGCCTCGGCCAGCGCGCCAGCGTCTACTGCGGCCGCTGCCAGCGCTGAGGCTCGGCCCCTGCGCCAACGGCTGGGACATCGCCGATCTCGTGCCCCTCGGCACGCGCCGCTCGTCGAGCCGAGGTGGGAGGCCTTCGTGCGTTGCCTCGGCTGCACCGCCGGCGGCTACCGGCAGGACTGAAAATGCCGCCGGCATGCCTTTGTCGCAACGGCCCAGGTTTTCCGGCATGCCGATGGCCGCATAGGCTTGCTGTCCTCGCCGATGGGGCGAGTCGCTGCGCGACAACGGGAAGTTTTGGCCCTTGAGTCGTTTCAAATTCCTTCTGATTTTCCTAATCGGCTTTGGTCTGGCCTATTCCTTCTGGCTCAGTCCCGGCTGGCTGCGCTTGTGCGCGGGGCTCGCGCTCTTTCTGTTCGGTATGCAGTGTCTGGAAGAAGGGCTCAAGCAGCTCGCCGGCGGCCGCCTGGAGGAACTGCTCGGGCGCAGCATGGCCACGCCGCTGAAGGGTTTTCTGTTCTGCGTTTTCGGCACCTTCCTGCTGCAGTCCAGCACTCTCGTGTCGTTGCTGACCGTCGTTTTCATCGGCGGCGGCCTGATTTCCCTGGCCGGAGGGTTGGCCATTCTTTTCGGTATCAACCTGGGCAGTACCAGCGGCATCTGGCTGCTGGCGCTGGCCGGGCACGGCTTCGACCTCGCACCGCTGGCCCTGCCGCTACTGGTGTTCGGCGTGCTGATCGGTTTCGACGGGCCGAAGAGCCGGGCGACCGGGCGCATCCTGCTGGCCGTCGGCTTGCTGTTCATCGGCATCGAGCAGATCAAGGGGAGCTTTTGGGAGCTTTTCCAGTTTCGGCGAAACCCTGGACATGACCCGCGTTCCGCTCGACGGGTTCGCCGGGCAACTGCTGGCGATGCTGCGCGAGGTGCGCGAATTCGGCCGCCTGGAGGTGCCGGACGAGGCATGGCAAGCGCGCCTGCAACTGCTCGACGAATGCGCGGCGGACTTCGACGCGCGGTTCCGCGCCCGGCTGTTCGCCGCCGCCCGCCGCCGCGAACTGGACGGCCTGCAGACCGGCTCGCTGATGAACGACCTGGGCTACGTCAGCCGCATCGTTTAGAGCCTGCGCAATGTGCTGCAGCCCGGCGACGGTCAGTCCCGCGAACTGCGCCGGCTGGCGACCGGGGACGAACCGCTGATCCAATTGTCGTGAGGTGTGCGGCGACGCCGCGCCGCTACTTCCCTTTGCCGCCCGTGGCGCGCGCCATGCAGCGCCGGTGGCGCTCGTCGACCCGCTTGGCGAACCAGGCAGTGGTGAGGTCGCGGGTGATCTTCGGGCTTTGCAGCTTGATGCCCGGCAGCACCGCGCGCGGCAGCGGCTGGCGCTCGATCCGCTCGGCCAGTGCGAACACGCGTTCGTAGAGTTCCGTGTCCTCGAAATCGAGGCGGTCGCCCTGTTCCAGGGCGCGGCGGATGGCGCTGTTGCCCATGTCCAGCTTCCTGCCTAGCGAGCGCACGGCCAGTTCGGTGGCGCCAGGGGCGAAGGAGCCGTGGCGGATGAGGTCGCCGTCGAGCTCCAGCGGGATGCCCGAGGCGCGGCTGACGGCGTTCTGGAAGGCGGCGTTGCGACTGGCGTACCAGCCGGCGTTGAAGTCGGCGAAGCGGTACAGCGGCCGCTCGTAGTTGGCGGGATAGCCCAGCAGGTGGGCGATGCCGAAGTACAGGCCGCCGCGGCGGCTGAACACCTCGTGGCGGATCGAGCCCTCGAGCGGATAGGGGTAATCCCGCGCTTGGCTTTCGGCGAAGGCGATGCTGACCTGCATCGGCCCACCGGTATGCACCGGGTTAAGGCTGCCGAACAACTGCCGGCCCAGCGGGACCATACCGATGAAGTCCTCGAAGATCGCGCTTAACTCCTTCTCGGTACGCACGGCGCCCAGGCGCTCGCTGTAGGTCTTGCCATTGGACGAATCGAGCCCCAGGGCGGCGCGCAGCAGGAACTCCGGTATGTGCAACTGGGCGGCGCGACGGTCGATCTCCTTGCGCGTGATCTTGGCCAGTCCGGGCACCGGCGGGTCGACCTGGAAAGTCGACTCCTGCTCGGTCACCGCCAGCACGGCGCACAGGTTCTCGGCACTGGGAGAAATGTTCTGCGCCGCGAGTGCCGCGTAGATGTCGGTCGCCCAGCCTTCGCGGTCGGCGATCCCGGCCGGCATCAGACGCACGATCCGTGCCCGCACCTCGGCCGGGCGGGGTTCCTCGGGGCGCTGCGTGACGCAGCCGGTCAGCGCCAGCAGCAGGGCCATGCCCAGCGCGCCGGCCGCGCGACGGCGCGGCTCCGGCATGGCGGTCCCGGCGGTGGCGGGTTGGATGGGACACTTCGGGGTCATGTTTTTGCGGTTCCGTAGCTGTTGCGGCTTGGGCAACGCAGCGGTTGCCGTTGTTGCGAGAAGGATTCGCCCGCATTATCGCGGCGGCCGGGGAGGCGCGTCGCGCCCGGCCGGCCGGGAAGCTCCTAGCGGCAAGAATCGCGAGGACGGCGCGGGGCGATGGGCGAGGCTTTCCTCGATCCGCCCGACCATGTGATGGACGCCTGCCAGCACTCCCGTGTCGGGGTCGCGCAGCAGTTCGAGCCATTTTTCGTCGAAGGCGTCGTTCAGGGTCTTGCGCAGTTGCGCCTCCGTTCGCGGTTGTTCGCGCCCGTGCACGAGGCTGTTGAAACCGGCCGCACCCAGGGAAATTAGCATGCCCGCCGCCCGTCCGGCCGCCGCCGCGAGGGCGCTGGCGACACTGCTGGTGGTGAGTTCGCTAGTCAGTCGCTCGCTGGTGCGCCTGGCGACCGAGGTCATGCCCGCGCTCGCGGTCCGCGCCTCGGCGGCGCCGGCCGAGGCCGTGTGGATTCGCGCGACCAGCGCCACATAGGCCGGCAGCCGGTCGATCGGTTCGCTGTGCAGGAGTTGATAAAGCGAAGCGCTGCGAGCGTCCGGCGGCGCCAGGGCAATCGCCGGGATCTCCTTGATCCGGCGGTCGAATTGCTCCTGGGGAACACCGTAGCGCTGCGGAATCTTGCGAAGCAGTTCGCCGAGGAGCCAGATGTGGAATTTCGTCGTTTTCTCCATGATCCGATCGGGGTCGAGTTCCTTGGCGACCGGTTCCAGGACGCGCTCCCGGTATTGCTCCTGCAGATGGAGAGCCAGGCGCTCCACGACTTCGTCCCGTTTCCCCTCCGCGTTCAGCCGATACCAGGCTAGCCGCATGGTCAGCGCCTGGCGGGTCCAGTAGCTGGAAAACCAGGGGATGAATTCCGCATCGGTGCGGCGGTGGACGAGGTTCATCCACTCGGCCATGAGTTCGCGGGCGTGGTTGGTGGTCTGCTGGGTGGCCTCCCGCGAGGCGGCGAGAATGTCGTCGTCGATCTGCCGCCAGGTGCTTTCCGGGATCACCGGCGCCGGCCGTTCGGGGGGGCGGTCCGAAGTGGCGCATCCGGCCAGCGCCAACATCAGGACGACGAACAAAAAGCGCGGATTCGGCATCGCTGGTCCCCCACGACGGACGCGCCGTCGGATCGGTTCCAGGCCCGTGCGGGGGCGATCGTCCGCAGGGCACGAACGGACCGCTCCTCCCTCGCCGTTTTTCCGATTCCCTGTCAGGCGGCGTTCGCCGGCCCGGCCGCGGTAGCCTGAATTTAAGTGGCAAAAACCGGGCCGGGCAAATGCGCCGTACGCAGCGGGGCGAGGGCCGCTCCGCCTTGCAAGACGCCTTCCGGTGGCCTCAGCCGGCCTTTTCCAGCAGCGCATCGCGCAGCAGTTCGGCCAGGTGGCGCGGGCGCTGGTCGCCGTGCGCGCGCATCTGGTGGCGGCAGGAGAAACCGTTGGCCACTACCCGCGCCGCGGGTTTTTCCCTGAGGGCCGGCATCAGCGCCTGTTCGGCCATTTTCGACGACAGCTCGGCATGTTCGGCCTCGATGCCGAAGGTGCCGGCCATGCCGCAACAGCCGGATTCGATCAGAGTGAATTCGTGATCGGGGATCAGCTTGAGCACTCGGCGCATGGACTTCATGGCGCCCACCGCCTTCTGGTGGCAATGACCGTGGACCAGGGTCTCGCTGCCGGCCAGGGCCTTGAGCGGCAAGTCGAGGCGCTTGGCGGTGGATTCGCGGGCGAGGAACTCCTCGAACAGCAGGGTGTGCCTGGCCACTTGCTCCACGGTTTCGCCGAGGCCATACGCCTGGGCATCGTCGCGCAGGCCGAGCACGCAGGAGGCCTCCAGGCCGACCACGGTGCGTCCGGCCTGCACATGCGGCAGCAGTGCGCGAACCAGGCGGCGGACCTCGTCGCGCGCCTGATCGATCATGCCCTGGGCCAGGTAGGTGCGGCCGCAGCACAAGGCGCGCGCCGGCTCCCCGTCGTCGCCTTGCGGTTCGGCGATCGACACCCGGTAGCCGCCAGCCTGGAGCACGGCGAGCGCCGCCTCGGCGATGCCCGGTTCGAAGTAGCGGGTGAAGGTGTCGATCAGCAGCACCACCTCGGGCAGGCCGGCGGTGGGCGCGGTGGCGGTCGGGGTGGCGGCGAAGGGGGCTGGCGCCGGCTCCGGCAGGGGGCGCCCGGCGGCCAGACCGAACAGGCGCTCGGACAGCCGTGCCAGCAGCGGACTGGCGTTACGCAAGCGCACCAGGGGTTTCAGCCAGGGCGCGCGGTGCAGCCAGCGCGGCGTGTGACCGAGCAGCCGGCCGCGCCAGCTCAGGCCGTCGCGAGCGACG
The DNA here is from genome assembly GCF_043587585.2 of Azorhizophilus paspali. Classification (GTDB taxonomy): domain Bacteria; phylum Pseudomonadota; class Gammaproteobacteria; order Pseudomonadales; family Pseudomonadaceae; genus Azotobacter; species Azotobacter paspali. The sequence goes on from NZ_CP171449.1 coordinate 163,043, forward strand.
CGCTGGGCGAGGTATTCGGCCTTGATCAGCGGCATGTCAACGTTGGCTTCGCACTCGCGCTTGCAGCCCTTGCAGGCGACGCAGAGGTCCATGGCCTCGGCCAGGGTGGGATCGGCCAGCGCCTGTTCGGCCAGGTCGCTGTTCAGCGCGGCCTTGAGCAGTTGCACGCGGCCACCGGTGGAAAGGTTCTGGTTGCCGCTGACACGAAAGCTCGGGCACATCACCTGCTTGCCCTCGGCTTCGCACTGGCGGCTGTTGATGCACACCGCCACCGCCTTGGCGAAGTCGCCGCCATGTCTGGGAATGTCGGCATAGGCATCGCCCATGCCCGAGTCCTTGTAGGCGGACCAGTCGAGGAAGGTTTTCATCGGGCGTGTTCCTCCCGGCGAACGGCGGGGAACGGGAGGCGAAGGGAAGAGCGGAGGCGACTAATGATCATGGCTGGGGCAGGTACGGGCTGGATTACGGATGGGCCATGCTAAGCAAGTGCTGGTACGGATGCCAGCTCGGGGCGGTCGAGCGGGCACGGTTCAGCGCCGAGCGGGTAGGTATTGCGGGTGGCCCAGCCCGCGCGGATCGCTGGCCGCCTCGACCGCGCCGCTGCGCTTGTCCCAGCGCAGCACCTGCTGGTTGCCGTAGGGTTCGTGCACTTTCAGCCGGTGGCCGCGCCGCCGCAGCTCGGCGAGTTCGGCGGCGTCGAAGGCGTCCGGCTCGTGCTCGACGACATCCGGCAGGTATTGATGGTGGTAGCGCGGCAGCGCCGGCCAGCGCTCGATCGGCCGGCCGTCGAGGTATTCCAGCACGGCCAGCAGCACCATGCCGGGGATGCGGCTGCCGCCGGGGGTGCCGAAGGCGGCCAGGTCGTCGGCGCTTTCGATGAAGGTGGGGCTCATGCTCGACAGCGGGCGCTTGCCGGCGGCGACAAGGTTGGCCGGGCTGGCGACGAGCCGATAGGCGTTACTGCCGCGCGGATCGGCGGCGAAGTCGTCCATCTCGTCGTTGAGCAGCACCCCGGTGCCCGGCACGGCGAAGGCGGCGCCGAACGGCAGGTTGATCGACAGGGTAGCGGCCAGCGCGTTGCCCTCGTTATCCAGCACTGCGAAGTGGGTGGTGTGCTCGCCCTCGCGCCAGGCCGGCGCGGGCGGCAAGCTGGTGCTGGGGGTGGCCCGCCCTGGGTCGATGCCGGCGGCCAGGTCGCGCAGGTAGGCGGGGGCGAGCAGGCGCTCGACGGGGTTGGCGACGAAGTCCGGGTCGCCGAGCAGGCCACGGTCGCGGAAGGCGCGGCGCGAGACTTCCACCACGTAATGGGCGCGCTGCACGCGGTCGGCCGTCCGCCAAGGCAGGTAGGCGAGCATGCCGAGGCTCTGCGCCAAGACGATGCCGCCGGCCGAGGGCGGCGGCGCGCCGATCAGTTCGCGGCCCCGCTCCAAGGCGAAGCGCAGCGGCCGGCGCTCGACCACCCGGTAGTCGGCCAAGTCCTGTGCGCTCCAGATGCCGCCGGCGGCGCGCACCCCGGCGACCAGCCGCTCGGCGGTGGTGCCGGCATAGAAGCCGTCATGGCCGCGTTCGGCGAGACGGCCGAGGGTTTCGGCCAGTTCCGGCTGGCGCACCAGATGGCCCTCGGCGGGGACCTCGCCGTCGTCGAGGAACAGCCGGGCGCTTTCCGGGTCGTCGCGCAGGGCGCTCAGGCGGAACCGGGCTCGCTGCCGGTAGATCCGCTCGACGGGAAAGCCGTCGCGAGCCTGGCGGATCGCCGGCGCCAGGCTATCGCGCAGCGGCAGGCGGCCGTGGCGCGCGGCCAGTTCGACCAGCGCCGCCGGCAGGCCAGGGATCGCCGCGGCCAGGGCGCCATCGCGGGACAGGTGCGTCAGCGCGCGGCTGTCGCGCAGGTAGAGTTCGGCGTGGGCGGCGAGAGGCGCGCGTTCGCGGGCGTCGAGGAACAGGTAGCGTGGCAGGGCGCCATCCCGCTCCTCGCGCAGCAGGAAGAAGCCGCCGCCGCCGAGGCCGGAGCCGTAAGGCTCGACCACCGCCAGGCTGGCGGCGACCGCCACGGCGGCATCGAAGGCGTTGCCGCCAGCCTGGAGGATGTCCCGGCCGGCTGCGCCGGCGAGGGGATGAGGGGTGGCGAGGACGGCCCGTCCCGGCGTCTGCGCCTGCAGCGCCGTGGCGCAGGTCAGCAGTGCCAGGCTGGCGAGGAGCCGGCGCAGGAGCACGGGCGTTCCGTCGCCGCCCACCGGTCAGGCTTTGCCGGTGATGATCAGGTATTTTCGCATCAGTTCCTCGCGACTCTCGACGCGGTTCTCGTCGTGCGGGATGCAGTCCACCGGACAGACCTGTTGGCATTGGGGTTCGTCGTAGTGGCCGACGCACTCGGTGCACAGGTTGGAGTCGATCACGTAGATCTCTTCCCCCTGGGAGATGGCGCCGTTCGGGCACTCGGGTTCGCAGACGTCGCAGTTGATGCAATCGTCAGTGATCTTCAGGGACATGTGGGGCTCCTGCCACGGTCGAGACCGCGGCACTGGGATAACGACGGGGGCGCATTGTGCCGTATCGGCGTCCGCCGTGCACGCCCGCCGGGCAACCGCCGGGGCAATTGCGCAAGGCGCCCGTCCGATCGCGGCCTGCTCGTCGCCTCGTGCGGCAGCCGGCCGGCCGCCGCCCGCTAGGCGCGGAAACGCTCGCGTAGCGCGTCGGCCACCGCCGGATGCACGAACTGTTCGATGTTACCACCCAGCGCGGCGATTTCCCGGACTAGGGTGGAGGAGATGTAGGAGTACTTCTCCGAGGGGGTGAGGAACAGGCTTTCCACCTCCGGCGCGAGCTGGCGGTTCATGTTGGCCAACTGGAATTCGTACTCGAAGTCGGATACCGCGCGCAGGCCGCGCAGCAGCGCGTTGGCCTTCTGCTCCCGGGCGAACTGCGCGAGCAGGCTGGAGAAGCCCAACACCTCGATATTGGGTAGGTGACGGGTGACTTCCCGGGCCAGCTCGACGCGCTTATCGAGGGAAAACAGGGGGTTCTTCTTTGGGCTGGCGGCCACCGCGATGATCACGTGGTCGAACAGCTTGGCGGCGCGCTCGACCAGATCACCATGTCCCTTGGTGATGGGGTCGAAAGTTCCCGGGTAGATTACGCGGTTCATCACAGCGTCCTTGGCGGGTTCATGGAGGCCCGGATGGTAGCTCAGCCGGACCTCATGGCCAAGCCGGACTCAGCCCGCGCGGGCTGCCAGCCAGGCGGGAATGCGCCGCTCCAGGTAGAACCCCGGACGGTGCGGCGGGCCTTCGACGAAACCGACGTGACCGCCGCCGGGCTGCAGCTCGAACTCGGTGCCGGCCGACAATTCGTGCGCTCGCGGCAAGCTGTGGGGGAACACGAAGGGGTCGTCGGCAGCCTGGACGATCAGCGTCGGCACACGGATTTCGGCGAGGAAATAGCGACTGGAGGCGCGCCGGTAATAGTCGCCAGCATCGAGAAAGCCATGCAGCGGCGCGGTGATGCGCCCGTCGAAATCCCAGAAGGTGCGCAGGTCCTGCAGCGGGCCGAGGCGTTGCAGGGCAGCGAGATGCTCGGCCTGGCCGAGATGGGCGAACCAACGCTGCTTGTCTTCCACGTAGAGGCGCATGGCACGGATGAAATGGGCCTGGTAGAGCCGCGAGAACCCCTGGCCGATGCGGTCGGCGCACTGGTCCAGGCGAAACGGCACCGATACCGCCACGGCCGCCCGCAGGGCGCAGTCCGCGCCGCTTTCGCCGAGGTATTTGAGCAGCACGTTGCCGCCTAGGGAATAGCCGACCGCATGAAGCGGGGCGTGCGGGCATCGCCTGCGCAGGTGATCGATGGCCGCGGCGAGGTCGTCGCTGGCGCCGGAGTGGTAGGCGCGCGGTAAGCGGTTGGGCTCGCCGGAGCAGCCGCGCCAGTTCAGCGCTACGCTGCCCCAGCCGCGCGCCGCCAGGGCTTGCTGCAGGCCGAGCACGTAGAGCGAACGGGAAGAGCCGGTCAAGCCGTGCAGCACCAGGACCAGCGGCATGCGCGGATCGTCCGGGCCGTGCCAGTCGAGATCGAGGAAGTCGCCGTCCGCCAGCCACAGGCGCTCGCGGCGTCGCTCCAGCGGCGGCGACCGGCGGCACAGCGGTCCCCACAGGGTTTGCGGGTGCGGACCGGGCAGCCACCAGGCGGGTCGGAAGGGGGCGTCGTTCATCGGCAAAACCGTGGGCTCGTCCATGATCGCGCCAGGGGGCTTGGCGCTTCAGCCGGTCCTCTGCCATAGCGCGTAATGCACCTGACCGGCCTGCTTTTCCCTGTGCAGGTGCCAGTTGCCCGGCAGGCCGAGGCCGGAGGGCGGGACTTCGCTCTCAGTGTAGATCCAGGCGTCGCGGGCCAGCCAACCACGCTCCTCGAGCAGCCGGCAGGCGGGCTCAAGCAAGTTCTGGTGGAAGGGTGGGTCGAGGAACACCAGATCGAAAGGGCTCGTCGCCTGGTACTCCAGGTAGCGCAGAGCATCGCCCTGCAGCAACTGGCCGTTGCCGCAGCGCAGGCTATCGAGGTGGCGGCGCAGGCTGGCGACGGCCTGGCCATCGAGATCCAGCGCCAGCGCCTGGGCGGCGCCGCGCGACAGGGCCTCTAGGTAGAGCGCGCCGCTGCCGGCGAAGGGGTCGAGCACGCGGGCGCCTTCTATATAAGGAGCCAGCCAGTTGAACAGGGTCTCGCGTACCCGGTCGGGCGTCGGACGCAGGCCCGGCGCCTCGGGGAAGGCGAAGCGGCGCGAGCGCCATTCGCCGCCGATGATGCGCAACTGGCCCTGGCCGCCGTGGGGGCGGGCGGCCGGGCGGGAAGGCCGGGAGGGCTGGCGCATTCAGTGCTCCGGTATGGCGGCGGGGCGTTCGGCGGGCGTGGTCGGCGGCGGCAGCGGTTTCTGTTCGACGGTCGGTCCGGCGCTGACCACGACGAAACCGTTCGGGTCGATGTGTCTGGCCATGGCGGCCTTCACCTGCCCCACGCTGAGGGCCTGGACTTGCTGCAGGAAAAGCTCCAGATGGTTCAGCGGCAGGTTGTAGAAGCCGATAGCGCCGAGCTGGCCGACGATGTCGGCGTTGCTCGCCGTGGACAGCGGGAAGCTGCCGATCAGCTCGCGCTTGGCGTCCTTTAGCTCCTTCTCGGTCGGGCCTTCGGCGATGAACTCGCGAACCAGCTTCTGCACCAGTTCCAGGGTGCCTTGGCTGTAGTCGGCGCGGGTCTGCAGATTGATCGTGAAGGGGCCGCGCACCTGCATAGGGGTGAAGCCGGAGTAGATGCCGTAGGTCAGCCCGCGCTTCTCGCGCACCTCCTCCATCAGTCGCGCGCCGAAACCGCCGCCGCCAAGGATCTGGTTACCCAGGTAGAGGGCCGCGTAGTCCGGATCGTCGCGGGCGATGCCGAGCTGGGCGAGCATCAGGTGAGTCTGCTGGGAGGGGTACTCGATGTGCTGCAGGCCCGGCTTGGGCGGCATCGGATCGGCCGGCCTGGCCAGCGCCGGTCCCTTCGGCAGCGCGGCGGAGATGGACGCGGCCATGGCTTCGGCCTCGCTGCGCGAGAGGTCGCCGACCAGCGCGATGACCGCGTTGGCGGCGGTGTAGGCATGGGCATGGAAGGCCTGCAACCGCTCGCGGCCGATCGGGGCGATCGACTCGGTGTCGCCGTCGCTCGGGTGAGCGTAGGGGTGCACGCCGAACAGTTGGCGGTTGAGTTCCAGGCTGGCCAGCTTGCCGGGACTCTGCTTGCGCATCTCGAAGCCGGCCTGCAACTGGTTCTTGATCCGCGCCAGGGCATCGGCGGGAAAGTCCGGTCGGCCAAGCACTTCGCCGAACAGGGCGAGCGCCGGTTCGCGCTTGGCCGGATCGCTCAGGCTGCGCAGGCTGGCGATGGCCATGTCACGGTAGGAGCCGTTGCCGAACTGGGCGCCGAGGCTCTCGAAGCCCTCGGCGATGGCGGTCGCATCCTTGCCGGGCACCCCTTCGTTGAGCATGGCATTGGTCAACAAGGCCAGCCCAGGGGTGTCGCCGTCCTGGCTGCTGCCGGCGGCGAAGGTCAGGCGCAGGTCGAACATCGGCAATTGGCGGGCTTCGACGAAGAGCACACGGGCGCCTTCGGCGGTGCGCCAGTCCTGGATGTTCAGGGCGCGGTGGAGCGGCGGCTCGCCATTCAACCGGGCCAGCGATTCCAGGCGGGCCGGAGCGGCGGGGGCCTCGCCGGCGGGGGCGGTGGGGCGCGGCGGCAGGTTGGCCAGCCAGACCATCAGGCCAAGCAGAAGCAACAGGATCAGGCCGATCAGGCCATAGCCCAGCCAGGTACGTTTAGTCATGGTTGGCCTCCTCGGGCAGGACGTGCGCGACGGTGAGGCGCGAGTGGGTGAAGTAGCGGCGTGCGGCGTCTTGGATATCCTGCGAGGTGACCGCTTGTAGAGCGGCCAGCTCCTCGTCGATCAATTGCCAGGACAGGCCCACGGTTTCCAGTTGGCCGATGATGGTCGCCTGACGGGCGATGGAGTCGCGCTCGTAGACCAGGTCGGCGATGACCTGGGCGCGCACGCGTTCCAGCTCCTCGGCCGTCGGCGGGGTTTCCTTGAGTTCGTCGAGCAGGCGCCAGAGCCCGGCCTCGACCTCTTCCAGGGTATGGCCCTTCTGCACGTTAGGCGTGGCGTTGAGGACGAACAGGCTGTCGCCGCGCGCGTAGGGGTCGTAGCCGGCGCCGGCGCCGGACACCAGTTCCTCGCCGCGCTCCAGGCGGGCCGGAATGCGCGCGCTGTAGCCGCCGTCGAGCAGGCCGGCGATCAGGCGCAGCGCATACGCCTCGCGGTGGCTTTCGGCAGTGGCCAGGCCCGGTACGTTGAAGCCATAGAGCAGGCTCGGCAACTGTACCTTGAGGTTCAGCGCGAGGCGCCGCTCGCCCGGTTCGGCCGGTTCCAGCGGGCGCTTGGCGACCGGCAGCGGACGCGACGGAATGGCGCCGAAGTAATGTTCGGCGAGTTGCTTCACCTCGTCGCCGCTGACGTCGCCGACCACCACCAGGGTAGCGTTGTTCGGCACGTACCAAGATTGGTACCAGGTACGCAGATCGTCGACGCTCATCCGGTCGAGATCGGGCATCCAGCCGATGGTCGGGGTGCGATAGCCGCTGGCCGGGTAGGCCATGGCTTTGAAGCGTTCGTAGGCCAGGGCGCTGGGACGATCGTCGGTGCGCAGGTGGCGCTCCTCCTTGACCACCTCGATCTCGCGCGCGAACTCTTCCGCCGGCAGGCGCAGGCTGGCCAGGCGATCGGCCTCCAATTCGAGGGCCACGGGCAGGCGGTCACGCGCCAGTACCTGGTAGTAGGCGGTGTAGTCGTCGCCGGTGAAGGCGTTTTCCTCGGCACCCAACTCGCGCAGGATGCGCGAGGATTCGCCGGGGCCGAGCTTGCGGCTGCCCTTGAACATCATGTGCTCGAGGGCGTGGGAAAGGCCGGTCTGGCCGGGCGTTTCGTAGCTGGAGCCAACCTTGTACCAGAGCTGCGAGACCACCACCGGAGCGCGGTGGTCCTCGCGGACGATGACCTTTAAGCCGTTGTCCAGGGTGTATTCGTGGGTTGGCTGGGGTACGGCGGCCAGTGCCGCCAACGGCATGCCGAGCAGAAGGAAGGCGGCATGGCGAGCGATTACGTTCATCGATGTCGAACCTGTAGAGCGGCCCGCGAGCTCGGCCCTGCGGGCGGGGAAATGTAGGATACCTGTCCGTGTGCGGTACGTATACGTGTGCCGGGCTTGGCCAGGGTAGCCCGGAAAAATATGAATAAATCTTTTCGATTCAATGGATTAAGGTGTCGGTCGGGGCTGTGGGAGGCAGGCTTGTCCTGACTGGAGGACCCGTTTGCGCGCTGGTGTGTTCCCCGGTCGGCGGGAAAACCTCGCAGGAAAGACAGGTTCTTTCCTTCGCGGAAAAACTCATCTTCGAGCGATTCGACGGCTCCGGGCCGTGTATCGACTGGATGCCTCCAGGACGCTCGAAAGGGCTGGCCGGATCGGAAGGTGGCGCCAGTAACCACGAATAGCGGGGCCGACCGTCCTGCCGTGTTCGAACACAAGGCATGGCTTCAGCCTTCGCAGCGCTTCGCCCCGAGACTGGCGTGCCGCTTTTGGCGGGGCGCGGGAGGCTGGCACGTTCGTTTCGAGCCCGTGCATCACGCGGTTTTCGGATACAAAAAAGCCGGCGAAGCCGGCTTCCTTGCATGGCGAGAAGAGTGAACCTCACTCCTCGCGATTGCGCGTCAGCAGCGCCGGCTTTTCGCTGCGCGGGCGGCGGCCGGAGAGCTGGTCGAGCTGTTCCGGGGAGGGGAAGCGCTCGCTTTTCGACTCCTTGTGCAGGATCAGCGGCTGCCGTTCAGGCTTGCGCGGCGCTTCCTCGCGGGGCGCTTCGCTGCGGTAGGCCGGTACCGGTGCGCGGCGTACCTGCTGGCCCTGGCGCTTCGGACCGCGCTGGCCCTGGCCCTGGCCTTGCCCCTGCCCTTGCCCCTGGCTCTGACCACGGCCAGCCGCCTGGCCGTTCGTGCCCGGACGGCGGCCGCGCTGCGACTTGTTCTGGTAGGGGCTGACGTAGTCGGCGCGGTTGCCGAAGTTGTCGATATCGTCGTCGAGGAATTCCTCGGGATCGCGATTCGGCGGCAGCATGGGGACCGTCGGCTGGCGGGCGGGCTGCGCCTTGGCCTTCGGCTGCGGGCGGCCCGGCTGACCGGCGCCCTTGGCCTGCGGGCCGCGTTCCTTGCCGCGGACCTTCTCCAGGTTTTTTTCCCGGGATTTCTCCTGGCCCTTGTCCTTGCCCTTGTCCTTGCGTCCGGCAATGGCGTTGCGCGGCGGGTGCGCTTCGCGAACCTCGGGTTTCTCCGCCTCGACGGCGCCTATGTCGAAGCCCGCCCAGTCGCCTTCCGGGATGCTCTGGCGAGTCATGCGTTCGATGGACTTGAGCAGCTTCTCCTCGTCCGGGGCGACCAGCGAGATCGCCTCGCCGCTGCGGCCGGCGCGGCCGGTGCGGTGGACGTAGTCCTCCTCGACGTTGGGCAGTTCGAAGTTGACCACATGGGGCAACTGGTCGATGTCCAGGCCGCGGGCGGCGATATCGGTGGCGACCAGGATGCGGATGGCGCCGCTCTTGAAGTCGGCCAGGGCCTTGGTGCGGGCGTTCTGGCTCTTGTTGCCGTGGATCGCCGCGGCCGGCAGACCGTGCTTGTCGAGGTATTCGGCAAGGCGGTTGGCACCGTGCTTGGTTCGGGTGAACACCAGCACCTGCTCCCAAGCGCCCTGGGTGACTAGGTGGGCGAGCAGGGCGCGCTTGTGGCCGGCCGGCAGGCGGAAGACGCGCTGCTCGATGCGCTCCACCGTGGTGTTCGGCGGGGTCACCTCGATACGTTCGGGATCGTGCAGCAGCTTGTTGGCGAGGTTGACGATGTCCGCCGAGAAGGTCGCCGAGAACAGCAGGTTCTGGCGTTTGGACGGCAGCTTGGCGAGAACCTTCTTGACGTCGTGGATGAAGCCCATATCGAGCATGCGGTCGGCTTCGTCGAGCACCAGGATCTCCACGTGGGAGAGATCGATGTCGCCCTGGCCGGCCAGGTCGAGCAGGCGCCCAGGACAGGCCACCAGCACGTCGACGCCACGGGACAAAGCCTGGACCTGCGGGTTCATGCCGACCCCGCCGAAGATACAGGCGCTGACCAGTTTCAGGTCGCGGGCGTAGAGCTTGAAGCTGTCGTGCACCTGGGCCGCCAGCTCGCGGGTTGGGGTCAGAACGAGCACGCGGGCCTGGCGCGGACCATGGCGGTGTTCCTTGTCCGGGTGGCCGCCGGGGAACAGTCGTTCGAGTACGGGGAGCGCGAAGCCGCCGGTCTTGCCGGTGCCGGTCTGGGCGGCGACCATCAGGTCGCGGCCTTGCAACACGGCGGGGATGGCCCGCTGTTGCACGGGAGTGGGCTGGGCATAGCCGGCGGCCTCGACGGCGCGGACCAATGCCTCGGAAAGCCCGAGGGAAGCAAAGGACATGGGAAATCCTGTTTGGTTAGGGCGGGGCCCGAAGGTTCGAACGTGCCGGGCGCGAATCACGCGAGTGGGCGTGACCCCGACCGGTCTTGCTGGGCCTGTGTTGGCCGAGCAGCCGGGCGCAAGCCTGGCGGAAGTCTGGAGTATATCAGAGCCGAGCCTTTGCGAAGTGTATTGCAGACGGCTTCCGGCGCCCCATTCGGGACGCGCGGCGCCGGGCATGCTTTTCAGCGCGGCAACCCGAGGTTGTTCCAGATCGCTAGGCTGGGTTCGGCCTGATTCAGAGTATAGAAGTGCAGGCCCGGCGCGCCGCCTTCGAGGAGTTTTTCGCACATCGCGGTCACCACTTGTGCGCCGAAGGCCTGGATGCTTTCCAGGTCGTCGCCGTAGGCCTCCAGTTGCTTGCGTACCCAGCGCGGCAGTTCCGCGCCGCAGGCATCGGAGAAGCGCGCCAGCTTGCTGTAGTTGGTGATCGGCATGATGCCGGGGACGATCGGCTGTTCCACGCCCAGCTTGCGGACCCGCTCGACGAAATGGAAATAGCTGTCGGCGTTGAAGAAGTACTGGGTGATGGCGCTGTCCGCTCCGGCCTTCATCTTGGCGGCGAAGCGGGCGAGATCGTCCTCGAGGTTGCGCGCCTGCGGGTGCATCTCCGGGTAGGCAGCGACCTCGATGTGGAAGTGCCCGCCGGTTTCGGCACGAATGAATTCCACCAGGTCGCTGGCGTGGCGCAGCTCGCCGTTGGCCAGGCCCATGCCGGACGGCAGGTCGCCGCGCAGGGCGACGATACGGCGGATGCCGGCGTCCTTGTAGGTGTTCAGCAGGCTGCGTAGTTCGGCCTTGCTGTCGCCGACGCAGGACAAGTGCGGCGCGGTCGGTACCTTCACCTCGCCGTCCAGTTGCAGCACGGTGTTCAGGGTCCGGTCGCGGGTCGAGCCGCCGGCGCCGTAGGTGCAGGAGAAAAAGTCGGGGTCGCAGCCGGCCAGTCGGCGGGCCACGTTCATCAGTTTTTCGTGGCCGGCCTCGGTCTTGGTCGGGAAGAATTCGAAGCTGTAGCGGCGTTCCTGGGACATCGCGGATTCCTTGGACGTAGGGTGGAAGACGGCCACAGGCCTCTTCCACCGGGTGCTGCCGGTGGTGGAAAACCGCTGCGCGGGTTTTCCACCCTACGGGCCTGTCAGTAACGGTAGCTGTCCGGCTTGAACGGACCGTCCACCCCGACGCCAATGTACTCGGCCTGCTGGCCGGTCAGGCGGGTGACCACGCCTCCGAAGCCCTTGACCATTTCCAGCGCCACTTCCTCGTCCAGCTTCTTCGGCAGTACTTCCACGCTCAGGCGCGCGGCCTTCTCGGCAGCCGGCAGGTCGGCGAAGCGGGCACCGTACAGGTGGATCTGCGCCAGCACCTGGTTGGCGAAGGAGCCGTCCATGATCCGGCTCGGATGGCCGGTGGCATTGCCCAGATTCACCAAGCGGCCTTCGGCGAGCAGGATCAGGTAGTCGTCGTTGGTCGGGTCGATGGTCTTGCCGGTGCGGTGGATCTTGTGCACCTGCGGCTTGACTTCTTCCCAGCCCCAGTTGGCGCGCATGAAGGCGGTGTCGATCTCACTGTCGAAGTGGCCGATGTTGCAGACCACGGCGCGCTTCTTCAGCGTCTTGAGCATGCCCGCGTCACACACGTTGACGTTGCCGGTGGTGGTGACGATCAGGTCGATCCTGCCGAGCAGCGCCTTGTCGATGCTGGCCTCGGTGCCGTCATTCTCGCCGTTCAGGTAGGGGGAGACCAGCTCGAAGCCGTCCATGCAGGCCTGCATGGCGCAGATCGGGTCGATTTCCGAGACCTTGACGATCATGCCTTCCTGGCGCAACGACTGCGCCGAGCCCTTGCCCACGTCGCCGTAGCCGATCACCAGTGCCTGCTTGCCGGACAGCAGGTGGTCGGTGCCGCGCTTGATGGCGTCGTTCAGGCTGTGACGGCAGCCGTACTTGTTGTCGTTCTTGCTCTTGGTCACCGAGTCGTTGACGTTGATCGCCGGAACCTTCAGGGTGCCGGCCTTGAGCATGTCGTACAGGCGATGCACGCCGGTGGTGGTTTCCTCGGTGATGCCGTGGACCTTCTCCAGCATCTGCGAGTATTTCTGGTGCAGGATGGCGGTCAGGTCGCCGCCGTCGTCGAGCACCATGTTGGCGTCCCAGGGCTTGCCGTCCTTGAGGATGGTCTGCTCGATGCACCACTCGTACTCGGCCTCGGTCTCGCCCTTCCAGGCGAACACCGGGATGCCGGCGGCGGCGATGGCCGCGGCGGCCTGGTCCTGGGTCGAAAAGATGTTGCAGCTCGACCAGCGCACCTCCGCGCCCAGCGCGATCAGGGTCTCGATCAGCACCGCGGTCTGGATGGTCATGTGGATGCAGCCGAGGATCTTCGCGCCCGCGAGCGGCTGCTCGGCGGCGTACTTGCGACGCAGGCCCATCAGCGCTGGCATCTCGGATTCGGCGATGATGATTTCCTTGCGTCCCCAGTCGGCCAGGGAAATATCGGCGACCTTGTAATCGGTGAAAGCGGCAGGCGTCATGACAGCGCTCATGCAGAGTCTCCATTCGTAATGTGCGAATGGGCGCCGTTGATGCGTTCGGAAAACGCCCCTTCCGAGCCTGACAGGCCGTTGGCAAGCCTGCTGCAGCGCCCCTCGGAAGGGTGGCGGGAACGGCCAAAGCGGAGTCGGCCGCAGAAAATCCAGCCGATTATAGCCGCCTACGCAGGCAAACCCCAAGAGGGCGGCGGATCGTGCCAGGGCAATCGCATGAAATGTCTTTCCGATACCGGACTGGAAAGATTGTGTGCCTGGTCCACTCCGGCGTGGTCTCCAGATCCGGTGCATCGGCTGCTTTCCGAGGGGGCGGATACTCCCTGTTTCTGCCCCCCGGCCGAGTCACTTTCTCTTTGCGCGCGCAAAGAGAAAGTAACCAAAGAGAAAGCGCGCCCGGTCATTCGGCCCCGGCTGCGCCGGGGTTCCCTCGCTCCGGCGCCGCTCCGAGGGTCGTCGCACAAGGGGCATCCATGCCCCTCGTACGACTCTCGCCGCCTCCCTGCGGCTCGCCCCTCTACGCGACGCCTGCACTCGGCCTCCTGAACGGGAGTCGGGCTCCGGGTTGCCTGAAAGCGCTTTCGCTCTTGTGGCACGACCTGTCAGGCCGCGCCGAATGCCCCCTTCAGGAGGCCGAGCGGAATCGTCGTGGAAGGGGTCGAGCGGCAAGGATGCCGCGATGGGCCATGGATGGCCCTTCGCGGCGAGCCCCTGGAGCGACGATGGAGCGAGGGAACCCGGAGCGAAGCGCAGGGCCGGATGAGGGGGTGGCCTTCTTTTGGGTTACTTTTTCTTGGCCAGGCAAGAAAAAGTGACTCGGCCGGGGGGCCGAAACGGGGACTATCCGGCTACTCGGCAAGCAGCCATGCCAAGGATCACACAATCTTTCCAGTCTGGTATCAGGCGAGCGCTTCATGCGATTGCCCTGCGGATCGTGCAATGGTCGGCGAGGCGGAGGATAATTGCCGCCCTTCGCCAGCCATCTCTGCACGAACCATGATTTTCAAGCCGCTTCTTCCGGGTGTGATCGCTCTGGCCCTGGTCGCCTGCGACGGCGTCGATTCCGACTCGCCGCTCGGCAGGCGCCAAGCGATCTTCAAGCAGATGCTCGCGACCAGCGAGGACCTGGGCGGCATGCTGCGCGGCCGGCTGGGCTTCGACGAGCAGCGCTTCGTCGATGGCGCGGCGCGCCTCGACGTGTTGTCGCGTCAGCCCTGGCAGCACTTCCCGCCGGTCAGGGAAGCGGACAGCAGCGCCCGCGACGAACTCTGGCAGCGTCAGGAGCGTTTCCGCCAACTGGCCGGCGACTTGGAGCGTGGCACCGCGGCACTGGTCGCGGCGACCGTGGCCCGGCCGCTGGAGCCCGCGGTCCTGGCGCCGCACGTGCAGCGCGTGGAGGACGCCTGCGAGGCCTGTCATCGGGAGTTCCGCGCCTATTGAGGAGGCGTAGGGCGCTGGATGAGGCTGCGCCGTTATCCAGCGGCCCGGTTCGTGTCGCAGGGGGAAGCCGCGCGGCGTCTTCCCGCGCATTCAGAAGCCCTCGACTCCCGCCGCCCGCAGGCGCTGGCGCAGTGCCTGCACCTCCGGGTGCGCGAAGAAGGCCTGCAACTGGCGGGCACGGCCGGGGCCGATGCCGGGCTCGCGCTGCCATTGCTCCGGGCCGCGCCCGGCCAGTTCGTCCCAGGAGGGCGGCAGCGTCGCCTCGCCGGCCGGCGGCAGGCCGAGAGCCCGCAGCCACATCGGGAAGGGACGTCGGCGCGCCGCGCGGAAACGCTCGGCCAGCAGGCTGGCGCTGCGCTCGCCGAAGCCGGGCAGCTCGACCAGGCGCGCTTCGTCCAGTTCCAGCCAGCCGAGCAGGTCGTCAAGCCGGCCGTTCTCCAGCAGTGCTTCCCAGGTGCCGCGGCCGACTCCGCCGAGGTCCAGGCCGCGCCGACCGCCGAGCCAGTCGAGACGGGCGAGGAACTGTTCTTCGCAGCCCGGCAGCGGCCGCCAGCAGCTCAGCGCGTGGTGAGCGGTCGGATCGGGTGCGTGCAGCGCCGGGCGTTCGGCGGCGCGCCAGACCACGGTGTCCACCTGCGGAATGCTCTGTCCGGCCAGGCGGATCGCCACCTGATCGCCGGGACGGACGTCCAGTTCCCGCCAGCGGCGCAGCGAGCCGAGGGCGACCCGGCGGATTTGCCGGTCGTCCAGGCGTACCGGCTGCAACTCCAGTTGCGGTGTGATGCGCCCGCTGCGGCCGATGCGAAAACGCACCGCGCGTACCTCGGTCAGCGCCTGGGCGAGGGGGTACTTCCAGGCTACCGCCCAGTGCGGCGGCTCCGCCCGCCAGCGCTCGCCCGGCGGGCGCTGGCCCTGGCGCAGCACCACGCCGTCGCTGGCGAAGGGCAGCGGCTCGCGATACCAGCGCTCGCGCCATTGCCGCGCGGTAGCGAAGTCCGCCACCGGCCGGCTGTAGCGGCGCGCCTCGGCGAAGCCGAGCCGCTCCAGGCCGTCCAGTCGCGCGCGCATGTCCGCCGGGCCGTTCGGCCAGTCCCAGATGAACAGGCCGATGCCGGCGGCGTCCCCGTCGTCCAGGGTGTCGCGCGCCAGCAGGCCGGCGACCCTGGCCCGCGCGCTCCGTCCGCCGGCTTCGGCCTGCACATGGCCCGGAAGCCGCCAGTAGAGTTCGCCCTGCAGGATCAGGCGCTGCTTTTCCGCCAGTTGCCGCGGCAGCGCCGGCAGGCGCCGGACCCGGGCCGTCCAGTCTTGGCCATGCCGGCCGTCGCCGCGGCTGATGGCGCGTCGCAGGCGCCCGTCGACGTATTCCAGGGTGACCGCCACGCCGTCCACCTTGGGCTGGGTCCAGAGGTCCTCGCGCGTGGCCATCCAGTCCCGCACCGCGGCCTCGTCGAGTTTGGCAAGACCGGTGTGCGGCACCGGATGGAGCAGAGGGCCGGCACTGCCGGCGAGAGGCTCGAAAGATGCGTCGGCCTGGCCGGGAAAGCAGCGGTTCCAGTCGGCCAGGCGGGCGCGGGCCTGGTCGTAGAGTTCGTCGGCCACCGGCGAGCGGCCATCGCGGTGATAGGCCACATCCCATTGGCGTAGGCGCTCGGCGAGCGCCGCCAGTTCGGCGGCGGCGCGTTGCGCCGTCCAGTCTGGACAGGCGGACTCGGCGAGAGTGGGCGAGGCGAAAGGCAGTAGAAGCAGGAGGGAAAACGCGATCCGGCGTTGCATCGAGGCATCCTTGCGCGGGGACGGGACGGCCAGTTTAGGGCCGCCGAAAGTGCCGTCCGAGCCCGCAGGCGCGGGTTTTTGACGGTCGTCACGCGTTTGGAGCGATGCCCCCGTGTATTTGCCGCCGGGTCGGCGGGGCGGAGAAAAAGAATCGGGCGGACCGGGGTGTTACCCCCGGTCCGCCCGATTCCGCGCGGTGCGCGGTGCGGCGGACTCCGTCAGAGAGCTTCGGCCACCTGGCGGGCGCTGGAGCGGAACGCGAACAGACCAGCCTTCGACGTGCTCAGGTGGAACAGGCCGTAGGCTACGACCGGCAGGAAGCAGACCCCCGTCACCACGAAGGAGGTCGCCGCGCCGAAGGCATCGATCGCCGCGCCCTGGACCATCGGCATCAGCGCGCCGCCGAGGAGCGTCATGACCAGCCCGCCGGCGGCGAACTTCGCGTCTTCGCCCAGTCCCATCAGGGCGATGCCGTAGATGGTCGGGAACATCAGCGAGAGGCAGGCGGAGACCGCCACCAGTGCCCAGACGCCGGACAGGCCGGGAGCGAAGGCCGCATAGAAGCACAGGCCGGTAGCCGTCGCGCCGAGCAGTGCCAGCAGTATTGAGGGGCGCACGTAGCCCATCGCCCAGGTCGCCACGAAGCGCGCGACGAGGAAGACGATCATGCTGTATTGCAGGTAGTAGCCAGCCGTGGCGTGGTCGGCGCCGGTGGTCTGCTGCGCGTACTGAATAGTGAAGGTCCAGGTACAGGTCTGCGCCGCGATGTAGAAGAACAGCGCCACGATCCCCCAGCGGTAATGGGTATTGCGCATCAGGCGCTTGAAGACGGCGGGGAAGCCGTCATGGCCCGACTGCGCCGCCGGCGCTTCGGTTTTTTCCTGTGTCGGCATGCGGGTCAGGGCGATGCCGATCCAGATCGCTAGGAGCACGAAGGCGAAGCCGACATAAGGCAGCATGACCGCCTGCAGTTCGCCGGAGCGGATGGCGAGCAGTTCCGCTTGGCTCATCGCCGCCCGTTCGGCGGAACTGGCGGCATGCAGGTTCGGCAGGATCAAGGTGGCCGCCAGCAGGACGCCGATGTTGGTGCCCACCGGGTTGAAGGCCTGCGCGAGGTTCAGCCGGCGGGTCGCGTTGCCTTCCGGGCCCATCGAGATGACGAAGGGGTTGGCCGAGGTTTCCAGGATCGCCAGGCCGCCGGCCAGGGTGAACAACGCCAGCAGGAACAGGCTGTAAGTCATCGCCAAGCTGGCCGGATAGAAGAGCAGCGCCCCGACGATGGCCAGGCCCAGGCCGACCAGCACACCGGTCTTGTAGGAGTAGCGCTGGTTGATGAAGGCGGCCGGCAGGGCCAGCAGGAAGTACGCCCCGTAGTAGGCGAACTGCACTAGAGAAGCCTGCAGGGTACTCATGCTGAAGACGGTGCTGAAGACCTGCACGAGCGGGTCGGTCATGGTCGCGACCACGCCCCAAGCGGCGAAGCAGCAGACCAGCAGGATGAAGGGCAGGAGCTTGTCCCGGTGTACGAACTCTCGGCGTGTCGGCATAGCTGTGCCTCCAGAAATTCAATTCTTGTGAATTATTTTTTGAAATGCCGTGGTCCGACGCTCCCACGAGCATGAAATGCGTGCTGAGGACCGCCGGATTACCGTGAAAAATGCTTGCTGAAACGATTCATGTCAATAGTTTTTCGTCTCGAAATAATTTCGAGAGGGTGCGATACACGTCGCTTTCGCGAAAATTCCCTGAAAAAAGACCGCCGGATCTGCTGAAATACCCCCCGTTTCGCCGGGCATGCGCTTCGGCGGGGCGTCCTGCGGAACGGGCCGAGGGGTTGTCTTGAACGATCGCGAAATAGTGGTGGGTCATCGGCGAGCGGGCCGGGAAGCGGCGAAGCCGTCCCGGCACGGCGGGCGGCATCCGGAGCGGACGGCGTGATGAGCCTGCCCGCCGATAGGGCGCGCAACGGCGCGGGAGGCCCGCGTGGCTCGAACCTGCGCGGCGTGCGGGCGCATAACGAGCGCCTAGTGTTGTCGCTGCTGCGCAGCCGGGGCGAAATGAGCAAGGCCGATCTCACCCGGCTGACCGGACTCTCGGCGCAGACGGTGTCGGTCATCATGCGCGCGCTGGAGGAAGACGGGCTGATCTGCCGCGGCCAGCCGCTGCGCGGCCGCATCGGCCAGCCGTCGGTGCCGCTCGGCCTGGCGCGCGACGGGGCATTCAGTCTCGGCCTGAAGGTCGGCCAGCGTAGCCTCGACCTGGTGCTGGTGGACTTTCTCGGCGGCATCCGCACGCGGGTGACCGAACGCCACCGCTACCCGACGCCCGATACCGTGGTGCGCTTCGCCGTCAGCGCGATCGCCGACATCCTCAGCCAGCTCGGCGCCGACGAGCGTGCCCGGATCGCCGGCCTAGGGATCGCCATGCCGTTCCACATTTGGCACTGGTGGCGCACCCTGGGCGTGCCGGAAGAGGCGCTGCTCGATTGGCGCGGGCGCGACATCGGCGTCGAGATCGGCGCGGCGACCAGCCTGCCGGTCCAGGTGCAGAATGACGGCACGGCCGCCTGCGGCGCCGAACTGCTGTTCGGGTACGGGCACGGACCGAGGGACTTCCTGTATTTCCACCTCGGTTATTTTATCGGCGGCGGCATCGTCCTGAACGGCAGCCTGGTGCCCGGACGGACCGGCAATGCCGGGGCGATCGGCTCCATGCTGGTGCCGGACGGGTGGGGCGGACAGACTGTGCTGCTCGACATCGCCTCGCTGTCGGTGCTGGAGCGGATGCTGGGCGAGGCGGGCGAGGCCGCCGAGCGCCTGTGGGACACGCCGTCGGAATGGCATTTCCCGATGCCGCTGGTCGAGGCCTGGGCCGACGCGGCGGGGCGCGCGATCGCCGCGGCGGCCGCGGCGGCGGTGGCGGTCTACGACTTCGAGGCCTGTCTCGTCGATGGCTGGATGCCCATTCCGGTGCGCAGCCTGCTGGTGGAGCGGGTGCGCGCCCACCTGGCGGCCATCCCCGCCAGCGGCATCGACCTGCCGCTGATCGAGGCGGGCAGCATCGGCGCCCATGCCCGCTCGCTCGGCGCGGCCAGTCTGCCGCTGTCGGCGCGCTTTTTGCTCGATCTGCAGGCCTTCGCCTCGGCCGGCGCCGGCTGAGGCGCCGTCCACTCTCCCCAGCGCTTTTCCTGAAGCCGTCGATCCCCGTACGAAGGCGGGCGGCGCCTGCGCGCCATTCGTCGCCGGGCTTGCTTCGGATTAATAATTCATTCATCGTGAATTAGTCGGCCCCAGCCGGCTCGAGCCATCAATTCACAGACTGTTGCGGGAGAACACCATGGAGAAGAACTTTTTGAGCACGCTGACCGGGTCCTTCGCGATGCCAGCCGCCGAAAACCCGACGGTGGCGATGGTCGAGGCCGCCTATCGTCATCACGGGCTTGACTGGCGCTATATCAACTGCGAGGTGGCGCCGCATTTTCTCGGCGACGCCGTGCGGGGCGCGAAAGCCATGGGCTGGGCCGGCTTCAACTGTTCCATTCCCCACAAGGTCGCGGTCATCGAGCATCTCGACGAACTCGGCCAGTCGGCCGAGATCATCGGTGCGGTCAACACCATCGTCCGACGCGGCGACGCCTTCATCGGCGAGAATACGGACGGCAAGGGGTTCGTGCAGGCCATGCGCGAAGTCATCGACCCGCGCGGTAAGTCGGTCATGATTTTCGGCGCGGGAGGCGCGGCGCGCGCGGTGAGCGTGGAGCTCGCCCTGGCCGGCGCCAGCGCCATCACCGTGGTCAACCGCAGCCGCGACACCGGCCGGACACTAGTCGATCTGCTGAACGGCAGGACTGGCACCAGCGCCGAGCTGCGCCTGTGGAACGGCAGCGTGGCGGTGCCGCGCGATACCGATATTGTGATCAACGCCACGTCCATCGGCTTATATCCGAATGTTGACCAGCGCCTGGATATCGACCTGGACTCGCTGCATCCGGACATGGTGGTCGCGGACGGCATCCACAATCCGCCGCGCACCCATCTGCTTCGCAGCGCCGAGGCGCGCGGCTGCCGGGTGCTCGACGGGCTGGGTATGCTGGTCAATCAGGGCGTCATCGGCATCAAGTACTGGACGGGTATCGATGTCGACGCATCGGTGATGCGCCAGGCCTTGAAAAACCTCTTCCAGGCCTGACGGCGGTCCCGGTTCTGGGCGTCGATCCCTTCCCGGACATTCGGGCCACCCTGCGCGGAGGCTGCGACGGACCTTCCTGTCGCGCTCGGCGCCGCGAAGTCGAAGAAGCCCGGCGCCTGGAAGTGAGCGGCGGTTGCCCGCTGCCTCAGCCCATCCCCAACCAGTTCGGCAGGGCCAGAAAAGTGGCCGGCACGTGGGTGATGATCGGCAGAAAGCCCAGCAGTATCAGCAGCCAGGGCAGCGCGGCATGGATCACCTGGCCGACGCTTATGCCGGTCACCGCCGAGGCGACGAACAGGTTCAGCCCCGCCGGCGCGGTGATCAGGCCGATCTCCATGTTCACCACTATGACGGTGCCCAGGTGGATCGGGTCGATGCCCAGGCGCATCGCGATGGCGAGGAGGATCGGCGCGAGGATCAGGATGATCGCCGAAGGCTCCATGAAGGCACCGGCGACCAGTAGCACCAGGCTCACCACCGGCAGGAACATCCACGGCGACAGGCCCATCCCGATCACCCAGGCGGTGATGCTCTGCGGGATCTGCTCGGTGGTCGGCACATGGGCGAAGAGGATCGCGTTGGCGATGCTGAACATCAGCATGATCGACAGCTTGCCCGACTCCAGCAGCATCCTGGGTACCTCGCGTAAGCGTATGTCTTTGTAGACGAACAGCGCGACGAAGGCCGCGTAGACCGTCGTCAGCGCCGCCGCCTCGGTGGGGGCCGAGTAGATGCCGCCGAGGATGATCGCTATCAGGAGCAGGCCTCGATCAGATCGGCGCCGATCTCGCCCTCGAACTTCTTCCATATCGGCTGCATGGCCAGGACGCGCCACTTGATGCGCTGCTGGGAACTTAGTTCGATGATCTCGGTGGTGCCGGTGGCCAGGATGCGCTACTTGTCGCCCTGGTTGAGGGCTGAGGCCTGCCTGTTTACCTCGGCGCTAACCTTGTCCATGATTTTGCGCAGTTCGCTGTGCACCTTTTCCGGCAGGCCGTTCCAGAACCTGGTGTCGGTGATCGCCATGTAGTCCAGCAGGCCATGGTCGGACATCGGTGATGTATTTCTGCACCTCGTGCATCTTCTGGCTGTAGATGTTCGAGTAGGGATTCTCGGCGCCGTTGACCACGCTGGTCTGCAGGCCCTGGTAGAGCTCGGCGAGGCTCATCTTGCGCGAGTTGACGCGTACCGTCTTGAACTGCTCCTCAAGCACTGGGGAGGCCTGCATGCGGAACTTCAGGGCACGGGCGTCCTTCGGCTCGTACAGCGGCTTGTTCGCCGAGGGCTGCTTCAGGCCGTTGTGCCAGTAGCCGAGGCCGGTGATGCCCTTGTCCTCCATCGAGTGCAGCAGGCCCTGGCCGGCCGGGCTGGCCTGGAAACGGTCGACCGCGGCTATGTCGTCGAATAGGAACGGCAGGTCGAAGACCTGAACGCTCTTGAAGTAGTGCTCGAACTTGGGTAGCGAGGGGGCGATGATCTGCACGTCGCCGAGCAGCAGCGCCTCCATTTCCTTGCCGTCGCCGAACGGCGAAGAATTGGGGTAGACCTCGACCCGTACCGTGCTGGGCAGGCGCTCCTCGGCGAGCTTCTTGAACAGCAGGGCGCCCTGGCCCTTCGGGGTGTGTTTTGCGACCACGTGGGAGAACTTGATGACTACCGGGTCGGCGGCCTGGTCAGGCCGCCGAGGCCGGTGGACAGGGCACCGACGAGTGCCTTGGCGGTGAAGCGAAACATGGGCGTTACCCTTCTTGTTCGTTGTTGTCGGCGGCCCTTCGGATGGGCTTTCGGCGGAGCGTTTCGGACAAGTCTAGGCGGCATTCGCCATCGCTTGGCGACGGACTTCGCCGGGGATGCGTCGGATGGATGGCGTGCCGCTTTCGGCCGGGACGATGGCCTGTCGCGCGGCGGCGTGCCGGTGGAAATCGTGAAGGGGCGGACGGCCGAGGTCGGCGGCGGAAAACCGCTATTGGCGAGGCGAAAGGCTGGCAGGTTTGCAGCGTTGGCGGGGGCCGCGTGACGCGGCCCCCACCGTGCGGGCGATCAGTCGTGATGGTGGCGATGGCCGTGCTTCTTGCCCATGCCGTTGGCGATGGCGCCGCCGGTCGCGCCGCCCACGCCGGCGCCGATGGTGGCGCCGGTGCCGCCGCCGAGCGCGTTGCCGAGCAGCGAGCCGCCCGCGGCGCCGAGACCGCCGCCGATGGCTACCTTGGTCTTGTTGCCGTCCCTGGCGGCGACGGCGCCGCCGGCCGCAGCGCCCAGGCCGGCACCGACCACGGCTCCGGCCTTGCCGCCGATGCTCTGGCCGAGCACGTTGCCCAGGGCGCCGCCGACGCCGCCACCGATGGCGGTCTGGGTGGTGCCCTCGCCGGCCATGGCGGCTTGAGCGCAGAGCAGGTTCAGGGTCAGGATGGAAAGCGTCTTGCGCATGTTGCAAACCTCTAATGCAGGGAAAAGGCGACGCATTGTGGCGGGTGGCTCGATGTCGGGTAAACACCCAGACAACCGTTTGTCCGCCGCGCAAGAGACCTTCCGCGAAACGCGGAGTTCCTGGCCGGGAGCGCTCGGTATGGCAGTATGCCGCCAGTCAGGCGGCGTCGTCCGGCGGATTTCCACCATCGGCGAAGCTCAGGCCGTGCTTGCGCAGCTTGTCGTGGAGGGTCTTGCGCGGTATGCCGAGGGCTTCGGCGAGGCTGCGCAGGGAGCCGTGCGGACGGCTCAGCTCGGCGGCGATCAGCGCGCGTTCGAAGGCTTCCACCTGCTCGGTGAGCCGGCCGACAGCCGCCGACGGCTCTATGTCCGGCGTCTGGCCCGGCGCCGGGCCTAGGCCCAGCTCCAGGCCGAGGGCGAAACGCTCGGCGACGTTCTGCAACTCGCGCACGTTGCCCGGCCAGGGGTGCAGCAGCAACTGAGCGCGCTGCTCCGGCTGCAGGCCGGGCGGCGGCAGTCCGTGGCGGGCACTGGCGGCGTTGGCGTAGTGCTGGAACAGTAGCAGGATGTCCTCGCCGCGCTCGCGCAACGGCGGAATGCGCAGCGGCGCGACGTTCAGCCGGTAGTAGAGGTCCGCGCGGAAGCGGCCCTGGTCGGCGGCCTGGCGCAGGTCTTCCTTGGTCGCCGCGACGACCCGGATATCCAGCGGGATCAACTGGTTCGAGCCGACCCGCTCGACCACCCGCTCCTGCAACAGGCGCAGCAGCTTGACCTGCACATCGAGGCTCATGCTCTCGATCTCGTCGAGGAACAGGGTGCCACCGTTGGCGAACTCGAACTTGCCGATGCGGCGCTTTTGCGCGCCGGTGAAGGCGCCGGCCTCGTGGCCGAACAGTTCGCTCTCCACCACCGACTCGGCTAGGGCGCCGGCGTTGATCGCCACGAAGGGACCGTCGCGACGCGCCGACAAGTCGTGCAGGGCGCGCGCCACCACCTCCTTGCCGCTGCCGGTCTCGCCGAGGATTAGCACGTCGGCGCTGGTCGCCGCCAGGGCGCCGATCTGCTCGCGCAGGCGGGCGATGGCCGGCGACTGGCCGACTAGGCGAGTGGTCAGCGCCTGGCGGTCGGCCAGCGCCAGGCGCAGGCTACGGTTGTCCAGAACCAGGCGGCGCAGGTCGAGGGCGCGGTGCACGCTGTCGAGCAGGTCTTCGCTGGCGAAGGGTTTCTCCAGGAAGTCGTAGGCGCCGGCGCGCATCGCCTGCACCGCCAGCGGCACGTCGCCGTGGCCGGTGATGAGTAGCACCGGCAATTCGGCGTCCAGCGCCTTGAGCTGGTCGAGCAGCTCCAGGCCGTCGATGCCGGGCATGCGGATGTCGCTGACCACCACGCCCGGCCAGTCGCGGTCGATGCGTCCGGCCAGCCCCTGGGCGTCGGCCAGGGCGCAGACCCCGAGGCCGGCCAGATCGAGGGTCTGGCTGAGGGCCTGGCGTAGGTGCAGGTCGTCGTCGATCAGCAGCACCTGGATCGAGGTGTCGACAATCATGGGTAGTCCTCCACGGTCTGGGCGCCGACCGCGCTGGTGGCCGGCTGCAAATTAAGAGTGACCAGCGCGCCACCGCCCGGCTCGTTGGCCAGCAGCAGTTCGCCGCCCAAGGCGTTGACCAAGCTGTCACAGATGGCCAGGCCCAGGCCCAGGCCGCGGGCGGTGGTCTTGGTGGTGTAGAAGGGTTCGCGGGCGCGCTCCAGGGCCTCGGCCGAAAAGCCGGGGCCGTTGTCGCGCAGGCTCAGGCTGATCCGCCCGTCGTCGAGGAGTCGTGTGGTCAGCCACAGGCGGCGCGGTGGCGCCCGCTCGGCCAGCGAGTCGAGGGCGTTGGCCAGCAGGTTGCCGAGCACCTGGCGCAGGCGCGTCTCGCCGGCCTGGACCCACAGGGTGGCCTCCGGCAGGTCGCGGATCAGTTCCACTTTCAGGCTGCGCCGACGATTGACCAGCAGGGCCAGGGCGTCCTCCAGCGCCGGCTGCAGGGCGACGCTCTCCGGGGTCTGGCGGTCGCGTCGGGCGAAGGCCTTGAGGTGGGCGATGATCAGCGCCATGCGCTTGGTCAACTGGCTGATCTGCTGCAGGTTCTCGCGCGCCTCGGGGTAACGCTGGTGGTCGAGCAGCACGCCGGCGTTGTCGGCGTAGCTGCGGATCGCCCCGAGCGGCTGGCTGAGTTCGTGGCTGATGCTCGCGCTCATGGTGCCGAGGGCCGAGAGCTTGCCGGCCTGGACTAGGTCGTCCTGGGCGCGGACCAGCTCCTGCTGGGCCTGTTCGCGCTCCAGCACCTCGCGCTTCAGGCGCCGGTTGAGTTCTTCCAGGTCCTGGGTGCGTTCCTGCACGCGGCGCTCCAGCTCCTGGCGGGTACGGGTATCCAGGGCGATGCGTTCGAGGTAGTGGCGGCGGCGCTGCAGCAGCAAGCCGAGCAGCAGCATCAGCACCAGCAGCCCGGTGGCGCCGCTGATCAGCACGGCGCGCACCGGGCGTTCGAGCATGCTGCGCGGGGCCAGGATGCGCACCGTCCAGCCGGTTTCCTCGATGTGCTGCTGCTGGATCAGCCAGTCCCTGGGGTTCAATTGCAACGGCTGCGGATCGCGCGTGGGGTAGGGCAGTTTGGCGGCGATCTCGGCCAGTTCGTCGGCGTCCAGCGGCCGGGTGGCGCGAAAGCGCCACTCGGAGTACGAGGTGAGGATCACCACGCCGTGCTTGTCGGTGGCCAGCAGGCGTTCCGGGGTGTTGCCCCAAAGCTGCTCGGTGTGGTCCAGGTCGACCTTGATCACCAGCACGCCGAGCGGCTCGCCAACCTCGCGCAGCGCCGCGGCGAAGTAGTAGCCGCGTTTGCCGGAGGTGGTGCCGAAGCCGAAGAACTGCCCCTGGCGGCCGGCCATGGCCTCGCTGAAATAGGGACGGAAGGCGAAGTCGCGGCCGACGAAGCTGTCCGGCTGGTCCCAGTTGGAAGCGGCCAGGGTGAGCCCGTGGGCGTCCATCAGGTACAGCGAGTCGGCGCCGGTGCGCTCGCGGATTTTCTTGAGCAGCCTGTTGGCCTCGACCACCGCTTCAGCCTGTTTGGGCTGGCGCAGCACGTTGTACAGCGCCGGCAGGTCGCCGAGGATCTGCGGCAGCGCCTCGTAGCGGCGCAGGGTGCCGAGCAGGTTGGCGACGTAGAGGTCGAGGGTCTGGCGGTTCTGCTGCAGTAGTTCGCCGAGGTAGTAGCGCTCGGCCAGTTGCTGCAGCGGCCAGAGCAGCGGCGCCACCAGCAGAGCGAGCAGCGCTAGGCTGCGCCAGCGCGGACGGCGGAGGAAGGCAGGTAATCGCATGAGGAGGCGCTCGACGGATCGGATGGGGCTGTCATCCATTATTTCCCACAATGGCGGGTCGTGGATGACCGGGTCTCGATTCATATGCCGCCCGCAGGAATCGTGCAAGCATCCGCGAGGCCGCCGTGCTTTTCTTGGCGGACGATTGCCGGCAAGTTGATGACCGGTTTCCAATGGCAAAGGCCGTCGCGTAGACATCAAGCAGCTCAAATTCCTCGTCGCCCTGGAGCAGACCCGGCATTTCGGCTAGGCCGCCGCGCGCCGCCAGGTGACCCAGCCGACTTTATCGATGCGCATCCGCGACCTCGAGGCGGAACTGGGGCTGGAGCTGATCCGCCGCAGTCATCGCTTCGAGGGCTTCACCGAGGCCGGCCTGCGCGTACTGGCCTGGTCGCGGACCCTACTGGCGGCGGAGGAGGGCCTGTATACCGAGGCCGCCGCCTGCCGCGGGCAACTGGTCGGCACTCTGCGCTTGGGCGTGGTGCCGCTGGCCGGCTTCTACCTGGTGGACCTGGCCGGCTTGTTCGCCGAGCTGCATCCGCGTCTGCGCTTCCGGATCGGTGTGCTGAGCAGCGAGCAGATTTTCGAGTAGCTCGGACGCAACCAGCTCGATCTAGAGCATTTTTTGAAAACACGAATTCGACATACAGGGGTTGCTCTTCCTGGTCATTTCGGGCCTCCTCTCCCGCTCAGACAAGGAGACCAGAATGGCTCGAGCATACAGTGCCGATCTTCGCCGACGCGTCGTCGACGCGGCCATGGGCGGGCTGTCGGCTCGGCAGGCTGCCGAGCGATTCGACATCGGCACGGCGACGGCGATCGTCTGGGTACGGCGCTTTCGGGAAGGCGGGGAGCTCGTCGCCCGCCGACAGGGCAAGCCCCGGGGCTTGCGGCTCGATCCCCATGCGCACTACCTGCTCGGCCTGCTCGAGCAAACCCCCGACCTGACGCTGGCCGAGCTCGCCGCAACCCTCGAGCGGGAGCGCGGTATTCGGGTTAGCCTGGCGACGGTATGGACGTTTCTCGACCGGCACGGCATGACGTTCAAAAAAAGACCGCGCATGCGGCCGAGCAGCAGCGGCCGGACGTCCAGGCAGCTCGACAGGAGTGGCTCGAGGAACAACCCGGCTTCGACTGGCGCAAGCTGATCGTCGTCGACGAAACCGCCGCCGCGACCAACCTGGCCCGCCTACGAGGCTGGGCCCCTCGCAGCGAGCGCTGCCTGGCCGCGGTCCCTCACGGTCACTGGAAAACCACGACCTTTACCGCCGGCCTGCGCGTGGATGGGCTAACTGCTCCGCTGGTGCTCGACGGCGCCATGAACGGCCCGGCCTTCCTGGCCTATGTCGAGCAGGTCCTGGTTCCCGAGCTGACGCCCGGCGCTATCGTGGTGATGGACAACCTGCCGGCCCACAAGGTGGCGGGGGTACGCCAGGCCATTGAAGGCGCAGGAGCCACACTGCGCTACCTGCCTCCCTATAGCCCCGACCTGAACCCGATCGAAAGGGCATTCTCCAAGCTCAAGGCGCTGCTGCGAAAGGCGGCGGCGCGGACCGTGCCGCAGCTGTGGCAGAGCATTGGCGAGGCGATTGCGCAGTTCTCGGCGCAGGACTGCAGGCACTACTTCGAGGGAGCCGGATATGAATCAGAATAAGGTAAAAATGCTCTAGGGATCTTCTACCTCGAACAGCTCGACCGCGTGCTGTTCGACGCCCATCCGCTGACCGAGGTCCACATGGCCCTGCTGCACGACGCGCGGCGCTTCGATTTCGCCGCGCCGGTACTGGGCTGGATAGAACTGGCGGAGCTGCCCCTGGGCCTGCTGTCGACCGGCATGCACTTTCGCCAGTCGATCGACCACGGTTTCCGCCGCCATGGCCTGACGCCCAACCTGCGTTTGGAAACCGATGCCGTCTATCTGCTGATGCGTGCCGTCGGCGCCGGCCTGTGCTGTGGTGTCGTGCCGCTGGAGGGCGGTTTCGAGCGGGAGTCCGAGCACTTGCGCCTGACCCCCATCGAGGACGCCTGCACCCTGGCCCCGCTGGGCCTGATCATCCGTCGCGCCGCGTTCGCCGCTGACGGAGGCCTGCTTTCGCGAGGCCAAGGTGTTCTTCCGCACGCCGCGCTGAACGGCTTCGCCGCGGCGCGGAGCGGACCGTTGGTCCTGGCCGACCGATGACACGGAAAAGGCCTGTGGATAGCGCTTAGAACCTGCAGCTCTTTATAACCATATAAATAATGGTTTTTAGATATTAACAAGCCATCTCAGTAGGCTTACGCCTCCGTATCCATTCGCCCCTCGGAGCCGCAACATGCTCAGTGTCAGCCGCCTCGAATTCATCGGCGTCCTTGCCGCCCGTGATATCCGCGAGCCCCTGCCGCCCGGCGCCGTACCGCTGGACAAGGCCTACCTCGGCGCCTGTGCCCGCGCCCTGGAGCACGGCGGCTTCGACGCGGCGCTGATCGGCTGGCAGGAGGCGGCCCCGGACGGCTTGCAGGTGGCCGCCCACGTCGCCCAGCAGACCCGCCGGCTCGGCTTGCTGGTGGCGCACCGGCTGGGCCTGCAGGCGCCGACCGAGGCGGCCCGCCAGTTCGCCACTCTCGATCACTTCAGCGAAGGTCGCGCGGCGCTGCGCCTGTTCGACGACGGCGGGCCGCAGAGCGACGGCGATTCTCTCGAACGCGGCGACTGGCCGGCGCGCAGTGACGAGTACCTGGCGCTGCTGCGGCGTGCCTGGAGCAGCACCAGACCCTTCGACTTCGACGGCCGCCAGTACCGGGTGAAAGGTCATCTGGCCGCCCTGCATCTGCTGCAGGCGCGTCTGCCGATCCATTGCGGCGGCGCCTCGACGGCCGCGGCCCGGCTGGCCGGCCGGCATGCCGACGTCTACGCGATGGCCGGCGAGCCGCTCGCCACCGTCGCCGTGCGTATCGGCATGGTGCGCGCCGCTGCCGCGCGCGAAGGACGAGCCGCCGCGGTGCGCTTCGGCCTCTCGTTGCGGGTGGTGCTCGGTACCAGCGAAGCCGAGGCTTGGAGCCGGGCCGGACGGCTGATGCCCTTCGCCTCGCGCGGCCAGGTCTTCGACGACTGCCTGTGGTGCGGCCTCGACGGCGATTCGGCTACCCTGGTCGGCACCCCCGCACAGGTCGCCGAAGCCTTCGCCGCCTACCATCGTCTCGGCGTCGAGAGTTTCCTGGTGCGTGGCTTCGACCCGCTCGCCGATGCCATCGAGTTCGGCCGCGAGCTGCTGCCGCGGGTGCGCGAGCGGATTCCCCTGCGCCTGCCGATCGAGGCCTTCGCGCCTTTCTGATTTCCCCGCCGGCGGGGCGGCCGCGTGGCCGTCGGCCGGCTCATTGCAAGGAGAACGAACATGTCCACGGAATCCTCCATCGTCGTCGTCGGAGGCGGCAGTCTCGGTCTGTACCTGGCCGGGCGTCTGAGCCTGGCCGGGCATGCCGTGACCGTGGCGCAGCGTCCGGGCGCCGGCGCGCAGGCCGACGGGATCGCCGCCGAAGGCGACGAGAGCTGGCAGGCACTGGCGGTGCGCTATGCGCCGCTCGACGAACTGCGAGGCCCCTTCGCTCAGGTCGTGGTCGCGGTGAAGTCGCACGACCTGGGCGAACTGCTGCCGCGCCTGACGAGCCTCGGCGATGCCGCCACCGAATACGTTTTCCTGCAGAACGGCATCCCCTGGTGGTGGTCGCACCGCGACGGCGAGATCGCCGGTGCGCCGTTCCTCGCGCGCAGCGTGGCGCTGGTCGTGCAGCACGCGGTGGAACGCACCGCACCGGGGCGTATCCGCGTGCGCCGCACCGGCTGCGACCGCTACATCTGCGCGCGGGTCCAGGGCAAGCCGGACGCGCCCTTGCTGGCGCTGGTCGAGGGTTGGCGGGTGGCCGGGATTCCGGTCGAGAGCGCGGCCGACATCCGCCGCGAGGTGTGGACCAAGCTGATGATCAACGCCACCGTCAATCCGCTGAGCGCGATCACCGGGGCGACGGTCGGCGAACTGGCGCGCACGCCGCGCACCCGCGAGGTGCTGCTCGCCGGCATGGCGGAAATCTACCGCCTGGCCGAACGGGACGGCCATCCGCCGAGCCTGACCCCCCAACAGCGGATGCGCCGCGCCGAGGAGGTGGGCGGCACGCGCACTTCGATGCTGCAGGACCGCCTGGCCGGACGCCGCCTGGAGATCGAGGCGTTGCTCGCCGCGCCGATCACCATCGCCGAGAGCTACGGCGAGCCGGTGCCGGTGCTCAGGACATTGCTCGGCTGCCTGGCGCTGGCGAACGACGAGGCGCGGCAACCGGCCTGACGGCCGGCCGCTCCGCGATGCCGTTCAGTCGAGGAGGCGGCATCGTGGGCCAGGGATGGCGGGACGTGCGCCACGCTGGGTTTCCGCGCGGTGCGCAGGTCGGAAAGCCCGCGCGGCGATTTTCCGGCGGGAATAATCCGCGCCGCCCGTTCAGCTCGGTTCGAGGCGGATTCGACTTCCGTGAATCCGCCTGACCGGCAACGAGTCGAAATCGATCCCCTGCAGGCACCGGACATTCACGGCCCAGCCGTCGAAGCGGCGTACGCCTGCGAAGCTCTTGCGGTGTCGGATCGCTGGAGCGCCTGAACGGCAGGATGCCGCATCGAGGGCAGAAGTAGTCTTTCGCCGTCCGGGTACCCCATTGGTTGAGCGACAAATTCTCTTAGGGCGTCAGCAGGCGCAGGTTCTCCTTCAAAACCCGAGCGTTCAGTGCCCCGCGCATCGAGCGGATCGAACAGTCGCATACGCGCACATGGTCGATCTCGGCCTCGACCTCGAAGCGGACCGCACCGCAGTGGCAAGAGCCGGTGTAGGTGGTCATCGTCCTCCAAACGGGCCTTTCGTATTGGAAAATCCGCGCAGCGCCATGCGGTGGGGCCGTTCTCCGGCCCTCGTTCAGGCCGCCGGGCCGCCTCGTTCGATCTGTTCCTTGAATTTCCGCCGGCTGTCCAGCTTCCGGCGCAGGCGGGCGCTGGCTTCCTCGCCGGTCTGGAAGATCGGCCGGTTGCCCTGGCCCTCGGCGACCTTGCGGAAGGCCTCGCTGCGGGCGGCGACGGCCAGGGCTTCGTGCAGCCTGGCGACGATCGGGGCCGGTGTCGCGGCCGGCGCGAACAGGCCGTTCCAGATCGTGAAGTCGGGCTCCTCGATACCCAGCTCGAAATTGGTCGGCACCTGCGGCAGTTCTGGCAGGCGCTGGCGGCCGATGACCAGCAGGGGGACCAGCTTGCCGCTGGCGAGATGTCCGGCGGCGACCGGGTAGTCGGCCACGCCGATGTCGATATGCCCGGCGACCAGGTCGGCGACCTGGGGCGCGGTGCCCTTGTACAGCACTTTCAGCAAGTTCAGCCCGAAATGGCGGGCGAGCTGTTCCACCGACAGTTCCGAAACCGAGCCGCCGCCCGTGGTGCCGAAGGAGAGCGGACGCTGCGCGTCGCGGGCACGCTCGCGCAGGGCCGCGAAGTTCGCGATGCCGGTCGAGGCCTGTGCCCAGAGCACCACGGAGGAGTCGACGAACAGGCCGATCGGGGTGAAATCCTTCAACGGGTCGAAATCGACGGCTTCAGGCGTTGCCGATCAGCGAGCTGGTGTTTGGCGCCAGCAGCGTGTAGCCGTCGGGCTCGCTGCGAGCGACATACCGGACGCCGATGGCCCCGGTCGCGCCGGTACGGTTCTCGACCACTACCGGCTGGCCGAGCAGGGTGGCGAGCTCGTTGGCGATCACCCGCCCGAAGGTATCGGTCAGGCCGCCCGCCGGCCAGGGCACGACGTACTTGATCGGGCGCTGCGGCCAGCCGCCCGGTGCCGCCAGGGCGAGGCGGCCGGCCAGGGGGGGCGGCGAGCAGCGCGCCGCCCGCCAGAGTGAGAAAGCGCCGTCAGGAGCAATGCGTCATGGCGGATTTCCGTGCAGGTCAGGTGGAAAAAGGGGGCATCGCGCCTTTACGGCCTTAGCCGGCGAGCGCGGTCGCGAAACTGAGGTCCCACAGCGGACGCACGTCTACCGACCGCTCGATCACCCCGGCTTTGTGGAAGGTATCGGCCACGTCCTGCTGGCTGCGGATCGCTTCGTCGTCCACCGCTACCAGGCGGCGTACTTGGCTCTCGTTGCGCAGCAGGGTGAGCACCGCCTCGATCGGCACGCCGATCTCCGGGGCGAGCGCTGCGGCATAGCGCTCGGGATTGGCCTGGCGCCAGGCGAAGGCCTTCTGCAGGCGCGCGAAGTAGTCGGCGATCGCCGCGTGGCGCTGCGGATCGGCGATGGCTTCCGGCGCAGCGAAAAACAGGTAGTTGCCCGACAGGTAGCCGTTGGCGCGCTTGAGCACCCGGGCGCCGACCGAGGTCTGCGCTAGCGGCACCGAATAGCCGTAGATGGCCCAGGCGTCGAGCTGGCCGGTGCGAAAGGCGGCACCGCCATCGGGCACCGTGAGGTTGATTGCCTGGATGTCGGCGAAGCTCAAGCCGACCTCGTCGAGCATCTTGGTCAGGTAGTACTGGGTGGTGGTGGCGCGCACGTAGCCGACGCGCTTGCCCTTCAGATCGGCGATAGAGCGGATCGGCGAATCCTTCGGCACCAGCACCGTCTGTTCGTTGACGTCGCCCTTAATCACTCCGACCACGCGGATGCGCGCACCCTTGAGGTAGCCGAACAGCGGCGGGATCTCGCTGCCGTAGGCGAGATCCAGCGAACCGCCGTTCATCGCCTCGACCATCAGGTTGCCCGAGGCGAACTCCGCCCAGTCGATGGGGTAAGGCGTGTCGGCGAGGCCGGCGGCCTCCAGCAGCAGCTTGTCGCCACCCTTGTACTGGGCCACGCGCAGCCGGCTCGGCGTGGCAGCCCCGGCAGCCCCGGCGCGCCGGCCGTGGAGCAGCAGCGGCGACAGGGCCAGGGCGCCGGCGCTGCCGGCGAGAAAGCGGCGGCGCGACAGGCCGTCCGAAGGTCGCGACATCGGTATTCCCTCTCTTGGTATTCCATGTTGGAGAGGATGCTAGCGCTCCGCTTTTAATTCATTAAGTGAATAATAATTCTATTGTTATATGTTTTTTGTGCATTTAAAAGGGCGCTCGGGGGAGGCCGGAGGCTGGCCTCGGCCAGCGCTGGATCGCCGGGCGCCGGCTGGGCCGGTGCCCAGCAGGGTGGAGATCAGGCGCGCGACCTCCGTTCGGCATGCAGGAACCCAATGCGCTGTGCCGCTGGGAGGCATCGGGCAAACTGGTTGCCGAGCACACGGCAGGCGGCCATCGCCGCTACGACCTCGCCAAATTGAAGCCTGAGCTGTTCCGTTCGCAGGCTGAGGCCTGCCGCGGGACACTGGCCTACGCTCGCGTTTGCAGCCACGACCAAGGACGACCTGGAGCGCCAGAAGCAGGTGCTGGAGCTGTACTGCGCGTGCCAGGGCTGGACGTTCGAGGTGATCGCCGACCTGGGCTGTGGCATGAACTACCAGAAGAAAGGGCTCAAGCGCCTGCTGGAATCCATCGTCGAGGGGCAGGTCGGGCGGCTGGTCATCACCCACAAGGACCGGCTGCTGCGCTTCGGTGCGGAGCTGGTGTTCGCCATCTGCGAAGCGAAGAGCGTCGAGGTGGTCATCCTGAACCAGGGTGAGGACACCACCTTCGAGGAGGATTTGGCCAAGGATGTGCTGGAGCTCATCACCGTGTTCAGCGCCCGGCTGTACGGCTCCCGCAGCCGCAAGAACCAGAAGCTGCTCGACGGCGTGAAAAAAACGGTGGAGGACGCGCACGCGCAATCGTGATCCTCGCCCACACGATCGCCCTCGCCCCCAACAACGCGCAGGCGACCTATAGACCCGGCACGACCGGGACGGCAACGCGGCAATCAATCTGAAGCATTACGCCGTGAGTTCCACGGTGTCGGCCTGTGGAGGGGAAGGCGCTGGCCCTGGCGGCAACGCCAGGGTGAAACCGGCCCCGTCGAAGCAGGAAGTTAGCAAAAAGCTACCTATGGGGAGCTTTGGATAGGTCTAACAGAACGGTTCTTCATGTCCATGCAATCCCAAGACATCGTCAAGCGCTCGGCGATCAGCGCGCTGACCCCGCCGACCCAGGTCCGCGACCACAAGGCAAAAGTCGCCAAGCTGATCGACGTGAGCATCTGCATCGGCTGCAAGGCTTGCCAGGTAGCCTGCTCGGAGTGGAACGACCTGCGCGACGAGGTCGGCCACAACGTCGGCGTCTACGACAACCCCACCGACCTCAGCGCCAAGAGCTGGACGGTGATGCGCTTCGACAAGGTGCAGTGCGTAGGGTGGATAACGGCGCAGCCTTATCCACCGTGCAGAACTCCGGTGGAAAACGCTGCGCGGTTTTCCACCCTACGACAATTCACCGAATACCTTCGACGAGAATCCCCATGGCCCATGCACTGCAAGACGGCTTCGGACGCACCATCGACTACCTGCGGCTGTCGGTGACCGACCGCTGCGACTTCCGCTGCGTCTACTGCATGGCCGAGGACATGCGCTTTTTGCCGCGCCAGCAGATCCTCGGCCTGGAGGAGCTGTACCGCCTGGCCCGGCTGTTCGTCGGCCGCGGGGTGAAGAAGATCCGTCTCACCGGCGGCGAGCCGCTGGTGCGTCGCGACATCCTCGGTCTGTGCGAGCGGATCGCCGTCTTGCCCGGTCTGCGCGAACTGGTGATGACCAGCAACGGCTCGCAACTGGCCAGGCTGGCCCGGCCGCTGGCCGAGGCCGGGGTGAAGCGGCTCAACATTAGCCTGGACTCGGCGCGCTTTCGCGCCATCACCCGCAGCGGCGAGCTGGCGCGGGTGCTCGACGGCATCGAAGCGGCCCGCGGCACCGGCTTCGAGCGGATCAAGCTGAATACCGTGGTGATGCAGGGGCGCAACGCCGACGAGGTGCTCGACCTGGTCGACTACGCCGTGGCGCGCGGGCTGGACATCAGCTTCATCGAGGAAAGGCTGCTCGGCGAAGTCGGCCGCTCGCGCGGCGAGGCTTTCTGCTCCTACGACGAAGTGAGGGCGCGGATCGCCAGCCGCTACGCGCTGCTCGACTGCGCCGAGCACAGCGGCGGGCCGGCGCATCCAGCCAGCCGCATCGGCTTCATCTCGCCGCACAGCCACAACTTCTGCGCCAGTTGCAACCGCCTGCGGCTGACCGTCGAGGGACGCCTGCTGTTCTGCCTGGGTCACGAACAGTCGCTGGATCCGCGTGCCCTGTTGCGTCGCCACCCGACCGACGACCGGCCGCTCGTGGACGCCATCGACCGCGCCATGCTGCACAAGCCGCAGCAGCACGACTTCTCCGTGGGCGGAGAAGTCCAGGTGCTGCGCTTCATGAACGCCAGCGGAGGCTGAGGGAAACACTCGAAGCACCGCGCCCGGTCCGCTTCGCGCCGTTTGCGCCGGGTTTGGGCGTGTTCCGGCAGCACGCTGGCCTGTATATGCCGGCGATCGTCGCCATGACCCACAATTCGGCGATCAAGGCCCTGAGCGATCGCTTGCGAGCCAGGGGCAAGAGTGGCAAGCAGATCATTTTCGCGGCGATGCGCAAGCTGCTGCACATCGCCTACGGCGTCCTCAAGTCGGGTGAGTGCTTCGACGCCCAACGTGCCCTTGCTCACTGAGAGGCAAGACGGTATCTACAGGGGATTGGTGAAAATCCGTCGCATGACGGCCATTCGATGGGCGCGCGAACTCATTCGCGACCCGCACCGAGGGCGCGGCGAGCCGACATCGGCGAACCACAGGGCGGGTCGGTCGGGGATGAGTCTCTTTCTACGGGGAATTGGCGAAAATCCGGCGCGACTCCTGCTCGCCACGTGGCAGCAGGCAGGAAATCGTTCTGGCCGTTTCGGAAAAATATTGAGAATATTTCTCATGATGACGGATCGCCTGCGTCGATCCGCTGCCGGTGCCCTGAAGAAGTCTGAGGAATGCCCGCTCATGTCCACGGAGCGCGAACGCTTGTTGTCCGCTTTCATAGAGCACCGCGATGCCTTGCTTGGCTATCTCCGCCAGCGCTTCGGCAGTCCCAGCCTGGCGGAAGACCTGGTCCAGGAAACCTGGCTGCGCCTTGCCAGGCATACGCCGGAGCGGGATATCGTCAATCCGCGTGCCTACCTGTTCCGCATCGCCACCAATCTGGGAACCGATCATCTGCGGCATCAGAACATGGGGGTCGAAATCCAGGCCGAAGACGAGGAGATCGCCCAGGTGCCGGCCCAGGCCATGGACCCGGCGCGCGAGGTCCAGTCGCACGACGACCTCGAACACCTGCTAAAGGTCATCGACAACCTGCCGCCGCGCTGCCGGGAAATCTTCATTCTCTGCCGGGTCGAAGGGCTCAGCCATGCGCAGATCGCCGAGCGCCTGAACATTTCCAAGAGCACGGTCGTCTCGCAGATGGTCAAGGCCCTGGCGCGGCTCGAACAGGCGATGGAATGAACCCATTAGACTGCTCGCCTCCGACGATCCAGGATAGCCAAGGCATGACCGATACCCGGAACGACAACCTGCTCGAACAGGCCCTCGAATGGTGTGTCTTGCTGCAAGACCCGGACGCCGGTCCCGAGGAGCGCGCGGGTTTCGCCGCCTGGCTGGAGACCAGCGAAGCGCACCGACAGGCCTGGCGGCGGGCCGAGGAGGTCTGGCGACGCCTCGATCCGCTGGCGGAACGGCTGACGGACGGAGCCGGCCAGCCCCCGGATCGGCTCGCCGCCACGTCAGCCGTCGCGCCGGTCCGACCCCAGGCACCGAAGCCCGCATCCCGCCAAAGGACCCGGGCGCTCCGCGCCCTGGCAGCCATGCTCCTGCTCGGCGCGATCCTCGGCTGGCGCTACGATCCCGCCTGGCTGGCGGACTACCGCACCGCTATCGCCGAACAGCGGGAGTGGCGGCTGGAGGACGGTTCGCTGATCCGCCTGGCGCCCGACAGCG
This sequence comes from Azorhizophilus paspali, assembly GCF_043587585.2. GTDB lineage: Bacteria > Pseudomonadota > Gammaproteobacteria > Pseudomonadales > Pseudomonadaceae > Azotobacter > Azotobacter paspali. The sequence goes on from NZ_CP171449.1 coordinate 199,796, forward strand.
CGCTGGACGTGGATTACGGTACGGCGCGGCGGCGGATTCGCCTGTACCGCGGCGAAGCCTGGTTCCAGGTGGCCGCCGATCCGGCGCGGCCGTTCGTGGTCGAGTCGGCGAACGGCCATACGCAGGCATTGGGCACGGCGTTCGATATCCGCCGGCGTGGCGATCAGGTACGGGTACTGGTCAGCGAACACGGGGTCCAGGTCAGTCTGGATCGGCAACGGCAGCGCCTAGAGCAGGGGCAGGCGTTGACCTATGACACCGATGGCTTCTCGCCGGTGAGAAACGTCGACGTGACCAACGAACTGGCCTGGCAGAACCAGCGGCTGGTCTTTCAGGATGCGCCCTTGGCGCAGGTGCTGGCTGAATTGCAGCGCTACATGCCGGGCCGCTTGCAATTGACCGATTCGGCACTGGGAAGCCTGTCGGTAACCGCCGTCTTCGACACGTGCCAGCCACGGCAAGCCCTGGAGAGCCTTGCCGATGTACTGGCCCTGCGCCTGACCCGCATCGGTCCCTGGCTGACCCTGGTGCGTCCCGGCGAGACGCAGGGACAGCAATGATCCGGCCAACGTTCGTGGGCCGCTGAGGAACCGGCAAAAAAGTTTTCGACGCGCATCGTTGTAGTCGCGCATTGGCCCGTCCCCTATGTGATGCGAACAAGAAGAGTTCGCACTATGTCGACGGAGCAATGTCCGAAATGCCTTACCCACCTCGCCGTTTTTCGCCGAAGCACCGCCTCGGCGCCCGTTTCCGACCCCTGTTGCTGGCCAGTGCGATCGGCTGCGTACTGGCGGAAATCCCGTCCGTACAGGCCCAGCAGGAAACCACCGCCGAGCAGCAACGCAACTGGAACATCCCCGCCCAATCGCTTAGTGCCGCGCTGGTGAGCTGGTCGCAGATCAGCGGCGTGCAACTGTTCGCCGATACCGAACTGACCCGAAACCTCGTCTCGACCGCCGTCAGCGGCCGCTACGACGCCGCCGAAGCCCTGACACTCCTGCTATCCGGTACTGGCCTATTCGCGCATTTCCTCGCGCCGGATCGGGTGACACTGGTCAAGTCGGTCGAGCAGCAGGGAGCGATGGCCCTGGATGCCATGCGAATAGAGGACAACTCCCTTGGCACTATTACCGAAAATACGAAATCATATACTCCTGGGACTATCGCATCTGCTACCAGACTAGTGTTGACACCTCGCGAGACACCACAAACTGTCACTGTAATCACACGTCAGCACATGGATGATTTCAATTTAACTAATTTGACAAAAGTCATGGAGCATACGCCAGGGATAACAGTAAGGCAGACCGATAGTGATCGCACCAACTATATGGCTAGAGGATTCACCATTACGAACTATCAATATGACGGCATTCCAATCATCCGTACCGGGCAGTTTCCTGCCGGACAAGATCATGCCGATACAATTGCTTATGATCGTGTTGAGGTTATTAAAGGTGCAAGTGGAGTAACTACTGGGGCTGGAGGTCCAGGCGCAACTTTAAATATGATACGAAAAAAAGCCTACTAACCATTTTTTTGGACACGCCACTGCTGAAGCGGGATCTTGGGATAATTACCGAACTGAATGGGATATTGGCGGCCCATTGGATAGTAATGGTATTGTTCGTGGACGAGTCGTTGGAGCCTTCCAAGACAGAAACTCTTTCTTGGATCGATACAAACGTCGATCCAATGCCTATTATGGGATTCTGGAGGTTGATATTTCACCGGAAACCATGCTGACTTTTGGTGCTGATTACACCAAGATCATACCAACGGGCTCCAATTGGAATGGTATAGATATTTTTGATAGCCACAATAACGAGATTCGTTTGCCTCGATCATTTAACACTGCTGCGGATTGGTCTCGTAATGAGGCATATGCAAACTCATTTTTTACTCAAGTTGATCATTATTTCGCCAATGACTGGACTGCTAGAGCATATTATACTTATCAAGTAAATGGGTATCATAGCAAGACCGGATCAGCATCTGCAAGTTATTATCCTCCAAACGTAGACGATGGCAATTCAACCAGGCTTGTCTCCGGGGAGTACCGAGGTAAAACTAAAACTCATGCTTTAGAGCTATATGCCTCTGGGCCTTTTTATTTATTTGGTCGTGAACATAGCTTGGTTGTGGGAGGCAGTGCTTACCGTAATCATTTTAAGGGCAAGAATTTTCATACCGTTTATACACCTATAGATAATTATTATACATGGGGAGGGGATATACAAAGACCTGACTGGGGAGGTATTGCTTCGCGTGCTGATAGTCTCACCAATCAACGAGCCATATATACTACAATGAGATTTAAACCAACCGATAAGCTTTCATTTATGATAGGAGGACGAGTCACTGATTACCACTTAACACGAGATACTAACTCTCGCGAAAGTGGCAAGGTTATTCCTTATGCCGGACTAACATATGATATTGATGATAATTTTTCCATATATGCTAGCTATACTAGCATTTTCATGCCATCAACCTATCGAGATGTAAATGGCAAAACACTCGAGCCAGACGAAGGCGATAGTTATGAAGGAGGAATCAAAGGTGAATGGTTTAATGGGCGCCTGAATGCCAGTTTGGCTTATTTTGAAATTCGCGAAGAAGATAGGCTTGAGTATGCAGGATATAGCCTTGAACGTAACGAGTATTTTTATGAGGGGGTCAAAGCAAAAACGAAGGGTATTGAACTGGAGGTTTCTGGAGAGATTACTCCGAATTGGAGCATACAAGCAGGCTATACTCATAAAACTATTCGACGGGATGAAGATAACTACAAGCTTTCAACTGATGAGCCCGAGCATCTATTTAAAATTTATACTTCCTATCGCCTTCCAGGTCGGCTGAGTGATTTTACTATTGGTGGAGGGGCCAGCTACCAAGGTACCACATGGAGGGATAATGTATCTCGCAATCAAATACAATATCGCCAAGAAGCATATTGGCTAGTAAATTTGATGGGCAAATATCAGGTCACCGACAATATATCGGCAACACTTAACATAAATAATCTATTTGACAAATATTACTACAACAATATTGGGTTTAGAGCTACAAGAGCATATGGCGAGCCTCGCAACATGATGCTGACCACTCGGTGGGATTTTTAAAGAGCATCAAACGACTTATCCATTGTCGGCCATGAAGCACTTCGAGCCCTATTCTCGCTGGAAGCATATCCGTTCCCTGAAGCCCATCTCCCCTTGACGGGCTTCGATTTCGAGGCGGGTCCATATGGATGCGACGAGAAAAGGTCGATCTTATGAAGCGCTCCATTTTGACCAGATTGCTTCTGGAGCGAACGAAAACTCGCTGGCTCGACGTTCCGGGACGAATACTTGCCGGCCCGCGCCGCAGGCCGGATAGAGGACCGGCACCCATTCTGCGCGCCGGCATGTTTGCCCCTTGAGGGCACCTCTAAAAACTACCTGCGTGCTCATCGCTGCGTTAAAAACAGGCTCAAAATGCTCATTTACAGCGCGTAAACTCCGCTTTTTCGCCTGTTTTTGCCTTGCGCTGACTGCCTCGCCTACGTTTTTAGAGGTGCCCTTGAGTCCGGGGGCCATCTCGAAGGCCTAAGTATTGTCGCCAGGCTGAGTGCCGCCGGGTTTGTGCGGCCGGCGCGGTTTGACGGTTCGTTGTGCCGTTGTGCGCTTGGTCGCGGTGGTTTTGGCCGGGGGCTTTCCGCTGCCGGCCGGCGCGACCTCGGCGCTGGGCGGGGCTTCCGGCGGCTCGCTGATCACGGTGTCGGCGTGCGGCTTGGGCGCTGTCTCCGCCGGGCTGGTTTCGGCCGGTGCCTGACCAGCGGGGTCGGCCGGCGCGGCAATCGGTTCGGGCGCCGCGGCCTTGGGGGCCGCCGCCGTTTCCGTGGGCTCGGGGACGACGGTCGGGATCGGTTCGATCAGTGCCTCCTGCCGTTTGGCCGGAACGGCAACGCTCTCGGCTGCGGGACGGATCTTCGGCTCGGCGGTCGGCGGCGTGCTTTCCGGGAGCGCGGCCGCATCCGCCTCGGCGGGTTGCTCGGCCGTGGTGGGGGATTCCAGGCGCAGCAGGGCGAATTCCGCCGTCGGCAGCTCCAGCACCTCGAACAACTGGCGCCAGAGCGCGCCCAGCGGGCCGTCGCTGCGCTGCCAGCCGGGCTCGATGTTCTGCACCTCGGTGAGGATACGTTGGCGTATGCCGATATCGGGCAGCAATTCGGGCAGCGTCTGTAGGCTCTCCTCGGGATAGGCGAACACCAGCAGGTTCTGCTGGCGGGTGATTTCCCGCAGGGTGGCGACGTCCGGGATGTGCGGGTCGGCGTAGGCCCGGCGGCGGTAATCCTTGACGATGCCTTCCAGCATGGCCTTGTCCAGCCGGCCGCTGGCTCTGGCGAGCAGTAGCAGGATGCGGATCGCCGCTTCCCGCACGCCGCCCTGTGGCAAGGCGGCGTACAGGCGTTCGAGGAGGGTCCGTTCCCGCTCGCTGGCGAACTTCTCGGCCGCGCTGGTGCGCTGGCCGCCGGCAAGGGTGCTGAACCAGCCATAGAGCGTATGGAAGGCCAGCTCCTGGCTGGCGTCGCGCAGGTCGCGCCAGGTATCGAGGGTGTTCTCGACGCTGTCGGAGAAGAATTCCTGCCAGGCCAGCAAGGGGTTGTCGGGGCGCGCCGGATTGCGTCGCCGGCGGGCCAGTTCGGCCGTGCCGGACAGCCACCAGGTCGCCGGATTCAAGCTGCTCCAGAGCTGCCGCTGCAGGTGGAAAGGATGGTGCTCGCGCAACTGCTCGGCGACCGGTTCGTTGATCGCCCGGCTCAGCCAGGGACGCACTGTCCAGTCGTAGAAGGTGCTGCTGATCGCCGAGACGCGGTCGACCAGCTCGAATTCCCGTTCGTCGTCGTGGCCGTCGTCCTCGGCGAGGATGTCGGCGATCCGCCGCGACTCGAAGTGCACCTGGTAGGACTGGGTGCCGCCGTCGGGATGCGGCACTTCGTCGATGATCAGCTCGAAGAGGCCGGGCGGCAGGGCCTTGATCGCGTCGATGGCGCCGATCAGTTGGCGGTGCTCGCGGCGCGCCACCTGGCCGGAGACGAAGATGCCCAGGTGGCCGGCGCTGGCGTGCTTGAGGTAGATGATGGTGCGCCCGGACGAATGCAGCGCCAAGTCGGTCGGATAGAGGTCGGCGATCCAGTTCAGGGCCTGCTGCGGCGGGGTGATGTTGTCGCCGTAGGAGCAGAACACCACTACCGGCGCCTCGATCTTGCGCAGGTCGGTGAGGGTGTTCTGGCCGCCGGTCAGGCGGTTGCCGATGAAAAGTTCGTCGACGATGGTCTCGATCTCCTCACTGTTGAACAGGTTGGGGCTGCCCCACCAGCGCTCGAAATCGAGGAAGCGTTGCGCTTCGCTGTCCACGTTGGCGAAAAGATCGTAGTACTTGCGCCACAGGGAATGGGCCGGATCGAGGTTCTCGAAGTTGTTGACCAACCAGGTGCCGTCGAAGCGGCCGTTGCCGAGGTCGCTGCCCAGGCGGGTCATCCAGGCGCCGCCGAGCAGGCCGCCGGCGTAGCGCATGGGATTGCGGCCGTTGACCCCGGCCCAGTAGGACAGCGGGGCGCCGACCACGATCAGCAGCCCCGGCAGTTCCGGGCGCAGCGCCGCCAGTCCCATGAGCGCCCAGCCGGCTTGGCAGTTGCCGATCAGCACCGGCTTGCCGGCATGGGCGTGGCGCTCGCTGACCAGTTCGATGAAGCGCGCCTCGGCAAGGGCGATGTCATTCAGCGTCTGGCCCGGTTCCGAGCTGTGGCTGAAGGAGATGAAGTAAGTCGGGTGCCCGGCGCGCAGGCTTTCGCCGATCTCCGAGTCCTCCTTGAAGCCGCCGATGCCGGCGCCGTGGCCGCCGCGCGGGTCGATGACGATCACTGGCGGCAGGGAGGGGTCAGTCGTCTGGTTCGGACCGGGCAGGATATGCAGCAGCGAATAGTTCACCGGGGCCGGCAGATCGCGGCCGTCGAGCAGCAGTTCGTAGTCGAACTTGAGCAATACCGGGTAGCCGGCGTGGCGATGTTCGAGGGTGCCGTCGGCGCGCCGGCGCAGGGTGTCGCAGAACAGCAGGGTGCGTTGGTTGAAGTCGCTCAGGTAGTCGAGCCAGTCGCCGGGGCCGATCTGGCGCGTGGCGCAGGCGGCCAGTTTCTGCAGCGATTTTTCCTGGCGTCGCCGGATACCGTCCTGCAAGTTGTCCGCCTGCAGCTTCTGTAGCTTGCCGATATGCTGGACGTAGTTGTGGAAAGAGGAGAAGCAGTCCTCCTGCTGCGCAAAAAAAGTCTCCTGGCTCATGATCACCCTCTTCGTGCTGGAGTAAGGCCAAACGGTGCGCTCCTCCGGAAGAAGCCAGCGGATTCGGATCCGTGGGTCATGGAGGCTCGGGGACAATGGCTCGTTTCTTATAGCGGAGGGTACAGGATGGAGCAAACTTTTTTTGCAACGCAAAAAAATTATGCGGCGAGATATCTGGGAACGTCATAATGCACCGGACGGTCTGCCGCGGTCCGGCGCGTCTGGCCGACCCGGTCGTTGCCTTTGGGAGATTGAGACATGTCCAGCTTTGATTCGAATGTGTTCCAGAAAGGCGTGCCGTCCGGTCTGGAGACCGTACGGCACCTCGGCGAAGGGGTGATCGAGGGCAGCGAGCGGCTCGTCCGGTTGCAGTTCCAGGCATTGCACACGGCCAGCGACCTGTTCTTCGCCAACTGGCGGTGGTTGCTTGCGGCGCCCGGCACGCGGGCGCCCGTCGAGTTGTCGCCGGCGGCCCAAGCGGTGCGGATGCTGGAGTATGGGCGACAGGCTCAGGAAGTAGCGGCAGCGAGTCAGAGGGTCTTGCTCAATCTGGCCCGGCGGCAGATGGACATCGGAACCCGACAGATGCACGGCATGGTCGCAGAGGTGGCGAGGAACGCGCCGTCCGACGCCAAGCCCCTGGTGAACGCCCTGCAGGCCACGGCGAAGCAGATCGACTGCTTGTACGGGCGCGGGTTGGAGGTCGCCGGGCGGGGACTGGCGCAGGCCGACGACGCGGTCCGCGCGACCCGCGAGGCCGGTAGCGCCGCCGCTGGCGCGCTCGAACCCAGGGAGTGACGGGACCGGGTTCCGCGGGGGGCTTCGTGGCGGCCTGTCGCCTTTGCGTCAGACGCCGAGATGGCGGGCCAGCTCGGCGAGTGCCGCTTCCGAGGTGGCGCCGTACCCCGTCCAACTGCAGGCCAGCATTAGATTGCGCGGCAGGCCGAAATCCTCCACCAGCCAGCCCCGTGCGTCGCGTCCGTCCGCTCCGTGGGGAACCTGGGCGCGCAGGTCGCCGGCAGGGGCGAAGCAGGCCCATACCGGCTTGCCGAGCGCCACGGCCATGCCCACTTCGAACACGGTACCGGAGTCTGGCTCCAGGCCGCGAAAGGGTTCCAGGTTGGCCAGCACGGCGTCGGCGCTGCGTAGGAGGGCGATGTTCGCTTCGAGAATCCACTGCGCCGCTGCGGCCGGGGTCAGTTCCGGTGGCAACTGGTTGTCCAGTGGATAGAGGCCTTCGAGGCCATGCTCGGCGCATAGCCGCTTGAGCCGGGCGCCACGTTCGACGGCATCGGGCCGGAACACGTCCGGGCCGGCCAGATAGATCCTGGGCATGGTGTTTTCCTCGCTTCGCTGCTTGGCCGGGGGGGACCGGCAGGGCGCCGGTTCCCGGCGTCAGCTTCGCGCGCTGGCGGGGAAGGGGCAAGCTCGGGCGAGAGCCGTGGCCGGCCTCAGAAGTGGCCGCCCATGACGCTGTATTCGAGGGTGTGCCGTTCGCCGTGACTGTCTTCGTAAAATATGTGGATCGGCACCACTTCGCAGATGTCGTCGGGGATGTTTTCGGTATGGATGACGCGGGCGATGTCCAGGTTCGTGGCGTATTCGTAGCGTTCGACATCCGTGGCGTTCGCCTTCTGCGCGAACTGCGTCTGGCCGTCGGCGGCGGCCATGCACGAAAGACCGGCCAAAGCCAGCCAGGCCAACGCTTTCATCGAGAATCACCTTAGCGCGAAACTTTATCGATAACCTGTCCGGCCTCGTATGAGCCGGACCAGGTATTTGTCCACCGTAGGGATAATGCGGTTGGGCAATTGTCGCCTCCGGTTTTCAAGTTCTTCCGGAAGGTGAGTCGATTTTAAAAGTTGTGAAAATCTCATTAAATAAGCAATAACCGCAAGGACTGTTGAGTGGAGGGAAAATAATGCCGGGAAGCGATCGCCGGCGGTCGAAAGTTGGTCGGATGGAAGGGTAAAAGACTTTTTATTTCATTGAGTTACGGTAATTCGGCGGGCGTTGCGTGTAACGGTTCTGGATGTCTTGGCGGCTGGAACGAGTGCTCGAATTCGCATCGGCGGATCGCCGTGAAAGCTTGGGGCGGGACCGGAAGTTTGCGATGAGCGTTTCAGGACGATGCGGGGAAGTTGGCTGGCGGGTATATACGTGGTTTCGCCTAGCCGTCTCGATGGAATATTCGAAAGAGCGCTGGAAGTTATACGGAAGTTGTAACTTCGTATGTGGGCACCGAACGTCCGGCGCCTCTACGGGGCACCTCTAAAAACCGCCCTCCGAATCACGCTGAGCGATCTGCTCGTTGGACAGGTTGAACAACTGCTGAAGCACCGGCAGGCGCGTCATTAGCTCTGTCGGATAAGGCGGCCGACTGCCCTTGACGTGGCTGGGGCGAGGCGCTCTACGGTCGATCTCGGCTGCCAGGGCGGCAAAGTCCACATGCTTGTCCAGTAGAACCAGTGGGTCGCTTAGGCTATCGAGCTTGGCTTCACGTTCCTGGTCGGCAAATAGGCTGAACATCGGCAGGCTCCGGAGATCAACAAACCGTCGAGTTTACTCTCGGGACGCGAGGGTTTTAGAGGTGCCCTGCAGAGGAGACCAGCAACCAGAGCTGCCCCAGGCGCCCACCGCGCCTCTATGCCAGCAAGGGCGGAATATTCCGGGCTTGCGTTCGACAGTCATGATTCTCGTTCGGCCGTATTTCCCATTTCGTCATGAATGAAACCGGACTGTTCGCCAGAATGAATGGAGGTTCGCAAAGTCACTACCCCGTCGCAGCGGTAGAAGCAAGGCGAGACGGCGAGGCCCGTTTCATCGGCAACATGCCCGACCGACTTAACCGGATAGCCGATAAAGGCCGGCAGAACCTGTCCAGCAAGACGATCCATTTGCCCATCGGCACTCTACGAACCGACCGGCGGCAATAAAACTAAAACCGGGACGGCCAGTCCATAAGCCCATGCTGAAAGGCTTGGGAAGGCCCGTTGGCGCCGTCTCGATAGGGCACCGGGCAACTCATCGACGACCGGTAGGGCTGGCGGGGTGCTACTCCCCGAGCGACGCCGATAAGCTGCCGCCCTGTTTCAAACCAATTCCAGAATTTATAGAGAGCCCGATGATTCAGTCCTTTACCACCATCCCCAACACCAATCAGAACCTGGTGCTTGTCGAGATCACTTACCTAGGCGACGGCACGGACGACAGTCATGAAATCAGTGAGCTGGATATCGTTGGGTGGCGCATTTCCACGGATGAAACCATGGCCTCATCTCCGGAGCCGATCGTTGTGGGCTGGAGCGACGCCGTGTCGAACTGCATGTGGGGCGTACTCAACAAGATCAAGGGCACGGTATCCGCCGATGCCTTCGAACATCCGGTGCCGTTGGACAGGTGGGTCGCCGAAAGCCTGGGCAGGCTTCGCGGACGGGAGGCGAAACATCGGATGCAGCAGCAGAAAGTGCAATGCGGTGAGTATTGATCCGCCAGGTGTTCTAGCACAACGGTTGGCGTACGGTCCGATCCGTTCGGCCCACCCCGACCGTGATCGCAGCAATGGGGATTGGCAGTAGACATACGGCCGCTCGCGACGAGCATGTATCCGGCCGGCTGGATTCAAACGACGTCAGCCGACAAGCTTGGCGTATCCCTGTAAGCCATCACTTACAGAAGATCGGGAGTTCTCCCAATTTGCCCGAGACGTCGATCCCGGTAAATTCATTTCCACACCGACGTCGAAGGATCGACGAAGGCTGCCAGGGATGGAAGTCAGGGACTGTCGCAGGATTGCGGCATCATCAGGACGATGGCCCATGGAAGAAGGGAAAACGAAAAGCGCCAAGGTAGCCCCTTGGCGCTTTTCGTTTGTGCAGAAGAAAGTAGTTCCGACCGGAAGCGGAAAGGGTTCCGCCCAAACAGTGCCTCCCCCCTTATGCGAACGCACCAATCGGATCGCCTCCTGGCCTCGTCCCACCGAGCCGGTGCCAACCCACAATCATGTTCCCGAGACTTCGAGCCGCCGGCTGCCGCCGCGCCTCGGTCGCCGTTCAATCGCCCGGAAAAACGCCGGTTGCGCACCAGACATTCCCAGCAGTACCGGGATGGCACCCCATACGGCGACAAGCCCTGAGCCACGGCTGATCGTTCCGGCTGTCGGCTCGGAAACAGGCCAGCGCAGCCGACTAGTGAAACGATTCATCAATAGCTGGACCTCAGCACTTGTCAAAGAAGAGTCCAGCCACTAAGGTAGCGCTGTCCTAGCAGTTTTCCCTTATTTCCCCCGGAGCCCGCAGACCGTTCCGCGGTGAAATCCAGGCGACAATCGACAAAAACAACAAGCAGGACGGCAGCAAGATTCTCCGCTCGACAATGGGCTTCAAGCCCGCGAGACACGCCGTCCACGCATCGAGGTATCTTATGCGTTCATCCAACGCCATGTGGATCGACTCAGGAACTGCCCACCACGGCCAGTTCCGCCCTGCTTGGCCGTTCCAACGGCGTAGGGCGACCACTCTCGGACGGCGAAGACACAGTCCCCCCTTGCGGCCTCGGCGTACCGATATCCGTCATTGAGGCCAGGCCGAAGCCGGCTAAACGCCTCCTGCCACGAGCGGCGAAGGCGGCTACCACCGGCCTCGCCATTCCGGCAAGACACAAACCCCGGATCGCCACCGGAACCGCCTCAAGGTACGCCGAAGCGGCAAGTGAGCATTCCGACACGATCGGTGCCTCCTCTCGACAAACCTTTACAGGTTAGAGAAAGCGCCGTCCTGCCCACGGCAGGAGCCTCTCCTTGAAGCAACAATCACAACAAGAGGAAATGCACAATGACGACGGTAGAAACGACCTTCAACAATGCCGGCACGGACACTCTGGCGCCTCCCCAGGCGCAGCGATTGAGCCTGTACGTTTTCGCCTTGTTCTTCATTTTCGGAGGGCTGACCAGCCTCAACGACGTCCTCGTTCCAAAGCTGAAGGACCTGTTCAGCCTCAGTTACACCGAGGCCATGCTTGTGCAGTCGGCGTTCTTCTTCGCCTATTTCGTCGCCTCCATCCCGGCGGGCCTGCTGATTTCGCGCATCGGCTACATGAAGGCCGCCGTCGTCGGTCTGCTGACCATGGCTGTCGGCTGCCTGATGTTCATCCCGGCAACCCTGTCGACGCTGTTCCCAGCCTTCCTCGGCGCCCTGTTCATCCTGGCGGTAGGCGTCACCACCGTCCAGGTGGTCGCCAATCCCCTGCTGTCGCTGCTCGGGCCGGGCTCCACCGCCCATAGCCGCCTGACTCTGGGCCAGGGCTTCAACTCGCTGGGCACCACCGTGGCCCCCTACATCGGCGCCATCCTGATTCTCGGCGCCCTGAACGAAGTGGACCCGTCGACGCTATCGGGCGCCGAGCTCTCGGCCTTCCTGGCCCACGAAGCCAGCGTCATCAGCAATACCTACGTCGGCATCGCCCTGATCATCTGCCTCATCGCCGCTATCGTCTGGCTGCAGCGCAACGCGCTGAAGTCCTCGAAAAGGCCCGAGCGTCTCAATCCGTTTTCCGCCCTCGACCTGCTGAAGCAGCCGCGCTTCGCCTTCGGCGCCGCCTGCATCTTCCTGTACGTGGGTGCCGAAGTGGCCATCGGCAGCCTGCTCACTGACTACCTGATGCTGCCGACCACCCTGCATCTGGTCGCGGAGGAAGCCGGCAAGCATGTGGCCTTCTATTGGGGTGGCGCCATGGTCGGCCGCTTCGTCGGCGCGGCCCTGATGCGCCGCTATGCTCCCGGCAAGCTGCTCGCCTTCGCAGCCAGTACCGCCATCGTCCTGATCAGCTTCTCCAGCCTCTCGACCGGCAGCATCTCCGGCTGGTCGCTACTGGCCGTGGGATTGTTCAACTCCATTATGTTCCCGACCATCTTCAGCCTGGCTTCCGAAGGGCTCGGCGAACGGGCCGCCGAGGGCTCGGGCCTGATCTGCTGCGCCATCGTCGGCGGCGCGATCGTTCCGCCGCTCACCGGGCTCGCCGCCGATCTGTCGACGCTCTCCTTGGCGCTGGCCGTTCCGGCTATCTGCTACGCCGGCATCGCCTCCTATGGCTGGTACGCACGCCGTCCGCACTTGGCGAACTGATCGCGAAGCCACCGTTTTCTCCTTGCCGTTCCGGGCCGTACAGGCCCGGAGTGCTGCTCCAGTCGACGTCCCTTGCGCAGCCAGCGACGATGCACGGTATCTTCCGTATCGTCCCGTCTCGACGTCAGACCGCCCGCCAGGTCCAAATCCGTCATTCAGCCGATACGAGCCATCACGCCATGCGCCTTCGCCGCATACACCATGCCGCCATCATCTGCTCGAACTATGAGGTTTCGAAGCGCTTCTATACGGAATGCCTGGGGCTGCGCATCCTGGCCGAGCACTACCGGGCCGCGCGTCAGTCCTACAAGCTCGATCTGGCGCTGCCCGACGGCTCGCAGATCGAACTCTTCTCCTTTCCCGCTCCGCCGGCGCGCCCTTCCTATCCGGAGGCTTGCGGCCTCCGTCACCTGGCCTTCGCGGTCGAGGACGTGGCCGCTTGCAAGGCGGAACTCGAGCGCCAGGGAATAGCCGTCGAGCCCATCCGGACCGACGGGTACACGCACAGGCGCTTCGTCTTCTTCGCGGACCCTGACGGTTTGCCGCTGGAGCTGTACGAGTCGGGGGATCGACAGGACCACCGGGAACCTAACGGCCCTGGCGGATACGGTTCCGCCCGCGCCAGCGAGGATGGATGATCGGCCCCGCCGGAAAGGGGAAGACGCCGCTTCCGGGCGCCAGGGACAACGCCCCGATGCCCAGACTCGGACTCAGGCGGCGGCGGGTTCCAGCGCTTGCTGCAGGGCCACGCCAGCGCCCTCCAGGCCGGGATATTCGGCGGTCACCAGCCAGACCGGCACGCCTTTGAGGTAATGGCTCATGCAACCCTTGCTGCACAGGCTGCTGGCGAAACCGCTGGACTGGAAGAAGGCGGCGAAGCGCGGAATCACCCCACCGACGATATAGACACCGCCACGCGCGCCCGTGGTCAGCACGCCGTTGCCGGCGACCCGGCCGAGCCAAATGCAGAACAGGCTCAGGACTTCCACCGCGACTGGATCGCCGGCCAGGGCGGCCGTGCTGATCTCCGCGGGAGTGCCAAGGTGCGGCGCATGGCCGTCCAAGGCGCAGACCGCCCGGTAGAGTCGCACCAGACCGCTGCCGCTGAGCACATCCTCGGCACGTACATGGCCCAGATCAGCGAACAATTGCTGCCACAGTGCCGCCTCGCGCAGGCTGCCGACCGGCAGATCGACATGCCCACCTTCGCCCGGCAGCACCCGCCAACGGTCGTCGCCGTCAGGCACCAGGGTGCTGACGCCCAGGCCGGTGCCCGGCCCTATCACCAGAGACGGGTTGCCGGGCTCCGACGCGCCGGGACAGATCTGGATGCGTCCGTCCTCGCGCAGGCGCGTCATACCTAGCGCCATGGCGGTGAAATCGTTGATCAGCAGGAGGTTGTCCAGCCCCAATGTCCGACGGAAGGCGCTGCGGTTCAGGGTCCAATGGTTGTTCGTGAAGCGGAAATCCTCGCCGGACACCGGCCCGGCGCAACCCAGGCACAGGCTGGAGAGATCGCCCGACGAAAGTCCGAGGGAGGACAGGTAATGCTCGATCGCTAGTTCCGGCGTGGCGAAGTCGGCCGCGGGCAGCGTCTGCACCGATTCGATCCGCTCATCGCGCCACAAGGCGAAACGCGCGTTGGTACCCCCGATATCACCGACCATTGCCAGAGTCATTTCAGTCGCTCCTGCAGTCCGGGGCGCATCCCGTGCGAGGTGGCCAAGATAGAATGGAACGCGGAGATGTGGGTTTCGACAGTCATAGGCTTCACACTTTGTTGTATTTTGTAGATAAAGTCCGGAAAAATCCCGGCAAGAACCTGAAACTGGTCGCGATCGCACGACAAGGCAGCGGCCAGCGGCAGGGACGACCGTCCTTTGAGCCCCTGAAAGCGCGACATTCCGAAAGAAAGTCGCTCCCGGACGCGCCACGAAGACTGCGCTATACTCGCAGTTGGTGCACAAATAGGCTCAGGTCTGCCACCCCTTCGCCCATGCCGCACAGCCTCCCGGCTCTCTTTAGCACAGACCGGAAGCAGGCCACGGCACGGCAGGGATACAGCCGAAAGATAACGCTACCTTAGCCTTTGGCTTTTCGCTTAACAAGCCCGTTTCATCCCTGCCTGCCAAGCCGGGACGCCGGCAGTTCTCTCGTTGATCGCGAATGCTCCGAAGCCCCCGAACGCGTACGGGAAAAGCGCGGCCGCGACCATGGGAATGATCGAAAGAGCGGAGCCCCGGCAACGTTCAGCCGACCTGCCCGGCCGGCGATGGCCGAGCGCGTGGCGAACCCCGATGCTCAGACGGGCCGCTTGATGGCGGCGACCGCCGCAGCCAGTTCCTCGAGGCGCTGCTCGATGCGGATCAGGCGCCTCTTCTCCGAGGCGACATGCCGGATCTCCTGGCGGTCGCCCTCGCCGAGCGAACGGAGCAGTTCGAGCAATGCTTGCTCGCCGGGGCTGATGTCGTAGACGGCCGCCGACTCCCGGGCCGCCATCCCCTCCACCTCACCTCGGCTCATAGCCCCTTCGCCGAGCAGCAGCCAGTCGAGCGAGACACCGTGCTTGTCGGCCACCTCTACGCACAGCGCATAGGGAATGGTATCCCTGGACTTCCAACTGCTCAGGGTCTGGGGGCTTATGCCCAGCGTGGAGGCCAGAGCCGTATCGGTCGCGCAACCCGTCAGCATTTTAAGGCGCACCAGAACAGCCATCGCACTTTTCTTACGCATTTGGAGTATTACCGTTTGACATATGCGTTTAGAGTAGATATCGTTACGCGCAACGAGTACATCTTAACCAAATGAGAACACCCGAGCCATGAACAAGTGTCAGATCCAGGCCCGGCTGATCGAAAAAGGCAGCAACTTCCGCCGTTTCGCCCTGACCCACGGCTACGAACCGCGCACGGTGACCCAGGCCGTCCAGCGCTGGGCCGGCGCCAGCACCCTGCCCAACGGGAGGCTAACCTTTTCCATCCTGCGCGACCTGTCGCTGGCGATCGGCGCCGAAGTGCTGCCGGGCATCCTGGCCGATGCGGATGATGTGGAGAGAATGCGACGGCCCACGATGACGGAGGAACCCTGACCGAAGGCGGACAAACCGCACCCGGGAACCTGACCGTGTGTCGTCGCGGCAAGCGGTATCCCGTCACGCCGGCGCGTGCCGGCAGGCCCTCCTCTGCCGAGCACGGGGCGCACGGCCGGACCGGATCGCAACCGCGACCGGCACGGCCACTGCCTGGGAAAACAACGTTACTAGCCGAGAAATGCCATGGAAAAGGCCATTTTCATCGAATTGAAACTGGAACCGAAACTGGCGGAAGCCTTGCTGCTTCATCTGCGCCAGGAGTTGCGCAGTGCCATCCAGCAACAATGGCATGCCACCCGCTACCTGTCGGTCCCCGAAACCAGCCGCTGTGGCGCCATACTTCAGGACGCCCCGCATCTCGCCGCGCAGAAGAAAACCCTTGGCGCCCTCAAGGCAGCCCTCGACCGGCCGCGCCGGGAAGCCTCCCTCTCAAGGTTCTGCACTTTCCCCTGGAAAAAACTCCAGAGGAACGAGGTCGATAGCGCCTCGGTGGACGGATTCGCGCACGATGCTTCCATCCTTGCAATCCATCGCGGGTGAATCCGCCCCTCCCTGCCAGCAAGCGGCCGAAGCCCTCGAAGGGGTTCCACACCCGCCTCTCCCGCGCCGGAGAGGCGCTAGGCGCCACCACGGCCGGAAGACGTCGCCCGAAGGCACTCAATACGGCAAGGCCCGGCCCGCCTCGCTGCCCGCCTCCCGCAGCTTCGTACAGTAGCGGCCGAAGTCGGGCGGCAGGCCTCTTTCCCGGAGAAACCCGATCATCGCGTAGTAGCAGGCGTTGAACAGCGGTCCGTCCTTCCAATCGGTCCCCTGGTGTTCGGCGCTGTCCTCCAGCCCCTCGATGAAGACGATCTCCGCGAACCCGGCGCCCGCCCGCCGGCACAGCGCGCCGCGATGCACGGGATTCACGTTCAGTAGGTCGCATAGATCGTCGAAGCCCAGGGTTTCGCTTATCCTCTGCCGCTCCCGCATCAGCCTGCGTCCGAAGCTCGCCAGGGCCAGATGGAGATCGTGCCGCGCGTCGCGCCGGCAGGTGCTGGCCTGCTGCTCCAGATCGCTCACCGCCAGCCCGGTGAACGGCAGAAAGACGCGCAGCCTGCCGGCCTGTCGTCTCAGGGCGCGACGCTCGGCGTCGATGGCTTCCAACTCCTGGGTGAAGGCCCGACAGAGACGGCGGATGGCGATCAAGCGGGTGCGCGCGCTAGCCGTCGGCCGGCTGGAAATATCGGCGAGAAGATACAGATGCTCGGCTTTCATGAAAACGACTCCATCCTGGATACAGGACTGTGGACAACATCCGGATCGGCTGCCAGGAAACTCCCGCAGCTCCCGTACGCTGCCTTGCGAATAGCGCAAGCCCTCCCTCCCAGTCTCGCGCCTCGTTCCGCTTTCGGCCAGTGCCGGCGCCTGCTGTCCGTCCGATCCGGCCGGCATGTCCACATGCGTTCGCATTCATGAGTACGGGCGGAATTCCGCCGTCCCGGACGAATTGGCCACCCTACTCCTGGCGACATTTCGCCACATATGGCTGAAAAATGCCGACCCATTGCTCCAGGACATGGATTTTTCGGCACCCTCCGAAAAATGGCATATATCCTGCCTTTCGAATCCTCGTGCGATGCGGACAGCCCCGCATCTACCGACGAACGCCTTCGAATGCGAAGGCCTGCGCATCGAGGAAACCATGCTCGGTCCGAATCGGGCATGACTCCAGGAGAAACGGCCCAGGACTGTCCTATGTTCCGGAACGACGCCCGGATAGGTGGCCGAAAGGCACGACGGTCAGGGCCGTGGCGAACAAGAACAACAGTTGATCCGGATGCGCCAGCTTTATCGACAGTAATGGCAGGCGCGCGTCGGCGATCCCGACCCGGCCATCGGCAGTGCGCGAACCAGTGCTCGCCGCAGCCTTGCGAAATCTATTCATAACTTCAACAGGTCCGTCTTATGAAGAAACTGTTATTGACCTTCTTGTGCGCCAGCATCGTCGGCTGCGCCAAGCAGGACGACGCGGAGAAGACCGTGGACGTCCTGCTGATCGGCGGCGGCATCATGAGCGCCAGCCTCGGCACCTACCTCAAGGAGCTGGAGCCCGACTGGACGATCGACATCTACGAACGTCTCGACCAGGTCGCCGAGGAAAGTTCCAACCCCTGGAACAACGCCGGCACCGGCCACTCGGCGTTCTGCGAACTGAACTACACCTCCGAGAAACCCGACGGCCATGTCGACATCAGCAAGGCGCTGGCGGTCACCGAATCCTTCGAGATCTCCCGGCAGTTCTGGGCCCACCAGATCGACAAGGGCGTGCTGAGCAATCCGAAATCCTTCATCAACGACGTGCCGCACATCAGCTTCGTCTGGGGCGACGAAAACGTCGCCTTCCTGAAGAAACGCCACGAGGCGATGCAGCACAGCTCCCTGTACCGCGGCATGGAGTACACGGAAGACCACGCGACCATCAATGAATGGGCGCCGCTGGTGATGGAGGGCCGCCCGGCCGACCAGAAGGTCGCCGCGACGCGCATGCCGATTGGCACCGACGTCAACTTCGGCGAAATCACCCGCCAGTTGATGGGTGCGCTGACCAAGCACAGCAACGTCACGCTGAACCTCAAGCACGAGGTACGCGACTTCGCGCACAATGACGATGGCACCTGGAACGTGACGGTCGCCGACTTGGCCAAGGGTGGCGAGGAGAAGACCGTCAAGGCCAAGTTCGTGTTCATCGGGGCCGGCGGCGGCGCGCTGCCGTTGCTGCAGAAGACCGGCATCCCCGAGGCCGACGGCTACGCCGGCTTCCCGGTAGGCGGCCAGTTCCTCTACACCACCAACCCCGAGGTCGTCGAACGCCACCTGGCCAAGGTCTACGGCAAGGCCTCCGTCGGCGCCCCGCCGATGTCCGTGCCGCATTTGGACACCCGCGTGATCGACGGCAAGCGGGCAATCCTGTTCGGACCTTTCGCCACCTTCTCCACCAAGTTCCTGAAGAAGGGCTCACTGCTGGATATGCCGCGCTCGCTGAGCACGGACAACTTCATGCCGATCATGCACGCCGGCCTCGACAACCTGCCGCTCAGCACCTACCTGATTGGCCAGTTGATGCTCAGCCAGGAAGAACGCATCAAGGAACTGCGCGAGTATTTCCCGCAGGCCAAGGCCGAGGACTGGAAACTGCTGACCGCCGGCCAACGCGTCCAGGTCATCAAGAAGGACCCGGAGAAAGGCGGCGTCTTGCAATTCGGCACCGAAGTCGTGGCCGCCGCGGACGGCAGCATCGCCGCGCTGCTGGGCGCCTCGCCGGGCGCCTCCACCGCCGCGCCGATCATGCTCACCGTGTTGGAAAAGACCTTCAAGGACAGGATCGGGACTCCCGAGTGGCAGGCCAAGCTGAAGAAAATCGTTCCCTCCTACGGCCAGAAGCTCAACAACAACATCGAGCTGACCAACAACATCCGCGCCATGACCAGCGAGCGCCTGCAACTGCGCTTCATGCCGGTCGAGCCGGAAGCCGCCGAGGCCCAGGCCGAGGCCACTGCTCCCCAACCCGCCCAGGCGGCCCTGTAAGGTCCGCCCCGCTATCCCCCTCGCCCGAGGGGGATATGCCTTTCCCTGCCCATTGACCGCCGAAGTCCTCGCCCTCCGGGAACGCGCCTCAAGCCACCCCGCTCTCCTCCAGCAGCGTCACTACGCAGCCCGGATCGAAGGCGATCCGCTCGCTTTCGTAGCCGCGCGGATTGGAAATCACCCGGGTACCGCCGAATTGGTAGTCGACCGGGTAATGGGTATGACCGTGAATCCATAGATCGAGGCCCTCGCCCATCAATTCGTCCCAGGCATTGACGAAGGCCGCGTCGAAGGGCGTGCCGGCATGGGGATGGCCGGCGATCGAGCGCAGCGACGGCGCATGGTGACTGATCACCACCGTCGGCCCGGCGAAGGGCTGCGCCAGCGATTCGCGCAGCCAGCCGTGGGCGCGATCAGCTAGGGCGGCGAAATCTTCTGCTTGCGATGCCCGCGCCCCGTCGCCCCAACGGATCTGCCGGAAGTCTGAGAGCCGCTGCTGCGCGACCTGCCGCGCCAGCACCGCCTCGCCGGTCGCCCGATAGTCGGTCCAGGCGGTGACGCCGAGAAAACGCACCCCGCCCAGCACCACCTCGTCGAAATCCAGCACCCGCACCCGCTCGTCCGCCGCCTCGCGCAGCCGCCGCCGGGTTTCCTCCAGGGCGCCGCCGTAATATTCGTGATTGCCCGGCACATAGAGCACCGGACAATCGAATGCCCGCCGCGCCCACTCCACGCCCCGCGCCCCGACGTCGATATCGCCGGCCAGCACCACCACATCCGCCGCCACCGGCGCCGGGGTGAAGGGGGAAAGCTCGTTGTGTAGGTCGGAGAGGATGTGGATGCGCATGGAAATGCTCCTCGAAGTTACGGCGAACTATGGACTATAGCCGGACGATGTTGCGAAGAGGTGGATAGAGATGGCGCAACGGCTCGGCCGGCAGCGCAGGCACCCGAAGAGCGGAAATCCGCCTCTGTCGCTGTCCGCCGGCAGTTAATCCGGCAGCGCCTCACACCCGCGTCCCCCGGCAGTCCGGGTACTTCGAGCAGCTCCAGAAGTGAGTGCCGGCCTTGCCGCCGCGCTTGACGGTGCGCCGCACCATGGGCGAACGGCAGAGCGGGCAGAGGCGGGACGAGGGTTCCGGAGCCGGACGGCCCGATACCATGGAGATCCAGTACTGCAGGGTTTCGCCATCGACCAGGGCGAGATCGCAACTGGCGGCGAATTGCCGGGCATCCTCGGTGAAACTTCCCGAGGTCACCACGAAGCCGCCCGCCGCTCCCTGCGCCGCGACCACCCCGTAGAGTTCGCGCACCACCTTGACTCCGACCTTGAGGGCGCGCCACTGCTTGCACTGCACCAGGTAGCGCTTGCGGCCCTTGCGCACGATGAGATCGACGCCGCCGTCCGGTCCGGCGGCTCCGGTTTCCTCGACGGCATAGCCCTGGCGGCGGAATACTTCGCCGACCAGGCGCTCGAACTGCTGCCAGTCCATCCCGTCGGAAACGGCTTTCGGGTTGTTCAGCGCCTTGCGGAATAGCCTGCCCCGCTTCCTGCGCCTGGCGCCGGACAGCAGCGCGCCAATGCCTAGCAGACCGGGTAGCAGGTACTGCCCGGCCCAGGCCGCGAACGGCACGAGCGGCTCCATGGCCTGCCACGGATCGCGATGCAGCTCCTGGAGCAGCTTTCCCAGAATCGCCGGATCGCCGAGCCCGGCTAGGCTGTCAAGGCTCGGCAGCGTGCCCTGTTCGGCCAGCGGGTGCAGGAACCACCAGGCGCCGAAGGCGGCGGACAGGCTCAGCCACCAGGGCAGCAAGGCGATGAGCCGGATCAGACCGGCGATGGACGAACGGCTTCTAAGAGGCAACAAAGGCTCCTATCAGGCGATGGTGCGCGGTGTTCAGGAGCCTTGCCAGGGGAATATGCGGGTCGGGCGGACAACGCTGCGGCGGTCCTGCCGCCAGTTCCCTGGCAGGCCAGGCAAGTGCTGGACTGAATCACGGTTAGCGGGGCGGAACGAAATCGGCTGCAAGATTACTGCAACATCAAGGCCATTGGCCATAAAGCCGCTCCGGGAGCGGATCGACCGCAGCCCTACCGGCGCAGCAATGCCAATTGCGTTTCCAGGCATTCGCAGTATCCCCGTTCGGTATGCAGCCCGCGGCACTCCCGCTGCCATTCCAGCCCCGAGACCCTGACCTACACCGGGATGCGCTGGCTCGTCCACGCCTACTGCAAGAAGAACCGCGCCTACCGCGACTTCGTGCCGGGCCGCCTGCGCGGCGCGCCGGAGTTGCTGGAAGCCTCGATCCATGGCCGGGACGAAGACGAAGGCTGGAACACCGAGATAACGATCCGGATCAAACCGGACCCGCGCCTCAGCGCGCAGCAGAAAGCGATCATCGAGAGCGACTACGGCATACGCGACGGGCACCTGGCGATCGCCAGCCGCGGCGCCCTGGTGCAGTACGTGTTGCAGTGCTTCCAGAGCGATACCGCCGAGATCGAACCCAGGCCCGCCGTCCAGCAGATCGTGGTGGCCAACCTCGAGGTACTCGAATGCTGGCTGTACAGATAGGTGCCAGCGCCCGCTTTCCGCCAGGCCTTGTAAGACATCGACCATGCGTGCGGTAGGCTGGAAGAGCTCTACCGCATGCCGGCCAAGTGCCAAGCGATTGAAAAGCGCGGGGCCTTTTGCTGCACCGCAACACAAGCACGGACGGAGTGCGATTTTCGACTGCTTGTCCCTTTATATGGAGGGGTTAATATCAACCCCACGTCGATGGAACGACGTCGGCTGACGGGGATGGCAGCCAGGGACATCGCAGGATAGCGATTCACCAGGATGGTGAACCAGGGAAGAGGGAAATAGACAAGGAGGCGGGGGTCACCCCGCCTCCTTTGTTTCGTTCGCAAAAAAGCTTCCGGCGCGGCTTTCACGTCGAAGCGCTGTTCTCCCCCCGCGCGCCGGCCTCGATTACCGAAATGCGCGGAAAGCCCCATACTTCTAGTGCGGGGATGAATAGCGCGGGAGGCGAAGCCTCCCTATAGCGGCCTCATCTGCTGCTCGTACTGCAAGAGGAGCGCCGCCGACGCTGCCGGCAAAATAGCTGGGGCTCCACAAGGCATTGCTCCAGTATGCCGGTGCGACCAGTTCAGGGTGTAGCTGCTTCATTCGGCGGCTGGATGCGCTCTTCAAGCTGTTCATCAGCTTCGAGAGAGCCACTGGGCCTGCTGTGCGTTGACCATCGCCATGTCGAGTCCACGGGGACACTCAATGGCTGTTAGCAGAGCCTTCTTTGTGACCTCCTGGTAGGTGATCTTCTTCGGATTCTTCAGCTTGAGTACCTGGGCCAGATGCCAGGCGATCGCCTCGCCTTCGCGATCAGGGTCAGTTGCCAGCAGAACCTCTGAGACAGCTTCTTTGCGCGCGCGAAGTCCGCTCACGGCCTTGCTTTTACCTGGCAAAACCGTGTACTTAGCTGAGAATGTATCAAGGTCAATTCCAAGTGACTTCTCGGGAAGGTCGCGGATGTGTCCGATACTGACTCGTACCTCGTACCTCGTACCTCGTAGCCTGAGCCAAGGTACTTCTGGATGGTCTTTGCCTTTGCCGGCGACTCAACAATCAAAAGAACAGTCATGAGCATGCGCCTAACGAATGACGTTGGGTGCATAGTTGTTGACTGGAGGTCAGCCGTTCAATGGAAAGGTCTTTTTCGGTGGAAGGGTAATTAATACTAAAGGGCTTCGCTTCGGATTAGATTACCTCAGATGATGCCCAGGTTTTTTGCTTGGCGGACTCAACCAGGTTCATCCTGCGGTGTCTTTACCCTCAGATATGCGGGTGAGATGGATTATTTACAGATCGAAATTTTTGATGCCGTAGTAGTCCAGCCTTACCTGGCAGGTCTTGCACGGACAAATGTAGAAAGTACCATCTGCCTTTCTAAGAATATAGCTATGCAAGCTCTTGTCTGGTGAATCAGGATCGGGGAACGCCGTATTGCCGATACCTAATAAACCACCTTGGCGTATTTCCATCACGTCATACATAATTTGCTTTTCTGCGCACCCCGCGTTGCCTACATGGCTCCCGCCGATAAATGAAACCTCGTCATCTTTATTACGAGGGCCAGCAGGTCTTGGTTGGGCAGGGCAAAATATGACTGGTGCGATAGAGCTCAAGCTGCTCTCTACAAAATTTTTAAATGCCTGCGAGCCTGCCCCGTATTCAAACCTCTTTCCCCGTCCATTGCTATATGTGAAATTTTGAGTCATTCCTGGCGACATCCCCACATACAAAACAAGCCCTTTAGCATCAAGGTACTGAGGAAGTGTCAAAGGGTTCACTAAGTCTGAGAGAGTCCTATACCCACACAGATGACACCGTTTTTTAAGTGTCCTTCAGATTTAGCCAACGCTTTCAACACGATAACTGAACGCTGTCCAACTGACTTTAAAATTGCACCATATACTTCCGTGAGAATCTGTGCGGTCTTGAGTATGCGTGGCATGTCTAAGCTTCCTTACAAAATTCGATCCGTTTGTTCTTCGGCGACCCAAAAACAATAGCTTGAGAGTCTTGGCTTTACCAAATTTCAGCGAAGGCGCTCCTGCAGGTGAGGGACGCCTCGCAGCCGGCGCAAACCGACAGCGGATCCCACTAATGGGCACCTCTAAAAACCCTCGCGTCCCGAGGGTAAACTCGACGGTTTGTTGATCCCCCGGAGCCTGCCGATGTTCAATCTGTTTGCCGACCAGGAGCGAGAAGCCAAGCTCGATAGCCTGGGCGACCCACTGGCTCTACTGGACAAGCATGTGGACTTTGCCGCCCTGGCAGCCGAGATCGACGCAGAGCGCCTCGCTCCAGCCGCGCCAAGGGCGGTCGGCCACCTTATCCAACAGAGCTGATGACGCGCCTGCTGGTGCTCCAGCAACTGTTCAACCTGTCCGACGAGCAGATGGAGTTCCAACTGCTCGAGCGCATGAGTTTCCAGCGTTTTGCCGGGTTGAAAAACGCCGGCCGAGTGCCGGATCGCAACACGATCTGGGTCTTTCGCGAGCGCCTGGTACAGGCCCACGTCGAGCATCGGATCTTTGCCGAGGTGCAGCGTCAGTTGCAGGAGCACGGCTTGCGGGCTCGCGAGGGGCAGATCATCGATGCCAGCATTATCCGGGCACCGATCCAGCACAACACGGCCGATGAGCAGGCCATGGTGAAAGAGCAGGCCGTACCGGTCGAATGGTCGCCCGCCAAGCGCCGGCAAAAGGATGTCGAGGCGCGGGACGAAGAAACACGGCAAGTCGTACTTCGCTACAAGCTGTCCAGACCCCGGAAGCGCTGGCTCCACCTAATCGGCTGGAGGCCGTCCATCCAGCGCAAGGGCCAGGCCGGCAAGCCGATCGGTGAACGGGACAAGGCACGAAACAAACGCATAGCCAGTCCCCGAGCCCGGGTCGAACAGGTCTTTGCCCAGCCTGGCCCGGATGGGCGGCAAGGCCGTGCGCGGCATCGGCCTGGCCCGGGCTGAGTCTGGTCTGACGCTCAAATCGGCGGTGTACAACCTGAAACGGATGAGCAGCCTGCTGGAAATGGCCTGATCCAGGCCTTTGGCCACGCTGCCTCGAGCAGCTTTACCATGTGAGCGTCAAGCCTGACGGGTAGCTCTGCTGCAAGCACGAGTGTATTTCATCGCTCAGCATGATTCGGATGGCGGTTTTTAGAGGTGCCCTAAAAGGCCGGCATTCCGGCTTTTGCGAAAACCAACCCCATGAATGCCCGCCGTCAAGCCGTGGACGCAGCAAGATCGCAAAGGGTGAGATTGGGGTGATGCGAGCGCCTGACGGCAGGCCAGAGCAGGCACCAGCGCCACGCTAAGGCACAGGGAAGTTATAGGTAGCCGATGGCCCGGCCTGATCCTGTTCGTGCCTGTTGCTGGTGGCCGATGGGGAAGGGGAAGGTCGAAACTTTCAGCCCTTGTACGCCTAGACCGTGCCCTGAAGTCTTTTTTCACGCCCGCGAAGTTAAAAAACCGGGAGTCACGCTATGGCTGAATGATGATAAATGGGGTGCTTCAACGCTCCGTGGGAATATCCGACGGCACCTCGGATAGGTAGGCGTGGCTATCGACGAAAATCCTCTCCGGAATGGGCTCGCCTCGCACCAAGCTCTTCAGTAGCCGATAGCTCTGGCGACCGATTTCGCGGCTCTCCATGCTCAGATAGGCTTGTACTAGGCCATCTTCAAGCAGCGGGCGCAGCGCTGTGTCGAACTCGGAAATAGCGATGATGATGGTCGGGGACGTACCCTTTGCCTTGAGTCTGGCAAGTAGTGGACCGAGTTGCCGGCGATAGATATCGGCGTGATGAACTGGCCAACTGCCAAGGCTGATGATGGTGTCGTACTGGTTGGTGGAGTTCAGCAGGGTGGTGAGCTTGAGCAACGCGCTCTCTTGATTATCGGTGTCATATAACGGGCAGCGATTCGGCTCGCTCCAGCCATTCTGTCCGTTCAGCCGGTCGGCTGCTCTACTCTCGGCTTGGTCACCGCGCAACTGCTGGCGAATGCCTCGCAGACGCTCCCGATGGTTGGTGTCCCGCGAGCTACCACTCAGGACGCACAGCTTTCCGCCTTGTGGCCTGAGGCGTTGGGCGAGCATGCCCAGTTGCCGGCCGAAGGCCAGATTGTCGAGTCCGACGTATCCCTTACGCAGATGCTGCTCTGCGGGTTCCAAATCCGAATCGAAAGTGATCAGTAGTGTCTTGTTTGCCCGTTTAAGGGCGTGATTGGCCAGCCACTTTGAATGGGTCACCGACAAGGCGATACCATCCAGACCTCTAGCGAAAGCCTGTTCCAGGGCTTTATTTTGCCGGCGAAAATGCGACGCCCCCGAAGCACCCAACAACAGGCAGGTATCGCCCTGGGCCTGGGCAGCCTCAGCGCAGCCCTTGGCGGCCGAGATGAAGAAATAATGATCAATCCGCTTGGCGACCAATGCGAACTGCAAGGGGTCAGCGCTAGCAAGGGGAGTGACCAGCAGCCCGCAGAGCAGGCCCGCCGCAATAAAACGAGAAGATCGTAATATTTTCAAATTGTGTCCCTACAAGTCCCGGCAGGCGAGCAAGCTACCGAAATTATCATGATTGTCTGAGGCAGTTGGAGCAGTCGAAACAGACCAACTAACCCGACTCGAACCAGCCGAGCCGAGACAGACCGATCTGCCTCACTGAGAGCAAACCGTCTCATTCCCCAGCGGGAGACGGATGGTCCAGTTGCGGGCCATGCTCAAACCGGCGCCGCGGCAGTTTCGGACATTGGCCGAAAACTCGGCTGCTCCAGTACATGCAGGCGTTGCAGGGCAGGCACCTGCTGGGAGGCCGCGCCGCATGACGACCTACACCGGACACCGCGTCGAGGACGACGAGGATTTCATCCTGGAGCAGCTTCTGCCGCTGATCATTGACTACGCCGGCGCCAGCGACACCCCCACGGAGGTAGTCACCTTTGCCGTGTTCCTGACCCTGGCGACCATCCTGCAAACCCAAGGGCTGAGCCGTGACGTGCTGGTGCGCGCCATCGACGCCGCCCGCTTGCAGCCCCATGAAATCCACAACGAACTGGAGGGCTTGCAATGATGGTCCAGACTTCTCGTTTTCGTGGAGGAGCCAAGGTAACCCAGCAGCGCCTGGACAAAGCAAAGCCGCCCGTAGGCGGCTCCGATCAACGCACAGGCAATCACGCCACTTGTAGGTTGCGCAGCACTTCGGGGTGTTTGACAGCTACGCGCAACAGGGTTTTGGCCGCCCCGGAAGGGGATCGCCGCCCTTGTTCCCAATCCTGCAAGGTGCGCAGGCTCACCCCCAGCAGTTCGGCAAACTCGGCCTGCGAAACGCCAACTTTGGCGCGCGCCTCAGCCACGGGCGTGAGTTCCACTTTCGTGGCTCGCGCCGCCTTGCCGGCCTTCATCTGCCGGACGGACTCCAGCAGATCGGTCTGGAACTGCTCCATTTCCTTATCCATGTTCGATTGCCTCTTTCAACTGATTCAGGAAGGCCACCGGCAGGTTGTCGAGCTTGGCCTTGATGTAGGCGATCAACAGCCAGATATGGCCATCGGCGAGCGCGTTGTAATAGATCACGCGCGTTCCGCCCCGCTTGCCCATCCCTGCCCGCGACCAGCGCACCTTGCGCAACCCGCCGGTACCGGGAATCACGTCGCCGGCCAGAGGATTGGCCGCCAGCCAGGTGATCAACGCCTCACGCTCACCATCGGCCCAGATAGCATTCGCATGGCGCTGGAATACTTCGGTTTCGAAGACGGTATACATGGCGAGAATGATACGGCTATGCCGTACGTACAACAAGCAAGGGATACTGCCCCAACTTTGAAACCGGGTGTTGCACGCGCCGGCCGCCAACGCTATGGTTCGCCCGTCACGGTCAATCCCGTGGTCAGTGGGCTTGGCCGCCCCAGTCGAAACTTGGCGCACAAGCGCCCCAACACTATTGCAGGCGCTTTTTTTGTGCTCGCAATGCCGTGTCATGGTGGGCTGTGTGGGGACACCTTCGGGTGTGCCGGGTTCCAAGTTTCCCGGTCGGCCAACCCCGCACAGTCCGCCACCATTCCCTGCTTGGCCGCAGGCGGTGGCGGTTCCAATCTCAAACTTGGAATACCACCCCATGAAGCACGACCCCGCCCTCAATCCGTCCGCACTCCGGCAACGCGCCGCGACGCATCGAGCAATGGCCCTTGCCGCCCTGCGCCGACTCCTCCCTGTTCGTCCGCCTGCGCCGCTACAACGCGCACATGGCCATCGCCCGCAGCCTGGACGCTGCAGGAGGTGCGCGGTGACCGAGGCCAGCAGCATTACCGTAACCATCGCCTATGCCGCGCTGGACCAGCTACGCGGTACCCGCGAGAGCATCGGCTGGCTGACCGCCCTGATGAAGGCCATCCGTGCCGATGTTGAGCATGGAAAGGGCTCCAACGTGGTAGCGCTCGCCAGCCTCGGCCAGCACGTTGGTCTCGACTGCGCGAGCCTTCTGGATGACCGCACCGCCGACCTGCAACAGCTTCTCCGGGCTCATGGCTTCGATGGTTTCGTGGTTCGTCAACAGGGCATTCCAGTCGGAGCGGATCATTTCGCCACCTCCTGCGCGTCCAGCTCGCGGCGAAGGTCGCTGGATTGCGTGTCCAGGTAGTTGGCGCAGTCGCTGGCCAGGTAGTGCCCCAGGGTGGCCAGATCGGCCACGCAGCGGCCTTGGTTGTGCTCGGCGTCGAGGCGGATGGCGGTCATCAGGGCGGACAGCCAGGTCGAATGCTCTTGGCCAAAGGCAATGGTGCAGATTGCTTCATCGGCGATGGCGTCAGTGGTGCGGACGATGGTGCTCATGCCACCACCCCCACTTCCAGGGCACGAGTACGAACCTCGGCGGCAAGCTGCTGCTCGACGTGCTTCTCAAGCGACGGAGAGCCGGCAGCCAGGGCCAGACGCTCTAGGTCGGCGAGGCTCAGGTGGGACGGAAGACGCAGATTGCCCAGCACGCGACCGGTGCTGTTGATCAACTGGACGGCGATCACAGGACCACCCCCTGAGCTTCCAGGGCGCGGGCGATGTTGATGTGGTGGTTGTAGCGGCGCAGGCGGACGTACAGGGAGGAATCGGCGCGCAGGGCGGCAAGGGCCATGGCGCGATGCGCGGCGGCGCGGGCTTTGGACGGATTGAGGGTAAGGACGTGACGTTGGGTCATGGGTGAAGCTCCTAGAGTTGAGGAGCCGCCACCTACCGCCGCGACGCGGTAACTGGTGGCGACTGTGCGCAGGTTCGCGGACCGGGACTCTAGGAACCCGGCAAGCCCGAAGGCTTCCCACGCACAGCCGCCATAACACGACACTGCGGGCACAAAAAAAGCGCCTGCAATGGGATGGTGGGCGCTGTAGCGCCTAGAGTTGATCGGCCCGCGACGGCCGGCCACGGGACTTACCGTGACGGGCGAACCGTAGCGTTGGCGGCTGGTCGGGTCAATACTCGGGCAATAAAATGCATATGGAGTTTGCTGGTTTTTCCAGCAAATAACATATACATTAAGATCATGATTACTTTCAGCCCTGCCAAGCGCGCCGCCAATCTCCGTAAGCACGGGCTGGATTTGGTCATTGCCGAGGAAGTGCTGGCCGGTTTCACGATCTCCCGCGAAGACACGCGGGAAGCCTACGGTGAACCCCGTCTGCAAACGCTTGGCGTCTACCGGGGCCTTGTGGTTGTGGTGGTGGTTCACACTCCACGCGGTGAGGCCGATCACATCATCAGTATCCGCAAGGCAGACACGCATGAAGCGCGCTACTACTGGCAACACCACCCCGGTGAGTGACCGGGAAGACCGCACAGACCTGAACCGTGTGCAGGCACTGGCGGATGACGATATTGCAGCGGACCGCGACAACCCGCGCACCACGCCCGATGACTGGGCCGGGGCCGTGATGAAGCGGGGCGATACGGTGCTGGGCCGTACCCCAGGGCGGCGCGGCCCCGGCAGGAAGCCGGCGAAGGTGGCGATACAACTGCGCCTGCCGCCGGACGTGCTGGAACGTTGGAAGGCCACGGGGCCGGGCTGGCAGACACGCATGGCTGAAGACCTGGCAAAGCATGCGCCTTGAGCCTTCATGGCGTCTGGCCCCGGCTGGCAGACCCGCATGGATGCCACCCTGGCGGACTGGCTGAAGACGCATTCGCCCGAGTAGATCGGCAACTTCAGGAGAGCGGCATGGCTATCAGACTCACCAGGTGGGACGTTATCGACCATCTCAAAACCGAGGAGGACATTGCGCTCTACCTTGAGGCTTGCATCGAGGAAGCTGGCGACGACGCAGAGTTCATTGCCAAGGTGCATGAGTCCGTTGCTCGGGCTCGGGCTATCAACCGCATTGGGGTAGGCGTAGATTCCCAGCCTGTCACCGGCGCCAGCCGGCAGGAATCTGGCTCCCCTCAAGGTTGAGCCAGTAGCGCGGGGGCAGCGATCTGCCGTGGCCCCGCGTTTTTCATTGTCCAGGCGCTGGCTAGCGCGTGTGGTGGCGAGCGGCATCATTGCAAGCCCTCCGGTTCGTCATGGATTTCGTGGGGCTGCAAGCGGGCGGCGTCGATGGCGCGCACCAGCACGTCACGGCCCAGCCCTCTAGCTTGCAGGACCGTCGCCAGGGCCAGGAGCACAGCGAAGGCGACTACCTCCGTCGGGGTATCGCTGGCACCAGCATGGTCGACGATCAGCGGCAGAAGCTGCTCCAGGATGAAATCCTCGTGGTCTTCTACGCGGTGTCCGGTGTAGGTCGTCATGCTGCGCGGCCTCCTTCCAGACGCTTGCCCTGCAACGTCTGCATGTACTGGCTCAGGCTGGCCTTGCGCTCGGCGTAGGGCATGCCGGTGCCCATCAGCGCCGTGTCGCGCAGTTCGACCAGGGTGACAAGCTCCAGCTCGGCGGCGCTCAGTTGCTCGCGGCTACGGCCAGCGAAAGCCCCGGTGATCGTCTCGTTGATAAGCCGGGCCTCGTTGATGAAGTGATGGCGCTGGGGCGTCTTGCCACGGGCCTCATGGTGGAGCGCCAGCGCATCGCACATGGCCCGGTAGCCGAGGGCAGCCTCGCGCCTGGCGCTCGCCCAAGGCTTCCCGTCACTTCGCAGCAGGGCGTCAATCTGCATGTCACACCAGGCGGCGAACTTCGGACTGATCCAGCGGGCGAACGCGACGGCCAACTTCGGGTGAAGCCACGTCCCGCCGTTGTTCCCGCGTCGGGTCTTCAAATATCCGGAATCACGGACATTTGAGATTGCGGACGGCCCATCATCAGGATGCTGGAGTTCGTCCAGGGCACGGACGTACTCCAGGGTTTCGGCGCTGTCGAGCCAGTTGCGCAGGTGCTTGCCGAACCGCTCGGCAATCTCGGTCGCATGGAGCCAACCCTCGGCGTTGAACCGTACCGGCTGGCCTTCGTACTCGAAGGGGATGATGCGTGCGTTCATGCCGTCACCTCCTTACGGCCCTTGGCCGGCTTGCTCAGCAGCGCCAGCACGGCACGGGCACGCTGGTGCTGACTCTCCGGCAGGCTGTAGCGGGTCACGTCGCAGGGAGCGCCCCAGCGGTTGGATACCTTCTCCGGCTGGCGCTGGAACTCCAGGCCGTACTGGTTCGCCAGCTTCGCCACGGTCGAGTTCAGGCAGTGGTCGCCCAGGAGTTCGGCCTCGAAGCGGTTCAGCGAGTTACAGGACACCAACATGTAGGCCAGGATGCGGGCGATCTTGGTCGGCATATCCACCAGCAGCACGTCGAGGCTGGCGCTGGCGGTGATAGACTGGCCTTGCAGCAGGCGGCTTTGTTCTTCGGGACGGGTCGCCTTTTTCATGTCAGGCCACCTCACGCGCTTCCAGGCGGGCAGCCAAGTACGCCTCGATTTCCGAACGCACGAAGTAGATGCGGCTGCGGCGGTTGTCGCCGTCCTTCAAGGGCTTGGGAAAACTTGGATCACGGGCGCGCAGCTTGTCCACGCCGGAGCGGGTGCGGCGCATCAGGCGCGCCACTTCGGCCATCGTCCACAGCTCGGGAAGGGCTGGCGTCTGGGTGTTATAGGGCGTTGCGGCGGGGTTGGTAGCGGTCACGTCGGTTACTCCTGTGTTGCGACTGGAGCAAACGTTAGGGATAGGGACGGTACCGGTCATTGCAACTGCAAAACCAATTTTTGCAATTGCAAAATGCTGGGTTAGGACTTTGCGGTATTTCTTGCCGTTGCCCTACTAGCGGCGGCTTCTCTGGCTTCAGCCTTGGCTTGGGCTACCTTGTCGGCTTCTTTCGCTACGGCCTTGGCTTCTGCAAATAGCTTGGTCAGCTTGCTGGCGCTGGCGCCCTTCCAATCCGGGTGTAGTGCCTCGATTGCCTCTGCTGCCGAGCCTTGGGTGTAGCGTGTCCGGCTGTTGTCTAACAGCAACTCCAGAAGCCCGGTGATGGCCAGCAGGTGGGGAGGCTTGGCCTCTGCTTCTGCTCGCTCTGCTCGCCGCTCTGCGGCTTCGCGTACTGCTTTCTCTGCTTCATACCTTTCATGCAATACTTCAAGCTTGGCTTGTAGCAGTTCGGCATTTCCAGCCTTATCACTCAGCTCACGTATTATCGACATTGCGTCTTCAAGCTCGACGCGTTTATTGGCCTCCGACTTCTCAAAAAGCTGACATAGATATTTAATTTCTTCATTGTAAAGGCTGATTTGCTTGCGCATCTCTTCCAGCTCGACAGCATGAAACTTGGCTTGCTCTAAGGCTTCTGCTTCTCTGGCTGCTCGCTCCTGGTCTAGTTGCTGGCACAGCTTTACAGCCTCATGCTCCATTTCTCTAATAGTGCTGTGATTTGCTAAAACTCTATCTTTTGCCGCTTCCAGCTCCTTGCGTAGATATTCAATCTCGGTTGAATCTAAATACTGCTCCGCCGTCATATTCATCTTTTCAGCAAGGGATTGTATATCGCTGGCTTTGAATGTTATGAGGCAGTCGCGCATTCCTACAGTGGCGCGCCATTGCGCTAAGCATGCGGTACGGTGTGTTCCCGTATGCGAATGTTTTATGGTGATCACTTCCCCAATCATTTCAAGCTCGACATGTGTTGATGTTCCAGCTTTTTTAAGCTCAGTGGCATTCAGTATTTGCTGAATACCTCTTGGTTCAACTTCATCGAACAGAACTAGCCCTTTTTTATAATCGCAGCTTGTCACAGGAAACTTGCCAGCTGCGCCGTTGCGTAATCCTTTACTTGCTCCGCTCACATCTTCGATACGAGCATATACCGCGCACTTTCCTGCCTCACATAATTGAAATAG
This sequence comes from Azorhizophilus paspali, assembly GCF_043587585.2. GTDB lineage: Bacteria > Pseudomonadota > Gammaproteobacteria > Pseudomonadales > Pseudomonadaceae > Azotobacter > Azotobacter paspali. Next base: position 232,751 of record NZ_CP171449.1, read on the forward strand.
TTGGTATTCGGTAACCGGTGTTTCTGTCATGTCTTGCAGCCAATCCACAGCCTGCGCCATGTCCACCCAATCAAGCAGCCGGTAAACTTTCTCCATTCAACGCCCTCCCAGGCGCTCCCACCCTGAATAGGTCGGCCAGCCAGGCGGATGGGAAGTCCGCTTTTCGCCCCGTCGGGCTAGGCTGGCCGGTAACTCGCTTTCTGTATGAATCAACAGTGATGGCGCATTATAGCCTTGCCGGTCGCCTGGGTTGCGCAGCGTTGCGACAGGTTGCGAATATGCCGCGCTGTCAGATCAAACTTTGCGCTTGATCGTCACCACATTGCCGGCATCCTCGCCCCGGTGGGCAAACTCGAAGGGGGTCACGAATTGCTCCCGACAGGCGTCCAAGTAGTCCGCCCACCACTGGCACATAAGCCGGCGCTCTTGAATGTGCTCGGCCTTGTGGATGTAGGCGGCACGCACGCTGTTGCGCTCCTGGTGGCTCATCTGCCGCTCTACCGCGTCACGGCTCCACAGCCCCGACTCCACCAGGGCAGAACAGGCCATAGTCCGGAAGCCATGGCCGCATACCTCTTTCTGTGTGTCGTACCCCATACGGCGCAGGGCCTTGTTCACCGTGTTTTCGCTCATGGGCTTCCAGTGATCGTGATCGCCCGCGAACACCAGATCGAGGCGGCCCGTCAGTTGGCGCACTTCGACCAGCAGCTCCAGCGCCTGCCGGCTCAGGGGGACAAGGTGCGGCGTGGCCATCTTGGCGCCCCGGTGGGAGTAGCGAACGCCTTCGATGGGCTGGCGATCGCCGGGGATCGTCCACAGGGCGCGCTCGAAGTCGATTTCCTCCCAGCGGGCAAAGCGCAGTTCGCTGGAGCGGATGAATACGTGCAAGGTGAGAGTCACGGCGAGGCGAGTCAGCCGGCGACCGCTATCGGCTTCTATGCGCCCCAGAAGCTCGGGCAGGCGCTCCAGGGGCAACGCCGGGCGGTGCTGGACCTTTCCCGTCGCTGTCGCGCCTTGCAGGTCGTTGGCCGGGTTGCTGTCGATGTGTCCGGCCTGTACCGCCATGCGCATGATGCCGGTGACGTGCTGGCGCAGGCGGCTGGCAAGCTCCAAGGTGTCGCGCTTCTCGGCAGCCTTGAGCGGCGCCAGCAGGTCGCGGGCTTTCAGATCGGCCACGGGGCGAGCGCCCAGCGTCGGGAACAGATGAAGCTCCATGCGGCGCAGCACGGTTTCCGCATGGCCGGGCGACCATTTGCGGGAGCAGGTCGCGTGCCATTCCCGCGCCAGCGCCTCGAATGTGTTGGTGCGGGCGTTCGCCGCTTCGATCTTGGCCAGCTTGGCGGCCTCGATGGGGTCTTGCCCGTGGGCCAGCAGCTCCAGGGCTTCGGCGCGTCGGTCGCGGGCGGCTTTCAGGCCAAGCGCCGGATAGTTGCCGAAGGTGGCCAGTCCTTCGCGGCCATCGGTGCGGGTGAACTTCAAGCGCCAGGTTTTCACGCCAGACGGCTTCACCAGCAGGAAAAGCCCTTGCCCGTCGAACAGCTTGTAATCCTTGTCGCGTGGCTTGGCGGCCTCGCACTTGGAGTCTGTGAGCGGGGTAACAGTGCGCGCCATAGGGGTACGTTTCCAAATCGAACCGACGTACCCCTAAGCGTACCCCTAAACCTTGGGGGTATCTAGACGAAGGCGGGAGAACACAGGCACAAAAAAAACCGGCTCTAAGGCCGGTTTCTCTGGGTTTCCGTCGCTTCCGGGTGAACTCGGGAGCAATCGGATTAGTGTTTGTGGTGCCGGCACCAGGAATCGAACCCGGGACCTACTGATTACAAGTCAGTTGCTCTACCTGCTGAGCTATACCGGCGGAGAAGGGTGGCCATTATAGCCTTTTGATTTGCCGAGTAAATGATTGGCTGCGTCTGTGCGGGGTCGATGGGCTTTGCCGTTTCGTTTATTCACATCGGCGGGGCTTGGCAAGTCTCTTGGTCCGTCATATCGTGCGACTTTTGGTCGCTTTTTCAAGTACTTGTTTTTATTGATTTTTTATCTTTAGGTCGAAAAGTGCGCAGCGATCCGGATGGCACTATTGGTGGGCTTTGGGTGGGGTTTTCGGGAAATCATCAACATAGTTATCCACAGGTAATGTGGGTAACCCGTTCGGCCAGCAGCAGGTGGTTACGCGGGGTCAGTCGGGGGGGGCAGAAGCGGCCCAGGCGGACTTCGTAGCCCTGTTCCTCGAGGTAGAGGGCACGGTCGAGTAGCAGCCAGAGTTCCAGAGGGCGGCGGAACAGGGCGCGCGGCAGTTCGAGGTTGCGCACTTCGGCCAGGCGCTGCCAGCCCCGGGCTTCCAGAGCTTGCCAGTCGCGCGTTGTGGGAATGGGGAGATCCTTGAGGGCGGCGAGGTCGCGGCAGTAGTTGGCGAAGTCTTTTTGCAGCCAGGCGACGGGTAACGAGGGGGTCGGCAGGTAGGCGTCGATGCTGCGCAATTCCCGTTGCAGCAGGTCGAAGGCCAGGCGGCGGGCCATCGACTGATCGCGCTGGCGCCGGACCCTGGCGCTGGCGGTGACGGTTTCGCTGAGTGGCAGGCGCAGGTCGTCGCGGGACAGTTGCAGCCGCGAGGCGCGGGCGGCATCGGACAGCGGCCGGTAATCGGCGCTGTCGATACGGTTGTAGCAGCAGGGCGCCACCGCCAGTTGCCGGCAGCCGACGGCGCTGGCCAGTTGCAGCAGGCGCGTGTGAAGTTCGCCACAGGCATGCAGCGCCACCGGGGTGTGGCTGGCGTCGAGCTGGGCGGCGGCATCGTCGGCGAGCACGTCCTGCAGCCGGTGCCGGGCCGTCAGTTCCAGGCGGTCGCTGAGCGCTTGGCCGGATGCGACCAGTTCGGCGTCGTGTTCCAGGCAAGTTAGGGGTGTGCCGTCGTGGGCCAGGGCGCGGCCGAGGTGGCCCTTGCCGGCGCACCAGTCGAGCCAGTGGCTGGGCTGGCTGGCGAACCGTAGGCGACTGGCGAAGTAGCGGATCTGCTGCCACTTACGCCCCGGCACATCGACCGCGAAGCGCTCCGGGGCCGCATCCTCGGCCGTGGCGGGCAACTCACCGGTCTCGCCGAGGGCGAGCGAGGCGGCAGCCAGCATGGCGAAAGGCGCGGGCGCATCCAAGCGTTCTGGATGATTGTGGGCGGCCTCGGCGTCTTCTAGGGAGCGCCGACGCAGCCAGGCGGCCAGTTCGGAGTGCCGTTCTTCCCAGGGTAGTCGCAGCAGGTTGAACGGGCGTGGCCGCCAGAACGCCTGATGTTCGAGCAGGAAGTCGTCGAGAGCGCGGAAGCGCTCGAGCAGTCGCGGGCCGCTGAGGGGAAGGGGAACTGGCATGCTTCGTAGGTGGCTCGGCTGGGGCGGCGGCGATTATAGCGGGAGAATTGCGGCGGGCGGCACGGGAGGCGGGCGGCTTCGTCGCGGGGTGCTTGCTAGAATTCGGCCGGTTTCCCGACAGGTGGGCAGGAGGCGGAGACATGTACCCTTTGGGCTCGCATGAGGCTTCGCCTCGCCGTTCGCAGATCCAAAACGAAGGTGTAAAGTTCCCTGCGGTGACATAAAGATGTAGGTATGTTAGTTGCTAACATCTTCCGCACAGTCATCGCTCTGGCCACGCAGGAGGCCCGCCTTGTCGATCCATGTCGCTTTGCACCATGTCACCCACTATCGTTACGACCGGCAGGTCAACGTAGGGCCGCAAATCGTCCGGCTGCGTCCGGCACCGCATAGCCGCACCCGCATCCTTTCGTATGCGCTGAAGGTGGCGCCGGGCGAGCATTTCATCAACTGGCAGCAGGACCCGCAGGGCAATTACCTGGCACGTCTGGTGTTCCTGGAGAAGACCCGCGAGCTGAAGATCGAGGTCGACCTGGTCGCCGAGATGGCGGTGTTCAATCCCTTCGACTTCTTCCTCGAGCCCTACGCCGAAACCATTCCCTTCGACTACACCGAGGGCGAGCGGCGCGAACTGGCGCCCTACCGGGTGACACTGCCGGCAACGCCGCTGTTCGCCCATTATCTGGCCGGCATTGAACACAAGCCGACCCGCAGCGTCGATTTCTTGGTCGACCTGAACCAGCGCGTGGCGCGCGATGTGCGCTACCTGATCCGCCTGGAGCCCGGCGTGCAGAGTCCCGAGGAGACCCTGGAGAAGGCCTCCGGCTCCTGCCGCGACTCGGCCTGGCTGCTGGTGCAACTGCTGCGCCATCTGGGCTTGGCGGCGCGCTTCGTTTCCGGCTATCTGATCCAGCTCAAGCCCGACGTGAAGTCGCTCGACGGTCCCGGCGGTACCGAGGTGGACTTCACCGACCTACACGCCTGGTGCGAGGTGTACCTGCCGGGCGCCGGCTGGATCGGCCTCGATCCGACTTCCGGGCTGTTCGCCGGCGAGGGGCATATCCCGCTGGCGTGCAGTCCCGAGCCGTCCTCGGCGGCGCCGATCAGCGGGCTGGTCGACGAGTGCGAATGCGAGTTCTCCCACGACATGCGCATCGAGCGCATCTGGGAGGCGCCTCGGGTCACCCGGCCCTACAGCGAGGAGCAGTGGCGGGCGATCCTTGACCTCGGCCACCAGGTCGACGCCGACCTGCTGCGCGGCGACGTGCGCCTGACCATGGGCGGCGAACCGACCTTCATCGCCCTCGACTACCCGGACGATCCCGAGTGGAGCACCGAGGCCATGGGGCCGAATAAGCGCCGCCTGGCCGCCGACCTATTCCATCGCCTGCGCGCGCATTACGCGCCGCAGGGCTTGGCGCACTTCGGCCAGGGCAAGTGGTATCCGGGCGAGCAACTGCCGCGCTGGTCGCTCAACTGCTTCTGGCGCAAGGACGGCGAGCCGGTCTGGCAGGACCCGGCGCTGTATGCCGACGAGACTCGTCACTACGGGGCCGACGCGCAATTGGGCGCGCGCTTTCTCAATATCCTCTGCGGTTATCTCGGGGTTTCCGGCGAGCACTTCTTCCCAGCCTACGAGGACTGGCTGTACTACCTCTGGCGCGAGCGTCGCCTGCCGGAGAACGTCACCCCCGCGGACACGCGGCTGGCCGATCCGCTGGAGCGCGAGCGCCTGCGCCGGGTCTTCCAGCAGGGCCTGGAGCATGCGGTCGGACACGTCCTGCCGCTGATGCGCAGCCTCGATGGCAGCCATTGGCTGACCGGCGCCTGGTTCCTGCGCGACGAATACTGCCGGCTGATCCCCGGCGATTCGCCCCTGGGCTGGCGCCTGCCGCTGGATTCGCTGCCCTGGGCCCGTGACATGGATCAGCCCTACGTGCATGCGCCGGACCCCAACCAGTTCTTCCCGCCGTTGCCGAGCCGTCAGCAGATCCTCCGGCAACTGCGCGGCGCGTCGCCCACCCACCCGGCCGCGAAGGGCGAAGGGTCGGGCTCCGGCGCTTCCCCGCACAGCCCTGGCGCTACGGGCGAAGGCTTGCGCCAGGCGACGGCACCGGCGCCCTTCGAGTCGGCCGCCAACATCGTCCGCACCGCGCTCTGCGTCGAACCGCGCGAAGGCCGTCTATACGTCTTCATGCCGCCGCTGGATCGCTTGGAGGACTATCTGGAGCTGGTCGCGGCCATCGAAACCACGTCCCGCGAGCTGGACTGCCCGGTGCTGCTGGAGGGCTACGAGCCGCCGGCCGACCCGCGCCTGCGGCATTTCCGCGTCACTCCCGATCCGGGCGTGATCGAGGTGAACATCCACCCCGCGGAGAACTGGGACGAACTGGTCGAGCGCACCGAGTACCTCTACGAGGCGGCGCGCCAGTCGCGGCTGACCAGCGAGAAGTTCATGATCGACGGCCGCCACGTCGGCACCGGCGGCGGCAACCACTTCGTCCTCGGCGGCGCGACCCCGGCCGATTCGCCGTTCCTACGCCGGCCGGATCTGTTGCGCAGCCTGATCGGCTACTGGCACAACCACCCGTCGCTGTCCTACCTGTTTTCCGGCCTGTTCATCGGCCCGACCTCGCAGGCTCCGCGGGTGGACGAGGCGCGCAACGACTCGCTCTACGAACTGGAGATCGCCTTCCGGCAGATGCCCGAGCCGGGCGCCGACTGCCCGCCGTGGCTAGTCGACCGCCTGCTGCGCAACCTCTTGGTGGATATCACCGGCAATACCCACCGCGCCGAGTTCTGCATCGATAAGCTGTATTCGCCGGACAGCGCTAGCGGCCGCCTCGGCCTGCTCGAATTCCGCGCCTTCGAGATGCCGCCGCACGCGCAGATGAGTCTGGCCCAGCAGGTGCTGCTGCGCTCCTTGATCGCGCGCTTCTGGGACGAGCCGTACCGGCCGCAGCGCCTGGTGCGCTGGGGTACCGAACTGCACGACCGCTTCATGCTGCCGCACTTCGTCGCCCAGGACTTCCACGACGTGCTCTACGAGATGGACCGGCACGGCTATCCGTTGCGGCCGGAGTGGTTCGCCCCGCATTTCGAGTTCCGCTTCCCGAAACTCGGCGATTTCGCCGTGCAGGGCATGGCGCTGGAGCTGCGTCAGGCGCTGGAACCCTGGCACGTGATGGGCGAGGAAGGCGCCGTCGGCGGCACCGCGCGCTACGTGGACTCTTCCCTGGAGCGCCTGCAGGTGAGCGTGAGCGGCATGGCCCAGGACCGCTACGTGCTGACCTGCAACGGCCAGCCGGTGCCGCTGCGCCCGACCGGCACGGTCGGCGAGTTCGTCGGCGGCGTGCGCTATCGCGCTTGGCAGCCGGCTTCCAGCCTGCACCCGACCATCGGTGTGCACGCGCCGCTGGTGTTCGACCTGGTCGATACCTGGATGCAGCGTTCTGTGGGCGGTTGCCAGTACCATGTCAGCCATCCGGGCGGGCTCAGTTACGAGACCCTACCGGTCAACGCCTACGAAGCGGAGAGCCGCCGTCTGTCGCGCTTCTTCCGTATCGGCCACACACCGGGCAAACTGGTGCCCGCCGAGCCGGTCGAGAACAGGGAGATGCCGATGACCCTGGACCTGCGCCGCTGCTGAGCGTCTTCCCGTCCGGGCGGGACGGCCCGGACGGGACCGATCCGCGCGGATCTCCTTCCCGGCGCCGTCCGCCGGGGAGGAGGCGCTATGCGCAATCCCCTGATTTCGAGTCACCCATGTCCGATCTGTTTGCCAACTATCCGCGCGACGCTACGACCTACCACGAAGTCTTCGACGCCAGCGGCAGGGTTCGTCCGCACTGGCGCGCGATGTTCGATCTGCTGCGCCGCTGTACGCCGGCGCAACTGCGCCAGCGCCAAGCCCTGCTGACCCGGCAGATTCAGGAAAACGGGGTGACCTACAACGTCTACGCCGATCCCGACGGTGCCGACCGGCCCTGGGAGCTGGACCTGCTGCCCAATATCATTCCCGCCGAGGAGTGGCGGCAGCTCGCCGAGGGCGTGGCGCAGCGCGCGACCCTGCTGAACGCGGTGCTGGCCGACATCTACGGTCCGCAGCGGCTGCTCGCCGAGGGCCTGCTGCCCACCGATTTGGTGTTCGGGCACAGCAATTTCCTCTGGCCCTGCCAGGGCATCGAGCCGCCGGGCGGCACCTGGCTGCATGTCTACGCGGTGGACCTGGCACGGGCGCCGGACGGCCGCTGGTGGGTCACCGCCGACCGTACCCAGGCGCCCTCCGGCGCCGGCTACGCTCTGGAGAACCGCCAGTTCGTCTCGCGCGCCTTCCCCGACCTGTACCGCGACCTGCGCGTGCAGTACGTGGCCGGCTACTTCCATACCCTGCGCGAGACCCTGGCGCGCGAGGCGCCGACCGGTGACGAGACCCCGCTGGTGGTGTTGCTGACCCCAGGGCGCTTCAACGAGAGTTACTTCGAGCACCTCTACCTGGCACGCCACCTCGGCTATCCGCTGGTCGAGGGCAGCGACCTGACGGTGCGCGACGCCACCGTCTACCTGAAGACCCTGGGCGGCCTGAAGCGGGTCCACGCCCTGCTGCGCCGCCTCGACGACGACTACTGCGATCCGCTGGAGTTGCGCACCGACTCCGCCCTCGGCGTGCCCGGCCTGCTCGAGGCGGTCCGTGCCGGCCGGGTGCTGGTGGCCAATGCCCTCGGCAGCGGCGTGCTGGAGTCTCCCGGGCTGCCGGGCTTCCTGCCGGCGATCAGCCGCGCGCTGTTCGACGAGGAACTGCTGTTGCCGTCCATCGCCAGTTGGTGGTGCGGCGAGCCGCCGGTGCTGCAGGAAGTGCTGAAGAAGCTGCCGCAACTGCTGATCCGCTCGGCCTACCCGTCGCGCCACTTCAATCCGCTATTCGGACCCGAGCTGGACGCCAGGCAGCGCGCGGCCCTGGCCGAGCGCCTGCGTCAGCGGCCCTACGCTTATGTCGGCTTGGAGCGCCCGCAATTGTCGCGGGCGCCGGTCTGGCAGGGCAAGCACGGCAAGCTGGAGGCGCGGCCGATCGGCATGCGGGTATTCGCCGTGGCCAGCGCCGATGGCTACCGGGTGATGCCCGGTGGCCTGACCCGGGTCGCCGCGCATGCCAATGCCGAGATGCTGTCGATGCAGCGCGGCGGTGCGAGCAAGGACACCTGGGTACTCGGCGGACGCCATGCCGCCAGCGAGCCCTGGCAATGGGTGCGTCCGCTGGGTGTAAGCGATATCGTGCGTAGCGACCCCTACCTGCCGTCGCGGGTGGTGGAGAATCTCTACTGGTTCGGCCGCTACAGCGAACGTTGCGAGGAAGGCGCGCGCCTGTTGCGCATCATGCTGGCCGGCTACGTCGACAACGGCAACGATCCGCAGGCCCAACAGGCCGCGCTGGCCGTGGCCGAGGGCCTCGGCCTACTGCCTCCGCCCACCTGCGACTGCGACCTGGAAAGCCGGCTGCGCCGGGCCGTACTGGGCAAGGACTGGCCGTCCAGCCTGCGCAACAATCTGCACTACCTGCACATGGCCGCGGCCAGTGTGCGTGGCAAGCTGTCCCAGCAGAACTGGCAGGCCCTGCTGGAATTGCAGCGGGCGGCGCAGTGCCTGGAGAACGAACAGGCGGACCTGGGCGAACTGCTCGATTTCCTCGATAGCCAACTGGTGTCCATGGCGGCCCTCGCCGGTTTCGTCCTCGACGACATGACCCGCGACCACGGCTGGCTGTTCCTGTTGATCGGCTGCCGCATCGAGCGCCTGCAGTTCCTCGCCGAGAGCATCGCCGGCTTCCTGCGCGGTCAGGCCGTGCACGACCAGTCGGCGCTGGCCTGGCTGCTCGAACTGGGCAACAGCAGCATCACCTACCGCACCCGCTACCTGGCCACCGCGCAACTGATCCCGGTGCTCGACCTGCTCCTGCTCGACGAGCAGAACCCGCATGCCGTGCTCTACCAGTTGCATGTGCTGCGCAGCTCACTGCGCCGCCTCGGCGAGAGCTTCGGGATGGCTCTGGAGGTGGATCTGCAAGCCCTGCACGACCGCCTGGCCGCCTTCGACCTCGGGCGTCTGGAGTACAACCCCTTCTCCCACCTCGGCAATTCCGCCGCGCCGAACGAGCTGGCCGATCTGCTGTGCGAGGTCGCTGCGGAGGGGGGACGGCTTTCCGACCACCTCGGCCTGCGCTTCTTCGTTCACGTCGACGCCAGCCAACGGACCCAGTCGCGATGACCTCTGCCCATTACCGCATCGTCCACGCCACCCACTATCGCTACGCGGCGCCGGTCTCCCTGGCCAAGCAATTGGCCCACCTGTGGCCGCGCGACTGTCCCTGGCAGCGCTGCCGCAGCCGCGAGCTGCACATCGGCCCGCCGCCGACCTGGCGGATCGACGATCTCGATGCCTTCGGCAACCCGCTGACCCGCCTGGCCTTCGAGTGCCCGCACCACGAGCTGGAGGTACGCGCCCGGCTGCAGGTGGAGGTGCTACCGCGCCCGGCCTTCGAGCTGGACGATTCGCCGGCCTGGGAACGCGTCTGCCTGGACCTGGCCTACAGCGGCCGGCCGCTGGGCGCCGAGCAACTGGAGGCGGCGCGCTTTCGCTTCGACTCGCCCTATGTGCTGCTCGAACAGAACTTCGCCGCCTACGCCGACGACTGCTTCGTCGCCGGGCGGCCGCTGTTGCTGGCGGTGCAGGCGCTGATGGAAAAGATCTTCAAGGAGTTCACCTTCGATGCCTCCGCCACCCAGGTGGCTACACCTCTGGCGCAGGTGCTCGAGGAGCGTCGCGGGGTCTGTCAGGACTTCGCCCACCTGATGCTCGCCTGCCTGCGCTCGCGTGGCTTGGCGGCGCGCTACGTCAGCGGCTACCTGCTGACCACGCCGCCGCCCGGCCAGCCGCGACTGATCGGCGCCGACGCCTCGCATGCCTGGATCTCGGTCTACTGCCCGCGTCAGGGCTGGGTCGACTTCGACCCCACCAACAACATGCGTCCGGCCCTGGAACACATCACCCTGGCTTGGGGCCGAGACTTCGCCGACGTTTCCCCGCTGCGCGGGGTGATTCTCGGCGGCGGCAGCCACGATCCGGAGGTGAGCGTCACCGTCATGCCCCTGGCCGAGGCCGAGCGGCACGCGCTTTGAAGCCGCCACATCCTTCGAACAGGAGTCTTTCATGAAATCCCCGCTATTCTTGTTGCTCACGACCGCCCTGGCGGTGTCCGCGCTACCGGCGCAGGCGCTGGACATTCTCCCCGGCCTCTGGGAGTTCGACTCCAGGGGCGTGGTGGCGGGCGGCAAGCCGCTGCCCGACATGCAGGAGATCCGGGCGCAGATGCAGAAGCTGCCGCCCGAGCAGCGCAAGTCGATGGAGGAGATGCTGGCCCGGCAAGGCGTCGAGATGGGCGACAAAGGGGTACGCGCCTGTCTGAGCGAGGAGCAGGTCAGGGCCCAGGCGTTGCCGTTCCAGAACGACCGCCCCGGCTGCGAGCAGGAAGTGACCGAACGCAGCGACCGGCTCTGGCGGTTCCGCTTCCACTGCCCGGACTCCCAAGGCGAGGGCGAGACCCGCTTCGTCAGCGAGCGCGAGTTCACCACGGTGGTGAACATTGTCGCCACCGGCAAGGGCGTCACCCACATGGAATCCCATGCCCGCTGGGTGGACGGCGATTGCGGCGGGCTCAAGCCCGGCCAGGGGAAACGCTAAGGTCTGTTGCCGTTTCGCCGCGACCGCGCCGGAGCCGGTTTTTGCGCGGGGTTAGGCACGAGACGCGAAGTCCGGTCGTTTAGATGAGCCGTCGAGTAACGACACACCGCGCAAAAACCGGCCCGGCCCTTCGGGTTGCGCGGGAAATGGCTGCCGCTGTCGTTGCAGGGCTTGGCAAGGGAATGACCATTGCCTGCGTCCTGCGCAATCTCCAGGGACGGAGTGAATGCCGCAAGCCCGCCGGGAGCGGGGGAGCCATTTCTCGCGGCAACGCGGCTTGCGCCGAAACGGCAACAGACCCTAGCCAGCCGGGGCGAAAGGCGCCACCCCGGATACCACGAGGGGGCCGGAGAAATGGATGCTCTGCCGACCGCGACGGCCGCCGCCGTTCTCGACCGCGACGGCCCGCAGGCCCTGATCGAAGCCCTCGCCGCCCGCGGCTTTCGGATGTGCGGACCAGTCGTGCGCGACGCGGCGATCGTCTACGACGAGATCTTTGGGGTGGCTTACCGGCCGGCTGGACCGACCGCCAGGCGCTCGGCCAGTACCGCCTGGAGCGGCGTGCCGACCAGGCGCTGTTCGGCTTCGCCGCCGCGCCGCAGGCCTGGAAGCGCTTCCTGCCGATCCTGGTTGAGCGGGCAGGCCACTGGCCTGCAACTGCTCGATGTCCATGGAAAGCGTTGAGAGGGTTGCGCCAGATCCTTTCCTGCCGCAGCCCTACCGGGTCGAGCGGCGTCGCCGCGAGCTGGTCGGCATGGTAACCCTGGAACTCGCTCCGCTGGTCGGCGCCCGTGCGGACTTCGCGCCCGGCCAGTTCAACATGTTCTACGTATTCGGCGTCGGCGAGGTGGCCGTCAGCCTGAGCGGCGATGCCGAGCGCGGCACGGCCTTCGGGCACACGGTGCGCAACGTCGGCGCGGTCAGCGGCGCGCTGACCCGGCAGGAAGTCGGTGTGAGCGTCGGCGTACGCGGCCCGTTCGGCCGCGTGGCACCCTCTGGCACCGTTACGAGTTGTCCGCCGACGATTCCGTCGAGGCCGCGCGCATCGTCCCGCCCACCGCGCAGAACCAGCCGAGCATCGAGGCGGACTTGGAGGCGGTCGCCACGTCGCTGCTCGACCAGCCGGAGGAGGTCATCCGTCGGCGCTGCGAGCTGAGCATCAACAACCACGACCCCTGCATTTCCTACGCGATCCATTTTCTCAAGCTGTCCGTGCACCGTGCATGCATGCCCGGATAGTGCTGCTCGCGTTGGGCAACCCGGAGCGCGGCGACGTCGCCGCCGGCCCGGCGGTCGCCGCCCGATTGCGTGGCTGGCCGCCGGCGGGCGTCGCGTTGCGGCTGTGCGATGGCGACCTGCTGGGGCAGATCGAGACGTGGCGCGATCTGGAGGTGCTGGTCTGCGTCGATGCCGCGGCGCCGCAGGGCGAGCCGGAGCGCATCCGTCGTCTCGATCCGGGCGCGGACGGTCTGCTTCGGGATACGTCGCTCACTTCCAGCCATGGCCTCGGCCTGACCGAGGCGCTTGCACTGGCCCGCACCCTTGGCCTAGCGCCGCCGCGGCTGGTCGTCTATGCGCTGAGGGCAGCCGCTTCACGCTCGGCGCGCCCTTGAGCGGCGCGGTCGCCGGGACTCGCCACGAACTCGTCCGCCTGGCGGCAACAGTGCCGGCGCGTTCCTGGGGGCGCCGGGCGGCCGGTCACTTGCGACGGAAATTCATGGCATCCGGCCATATTTCAGTTTGACGAAGTTTTCACCGCCGCTGCGGCATAGTCCTCGCCAAGGCCGGGCGAGCCCGGCATCCGCACGCAGCGATCGAGGAACTTCATGGCGACAACGAAATCCGCACCCGCCGGGCGCGGCGGCATCGATTGGGCCGGGCTGGGCTGGATGTTCCTGTTCTTCTGGTATTTCTCCGGGGTGACCCAGGCGCTGATCTGGGCCTCGGGCGTCGCCGGCTCCACCGGTTCCCGCCAGGCCCTGCTGGCCAGTGTCCTGTGGCTGATTCCGCCATTGCTGTTTCCCGGCCGCACCCGGCTGCTGGCGGGCGTGATCGGCGCTCTGCTCTGGTTGTGCTCGCTGGCCGGCTTCGCCTATTTTTTGGTGTACGGCCAGGAGTTCTCGCAGAGCGTCATTTTCATCATGTTCGAGTCGAACGTGAACGAGGCGACCGAGTATCTGGGGCACTACTTCTCCTGGCGCATCGTGCTGGCCGTCGTCGCCTACGGCCTGGGTGGCTGGCTGCTGTGGCGCAAGGTGCGTCCGGTGTACCTGCCGCGCCGGGCGGCGCTGCTCGCTAGCCTGCTGCTGTTCACCACCTCGGTCGGCTACCAAGGCATGCACCAGCTCCTCAAGCACGAAGAGTTCCAGGTGGCGCTGGACGACTTCGAGAAGCGCATCGAGGCGGCCTCGCCCTGGCAACTGGTGATCGGCTACCGCCATTACCTGCAGCAACTGGCCAACATGGAAGCCCTCCTAGCCAACAGCGAACGGATTTTGCCGCTGAAGAATTTGGCCGACGCCCACGCCGGGCAGCCCGCGACCTTGGTGCTGGTCATCGGCGAGTCGACCAACCGCCAACGCCTGAGCCTCTACGGCTATCCGCGGCCGACCACGCCCAACCTCGACCGGTTGCGCGACGAACTGCAGGTGTTCGACAACGTGGTCACCCCGCGTCCCTACACCATCGAGGCGCTGCAGCAGGTGCTGACCTTCGCCGACCAGGAGCATCCGGATCTATACCTGACCACGCCGTCGCTGGTCAGCGTGATGAAACAGGCCGGCTACAAGACCTACTGGATCACCAACCAGCAGACCATCACCAAGCGCAACACCATGCTCACCACCTTCTCCGAGCAGGCGGACGAGCAGTTTTACCTGAACAACAACCGCGACCAGAACGCCCGCCAGTACGACGGCGGCGTACTCGAACCGTTTTCCAGGGTGCTGGCCGATGACGCGCCGCGCAAGTTCGTGGTGGTACACCTGCTGGGCACCCACATGCGTTACCAGTACCGCTATCCGCAGGAGTTCGAGCGCTTCACCGACCGCACCGGCGTGCCGGACAGCGTCACCGACGACCAGTTGCCGACCTACAACAGCTACGACAATGCCGTGCTGTACAACGACCACGTGGTGTCCTCGCTGATCGAGCGCTTCCGCGCCACCGACCCCAACGGCTTTCTGCTGTACTTGGCCGACCACGGCGAGGCGGTGTTCGACGCACCCGACCCCGAGGTGCTGGGCCGCAACGAAGGTGCGCCGACCAGCCCGATGTACACCGTGCCCTTCATCGTCTGGAACTCGCCGAAGTGGCAGGCGCAGCAACCGCGCGACTTCGCCACCGCGCTGCACCGCCCCTACAGCACTTCGCACTTCATCCACACCTGGGCGGACCTGGCCGGCCTGCGCTTCGACGGGTTCGAGCCGGACAAGAGCCTGGTGAGCGCCGACTTCAAGCGGCGCCCCCTGCTAATCGGCAATCCGCAGCAGCCGAAGAACCTGATCGACTTCAGCCTGATCAAGCCGAAGAGGTCCGCCGATCCGGGCAACAAATTCGTCCAGCGGGAGCGCGAGGGCAAGGAGCGGCCGCTGTAGATTCTGCCGACCGTCCGCCTCCGTCCGAGCGGACGCTTCGGTCGCCGCCGGGTTCGCCCGGCTTTTGCGCGTTCGCGCCCGGCTGGCGCGCGCCTCAGATGTCCTTCACGGGAAGGACCGGGAACCCGGACTCCCGCGAGGCGGCCGCCGGTTCGCGCCACCAGGGTTCCGGCGTTTCGAGCCGGGCCGGCTCGATTGGTTCGCCCAGGCGAGGCATCAGCAGCCCCTCCGGCGCGTTCGCCAGCAGCACGTCCGCCGGCTGGGCCCAGGGGTGCATCGCCAGGTTGAAGGTGCCCCAGTGCACCGGCAGGAAACGTCCGCTGCCCAGTTGCGCCCAAGCCCGCAGGGCGTTGTCCGGCCCCAGGTGCACGTTTCCCCAGGACGGATGGAAAGCGCCGACCTCGATCATCACCAGATCGAAGGGACCGAGTCGCCGGCCGATCTCGGCGAAGGCCGGCGAGAGCCCGGTATCGCCGCTGAAGAACACGGCATGGCGTTCGCCGCGCAAGGCGAACGACGACCAGAGCGTCGCGTTGCGATCGCGCAGTCCGCGTCCCGAGAAGTGATGCGACGGCGCGGCGCTGATCGTCAGGCCGCCCGGCAGCACGGTATGTTCCCACCAGTCGAGTTCGACGATGCGCCCGGCCGGTACGCCCCAGGCTTCCAGGTGTACTCCGACGCCGAGCGAGGTGACGAAGGGCACCCGCCGCGCGGCCAGCGCCCGGATGCTGGGATAGTCCAGATGGTCGTAGTGGTCGTGCGAGATCAGCACCGCGTCGAGCGGTGGCAAAGCGTCGATGTCGACCGGCACCGGCTGGAAGCGCCTGGGGCCGGCGAACGGTAACGGCGAGGCGCGCATTCCCCACACCGGATCGGTCAGGATTCGCTGGCCGTCGATTTCCAGCAATACGGTCGAATGGCCGAGCCAGGTGGCCCGCAGCCCGGTTTCGACCGGCCGTCTCCAGATGGCGCGCGGGTCGCAGGCGGGGAGTGGGCGTTCCGGCGTGCGGCCTTCGCCGCGAAACAGGAGGTCGACCAGCGTCGGCCGATCCGCGGGCTCGCGCCCTGTGCTGGATGGGTAGGTGTTCACGAAACCGCCATCGGCATACTGTCTGGATGCCTGCATGCGTTCGAGTCTGAGCCCATCGGCACGTCGAGCGAAGAAAGCCATGTTCCGTCTCCTCCTGTCGGTTCGCCGGTCTCGCGAGGCGCGAGCCGATGAGGCCGGCGTCGGCGAGGATGCCGCCGCCATGCGAGGCTGTCGCGCCGTAAGGGGACGATGCCCGGCGGCCGCCTTTTTCCGGCGCACGCGAAAACGGCGAGGTGATCAACCTCGCCGTTTCGCGTCGTTCAACCGCATCCCTGATTCCTCGTCCTGAGGAGGTCGCTATCCCGCGACTTTCCCTAGCCGCCATCCCTGGTCGGCCTGCGTCGTTCCTTCGACATCTCGGTAGAAGCAAATCTACTCCGGTAGCCGTTCCGGGCATATCGGGAGAATGCCCGTTCTACTGTAGGCGATGGCTTACAGCGGGTAGCCGCCCGTCGTTTGCAGCCGTTGGCCGCCACATGCGCGATTCGGCGTTCAGATCATCATCAGCGCGCCGCCGGCGGCGATGAGCGCGCCGACACCGCGGGTCAGCAGGGGCAGGCGGCGCTGGACGGTAGTGGCGAGCAGGCCGCCACCCAGGTGCAAGGCCAGGCTGGCGGCGAGGAAGCCAGCGGCGAAGGCCGCCGGATCGCCGCTGGCCTCGGCACCGTGGGCGTGGCCATGGAACAGGGCGAAGAGCGCGGCCAGGGCCAGCGCGGCGGCGGCCGGCAGGCGTGCGGTGGCGGCGATCAGCAGGCCAAGCAGCAGCACCGAGAGGGCGATACCGGTTTCCACCAGCGGCAGCTCGATGCTGTTGGCGCCGAGCAGGAAACCGACGAGCAGGGCGGCGAGGAAGGCGGCCGGCACGGCGAATTTCAGCGTACGCGGCTGCAAGGCGGCCCAGATGCCGATGGCCAGCATCGCCAGCAGGTGGTCGGCGCCGCCGAAGGGATGCAGCAGGCCGGCGACCAGGCCGTTCTCCTGGTGTCCGGGATGGGCGAAGGCGGCTGCCGGCAGGAGGGGCAGGACGAGCAGGGGCAGGAGGTGGCGTTTCTTCATGTCGATGGTTCCTAGATCGGTTCCGACAGGCTCAGTCCCGTCCGTTGATGGGGCGCTTCGGACCCTGGAGGTTGGCATGGGAGTGGTGGTGTACGGCCCCTGGCCCGTGCGGTGCCAGATGGACATGGAGGTGAGTATGCACCGTGCCGTCGGCATGGATGTGTTCGTGCTCGTGCTCGATGAGCTGTCCCGGCACGGCATGGACATGGCCGATGGACGGGGATGCGCTGCCGCAGTTGCAGTTCTCGCACATGGTCGTTCGCTCCTCTTATCTATGTGCTATGCCGGCTCGCCAGATCGGGCCAGCCGCTCGATGGCCTCGGCGATGGCGGCGACTTGCCGGGCCAGTTCGGGCGACAACTCGTACAGCGGCGCGCCGGAGCGGTCGGCGATCATGGCCGCCGGCGACATCTCCAGGCAGCCGGCCAGTGGCAGGCTGCCAGCCGTGCCTTCGAAGAACGCCCGGTCTTCGGCGCCGGCCGCCTTGTTGCCGATCAGCAGCAGCCTGTCGATGCCGATGTCGCGGGCCAGCACCTGCACTTGGCGCACGGTGCGCATGCTGCGGTTGGTCGGTTCGGCCACCGCCAGCATGACGTCGACGGCCTCGGCGGTACCGCGGCCGAGGTGCTCGACGCCGGCATAGAGGTCGAGCAGGACCACCTCGTCGCGCTCCAGCAGCACGTGCCTGACCAGTTGCTTGAGCAGGGTGCTGGCCGGGCAGATGCAACCCGAGCCGCCCTTCTGCACAGCGCCCAGCAGCAGCAGGCGGATGTCGCCGAGCTTTGCGGAGAAGCGTTCGGGGATGTCCGCGACCCTGGGGTTGAGCTTGAACATCCCGCCGCTGCCACCGCGCGGATCGCTGCCGGTGCGCTCGGCGATCAGCTCGGCCATTTCCGAGATCGGCAGCAGGTCCATCAGCACCGAGTCGGCGAAACCCAGCGCCGGTCCTAGGCAGGGCGAGGGGTCGGCGTCGATGGCCAGGACGCGGCGGCCTTGGCGGGCGTAATGGTGCGCGAGTAAGGCGGTCAGCGTCGTCTTGCCGACGCCGCCCTTGCCGCTGATGGCGATTTTCAGGCCCATTTGACAGCCCTCAGAGGTTCCATGGTGTGGATATAGCCGAAGCCGGGATGGACCAGATGCGTACCGAAGCGCTCGACGGCGGTGCCTTTCTTCATCATCTCGTGCAGCACGCCGGCGCCGTTGATCTCGCCGATCAACTGACCGCCAGCCACCCGGCCCGACTCGAGCAGGACCTTGCGCACCGCACCCGCGCCGTCCTGCCAGCGCAGGCAGGTTTCGCCCGTCTGCACGCCGAACGAGGCGATCGGCATGTCGAAGACGCGCACGACGTTGACCGCTTCCAGTCCCGGATGGCGTCTGTCGATGCCCAGCATGTTGTAGGCCGCGATCCGCCCGCTGGAAACCGCATTCGGCCAGTTGGGCGCGACCCGGTTTTTTTCCGGCGCGTCCGGGCGCTCGATGACGTCGCCAGCGGCGAAGATATGCTCGACGTTGGTGCGCATCCACGCATCGACCAGAATGCCCCGCTCGCTGGCGATGCCGCTGCCTTCGAGGATCGACAGGTCGGCGCGTACCCCGGCGGCGCAGACGAGCAGTTCGCAGGGGATCTCGTCGCCGTCGGCGATCACCGCGCGCACGCCGTCCGCGCCTTCGAGGATGCGCTCGACGGCGCAGCCGGTACGCACCCGTACGCCGTGCTCGACCAGCCGCCGCTCGACGAGGGCGGCCATTTCGCTGTCCAGCATGGCCGGCAGCACATGCTCGCGGGCCTCCAGCAGGGTCACTTCGAGCCCTCGGCGGACCAGCGCCTGTGTGGCCTCCAAGCCGATGAAGCCGGAGCCGACGACCACCGCGCGGCGGGCGAACGCGAGCCGCCGCAGGATAGCCTCGGCATCGTCCAGGGTTTTCAGTTCGAACACTCCCCTGGCACCGGCCAGACCGGGGATCGGCGGGACGAAGGCCCGCGAGCCGGAGGCGATCAGCAGGCGGTCGTAGGCGACCGCCTCGTCCCCGCTCCAGACCCGGCGGGCCGATGGCTCGATCCGTCGCACCGGGCTGCCGTAGCGGATGTTGATGGCGTTGCGGGCGTAGAAATCCGCATCGCGCAGGAATAGCCGTTCCCGGCAGACGCTGCCTTCCACGTACTCGGCCAGCGGGCAGGGCGAATAGAAGGGCACCTTCTCCTGGGAGAGCATGACGATTTCGCAGCCCTGGTCTTGGGCTCGGAGGGTCTCGGCGGCGGAGATCGCCGCCGGTCCGTTGCCGATGATGACGATCTTCATGTCGCCCCCGTCAGATCCCCAGAGCCGCGCGTTTTCCGGCGATGTGCGCGATCATCCAGTCGGCGGCGCCTTTGGGCT
The DNA here is from genome assembly GCF_043587585.2 of Azorhizophilus paspali. Taxonomy (GTDB): domain Bacteria; phylum Pseudomonadota; class Gammaproteobacteria; order Pseudomonadales; family Pseudomonadaceae; genus Azotobacter; species Azotobacter paspali. The sequence goes on from NZ_CP171449.1 coordinate 251,967, forward strand.
CCAGCTCCACCCGTACCACGGCGCCGGTCAATTCCTGCAGGTCCTCGGTGAGCAGCTTGGTGACCATCGGGCCGCCGAGGATGCGCGGCGCCGGAGCGATGTGGCAGGACACGCCGAGCGCTAGGAAGGAGCCGCCGATGGACACGGCCTTTTCCTGTACCAGTTCCGGCGCCGAGCCCACCGCGGGCAACTGGCCGACCTTGACGCCGAGGCGTTTGGCCAGGGCCACCATCAGGTCGACGATGCGCGAGTTGTCGACGCAGGCGCCCATGTGCCAGACCGGCGGCAGCGGACCGTCGAGGCCGGCGGCCTTGCCCAGCACTTCGAGCACTGCCTTGAGACCGTCGCCGCAGTAGCGGTAAGTAGCCTCGCTGGTCATCAGGCCGTCCTGGGCGCAGATGTGCGCGGTGCAGCCGGTGGTCAGCACCAGCACGTTCTGGCGCAGCAGATGCTTGACCATTTCCTCGGTCATGGCGTTGTCGCGGAACTTGATGCTCGAGCAGCCGACCACTCCGACGAAGCCGAAGATATTGCCGTTAGCCACGTTGTCGATCACCGGCTTGAGCGGGTCCTCGGCATCCAGCTTGGCGAGCAGGTCGACGATGGCTTCCACCGACAGGCCGGCCACCGCTGTGCTCTTGTGCCGGGGAATGTCGACCGGCTTGCCGCGCCGGCGGCGGAAGGCGTCGATGGCCTTCTGCACGATCTCGCGGGCGCTCTCGTCGGCGTGGTGCGGCTCGAAGGGAATGTGGATGGCATCGGGAATCCGCACCATTGCATCGGTGGTGATGAACGCCGTGTCGAAGCACTTGGCGACCTGCGCGAGCTGCGGCCAGATGCACTGGATGTCCACCACCATGGCGTCGACCGCGCCGGTGGTAAGGATCAGCTCGGTCTGCGAGTTGTGCGCCGCCAGCTTGACGCCGTGGCGCATGCTCAGCTCGTTGCCGGTGCAGCACACGCCGACCACGTTGATGCGCTCGGCACCGGCGGCGATGGCGTCGCCCTCCAGTTTCTCGGCCCATTCGAGGATCTTTTCCGAAAGCACCGGGTTGTGGCCGTGGGCGGCGACGTTGACGCTGTTCTCTTCGAGCACGCCGACGGCGGCCTCGGTCACCGCGATCTCCGGCACGCCGAACAGGATGTCTTGCAGGTCGACGCACAGGGTCAGGCCGGTCCAGCCGTCGATCAGACTCATCTTCAGCACGCGCAGCATCAACGAGAGCGGATCGGCGTCGTTGCCCATCGAGGTGGCGTGCATCGCCGTCTCGATCTCGTTGTGCGGGTTGGAGTACATCAGCCCCAGGTCGCTCCACAGCGCCTGCTCCTCGGCCGGTGCGCGCTTGCTCATCCAGTTGTTGGGCAACTCGTCCTGGCGGCCGAAATCCTCCAGGGCGATGTTCACCAAGTCGCGGCAGATGTCGTTGACCTCGCGGCCCTCGGTCGGCACGCCGAAGGTCTTGGCCAGGGCCATCACCTTGGATACGCCCTTGATCTGGTAGGGCGCCTTGCCGTTCAGCGCGTCGCGCAGGGTCAGCAGCACGTGGCGGGCATGGCCGACGTGCGAGGCGGTACCGCCCACGGTGTCGCGCAGCAGGTTGCGGGCGACCATGGCGTCGGGGGTCAGGCCGCACACGCCGGTCTTCGGGCCGTTGCCGAAGGGATCGATGCGGCACGGGCCCATGTAGCAGATGCGGCAGCAGGTGCCCAGCTCGCCGAAGCCGCACTGCGGGCTCATGACCTCCAGGCGGTCGCGGGCGGTGGCGAAGCCTCTGTCGCCGGCGACCTTGAGCAGGGCGCCCTCGATGACGGGAAGCGTGGTATCGGCCATATCAGTGGGTTCTCTTCAAAGATCGCAGGATGTCCATGCCGTTGGGTTCGTCCGCCTGGCCGCCGCAGATGGCCGCCCTGGCCGTCGCCTGGCGGCGTTCCGCGGCGAATTCTTCCGGCGTGAGATAGAGGAGGGTGCCGGTCGGGCAGGCCGCTACGCAGGCCGGCGCCTCGCCCTTGGCCGTGCGCTCGGGGCAGCGGTCGCATTTCAGCGCCTTCTTGCCGACCGGATCGGCGGTCACCCCGCCGAAGGGGCAGACGACCACGCACATCCAGCAACCGATGCACTTGTCGGCATCGGAAAACACCGCGTCGCAGCCGTCGCGCTGCATCGCCCCGGTCGGGCAGGCGGTGACGCAGGCGGCATCGCTGCAATGTTGGCAGCGCGACGGGTAGCTGTAGGCACCGACGCCTTCCACGTTGATCCGCCGCTGCGGCGGCGGCGTCTCGAGGATGGCGCCGGCCAGGGTTTTCGACCGGGAGTGTTCGACCGCGCAGGCGATTTCGCACGATTTGCAGGCGACGCACTTCTCGGCCACGGTGAAGATGGTCTTGGACATCGGCATCACTCCTGTGCCACGGGGGGCGCCGGTCTTTCCCTGGCCTGGCGGGTCCGGCAGTGACAGTGGATTATCAACGTAAGGCTCCTCTCGGGTCGGCGGCTCGGCCGCGGACGAGGCAATTTTGGAAGGACGATAGCGAAGCGGACCGCGCCTGTCTGTCGGCTGGCCGACACTGGCCCGGAGTCGGGGATGAACGGGGGAGAGAGCGGCTCGTTTCGGGTGGGGAGCCCGAAAGCACGAAGGCCCCCGTACGCCATGTACGGGGGCCTTCGTCGAAATGGTGCCCAGGGACGGAATCGAACCGCCGACACGGGGATTTTCAATCCCCTGCTCTACCGACTGAGCTACCTGGGCGAATGGGCGTTGCGACTGCGGGAGTACCACTTGGCGGGAAGTGGTGCCCAGGGACGGAATCGAACCGCCGACACGGGGATTTTCAATCCCCTGCTCTACCGACTGAGCTACCTGGGCAACAACGGCCGGCATTAAACCTTCTTGACGCCGGAGCGTCAACTGTGGCCGGCTAAAAAATTAGCTTTTTTAAGCGGTTAGCGCGGCGCCGCGAGTGGTTCGGGGCTTCACTCCTTCGGCTGCACGTAGCTCTCGGCCTGGGCGTATTCCTCGCCGGAGAGGAACTTCTCCATTTCCGCCTGCAGGAACTTGCGGTCCTCGGCGTTCATCATGTTCAGCCGACGCTCGTTGATCAGCATGGTCTGGTGCTTCTGCCATTCGTCCCAGGCCTGCCTGGAAACGTTGTTGTAGATGTCCTCGCCCTTGGGGCCCGGGTAGGGCGGGCGGTCGAGGCCGGGCAGTTCCTCTTTGTACTTGCGGCAATGCACGGTGCGGGTCATGGGCTTCTCCTCGAAATCGGCCGGTCCGCCGGGGGCTGCAGTTCGCCCTGGGCGCGTTTGAGCAGTTTCTTCACCGGGGCGGCGAGGCCCAGGCGCGGCGGCGCGGCGAGGTTATACCAGAGCCAGTCGGCTTCGGCCACGGCGGAGCCGGCGCTTTCCACTGTGACCAGCCAGGGTTCGATGGCTAACTGGAAATGGCTAAAGGTGTGGGTCAGGCCCGGCAGCGCGCGGCGCTCGCCGAGATGCAGGGCATGGCGGGCAGCGAGGGGTTCGAGGGCTGCCAGGTTGTCCAGTTCCGGCAGGCTCCAGAGCCCGCCCCAGAGCCCGCTGGACGGGCGCCGGTAGAGCAGGATGGCGCCATCGCGGCTGGCCAGCAGCGGCATCAGGGTGCGCTTGCGCGGTAGTTCTCGGCGCGGCCTGGGCGTCGGGTAGTCGGTCTCGCGGCCGAGCAGGTGGGCGCGGCAGCCGCTCGCCAGCGGGCAGAGCAGGCAGCTCGGGCGCGTACGGGTGCAGAGGGTGGCGCCGAGGTCCATCATCGCCTGGGTGTAGTGGTTGACCCGTGCCTCGGGAGTGAGGCGTTCGGCGGCTTCCCACAGGCGCTTCGCCGCCCTGGGCTCGCCGGGATGGCCGTCCTCGGCCAGGTAGCGGGCCAGCACGCGCTTGACGTTGCCGTCGAGGATCGGCGCGCGCAGCCCCATGCCGATGCTGGCGATGGCGCCGGCGGTGGAGCGGCCGATTCCGGGCAGTTCGGCGAGGGCCTCCACCGAGCGGGGGAATTCGCCGGCATGCTCGGCGACCAGGATCTTCGCAGTCTTGTGCAGGTTGCGCGCACGGCTGTAGTAGCCGAGTCCGGTCCACAGGTGCAGCACCTCGTCCTCGGGTGCCGCGGCCAAAGTCTGCACCGTCGGCAGGGCGGCCATGAAACGCTCGTAGTAACCGAGCACGGTGGCGACCTGGGTCTGCTGTAGCATGATTTCCGAGACCCATACCCGGTAGGGGGTGATGTCCCGCTGCCAGGGTAGGTCCTTGCGGCCGTGATCGTCGTACCAGGCGAGCACGGCGCTGCCGAATTGCTCAGGAGTCATCGGTTAAACAGCCCCTTTAGCGCATCCTTGAGTTCCGGGCTGACCTTGTCGCCGAGTTTTTCTTCGAGCTTCTCGTTGAGCTTCTCGCCGGCCAGCTTGGCGGCGATCTGGCGCAGGCCGTCACGGTCCAGGCGGCAGGCCTTGGCGCCCAGTTCCAGCGGGCCGCGGCAGCGGACCGGCCATTCCAGGCCGACATAGCGCTCGTTGACCTGGCAGGCGGCATCGGGCATGGCGCGCCTGTCGCCTTCGATGATCACGCCGATGCGGTAGTTCATGCCGAGCACGCGCAGGTCCAGGTCGCCGTTGCCGTTGACCGTCAAGCCGGGAATGCGCGCCTTGAGGTCGGGGTTGCTGGCAACGCCGTTGGTAAAGCGCAAGTTGCCCTTGAGTTCCTCGAAGGGTGTGTCCTTGGCCTTGGGCGGATTGTTCAGGCCTTTGCGGTTGAGGGTGGCGATGGCCAGGCAGAGCTGCTGTTCGAGGTTGGCTTCGGGCAGTACGCCTTTGTGGAGGGCGAAGCTGGCCGTGCCGTTGAGCCCTTCGATCCAGGCCTTTTGGCTGTTGCCGCGGGTTTCCAGGTCGGCATTCAGGTCGAGCTGGCCCTTGATGGGCGGCGTTTCCTTGTCTTCCGTCTGGATGAATTTCTCCACCGGAATCTGGCTGAGGCGCTGCTGCAGGTTCAGCAAGGGCGTAGACGGACGGGCGTCGAGGCTGGCCTGCGTCTCGAAGCCGCCGCCGAAGAGTTCGCCGCGCAGGCTCTGCAGGGTCAGCAGGCCGTCCTTGGCGCTGGCCTGCAGGTGGGCGTTGCCGACCGGCAGGCGCTCGATGGTCAACTGGCCGACGTCGAGGCTGGCCTGCAGGTCCAGTTTGCGCAGGGTGTCGACCGGCAGCACGGGGTCTTCGCTCCAGGCCTGCTGGGTGGGGGCATCGGGCAGCGGGGTATCGCTGTTCTGGATGGCGCTGGCCACGGCACCCTTGACTTCGGCCTGGCGCGCGGCGCCGGTGGCCTCCCGCTTCTCGCTCTTCGGCGCCAGGTAGCGGTCGAGGTCCAGCTTATCGCCCTTGAGCTGTACGCGCAGGGCCTGGCGGGCGAGGTCGGCGACGGCGATGCGGCCGGTGAACTGGCTGTCGTCCAGCTTCAGGTCGAGCTTGTCGAAGGCCACGGCGCTCGGCGAGCCGCCCAACTGGGTAGTCAGTTCGAGGCGGGTCAGGCTGGCGGGATCGGCCGTCGCCGGTAGCTCCTGGCCGAGGCCGGCGAAAAATTCGCGTGGGTTGAACTGGGCGATGGACAGGCCGCCGCTCAGTTGCGGAGTCTTGTCCAGCTCGCGCACTTTCAGTTCACCGATGGCGCGTAACTGGTTGGCACTTAGCTTCAGGCCGTTCCATTCGGCTACCTGGGCGGCCAGGTCGGCGAGCAGTTCGCCCTGAGCGGCGAAGTTCAGGCTCTTGCCCTTGAGCGGTTCGCCCGAGGCTTCGCCGGACAGCCGGGCGTTGCCCAACTGGAAGCGCTGGAGTGCGGAGTCGAAGCGCAGCACGCCCTCGATATCGGTGCGCGCGCGCATGACCGGCTGGTTGCTGCCGAAGAAGGCGGTCAGCTTGAGGGGGATGTCGCTGTTCGGGCGTATCGCGCCGCTGTTGAGCTGGATGCTCTCGGCAGTGAATTTCTGGCCACTGCGTTCGTCCAGGTAGTCCACCCGGGCGTTGTTCAGCGCCAGGCTGTCGATGTCTAGGCGCAGCGCCCGGGCGCTACCCGCATCGGCCGCGGCGGGCGCTTCGGCCGGTACCGTGTCCGTCCCGGCGGTGGCTTCCGGCTGCTCGGCCATCCGTGCCGGACGGCCGATGTCTTCCCAGTTGCCGCGGCCCTGCTTGTCGCGGCGCAGGTGCAGTTCGAGGCCGTCGACGCGGATATCGCTCATTTGGATCTCCCGGCGTAGCAGCGGCAGCACCCGTACCGATAGGCCGATCATGTCTAAGTCGGCGAACGGCTGGTCGGGGGTGCGGGCGCTGGCCACGCTGGTCTGTTGCAACTGCAGGCCTAGCCAGGGGAAAAGACTCCAGCCAATGTCGCCGTTCAGGGTCAGTTCCAGATTGGCCTTGTCGCGGGCGAGCTGGCGGATTTCGTCCTTGTAATCGTTGGGATCGAACAAGTGGGTAAGTGCGAAGCCGAGGGCGACGACGACCAGCAGCAGCCCGAGGACGAGCAGGCCAAGGATTTTGCCGAGTGTTTTCATGGGCGGAGTCCTTGTGGGGGCGATGGAGTTGGCCGTCGAGTATAACGACCGATCATGCCGGCACGAGCCATGCGTGTCCGGCGGCCGAGCACCGGCGCAAGCTCACATGGGGTCCAGCGGCAATTGGCTGCGGGCGGCCAGGGCCTGGCTTTGCAACTGGTCGACGGGGCCGGCCAGGCGCAGGGGTTTACCGGCCGCTTCGGCGAGGCGCTTGGCCTCGTCGAGCAGGCGGCGGGCGACGCCTCGGCCGCGGGTGATCCGCCGCACGCAGAGGTGCGACAGCCGCCAGCAATCATCGTTCCTTTCCAGCAGGGCGGCGCCGAGCAGGCGGTCGTTGAAGCGGCCGGCGATCAGCGTGCCGCGTTCGAGCCCGGCGGCGATCAGACGTTCGGCATCGGCATGCGGGGCCAGCAGCCAGCCGGGAGCGTCGGCGTAGATCTTCGCCAGGTCGAGGCGGTCCTGGGGGCTGGCGGCGGTGAGCGTTTCGACGTGGACAGGCATGGTTTTCGAAGACCTTGTCGTCTGCTGGATCGCTCAAGACGAACCAGTTCTACAATGGATGGATGCGCAGCATGGTTTCCGGCGGATAGGGCGGCCGACCATCGCCGGTCCGGGATAGAACGGCTCGATCAACGCCAGCAAGCCCGGCCATGGTATCACCTGTTTCTTCTCGGCGAGGAAACGCCCGTGCCGGCCCAGGGCAATCGCACGAAATGTCTTTCCGATACCGGACTGGAAAGATTGTGTGCCTGGTCGTTCCGGCGTGGTCTTCAAATCCGGTGCATCGGCTGCTTGCCGAGGGGCTGGATACTTCCTGTTTCGGCCCCCCGGCCGAGTCACTTTCTCTTTGCGCGCGCAAAGAGAAAGTAACCAAAGAGAAAGCGCGCCCGGTCATTCGGCCCCGGCTCGCCGGGGTTCCCTCGCTCCGGCGCCGCTCCGGGGGTCGTCGCACAAGGGGCATCCATGCCCCTCGTACGACTCTCGCCGCCTCCCCGCGGCTCGCCCCTCTACGCGCCGCCTGCGCTCGGCCTTCTGAACGGGAGTCGGGCTCCGGGTTGCCTGAAAGCGCTTTCGCTCTTGTGGCACGGCTTGTCAGGCCGCCCGGATGAGGGGGTGGCCTTCTTTTTGGTTACTTTTTCGTGGCCAGGTAAGAAAAAGTGACTCGGCCGGGGGGGCCGAAACAGGGACTGTCCGGCTACTCGGCAAGCAGCCATGCCAAGGCTCACACAATCTTTCCAGTCTGGTATCAGGCGAGCGCTTCATGCGATTGCCCTGCGTGCCGGCCCTGCCTGCGTTTGACGTACTCGACATCGGACGCTGCCTTCGGCTGATATCCGCGATATTCGCGCCGGTGCCTGCGTGAAAACGGCTTTATCGGGCTGGTAATCGACTCGACGTCAATCCGGGTCGGCAGCGCCGCCAAGGGGGCTGGAAAAGAGGGACGCAAGAGCTGCAGCGCCAATGTCCCGGCCGAGGCCTCGCCCTGCCTTTATAAAAGAAATGAAAGCCTTGATAGCTCACGCTCAACACGGATGAGCTTAAAGGGCAGTGTGAGCTTTGCTCACAGAGTGCCCTTGTATCAGGTGATATTGCTGTTAGTTATTTTATTGAGTGCCTTTTAGATAAAGGCTGAATCCAAGCAAGGCGCAAAAGATTTATTGGTAGTAGTCATCAATAATCTGCACGGATTTTTCTTGCAGATTACGGTCAATCCAAGAGTGATCCTGTTCACCTTTAACAATCTTACTGATGGCGCTGGCTTCGGCGTCGTTCTTCTTTTTCGATTGTTCGGCTACTTGTTTGGCGGTGGAGGGCTCAATAACAACAATACCATCATCATCACCAATTAAAATATCTCCGGGTCTGACAACGATACCGCCAATATTGACTGGAGTATTAATTTCACCGGGGCCATCTTTATAGGGGCCGGCAGGAGTTACACCGGCAGCGTAAACCGGAATATCTGTTTGTTCGGTTAGATATTTATAATCGCGGACAGCCCCATCTACAATAATGCCCGCCAGTTTGCGCTGAATAGCGGTGCGCACCATCTGCTCGCCAATAATGGCATTGTTTAAATCACCTCGGGCATCAATCACGATAATGTCGCCGGGTTGGGCCATTTGTATGGCTTTATGGGCCATGAGGTTATCGTCCGGCCGAGTTTTTACCGTGAAAGCCACACCCAGTAGGTTGTTTTTGCTAATTTTTTTGATGCGGGCATCCACAACCCTGGTGCGACTGACCATATCAGAAATATTGGCTACAGGCAGACCGCGGAAACTTTCGACCAGCTCTTGGTTGGGGCGGTTGACCTTGGTGAAAATTCTAAAGCCTACTTTGGGCTCCACATTAGGGGTACTGGTATCTGCTGCTATTAAAGGAGCAGAAGAGCAAAGTAATAGTGCGCCACAGAGAGCAGTCTTAACCATTGTTTTATTCATCTAGAATTTGCCTTGGAAAGTAATTGTTTTAGGGCGCAGGTTTTTTAGGGCATCTATACTTTGAATCCCGGCTTAGTATTTCTCAAGTCCTTATAGAAATGAAAGAGCTTTTTACGTCGATACTGCATTCGGGAGCGGATCGAGAGGAGTCCACCGACTTGGACTGTCCGGCACGGGTTGCCACCCGCAAACCCGTGGTCAATTGCGCGCCGCGCCAGGTCATACCCCTGTTTACCGGGAAGTGGCTCCGCATGCCTCGACTACTGGGCACATCTAAAAACTACCTGCGTGGTCATCGCTGCGTTAAAAACAGGCTCAAAATGCTCATTTACAGCGCGTAAACTCCGCTTTTTCGCCTGTTTTTGCCTTGCGCTGATTGCCTCGCCTACGTTTTTAGAGGTGCCCTACTGGCCGGGCGGCCAGTGCCGTACGGGTGAGGCGTGGCGTTGGCGCGGACCCTGCGCAATGTGGAGGTTCGCAGCTTGGAGGAGCCGTTTGCCCGCCCCATGGGCCCCCCTCCTTAAGCATAAGAAGGCGATCGTTTTATTGATTCATGTCAACGAAAGCGGTAGCTTCTGTCCCAAGGGAGACGAAACAGCGGCGATAACGGCGCCACATTTCGTCTCGATTGAATCGACTGGTAACGACCGCTCGTCTCGCTCTGAGGGAACCGCCATGAAAAAATTCGGAATGTTGGCTCTGACCATCGGCATGCTCAACGTCGGCACTGTCAACGCCGCGGAAATCGTCCGGGAAGTGACGAGCGAGACTTCGGGGCAGGCCACGGGCGGCATGAGCGGCATGATGGCCGGCTCCGTCGGCGGGCCGATCGGTGCGGTGATCGGCGCGGGCCTCGGCGCGCTGTTCGGCGGTTCCGGCCAGAAGGCCCTGGGTGCCAGCGAGCGCATCTACCTGGTGCGCACCGACAGCGGCGAACTGAAGGAATACCGTTCGCCAAACTACGTCTTCGCCGAAGGCGACAAGGTGGTGATCTACGGCAACCGCCCGCGTCCCTACGGCTGGACTCCGGAAACCGCCGAGGCCTTCGCTTACAACGGTCGCTGATTCCCACGACAGCCGCCAGGTCGAAACACCGAACCCCCGCCACACCGGCGGGGGTTCTTTTTTTGGGACGCCGGGTATGGCGTGCAGCGTCGCGACCGGCGCTGTTCGGTGCCCTGTGGCCCGGAAATGCGGCTGCCTGCGCGAGCGATCCGTTGATCTGCTGCGTGGGGCGAGGCATCGCGCGGATCGGACCGGTACCGCGAAGCTGGGCGGGGTACTTCGAGTCGAGCCGAAGCGAACGGCCACTGGCGGGCTGGACGGCTTATCCGGCTCCGGGGTTTGCGCCTATAATGACGCCTTTTCGTCCCACGACTAGCGGAGCTGTGGATGGCCGAACGTACGGCTTGCGTCGAGCGCAACACCCTGGAGACCCGGATCAAGGTCTCGGTCAACCTGGACGGCACCGGCAAGACCCGGTTCGCCACCGGCGTGCCCTTTCTCGAGCACATGCTCGACCAGATCGCCCGCCACGGCCTGATCGACCTGGATATCGAGTGCCAAGGCGACCTGCACATCGACGACCACCATACCGTGGAAGATGTCGGCATCACGCTCGGCCAGGCCTTCGCCAGGGCCATCGGCGACAAGAAGGGCATCGTCCGCTACGGCCATTCCTACGTGCCGCTGGACGAGGCGCTGTCGAGAGTGGTGGTGGACTTCTCCGGCCGCCCGGGCCTGTCGATGCAGGTGCCCTACACCCGCGCGCGGGTCGGCAGCTTCGACGTGGACCTGTTCCAGGAGTTTTTCCAGGGCTTCGTCAATCACGCCCAGGTGACCCTGCACATCGACAACCTGCGTGGCAGCAATACCCATCACCAGATCGAGACGGTGTTCAAGGCCTTCGGCCGCGCCCTGCGCATGGCCGTCGAGCCCGACCCGCGCATGGCCGGGCAGACGCCCTCCACCAAGGGGTGCCTGTGATGCAGACGGTAGCCGTGATCGACTATGGCATGGGCAACCTGCACTCGGTGGCCAAGGCGCTGGAGCACGTCGGCGCCGGCAGGGTGCTGATCACCAGCGACGCCCAGGTGATCCGCGAGGCCGACCGGGTGGTGTTTCCCGGTGTCGGCGCGATCCGCGACTGCATGGCCGAGATCCGTCGCCTGGGCTTCGACGCCCTGGTCCGCGAGGTGAGCGCCGACCGACCGTTCCTCGGCATCTGCGTCGGCATGCAGGCGTTGCTGGAGCATAGCGAGGAGAACGGCGGGGTCGACTGCATCGGCCTGTTTCCCGGCCGAGTGCGCTTTTTCGGCAAGGATCTGATCGAGGGCGGCGAGCATCTCAAGGTGCCGCATATGGGCTGGAACGAGGTCGCGCAGAGCGTCGACCATCCGCTCTGGCACAGCATCCCGGACCGCGGCCGCTTCTATTTCGTGCACAGCTACTACATCGAGGCCGGCAATCCGCGCCAGGTGGTCGGGCGCGGCCACTACGGGGTCGACTTCGCCGCCGCGCTGGCCGAGGGCTCGCGCTTCGCCGTGCAGTTCCACCCGGAAAAGAGCCATACCCACGGCCTGCAACTGTTGCAGAACTTCGCCGCTTGGGATGGGCGCTGGTAGATGGGCCGGATCAAGACCCCGGTTCTCTCCCTAAATGCCGCGCAGGAGCAGGCCGCGTTGCTGATTCTCAAGCGTTTCCTGGCCGATCGCTTCGAACTCGAGCTGGGCTCGTTCGAAGTGCAGGAGTTGCTGGATCTGTTCGGCCGGGAAATTGCTCCACACTACTACAACAAGGCGATCTTCGATGTTCAGGCGCACCTGAAGGATAGGTTCGAGAGTATCGAAAGCGACTTGTGGGCGCTCGAGAAAAGCTGACCCTTTCGAATTTTGAGACTTGAGCAGGTTCAACCGATGCTGATCATTCCCGCAATCGACCTCAAGGACGGCGCCTGCGTGCGCCTGCGGCAGGGCCGCATGGACGATTCCACGGTGTTCTCCGACGACCCGGTGGCCATGGCCGCCAGATGGGTCGAAGCCGGCTGCCGCCGCCTGCACCTGGTCGACCTCAACGGCGCCTTCGAGGGCCAGCCGATCAACGGCGAAGTGGTCACCGCCATTGCCCGGCGCTACCCGAATTTGCCGATCCAGATCGGCGGCGGCATACGTTCGCTGGAGACCATCGAGCACTACGTGAAGGCGGGCGTCGGCTACGTGATCGTCGGCACCAAGGCGGTCAAGCAGCCGGAGTTCGTCGGAGAAGCCTGCCGCGCCTTTCCCGGCAAGGTGATCGTCGGCCTGGACGCCAGGGAAGGCTTCGTCGCCACCGACGGCTGGGCCGAAGTCAGCAGCGTGCAGGTCGTCGACCTGGCCAGGCGCTTCGAGGCTGACGGCGTGTCCGCTATCGTCTACACGGATATCGCCAAGGACGGCATGATGCAGGGCTGCAATGTCGAGGCCACCGCCGCCCTGGCCGCCGCCACGCGCATCCCGGTGATCGCTTCCGGCGGCATCCACGACCTCGGCGACATCCGCAAGCTGCTGGATACCCGTGCTTCGGGGATCGTCGGCGCCATCACCGGCCGCGCTATCTACGAGGGCACCCTGGACGTGGCCGAAGCCCAGGCGCTCTGTGACGGCTTCAAGGGCTGACAACGCGTAGGGTGGAAAACCGTGCAGCGTTTTCCATCGAATGACGGGGGACAAGCAGAGCGTTGTCCACCCTACTCAGAGAGGACACCACCATGGCGCTGGCCAAACGCATTATCCCCTGCCTCGACGTGGACAACGGCCGCGTGGTCAAGGGCGTCAGGTTCGAGAACATCCGCGACGCCGGAGATCCCGTCGAGATCGCCCAGCGCTACGACGAGCAGGGCGCTGACGAGATCACCTTCCTCGACATCACCGCCAGCCACGAGGGGCGCGACACCACCCTGCACACCGTCGAGCGCATGGCCAGCCAGGTGTTCATCCCGTTGACCGTCGGGGGCGGCGTGCGCACCGTACAGGATATTCGCAACCTGCTGAACGCTGGTGCCGACAAGGTATCGATCAACACCGCCGCGGTGTTCAACCCGGAGTTCGTCGGCGAGGCCGCCGGGCGCTTCGGCTCGCAGTGTATCGTGGTCGCCATCGACGCCAAGAAGGTGTCGGGGCCGGGCGAAGCGCCGCGCTGGAAAATCTTCACCCACGGCGGACGCAAGCCCACCGGGCTGGACGCGGTGGCCTGGGCGAAGAAGATGGAAGACTACGGCGCCGGTGAGATCCTGCTGACCAGCATGGACCAGGACGGCATGAAGAGTGGTTTCGACCTAGGTGTGACCCGCGCCATCAGCGAGGCGGTGGGCATCCCGGTGATCGCCTCGGGCGGTGTCGGCAACCTCGAACACCTGGCGGCCGGCATCCTCGAGGGCAAGGCCGATGCGGTGCTGGCGGCGAGCATCTTCCACTTCGGTGAGTACACGGTGCCGGAGGCCAAGGCCTATCTGGCCGGTCGCGGCATAGTGGTGCGCTGACAGCGGCAAGGAAGGCGCAGGCGCCTTCCTCCCGTTCGACGCCGGCCTGTTATTGCTGCAGTCCGCGGGTCAGGTTGAGGCCCTTAAGCAGGTTGAGCGCCTGGCTCAACTGGTAGTCGTCGTCCTGCGGACGCGCCTTGCCTTCCTGCCCGGCCTTGCCGCTGGGTTTGTCCGGCCCGCCGTTGCCGTTGCCCAGGTGGCCAGCCAGATCGGCCTCGCGCAGGTGTTCCGGCTGGGCGTCCTGGGTCAACTTGGCACGCTCCACCACGATGTCCGGCACTATGCCCTGAGCCTGGATCGAACGGCCGTTGGGGGTGAAGTAGAGAGCGGTGGTCAGCTTCAGGGCGCGGTCGTTGTTCAGCGGCAGCACGGTCTGCACCGAGCCCTTGCCGAAGCTGTCGGTGCCCATCAGCACCGACCGCTTGTGATCCTGCAGGGCGCCGGCGACGATTTCCGCGGCCGAAGCGCTGCCGCCGTTGATCAGCGTCACCATCGGTACGCCTTCGCTGGCGTCGGCCGGGTCAGCGGAGAAGCGCAGTTCGGAGTTGGCGATGCGGCCCTTGGTGTAGACGATCAGGCCCTTGGTGAGGAAATGGTCGGTCACCTCGACGGCCGACTGCAGCACGCCGCCGGGGTTGTTGCGCAGGTCTAGCACCAGGCCCTTCAGCTTCTGTCCGCCGTTCTCCTGCTTCAGGCGCGCCAGCGCCTTGCCGACTTCCTCGCCGCTGTTGACCTGGAACTGGGTGATGCGCAGGTAGCCGTAGCCGGACTCAAGCGACTGGCTCTTCACGCTCTTGACCTTGATCACCGCCCTGGTCAGGCTGACGTCGAACGGCCTGCTACCCTCCTTGCGCACCAGGGTCAGCTCGATCTTGCTGCCGGGCTTGCCGCGCATCTTGTCCACGGCTTCGAGCATGGACATGCCTTTGGTCGGCTGGCCGTCGATCTGGACGATCAGGTCGCCGGCCTCGATGCCGGCTTTGGCCGCCGGCGTGTCGTCGATCGGCGCGACCACCTTGAGCTGGTCGTCCTCCATGCCGACCTCGATGCCGAGGCCGCCGAACTCGCCGCTGGTGCTCTCCTGCAGGTCGAGGAATTCTTCGGGCTCGAGGTAGGCCGAGTGCGGATCGAGATTGCTGATCATGCCCTTGATGGCGTTTTCCAGCAGGGTCTTGTCGTCCACCGGCTCGACATAGGCGGCCTTGATGCGGTCCATGACCTCGGCGAAGGTGCGCAGCTCTTCGAGGGGCAGGAGGGGCTTGCTTCGCGTCTCGGCGGCCGGCGCGGGCGCCTCCTCGGCGCGCAGGAGGGGAGCGCCGAGCGCCAGGGCGGCGACCAGGGCCAGCGACAGGGGGCGGGGCAGGTACGGCATGAAAACGGACTCCTCGAGTGAAAGCGGCGCTATCCCTGCGCGCGGCACCACAGGGCGGGATCGCTCGGGTGGCCCTGCTGGCGGATGGCGAAGTAAAGCGCAGGCATGTCCTGCCCGCCACTGGTACCGACCGTCGCGATCGGTTCGCCGGCCTTGACCATGTCGCCGGCGCTTTTCAACAAACTCTCATTATGCCCGTAGAGGCTCAGGTAGCCATTGCCGTGGTCGAGAATGACCAGCAGGCCCGAGCCGCGCAGCCAGTCGGCGAAGACCACGCGCCCGGCATGGATGGCACGCACCGGAGTGCCGGCATCGGCGCCGATCAGGACACCGTCCCAGAGGGTGCGGGCATCTTCGCTGCGTGGCGAGCCATAGGGCGCCAGCAGGCGACCATCGACCGGCCAGGATAGGCTGCCGCGCGCATGGGCGAAGGGGCCGTCGGGAGCTGCTCCCCGGTCGGACAAGAGCGGGGCTTCGCCGGCGGGCGCGCTGGCGTGTCGGCGCTGCCTTTCCTGCTCCTGCTGGCGGCGCTGTTCGGCGAGGGCACGCTGGCGTGCCTCCTCGGCCTCGCGGGCGAGGGTTTCTTCGATGCGCCGCAACACCCGGCCGAGTTCGGCTTGCTCTTCCTCGCGGGCCTCGAGTTTCCGGGCGCCGCTGGCGTATTCCCGGTTCAAGCGGGTCAGCATCCGGCGACGCTCCTGGCGCAGGGCGGCGAGCCGCTCGCGACGCTCTTCCAGCTCGCTCTTGCGCTCGCCGAGCCGGGTCCGCTGGGTGGCGAGGTCCTGCTCGACCACGGCCAATTGGCGCAGGGTCGCGTCGAAGGCTTCGAGCTGCTTCCGGCGCGCCTGGTCGAAGTAGCCGTAATAGGTCAGGGTACGCAACAGCAACTCCGGCCGCTGCTGGTTGAGCAGCAACTTGAGGTATTCCTGGCGAGCGCTCTGGTAGGTGGCGCGGGTCTGCACGGCGATCAGCCGCTGCTGTTCGTCACGGGTCTTTTGCAACGTCTGTTTTTCCCGGTCGAGACGACGGATCTCCCGTTCGCGCCCGTCCAGTTCGTTTTGCAGCTCGCGTATCCGGTTTTCCAGGTCGCCCATCTCCCGTTCGGTCTTGCCCAGCTCCTGCTGCACGCCGCTCCTTTCCCGGTTCAACTGCTCCTGCAGCTTCTTCAGCGTGGCGATGTCCTGGCGGGTCCGCTCCAGTTGCTCGAGGGTTTCGCTGCGCTCGTCGGCGAATGCCGGGCTGAGCGCGAGGGTGAGGATCAGCAGGGGAAGGATGCGGAACATGGGCGTGCGGCGTCGGGAGAGTGGATCGGCATAAGTATGCCTAAAAATGTGTCGTCCGGCTGCAGGCCGCAGCAATGACTCAGGGCAATCGCATGAAGCGCTCGCTCGATACCGGACTGGAACGGTTGTGTGAGCCTTGGCATGGCTGCTTGCCGAGGGGCCGGACAGTCCCTGTTTCGGCTCCCCGGCCGAGTTACTTTCTCTTTGCGCGCGCAAAGAGAAAGTAACCAAAGAGAAAGCGCGCCCGGTCATTCGGCCCCGGCTGCGCCGGGGTTCCCTCGCTCCGGCGCCGCTCCGAGGGTCGTCGCACAAGGGGCATCCATGCCCCTCGTACGACTCTCGCCGCCTCCCCGCGGCTCGCCCCTCTACGCGACGCCTGCGCTCGGCCTTCTGAACGGGAGTCGAGCTCCGGGTTGCCTGAAAGCGCTTGCGCTCTTCCTGTGGCACGGCCTGTCAGGCAACGCCGGATGCCCCCTTCAGAAGGCCGAGCGGAATCGTCGTGGAAGGGGTCGAGCGGCAAGGATGCCGCGAGAGCCGCGATGGGCCATGGATGGCCCTTCGCGGCGAGCCCCTGGAGCGGCGATGCAGGGAGGGAACCCGGAGCGAAGCGCAGGGCCGGATGAGGGGGTGGCCTTCTTTTGGGTTACTTTTTCTTGGCCAGGCAAGAAAAAGTGACTCGGCCGGGGGCCGAAACAGAAGGTATCCGACCACTCGGCAAGCAGCCAATGCACTGGATCTGAAGACCACGCCGGAACGACCAAGTACACAACCTTTCCAGCCCAGTATCGGGCAGGCATTTCATGCGATTGCCCTGAGCAATGACTCTGGACGACCAGCGGACAGGCCCGGGACCTGTCCGCGTCTTGCCGACTCAGGCCTGCTCGACCAGCGGCCGGCCTGTCATTTCCTGCGGCTGCGGCAGGTCGAGCAGCTTCAGTATGGTCGGCGCCACGTCGGCCAGCACGCCGCCTTCGCGGATGCGCAGCGCGCGCTTACCCACGTAGATGAAGGGCACCGGCTCGCAGGTGTGCGCGGTGTGCGCTTGGCCGGTGCTTTCGTCCTGCATCTGCTCGACGTTGCCGTGGTCGGCGGTGATCAGCGCCTCGCCGCCGACCTTCTCCAGCGCCGCGACGATGCGCCCGAGGCTGGCGTCCAGGCATTCCACCGCCTTGACCGCCGCCTCGAACACCCCGGTGTGGCCGACCATGTCGCCGTTGGCGTAGTTGGCGATGATCACGTCGTAGCGCCGGTTCTCGATGGCCTCGACCATGCGCTCGGTGACTTCCGGCGCGCTCATCTCCGGTTTGAGGTCGTAGGTGGCGACCTGCGGCGAAGGGATCAGGATGCGCTCCTCGCCCGCGAACGGCTCCTCGCGGCCGCCGGAGAAGAAAAAGGTGACGTGGGCGTACTTCTCGGTCTCGGCGATGCGCAACTGAGTCTTGCCGTTGTTCGCCAGGTACTCGCCGAGCACATTGGTCAGTTCTGTCGGCGGGAAGGCGCAAGGCGCCGGAATGCTCGCCGAATACTGGGTGAGGGTGACGAAGCCGGCCAGCCGCGGCACGCGCGGGCGCTCGAATTCCTTGAAATCGGCCTCGACGAAGGTGCGGCTCAGTTCGCGGGCGCGGTCGGCGCGAAAGTTCATGAACACCACGGCGTCGCCGTCTTCCACGCGCGCCGGTGCGCCGATGGCGGTGGCCTTGACGAACTCGTCGCTCTCGTCGCGGGCGTAGGCGGCCTGCAGGCCGGCTGCGGCGGTTTCGGCGACGTATTCGGCCTTGCCGTCGACGATCAGCCGGTAGGCCTGCTCGACACGGTCCCAGCGATTGTCGCGGTCCAGCGCGAAGTAGCGGCCGATCAGCGTGGCGATGCGGCCCTTGCCGAGGCGTTCGAAGGTGGCTTCGAGCGCCTCGATGGGGCCCTGGGCGCTCCTGGGCGGAGTGTCGCGGCCGTCGAGGAAGGCGTGCAGGTAGATCTTTTCGGCGCCGCGCCGCACAGCCAGTTCGGCCATGGCGGCGATGTGGTCCTGGTGGCTGTGCACGCCACCTTCGGAGAGCAGGCCGAGGATGTGCACCGCTTTGCCGGCGGCGACCGCGCGGTCGACGGCGGCGCAGATGGCCGGGTTGTCGAAGAACTCGCCGTCCTGGATGGCTTTGGTCACCCGGGTGAAGTCCTGGTAGAGCACGCGGCCGGCGCCGAGGTTCATGTGGCCAACCTCGGAGTTGCCCATCTGGCCGTCGGGCAGGCCGACATCCATGCCGGAGCCGGAGATCAGGCCGTGGGGGCAGGTGGCGAGCAGGCGGTCGTAGACCGGGGTGCGGGCGGCGTGGATGGCGTTATGGGCAGGGCTGTCACTGTGGCCGAAGCCGTCGAGGATGATAAGAACCAGCGGTTTGGGGATGGCAGTCATGGTTCCGACTCTGATTACGGTGAGGTGGGTGCCCGGCAGCCCGAGGCGTGCGAAAGGCGGCAGTCTACTGTTTCGCGAAGCGCAGCGTCATTGCCATTGACTGCCGCCGCGCTGGCGGGTTCAGCCGGTCCGGGGGGCTGTGTATACTGCCGGGATTTTACCGTTCTGGAACTTCCCGATGGTCTCCAAGCTGATCGAATTCGCTTCCAACCACTATATCCTCGTCGGCCTCCTGCTGGTCCTGTTGGTTCTGCTGCTGGTGACCGAGCTGCGTCGCGGCGGTCGCAGTCTCAGCAGCGGCGAGCTGACCTCGCTGGTCAACGGTGGTCAGGGCATGGTGCTGGATGTGCGTGCCCACAAGGAGTTCTCCGGCGGGCACATCGTCGATGCACTCAATATCCCCTACGACAAACTGACCGGCCGCATCGCCGAACTGGAAAAGTTCAGGAGCAAGACCCTCATCGTGGTCGACGCCATGGGCCAGCATGCCGGAACCGTCTGCCGCGACTTGCAGAAGGCCGGCTTCGACGTGGCCAGGCTGGCCGGCGGGATGAGCACCTGGCGCGGGGACAACCTGCCCGTGGTCAAGTGAGGGCGCCATGCCGCACACCGTCATCTATACCAGCGCCTGGTGCCCCTACTGCATACGGGCCAAGCAACTGCTGGACAGAAAAGGCGTCGCCTACCGGGAGATCGGTGTCGACGGCAAACCGGAGCTGCGCGCCGAGATGACCCGCAAGGCCGGACGCACCTCGGTTCCGCAAATCTGGATCGGCGATACCCACGTGGGTGGGTGTGACGATCTCCATGCCCTGGAGCACGCGGGCCGCCTGGACGCGTTGCTTGAGGATTGAATCCGCAAATCGATAAGGCTCTGCCATGACTGAACAAGCTAGCAACGGCGCCGCACAAGACGGCCAAAACGCCCAATTCTCCCTGCAGCGCATCTATGTGCGCGACCTTTCCTTCGAGGCACCGAAGGCGCCGGAGATCTTCCGCCAGGATTGGAAGCCGAGTGTCCAGTTGGACCTGAACACCAAGCAGAAAGCGCTCGACGGCGGCGACTTCTACGAAGTGGTGCTAAGCCTTTCGGTCACCGTGAAGACCGGCGAGGAAGTGGCCTTCATCGCCGAGGTGCAGCAGGCCGGCATCTTCCTGATCAAAGGCCTGGACGCCGAAGCCATGGGCCATACCCTGGGCGCCTTCTGCCCGAGCCTGCTCTTCCCCTATGCCCGCGAGGCATTGGACAATCTGGTCGTGCGTGGCTCCTTCCCGGCCCTGATGCTGGCGCCGGTGAATTTCGACGTGCTCTACGCCCAGGAGCTGGCGCGGATGCAGGCCGAGGGCCAAGCATCAAGTACGGTGCAGTAAGGTCGCGGCCCTGCCGAGAAAAAGCGCCCTGCGGGGCGCTTTTTCGTTTCCGTTCAGTCCATCGCGAAATCGAGCTGGCGCCAAGCCTCGTAGACCGCCACCGCCACCGTGTTCGATAGGTTCAGGCTACGACAGCCGGAGCGCATCGGCAGACGCAGACGCTGCTCCGGCGGCAGGCTCTCGCGAATTTCCTGCGATAGCCCACGACTTTCCGGCCCGAACAGGAAGGCATCGCCGCGCCGGTAGGCCGCGCTGTGATAAGACTGCGACCCCTTGGTGGTGAAGGCGAACAGGCGTGGCCGGCCGAGGCTCTCCAGGCAGGAGGGCAGGTCGGCGTGGCGCTTGAGGGTGGCATATTCGTGGTAGTCCAGGCCGGCGCGGCGTAGGCGCTTGTCGTCCAGTTCGAAGCCCAGCGGATCGATCAGATGCAGGCTGCAGCCGGTATTGGCGCAGAGCCTGATGATATTGCCGGTGTTCGGTGGGATTTCCGGTTGGAAGAGGATGACGTGAAACATGCACGGCTCCGGACAGGGAGGCGGCATTCTATCCTGCCGCCGCACCCTTGCCGTAGTCGGGGCGCTGCCGTCCCGCGATGGCGAGCCGGATGTCGGCGTTGTCGACCAAGGCTCTCGATGTTCCGTGCCGAGGCGAAGCATCCTGTGTGCCAGGGCTTCCAGGCTTGGCCGAAGAGGCGGATCGGTCCGGCAAGGCATATAGACAAAGGCTTACATGGTGTGATGGCAATCGCCACTGTTTAGTCGACGGAGGGATGCCTAGTCTATTGCTCAAGGGCGTCGCGCAGGAAGCGCATCGAAAAACACGGACGGCGTCGCAGGTTCCGCCAGGATGGCGGATGATAGGGAGATCGCGCAGGAGGCGCATCGACCGGCATGGATGGGGTCGGGAATTCACCGGGAAGGTGAGGCCGCAGGGATGGTTGGCGCAGGATGCATTGGGGAACTCAGGGACGATCGCCAGGATGGCATTGTTTAGGGACGACGCGCGCAGGATGCGCCATGTGATTCAAGGACGATTCAGGGACCATTCAAGGATGATCGGGGATGTTCCGCCAGGATGGCGGAGGTAGTCAGGGATGTCAGAATCAGTCTGCAAAACCCCGCTTTGCGGGGTTTTCTTTTTTGCGCCTGCGAAACGGCGTTTCGGATTCAGCCACGGACCTCATGGAGGTCGGGCATTCTCTCCAGCAGCGAGCGCAGCAGGTTCACCATGCCCTGCTGGCGCTGGGCATCGCGGTAGATCATTTCCACCTTCAGGGGGATGCGCGGTTCGCTGAGCGGTTTCCACAACAAACCCGGATGACTGTGCGGCGACCGCGAGCAGCTCGGCAGCACCGTGGCCAGGGTCGTATGCGGCAGGCTGTCGAGGATGCTGTTCGTGTGGTTTAGCTCGGCCTGTACCTGCGGGCGCCGGCCGAGCATGCTGGGCATGCTCCTGCCAGATCTGTGGCACGCGGAATTCCTCGCCGAACAGAAGTATCGGCAACTCTGCCGCCTGGGCCAGGGAAACCTTCTTGAAGTCCTTGAGCGGATGCTTTTCCGGGGTCACCAACTGCAATTTATCCTCGTACAAAGGCAGGCTGCGCAGCCCCGGCTGACGCGGCGGCAGAAAACCGATGCCGATATCCAGGGTGCCGGCCAGCAGGCGTCGTTCGATATCGATGCCGGACAATTCGTAGAGCTGTACCACCAGGTGCGGCTGGGCCTGGCGCAGACGCTCCAGTAGCGGCGGCATCAGGCTGGCGCTGACCGTTTGCAGCACACCGACCCGCCAAGCTGCGTGCCGCCTGCCCGCGGAAGGAGTGTAGTGCGTTGCGAGCGCGCTCCAGGCCTTCCAGCAGCGGCACCGCGTAGCCGTGATGCTGGAGCCGCTGCAGGGCGAGACGGAGGGGCAACTTGCGAGTACCTGCAGGCTGTCCTCAATTGTGCAATGAGCGCGGCCTGCTGCTGATCCTCGATGAGGTATAGACCGGGATCGGGCGTTATGGCGCGCTGCTGGCCGGGGAGTTGTATGATGTACGTGTCGACATCGTCACGCTCGGCACGGGATTGGGCGAGGCAATGCCTCTGGCGGCTCTGTTGGCTCGCGGTAGCGCCTGCTGCTTCAAACCGGGTGATCCGGTCGTTAGCTGTCATGGCAACGCAGTGCTGAGCGCTGCCGGTCTGGCGGTACTCGACACCGTGGGAGCCGGGTTTTCTTGAGCACGTTCGCGCGGCCGGCGAGCATCTGCGCGAGGAACTGGTTCTTGGTCGGTCGCTATGCTCACGGCCCGCTGCGCGGCCTGGGTTTGTTGATGAATTGGCCGCTGGCGGGCCTCCCGGCTATGGCGGTGGTGGAAGCGGCGCTGAAGGAGCGCCTGCTGATCGGCGCGCCGCACGCACTGTCTGCGCTTTTCGCTGGCGCTGACGGTCAGCCACGGCAATATCGATGAAATGCTCAAGCGCCTGACGCGTGCGCTGTGCCGGGTTCCCGGCCGAAACTAAATACCGTCTCTTGCGAAATTGCGGCCGCCCCGCCAGGAATGCCGGGGCGTTTTTTTGCCTGTCGGTCCAAAACGAATAAAGAAAATCCTTGTGCAGGCGAAGGCGAAAAAAGAGGCTGGGTCCGACCGCTGCCCAACCTTCACGCCAAACCGTGCCGCGCTCTGCTCCGACGCGGTTTCCGCAGGGACGGGCGAGCACTGGGGCTTCAGCGAGATTCGTGCCGTTGGGCAGATGCGGATATTGGCGGTGAATTTTGCTGAAAATCACCGATCATGCCGAGGTCTGACGGGGCATGCGAGCCAGGGGCATCCTGCCGACAGGACATGTCCAAGATGCTGGACACGGGATGTCTCGCTAGTCGGATGTCGCAACGGGCGTCGAGCAGGGCAAGCATGGAGTGGCGGACGTCAAGGAACCCAGGAGGGCTATCTCCGGTCGATTCAGGAAAGCCTTGCGACTATCGACGGAGAATCCCATGGACCTGCTGCGCATTATCATCGCCATTCTGCTGCCGCCGCTTGGCGTGTTCCTGCAGGTAGGTTTCGCCGGTGCCTTCTGGCTGAACATCCTGCTGACCCTGCTCGGCTACCTGCCGGGCATCATCCATGCGGTGTACATCATCGCCCGGCGCTGAGTCTCAGCGGCCGGCGGCCAGGCGTCCGCCCTGGGCCAGGGTCCATTCCACCAGTTGCTGGCTCAACCGGTCGCTGGCCGCGCCGAAGGCGGCGACCACGCTGTCGAGCCGTCCGTCGCTGACGCTCTGGCGCACCTCGAAGCGGCGACTGGCCAGGATACGCTGGCTGGCGCTGTGCACCAGGTTGACATCGAGACCGAGCCGGACCTGCGGCTGGCCGTCGACGTATTCGCTATGGAAGCTGCGCAGGTCGCCGAGTAGTTCCAGATCGGCGTAGAGATGGTTGTCGTCGCTGCTCACCGAGGCGGTGCGGCCGTCCTCGCGGAAGGCCTCGATCAACCGGTCACGCAGCAGGGTCGGGGCGTCGTCGCTCCAGCGGGCGCCCTGGTAGTTGCTGATCCGGTTGCCCTCCGGCATCACCGCGATGCGTGCGCTGCCGAGCATGCGGTCGGCCTTGGGGGTCACGATGCGCAGCGCCTGGTCGAGGCGGGCGGTGGCCGGCTGGGCCTGAAGAGGCGTGCCGGGCAGGCGGTAGATGTGAATGGGCTCGGCTTCGGGCAGCACCGAGCAGGCCGTCAGGCTGCCGAGCAGAGCGAACAGGAAGAGAGGGTGGCGGGTCATGGTGCGAACTCCTGCATCTTCTCCCGACCGAGGAAAAAGCCCGAGGGATCGTCTTCGAGATGGCGGGTGACCCGGCGCAGTCCGCCGAGGGTAGTGCGCAGCTCGCTGATCGCCGGGCCCAGTTCGGCGATGCCGTCCATGCCGTTGTGCAGGGCCTGCTGGTTTTCCTCCAGCAGACGATCCAGGCGCGAGGTGCTGCGTTCGAGGGCGCTCATCGAGCGCTGTGTGCTGGCCAGCAGCTTGCGGCCGTCGCCGTCCAGCAGTCCGTTGGCGTTGCGTGCCAGGCGGGTGACCTCTTCGAGCAGGGTACCGGTCTGCCGGCCGAGCTGGTTGAGCTGTCGCACGGTCTGGCCGAGTTCGTCGCGCTGCGCGGCGATCGCTCCCGTGGCCTGTTCGAGATGTTCCAGGATATGGCCGAGGCGGCCGACGTTGTCGGCCGAGAAGAGGAGGCTGGCGCCGGTCAGAATGCTGTTGATGCTGCTCATCACGTCTTCGCCCTCGTCGAGCAAGGTGTTGAGCGGGGAAGGATCAGCGACGATCAGCGGCGGCTTGCCACCCTCGCGTTCGAGGCGCGGGCTTTGCGGCGTGCCGCCGAACAACTGGATACTGCGGGCGCCGGTGATGTTGGCCAGCAGCAGGCGGACGCGGGTGTCCTGCTTGATCGGCGTGCCGCTGTCGATGCGGATGAGCGCGCGGGCCATGCGCGGGTCCTGGGGGTCGAGCCAGAGCTGTTCCACGTCGCCGACCCGGATGCCGCTGTATTCCACCGGACTGCCGACCGCCAGGCCGCTCACCGAATGGTTGAACAGCACCTCGTAGTGATCGAACTCGCGGTCCAGGCTGAACTTGCTCAGCCAGAGGGCGAGCAGCAGGGCGGCGATCACCGCGACGACCGTGAACAGGCCGATCAGCACATGATGAGCGCGGGTTTCCATCAGGGGGTCTCCTGCAATTCGGCGGCCTGCCGTGCCGCGCGGCCGCGCGGGCCGTGGAAGTATTCGCGTATCCAGGGATCGTCGGTGGCCGCCACCGCTTCCAGACGGCCTTCGACCAGCACGCGCTTTTGCGCCAGCACGGCGATCCGGTCGCAACTGGTATACAGGGTGTCGAGGTCGTGGGTGACTAGGAACACGCTGAGTCCGAGGGCATCGCGCAGGGTGAGGATGAGCTGGTCGAAGGCCGCCGCGCCGATCGGGTCGAGCCCGGCGGTCGGCTCGTCGAGAAACAGCACTTCCGGGTCCAGCGCCAGGGCTCGGGCCAGGGCGGCGCGCTTGATCATGCCGCCGGACAGTTCGTCCGGGTACTTGTCGGCGGCGTTGGCCGGCAGGCCGGCCAGGGCCAGCTTGAGGCGGGCCAGATGCTCGGCCTCGGGGCGCGTCAGTTCGGCGTGTTCGATCAGCGGCAGGGCGACGTTCTCCGCGAGATTGAGCGAGGTGAACAGGGCGCCCTGCTGGAAGAGCACGCCGAAACGCCGCTCCAGCCGGGAGCGGCGCAGGGGCGGCAAGGCCAGCAGGTCCTCGCCGAACACCTCGATGCGCCCGGCGCTGGGCCGGTGCAGACCGACGATGCTACGCAGCAGTACCGACTTGCCGGTACCCGAGCCGCCGACCACGCCGAGGATTTCGCCGCGGCGGATGTCCAGGTCGAGGCCATAGTGCACCGTCTGCTGACCGAAGCTGTTCACCAGGCCGCGTACCCGGATCAGCGCCTCCCGGGACGGCGCGCCAGCGCTCACCAGCCCATCTCCATGAGGAACAGGGCGGCCAGGGCGTCGATCAGGATCACCATGAAGATCGACTGTACCACGCTGGAGGTGGTGTGTTCGCCGACCGACTGGGCGCTGCTGCTGGCCTTGAAGCCCTCCAGGCAGCCGATCACGGCGATCAGGAAGGCGAACAGTGGCGCCTTGCCGAGGCCGACCAGATAATGGTTGACCGGAATTTCCTGTTCGAGGATGGCAAAGTACTGCACCGGCGAGATGTCCAGCGCCAGGACGCAGACCGCCAGGCCGCCGAGGATGCCGCAAAGCATGGCGATGAAGGTGAGGATCGGCAGGGTCAGCAGCATCGCCAGCACCCGCGGCAGCACCAGCAGTTCGATCGGATCGAGACCGAGGGCGCGGATCGCGTCGATTTCCTCGTTGGCCTTCATCGCGCCGATCTGCGCGGCGAAGGCGCTGGCGGTTCGCCCCGCCATCAGAATGGCGCAGAGCAGTACGCCGAATTCGCGCAGGAAGGAATAGGCCACCAGGTTGACGGTATAGATAGTAGCGCCGAACTGGCCGAGCACGGTGGCGCCGAGGAAGGCCACCACCGCGCCAACCATGAAAGTCAGCAGGGCGACGATGGGCACGGCGTCCAGCCCGGTCCGCTCGATGTGCGCCACCAGCGGGGTGATGCGCCAGCGTCGTGGGCGCGGCAGGGTCGTCAGCAGGGTGCTCAGCGTCAGACCGATGAAGCCGTACAGCGTGCGCTGCTGTTCCCAGAGCGTCTCGACGACCCGGCCGATATGCGCCAGCTCGTCCTTGAGGGTAGAGCGTTCCGGCTCTTCCTCGGTACCGGCGGAGCCGGCGACCGCCATGGCGACCGTGCGCAGCAGGGCCTGGCGTTCGGCCGGCAATTGCGGCGCCCAGCGGGCGATGTCCGTCAGGCGCCGGGCGCCGAGCAACTCCACGAGTAGGCCGGCGCCTGCGGTGTCGAGCCCGCCCAGGCCGTCCAGCACGACCGGGCAGGTGTCGTCGAGCCGCGGCCTGGCGCGCTCGATTTCGCGTTTCAAGCGTGAATAGTGCTGCAACGTCCAGTCGCCGACGACGTTCAGCCCGGGAGGCTGGCCGGCACTGCTCGGTTGCAGTTGACCTGGTGATGAAGGGGTCGGATACATCGTTGCCCTGTCCGTGTCGCCTTGCGGTGGAGACTCGCGACGAATCTCGGAGGATCATAGCAGCCTGTTTTTTCGATCACAGCATGCAGCTGGCCGGAGTCGGGATATGTTCAGGAAGGCGTTGCTCCCGTTAGGCTAGCGGCTTTTCACGTCGAGGATGTTCCACCATGTCCGACCGCGCCGAAACGCCGTCTGTCCGGGAGCCGTTCAACGCCATCGAGATTCGCATTCTGGGGTGCCTGATCGAGAAGCAGGCGACCACGCCGGAAAGCTACCCGTTGACCCTCAATGCCCTGGTGCTGGCCTGCAACCAGAAAAGCAGCCGCGAGCCGCTGATGAGCCTCGCTTCCGGCCAGGTCGGCCAGGGGTTGCGCCAACTGGAGGGACGCTCCCTAGTGGAGCTGGTCATGGGCAGCCGGGCGGACCGCTGGGAGCATCGCCTCGACAAGGCCTTGCAACTCACGCCGCCGCAACTGTCGCTGATCGGCCTGCTGTTGCTGCGCGGTCCGCAGACCGTCAGCGAACTGCTGACCCGCAGCGCCCGCCTGTACGCTTTCGATGACGGCGAGGAACTGCAGCACCAACTGGAGCGGCTGATCGGTCGCGAACTGGTCTGCCGCTTGCCGCGCCAGCCGGGGCAGCGCGAGGAGCGTTACATGCATCAATTGGGTAGCGCGGAGGATCTGGAGGAACTGCTGGCCGCACGCGCGACCCAGGCGGCGGTCAACGAGGGGGCGGGGGGTGGCCGGATCGAGGCGCTGGAAGCCCGCATCGCGGAACTGGAGACGCGGTTGGCGAAGCTGGAAGAGGATCTGGGGAGCGGCGAGCCGCGGGGCTGAGCCGGGTTTTCCGGAAAAGGGGATCGTTTAAAGCACAGAGGGGAGCCTGAGCTCCCCTCGAAATCGACTTTGTGCTTTGTTCTTCTTGTGCTCGATCTGTTGTTGTTTTTGTCGACCGCCACTCTGCAGAAAGTGCTTCAGTCGGCCCCAGCCGGGGCCAAGAGCAAACGTATTTCTTTGATCGCCGATATCGCGATGATCACAAGTGATCCAGCCAGTCCGGGCGCTACCTCAAGGTAGTTTTATTGTTCTCTGTTCGGCTGCGGGGCCTAGACCCCAGGAGCGCGAATCCTCTCCAAAAAAATCAGTTTGCGCCGTCTCTGCTGTGCTTGTTCTTGTTATGTCAGAGTCGTTTCGTATTGTTGTTCTTGAGATACCGTTTTTTATTTTTGTTGTGTACGAGATAGAGCATTACCTGTGCCAAAAAAATAAAGCCATGGAGAATCAAGGGTTTATATTTTTTGGTGTTTTAGTGGAGCCCACGGAGAGGGAAATTCTGTTTCCGTTCGACCCAGATCTGCTACCCGTGGCCGGGGTGAGGGTAACAACCGGGCGCCCGTCCGGCTCTGCTGGGTAACGTCCGCTCGTTACCGATCCCGGCCGGGGCTCAGCGGGCGTCGAAACGCGCCGGAGTTTCGGGCTGGCTGGCGAGGATCGCGCTGGCCAGTTCCATGTCGCTGGCCTGCAGGCGCGGGTCGGCCTCGCGCAATTGCTGCAGCGCCGCCTCCAGGTAGGGACCGCGAATCCGCCCGTCGCTGGCGACGAAGGTGCCGGCATCTTCCCGGGCGGCGACGATCAGCTTGTCGTCCTTGACGGTCAGGTAGGTCGAGGCGGTGGTGATACCGGAGGAGATGATGTCGCGTACGAAGTCGTCGTCGGCCTGTGCCGTGCCGAAGGGGAGAGCGGTGAGGCCGATGGCAAGGACGGCGATCTTGCTGTTCATGAGGTAACTCCTGGGCGCGATGTCTAAATGAGATCATCTGCGTGTGATCCGGGTTCCCCGCCGGCGGCTTCGGACTCGGCCGGCCCGATCAGCGGTCCAGCAGATGCTCGCGCCAGCATTTCCAGAGCAGCAGCAACAGCGTCGACAGGCTGACGAACAGCAGCAGTTGCAGCTTCCAGGAAAAATCGGGCAGGACCTGCAGCAGCACGGCGAGGCCGGTGGCGACCAGGGCCATCCACAACAGGTAGCCGCCGGCGTCGAAGACTTCCAGGATCAGTAGCAGGAGGCCGAGCCCCAGCCAGAGCCAGGGCGACAGTCCCTGCAGAAAGGTCAGCAACATGGGCAACTCCGTGGGCCGGGACGGGGACGGATGATTCGGTGATTTGGCATGGAGCTTTCCCGAGAATGGAGGGACGATACGCAATCCTACCGGTTCATTGCCCGTCGCTCTGTGGGGTGACGCGCATGACTTCTTCGAAGGTGGTCGAGCCGGCGGCGACCTTCAGCGCGCCGGACAGACGCGGGCTGCGCATGCCGTCCCTGAAGGCGGCGCGGCGCATCGCGAGCAGGTCGGTATCGGTTTTGATCAGTGCTTCGAGGGCATCGTTCGGCAGCATGATCTCGTAGACCCCGGCACGTCCGCGATAGCCAGTGTCGCGGCATTCGGCGCAGCTCACCGCCCGCTGCGCGCCGCTCGGCTGCGGGGCGTTCCAGGGACGGGTGAGAGCCTGCCAGTCGGCTGCATCGAGACTGACCGGCGCCCTGCAGTGCCGGCCAGGGTTCGTACCAGGTGCTGGGCCATGACCCCGAGCAGGGTGGCCTTGATCGGGTAATGAGGCACGCCCAGCTCGAGCAGGCGGGCGATGGCGCCGGGCGCGTCGTTGGTGTGCAGGGTGGAGAGCACCAGGTGACCGGTGAGTGCCGCCTGGATGGCCATCTCGGCGGTTTCGCCGATCATGATGATGTCCGGGGCCTGGCGCATCAGCGCGCGCGCCGCTGGCGAAGTCCAGATCGATGTTGCGCTGCACCTGCATCTGATTGAACGCCGGTTCGATCATCTCGATGGGATCTTCGAGGGTGCAGACGTTGACTTTCGGCGTCGCCAGTTGTTTCAGCGTGGTGTAGAGGGTGGTTGTCTTGCCCGAGCCGGTCGGACCGGTGACTGA
The DNA here is from genome assembly GCF_043587585.2 of Azorhizophilus paspali. Classification (GTDB taxonomy): domain Bacteria; phylum Pseudomonadota; class Gammaproteobacteria; order Pseudomonadales; family Pseudomonadaceae; genus Azotobacter; species Azotobacter paspali. Next base: position 281,501 of record NZ_CP171449.1, read on the forward strand.
CCAGGACGATGCCGTTGGGCTGGCCGGTCATGCTCCGCCAGCGCCGCAGGTCGTCGGCGGAGAAACCGAGGGCGTCGAAGCTCTTGAGCAATACCTCGGGGTCGAAGATGTGCATCACCAGCTTCTCGCCGAAGGCGGTCGGCAAGGTCGAGAGGCGCAGCTCGATCTCGCCGCCATCCAGGCTTCTAGTCTTAACCCGGCCGTCCTGCGGCTTGCGCTTCTCGGCGACGTTCATCCGGCCGAGACTCTTCGGCCGGCCCATCACCGCCATGCTTACCTGCGACGGGAATTGGTAGACGTTGTGCAACACGCCGTCGATGCGAAAGCGCACGCTGCCGGCCTCGCGGCGCGGCGCGGCTCGATGTGGATGTCGCTGGCGCGCTGCTCGAAGGCGTACTGGAAACAGCCAGTCGACGATGGTGACGATGTGTGCGTCGTTGGCGCCCAGCTCCCGGTCCGCCGCGCCGAACCCGAGCAACTGCTCGAAATCGCCGGCGCCGGCGCTGTTCTGCTCCGAGGCCGAGGCGCTGCTGACCGACCTGGCCAGGCGGTAGAACTCCTGGGTGAAGCGGCGGATGTCGACGGGGTTGGCCACCACCCGGTGGATCGGCCGCCCGAGCGCCTGGGCCAGGTCGGCCTCCCAGGCGCCGACGAAAGGTTGCGCGCTGGCGACCGTGACGCCGTCCGCCGCGACTGCCACGGCGAGGATGCCGTGGCGCTGGATGAAGGCGCGGAACATTAGCGGGGTGATCGCGGCGACGTCGAGCTTCAACGGGGCGATACGCAAGTAGGGTTGCCCGGCGTAGTCGGCCAGCCATTGGGTGAGGCTTTCCAGGTCGAGCTTGCGGTCGGGCCGGAGGCGGTCGTCGAGCCGTTGGGCGGCGAGCGACTCCAGTGGGTGCTGTCGGCTGTCCGGGGCGCTGCGCTGGATTGCCAGGCAGCGCTCGGCGCTGGCCCGGTCGATCCGGCCGCAGGCGACCAGTTCGCGCAACAGCTCGCCCGGATCGAGCCGGCGGTCCTCGGTGGGAGATGCGATGGAAAGCATGCGGGGGCTCAGCGGTTCTACGTCCGCATGCCAGCATGCCCGATGGGGTCGTCGGGGCGAAGCGACAGCCGTTTTCAGGGGCTTTTTCCGTGACCCAGGTCGAGGCTTTGTTCCCTTTTGGCCCGGCTCCTGGCCTTGGAAGGCGGCGTGAGGCCCATGGAGACATAGATGCTGGTTAACTCGTCGATCCCCATGTGCGCCGGACGTACCCAGTCCACCGGCACGTAGAGCAGGCCGCCGCCGACCGGGATCGGCGCGGTGGGCACCAGCACGGCATGGTAGCTGCGGCCCTCGATCTCAATCGGCGCGGAGCTCGGCAGAAGCGCCAGCACGGCGACGCCGTCGCCGCCGAAGAAGCACCAAACCGGGCTCATGGCGCCGATATCGGGGTTCTTGTCCTTGTCCAGCAGGGCGACGAAGCGGTCCGCCAGGTTGTAGAGCTGGCCGATCAGCGGGGTGCGCCGCAAGGTGACGTCGATCAGCCGGGTCAGCGGCCCGCGCAGGCCCAATTGCACGGCCAGGCCCAGCGGGTAGAGGCAGGCCAGCAGCACGAAGCCGCCGAACAGGTAGGCCAGCGACGGATTGCTCACGAAGTATTGGCCGAGCCCGGCGGAGATCTGCCCGGCGAGGGTGGAAGGGCCGATCAGGCGATTCAGCAGGCTGATGATCCAGGCCAGCAGCACCAGGGTCAGGGTCAGCGGCAGAAGCGCCAGAAGGCCGGTCAACCAGGTGGTGAAGATGGTTTTGAGACTTAGCTTGAACATTGCGTGCGTCCGTATGGAGTCGCGCGGCAGGGCTCGCCTGCCGCGCGGGAGCCTATTTCAGCAGCGCTTTCCAAGGTTTCAGGGTCGCCACGATCCGCGCCTGGGCGACGCGCTGCTCGCGCAGGTCATCATCCAGCGGACGGGCGGCCAGCTCGCCGAGCTTCGCCAGTTCGCCGTACAGGCGGTCTGGCTCGGGCATTTCAAGCACGTTGCGGGCAAGGCGCAGCCAGACTAGCACACGCTCGAGGCGCGGAAGCTGCTCCGTTAGATTTTCCGGCTGCTGCTGGCAGCGGGGCAGCGACAATGCGCGCGCTTCGTCGGCCAGCAGATGCGTCAGCCAGCGGCCCAGGGGCGTTGCTCCCTGGCGCTGGCCGGCGGCGTTGCGCCGCTCGGTCCAGGCGCGGGTCAGCAGCCAGCGCGAGGCTTGCAGTGAGAACAGTCCCCAGCGCGGTCGTTCCAGTTCGGCGGCGAAACGGGCCGGAGCCGCCTGACGCACGGCTTCGTCGTCCCGGCCGGCGACGAGCTGTGGCCGCCAGTCTCCGATCAGTGCGTCCAGCGCGCCGCGCAGGGCGCTGGAGCCGGCCCGCGGAGCGGCCTGGCCGAGGCTGCCGAGCAGGGCGCGCAAGTCGATCAGTTGGGCGAGCCACTGCTCCAGTAGTTTCCAGTGGCCGTTGAAGCGGTACTGCTCGGCCAGGCGCTGGCTGCAGCCGAGCAGGTGCCAGGCCAGCGGCGCGAAGGCCTCGTCCAGCAGCAACTCCGCGTCCAGGATCGGCGCCGGCGGGACGAGGGTGTAGCTGGCCGGATCGAACAGCCGGTAGCCGCGTTCGGCCTTGCTGATGTCGCAGGGCATCAGCGGCAGGTCGGCGGCCAGGGTGAGGGCCAGTTCCAGCAGCGCGGCGGGTTCGCCCTCGCGCAGTTCCAGCTCCAGTTCGCAGATTTCCTCCTCGCGCGGACCGGTGACCACCTTGCCTAGATCCAGCGCCGCCTCGACGGCCACCCGATGCCCGTCGCGCTGCCAGATCAGATCGGCCTTTTCGCGGACGAAGTCGGTGCTGAAGATCGGCAGCAGGGTGCTCTTGTCCAGGCCGGCCAGCTCCGCCGGCCAGCACTGGTCGTCGAGCAGTGCCGGGTCCAGGACGGGCGCTTCCAGGTACCAGTCCCACTCGTTGCGCTCGGATAGCCCGGCGACGCTCTGCCCGCGGCTCTTCAGGGTTTGGATGCACTGCCCGCCGTCGCGCCGCAGGCGCAGGGCCACCCGGGCGCGGGCCAGGTCGCGCGCCGGGGTGTCGTAGTACTGGTTGAACAGTTCGTGGCGCTGCCAGCCGCCCTCGCTGCGGGCGATCAGCAAGGGGTGTTCGCGCAGAGCGGCGAGGGTGGTGCGACTGACGCGCAGCTTGATTTCGGTTTCTTTGGCCATCGTCGACTCACAGTGGGATGTTCGGGCGAACGGCGCGGGACTCCGGCCGGCATGCCGGCGCGGCGGCATTCGGGCCGGCGGGGGAGTGAGCATGAAAATTTCGTGATCGTCCGCCAGGGGCGCGGGATTATGCCAGAAGGCGAGAAGGGCCGCCGCCGGAGGCGGCAGCGGATTGTCGGCTGTGGGTTATCACAGGCTGTAGGGTGGATGGCTGAAGCCATCCACCGTGGCGGCGGCGGTGTGGTGGAAAACGCTGCGCGGTTTTCCACCCTACAGGTAGCGATCCGTGCCGATGGCGCGGCAACCGGCGATCCGTGAGGTAGGCCGGTCGCGGGTGAACCGGCTCCACCAAGGACGGCGTTTCGAGTTGACGTAGGGTGGATGGCCGAAGCCATCCACCGTGGCGGCAGCGGTGTGGTGGAAAACGCTGTGCGGTTTTCCACCCTACAGGTAGCGATCCGTGCCGATGGCGCGGCAACCGGCGATCCGTGGGGTGGAGCCGGTCGCGGGTGAACCGGCTCCACCAAGGACGGTGTTTCGAGTTGACGTAGGGTGGATGGCCGAAGCCATTCACCGTGGCGGCGGCGGTGTGTTGGAAAACGCTGTGCGGTTTTCCACCCTACGGGTTGAGTCCACGCCGGAGGCGTGGCGAATCGGTGGCAGGCTGTCATCGTCCGGTCACCCTGAACTGTTAAGGAAGCCCGGTGCCCGCTTTTCTCCTGCCGAGGCGCTTTCGTTCCTTCCGCCCAGGACCTGTCCATCCGCATGAACCGCGATTTCGTCCACAGCAGCCAGGACGCCGACCTGTTCGGCCTGCTCTATGGCTTCCGCTTCCGTCCCGGCGAGCACGGCCGGGAGGTCGATTCGGCGACCGCGCTCGAATGCCTGCGCCAGTCCCGCGACTCCGACGAGTTCCTCTGGCTGCACCTGAACCTGGCGCATGCCGCCTGCGAGCGCTGGATGCGGACCCATCTGGACCTGCCGGAGTCCTTCTTCGAAACCCTGCGCGAAGGTTCCCGCTCGACGCGCATCGAGCACGTCGACGCGGCGCTGCTGGCGGTGGTCAACGACGTGGTGTTCAGCTTCGGCCGGGTGTCCTCGGACGTCGCCACCCTTTGGGTCTGCGTGCGCCGGCATTTGCTGGTCAGCGTCCGCCTGCAGCCGCTGCGCTCGGTGGACGAACTGCGCTCCTCGGTGCGGCGCGGCGAGTGCTTCCGCTCCACGCTGGAACTGCTGGTGCACCTGTTGCGCGACCAGGGTGACATCCTCACCCGGATCGTCCGCGATACCAGCACTGGCGTCGATCGCATCGAGGACCAATTGCTTTCCCTGCGCCTTTTTGACAATCGCGCCGAACTCAGCGCCATGCGCCGCGTGCTGGTGCGCCTGCATCGCCTGCTGGCGCTGGAGCCGGGCGCGCTGCTGCGCCTGCTCAACCGGCCGCCGGCCTGGCTGGCCGAGGCGGACGTGCAGTCGCTGCGCGAATCCACCGAGGAGTTCTCCCTGGTGATCAGCGACCTGACCGCTCTCGGCGAGCGCATCAAGCTGCTGCAGGAGGAGATCGCCGCCACCCTCAACGAGCAGAGCAACCGCACGCTGTCCACCCTCACCCTGGTCACCGTCTTGGCGTTGCCGATCAACATCACCGCCGGTTTCTTCGGCATGAACGTCGACGGCATCCCGCTGGCGGAAAATCCCCATGGCTTCTGGGTTCTGGTGGCGCTGGTCGCCACCTTCACCGCCCTGGCCGGCTTCCGGGCCTTCCGCAAGGGTGGCGACCAGTAGCTGGAAATTACTGGCTATTCGCCCGGCCGCTCTGAGCCGGACCTGCGCGGCCCCGGAGGCTCCCTGCGGCGGCTGTCCAGGTCGACGCGGCGATATCCTCGGCCGCCACCCCGGCCTATGATGACGGCAGGCTCTGTACAGGAAACCCGCCGATGTCACTCCCCAGTCTCAAGCAGCAGTTCGCCGAACTGATCGCCCTGCCTTCGGTGAGCTGCACCCAGGCTGCCTTGGACCTGCCCAACCGTCCGCTGATCGAGCGCCTGGCCGGCTGGCTGGACGAACTCGGTTTTGCCTGCGAGATCCAGGATGTCGCCCCCGGCAAGTGCAACCTGCTGGCCAGCTACGGCAGCGGTCCCGGCGGTTTGGTGCTGTCCGGGCACAGCGATACCGTGCCTTTTGACGCCGCGCTGTGGAAGAGCGATCCGCTGGCCCTGCGCGAGGCCGATGGCCGCTGGTACGGCCTCGGCAGTTGCGACATGAAAGGCTTTTTCCCACTGGCGATCGAGGCGCTGCGCCCGCTGCTCGACCGGCCGTTTCGCCAGCCGCTGCTGATCCTCGCCACCTGCGACGAGGAAAGCTCGATGGCCGGCGCCCGCGCCCTGGCCGCCGCCGGCCGACCGCTCGGCCGCGCCGCGCTGATCGGCGAGCCGACCGGGCTCAGGCCGATCCGCCTGCACAAGGGGGTGATGATGGAGCGCATCGATATCCTGGGGAAAAGCGGCCATTCCTCCGACCCGAGCTTCGGCAACAGCGCCTTGGAGGCCATGCACGAGGCCATCGGCGCGCTGCTCGAACTACGCGGCCAGTGGCAAAGCGAATTCCGCAACCCGCTGTTCGACGTGCCGCAGCCGACCCTGAACCTCGGCTGCATCCACGGCGGCGACAACCCTAACCGCATCTGCGGCCAGTGCGCGCTGGAGTTCGACCTGCGCCCCTTGCCAGGCATGGACCCGCAACAACTGCGCGCGGCGATTAGCGGTCGGCTGCGTCCTTTGGCCGAGCGGCGCGGCGTGCGCATCGACTACGCCCCGCTGTTCCCTGGGCTGCCGCCGTTCGAGCAGGCGGCAGGCAGCGAACTGGTGCGCCTTGCCGAGCGCCTCACCGGACACCGCGCCGAGGCGGTGGCCTTCGGTACCGAAGCGCCCTACCTGCAACGGCTCGGCTGCGAGACCATCGTTCTCGGCCCCGGCGACATCGCCTGCGCCCACCAGCCGGACGAATACCTGGAGCTGGCGCGGATCGAGCCGACCGTGCAACTACTGCGGCAACTGATCGGGCATTATTGTCTGAATCCCGCCTGAGCGGCGCAGTTCGTAGGGTAGACAACGCCGCAGGCTTGTCCACTATGGTGGATGGCTCCGGCCATCCACCCTACTGATTGGGCACTATTGCCTCGCTCCTGTACACGATCGCAGATACGCGTTTTCCATCGACAGGTTTTCCATGCGCGACTACGTCAACTGGCTCCGCCACGCTTCGCCCTACATCAACGCCCACCGTGACTGCACCTTCGTGGTCATGTTGCCGGGCGAGGGCATCGAGCATCCCAACTTCGGCAACATCGTCCACGACCTGGTGCTGCTGCACAGCCTCGGCGTGCGCATGGTGCTGGTGCACGGCTCGCGCCCGCAGATCGAGGCGCGCCTCGCTGCCCGCGGGCTGACCCCGCGCTTTCACCAGAACCTGCGGATCACCGACGTGCCGACCCTGGAGTGCGTGATCGATGCGGTCGGCAGCCTGCGCCTGGCTATCGAGGCGCGCCTGTCGATGGACATGGCCGCCTCGCCGATGCAGGGCGCCCGGCTGCGGGTGGTCGGCGGTAACTTCGTCACCGCCCGGCCGATCGGCGTGGTCGACGGCATCGACTACCTGCACACCGGCGAGGTGCGCCGGATCGACCGTAAGGGCATCGGCCGCCAGCTCGACGAGCGCGCCATCGTGCTGCTTTCGCCCCTGGGCTATTCGCCGACCGGGGAAATCTTCAACCTCGCCTGTGAGGACGTGGCGACCCGCGTAGCCATCGACCTGGGCGCCGACAAGCTGTTGCTGTTCGGCGCCGAGCCGGGCCTGCTCGACGGGCAGGGCACGCTGATCCGCGAACTGCGCCCGCCGCAGGTGGCGGCGCATCTCGAACGCCTCGGCGCCGACTACCAGGGCGAGTTGCTCGACGCCGCCGCCCAGGCCTGTCGCGCCGGCGTGCCGCGCAGCCACATGGTCAGCTATGCCGAGGACGGCGCGCTGCTCACCGAACTGTTCACCCGCGACGGCGGCGGCACCCTGGTCACTCAGGAGCAGTTCGAGAAACTGCGCGAGGCGACCATCGAGGATGTCGGCGGGCTGCTCGAACTGATCCGCCCGCTGGAGGAGCAGGGCATTCTGGTGCGCCGCTCGCGCGAGGTGTTGGAGCGCGAGATCGGTCAATTCAGCATCGTCGAGCGCGACGGCCTGATCATCGCCTGCGCCGCGCTCTATCCGATCGCCGACTCCGATGCCGGCGAACTGGCTTGCCTGGCGGTGAATCCCGACTACCGCCACGGCGGGCGCGGCGACGAACTGCTCGAACGCATCGAGGCGCGCGCCCGCGCGCTGGGCCTGAAGACCCTGTTCGTGCTCACCACCCGCACCGCTCACTGGTTCCGCGAGCGCGGCTTCCAGCCCAGCGGCGTCGAGCGCCTGCCGGCGGTGCGCGCCTCGCTGTACAACTACCAGCGCCAGTCGAAGGTATTCGAAAAGACGTTGTAGGCGGGAACGGGCTCTGGATGGCCGAAGCCATCCATCACGACCACGGTGGAAAACGCTACGCGGTTTTCCACCCTACGCGGTCCCTGGGGGGCGCAGGGCGGGTGTAACCCGCCGATTTCGTCGTGATCCACCATGTCCGGCCGGTTGCGCGTCGAACGTCCGGCTGCCTGGTGTGGAAGCGGATTCATCCGCGACTTGCGCCAACGGCGCGACGAACCGGCCAAGTGGCTACCCGCCGGGCGGGTCGGTCGCGGATGAATCCGCTCCGGCCGTAGGGCGGATGGCCGAAGCCCTCCGCCGTGGTGGGCAGCGGGTGGTGAAAAACGCTACGCGGTTTTCCATCCTACTGACTCAGCGCGCGGTGGCCCACTGAGCAGCAAGACGGTATCTACAGGAGCGCGGCATTCTTCGTCGTCTCGACCGTGCAGCGACTGGCGCAGCGAACTGGGCGGCATGCCGCTCCAGCGCTTGAGCGAGCGGCGGAACCCCGAGCCACGGAAGCGATCCGTTCGCACTCCACGAGCTGATCGGAATATTTTTGCATGGCAAAAAATATTTTTTAATGTTTTTTCTTGTTGCTGGTCTAGCTTAATGACGCATGTTTTGTAGGTGCGTGACTTGCATGAGTACCCTTCTCCCTCCGTATGGAGGGATTTTTTTGCGCTGCATTATAGTGCGTGCGGGCATATGGATGGCCATGCTTCTCCTGCCGCGGCAAGTGACGACCGTGATCGTCGAGGCGCCCGTCCTCGCCGTTGGTTTGCGGGTGACAAGGGGGGCTGAGATTCGGGCGAACGCCTGGCCGGCCAGATGGCCAGTTCGGTCGATCGGCTGGCTTGGCGCGAGGTACTCCCCGTGGCGCACCGTTGTCGGAGTCCAGCCCCGGCCCCGGAGCTGGGCATGGCTGACCCATCGCCTGCGAGTACCCGGAGAACGCCACTGGCGCCGAGGCCGGCCGACCGGAACTGTTGTGTCTGCCGAAGGGTGCCCGGAACGGAGGCACGCTGTCGGTAAAGAGCATTGATCGGCGCGGGACTCCGGAGGCAGGAATCAGTCCCCTGCGCCCTGAATGCTCGCCTGATAGGCCGCGACGAAATCGTCGAAACTGCCGGTGTCGCGGCGTTCCAGTTCCGCCTGTTCGGCCAGGGAGGCGCGGGCCTCGGCCTCGAAGGCCTGGCGTTGCTCCTCGCCCAGCGGGCGGGCGCGGAAGCTTTCGGCGTGGGCCAGGCTCTGGCGCAGGGCGAAGGCGCGAAAGCTCTCGCCGCGCTCGCGCAGGGTCGCGAGGAGGCGTGCCGAGGGGGTGAGCTCCGGGGCGGCAACCTTTGCCTGCTGGGCGTGCAGGGCCTTTTCGTAGCCGTCGCCGCCGTAGGCCCGGTCGAACAGGGCGGCGAGCGGCTGCAGGCGTTCGAGCAGTTCGCCCGCCCAGGCCGCGAGCGGCACCGGCTGTCCGTGGCGCTGCAAATGCAGGTTGGGACGGCGACCCTCTTTGACCACCTTGAGGAAGTTGCCGGTGCAACTGGCGCATTCGCTCGCGGTCAGGCAGGGGCTGTCTTCGAGGGCACAGAACAGCAGGAAGGCGTCGAGGAAGCGTGCCTCGTCGAGGTCGATGCCCAGCGGCAGGAAGGGGTCGATGTCCAGGCAGCGCACCTCGACATACTGCACGCCGCGGGCGACCAGCGCCTGGATCGGCCGCTCGCCGCTGGCGGTGACGCGCTTGGGACGGATGATCGAGTAGTACTCGTTCTCGATCTGTAGGACGTTGGTGTTGAGCTGCAGCCATTCGCCGTCGCGCTGGGCGCCGATCGCGGCGTAGGGCGCGTAGGGGGTGGAAACCGCCCGGCGCAGGCTGTCGGTGTAGCTGGCCAGGTCGTTGTAGCAGGGGGTCAGGTCAGCCTGGGCGTTGTTGTGGTAGCCCAGGTCGCTCATCCGCAAACTGGTCGCCCAGGGCAGGTAGAGGGTTTCGGCGTCGAGCTCCTGCAGGTGATGCGGGTAGCCGCGCAGGAAGCTCTTGTCCAGCGCCGGCGAGGCGCCGAACAGGTACATCAGAAGCCAACTGTAGCGGCGGAAGTTGCGGATCAGCGCGATGTAGCGCTCGGACTGGAAGTCGCGGACGCTGCAGACATCGCCCTCGGCCCGCTGCAGTAGCGACCAGAGCTCTTCCGGCAGGGAGAAGTTGTAGTGGATACCGGCGATGCATTGCATGGTCCTGCCGTAGCGCAGCGCCAGTCCCTTGCGGTAGACGTGCTTGAGCCGGCCGATATGGGAGTTGCCGTAGCGGGCGATGGGGATGTCCTCTTCCGCCGGCAGCGGGCAGGGCATCGACGGGCTCCAGAGATATTCGCCGTCGAGCTTGGCGTAGGCAAAGCGGTGGACGCGCTCCAGCGCGGCGAGGGTCGCCGCCGAGTCGGTCTCGGCGGGGGTGATGAACTCCAGCAGCGCTTCCGAATAGTCGGTGGTGATATATGGATGGGTCAGCGCCGAGCCAAGCGCCGCCGGGTGCGGGGTCCGCGCCAGCTCGCCGGTGGCGTCGACGCGCAGGCATTCGCGCTCGATGCCATGCAAGCAGTGCCTGAGCAGGGACTGGTTGGCGGGCTCGCCCAGCAGGGCCAGGCGACGGGAGAAAAGCTCGCTCAAGTTAGAATTCCTTTCAGGCACGATCGGCCCAATATGGGGACTGACGTACGGCTATACAAGTATCGTCAGCCCCGGGCCGAAGGGAAGTGGCTGCGGTCGGGCAGGCGCACGGGATCGCTCGCGGCGGGCGAGGCCGCTGGCCGTTCCCTGCCTGCCCGGCGCCGGGCGAGGCCTACAGGAGGGCGAAGGTGGCCAGGGCCTTGGCCACCAGCTTGCCGTCTTGGTGCACCTCGGCCTCGATCACCTGGGTGCGCGTGCCGTGGTGCTCGATCCAGGCACGACAGGTCAGGGCGCCCTCGCTGACCGGACGGATGTAGTTGATCTTGCACTCCAGGGTGACGCTGTTCGGTGTGCCGTCGCCCAGGCTGTGGCTGGCCTGGCCCATGGCGCTGTCGATCAGCGAGAACAGCGCGCCGCCGTGCAGCTTGCCGTGCAGGTTGCGCAGACCGTCGTGCATGGTCAGGCGCACGCTGGCTTCGCCGCCGCCGGCAGACAGTATCTCCAGGCCGAGCAGGCGCCCGAAGGCGCTGCTCCTGCCGACTTCTTCCTCTTGCATGCTCACGGCGTCATTTCCTCAGTTGCTTGGCGTTGGCGAACAACGCGGCCATGGCGTTGTTCGCCGGCGCCTTGTTTTCCGTGCGCGGCGCATTGCGTTCGCCGCGACTCTGTCCGCCACGGTTGCCGCCGCGCGGACCTTCGACCTTCTCGCCGGGGGTGTCGCCCATGCGCATGGACAGGCCGACGCGGCCCCGCGCGATATCCACCTCCATCACCTTGACTTTGACGATGTCGCCGGCCTTGACGACCTCGTAGGGGTCTTTCACGAACTTCTCCGACAAGGCGCTGATGTGTACCAGGCCGTCCTGGTGCACGCCGATGTCGACGAAGGCGCCGAAGTTGGTCACGTTGGTCACCACGCCTTCGAGGATCATGCCGGGCTTCAGGTCCTTGAGGCTCTCGACGCCATCCTGGAACTCAGCGGTCCTGAACTCGGGGCGCGGGTCGCGGCCGGGCTTGTCCAGTTCCTTGAGAATATCGGTGACGGTGGGCAGGCCGAAGGTCTCGTCGGTGAATTTCGCCGGGTCGAGGCGTTTGAGGAAGGCCGAGTCGCCGATCAGCGAACGGATATCGCGGCTGGTATCGGCGGCGATGCGCTTGACCACCGGATAGGCCTCGGGGTGCACCGCCGAGGCGTCCAGCGGATTGTCGCCGTTCATCACCCGCAGGAAGCCGGCGGCCAGCTCGAAGGTCTTGTCGCCCAGGCGCGGTACCTTCTTCAGCTCGGCGCGGCTCTTGAAGGCGCCGTTGGCGTCGCGGTAGGCGACGATGTTGCCCGCCAGGGTCGCGTTGAGGCCGGAGATGCGCGCCAGCAGCGCGGCCGAGGCGGTGTTGACGTCGACGCCGACGGCGTTCACGCAGTCCTCGACCACCGCGTCCAGCGAGCGCGCCAGTTGCAGTTGGGAGACGTCGTGCTGGTACTGGCCGACGCCGATAGCCTTGGGTTCGATTTTCACCAATTCGGCTAGCGGGTCCTGCAGGCGGCGAGCGATCGACACCGCGCCGCGCAGCGACACGTCGAGTTCCGGGAACTCCCTGGCGGCCAGCTCGGACGCCGAATACACCGAGGCGCCGGCCTCGCTGACCATGATCTTGGTGAGCTTCAGCGCCGAGTGCTTTTTGATCAACTCGCCGGCCAGCTTGTCGGTCTCGCGGCTCGCCGTGCCGTTGCCGATGGCGATCAACTCCACCGCGTGCTTGGCGCACAATCTGGCGAGGGTCGCCAGGGTGCCGTCCCAGTCGTTCCTCGGCGCGTGCGGGTAGACGGTGGCGGTGTCCAACAGCTTGCCGGTGGCATCCACCACGGCGACCTTGCAGCCGGTGCGCAGGCCGGGGTCGAGGCCCAGGGTTGTCCGCGGCCCGGCCGGGGCGGCGAGCAAGAGGTCGTGCAGGTTGCGGGCGAACACCGCGATCGCCTCGGTTTCGGCCGCCTCGCGCAGCTCGCCCAGAAGGTCGGTCTCCAGGTGGGTATAGAGCTTGACCTTCCAGGTCCAGCGCACCACCTCGGCCAGCCACTTGTCGGCCGCGCGGCCGCGGTTGTCGATGCCGAAGCGCTCGCCGATCATGCCTTCGCAGGGATGCATGGTTCCGGGAAGCTCCTCGCCGACCTTGAGGGAAACGCTCAGCACGCCTTCGTTGCGGCCGCGGAAGATCGCCAGGGCGCGGTGCGAGGGTATGCCCTTGAGCGGCTCGTCGTGCTCGAAGTAGTCGCTGAACTTGGCGCCTTCGTTTTCCTTGCCGGTGACCAGGCGGGCGCTCAGGGTGGCCTCGCTCTTGAGGAAGCCGCGCAGCCGGTCGAGCAGGGTGGCGTCCTCGGCGAAGCGCTCCATGAGGATATACTTGGCGCCCTCCAGCACCGCTTTCACCTCGGCGAAGCCCTTCTCGGCGTCGACGAAGCGTGCGGCTTCGGCCTCGGGGTTCAGTTGCGGGTCGCCGAACAGCGCGTCGGCCAGTTCGCCGAGGCCGGCCTCCAGGGCGATCTGGCCCTTGGTGCGGCGCTTCTGCTTGTACGGCAGGTACAGGTCTTCCAGGCGGGTCTTGGTATCGGCCAGGCCGATCTCGCGGGCCAGCTCGGGGGTCAGCTTGCCCTGCTCCTCGATGCTGGAAAGGATCGCCTTGCGCCGTTCCTCCAGTTCGCGCAGGTAGCGCAGGCGCTCCTCCAGAGTACGCAACTGGGTATCGTCGAGGCTGCCGGTCACTTCTTTCCGGTAGCGGGCGATGAAGGGCACGGTGGCGCCTTCGTCGAGCAGCGCCACGGCGGCGGCGACCTGTTGCGGGCGGACGCCGAGTTCCTCGGCGATGCGGGCGTTGATGCTGTCCATACGACTTCTTCCTGCTTGGGCGGGGGAAGGTGGCCAGGCGCTGGCCACAAGGGAGCGCGATTATAGCGGCCACTTCCGTGCCGATCGAAACTCACCGGTCGAGCATGAGGCAGTGATGGATCAACTGCTGCTCAATGCTCTGGCGTTGTCCTGGGATGAGCAGGACAACGACCAGGCGCTTTTCCTCGTCTGACAAGACCCGGCGCGAGGCCGGGTCTGGAGATGTCGTTCATTGGCGCCACGGACTGGCCACGGGGGCGGCTGTTCCTACGGCGCGCCCTCCTTGTGTGCCAGGCGCGCGAGCATCAGCAGCGACATCGAGTAGTAGTCCTCTTGCGCGAGTTGTTCGGGCGTGGCGACGGGTTCTTCTCCCCTGAGCAGGGTGGCTATCGCCTTGACGCCGACGGATCCCGGATAGGGCGAGAGTTTACCGTCGTTCAGGTCTACCCAGGCGTGCAACGGCTCGCAGCAGGACCAGAAGTCCGCGAAGGGCGCGAGCCGGGGCGAGGAGAGGGGCTCGCCGTCCCAGGCCAGGTAGAGCGGCACCCGCACGGCATCGAAGCCAAAACGGGCAGGCCAGGCGGCGGCGGGCTCAAGCGTGCCGTCCGCGTCGAAGGCCAGCCAGTCGGGAGGCAGCCGGTACGTCCCGAAACGCGCGCGTTCCAGCAGGCCCCGGCTGTCGTCCAGCAGCCTCTGCCAGGTGCCGCCGGGGTCGGCCAGGGCGAAGGCCCGGATGGCCGGCATCACCAGATAGGACGGGTTGAGGATGAGCCGGCCATTCTGCTCGAAACCCTGCAGGCCGGGCAGGACAACGGTCAGGCCCGCGTGCTCCTTGACCAGCCGGCCGGCGATCGCCTGACGGATCTTCGCCGATGCGTTCCGGTAGTCGGCGGCGTCCCAGCGCTGCGCGGCGCGCAGCAGGGCCCAGGCGATCAGCAAGTCGCCGTCGGTGGCGTTGTTGAGGTCCTGCACCGGCGGCGAGGCGGCCGGGTCGTAGCGCCACGAGAACAGGGCCAGGTCGCTGCGCTGCAGGTGTCGGCGGGTCCATTTCCAGAGGCGGTCGAAGGTCCGGCGGTCGCCGTTGGCCTCCGCCAGCAGCATGCCCCAGCCTTGCCCCTCCGAATGGCTGACGTCCTTGTTGCCGGTGTCCAGCACGCGGCCGCCGTCGATGTAGCGGGTCCGGTAGAGCCGCCAGTATTCGTCTTCGCCGGCGCTGGCCGGCAGGCAGAAGAGCAGCAGGGCGATCAGGACCCCCAGAGGGCCGGCTTTCCTAGTGGCCACAGTGAAATACCAGGGTGCCGGTCTGACTCCTGTCGATGCATTGCACCTGCAGCCGCACGTCCTGGTTCTGCGCCTGGAACCAGTGCTGGTACATGCCTTCGAGCACGGCGGCGATTGCCTGGCTCCAGTGTTCCGCGGTTTCCCGGGCGCCCGGATAGGCGCCATGCAGGATGCGGATCGAGCGGTTGTCGGTGCTCAGTTGCACCCAGCCCCATTCGAACCCGCCCAGCACGCCGTTCAGGGCCTTTTCCAGGGCCGCGAGGGTCGGCTGTTCCTCCAGCGGATGGGCGGCGGCGAGGCGCGAGCCCACGTGGCGCAGGAAATGGCAGGCATCGGCGGTGCCGGCCGACTGGCAGATCTCGCCCACCAGGGTCCGCACGAATGGCCACCAGGGGCGGTCGTCGTGGCGCTCGCCGTAATAGACCAGGTTCCTGGCCAGAATGTCGTTTTCCATTGTCAAGGAAGATTCTCCAGGGCGTGTTTGAAATAGATCGAGCCGGTCGTCTCCGAGTATTCGCCGAAGCTATCGTGTCCGATGGTGCCGCCCACTCGGGTCTGCTCGCTCAGGCGGTATTCGAGCGTGGCGCCGCCGTTGAAGGCTATGCCGCTCTGGCTGTCGGCGCGGTAATGGGTGTCGATGGTCGGCAACGTCGTGCTCTGGCCGGCGGCGGTCATTGCGTCGGAAAGGTTCTGCACCGCCGTGCCCAGTTGTTCGAGATGGTTCTGCAGTGCTTTGTCCTTAGGGAAATAGGGCGCGCGCTCCTGGGTGAAGGACTGATAGCCGGCGGCCGCGCGCAGCTTCATGTCCCAGCGGTCGCTCTTGAGGCTGTACTGCACGGGAAAGGATAGCCCGACGAAGTTCTCGGGACTGAAGTAGCCGCCGTGGCCCAGCGTATAGCCGCTGAGGTTCTTGTCGAAGCCCATCCAGTTCAGGTGCACGCCGGTCTGCAATTCGCGGTTGGGCGTGTTGATGGGGCGCGCATAGGCGCCCGTGTGCAGGCCGATGGAGTGGTTGTTCTCGACTTTGTCGCCGCGATAGAGGTAGTAGTCGCCGCCGACGTAGAAACCGGCGGCACCGTTATCGTAGGCGTACTGGGCGTTGACCCCGGTCTTGGTGACGCCGCCCCAGGTCTTGCCGCTGACCGGGTCCTTGGCGCCCGCGTAGGAGAGCAGGCTGTCGGTCACCGCGCGCCGCTCGACGCCCAGGGCGAGGTTGCCGTTCTGGCCGACCTTCGGCGTCCATTTCGCGCCGCCGACCAGGTTGGTCTTCTCGAAGCCCAACGGTGTCGTGCCTATATCGGCCTTGAGCGAGTCGGAGCTATAGGCCAGGTTCAGGCCCACGCCCGTGTCGTCCTGGGATTTCGGCCGGTAGGGGGCGAGCACGCGCTGGGCGTTGGAGTTGAGCAGGGTGTTGGCGATCTGCTCGCTCTGCTCCTTGCTCAGTCCGGCCGCCACGGCCGCGTTGCTTATCGTCTGTGCTGCCCGGATCCTGGCGTCCGCGACGATCGCGGCTCGCTCCGCCAGGGTCAGCGCACGCTTTTCCTTCTCTCTGACCTGCTGTTCCATCACTTGCAGATTCGAGCTGGAGTCGGTCTTCACCAGCCCGTCGTAAATACCAAAAGCGGACTCGACCAGGCTGCTAGCCGCCCCATAGCTGCCGAAACGCTTGGCTGCGCTGCTGCCGGGCGTGCCGGCGTCCAGGCGGGTAGGCGTGGCGGTCAGCTCGATGCGGCCGTTGTCCAGCGGCACCATGGAGAGCTGCAGCGGCGCCTTGACCTCGGTCAGCTCGGACAGGCCTTTCTCGCCGTCGCGGATACGCAGGTTGGGGGCGGCGGACAGGCGGGTGGCGATCTTCTCGCGCAGGGCGCTCAGGCGGCCGTCGATTTCGCTGGCCAGGGGATCGGCCGTCGTGGACGGAGCGCTGCCGGCGAAAGCGCGCAGGTCGGGTAGGTCGGCCAGCGGAGCGGTCGCGCGCTGCGCCGGCGCTTCGATACCGGCGTCCGGGTCGGCCTGCGCCAGGGCGGGGAACATGGCGTCGCGCGGGTCGCGGAAGGGGTTGTCGCTCCTCATGAAGGCCGGAGCGCCTGCGACGCCGGCCTGGTCGGTCGCCGCCAGGTGCCTGCGCCGGGCGCTTTCGAGCAGAGCGATGGCGTGCCGGTTGTCGCCGTTCGCTTCGGCCACGCGGGCGGACAGCAGCAGCGCCGTGGGTTCGTCGAGCGACTGGCCGGCGCGCTCGATCAACTGCGCGGCGCGCCTGGCGTTGTTACTGCTCAGGGCGGCGTTAACCGCGCCGCGCACGCCTTCGGGGTTGTCCGGCGCATCTTTCAGCACCGAGTCGTAGACCGCCGTGGCTTCCTTGTACATCTTCCCCGTGTCGTACAGGCGGCCCATGGCCAGCATGAGTTCGGTATCGCCGGGCGATTCGTCGATATGGGCCATCAGGGTGTCGTAGGCGCCCGCCAGGTCGCCGTTCCGCCGTTGCCGGTCGGCCTGGGCGACGGCGAAGCCGTTGCGCAGCCTGCCGAGGGCTTCCTGATCTTCGGCGTTGAGATCGCCGCGTTCCAGGCGGTGGATCAGGACCTCTGCCTCGGCCACCTGGCCAGTCCTGACCAGCACGGCGACGTGCGAGAGGTAGTCGGCGGGCGCGTGGCTGGAGAGGTTGCGCAGGTCGTCGCGCACCATGTCCAGAGCCAGGGCGGGCTCGCCCAGCTCCGCCAAGGCCAGCGCCACCTCGCCGCGCACCAGCGGCTCCTCCGGCGTTTCGTCGTGCAACGCGCGCAAGGCCCGGCGCGCAGCCAGGCGGTTAGCGCCGGTGGCGGTAACGCGCACCGAGGCGATGCGTTCTTTGATCCGCAGGCGCTGTTCGAGGGCCTGGATCTGCGCGCTGGCCTGGCGTTCCGGCGGCAAGCGGCGCAGATAGGCCCTGGCGTCGTCCCAGCGCGCCTGATCCATGGCCAGCAGCGCGGCGGCATGCAGGGCCTCGGCATCGACGGGAGCGCTCGCCGGCGGCTCCATCAGGCGTTGCGCCTGTTGCGGGTCGCCCCTGGCATTGAGCAGCCGCGCGTAGGTCAGGCGTATCCAAGGGTTTTGCGGCGTCAGCCGCAAGGCTTCGTTCAGCAGTCGGGCGGCTTCCTCGTCGTTACCCTGTTTGAGCAAGGCCTCGGCGCGATCGCGCAGGGCCAGTGCCTCGACCTGCTGCCGGCCGCCTTGCAAGGCGTCGGCCAGGCCGGGATTGCGGCCCAGCAGTTCGCTGGCGGCCTGCCGCTTGCCTTGGCGCAGCAGGCTGTCGTAGAGGCCGGCCAGGGCCGCCCGGTCGTTTCCGGCCGCCGCGAGCAGAGCGCGATAGAGTCGTTCGGCCTCGGCGTCGCGCTGCTGGCGCAGCAGGATGTCGGCCAGCAGCAGCTTGGCGGCGCGCGGACGTTCCCCGCTGCCGTCGGCGAGCGGCTGGACCAGCGCCTCGGCGCTGTCCAGGTGGCCGTCGTCGCGCTTTTGCCGGGCGGTCTGCAGCTTTCCGTAGAACTCGGCGTCGGCCAGCGCCTTCGCCCAGCGGTCTTGGCTGCCGGGGGCCAATTCGGTGGCCCTGCGCAGGCTATTGGCGGCGTCCCGGTAGTTCTGCGCACGCAGTTGGGCGATGCCCAGGCCGCCCCAGGCCTCGGCGTCGCGCGGGTTGTGGTTCAGCGCCAGCCTGAAGCTCTGCAGGGCCGCTGCGTTGCGTCTACCCTGCAGCGCGTCGAAGCCGGCGGACCTGGCGTCGTCGCCGGGCTCCTGGCGCTTGGCCGAGAGCATCGCCTGGAAACGCGCCGCTACTTCGGTGTCGCCCGGATTGGCGGCCCCGTAGCGGCTGTAGAGGGCCTCGTCCCCGGCCCCTGCGTCCAGCCAGAGCAGGGCCTGGCGCCAAGCCGTGCGGGCTTCGGGCGATTGCGGCGCCAGATCGGCCAGTTGCTCGACGGCCTGGCGACGCGTCGCTTCCCGGTAGCTCAGCGCGCGGGCCAGGGCGAGCTTCACCTGCGGATTGCCCGGTTGCCCGGCGTGGAGCTTTTCCAGCCCTTCGCGGGCCTCCTGCCAGTGACTATCGATGCCCGCCAGGGTCTGGTAATACTCCAACGCCAGATCGGGCGGCGGCGCTCCGTCGCCGAACAGCTCGCGATAGGCCTGCACGGCGCCCGCCGAATCGCCCTGACCGGCCATGAGCCGGGCCCTGGCCAGCGCAGATTTGTCCAGCTTGCTGCCGCGCAGGGCGGCTTCGAGGTCGCCGATGCGCGTGCTGCCGGGATGGCTGTCGGTCAGCCGCTGCAGCCAGGCGCGGGCAACTCTTTCGTCTTCATCCAGGGCGAGCATCCCTAGCCGGTAGAGGACTTCCTCGGCGTCCGGCTGGACCTGCAGGGCGCGGTTCAGCGCTTCCCTCGCCAGCTCCGGGCGGTAGCGGGAGCGCCAGAAGTCGGCCTGTTCGAGCAGGACCTTTATGCCGGTATCCGCCGATTCGGCCGAGGCGCCGTCGGGATAGGCGATCCCGCCGATGGCGCAGAGCACGGCCAGGGAGAGTTTTTTCAGGGCGGTGCGGGTCATGGCCGGCTCCTTATTCGTTCAGGCGTCGTGCCGCACGTGCACGCAGGAGGGGTTGCAGGGCGAGCGCGACGAGCAGCGCCGCAGCCAGCAGCATCGATATCAACAGCACCGGCCGGTCGCTGAACAGCCAGCGGACATGGATATCCCAGGGGAGAATGCCATAGCCGAACTCTGTCCCGACGCGGAAACTCTGCACCTGTGTGGCGCTCGCGAAGTGGGTGAGGTCGCCGCGGATTTCCGCACTGACTTCGGGGGTGTGCAGGCTCTCGACGATCTGCGGCAGCCATTGCGCCTCGCGGGCCAGGACCAGCACCAGCGCCCGTTCCGGATCGAGGGGCGAGCGGCGGCTGAGCAGCCCGCGGAACGGCTGGTCGCCGGCGAGTTGTCGCGCGGCCTCCGGCGCCTGGCTGTCCCAGTCGCCCAGAACGAAGCGGCGTACTCGTTCGAGCGGCGTCCACGGGGCGATGCGCAGTTGTCCTTTCTTTACATGGAAATCCGAGCCGGCGAGCAGGGATGCCAGGGGCAACTCGCCGTCGAGCCGGCCGATGGCCAGCAGGTCGCGCCCGGCGACCGAGGGCAGCCGGGCCGGGCCGACGAGCACTTCGACGCCGAGGGCCGGATAACCGGTGAGTTCGCCGAAGCGTCCGAGCAGGCCGAGCATCGCCTCGATTTCCTCTTCCCGCGGCGTGCCCGACAGCAGCACTGCCGTTTCGGAAAGGTCAGCCATTCGTGTGAAGGGGAAGCCAGCGCCGACGAAGAACGACAGGTTGGGCATCCGGGCGAAGTGCCGGGTGCCCCTGAAGTCGATGAAGGAGTCGCCGTCGATCCGGCTCAGGGCCTGTTCGGGCAGTTCCAGCGTGCAGTCCGGGTCGTCCCTGGTGCGCAGGTTGAAATGGAAATCCAGGCGGTTGTCGCCGTAGATCAGGTCGACGGGTATTTCGACCCTGGCCTCTTCCTGGCGGGTCTGCTGGCCGAGGTAATGCTTGAGCCTTTCCAGCGGACCGGCTTTCAGCAACGGCAGGGAGGTCAGGTAGCGGCCGTTGAGGACGATATCCAGATGGGTTCGGGAAGTATCCAGCCAGTCTCCTTCGGGAAAGCGGTAGCGGATGTGTACCGGGATGTTCGCCATTGCCCACAAAAAATTATCCGGCGCGGCGCGGAAGTTGAGGCTCACTTTGGCCGGCGTGGGGCTTTGGCTAGCCAAGTCCTTGTCGGTCAGTTCGGCGAGGCGTACCAGCCGCTCGGTAGGAAGCCAGCGCGGCGCATCGTAGGGTGCGCGCCGTGGCGGCGTGGGTGGTTCTTCCAGCAGCATGCTGGCGCCTTTCAGGCGACCGGCGCCGAGGACCAAGGCGAGCGCCGCCGCGTACTGCTCGTCCGGGGTGCGTCCGGCGATCAGCAGCAGTTTGGCGTACGGGTCGCGGGGGTTGTCCAGCACGGCCAGCGTCGGTCCCTCGATAGGAGGCAGGTCCAGACCATCGAGGCTCTGCCCGGCGAGGGCGAACAGCAGAGCGTTGCCCAACGGCAACGTGCCGATCGTCACCGGAAAGTCCAGGCTCCGATAGCGGGCGAGCGCGCCGAAATGCGAGGCCGCCAGCGCGGCGCTGCGCAAGGTTGTCTCGCCGGGCTGTCCGGCCAAGACCGTGGGCAGGTGTAACTCGCCAAGTTGCGCTTCGTCGAAGAAGGGGACGGGCAAAAGTGCCAGATCGTTCGCCAGGGGCAGCCGGCGCAGTTCTAGGGAGAGGCTGGAGTCCTTGCCTATGGCGACCTGCAGCGGCGAGTGCTCGGGCGACTCGCAGCGCCGCTCGTCGCTGCGCAGCCTGAGGTTCAGGCTGTTGTGGGGCAGCAACAACAGGGGGTTGATGGCTATCTCGACAAAGTCGTCGAGCGGCGCGCCGGCCGTCAGGCGCAGGTCGTCGATCGCCTCGCCGTTGAGCAGAACCTCTAGGTGGGCTTTAGCCGGCAGTTTATCCGCATGGCGGATGTGTAGGTCGAGTCGGGCTTCGCTGACGATCTGCTGGCGACCGATCGAGAAGGGAATGCCTACTTCGGCCTTTGCCCCGCGTAATGTCGTTCCATCGGCGATGCCCAGTTGTTCGAAGCGCAAAACCTCGATCAGGCCCGGAGCCGCCGCAGGCGCTCTCGGCTGCGCCGATGGCGGCGGGAGCGCGAGTTCTTGCGCTTCGAGGGGCGCCGCCGTCACGAGACAGAAGACGCACAGGAAAAGCAGCAGGAGGGAGTTCGGCATTGTCGGGCCGGCTTGCGCATGCGAAGCTTTCGCGCCATTCGTTGGAGCCGCATCTTTTTTTTGCTGTCTGCCGATGCTGAGCAGCATGAGGGCATTTTTCAGCAAGCTCCAAAACGAGCGTAGGGGCCGGTCCGTCCGTTTCGAGGCTTCGGGGAGCCAGGCATCTGCCCTGCCCATGATGATGCGTACCAGTTCGCGCCGCTGATCGACGTCTAGCGGATCGAAGCTCAGGCGCAATTCCCGGTCGCCGGTCACCACGAGGTGTGCAGGAAACAGCGCGGAACGTCCCTTGCAGGAGATTTCGATGCACTCGATCCGGCCCGGCAGCGGCTTTGGGGGCCGCGTCGGAATGACCCTGAGGCCACCCATGGAGATGTCGAGGGTTTCCCCCTGCCAGCTTCGTCCGTTGTCGAAATGCAGGACGACCGGCAACTTTAGTTTCAGCCGAGTGGTGCTACGCAGTTGCCGGCTCTCCATGGCCACGGCGGAAGCGGCCAGCAGGACGACCAGACTGAACAGTGCCCAGCCGATGTTCAGTGCGAGCACCTTGGGATCGATTGGAAACCAATCGATATAAAAGTAGCGGAACAGACCCACGGTGATGGCTGTCGCCAGCAGCGCCGCAGTGAGCAGGTGCGGTTTGACCAGGGCGAAATCGAAGAAACCCCGATCGAGCACTTCGCCCTTGTCGGTCACGTTGAACTTGCCGCGTTTGGGGGTGATCAGGGTGACTAGAGTCGGCTTGAGGACATGGAAGGCCAGCACCGTCTCGTAGAGTTCACCCCAGAAGGAATAGCGATGCCGGCCCTGGATTCTGGCGTTGGTCATGATCGAGTGCGCCAGGTGCGGAAGCGCATAGGCGAAGACCGCGGGAGCGGAGGCAGCGATGACATTCTGCCCGAGTATCAGGTAGGCGGTCGGTGCCGTAAGGAAGACGATGCGTGGCAGGGCGAACTGGAAGTGCAGCATCGCATTGAGATAGCAGAGCCGCTGCGGCAGGCGCAGGCCGCGGCCCAGCAGGGGATTGTCTAAGCGGAGGATCTGCGTCATGCCGCGCGCCCAGCGCATCCGCTGGCCGATATGCAGGGCCAGGCGCTCGGTGGCCAAGCCGGCGGCCAGCGGGATGGGCAGGAAGGCGGTGTTCCAGCCCCTGCGCTGCAGCTTGAGCGCAGTATGCGAGTCTTCGGTGACGGTTTCTACGGCGAAGCCGCCGATTTCCTCCAGGGCACTGCGGCGAATCACCGCGCAGGAGCCGCAGAAGAACGCCGCATTCCAGAAGTCGTTGCCCTGTTGTACGGGGCCGTAGAACAGCTCGCCCTCGTTGGGAACCTCCCGTCCGGTGGTGAGGTTGCGCTCGAAGGGGTCGGGGGAGTAGAAGTGGTGCGGGGTCTGTACCAGGGCCAGCCTAGCGTCCTGCAGGAACGACCCGACCGTGGCCTGCAGGAAGGCGCGGGTGCTGACGTGGTCGCAGTCGAAGATGCAGATCAGCTCGCCATCCGTCAGGCTCAAGGCGTTGTTCAGGTTGCCGGCCTTGGCGTGCCGGTTGTCGGACCTCGTGATGTAGCCGACGCCCGCCGCTGCGGCGAAGGCGCCGAACTCGGGGCGCCTGCCGTCGTCGAGCAGGTAGATGCGCAGCTTGTCCGCCGGATAGTCGATGTTCTGCGCGGCGAGCACGGTGTCCTGGACGACGTCGAGGCTTTCGTTATAGGTCGGAATGTAGATATCGACCGTCGGCCATTGCGAGAGGTCTTCCGGTAGCGGCCGGATCGACCGTTTCAGCGGCATGATGCTCTGGAAATAGCCCAGCACCAGGATCAGCCAGGCGTAGGTCTCGGCCAGATAGAGCCCGATGCCCAAGAATGCCTCCAGGCCGTTGTCGAACACCAGCGTCTGGGTGGTCCGCCAATACAGATAACGGGTGGAGACGGCGACCGAAACGACGATCAGGATCAGCGTGACGGTATAGGACTGGAGCCGGCCTAGCAGCAGCATGAGTAGGATCACGCATACGCCCATCCCCACCTGCATGGAGAGGTCGAGCGGCACGGTGACGAACAGCAGCAGAGCCGGGCTGGCGACGAGTATCAGAATGAAGGCCGACAGCCTTGTCAGCCCTGCTTTCTGGGAGGGGGGAGGCATGGTAGGTGGTTACCCGTGGGGTATCGGCCGTTCAGCCCTGTGGCGGTGCACGCTAAAGGCGTGGGGCTCCAGGTCTCCGAGCAGTTCCCCGAGCCGGCGGGCGATCGTGTCGAGATCGTGAGCGGCCGCGGAACCGGGGTCGAAAGCGAAAATCGATTGTTGCGAGGCGAGCGCCTCGGCCAGGGCTTCGTCCCGGTGCACCAGTCCGAGCAGCGCCCCCTGCAGCCGCGCGCGCATGAATTCCGTGGTGTCGGCGCTCAGGCGACGGCGGCGATCGACCTGGTTGATGATGTAGAGGACCGGCAGGGGACTCCGGGTAGCCTGTGGCATGTAGAAGAGGCCCTGCTCGATCTGCGGCAGCAGCGAAACGGACGCGGCGTCGGCCAGCAGAACTGCGATGCGGATGTCGGCGATGGCGTTCAGGGCATTCAGCACCGGCGAGGGACCCGGCGGCGTGTCGGCCAGCACCACCATGCGCGGGATCGACAGGATTCCCCGCAGGGCCTCCTCCAGGAAGCGTGGGGTCTCGGCGAGGCGGGCCTCGAAGCGCAGTCTTTGCGCCTCGCCGACCGTGCCGTAGGGCAGCAGCCCGATGCCGCCGGAAGTCTGGAGCGCCAGTCGCTGCCAGTCGGATTGCTCGGCGTGGGCCACGTAACCGCGCGGGTCGCCAAGGGCGGCGGCGAAATGCAGGCGCAGGGCGTTCTGCACATCGAAGTCGATGACCGTGACCGGCAGGCCGAGTCGTTGCAGGGCGAAGGCGAGCCCCGCCGCGAACGTGGTCTTGCCCACCCCGCCCTTGGGGGAGGCGACGCAGATCAGCGGCATGTGCCGATGTCTCGCAGGAGACTTTTCAGGGAGACTTCGGATGGTTCCTGGCGGCTGTCCCGGTCACTCGGCGGGGTGTTCCGGAAGAGCCTGCCGAAGGGGTTGCCCGCCGCAGCCTGGGCGGGCTCCGGCGTACCGAAAAGCGTTGTGGCCGCCGGCACGGGCGAGGCATCCATCGCCTGTGCGGGACGAGCGGCGGTCGGTGCGGGAGCGACGCTTTCGAGCGGGAACGGGGCCGGCCGGGGAGCGGCGTTTGGCATGCGCGGCGCTTCCAGGGGCACGTCGATTTCCTGTTGCACCGCCTGCAGCAGTGCCCATGGGGATGCCTGGCCGGCGGCGTTGCCCGCGAACTCTCGATAGGCGTCCGGCGAGCCGTTCGTCTGCTGCATCAGTCGTTTTACATCGTCCTGCACGATCAACTCCAGGTTCACACCCGTGCATCGCGGCTCGTATAAAGCTCGCGCATGCGTAGGCATCGGTTGTGGTAAGAACGGTCATCGGGAAGGCGCGGCAATAATCTTCGTCGGTTTTTTGACGATTCTTTTCATAGTTGCAGAGCGATACTAAAAATATAGTAGTTCAATATCGCGAACAATAGTTGTAGAGCGATATTAAAAACATATTATTTTAATACTAAAAATATATTGGTTCAATATGACGAACAATAGTTCCAAGGGCCGCTCGTCGGGCGGGCGTGACTTTGTTGTAGCAGATGGCCGTTGAACGGAGCTGGCGAACCAGTGTCGCGTTATCGGCGATCCATGGGAACACAACGACAATCCAATAAGGACGGACCGCCTCCCCCGCTCCGTGCGACACGATCGGCCGGGGTCCGCCATGCCTTGGAAAGCTTGCGCTAGCGGGATACCCGGCACCGGGTAAAATCTGCTAACAATGGTCGGCGGCCCGGCCTTGCGGGCTACGTCATAATGGCGCCCGATCGCCGTCAGGAGTCCCGATGAACAGCACAGCCAGCGCCACGCCGGAAGGCGAAAAGATCCTCATCGTCGATGACGACCCACGTCTGCGGCACCTGCTAGAGCGCTTTCTCAGCGAGCAGGGCTACCGCGTGCGGACCGTGGAGAACGTCGAGCAGATGGACCGCCTGCTCGGTCGCGAACTCTTCAGCCTGGTGGTGCTCGACCTGATGCTGCCCGGCGAGGACGGCATGTCCGCCTGCCGCCGGCTGCGCGCGAGCGACAACCAGGTGTCGATCATCATGCTCACCGCCAAGGGTGACGAGAGCAGCCGTATCCAGGGGCTGGAGCAGGGCGCCGACGATTACCTGGCCAAGCCGTTCAATCCCCGTGAACTGCTGGCGCGGATCAAGGCCGTGCTGCGCCGCCAGGCGCCGGTGGTGCCGGGCGCGCCGGCCAGCAAGGACGAGATCGTCAGCTTCGGCGACTACCGCCTGTCCCTGGCCACCCGCGAATTGATGAAGGGCGACCAGGTGCAGATGCTCACCACCGGCGAGTTCGCCGTGCTCAAGGCGCTGGTCGAGCATGCCCGCGAGCCGCTGACCCGCGACAAGCTGATGAATCTCGCCCGCGGCCGCGAATGGGACGCGCTGGAGCGATCCATCGATGTGCAGATCTCGCGCCTGCGCCGGCTGATCGAGCCGGACCCGTCCAAGCCGCGCTACATCCAGACCGTCTGGGGCGTCGGCTACGTCTTCGTGCCGGACGGCATTAAGTCGTAGGGCGCCGGACGGCCGCCGACTTTCCCCACCGGTCCGAGCGCTGGAAAACCGCCTGGCAGGGTGTTCCGCCCTGCCGCCGATCTCGTGATTGCCATCGATGAAAACACCTATCTGGTTCCCGCAAAGCTTCTTCGCCCGCACCCTCTGGTTGGTGCTGCTGGTGGTGCTGTTCTCCAAGGCGCTGACCCTCGTCTATCTGATGATGAACGAGGACGTGTTGGTGGACCGCCAGTACAGCCACGGCGCCGCGCTGACCCTGCGCGCTTACTGGGCCGCGGACGAGCGCGACCAGCCGCGTATCGCCGAGGCGGCCGGCCTGGCGCGGGGCACGCCGGAAAGCGTGCCGCTCGGTGAGCACCACTGGCCTTACAGCGAAATCTTCCAGCGCCAGATGCAGGACGAACTGGGACCGGAAACCCAGGTACGCATGCGTGCCCAGCCGAACCTGGCGCTCTGGGTACATGCGCCCAACCTAGGCGCGGACTGGGTGCGCATCCCTATGTATCCGCACCCGCTGCGCGGTCAGCGGATCTGGAGCGTGCTCGGCTGGTTCCTCGGCATCGGCCTGCTCTCCACCGCCGCGGCCTGGATCTTCGTCCGCCAGTTGAGCGCGCCGCTCAAGCTGCTGGTGTTCGCCGCCCGGCAGATCGGCCAGGGACGCAGCGTGCGCCTGCCGGTCAGCGACACGCCGAGCGAGATGACCGAACTGTACCGCGCCTTCAACCAGATGGCCGCCGACGTCGAACAGGCCAGCCGCGAGCGCGAACTGATGCTCGCCGGGGTGTCCCACGACTTGCGCACGCCCTTGACCCGCCTGCGCCTGTCCCTGGAACTGCTCGGCAACGACTCCGAACTGACCGAGGAGATGGTGCGCGACATCGAGGACATGGACGCCATCCTCGACCAGTTCCTCGCCTTCATCCGCGACGGTCGCGACGAGACAGTGGAACAGCTCGAACTGGGCGAGCTGGTGCAGGAGGTGGTGGCGCCGTTCAACCAGAAGGGCGACAAGGTGCACCTGTCCCTGCAGCCGATCCCGCCGTTCCCGCTGCGCCGGGTGTCGATCAAGCGGCTGCTCGGCAACCTGGTGCAGAACGCCCTGCGCCACGGCAGCGAGCAGATCGAGGTCGCCGCCTACGTAGCTGGAGACCAGAGCGCGCCCTACGTGGTACTCAGCGTGCTCGACCGCGGCGCTGGCATCGACCCGGCGGAGATGGACGAGATCTTCAACCCTTTCACCCGCGGCGACCGCGCCCGCGGCGGCACCGGCACCGGCCTGGGTCTGGCCATCGTCAAGCGCATCGCTGCCCAACACGGCGGTAGCGTCGAACTGCGCAACCGCCAGGGCGGCGGCCTGGAGGCGCGGGTCTGTCTACCACTGGGGCTGATGCTGCCACGCGACGCGGTGTGAGCAATCCGCGTGAAAACTACCGCGCTCGGCCATGCTGCGTTGAAATCAGGCTCAGAAGCCGCTTGCGGTTAACGCACTTCAGTGCGGCCTCGAAGGGGTGAGCGGAGTGAGTCATGCTCATTTACCACGCGTAAACTGCGCTTCTTCACCTGATTTCGCCTTGCCTGGCCTTCGCTCGCTACGTTTTCACACGGACTGTGAAGAATGTACGCTGGGGCGACGCATGCGTCGCCCGTTTCCGGCTCAGCCTTTGCCGCGGGTCCGCGTCAGGCCGTGTTCGGCGTTCTTCTCCAAGTATTCGATGATGATCCCCGCGACGTCCTTGCTGGTGGTGGTCTCGATGCCCTCCAGGCCGGGAGAGGAGTTCACTTCCATCACCAGCGGGCCGTGATTGGAGCGCAGGATGTCCACCCCGGCGACGTTCAGGCCCATCACCTTGGCGGCGCGGATCGCCGTCATGCGTTCTTCTGGGGTGATCTTGATCAGGCTGGCGGTGCCGCCGCGGTGCAGGTTGGAGCGGAACTCGCCAGGCTTGGCCTGGCGCTTCATCGCGGCGATGACCTTCTCGCCGACCACGAAGCAGCGGATGTCGGCGCCGCCGGCCTCCTGGATGTATTCCTGGACCATGATGTTCTGCTCCATGCCCATGAAAGCCTCGATCACCGATTCGGCGGCCTTCTGGGTCTCGCAGAGTACCACGCCGATGCCTTGGGTGCCTTCCAGCAGCTTGATCACCAGCGGCGCGCCGCCGACCATGGCGATCAGGTCGGGGATGTCGTCCGGCGAGTGGGCGAAGCCGGTCACCGGCAGGCCGATGCCCTTGCGCGAGAGCAGTTGCAGCGAGCGCAGCTTGTCCCGCGAGCGGCTGATCGCCACCGATTCGTTGAGCGGGAACACGCCCATCATCTCGAACTGGCGCAGTACCGCGCAGCCGTAGAAAGTCACCGAGGCACCGATGCGCGGGATCACCGCGTCGAAGCCTTCCAGCGGGCGGCCGCGGTAGTGGATCTGCGGCTTGTGGCTGGCGATGTTCATGTAGGCGCGCAGGGTATCGATCACGACCATCTGATGCCCGCGCCGCTCGCCGGCCTCCACCAGGCGACGGGTCGAGTAGAGGCGCGGGTTGCGCGACAGCACGGCGATTTTCATTGGACACCAAGCAGCTTGGGGAGGGTGGGTTTGTCTTGCACGTAGGCTAGCGCCGGGTTGACCACCAGTTGACCGTCGACCAGGGCCCGCGAGCCGAGCAGCACACGGTAGCGCATGGCTTTGCGGCAGGTCAGGGTGAACTCCACCGGCCAGGTGCGGTCGCCGAGCGCCAGGGTGGTGAGGATGACGTAGCGGGTCTGGGTCTGGCCGTTGGAGCTCTTGATGGTCTTCACGGCCACCAGGGGCGCCTGGCAATGGCGATGGCGCAGTTGCACGAAGGTGCCGAGGTGCGCGGTGAAGCGCACCCAGGGGCGCCCGTCGCGTTCGAACTGCACAACTTCGGTGGCGTGCAGGGTCGAGGTGCTGGCACCGGTATCGATCTTCGCCCGCAGCCCGGCGACGCCGAGCTCGGGCAGGTCGATCCATTCGCGCAGACCAATCACCGAAAGATGGTCGAATGTCTTCAAGAAGGCGGCGCTCCACAGTCGGTGTGAGGCATTCTAATCGGCACGGCCGGCAACCGCACCTGTTCAGGCCGGCGTAGAGGTGATCGACAAGCATGAACGAAAAAGATGACGAAAAGATCCGTCTGGACAAGTGGCTCTGGGCGGCGCGTTTCTACAAGACCCGGGCGTTGGCCAAGGAAGCCATCGAGGGCGGCAAGGTGCACTGCCGCGGCGAGCGCTGCAAGCCCTCGAAGGAGCCGAGGATCGGCGACGAACTGACCATCCGCGGCGGCTTCGACGAGCGCACCGTGGTGATCCGCGCGCTCAGCGCGGTGCGCCGTGGCGCGCCCGAGGCCCAGCGGCTCTACGAGGAGACCGCCGAGAGCCAGGCCCGGCGCGAGGAAGCCACGGCCTTGCGCAAGGCCGGTGCACTCGGCTTGGAGACCTCGGGCCGGCCGAACAAGAAACAGCGCCGGCAACTGTTCCAGTTCCGCGAGGAGCGCTGAAGGCGCGTCCTGCGGGCGGGCTCGGAGCAGCAAAATGCGGTAGGTGACAATCGGGCGGTTTTCGTCCAGGTCGCGACTGTCGTTGCCGCGCAGCGCGGCGTTGCGCCAGAACAGGCCGACGCCCTTGAACGGGCCGCCCTGTAGCCTGTAGTCGACGCGGATGTTGCGTTGCCATTCCCGCTTGTCGCCGTTGACATAGACCAGGCTGGCCTTCAGGCCTGGCCCGCCGACCCGGCCGAAGTCGGTCTTTGCTTTGCCGTGGCTTTCCAGCGGGAATATACCGCCTGGGCTGCGTTCGATGTCCGCCTTGCCGCCGCGGCCGCCGCCGTCGAGGCGGATGGCGTGCATGGCCAGCACATCGAGGCCGAAGCCGACCGCCTGGATCGCCGGGTGCTTTACCTGCGCCTCGCCGACGCCGTTGCCGTTGCCGTTGCCGTAGATCATGTTGAACACCCCGGTGGGCATGCCGGTCTTTTCGGCGGCGCGGACGATGGCATCGGCGACGCACTCGGCGGTGGCCATGTGGCCGCTGTGCGCTTTGAACATTGCTGGGCAGCCGGCGGCCAAGGCGGCGGCGGTGGAGAAGGCCAGCGGGAAGTTGGCGGCGCCGAACACGGCGACCGGGCCGAGGCCGATGCGGCACTGGCGCAGGTCGACGCGCGGCAGCGGCTGACGGTCGGGCAGGGCACGGTCGATGCGCGCGCCGTGGAAGTCGGCGCGGCGCAGGAACTCGGCGAACGGGCGCATCTGGCCGCTGGTGCGGCCGCGCTCGCCCTGGTTGCGCGCGGCGGGCAGGGTGGTCTCGGGGCAGACGATGGCGCTGAGGAGCGCGGCACGGCGGGCGGCTAGCAGGGCGCGGTAGATCGGATAGGCGGCGGCCTCAGCGGCAGCGTTCGCTTCGGCGGGGGTGGCCTGGTAGAAGTCATAGGACAACTTTTGCCGGTGCTGGCGTCGACACTGTGGACGCGAATGTCGCCCGCGTTGCTGCGGGTTCCCGCAGTGTAGTTCTTGCCTTCGGTCCGCATTGCTTCAACGCCTCTAGCGATAAGAGGTTCGCGGTTGTCGACGGACTGTCCGGGCGGGGAATCGGCAGGAGCTGTACCTCTTCGGATGTTAAGTGTCGTCATATGAATTGATCGGTTGTCTCATCTGTCGGCCGGATGGTCCGTTGGCGGGGCGTGCTTGGCTGGACTGCTCCCGGCTGCGAAGAACGGCGGCGGGCATGCCGGCAGTACAAGGTCTTCGGTGCCGTTTTTGAGAAGCGTGACACTATTGTCGTACAACTTGGGCGTATGAACCGCCCCGGGTTTCCCGGAGGCTCCAACTCTTGAGAGGATGGAGCCATGAAGACAGCAACGAAGTATTCCCCTGAAGTCCGGCAGCGGGCGGTTCGTATGGTGCTCGAGCATCAGGACGAGCACGAGTCGCAGTGGGCGGCGATCAATTCCATCGCTGCGAAGATCGGCTGCACAGCCGAGACGCTGCGCCGCTGGGTGAGACAGGCCGAGCGCGATACTGGACTGCGTGAGGGACAGACGACGCCAGAGCGTGAACGGATCAAGGCGCTCGAGCGGGAGGTGCGTGAGCTGCGCCAAGCCAACGAGATCCTGCGCAAGGCCTCAGCCTATTTTGCCCAGGCGGAGCTCGACCGCCGCTTCAAGCCATGAAGGCATTCATCGATGAGCACCGCGAGCTTTACGGGGTCGAGCCGATCTGCAAGGTATTGCCGATCGCCCCATCGACTTACCGCCAACATGCCGCTCGGCGCACCGAGCCCAGCCGGCTATCGCTCCGTGCGCAGCGTGACGGGCATCTGCGCAGGCATATCCAGCGGGTCTGGGAGGAGAACTTCCAGGTCTACGGGGCACGCAAGGTCTGGCGGCAGTTGCGGCGCGAAGGCATTGCCGTGGCCCGCTGCACGGTGGAACGCCTGATGCGGCAGATGAGGCTGCACGGCGCGGTACGCGGCAAGCCGGTCAAGACTACGGTCAGCGACAAGGCTGCGTCCTGTCCGCTGGACCGGGTGAATCGGCAGTTCCGAGCCGAGCGTCCGAACGCGCTGTGGGTGTCGGACTTCACGTATGTCTCCACTTGGCAGGGCTTCGTCTATGTCGCTTTCGTCATCGACGTGTTCGCCCGGCGCATCGTCGGCTGGAGGGTGTCCAGCTCGGCCCTTACCGAGTTCGTGCTGGATGCGCTGGATCAGGCCCTGTATGTACGTCGACCCGCCAGCCACGCTGGGCTGATCCACCATAGCGATCGCGGGGTGCAGTACGTATCGATCCGCTATACCGAGCGCCTGGCCGAGGCTGGCATCGAGCCGTCCGTAGGTAGCGTGGGCGACTCTTATGACAATGCCCTGGCCGAGACCATCAATGGACTCTACAAGGCCGAGGTGATCCATCGCCAGTCCTGGAAGAACCGCGAGGCGGTGGAACTGGCCACGCTGGCCTGGGTGGACTGGTTCAACCACCGGCGGCTGCTGGAGCCGATCGGCAACGTACCTCCGGCCGAGGCCGAAGCGGCTTATTATCGCCAACTCGACGAGTCCGCCATGGTGGCGTGACTCACACCAATGAGCCTCCGGAATTCCCGGGGCGGTTCAGTATGATGACGTCTCCGCAATGCAGTCGAAGCCGAGCATCGAGATGAGCAACGAAAGCACACTACCGCGCCCGCGTCGCAAGAGCCGCAGCCTTGCCCAGGATCTGGTGGCCGAACTGACCCGGCAGATTCGCGAGGGGCAGATCAAGTGCGGCGAGAAGCTCCCCACCGAGTCGGAAATCATGGAGGCCCACGGGGTCAGCCGCACCGTGGTACGCGAGGCCATCTCGCGCCTACAGGCTTGCGGCACGGTCGAGACGCGCCACGGCATCGGCACCTTCGTGCTGGATACGCCGAGTTCCGGCGGCTTTCGCATCGACCCGGCGACCATCGTCACCCTGCGCGATGTGATGGCGATTCTCGAACTGCGCGTCAGTTTCGAGGTGGAGTGCGCCGGCCTGGCCGCCCGCCGGCGCAGCGCCGAGCAACTGGCCGCCATGCGCGCGGCGCTGGACGCCTTCAACCGCGCCGGGCATGTCAGCGACGCGGTGGCCAGCGACTTCCAGTTCCACCTGCAGATCGCCATGGCCACCGGCAATCGCTATTTCACCGACATCATGGGTCACTTCGGCGCCAGCATCATCCCGCGCACCCGGCTGGATTTGGCGCACAACGCCCACGTCGACCAGCAGCAGTACCACGCGCGGTTGTGTCGCGAGCACGAGGAAGTCTACGAGGCCATCGCCCGCCAGGATGTCGAGGCGGCGCGTGCTGCCATGCGCCTGCACCTGATCAACAGCCGCGAGCGGCTGCGCCAGGCCCATGAGGAGGCCGAATCCCGGCAAGCCAACTCCACGTCGATCTAGCGTCCGCTCCGCGAATCGCGGCCTGCATGGCCACTCCGGCCTTTCCTGGCGATCTTCTTCATTTCTTCCCGTGACCGTGCGGCATGTCCGTCCGGTTGTCCGTCGTCCTTTCGCGTCCTGCCGTGCCGGCGCCTCCGACGGTATGCAGAGGACTACGTCATCCCGCTAGCGATTCGCCTGAAATTCGAGTTCGCTGGACGCCTTTTCGAAATCGTCACGCTTCGATGGGATTGGGTCGATCTGGAGAACCGGCACATGATGTGGCCAGACAGCAAGACCGGCGGCATGTCCAAGCCCATGAGTGAGGAAGCCTACCGGCTGCTATCGACGGCACCGAGGTAGGAAGGCAGTCCTGCTGATCGACTCGCTCATCAGCAACGAATACATCAACAGCTACCAGAGCGTCTTCCACCCCACCAACGACGTGGAACTGATGGGCGTGTACCTCTGGAGCACGCACGTCTGCAGCGCGCTGTACCCGCTGATGGGCGCTATGGAAATCACCTTGCGCAACGCCATCGACCAGACGCTGGTCGCCGACCTGGGCGCTTCTGGTGGGCGGGCAGCAAACTGCGCTATCGCTCCTTTGCGCCCGGCATGGATGCGCTTGTGGGTCAGCAGCGGATGCTTGGCCGGCACCGCGACCGCCAGTGGGTCATGCCATGCGGGCACCGCAAGCAAGCCGTCGCCCACGTTGTCGGACTGCGCAAATCCCGCGTGGTACAGGTCTTCGCGTAGCCCGGAGATTTGCTGCGACAACGGTATCTCGGCAAGGTGAACTCCGACTTCGGGATCATCATCTCGGCACTTCGCCAGAAAGGCGCTCAGACGCGGCGGCACGATGTCGTCGGACAGGGCAATGCGTAGTTGGCCGCCGTAGCCAGCGGCGACCGCTTTGGCCCCATCGCGTGCCTGCTGCAAGGCGGTGAAGATGCGCGGCACACGCTCCTTGAAAATTTGCCCGGCACGCGACAGGCAGCATGCTGCGCGAATTGCGGATGAACAGCCGAATACCAAGGTCTTCTTCCAGCTCCTTGATCGCCCGCGACAAGGGCGACTGTTCAATGTGCAATCGCTCCGCTGCGCTGGCGAAGTGGAGTTCTTCGGCAACAGCCAAGAAACAGCGCAAATGCCGAAGCTCCCTATCGATTACTCATTTCGCCGCGAAAGCGTCAATCCCGACAAGTTGAGCAGATAGCGTCCAAAAACGTTCGGCTTGCTCGGGATCAGTGGCATAAGCCCGCACGCCGACGAAGGATGGTGGTTCGCTTTCATCAACTTCGGCAATCTCGCAATCTTCGCAATACAGCCCGCCCATGCCACTCAACTGCGGTGAGGTTGCCGCCCATACTTGGGTCGCCGCGCCTTGCGCAGTGGTCTTGAACGTCGGATCAGCGGGATTGCCATTGGCGTCAAGCCATCCGGCAGCAATCATTTCGTCTTGCGTCAGATGGCGCTGGAGCGGCGTGAAAATCTTGCCGGGATGGAGGGAGAAAGCCCGTACACCCTCGTTCTGTCCAAGCCGATCTAGGTGGACAGCGAACAGGGCATTGGCGGTTTTCGATTGCCCATAGGCCAGCCACTTGTCGTAACCCTGCGTGAACTGCACGTCATCCCATCGAATGGCTGACTGATGATGGCCCGCCGACGATACGGCCACGACCCTTGCGCCTCCTTTGAGCGCAGGCCAAAGCAGATTGACCAGCGCGTAATGCCCAAGGTGATTGGTGGCGAACTGCGCTTCCCAGCCCGGCCCCACGCGGGTCTCGGGGCAGGCCATGATGCCTGCGCTGCCGATCAGGATGTCAACGTGCTGGTTGCGGGCGAGGAAACGGAGGGCAAAATCGCGCACGCTTGCTTGATCGGAAAGATCGAGCCGTTCAACTTCCGTGTTGGGAATGTCGCTGATCTTCGTTCGAGCGGTTTCCACATCACGGGCAGCGACAATGACGTGTGCGCCAGCACCCGCCAATGCTCGCGTTGTCTCCAGACCCAGGCCGGAATGACCGCCAGTGACGATAGCAGTGACAGCGGACAGATTGCGCCCCGCGAGTACCTCTGCCGCGGTGGTTGCCGCGCCGAAACCAGAGCGGATAGGGAACTGTTTGCTGGTCATGGAGTGTCCTTGTGAATGTGACATGGAAACGGGGTAAAGCCCATATCCGGCATTGTCCAGGCTAGACTTAGGACTGTGAATGCAACAAAGTCCTGATCAAGAAGCGGCTCGGATCAAGCGTTCGTGTTGAGTTGGGCTTTGCAGCGTCTAGCCCATGAACTTGCCACACCATCACCGGACAACTCAATTGTGGTTCAACATCTTGGCCACATCATGCTGGTGCAGGTTCTACGGCTTTATCTGGAGCAGGAAGGCAGCAGTATGCCCAGTTGGCTGCTGGCCGTTTCCGACCCACGCATAGGCACAGCTATACAAGCGATTCATGCCGATCCCGCGCGTTCTTGGACAGTCGGAGACCTTGCCAAAGTCGCGGGCCTGTCTCGCTCAACCTTTGCGTTGCATTTCAAGTAGAAAGCCGGTATCGCGCCGCTGGAATACGTTTCGCGCTGGCGAATGCAGCTAGCCGCACGTTGACATCCTTCCCGTCCTTTAGGGCGAAGAGGATGTCAACAAGACGGCGATAGTGGTCATCGGCCTCCTGCCCCTGGTGCTGGCCCTGTATGCCGACAAGATCTTGCTCATCGCCTTTCTGGGCAAAGCTCTGCGGGCAACCCTCGCGGTACTGGTGCCGATGTGTTTCTACGCACCGAATTTCGGTACTCGATTCGGGACCTTGAGCGAAATCCTCCTGTCGGTCGTATCGACGATAGCCTGGTACGTCGCCGGGAATCCTTATGGCATCGACAGTTCCTACTTCGCCCTGTTCAGCCCATTGTTGACGATGGGAGTCGCCCAACTCTTCAAGAACGGAACCTCGCCCATGGAGGCACGCCTGGATAAGTTGGCCGATTGATTCCATTCTCTTTGTCGCGGTCGACAAATGCCATGGCGCCCCGCAGCATCGGGCAGCGCGGCGAGCGCGATGGGGAGGGGCGTCACCATGGGCAGAATCCTGCTGGCAGGACTGATCGCCGTGTCGCTGGCCGGTTGTGGCGGCCGGCCGCGACCGGAAGGGGAGACACTGGAACAGCGCCTAGCCGGGAGCGGTTACCGGCTGGGCGAACGGGTAGAGTCGATCCGTCGCTACGACCTCTCCCACTGGGAATACCTGGACAAGCGGCACATCGTCCTGCGCGACGATCCCGGCCGGCGCTACCTGATCGAGTTCACCCGTCCCTGCACCAATCTCGACATCGACAACGCCCTGGCCTATAGCACCACGTTGGGCGAGCTGACCCGGCAGGACCGTATCTTCTCCAGGGGACCGGGCGGTGCTCCCGAGCCCTGTCCGGTCGGCGATATCCATGCATTGGAAAAGGTGGATCGGGCGGATTGATCCCGATGCCCTGGTCCGCGTGCGTCTTGTGACAACTTGCAATCGGTGGCTATCGCGGGCGTTCATGTCCGCGACCGAGACCTCCCTCTAAAATAGGACGCGGCGCGTCACCTCTACCGGGAGTATCTGGCTGACTGCGCTGCCGTCTGGACCGGGTGGACACCTTTGCCTCTGCACGCCGTTCATGTGCGAGTCGGACTTCGCCACCGTGCGTGCCGGGTACGGCGCACGGCTGAAGTCGATTCCCAACGCCCGCTCATGGCGAGCCCGGACTGCCCACGGGCATTTCCACGATGCCGTAGGCGGTTCGCGGGACGTTGCCGAGGCGGCGTTCGAGCAGGGCGGCGAGGGATTCGCCGGGAGCCAGGTAGGCGTCGCCGAAGTCCCGGTCGAGGTTGCAGGGGTGGGCGATCACCTCCAGCGTGCCCTGCGCCGGCAGGGGCTGGTCGCGCAAGTCGGCCGTGGTGCAGACGTGTTCGGCGCAGCGCCCGGCCAACTGGCGCAGGCGCCGGTTGAGCAGGCTCTTGAACAGCCGTTTGATCGGGCCGAGGTTGTTGCCCAGGTTGCGCGCCAGGCGTAGCGGCACGCCGCGGGCGGCGGCGAAGCGCGCCAGTTGTTCGCCGACCGGCCAGATGTTGTGCACGTGCTGGTGGGAGTCCAGATGGCTGGGCCGCACCCCGTGGTACAGGCAACGCTGCCATTGCGCTTCCAGTTCCTCGTCGATCGCCGCGCGCGTGGCGCGGCCCAACCACAGGCGATAGCGCGGCAGGCGCAGATGGAATTCGCCGGTCGCGTCGCAAAAGCAAGACAGGTTGGCGATGGTCTCGCTCAACGGGCGGCCATGGGTGAGGTTGACGTGCAGGCCGACCCGGCCGTGCAGGCCCTCGGCGTGGATCAACGCGCAGGCTTGGGCGAACGCCGGCATATTCGCCATCAGGGTGGCCGAGCTGATCAGCCCGCAACGGAAGGCGCGGACGATGACGGCGTTCTTTTCGCGGTTCAGGCCGAAGTCGTCGGCATTGACGATCACTCGGTTGGGCATGGGCGTTCTCCTGTATCGAGGGAAGCGCAGACCGTGGCGCTCCGGCGCCGGGCCTTGAGGGCGCTCCAGAAGCGGTAGGCGAGGCCCAGGGCGATGCCCTCGGGGCGCCGGGAGTAGAGGCTCCAGCGCAGTTGCAGAACCGCGCCGGTCATGCGTTCGTGCAGTTGATGGCTGGAGTCGCGCAGGCTGACCCGCGAGGCGTCGACGTACCGCCAGCCCTCCTCCAGGCCCCAGCGAATCCATTCGTCCAGCAGCAGGCGGCCGCTGCCGAGTTCGGCGTAGTCCGGCAGGAAGGCCAGGTTGTAATCGTACAGCCGGCCGTGTTCGAGGAGCCCGAGGCGGTAGCTGATGCAGCGGCCGCCGTGTTCGAGCAGGACGATGCGCACCAGGCCGTCCGCGGCGAGTTCGCCGAAGGCCTCGCGCATCCATTGCCGGCGTCGTTGGCCGCAGAAGATACCGACGCCCTGCGTGCCCTTCCAACTGGCTTGCTCGACCGCGGCGATGGTCTCCAATGCGGCGCCGATGCTCGTGCCGTCCGGGCTCAGCCGGCGTATCCGGGCGTCGCAGGCGGCCGCGCGCTTGCGCGCCCGGCGCAACTTGTAGCGCAGGTCGCCGGACGGTTCGCGCCGGTCGTCCTCGCCGATCGCGTGCACCGGCACCCGGCAACTCGTGCGCCTTTCGTGGCTCGAACTGGTCGTGGCCCAGCCTTCGAGCAGGCTTTGCTGCTCGCCGTCCGCGGCCAGTTCGTGCAGTTGCAGGAGGGCATGCGGCAGATGCCGGTGGATGGCCTCGTGTGCCCGGTGCCGGCCGGTTTCGTCGAGTTGGCAGAGCAGGGCAATGCGGTCGCCGAGCGGATAGCCGAGATGGCGCAGGATCGTCCAGCGCAGGCCGAGGCGGCGCTCGCGGTTACGCACCAGCGGCAGGCACAGGCGCAGCTCGCGTCCTTCCCAGGCCAGCAACACGTGCAGGCGCTGTTCCGCTTCGAGGGCGCGCTCGGCGGCGCGCAGCCAGCCGAGCCGGTTGAACGGGGTAGCCTGCGGCACCAGGGCATGTAGCCTGGCGTAGGCCCCGTCGGGAAAGTCGGGCGCGCAGAGGCTGGTGGTCCATTCGAAGCGATAGTCCATGGTGAGGTCCGTCCTCGATGGGTAGCTTGCTCGGCATGTCGTAAAGCAGCGTAGCAGTCGGGCGCTAAAGTGCCTGGCTTGTCTCCGGCCGTCCGCGCCGGAAAGCGGGCCGGCCCTTGCGGCGCCGCCCGGCTTGGGGTTCAGGGCGCCGTCCATTCGAGGACGAAGAGGCTTTCCCCCGGCAGGCCAAAGCGCCATGGTTGCTGCGTGCAGTCGAGGACGGCCGCGCCGGACGTCGCGTCGGGCGCCTCCGCATCGAACAGGTGCAGGCGCGGCGGGTCCTGGGCATGGCAGGCCAGGGGGGCGCCGCTCAGGCGTACCTCCTGGCGTCGTGGCGTCTTGTTCACGCCGAACAGAACCAGACGGGAACCCGTGCGCATGGCCAGCGCGTCTACCTCGAAGGCGTCGTTGTCCAGGCGCAGGACTTCCTGCTGCCAATGCCGCTGCATGAAAGCCATGGCCTCGCCGACCGGCTTGAGCACGTAGCGGCCGTCGCCGGTCAGGCCGATCATGCCCTTGAAGTGCTCTTCGTCGTCGGTGGCGAGGAACCAGTTGAGCTGTTCGAGCAGGCCGTCCTGGGCCGCGTTGATCGCCACCGAGGCCCACCAGAGCGCGGCGAAGCGGGTTTCCTGTTCGTAGGGGCTGACGTCGTTGCCACTGGACAGGTTGGTCTGCTCCAGCAGCAGGGCCTTACGCGGCCGGCCGCGCTCGTCCAGGCCGACCAGTTGCGCCGCCTGGCGCACGCTGTCGCGGTAGACGCGGGTGGCGCGCAGGTCGCGGACCATCCATTCGTGCCAGGCCAGGGCGTCGATTTCTTCGTCGTGCGAGGCCAGCAGCCGGCGTGCCCAGTCCAGGCCGCGGCGCGCGCTGGCGTCGGCGGTGGTCGGGCCATTGACCAGGCGCGAGGAGGCCGGCATCGCGATGCGGATGCCGGCCTCGCGCGCGCCGGCCGTGGCGCGGACCTGGCGGGCCATGGCGGCGAAGTAGCTGGCGAAGCTGCGGTAGTCGGGATAGCTGAGGTTGGGCTCGTCGGCGAAGGAAATGTAGTGGCGGCCGGCGCCGCCGAGCGCGCGGATGCCGTCGATCCAGGCGGCGAGTCCGGCATGGCTGGCGTCGTCGGCCTCGAGCACCGAGCGGCGGCCGGTCTGCGACAGCAGGGTACTGTCGGCATCGATGCCGTAGCGCGCGAAGTACAGTGGGCGGAAGGCTTGCTCGTGGTGCGGGCGGCGCACCGTGACATCGACGAAGCTGTAGTGGTTGGCCGCGCGCGGCGCCAGCCGGGCGAGCAGTTCGGGCGCCTCCGGCGGCGTGTAGGGCAGGCCCACGCCGAGCCGGGGCGTGGGGCCGGCGACCTCGTCGTGCAGCGTCAGCCCGACCCGGCCCCGCTCCAGTTCGGGGCTGAACAGGTGTTCCGGGCGCCGGGCGAATAGGTTGGCGCTGCCGTCCAGCCAGAAGGCTGCCTTGCCGTGCCCGCGCAGTTGCAGGCTCCACACCTGGTCCTGCTCGGAAACGGGCAGCTCGATGCGGTCGCTGCGGCTGTAATGGTTGTCGCGCGACAGCAGCAGGTTGAGCCGCTGGCCGTCGCTCAGGCGCTCGGCGTGCAGGCCGTCGACGCCGCCGTGGTACTTGCCGGCGAGCACCGCGCGTTCGCCGGCGCGCACGCGGAAGTACAACTGCGTGCCGGCCGGCAGCTCGGCGCAGAAGTGCTGCTTGACCGGCTCGAACAGCGCGGCGGTGTCGTCGCCATGACGGACCCGGTAGAGGCGAAAACTGTAGCCGGGGATCTCCAGGCGCAGGTCGCCGTTTCCGGCGGGCAGCGTCCAGCGCTGGCTGCCGCGGGTTTCCGCGGCGGCGATGTCGCGCTGGGCGAGCAGGCGGCCGTCGCCGGCCTGCAGGTAGAGGTGTTCGGCGTTGGCCTCGGCCTGCCAAGCCGGCCGCCAGTCGACCTGCAGGGTATCGCCCTGCGGCGCGCGCAGGTACAGCGCGCCGTCGCGGATGCCGCTCCAGTCCTGGGCCGGCGCCGGCGACAATTGTGCGCCGAGCAGCAGGCCGCCGAAAAGCAGGATGCGCCAGCCGTTCATACCGCCGTCCCCCGTTGCGCGCGCAGCAGGCGCAGGTCGCCGGGCAGGATCAGCAGGGTCTGGCCGAAGTCGACCCCGCTGACCCGCCAGTAGAGCAGCAGCATGGCCAGAGCCAGGGCGCCGTAGGCGACCGACGAGGCGATCGCGGCGCCGACGATGCCCCATACCGGGATCAGCGATACCGCCAGCAGCAGGTTCAGGGCCGCGGCGCCGCCGGCGAGGACGGAAAGGGTGCCGGGGCGCTCCTTGCCGAGCAGGTCCAGGCGCAGGATGCTCGAATAGCACAGGCCGAACATGCCGGGCAGCAGGGCCAGTAGGGCCGGGTAGGCGGGACGGAAGGCGTCGCCGAATAGCAGCACGATCAGCCACTCGCCGACCAACGCCATGCCCAGGCAGGCAAGGAGCATGACGGTACCGGTCAGGCGCAGGGCCAGCGGGGTGAGCCGCTCGATGCCCTCGCCCTGCTGCAGCAGACGTTTCATCAGGGGCGTGGTGACCGCCTCGGGGACGATGAACAGCAGCTCGGCGGCGGCGGTGGCCATGGCGTAGTAGCCCAGTGCCCGGCTGTCGAGGAACAGGCCGATGAGCAGGTAGTCGGCGCGCATCAGCAACTGCTGGAACAGTACGTCGGGATGGCTGCGCCCGCCGAAGCGCAGCAGTTCGCCCTGGCTCGCCGAGTCCCAGCGCGGGCGGATGCTGTGGTGGCGGGCGAGCAGGCAGAGGCCGACCGCCACCACTAGGCCCAGGCCGCCGAGCCAGCCGACCAGCGCGGCGTTCAGCGCGGCCTGCGGCCATATCCAGAATAGGGCGAGGAACAGCACCAGCGGCGTCAGCGATTCCAGCAGGCGCAGGCCGTTGAAGGCGCCGACCCGGCCGTCGGCGTTGTGCAGGGTGAGCAGGGCGCTTTTCAGCACGAACAGCGGCACGGCCAGCAGCAGCAACCCGACGAAGGGGCTGAGCTGGACGGTGATCGCCAGTTCCGGGCCGAAGGCGTCCAGCGCCCGGACGCCGAGCAGGGTGGCCAGCGCCGAGGTCAGGCAGCCGTAGAGCACCGTCAGCGTCAGCAGCAGCCCCATCGGCCGCTGGCGCGCGGCCTGGTAGCCGACGGCGGTGTTCAGCCCGCCGCTGGTGACCGCGCCGATCAGCTCCGGCAGGGCGCTGAGCAGGGCGAACAGGCCGCGATCGGCGGGACCGAGGATGCGTGCCAGCAGGATGTTGCGCAACAGGCGCAGGGCCAGCATCGCCAGGCTGGTGCCGATACTGAGCAGCAGGTGGCGCAGGTACTGGTTGCGCGTCATCGAATCGATGCCTCGCTGCTGTGCAGTGCCGGCAGGGCCGGTGCGACGTGCTGGCGGGCGCCCTGCAGGATGCGCCAGCCGAGCAGGGCGGGCTGGCGCGCGCTGTGCTGGCAGACGCTGATGCGCGGCAGCGACAGCGGCGCTCCTTGGCGCGGGCGGTACAGACCGGGGCGGGTGCTCAGCGCATGATCGTAACCCAGGCGCGCGAGGGCGACGCGCACGCGCTCGTCATGGTCGCCGTTGGGGTAGCAGTAGACCGCCAGCGGCTCGCGGCAATGCGCGGCGATGGCCTCATGGGAGCGGTGCAACTCGGCCCGCAGGCTGGTGTCGTCGAGTGCGGTGAGGATCGCGTGGCTAGCCCCGTGCGGGCCGAAGCGTAGCAGTCCCGAAGCCTCCATTTCGCGCACCTGTCGCCAGTCCAGGGCGTGCGGCTCGGCTGGGCTCGGGCAGTCGTCGGCGAGCGCCCGCAGGGTGGCCGGCGGCAGGCTTTTCAGGCGCTGCAGGAACTGGTCGAGGGCTAGGCTGCGCGGCTGCTCGGGCGCCGCCGCGCGGAGTTCGTCCGGCGGGCCGAGATGGCGGCG
Organism: Azorhizophilus paspali; assembly: GCF_043587585.2. Classification (GTDB taxonomy): domain Bacteria; phylum Pseudomonadota; class Gammaproteobacteria; order Pseudomonadales; family Pseudomonadaceae; genus Azotobacter; species Azotobacter paspali. The sequence goes on from NZ_CP171449.1 coordinate 324,022, forward strand.
CAAGCGCACGCAGAGCAGTTCGCGTGCCTCCTCGCCGAAGCTGCCCCAGAGGGTTTCGCCGATGGCTTCCCACCAGAAGCGCCGCGTGCTGCCGATGAAGTCGGTGGACAGGAAGATGCTCGCCGGCATGCGGTGCTCCTTGAGCAGCGGGAAGGCATGCAGGGCGTTGTCGCGCCAGCCGTCGTCGAAGGTCAGGGCTAGGCGCGGCGGGCCGTCCACCGGTCCGTCCGGGGCGAGCAGTTCGGCGAGCGGCACGCACTCGAAGTGCTGTCCGAGCCAGAGCAGTAGACGGTCGAAGGCCTGCATGCCGATGCACAGATTCTTGCGGTGCGGTAGGTCCGCCAGGGCGTCGTCGGCCACCACCCGGTGCAGCAGCAGGATGGTCCTGGTCCCGCGTAGCAGGCGCCGTCCCGCGTGGGTATCGAGGTAGAGCCAGCCGGTGCCGGCCTTGATCATCTGCTTGAGCATCATGTGAGGTTCCTATCGACTCTGTTGTGGATTCCATTGCCGGTAGCGGTAGCCGCCGAGGAATTGCCAGACCCCGACGCCCATGGCGCCCAGGGTCACCAGGGCGCAGGCGGCCAGGTTGAAAGGCCTGGGCAGGTGCCGGTGGCGGCCGAGTAGGCCGATCAGCGCCAGCCCGTAGCCGGCGAGTTGAGCAAGCAGGGCGATGCGGTAGAAGTCGCCTGCGCCCCACAGCCAGAGATTGCTCGCCAACAACGGGACCAGCAGCAGCGGGGCGAACCGGCGGAGCAGCTTGTGGGTGATCAGCGCCAGGGCGAACAGGCCGTGCCGGGCCGGGTCGAGCAGCTCGCGCCGGCGCGCCAGGCTCTGCAGGCCCTGAACGGTGATCCGCCGGCGGCGGCGGAACTGACCCTGCGCCGACTCCACGCCCCGGTCGGTGACCCGCGCGGCCTCGGCGAAGACGATGCGCTGCCCGGCCAGCGGTGCGCAGGTGACCAGGAAGAAGTCGTCGGTGACATCGTCCGGCACCGGCTGGAACAGTTCGTGGCGCAGGGCCTGTAGGCCGCCGTCGGCCGAGGCCAGGCAGCCGTTGCGGCTTTCCAGGCGACGCAGCCAGGTCTCGTAGGCGCGGTAGACGCGGTCGCCGATGGCCAGCGCCCGGCCGCCGTCGGGGATGGTCACGTTGCCGGCGGTGGCGCCGACCCGTGGGTCGACGAAGGGTGCGATCAACTGGCGAAGGGTGTCGCCGTGCCACAGGGTATCGGCGTCGCTGAACACCAGGATCTCGCCGTAGGCCAGAGCCACCGCGGCATTCAGCGCCGCGGCCTTGCCGCCGCGCGGCAGGTCCAGCACGCGGATGTCGTCCCAGGGATTGCCTTGGGCGATGCGCCGGGCGAGGGCCACGGTAGCGTCGCGCGAGCCGTCGCTGGCGACGACGATCTGCCGCCGCTCGCGCGGGTAGTCGTCGGCCAGCAGCGAGCGCAGCTTGGCCTCGATGTGCCGCTCTTCGTCGTGGGCGGCGACGATCACGCTGACCCGCGGCAGCGGCGTCGGCGTACCGGTAGGCGGCGGGTGCTGGAAGGGCGCGCGGCAAGCCAGCAGCAAGGGGTAGCCCAGGCAGGCGAAGAGCGGCAGGGACAGGCACAGCCAGAAGATCGTTTCAGCCACGGGAAGGCCTCCGGGCGCTCAGGTTGGTCAAATCCATCAACAGGGCGATGCCGGCGACGTGCAGGCGCAGCCAGTGCAAAAGCGCCAGGCGCGCCGCCAGCATCGGGCGTTGGCGGGTGTAGGCGTGGCGCAGGCTGAGCAGGCCGGCCGGCAGCCAGCCGAGGGCGAAGACGGCGAGAGCGGCGAGCGGCTGGCCAAGTAGCAGGCAGAGCAGCGCCAGCGCGTCGAGCGTCCAGTGCCCGGCCGCCAGTAGCGGGAAGCGCAGCCGGCGCAGGCTGATGCGGCCCTTGCGCAGCAGTTGCGTCTGGCTGTTCTGGCGCCACAGCTCCTTGCCCAGCCATTCGCGCCAACTGCCTTCGAAGCCCCAATTCAGCACGGTCGGCCGCGGCAGGCTGAGCAGGCGTGCGCCGGCTTCGCCGAGGCGCAGGCCGAAGTCCTTGTCCTCGCCGCTGCGCAGGCTTTCGTCGAAGCCGCCGGCGCGTTCGAACCAGACGCGTTCCAGGCATAGGTTGGCGGTCGGCAGCCAGTCCAGCAGCGCCGGCCGGTCGCGTTCGGCGGCCAGCCGCTGCAACCAGGCGCGGGCGTACCAGGGCGCCTGCGGCGGCGCCTGGTGGACCAGGCCGAGCACGTCGGCGCGGTCCTCCTGGCGCACCGCGCACCAGATGGTCAGCCAGTCCGGGGGGACTTCCATGTCGGCGTCGAGGAAGGCCAGGCAGTCGCCGCCGGCCGCCGCCGCGCCGCGGTTGCGCAGAGCGCCGAGGCTCAGGCCGGGGCAGTCCAGCACGCGGGCGCCGAGACGCCGGGCCAGAGCTTGGCTGCCGTCGCGGGAGCCGTTGTCGGAAACGATTAGTTCGCAGTCGAGGCCGGCCTGTTCGGCGGCATGCCGCGCGGCTTCCAGGGTGCGGCCGAGGTGGGCGGCCTCGTCGAGGGTTGGAATGACGATGGAGATCTGTTTCATGGTCGCCCTCCGGCGGCATCGTCGTCGGCCTGCAGGCGCAGCAGGCTGGTTATTCCGAGCATCACCCAGAGGTACTTGTGGCTCGGTACGCTGAGGAAGAACAGGAAGCAGGCCAGCGCCAGGCAGGACAGGCCGAAGTGGGTGGCCAGCGCCGCCCGCTCGGGGTCGCCGCGCTCCAGCCAGTGGCGGCGGGCGACCAGGCAGTTGCGCAGGGCGAGCGCTACCAGGCCGGCGAATAGCAGGCCGCCGGGCAGGCCGGTTTCGCTGAACATGCCCAGGTAGGTGTTGTGCGCTTCGCGGTAGAGGTCGTTGGGGTGCGGCCGGTCGGCGAAGGCGATGGCATAGCCGGTCCTGGCGAATTCCAGGGGGAAGGTGCCCGGACCGCTGCCGAGCAGCGGATGCTCGGCGAGCACCTGGCCGCCGACCAGCAGATAGGCGCTGCGCCGGGCTAGGGAGGGGTCGGCGTGGGCGTTGACCCCGGACCTCAGGCTGGTCAGGGCTTCCAGGCGCTGGACGAGACTCTCCGGCAGCAATCTGGGGGCGAGCGGCAAAGCGATCGCCAAGGCCAGGATCAGCCAGCCGAGATGGCGGCCCGGCAGGTGTTTCAGGCGGGCGCGGTAGTGCCAGGCGGCTATCAGGGCGGCCAGCAGCGTCACCAGCAGGCCGGAGCGCGAGCCGGTGCGCACGAGGGTGGCCAGCAGCAGCGCCAGCAGCGTCAGCCAGAACAGCCGCTGTGCGCGGCGCGGCGCGCGCAGCGCCAGAAGCAGCGCCAGCGGGAAGGCGACGCTGATCAGCAAGGCGAAGTAGTTGGGGTCGGCGAGCAGGCCGCTGGCCCTGCTGTCCGGCGGAGCGTCGCCGTTCAGCAGGGCCAGCGCGCAGGTACTGGCCACCGAGAGCACCAGCACCCGCGCCAGAGTCGACAGGTCGAGGTCGCGGCCAAGCAGCACGGCGAGGAAGAACAGGGTCAGGCCGCTGCTGAGCTGGCGCAGGTGCTGCAGCGACAGGCCGAGGTGGCTGCTGAACGCCAAACTGAGTAGGTACCAAGCGAGGAGGGCCAGCAGCGGCGGCCACAGGTTGCTGCGCAGGCGCCGCGCTGGCAGGCGGCGCAGTAGCAATTGCAATCCGGCGATGGCGATCAGCGTCAGGCCCAGCAGCTTGTTGAGGGGGAAGCCGCCACCGCCGGCCGCGCCGCCGCCGGCGCTTGCATCGGCGGTGGAGAACAGGCCCTCGAAGGGCACCAAGGCGAGCAGCGCCAGCAAGCCCAGAGTCGGCTGGCGGTAGAGCGCGACCAGAAGCGCCAGGCCGGGCAGCACCAGCGGCGCCAGGTAGGGATGGGGGCCGGCCAGCAGCAGCAGGCAGGCGAGGCCGGCGATCAGCGCCAGGGGCAGGACCAGGACCATCGCTTCAGCCCCCGGCCGCGTTGCGGTATAGCTGGCGCCAGCGTTCGGCCTGGGCCGGCAGGTGGTGATGGCGCTGCTGGGCGAGGCGGGCCCGTTCGCTCAGTGCCTGGCCGAGGGACTTGTCGTGCAGCAGGCGCGCCACCTGGCGGGTCAGGTCGCCGACCTCGCCGGGCGGGCTGAGCAGGCCGCTGGCCTCGTGGCTAAGCACGTCGGGAATGCCGCCCACCGCGAAGGCCGCCACCGGTACCCCGGCCTGCATGGCTTCTAGCAGCACCATCGGCGTGCCCTCGCTGCGCGAGCTGATGACCAGCACGTCGAGGGCGCGCAGCCAGGCCGGCAGGTCCGTCCGGTAGCCGGGCAGGAGGATACGGTCGTGCAGGCCGGCGGCGTCGATGATCTCCTGCAACTCGTCGCGCAGCGGTCCTTCACCGAGCAGCACGGCGTGCAGGCGGGGATCGCGGTAGCACAGCTCGATGGCCAGTTCGACGAACAGGTCCGGGCCCTTTTCCGCGCTGAGGCGGCCGACGAAGCCGATCAGTGGCGCGGCGGGCGCTCCTGGCGGACGCAGGTAGGTGACCGCGGGCGCCGGCGGCAGGCCGTTGGGCAGCACCTGCAGCTTGCTGGCGCGCACCCCGGCCTGGCGGTGCAGACAGGCGATGCTGGTGGCCACGCAGACCACGGTGCGCACCTGCGCGGTGCGGCACAACTGCAGGCTAAGCCAGATATAGAAGCGCTGTTTGCGGCTGCGCGGGGTGAAGCCGTGCTGGGTGGCGACCAGCGGCAGGCCGAGCAGCAGGGCGCCCAGCCAGCCGTAGACCAGCCCCTTGAAACCGTGGCCGTTGAGCAGCGTCGGCCGCGTGCCGGATTGTCCCAACTGGCGCAGCAGGCTGCCCAGTCCGCCGCAGCGGGTCAGCTCCACGCCGGCCTCGCGAAAGCGCTGGGCCAGCGACTCCGGGCCGCCCAGCAATATCACCCAGTGCTGGCCGGGAGCGTATTGGCAGTGTTCGAGGAGCATCCGCTCCAGGCCGTAGAAGCCGCCGCTGCCGAGCAGGTGGGCGATCCGCAGCGGCGTGTCCTGGTGGCGGGCGCTCAGTCGTTCGCCCAGTGTCGAATCCATGGCAGGCTCCCGGGTTTGTGCGGGTTGGGCAGCGTGGCCGGCTGCTCGGCGTTGAGGGTCATCAGTACGGGCAGGCCGAGCTGGCTCTGCAACTGCCCGGGATACTTGAAGCGGTGGTCGAAGAATTCGCGCAGGTATCCCACGGCGACGGCCAGCAGCAGGGCGGTGAGCAGGCCGAGGGGGATGATCTGCAGCGGCCGTGGAAAGCTCGCCTCGCTGGGCTCGAAGGGGCGGCTGAGCACCTTGGCATTGGACAGGCCGCCGTCGAGCAGGGCGCGGCTGCGGCTTTCCTCATAGCGCTGGGTGTAGGTGAAGAAGGCCTGGTGCAGGGCCTCGATCTCGGTGTTGAGCTGGCGCAGGCCGCTCTGCGCGTCCTGCAACTCGCGGATGCGCGCCTGGTATTCCTCGATGCGCGTGGTCTTCTGGGCGATCACCCCGGAGATGATCTCCAGTTCCTTGCGCCGCTCGCTGATGCGGTTGCCGATTACCTGAAGGAATTGCTGGCGGGTCCGGCTGATCTGCGCATGGAGGTTCTTCATCGGCTCGCTGTTCGGGTTGTAGATGTCGGTCTCGGCGCCGTAGCGGCCGATCTGCTCGATCAGCCGGTCGCCCAGTTGGCGGATCTCGCGGTCCTCGAAGGCGGCGTTGTCGAGGGTGCTGGCGAAGGTGTAGGGAAAGCCGTAGTCAGTCAGCCTGGCTTTGCGCGCCACGGCCAGGTTGCCCTGCAGGTAGTCGACCCAGCGCTCGTTCTCCAGCAGGCGGTCGCGATACTGGTTGAGCGCCTGTTCCTCCTGGTTGATGGCGTTGAGGCGAAAGGTGATTTCCTCCTCGGGGTTGGCCGCGCGAATTCGTTCGAGCAGGGCCAGCCGTTGCGCTTCGAGGCCGTTCAAGTGGTCCTGGTACTGGGTCTTCTTCTGCTCGTAGAAGGCTTCCGGCAGTTCGTTGGAGTGCAGCGCATGGCGGCGGACCAGATAGGTGTCGAGCAGGCGGTTGACGAACAGGGTGCCGAGGGCCGGGTCGCCGGAGCGGTAATGCACGGCGATGACATTGGAGCCGGGCAGCGGGACGATTTCGAGGTCTTTCAGGATGGCCAGGGTCAATTCGTCCAGGCGGTTGTCGCGCGGCGCGTCGGCGGCCAGGCCGAGGGCGGCGCGCAGCGGGTCGAGCACGTGCTCGCGCAGGGGCGCGGCCAGGTATTCGCGCAGCCGACCCGCCAGGCCCTTGTCCTCGGCGAAGTAGCCCTCGCGGATCAGCGAGTCGAGGGTCGCCCGGACCAGTTCGGGCGAACGCAGGATGCTGCTTTCGGTTTCCATGTCGGCCAGGGTCGGCGGCAGGAACTTGTCGGTTTCCTGCTGCAGGGTGGCGCTGTTGGGTTCGGTCTGGGCCACCTTCTTCGACTGCACCATGACCTCCGCGCCGATCTCGTACGAGCGGCTGAGCAGCAGCGGCAGCAGCAGGGCGAGCGCGGCGAAGGCCAGGAACACCCGCTTGATCAGCCGGCGGTTGGCGAACAGCGTGGAGAGGAAGGTGTGCGGGGAGTTCTCGTACCTGAAGGCGTCCATTGTCAGTCATCCTCGTCCTTGTCGTCGACCTGGTAGGAGAAGCCGAAGTTGAAGCCGCTGAAGAGCATCACGTCGGCCAACTGGCGCATGGTGTCGCCGGCGCCGGCGAGGCTGCTGCGCGGCACGAAGAGCAGGTCGTCCGGCTGCAGGTAGGCGACACTGTCGGCGTCGTTGTCGAGCAACGCCTCCATGTCGTAGGTGCGCGACACCACCCGCTCGCCGTCGCGATGCAAAACCAGCACCGACTCCAGGTCGGCGGTGACGGGGTTGTAGCCGCGCGCCAGGGTCAGCGCCTCGAGCACCGAGATCGGCCGGCGCACCGGATAGGCGCCGGGCTGGCCGACCTCGCCGAGTATGTAGACCTCGTTGGCAGCGGTGGACTTGAGCAGCACGTCGACCTGGATCGGCCCGACTTCCTCGCGGTAGCGCTCGTTCAGGAGTTTTTCGAGTTCGTCGCTGTTCATGCCGCCGAGGCGGATGCTGCCGAGCATCGGGAAGGTCGCGCGGCCGTCGGCGCCGACGGTGATTTCCCGACTCATGCCGGTGTTCGGGCTGAACAGGGTGTCGTGCAGGTTCTGTGCGCGGGTCTGCGCCTTGGCCACCGAGACGGTGATCAGCGGTGTGCGCAGGGTCTCCTTGTAGCGCTCGGTCATCAGCGCCTGGGCCTCGTCGACGGTGAGCCCGGCGACCTGGAGGCTGCCGATGTATTCCAGATTGACCGTGCCGTCGGGCATCACCGTCTTGATGCCGGTCAGGCCCTTGGCGGTGGCGAACAGAATCTCCAGTTGGTCGCCCGGCTGGATGCGGTAGGCGTTGGGCGAATCCATCTCGATGTGGAAGATCACATCGAGCACGTCCTGCGGGCGCAGTACCTGGGTTACCGGGATCAGTTCGCTGCGCGTGGCCTGGTCCTCGGGGGCGGTGAGGATGTAGGCGGGAATCGAGCGCTGGCTGCTGCATCCGGCCAGGGCCAGGAGGGCGAGCAGGGGGAGCAAGGGTTTGTTCATGGTGGCGTCCGTCCTGTGGGCGATCCGATCAGAGCAGCCGGTAGAGCCATTTCGGCAGGTAGAGCCGGCGGGCGTTGAGCACGCTGCCAAGCAGCTTGGCGTTGGCCTGGCGCAGGCGCTGCACGGCGGCCTGGGCGACTTCCCAGCGGGTTTCCTCGGCGCGCACCACCAGCGCCACGGCGTCGGCCATGGCCGCCAGGATCAGGCCGCTGCCGCCGCCGTAGACGGCTTCGGCATCGATCACCACGAAGCGGTAGTGAGCCGCCAGGCAGTCGAACAGGTACTGCAGGGCCTCGGCAGTGAGACGGCCGGCCGCCACCGAAGGCTGACCGAGCGGCAGCAGATCGAAGGGCAGTTCAGGATGGCGCTGGATGCAGTGGCGGAGTTCGCCCTCCGGATGCTGGCTCTGCAGCAGCTCGAACAAGCCGCGGTCGGCCGCCATGCCCAAGCGCGAGCTAAGGCCGGTGGCCGAGGGGCCGGCATCGACCAGCAGGAGCTTGCCCTTCACCGAGCTGGCCAGTTGCCGGGCCATGCTCAAGGCGCAGGTGGTGGTGCCGCAGCCGCTGGTCGGGGCGATCAGCAGCAGGGTGCGGCAGTTCTGGTCGAGCAGGGTGGCCGCCAGGTTGACTTCGCTGGGATTGAGAACGCGGCGGTCCTGCTCCAGCAATAACGTGGTCTGCTCGGAACGGAGCATGGTCATGGGCTGACTCCTGATGCGTGCTCTGCCTGGGGTATGAGGGTTCAAGCGGCGCCGTGGCCGTGGAACACCTCGACGGGGGTTTTCAGCAGAATCCACAGGTCCAGCAGGGGGCCCTGACGGCGGATGTAGTCCATGTCGAGTTCGACCCGGTCGTCGAAATCGACGTCGCTGCGTCCGGAGATCTGCCAGAGGCCGGTCATGCCCGGATAGATGCTCAGCCGGCCCAGGTGGTGCTCGCGGTAGCGGCTGGCGTTGAACGAGGTGGGGCGCGGCCCGACTAGGCGCATCTCGCCGCGCACCACGTTGATCAGGTTGGGCAGCTCGTCCAGGCTGGTACGGCGCAGCCAGCGGCCGACCGCGGTCACCCGCGGGTCGGCGTCGATCTTGAAGTCGATGGCTTCGGCGCCGTGCTTGTTCAGGTGGCGCAGCGAGTCCTTCAGGGCCTCGGCACCGGCCACCATGCTGCGGAACTTGTACATGCCGAAGCGGCGCCCCCGAAAGCCGGTGCGTCGCTGGACGAACAGCACGGGACCGGGGCTATCCAGCCTGATCAGCAGGGCGATGCCGAGCAACAGGGGGGAGAATAAGAGCAGCAGCAGCAGGGCGGCGCAGGCTTCGCCAAGGCGCTTGGTGCGGGACAGGCTCCAAGGGGTGCCGCCCTGGCGACCGCTGAACCAGCCGCGATCGTGGACCCAGAGGGCGTTTTGGATCTTCTCCCGCTGCGAGGGATCGGTACGTTTTTCCTTGAGCGTGTAATGGCTGTCCTTAGCGAAGTTGATTTGTTGAAACGAGTTTCCCGGGGCATTCATTGCGCATTACCTCACGCGACAGTTCCCCGTCCGCAGCGGCGGATGAAATGGCTGGGGCATCGAGGCTGTCGATCCTGTAGTAGTGGCAAAACCAGGATACGAATCGGGCGAGGCCTTCTTCGAGACTTACCTGGGGCTGAAAGCCGGTGTCCCGTTGCAATTCCGAGACGTCGGCATAAGTGTCGAGCACGTCCCCGGGCTGCAAAGGCAGCAATTCCCGAAGGGCCTTACGGCCCAGATGCCTTTCCAAGGTGTCGATGTAATCGGTGAGGGCGATCGGTCGATGCCCGCCGATGTTGTACAGGCGCCAGGGCGCCATGCTGCTTTCCGCCCTGGGCCGTTCGCGGTCCCAGTGCGGATCGGAACGGGGCGGCTGCGGCAGCAGCCGTACCACTCCTTCGACGATGTCGTCGATGTAGGTGAAGTCGCGCTGGTGCCGGCCATGGTTGAATAGGCGCAGCGGCCGCCCTTCGACGATGGCCTGGGCGAACTGGATCGGCGACATGTCCGGTCGACCCCAGGGGCCGTAAACGGTGAAGAAGCGCAAGCCGGTGGCGGGAATGCCGAACAGGTGGCTGTAGCTGTGGGCCATCAGTTCGTTGGCCTTCTTGCTCGCGGCGTACAGCGACAGCGGGTGGTCGACGTTGTCCTGCACCGAATGGGGCGTGTGCTGGTTGGCGCCGTACACCGAGCTGGACGAGGCGTAGACCAGATGCCGCACCGGCTGCCGGCGGCAGCCTTCGAGGATGTTCAGGAAGCCGGCGAGGTTGCTGCGTACGTAGGCGTGCGGATCGCTCAGCGAATGGCGCACGCCGGCCTGGGCGGCCAGGTGCACCACCACCTCCGGGTGCTGGGCGGCGAACAGGTCGGCGACGCTGTCGGCATCGCCGAGATCCAGCCGCAACAGAGGAAAGTCGCCGGCTTCCTGACAGATCCAGCGCACCCGGTCCTCCTTCAGGGCCGGGTCGTAGTAGTCGTTGAAGTTATCCAGGCCGACCACCTCGTGGCCGTCGAGCAGCAGCCGGCGCACGCAATGGGCGCCGATGAAGCCGGCCGCGCCGGTGACCAGGATCTTCATTGCGCACCCGCCCGGGGATCGACCCGCGATAGGCCGGTGCTTTGCCGCTGCGTCTTTTCGATGCGCCGGCCGACCGCCGTTGTGCCGATGTCGACGCGGCGTGCGCGATGACCGACCGCGGCCAGGGCTGCCGCCTGGACCAGGCCGAGGTATCCGATACCGAAAACGCTCACATCCATGTTTGGCGTGCCTCGTCGAGGTGGATGCAGTGATACAGGTATAGGCGGTTGGGCGAGGACACTGTCAAGCAGACGGCCCGGTTCCTGTCTGACGTGCTTCAAATGGCGGAATTGCCCCTAACTTCTCTCCACAACCCATCGATTTTCCATGTTTTCCACGCGGTTGGAGTATTGGCCAGGGCCGGGAAAGCATCCATTCAACCGACGAGTGGCACGCTGCAAGGAAGCCGCGAACCACCCATGGCTTGGAGATTTCCGGCCGTGTTCCTAGAATTTGTCGCGACTCGCCCTTCGTGGCGATTCCGAGCACTGGCCGTCGCCAGCTCCATTCCCTGCCATTGGCCAGCCGATATGTCCGATTTCGATTTCACCCAACGCTTTCTCTTCGACGACACCGACGTGCGCGGCGAGCTGGCAGACCTGCGCGGCAGTTATGCCGAGGTGCTGGCCAAGCATCCCTATCCCGAGCCGGTCGCCCAACTGCTCGGCGAGATGCTCGCCGCCGCCGCGCTGCTGGTCGGCACCCTCAAGTTCGATGGCCTGCTGGTGCTGCAGGCGCGTTCCCCAGGACCGCTTCCCCTGCTCATGGTGGAATGTTCCAGCGAACGCGAGGTGCGCGGCATCGCCCGTTATCACGCCGAGCAGGTGGAGCCCGGTGCCAGGCTGCGCGAACTGATGCCCGAAGGCCTGCTGACCCTGACCATCGACCCGCGCCGGGGCCAGCGCTACCAGGGCATCGTCGAGCTGCGGGGCGAGAGCCTGGCCGACTGCCTGTCCGGTTATTTCGCCGATTCGGAGCAGTTGCCGACACGTTTCTGGCTCAATGCCGACGGTCGCCGCGCCCGTGGCCTCCTGCTCCAGCAATTGCCCGCCGACCGCCTGAAGGACGCCGAGGCACGCCCGCTCAACTGGGAGCACCTGATCACCCTGGCCGATACCTTGACCGCCGAGGAACTGCTCGGGCTGGACAACGAGACCCTGTTGCGCCGGCTCTACCACCAAGAGGCGGTACGCCTGTTCGAGCCGCTGCCGCTGCGCTTTCGCTGCAGTTGTTCGCGCGAGCGCTCGGCCAACGCCTTGTCCAGCCTGGGACAGGCGGATGCCGAACAACTGCTGCGCGAGCGCGACGGCCTGGTGGTGGTCGATTGCCAGTTCTGCAACCAGCGCTACGAGTTCGATGCCACCGATATCGCTCAACTGTTCGCCGGCGGCGGCAGCGGGGCGCCCTCGGCGACTCGCCACTGATCAAGAAGCGCGACATACCCCGTACTTTTAGTGTGGGGAAGGATAGCGCGGACGGCGTAGCCGTCCCTTCATCGGGTAAAATGCCGGCATGAAGCAGACCAAGACCCTGCAAGTTCGCGTTTGAGACAAGCATGCTCCGCTGCTGCGCCAGATGGCCCGCGGCGTCAACTTCGTCTGGAATTACCTGAACGAACCGAGCCAGCGCTCGATTCGCGAGCGCGGGGTCTTTCTGTCCGCCTATGACATGCATCCCTACACCAAGGGCGCCGGCAAGGATCTCGGTCTGCACAGCCACACCTTGCAATGCGTGGCTGCCGAGTACGTCACCCGGCGCGGGCAGTTCAAGAAGGTCCGGCTGAATTGGCGAAAGTCGGGCGGTGCCCGTCGATCCCTCGGCTGGATTCCGGTCAACACTGGAGCGGCAAGCTGGAAGAACCGGCAGGTCTACCACAACGGGCACTACTTCAAGGTCTGGGACAGCCACGGCCTGAGCCGGTACGGGTTCCGCTCGGGCAGCTTCAGCGAGGATGCGCGGGGCCGCTGGTACTTCAACGTCGCCGTGGAGATAGAGGCTGAGCTTTCGCCAGGGCAAGGGGCGCTCGGCATCGACCTGGGCCTCAAGGACGTGGCGACCTGCAGCGATGGCACGAAGTTGGAGAACGGCCGCTTCTACCGCGACCTGAAGGCGAAGCTGGCCATTGCCCAGCGCGCCGGCAAGAAGGTCCGCGCCAGGGCGATCCATGCCAAGATCGCCAACCGACGCCAGGACGCCTTGCACAAATTCAGCCGGAAACTGGTCAGCCAGTACGGCGAAATCCACGTGGGCGATGTGTCGTCCACGAAACGCGTGAAGACCCGGATGGCCAAGTCGGTGCTCGACACTGGTTGGGGCCAGTTGAAGACGATGCTGGAATACAAGTGCGCACACGCAGGCATCGTTTTCAAGGTGGTCGACGAGCGCTACACCACCCAAGCCTGTTCGAATTGCGGCTGCCTGCCCGGTTCGAGGCCGAAAGGTATCGCGGGCCTTGGAATAAGAGAATGGATCTGCTGTGAGTGCGGTGTCGCTCACGACCGCGATGTGAGCGCGGCCAGGAACATTCTCGCGGCCGGGCATGGCCGTCCAGTGGTGGGAATTCCCATCCTTTAGGGCGGGGAGGATGTCAAGCCTCGGCTCTCCGCCGCCCGGTGGCGCGGCGGGTTTCTTCAGCGGATTGAATCCGCTTTCGGCACGGCCGAAGCATCGGTTTTCGCCTGCGGACGGAGCGGCACGGAACCTTTGCCGGACAGGCGGCTCCTACTGTATCGGCGGCTTTTCTGGTAGAATGGCCGCGCTTTTTTTATTTTTTCCTTGTAGTAATACCGTATTTCACGCTACAAAAACGTATGGAGGAATCGGCCACAAGCCGATCGGATGCACATGACGCAAGCCACTCAAGCCGTGTTTACCGACATCAGCACCGCGCAACTGGTAGAAGAAGCCATCCGCCGAGGAGAAGGAGAACTGGCAGCCAACGGCTCTCTGGTGGTGCGGACCGGCCATCGAACCGGGCGCTCCCCGAGCGACCGCTTCATCGTCCAGGAGCCGGGCAGCCAGCACAAGATCGCCTGGGGCAATATCAACCGTCCTTTCCCCACCGACAGGTTCGACGCCCTCTGGCAACGTGTCGAAGCCCATCTCGCCGAGCGTGACCATTTCGTTTCGCACGTACATGTAGGGGCCGATCCCGAATACTACCTGGCGGTCAAGATGATCACCGAAACCGCCTGGCACAACCTGTTCGGCCGCTGCCTGTTCATCAACCCGGACAAGTTCAATCCTGCCGGCAAGGGCGAGTGGCGAATCCTCAATGCACCTGACTTCGAGTGCGTGCCGGAGCGCGACGGCACCAATTCGGACGGCTGCGTGATCATCGACTTCGCCGCCAAGAAGGTCCTGTTGGCCGGCATGCGCTATGCCGGCGAGATGAAGAAGGCGATGTTCTCGGTGCAGAACTTCCTACTGCCGGACGTCGACGTGCTGCCGATGCACTGCGCCGCCAACATGGGCGAGGAGGGCGACGTGACCCTGTTCTTCGGCCTGTCCGGAACCGGCAAGACCACCTTGTCCGCCGACCCGGGCCGTTATCTGATCGGCGACGACGAGCACGGCTGGGGCGTGGGCACCGTGTTCAACATCGAGGGCGGCTGCTATGCCAAGTGCATCGACCTGTCCGAGAAGAACGAGCCGGTGATCTGGAATGCCATCAAGTTCGGCGCCGTGCTGGAGAACGTGGTGCTCGACGAGCGTTCGCGCCTGCCCGACTACGCCGACGGTGGCCTGACGCAGAACACCCGCGCCGCCTACCCGCGCGAGCTGATCGAGAAGCGCGTGCAGGAAAACCGCGCTGGCGAGCCGAATGCGGTGATCTTCCTCACCTGCGACCTGACCGGCGTGCTGCCCCCGGTGTCGATCCTCGACAACGAACAGGCGGCCTACCATTTCCTGTCCGGCTACACGGCGTTGGTCGGCTCCACCGAGATGGGTTCCGGCGAGGGCATCAAGTCGACCTTCTCCACCTGCTTCGGCGCGCCCTTCTTCCCGCGTCCGGCCGGCGAATACGCCGAACTGCTGATTAAGCGCATCCAGGGCTACGACTCCAAGGTGTACCTGGTCAACACCGGCTGGACCGGCGGTGGCTACGGCGTCGGCAAGCGCTTCAACATCCCGACCACCCGCGGCGTGATCGCGGCGATCCAGAGCGGCGCGCTGATCGGCGTCGAGACCGAGCGCCTGCCGATCATCAACCTGGATGTGCCGAAAACCGTGCCGGGCGTCGACACCGAACTGCTCAACCCGCGCAACACCTGGGCCGACAAGAGCGCCTACGACGAGGCGGCCCGCGCCCTGGCCAAGCAGTTCGTCGAGAACTTCAAGAAGTTCGATGTCTCCGACGCCATCCGCAACGCCGGCCCGCTGCTCTGAGCCGTCGCGTCTGGTGAAGAAGCCGCCTCCGGGCGGCTTTTTCGTGCCTGCCCACCGGTCTTGCCGCGTTATGCTCTGAGTCGGTATCTCGAAGGAGTGAGGCATGGAACAGGGCGCTTTAAAGTTCTTGGGCTACCTGCTGGCGCTGATCCAGGCGTTGGGGGTGGCTGCGGCCGTCCACGCGGTGTTCACTGTGCGGACCGCGCAGGGAGCCATCGCCTGGGCCATCTCCCTGCTGTTCATGCCCTATCTCACCCTGTTGCCCTATCTGGTGTTCGGTCGCAGCCGCTTCGATGCCTATATCCGGGCGCGGCGCCAGGCCGACCGGCAGATGCGCCGGGCGATGGCCGAGCAGGATTGGCGTCCCTGGGTCGAGGAGGCCAA
The DNA here is from genome assembly GCF_043587585.2 of Azorhizophilus paspali. Taxonomy (GTDB): domain Bacteria; phylum Pseudomonadota; class Gammaproteobacteria; order Pseudomonadales; family Pseudomonadaceae; genus Azotobacter; species Azotobacter paspali. Next base: position 339,058 of record NZ_CP171449.1, read on the forward strand.
GGCGGCCCATAGCAGCATGGCTTCGCAGGATCTCAAGGTGCTGGCGCGCCTCGGCCGCCAGCCGCCGCTGGGCAACAACCGGGTACGCCTGCTGATCGACGGCGAGGCCGCCTTCGCGGCGATCTTCGAGGCCGTCGCCCAGGCGCGCCAAGTGATCCTGCTGCAGTTCTTCATCGTCCGCGACGACCACCTGGGCCGGCGTCTGCAGAGCCTGCTGCTGGAGCGGGCCGCCAGCGGCGTGCAGGTGTTCTTCCTTTACGACCGCATCGGCTGCCACGCCCTGCCGCGTCACTATGTGCAGCGTCTGCGCGCGGGCGGGGTGGCGATGCGGGCCTTTTCGGCCTCCGCGCGCAGCGGGCTGCTCAACCGCTTCCAGTTGAACTTCCGCAACCACCGCAAGCTGGTGCTGGTCGACGGCCAGCGCGGCTTTCTCGGCGGGATGAACGTCGGCGACGACTACCTGGGAAACAATCTGCGGCTCTCGCCTTGGCGCGATACTCAGGTGGAGCTGAGCGGGCCCGTGCTGGCCTGCCTGCAGGAGTCCTTCGCCGAGGACTGGTTCTGGACCACCCGGCAACTGCCGCCGCTGCTGCTGCCGGAGCGCTATCCCGCCGGCGGGGTACTCTGCCAACTGGTCGGCAGCGGCCCGGCCGATCCCCAGGAAACCGGCTCGCTGCAGTTCGTCGCGGCGATCAACGCGGCACGCCGGCGGATCTGGCTGGCCAGTCCCTACTTCGTGCCCGACGAGTCGGTATTCGCTGCCTTGCGCCTGGCGGTGCTGCGCGGGCTGGAGGTGCGCCTGCTGCTGCCGGCGCGGGCCGATCACCGGGTGGTCTACGCCGCTTCCAGCCTGTATGCCTTCGAGGCGCTCGAGGCGGGCATCCGGGTATTTCGCTACCTGCCGGGTTTCATGCACCAGAAGGTGCTGCTGATCGACAACGATACCGCGGCGGTGGGCAGCGCCAATCTGGACAACCGCTCGTTCCGTCTGAATTTCGAACTGACCCTGTTTGTCCTCGATACCGCCTTCGCCGCTGAGGTGGAATACATGCTGCAAAGGGATTTCAGCCGTTCCCGCGAGCTGGACAGGGGGGAGAGCCGCCGGGCGCACCGCCTGAAGCGCCTGGGCATGCGGGTAGCGCGGCTGATTTCGCCGATCCTCTGAAAGCGAAAAGCCCACCGTGGCGGGCGGGCTTCTGCGGATCTGGGCTGCGCCGACGCGGTCGTGTCAGCGATGGCGCTTGTGATGCTTGTGCTTGTAGTGGCCGCGGTGGAGGCCGTTGTCGTTGTAGTGGTGGTGATGGTGATGCTCGACACTGCGGCGACCGCGGTTGTCGTCATCGTCGTCGCCGTAGGCGTTGCCCAGGGCGCCGCCGCCGGCGCCGCCGAGCGCGGCGCCGATCACGCCGCCGGTGCGACCGCCGACCGAGTTGCCGATGACGTTGCCGCCGGCTGCGCCGAGCGCGCCGCCGATGGCCGCTTCGGTCCGGCTGCGCCGCTCGGCGCCGATGCCGGCGCCGGCCGCGCCGCCGACGCCCGAGCCGATTACTGCGCCGGTGGAGCCGCCCAGGGCGCCACCGACGACCGAGCCCAATGTTCCGCCCAGTGCGCCGCCGACCGCTGCCTCGGTGTTGCCGCCAGCGAATGCGGCGCCGCTGGTCAGGCCGAAGGAGAGCAGGAGTATGGGTGCGTACTTCATGAGGTGAACCTCAGTGGTAATGACGAGGCGATCCTCGCTGCAGTGCAGACACCTTGCAAGCGTTTTTTAGCGATTTTTCGATTTTTTCATTGCTTTGTAACTCATTGTTTGTTAAGGGGAACTTCGCTAAAACGGGACGGTCGATCCAGCTCTGGGATTGCCCCGGCCGTTCTTTCCGGCAGTCGCGGAATTTTCGGTTTTCCGGTGTTTTGGCGAGCGGTCCGTGTACCGTGGTGGAAGTTCTTCCGCTGCGAGCAAACTCGTTCGCGATGCTTTTGGCCGCGCGGATGAATCCGCTCCCGCATTTCGGTCCGAGGCTCAGCACAATCCTTCGCACAAGGTCGCATAGCTCTCCACGGCGGCGAATTCCTCGGTGTCCTTCGGACCCTGGCAACTGTCCGGCCGGCGTACCGCCAACAGGTGGGCGATGCCGTAGCGCCGGGCGCTGCGCAGCACTGGCAGGCTGTCGTCGATGAACAGTGTGCGCGTCGGCGCGAAGCCGAAGTCTTGCTGCAGGGCGAACCAGAATTGCTGGTCCTCCTTGGGGAAGCCGTAGTCGTGGGCGCTGATCAGGCGTTCGAACCAGGGCGCCAGCTCGACTCGCTCCAGTTTCAGCGACAGCGAATCACGGTGCGCGTTGGTGATCAGCGCGACGCGCTTGCCAGCGCCGCGCAGGGCCGCGAGGAGGCGGTCGGCCTCCGGGCGCAGGGCGATCAGGTGGGCGACTTCGCGCTTGAGTTCGACGACCGGCAGCTTCAGCTCGGCGCTCCAGAAGTCCAGGCAGTACCAGGTCAGCCGGCCGGCATGCTCGCGAAACAGCGGCAGCAGTTCGCGTTCGGCCAGGGCGCGGCCGATGCCGTGGTGTTCGGCGTAGCGTCGCGGCAGGTGCTCCAGCCAGAAGTAGTTGTCGAAGTGCAGATCGAGCAGGGTACCGTCCATGTCGAGCAGGACGGTGTCGATTTCGCTCCAGGATAGCGGGGGCATGGCGGCTCTTGTCGGTGAAGGCTTCGGGAAGCGTGGCATGCGAAGGACCTGCGCGCCATCGCAGGGCAATCGCATAAAATATCTTTCCGATATTGGACTGGAAAGATTGTGTGCCTGGTCGTTCCGGCCTGGTCTTCAAATCCGGTACATCGGCTGCTTGCCGAGGGGCTGGATACTTCCTGTTTCGGCCCCCCCGGCCGAGTCACTTTCTCTTTGCGCGCGCCAAGAGAAAGTAACCAAAGAGAAAGCGCGCCCGGTCATCCGGCCCCGGCTGCGCCGGGGTTCCCTCGCTCCGGCGCCGCTCCGAGGGTCGTCGCGCAAGGGGCATCCATGCCCCTCGTACGACTCTCGCCGCCTCCCCGCGGCTCACCCCTCTACGCGACGCCTGCGCTCGGCCTCCTGAACGGGAGTCGGGCTCCGGGTTGCCTGAAAGCGCTTTCGCTCTTGCGGCACGACCTGTCAGGCCGCGCCGGATGCCCCCTTCAGAAGGCCGAGCGGAATCGCCGTGGAAGGGGTCGAGCGGCAAGGATGCCGCGAGAGCCGCGATGGGCCATGGATCGCCCTGCGCGGCGAGCCCCTGGAGCGGCGATGCAGGGAGGGAACCCGGAGCGAAGCGCAGGGCTGGATGAGGGGGTGGCCTTCTTTTGGGTTACTTTTTCTTGGCCAGGCAAGAAAAAGTGACTCGGCCGGGGGGCCGAAATGGGGACTTTCCGGCTACTCGGCAAGCAGCCATGCCAAGGATCACACAATCTTTCCAGTCTGGTATCAGGCGAGCGCGTCATGCGATTGCCCTGCGCGCCATCGGCCGGAGGCGAGCCGGATCGCGAGCCGAGTTATGATAACCAGCCACGAGGCTCCAGAAGAACGTCAATTGAGCCGCCTATTCAGTCGAGGAATGACTATGCGCCAGAAACCCACCGTACTCGCTCGAGCGATCGTCGCGACCAGCCGTCTGTTTCGCGTCGAGGAATTGCAGTTGCGCTTCACCAATGGCGTCGAGCGCACCTATGAGCGTCTGGTGGGTACCGGCAGCGGCTACGGCGCGGTGATGGTCGTCGCGCTGATCGACGACCAGCACGCCCTGCTGGTGGAGGAGTACTGCGCCGGCACCGACGATTACCAGTTGTCCTTGCCTAAGGGGCTGATCGAGCCGGGCGAGGACGTGCTGGTGGCAGCCAACCGCGAGCTGAAGGAGGAGGCCGGCTACGGCGCCCATCAACTGGAGTACCTCACCGAGCTGTCCCTTTCGCCCGGCTACATGACCCAGAAGATCCAGGTGGTGCTGGCCCGCGACCTCTACCCCAAACGCCTGCCGGGCGACGAGCCGGAGCCGATGCGGGTCGAGCGGGTCAACCTGCGCGAACTGTCCGCTCTGGTTCGGCATGCGCAGTTCAGCGAAGGACGGGCCCTGGCCGCGCTCTATCTGGCGCGCGATCTGCTGGTTCAGCGCGGAGTGCTGGTCCTGTGAGCACCGTTCCTTTCGCCCCGCTGATCGACCTGGTGCGCCAGGCCGGCGCCGCCATCCTGCCGTACTGGCGCATGGACGGTATCGACGTGCAGGAAAAGGACGACGCCTCGCCGGTGACCGCCGCCGACCTGGCCGCGCACCGTGTGCTCTGCGCCGGCCTGCGGGCGCTCGAACCGACGGTTCCGGTGCTCTCCGAGGAGGATTGCGCGATTCCCCTGGCCGAGCGCGCCGGTTGGCGCCGCTGGTGGCTGGTCGACCCGTTGGACGGCACCAAGGAGTTCATCGCCGGCAGCGAGGAGTTCACCGTCAACGTCGCGCTGATCGAGGAGGGCCGGGTGCTGCTCGGCGTGGTTGGGGTGCCGGCGACCGGCTGCTGCTATTTCGGCGGCGCCGGGCTCGGCGCCTGGAGTAGCGAGATGTCGGGCGTCGAACGGCCGATCGCCGTGCGCCGCGCGCCGGACGAGGATTTCACCGTGGTCGCCAGCCGACGGCACAGCAGTCCGGCCCAGGAGCGCCTACTGCAGGGGCTCGCCGCGCGTTTCGGCAGCCTGCGGCTGACCAGCGTCGGCAGTTCGCTGAAGTTCTGCCTGCTCGCCGAGGGGCTGGCGGATTTCTATCCGCGCCTGGCGCCGACCTCGCAGTGGGACACCGCCGCCGCCCAGGGCGTGCTCGAAGGGGCCGGCGGCGAGGTACTGGATCTGCAGGGCCGGGCGCTGGACTACGCGGCGCGCGCCGATTTCCTCAACCACTCGTTCCTGGCTCTGCCGCGCACGGCCGGCTGGCGCGACGGACTGCTCGAACTGGCGCGGACGCTGGAGTGAGAAAAGCCCGCGGGGGACGCCCCGCGGCACCGGACTCGCCTCAGTCGAGCATATCGCCGAAGCGCTCGTCCTTGCGGAAGCGGATCGCCTGCTTGAAGCCGGGAACCTTGACGCCTTCCTCGCTCACTTCGATGGCATGTTCGTCGATCATGTCCTGGCCGAAGTTGTAGAGGATGTCGAAACGCCCCTGCAGGACCTGCTCGTCGTAGCGGCGGGCGGCCTCGCGGGTGGCTTCGCGGCGCGAACAGTAATCGGCGAAGGCGGCTTCGCCGTGGCGCTTGCGCAGCATCTTCTCTGTGACCCGCGGCGACAGCAGCACGCCGGTGGCGTTGTTGCCGCCAAAGCCCTTGGAGTTGATGAAGCAGACATCCAGGTCGTCGCGGCGCACGTCCTGCATGGAAAGACGCAGGTGCTGGTCGTGGACGTCGTCGGCGAAGCGATCGACGGTCTTGATGCCGGGCAGCAGGCCATATTTGAAGGTGCCGAGTGCGGAGATCAACTGATCGCCGCTGGCGGTGGCCAGGGAGTGGCCGACATAGGCCTTGACCGCGGCGATCGGCCAGTCGGCGATGCCGAAAGCCCCCGCGACGTGGTCGAGCAGTTCCGATTCGGTGACGCGGTTGGCCGGCGTGCTCGAACCGTGGGCGTGGATGAAGCTGCGTCGGCGCACGCCGTCCTCGCCGACCAGTTGCATCGCGCTGGCCACCGCCTTGGCCACGGTCACGTAGTTGCCCGGCCCAGGGGCGGAGATGGACTTCTTGAAGCCGTCGGCGTTGACGAACACGTCCGGCACCGCGCCATGGATATCGGCGCCTAGCTCCAGGGCCAGGGCGTCGTCCATCAGCACCAGGTACTGCGCCGCCTCGGCCAGGGTGAAGCCGCAGTTGGCGCCAAAGGGACGGCTGGCGCGGCGGAAATCCACCTGGTCGCGGCCTCCGATGTGGCGCAGGCCTTCCTCGGTGGCCAGGGCGCCCATGGCCGCATAGCCCTCGACGATTTCCGGGGTGATCGGCGCCTCGGCGTTGCCGACCACCACCACCCGCGCTTGGCCGGAGGTGATGACATCGATGCCCTTCTGCAGGTTGTAGAGGAAGGTGGCGCAGGCGCCGGTGATGCTGCCGGTGCTGCCGACACTGCCCAGCACGTAGGCATTGATGAAGTCGGTGGGCATGCTGTTGAAGCCCAGCGGCAGTTGCTTGGAGGAAACGCGGTAGCCCTTCAGGCGCGACTGCAGCAGGCCGCCGTAGCCGTTCTCGTCGAGCTGGCTCATGATGCTGCCGGAAAACACCGCCACCTCGTCGGGCTGCACGTGGTCGAGGATGGTCTGCCAGTCGATGCCGGTGGAGCGTAGCGCATCGGTGGCGGCCACCACCGACAGTTGCAGGCCGCGCGGGTGGAAGCGCGAATTGTAGAGTTCCCCTGGCTCGAAACCGGTAGGCAACTGGCCGGCGGACTTCACCGGCATCTCGCGGTAGCTGTCGACCTTGAATTCGCAACTGCCGTGGATGGTCACCCGCACCTGGTGCTCTTCCAGGGGCTCGACGCTCCAGTTGGCCGGCAGCGGCTCGGGCAGTTGCTTGGCGTTGGTGGTGAAGTGCAGCGGCTGGTCTTCGCCGGACAGGGTCAGGCTCTTGTGCCAGTGGGTGGCGTCGACGTCGAAATATTGCCGCTCGATGCGCCGGATCAGGGTCGCGGCGAGAATCCGTTCGCCGTGGCGGCGTTCGATCTCGGCCGGGGTGAGGGTGGAGCCATCGCTGTCGCGGTATTGGCCATCGACCACGCTCACCAGCTTCATCATCACGGCCAATCCGGCGAGGGTTTCCTGGCGGGCCTGGGGGGGGAGGGACTCGATGACAGTGCGGCGGAAACCGTGGTGGAAGGAGCTGCGACCGGCTGAGTTGTAACCACCAAAACCAACGATGACAGGTAAGCGAGACATAGCTCGGAAAACTCCTCACGCAAGAGAATTGCAGGCTCCGAAACCGGGGGCCGGTCGCTGGCGGAGTGGCCGATCCGGGGCCGGCCGTTGGCCCGGCCTTGAGGATCGACTACGCCGAAGCGAAGAATTTATAAATGTCCATGTAGACGGGGTCGGCAACGATCGAGTCACGCTTACCGCAGGTCGCTCTTCGTTTGGCATTGTAGCGGCCTGGGAGTGAAGGCATCGACGAGCGATCTTAGCCGATTGTAGCTTCGGACTGCAGAGGGAAGGAGACGACCGCCGCCGTTGGCGGCGGCGGTCGCCGCGGTCACAGACCGGCGTCCGAACGCAGCGCTTCGGCCTTGTCGGTGCGCTCCCAGGTGAAGGCGGTGAAGCTGTCGTTGCCGACGGTCATTTCCACCGGCGTGCGGCCGAAGTGACCGTAGGCGGCGGTTGACCGGTACATCGGGTGCAGCAGGTCGAGCATGCGGGTGATCGCGTAGGGGCGCAGGTCGAAATGCTCGCGAACCAACTGGACGATCCTGTCGTCGCCGATCTTGCCGGTGCCGAAGGTGTTGATGGAGATGGAGGTCGGCTGGGCCACGCCGATGGCGTAAGAGACCTGAATCTCGCAGCGCTCGGCCAGGCCGGCGGCGACGATGTTCTTGGCCACGTAGCGGCCGGCGTAGGCCGCGGAGCGGTCCACCTTGGACGGGTCCTTGCCGGAGAAGGCGCCGCCGCCGTGACGGGCCATGCCGCCGTAGGAGTCGACGATGATCTTGCGCCCGGTCAGGCCGCAGTCGCCCACCGGGCCGCCGATGACGAACTTGCCGGTCGGGTTGATGTGGAACTGGGTGTCCTTGTGCAGCAGCTCGGCCGGCAGGGTGTGCTTGATGATCAGCTCCATCACCGCTTCGTGCAGGTCAGCCTGGGTGATCTCCGGGTTGTGCTGGGTGGACAGCACAACCGCGTCGATGCCGACCACCTTGCCGTTCTCGTAGCGGCAGGTGACTTGGCTCTTGGCGTCCGGGCGCAGCCAGGGCAGCAAGCCGGACTTGCGCGCCTCGGCCTGGCGCTCGACCAGGCGGTGGGAGAAGCAGATCGGCGCCGGCATCAGCACCTCGGTTTCGTCGCTGGCGTAGCCGAACATCAGGCCCTGGTCGCCGGCGCCCTGGTCTTCCGGCTTGGCGCGGTCGACGCCCTGGTTGATGTCCACCGACTGCTTGCCGATGATGTTGATGATGCCGCAGGTATGGCCGTCGTAGCCGACGTCGGAGCTGTCGTAGCCGATGTCGACGATGACCTTGCGCACCAGCTCCTCGAGGTCGATCCAGGCGCTGGTGGTGATCTCGCCGGCGACGATGGCGACGCCGGTCTTCACCAGGGTCTCGCAGGCCACCCGGGCGTGCTTGTCTTCGGCGATGATGGCGTCCAGCACCGCATCGGAAATCTGGTCGGCGATCTTGTCCGGATGCCCTTCGGACACGGACTCGGAGGTGAAAAGGGAGTATTCGCTCATCTATTATCGGTTCCTGTTGTTGCCGGTGGCTGAGTCGGCCTCGTGACCGTGCCGTCCAATATTCAAGGGGTTTGCTGTCGTTCACCGGCGCCCGCCGTTATCCTGGCGAAGTGCCGTATCTGAATCTGGAAGCCGTTGCGCAGGCCTATGTACAGGCTGTCGCCGGGCTCCAGGCCGGCCTGCGCGGCCCAGCGCGCCAGTTCGTCCTGATCGAAGCCGAGCCAGAGGTCGCCACAGGCCTCGCGGGCCCAGTCCTGATCGTGGCGACACAGTTCGGTCAGCAGCAGGCTGCCCCCGCGCTTGACCCGCCCGGCCAGCCGCTGCAGCGCCTCGGCCGGCGCGGCGAAGTGGTGCAACACCATGTTCAGCACCACGCAGTCGGCGCTGTCCGGGCTTTCCTGCAGCGCGTCGGCGAGCTTCAGCTCGACGTTCTCCAAAAATTCCCGGGCGCAGCGCTGGCGGGCTAGTTCGAGCATCGCCGGGCTGTTGTCCAGGGCCGTCACCCTCGCGAAACGCCGCGCCAGCTCGGGCAGCAGGGCGCCGTCGCCGGGGCCGACCTCCAGCGCGCAGGCCGAGTCGGCGAAGGCCTGCGCATCGAGCAGGGCCAGCAGGCTGTCGCGGTACTGCGGCAAGCCGGCGATCAGGTCCTGCTGCGCCTGGAACTTGTCGGCCATGCGGCTGAAGAAGTCGCGGCTGACCGCCGCGCGCTGGGCATGCACTTCGGCGACCCGCGCGCGGATGGCGGCCTCCAGCTCCAGCGCGTCGACCTCCGCCAGCAGCGCCGCGCGCAGCGTGCCGGCGAAGCCGGCGGCGGCCGGCAGGGCACGGCGGTAGAAAATCGCGTTGCCCTCGCGGCGCGTCGCCACCAGCCCGGCCTGGGCCAGCACCTTGAGGTGATGGCTGATGCCCGACTGGCCGATGGCGAAGATCTGCGCCAGTTCCAGCACCCCGAAGGAGTCGCTGGCCAGCGCGCGCAGCACCTTTAGGCGCAGCGGATCGCCGCCGGCCTTGCAGAGGGCGGCCAGTTCGTCGCAGTCGTCGTCGCGGTGCAGGGTGGAGACACGCATGTTCATGGGGCCGGCAGTCTAGTCGGTCGATTTTTGCGCAGCAAGGCTGTATCAAAAAGTTTTGATATTGCTCTTGTCCCGCCGGCTGGCGAGGTTCGCCGCACCCGGTCGGAAATGCCGGCGGGCAAGGGGGCTACCGCGTTGCCGGCTGCTAATCTGGCGGGTTGTCGCCACTTCGACCATTCGCGATTGCCGCTGCCCTTGCGGCTGGGCGAGAATGGCCGACTTTTTGATTCGAGACTCCCAGGAGATCTAGCGATGCCCAGCCGTCGTGAGCGAGCCAATGCTATTCGTGCCTTGAGTATGGATGCCGTGCAGAAAGCCAACAGTGGCCATCCTGGCGCCCCCATGGGCATGGCGGATATCGCCGAAGTGCTGTGGCACGATTATCTCAAGCACAACCCGGCCAATCCGCAATGGGCGGACCGCGACCGCTTCGTGCTCTCCAACGGCCATGGCTCGATGCTGGTCTATTCGCTGCTGCATCTGACCGGCTACGATCTCTCGATCGACGATCTGAAAAACTTCCGCCAATTCGGCAGCCGCACCCCTGGCCATCCCGAATACGGCTATACCCCCGGCGTCGAGACCACTACCGGCCCGCTCGGCCAGGGCCTGGCCAACGCCGTCGGCATGGCCGTGGCGGAGAAGGTGCTGGCCGCGCGGTTCAACCGGCCCGGACAGCGCATCGTCGATCATTACACCTACGTGTTCCTCGGCGACGGCTGCCTGATGGAAGGCATCTCCCACGAAGTCTGCTCGCTAGCCGGCACCCTGGGGCTGAACAAGCTGATCGCCTTCTACGACGACAACGGCATCTCCATCGACGGCGAGGTCGAGGGCTGGTTCACCGACGACACCCCGGCGCGTTTCGAGGCTTACGGCTGGCTGGTGATCCGCAATGTCGACGGCCACGACGCCGACGAGATCAAAACCGCGATCGAGACCGCGCGCAAGAGCGAGCGTCCGGTTTTGATCTGCTGCAAGACGGTGATCGGTTTCGGTTCGCCGAACAAGCAGGGCAAGGAAGCCTGCCACGGCGCCGCGCTGGGGGCCGAGGAGGTCGCCCTGACCCGCGATGTGCTGGGCTGGAAGCACGCGCCGTTCGAGATTCCCGCCGAGATCTACGCCGGCTGGGACGCCCGGGCCGCCGGCGCCGCCCGCGAGACCGAATGGAACCGGCGCTTCGCCGCCTACCAGGCCGAGTTCCCGGAACTGGCCGCGGAATTTTTGCGCCGCAGCCGTGGCGAACTGCCCGCCGATTTCGCCGCGAAGGCCGGCGAATACATCGCCGAAGTCGCCGCCAAGGGGGAAACCATCGCCAGCCGCAAGGCCAGCCAGAACGCGCTGAACGCCTTCGGCCCGCTGCTGCCGGAGTTTTTCGGCGGCTCGGCGGACCTGGCCGGCTCCAACCTGACCCTGTGGAAGGGCTGCAAGGCGCTCGCGGCGGACGACGCCTCCGGCAACTACCTGTATTACGGCGTGCGCGAGTTCGGCATGAGCGCCATCATGAACGGCATCGCCCTGCACAGCGGTTTCATTCCCTACGGCGCCACCTTCCTGGTGTTCATGGAGTACGCCTGCAACGCCGTGCGCATGGCCGCGCTGATGAAGCAGCGCGTGCTGTTCGTCTACACCCACGACTCCATCGGCCTCGGCGAGGACGGCCCGACCCACCAGCCGGTCGAGCAACTGGCCAGCCTGCGCAGTACGCCGAACCTCGACACCTGGCGCCCGTGCGACGCGGTGGAGTCGGCGGTGGCCTGGAAATGCGCCATCGAGCGCCAGGACGGCCCGAGCGCCCTGGTGTTCAGCCGCCAGAACCTGCCGCACCAGGCGCGCGATGCCCGGCAACTGGCCGATATCGCTCGCGGCGGCTACGTACTCCGCGATTGTGCCGGCACCCCGGAGTTGATCCTCATCGCCACCGGTTCGGAGCTTACCCTGGCGGTGCAGGCCTACGAGACGCTGAGCGGGCAGGGGCGCCGGGTGCGAGTGGTTTCCATGCCCTCGACCAGCGTGTTCGATCGCCAGGACGCCGCCTGGAAACAGGCCGTGCTGCCGTCCGGGGTCGGGGCGCGGATCGCCATCGAGGCCGCCCACGCCGACTTCTGGTACAAGTACGTCGGGCTGGCCGGACGCATCGTCGGCATGACCAGCTTCGGCGAGTCCGCGCCGGCCGGCGCGCTCTTCGAGCATTTCGGCTTCACCCTCGACAACCTGCTGGCCAACGCCGGAGAACTGCTCGGGGATTGATGCGCTGGCCTCCCTCTCCCCGCTGCGGGAGAGGGGGAGGGAGCCTGGCCGGCGCCGCCTTTCTCCGGCCCTCTTCCCGGCGGGGAAGGGGGTGCGAATCGTCTACCTCCGAGACCTGTCATGCCCAATCCTCCCTACCGCGTCGCTCTCAACGGCTATGGCCGCATCGGCCGCTGCGTTTTGCGCGCCCACTATGAACGGGGCGCTTCTTCGGCGTTCCGCATCGTCGCGCTCAACGACTTGGCCGACCAGGCGAGCATCGAATACCTGACCCGTTTCGACTCCACCCACGGGCGCTTCCCCGGCGAGGTGCGGGTCGAGGGCGACCGGCTGTGCCTGAACGGCGACAGCCTGCGGGTGCTGCGCGCATTGACCCCGGAAGCCGTCGACTGGCGTTCTCTCGGCATCGACCTGGTGCTGGAGTGTTCGGGCGTCTATCACAGCCGTGCCGACGGCGAGCGCTTCCTGCGCGCCGGGGCGCCGCGGGTGCTGTTCTCCCAGCCGATGGCCAGCGAGCACGACGTCGACGCCACTATCGTCTACGGGATCAACCAGCAGCGCCTCACGGGCGACGAAAGGCTGGTTTCCAACGCCTCCTGCACCACCAATTGCAGCGTGCCGCTGCTGAAATCGCTGAACGAGGCGATCGGCCTGGAATACGTGTCGATCACCACCATCCACTCGGCGATGAACGACCAGCCGGTCATCGACGCCTATCACCACGAGGATCTGCGCCGCACGCGCTCGGCCTTCCAGTCGGTGATCCCGGTGTCGACCGGCCTGGCTCGTGGCATCGAGCGCCTGCTTCCGGAACTTTCCGGGCGCATTCAGGCCAAAGCCGTGCGGGTGCCGACGCTCAACGTCTCTTGCCTCGACATCACCCTGCAGACCGCTCGCGATACCTCGGCCGAGGAGGTCAACCGCGTGCTGCGTCAGGCTGCCGGGCAGGGGCCGCTCAAGGGATTGCTGGACTACACCGAATTGCCGCACGCCAGTTGCGATTTCAATCACGACCCCCATTCGGCCATCGTCGATGGCAGCCAGACCCGCGTTTCCGGCCCCCGGCTGGTCAACCTGCTGGCCTGGTTCGACAACGAGTGGGGTTTCGCCAACCGCATGCTCGATGTCGCCGGTCACTGGCTGGGCGTCGCCGCTGCACGACGATAGAACTTTCTGCCTCCGGGAAAAGGACCGATCGCATGACCGTGTTGAAGATGACCGACCTCGACCTCAAGGGTAAGCGCGTACTCATCCGCGAAGACCTCAACGTGCCGGTGAAGGACGGTGTGGTGAAGAGCGACGCCCGCATCCTCGCTTCGCTGCCGACCATCAGGCTGGCGCTGGAAAAGGGCGCGGCGGTGATGGTCTGCTCGCACCTGGGCCGCCCGACCGAGGGCGAATATTCCGAGGAGAACAGCCTGAAGCCGGTCGCCGACTACCTGTCCGGAGCCCTAGGTCGCGAGGTGCCGCTGCTCGGGCAATACCTGGACGGGGTGAAGGTCGAGCCGGGCCAGGTGGTGCTGTTCGAGAACGTGCGTTTCAACAAGGGCGAGAAGAAGAACGCCGACGAGCTGGCGCAGAAGTACGCCGCGCTCTGCGATGTGTTCGTCATGGACGCCTTCGGCACCGCCCACCGCGCCGAGGCTTCGACCCACGGCGTCGCCAGGTTCGCCAAGGTCGCCTGCGCCGGTCCCCTGCTAGCCGCCGAGTTGGAGGCGCTGGGCAAGGCGCTGGACGACCCGCAGCGGCCGATGGCCGCCATCGTCGCCGGTTCCAAGGTGTCCACCAAGCTCGACGTGCTCAACTCCCTGAGTCAGGTCTGCGACCAGTTGATCGTCGGTGGCGGCATCGCCAACACCTTTCTCGCCGCGGCCGGGTACAAGGTCGGCAAGTCGCTCTACGAGGCTGATCTGGTCGACACCGCCAAGGCCATCGCCGCCAAGGTCAGCGTGCCGCTGCCGGTGGACGTGGTGGTCGCCAAGGCGTTCGCCGAGTCCGCCGAAGCCACCGTCAAGGCCATCGACGAGGTGGCTGACGACGACATGATCCTCGATATCGGCCCGCAGACCGCCGCGCAGTTCGCCGAACTGCTGAAATCTTCCCGGACCATCCTGTGGAACGGCCCGGTCGGCGTGTTCGAGTTCGACCAGTTCGGCAACGGCACCAAGGTTCTGGCCGAGGCCATCGCGGCGAGCCCGGCTTTCTCCATCGCCGGTGGCGGCGATACCCTGGCGGCCATCGACAAGTACGGTGTGGGCGAGAAAATCTCCTACATTTCCACCGGTGGGGGCGCCTTCCTCGAATTCGTCGAGGGCAAGGTGCTGCCGGCCGTGGCGGTGCTGGAAGAGCGCGCCAGGTAATACCCGTATCTCGATGGCTCCCGCGCTCCGGCGTGGGCGCCATGCCCGGGATGTCCGGCGTCCCTGCATGGACGCCGGAGCGTCCGGGGGAGGCGTTCCCACGCGGGAGCGTGGGAACGCTCATGTTCTCCCCTCTGCCCGCGCGGGAGAGGGATTCAGGCTTGAGCCCGGGCCGCCGTCGGCGGTACGGACAGCGATCGAACGATCATTATAGGGAGTACAAAGATGGCACTTATCAGCATGCGTCAGCTGCTGGACCACGCCGCCGAATTCGGCTACGGCGTGCCGGCCTTCAACGTCAACAACCTCGAGCAGATGCGCGCCATCATGGAAGCGGCCGACAAGACCGACTCGCCGGTGATCGTCCAGGCTTCCGCCGGCGCTCGCAAATACGCCGGTGCGCCCTTTTTGCGCCACCTGATCCTCGCCGCCATCGAGGAGTTCCCGCACATCCCGGTGTGCATGCACCAGGACCATGGCACCAGCCCCGACGTCTGCCAGCGCTCGATCCAGCTCGGCTTTTCCTCGGTGATGATGGACGGCTCGCTGAAGGAAGACGGCAAGACCCCGGCCGACTACGACTACAACGTGCGCGTGACCCGGCAAACCGTGGCCTTCGCCCATGCCTGCGGCGTTTCCGTGGAGGGCGAGCTGGGCTGCCTGGGCAGCCTGGAAACCGGCCAGGCCGGAGAGGAAGACGGCGTCGGCGCCGAAGGCACCCTGGACCATAGCCAGATGCTCACCGACCCGGAAGAGGCCGCGCGCTTCGTCAAGGAAACCCAGGTCGACGCCCTGGCCATCGCCATCGGTACCAGCCACGGCGCCTACAAGTTCACCAAGCCGCCGACCGGCGACATCCTCGCCATCGACCGCATCAAGGAAATCCACAAGCGCATCCCCGACACCCACCTGGTGATGCACGGCTCCAGCTCGGTTCCGCAGGACTGGCTGAAGGTGATCAACGAATACGGCGGCGACATCAAGGAAACCTACGGCGTGCCGGTCGAGGAAATCGTCGAGGGCATCAAGTACGGGGTGCGCAAGGTCAACATCGACACCGACCTGCGCTTGGCTTCCACCGGCGCGATCCGCCGCTTCATGGGCCAGAGCCCCAGCGAGTTCGATCCGCGCAAGTACCTGGCCAAGACCGTCGAGGCCATGCGCGACATCTGCATCGCCCGCTACGAGGCCTTCGGCACAGCCGGCCACGCCTCGAAGATCAAGCCGCTCTCCCTGGAAGCCATGTTCCAGCGCTACGCCAAGGGCGAATTGGCCGCCAAGGTCAACTGAGCCCCGACCTGTTCCATGAGGCCCGCTTCGCGCGGGCCTCGTGTTTCAGGGCCGGTCTTCCCGCAGCCAGGCCTGCAACGCCTCGACCGCCAGCCGGTGGTCGTCCCACTGCGGCAGGCCGGACAGGGTCAGGGCGCCGACCAGTTCCCCGTTGACCAGGCGCAGCGGGAAGCTGCCGCCGTGGGCCGCGTACTCGCGCGCGTCGATATGCGGCTGGGTTTCGAATTCCCGCCCCTTGCCGCGGTTGTACTCCCCTAGATACATCGAACTGTGTCCGAAACGCAGTACCGCATTACGCTTGCGCCTGACCCAATCATGGTTGTCGGCACTGGAGCCGGGCAGGGCGGCGCCGAAGACGGTGCGGCCGTAGGCGTAAATCTCCAGCACGGCCGGGGCTTGGGCGGCGCTTGCGAGCCGCTGCAGGTGCAGGCCCAGTTGCCAGGCGTCGGCCAGGTCGAAGGCGGGCAGGCGCAGTCGCGCCTCCTGCTCCAGCAGTTCGGACGGGCTCATCGGTGTACCTCCAGCGTGCGGCCCTGTTCGTGGCTACGGTAGGCCAGCTCGATCAGGCGGATACCCAGCAGGGCGTCGACGGGCGTCACCGGCGGTGGCAGGCGTTTCTGCAGGGCCTGCGCCAGATGCCGGTAGAACAGTTGATAGTCGCCGGCCAGGGTCGGCAGCGTGCGGGTTTCCCGCTCCGTATACAGGCGGCCGTGCCGGCTCTCCGGCTCCAGCCCCCAGTCCGGGCCACCCGGCGTCGTGCCAGCGCGCAGCGCGTCCTCCTGCGGATCGAGCCCGTACTTGTGGTAGCTGCCCAGGGTGCCCTGCAGCACGAAACGCGGGGTAGGGGCGGCGCAGAACGGACTCGAGTGCAGCACCACCTCCTTGTCCGGATAGTGCAACTGCAGATGGAAGTAGTCGGTGGCCTCGGCACCGTCGCGCAACTGGCGACAGAGGGCGGTGACGGCTTCGGGGGGGCCGAACAGCACCAGCGCCTGGTCGATCAGATGGGGGCCGAGGTCGTAGAGAATGCCACCGCCCAGGACGGCCTGCTCGCGCCAGCGGGCGCGCGGAATCGGGCGGAAACGGTCGAAGTGGGATTCGAAATAGCGGATCTCGCCCAACCGGCCGTCGCGCAGCAACTGCTGCAGGGTCAGGAAGTCGCCATCGAAGCGGCGGTTGTGGTAGATCGCCAGGAGTCGCTGCTGGCGGGCAGCCAGGGCCAGCAGTTCCTCGCCTTCTTCGGCCGTCACCACGAAGGGCTTTTCCACCAGTACGTCCTTGCCGGCTAGCAGGGCCTGCCGGGCCAGCGGATAGTGGCTGTGATTCGGTGAGGTGATGACCACCAGTTCGGCGTCGCTGCGGGCGATCAGCTCGCTGCCGTCGGAGTAGTGCTGCAACTGCGGGTAGTCCTGGCGCAGTTGTTCCTGGCCGCTGCTGATGGCCACCAGCCGCAGCTCCGGCTGGTTGTGGATGAAGGGCAGGTGGAAGATGCGGGCCGAGAGCCCGTAGCCGATCACGGCGGTCTTAATCAATGGGAGCCTCCAGGGTGAGGATCGGAATCTCAAGGTCGACGAGCGCCCGGCGCAACGGCCCGTCGGGCAGCGCATCGCAGATCAGCAGGTCCAGCCGGGCCAGTTCGCAGACCTGGTGCAACTGCTGGGTGTCGAACTTGTCGGCGCAGCCGACCGCGATCAATTGTTCGGACTGGGCGATCGCCCGGCGTTTCAGGGCGGCTTCGCTGGCCATCGGGGCGCTGAGGCCGTGCTCGCTCAGGGCGCAGATGCCTAGGACGGCGTGCCGCAGGCGGAACTGTCCGAGCTGCCGCTCGGTTTCCGGCCCTAGCATCATGCGCTGCAGCGCATCGAACTCCCCGCCCAGCGCATGGAGGCCGAGCGCCGGGTTGTGGCTCAGCAACTGCAAGGCATCCAGCGCGGCGCTGACCAGGGCGAAGGGCTGGGGCTGGGCGGCGAGCAGCCGGGCCAGCTCCAGCAGCGTGCTGCCGGCGTCCAGGTACAGGCTGGCGCCGGGCTGGAGTATCTCCAGGGTTCGCCTGGCGAGCGCGACCTTGGCGTCGTTGCGCGGACGCTGCTGGAAGGGCAGCGGTTCGCTGGCCGGCGTGAGCAGCCGGGCGCCGCCGCGGATGCGCTGGAAGCGGGGCTGTTCGGTCAGCCGGATCAGGTCCCGCCGTGCCGAGTCGCGGGAAATGCCGAAGTGCCGGCAGATCTCGTCCAGAGTGATGCGCTGCTGGCGCTCCAGCAGGTTGGCGATGACGGCGAGCCGCTCTTCCTGGGTCACGGCATTCATTTCAAGTGATTCTGCGTGTTTTTAAGTGATTGAAAGCTTATTTTGGCAAAAACACTCAGGTCAAATGTTTTGTTAAGTGTTTTCAAGTGATTCTGCCGCGAAGCAAGGGTCGATTTCTTGGCCGGACTTACCGAAATGCGCAAAAAGCCCCGTACTTCTAGAGGCTGTCGCAAAACCCATTATCAAGCCTGCGAGATGATCGAGATTGAAGCGCTGGCGCGAAGCAAGGAACGTAGGCGCCAATGCGCCGTGAGCGTTCGCATGGCACGTAAGGCTGCGAGCATAAGCACAGATCGCTCCTTCGACAGGGCCACGGCCCTCGACAGGTTATGTGCCATCACGCGCAACGCAAACGCTCGACTGACCGCTGCCAGCCCTCGCCGCCGAAACCGATTCAATCTTTGCTGACAACGCAGGCTGCTGAACACCGGCTCGACGATCGCCTTGCGCTGGCTGAAGGCGCGGCGGGCCTGCGGATGCTGCATCACCATGCGAAGCGCTTCCCGTCGTTGATCCTCCGGATAGCGCTTGATGCGCCTGCCCTGGGCTGCCTTTGTACATCTCGCGCGCAACGGGCAACCGCCACGGGTGCCTGCTCCATGGACCCGGTGTTCCCGCGTGTTCATGGTTTTTCTGGCGCTCGCTTGCCGTGTCAGGATCTGGCTAGCCGGACAGCGTCTGCAGGTTGCGGTAAGGCACCACCGGGATCAGCGGGCCGAACTGCTCCTCCTGGTAGACGCGCATGTCCGCGCTCACCGGGTAGAGCAGCGCCGGGTAAAAGAAGGTCTCGCGCACCTCGCCGCCGCCGGGGTTGACCACCTTGGCGCCCTTGGCCTGGGCGTCGGCCACCAAGGTGGCGAGGAAGTCGCTCTTGCCCGGTTCGGGCAGCGGGGTCAGCGCCACGCCCGGCTCCCAGGGCATGCCCGGCTTGAGCGCGGCGGGTTTCTGGTTGAACTTCTCAAGGAAGGCATCGACCACCTGTTCGTGGACGAAGAGGATCTTCAGCGCCGTGCAGCGCTGGCCGTTGAACGACAGCGCGCCGGTAATCGCCTCGCTGACCGCGTTGTCCAGGTCCACTTGCGGCAGGACGATGCCGGGGTTCTTGGCGTCCAAGCCGAGCGCGGCGCGCAGGCGGTGCGGGCGCGGGTGCAGCTTCTTCAGGTCGCTGGCGGCCTTATTGGTGCCGATGAAGGCGAACACGTCGATCTGGCCGGTTTCCATCAGCGCTCTGACGGTCTCGCGGCCGCGCCCGTAGATGAACGTTGATCACCCCGGCCAGCATTCTTGTCGAGGGCGGCGTCGAGGGCGAAGGTCTGGCCCTTCTCCAGCAGCACCTTGCCGTCGGCGAAGCGCGAAATGCGGATCTTCGGCCCCTGCAGGTCGGCGAGGATGGCGACGAAGCGCCCGTATTTGGCGGCTATCTCGCGGACCAGGGCGGCACGGGCCTGGTGTTCCTCGGCCTTGTTGTGGGAGAAATTTAGACGCACCACGTCGACCCCGGCCTTGACCAGGCCTTCGATGGCTTCGGGGTTTCGGTGGCCGGGCCGAGGGTGGCGACGATCTTGGTTCCGCGCTGCATTGGTCTGCATCCTCTTGGGATTGTCGATGTTCCCCGTAAAAGCCTCAGGAAGCCAGGACATGGGCTTCGAGATGTCGGGTTGTGGCATCCAAATAGGCGCGCAGCCGCTCCTGCTCTTCCAGGCTCAGGAACAGACCGAGCTTGCTGCGCCGCCAGAGGATGTCCTCGGCTTCCCGCGCCCATTCCTGCGCGCACAGGTAGTCCACTTCGCGGGCATGCAGGGTGGCGCCGAAGTGTTCGCCGAGATCGGCGGGGCCGTTGACGTCTTCCAGCAGGCGCCAGGCTCTGCTGCCGTAAGTGGTGGCCCAGCGCCGGGCGAGTTCCGGAGCGAGCCAGGCATGACGTTGGCGCAATTGGTCGGCCAGGGTTCGGCTGTCGCTCATTTGCTCGCCACCCGGCAGCGGCTTTTCGGCGGTCCAGCGCGCTTTCATCTGTGGGAAGAAAGGCGCCAGTTGCTCCAGGGCCGCCTCGGCCAGTTTGCGATAAGTGGTGAGCTTGCCGCCGAACACCGACAGTAGCGGCGGCTCGCCCGGACTGCCCGACAGCGCCAGGGTGTAATCGCGGGTCACCGCCGAAGGGTCGGCCGATTCGTCGTTACACAGCGGACGCACCCCTGAATAGCTGTGCAGGATGCTGTCCCGGCTCAGTTGGTGCTTGAAGTGTCGGTTGACCACCTTGAGCAGGTAGTCGGTCTCCTCCTCGCTGATCCGTACCTGCGCCGGGTCGTCCCGGTACTCGCGGTCGGTCGTGCCGATCAGGGTGAAGCGCTCCAGATAAGGGATGGCGAAGACGATGCGGCGGTCCTCGTTCTGCAGAATGTACGCATGCTCGCCCTCGTACAGCCGCGGCACGACTAGGTGGCTGCCCTGGATCAGGCGGATACCGTAGGGGGCCTTCTGCTGCAGGCCGGTTTCGATGAAGCGCGCCACCCAGGGGCCGGCCGCGTTCACCAGTGCTTTGGCGCGGATCGAGAAGGCGCTGCCGTCGGCGCGCTCCAGTTGCAGGTGCCAGTGATCCCGCTGGCGGCTGGCAAAGAGGCAACGGGTACGGGTATGCACCTGGGCGCCATGCTCGCGGGCGGCCATGGCGTTGAGTACGACCAGGCGGGCGTCGTCGACCCAGCAGTCGGAGTATTCGAAGCCGCGGCCGATCTCTGCCTTGAGCGGGCTGCGGGCGCCGAAGCGCAACCCGCGCGAGCCCGGCAGCTTCTTGCGCTTGCCCAGGTGATCGTAGAGGAACAGGCCGGCACGGATCATCCAGGCCGGGCGCAGGTGTGGCCGGTGCGGCAGGACGAAGCGCAGCGGCTTGACGATGTGCGGGGCCTTGGCCAGCAGGACTTCGCGTTCGGCCAGTGCCTCGCGGACCAGGCGGAATTCGTAATGTTCGAGGTAGCGCAGGCCGCCATGGATCAGCTTGCTGCTGGCGGAGGAAGTGTGCCGGGCGAGATCGTCCTGCTCGCAGAGAAACACCGAAAGACCGCGGCCGGCGGCATCGGCGGCGATGCCTGCGCCGTTGATACCACCACCGATCACGGCGATATCGTAGAACTCGGTATTGGAGGAATTGGAAGGGCTCATGCGAATTACCTTTGCTGAAGCGAAAAATGAATTTTCGTTTTCGAAAATACTATGGCAACAAATCGAACACTACTACGCCTGTAGGTGAATGTTTTCGAACTTTATTGTGGCAGCCGAATGACGAGGCGACCGGGTCAAGAAGGCGAAGCCTGGGCGTGCCGAGGCAAGAGAGGCAGCAGGCGGAGGCTAGCAGGGCGACGGCCTACGGGAGGTCGTGTGTCAGGTGCGATGGTTCAGCGCCCGCGCGCCGGCGAGATTAGAGAGGGGCGAAGGAGGTGTCCGTTGCCTCGGCGGAGGCTGGTGCGTTCAGACGACTTCCAGCCTGACCTTGTGCTCGGCCAGCAGTTGGACCAGCCGCGAAGCTGGCTGGGCGTCGGTGAAAAGGCGGTCGACCTGGGTAATGGCGCCGAGGCGGACCATCGCGTTGCGCCCGAACTTGCTCGAATCGGCGGCAAGGAACACCTGACGCGCGTTGTCGAGGATGGCCTGGGAGACGCGCACTTCGCGGAAGTCGAAATCCAGCAGGCTGCCGTCCTCGTCGATGCCGCTGATGCCGACCAGGGCGTAGTCGACCTTGAACTGCTGGATGAAATCCACCGTGGCCTGGCCGACGATGCCGCCATCGTTGCGCACCTTACCGCCGGCGACCAGGACCTCGAAGCTTTCCTTGGTACTGAGAATGCCGGCCACGTGCAGGTCGTTGGTGATCACCTTCAACGCTTGATGGCCGAGCAGGGCGCGGGCGATCGCCTGGGTGGTGGTGCCGATGTTGATGAACAGCGAGGCGTGATCCGGCACGACCGCGGCGATGGCTTCGGCGATGCGCCGTTTCTCGTCGTGCATCTGGCCGGCACGCATGGCGTAGGCGGTGTTCTCCACGCTGGAGTCGTAGGCGGCCCCGCCGTGATAGCGGCGCAGCAGCCCCTGTTCGGCGAGCTGGTTGATGTCGCGGCGGATGGTCTGCGGCGTGACGGTGAAGGAGTGAGCCAGCTCTTCGATGCTGACGTAGCCGCGTTCGCGGACCAGGTCGAGGATGTTCTGTTGGCGGGGCGCTAGGCTCATGCGGCATTCCTTGTTTGCGCCCGCAGTATACCCTAGCGGGTAGTGCCGCAGCCTGGACGTCCCCCCGTCCGCTACGGCGGTGAGCTAGTCGTCCTCGGCCCAGCGCTGGCTGCGCAGCACCGCCTTCTTCCAGCCGGCACTCAGCGAGCGGCGTTTCTCTTCAGAGCAGGCCGGCTCGAACACCCGCTCGATCCGCGCCTTGTCGCGCAGTTCGTCGAGGCTGCTCCAGAAGCCGGTGGCCAGGCCTGCCAGGTAGGCGGCGCCGAGTGCGGTGACTTCCTTCACTGCCGGACGCTCGACCGGCGTGCCGAGCAGATCGGCCTGGAACTGCATGAGGAAGTTGTTGCTCACCGCGCCGCCATCCACGCGCAACGCCTTGAGACGCTCGCCAGCGTCCCGCTGCATGGCGTCGAGCACGTCGCAGGTTTGGTAGGCGATGGATTCGAGCGCGGCGCGGATCAGGTGGTCGGCTTTCACGCCGCGGGTCAGGCCGAACACCGCGCCGCGTGCGTAGGGGTCCCAGTAGGGGGCACCCAGGCCGGTGAAGGCCGGTACCAGGTAGACGCCGTTGCTGTCCTTGACCTTGGTAGCGAAATATTCGGAATCGAACGAATCGTTGATTAGCTTGAGCTCGTCGCGCAGCCATTGCACCGTGGAGCCGGCATTGAAGATCGCCCCTTCCAACGCGTAGGCGACTTCCCCGCGCGGCCCGCAGGCGATGGTGGTAAGCAGCCCGTGGCCCGAGCGCACGGCCTTGGCGCCAGTGTTCATCAGTAGGAAGCAGCCGGTGCCGTAGGTGTTCTTGCCCTGGCCGGGCTCCACGCACATGTGGCCGAAGAGCGCGGCCTGCTGGTCCCCGGCGATGCCGGCGATCGGGATGCCGTCGTCCTCGTCGCCGCCGGCGATGCAGGCATGGCCGTAGACCTCGGAGGACGACCTTACCTGCGGCAGCATCTCGCGCGGGATGTCGAGGGCCTTGAGCAGGCGCGTATCCCAGTCCAGCGCGTGGATGTCGAAGAGCATGGTGCGCGCGGCGTTGGTGAAGTCGGTGACGTGCACCCGGCCCTGGGTCATCTTCCAGATCAGCCAGGAGTCGATGGTGCCGAACAGCAATTCGCCGCGCCGCGCACGCTCGCGGCTGCCCTCGACGTGGTCGAGGATCCATTTAATTTTGGTTGCGGAGAAATAGGGATCGATGACCAGGCCGGTATGTTCCCTAACATGTTCCTCCAGACCGTCGCGTTTGAGTTCCTCGCAGATCGCGGCACTGCGTCGGCATTGCCAGACAATGGCGTTATGGATCGGCCGGCCGCTCCGTTTGTCCCAGATCACCGTGGTTTCGCGCTGGTTGGTGATGCCGATGGCGGCCACCTGCCGGTGCTCGATGCCCGCCTGGGCCAAGGCTTCCACCAGGGTGGCGCTCTGCGTGGCCCAGATCTCCATGGGATCGTGCTCGACCCAGCCCGACCGCGGATAGATCTGAGTGAACTCGTGCTGAGCCACGCTGACGACGTTGGCGTCGCAATCGAGCACGATGGCCCGGCAACTGGTGGTGCCTTGGTCCAGGGCGACGATGTAGCGCTTGTTGTTGGTCTGGGTCATGACGGTGGCCTTCTGAAGTGGAGGGATCGGACTCGGGCCTTGCAGGCCGGCGAGGCGGCGTCTTCCGGTCCGGCGCGGCCGGGCAGGTGGCAGGCGATCAGCCCGCGGTAGCCCGCCGTGCCCAGGCAGGCACCGAGCAGTGGCGCGCTCAGGGGGACGAGGAAATAGGGTACTTCGCGTCCGCCGCTCAAGGCGATATCGCCCCATCCGGCCAGGAAAGCCATCAACCTGGGGCCGAGATCGCGGGCCGGATTCATGGCGAAGCCGGTCAAGACCCGCGATCGGATGCCTTTCGGGGCGCCTCAGGGAATGGCGGATGCGCTCTCCACGGATTGCGCGGTACTGCCATCCGAATGTGGATGGCGTATTGCTGCTCGATACGGACGTTCCGCTGCATTGGTGCGAGCCTCGCCCTCTTTCCAATGTGGCTCTGCTGAGTCCACGGCGAGATCAGTGGTTCCCTCGTCCGTTGTGCAGAAGCGCGAATCGTTGCTGGGAAAGGGCGAGGTTCCCGTCACCGAAAATAGCGCTCGAAAAAGCGCGCGCTACCGATCTTCAGCCTTGCCTGGTAGGCCTCGTCGATCAGATCGCTCGCGAGGTCGCAGTCCGTGATGCCGGAGATGCGGATTCGCTCGATCTGCTCGGCCAGCCACGGCAGGAGTTCCTCCCGGGTCAGGAGTGTCGGACCGAAGGTTTCTTCCAGCCGATCGACCAGATTGGTGAGCCGGTAGAGCTGATAAACCTCCGCCGCCAGTTCCGCCGTCGCGCCTCGCCTGGTCCGGGGGGCTTGGTGGTCGGTCAGCAGGGCGGCCAGGTCGTTCTTGTCGTCCATTTTCTTGCTCCAGCCTCGCGCGCGATCATGGCTCCCGGCAGGTCGGGTGGTTTTCGGGTGGGCACTCCACCGCCTTGGCTGCCGGAATAGCCGTATGGCAAGGCATTGCCGTGCAGTATGGATAAAAAGACTTCATTTTTTTTCACGAAATTTTCACGAAATATTATGGCCTACTTTTAAGGCATCGCTACCGTTGTCGTTGAAGGTTCACACGCAATATGACGAGTGGAAGCTGTGGGAAGTTGGCCGATGCAACCTTGGGGCACCCCGGCCGCCGCCCGTCGCCTGTCTGCGCCGGCAACTTCTTCGCCCCATGCTGCGGCCTCCGTCCATACAGGGAGCGGTACATGAAGTCGAAAACGCTTGCCGCCGCGCTGCTGGCGCTCGGGCTGGTCGGAGCGGCGCTCGCCGGGGCCAGCCGCCGTTCGGCCTCGAATTGTCGCCGCTGGGCAGTTTCCACAGCGGGCTGTTCGATCAGGCGGCGGCCGAGATCGTCGCTCACGATCCGTCCAGCCAGCGCCTGTTCGTGGTCAATACCGCCAGCGCTCGGGTGGAAATGCTGGACATCCGCGACCCGGCGACGCCGGCGCTGCTGTTCAGCATCGGCCTGTCGGCCTACGGTTCGGTGGTGAACAGCGTGGCGGTGCATGGCGACCTGATCGCGGCGGCAGTGGAGGCGCGCACCAAGACCGATCCGGGCAAAGCGGTGTTCGTCGAGAAGCGGCGCTTATCGATCAATGGAGGCCGCTACTTTGTCGTGACGTAGTGACCAACACCGGTGGCGACCCAGTCCTCAACTCGCAAACCGGGCACACAGTCGAATTCGCTGCGGTTGTTGGTGACGACAATCAGGTCTTGGGATCGAGCATGGCCCGCGATCATCTGATCGTAACGGCCTATCAATCCGCCCGTTCTGGCCAACCCGGCATGAAGCTGGCCGGTATGCGCCGCAGCTTCCTGACCGTATTTCAGGACTATCCACAGCGTCGACGGGCGGGACTCTCCGGCCTGGAGCCAGGATCATCGGCCGCTCGACGGCAGCCGTGCCGGTCCCGTGGAGGGCATCGTCGCGAGCAGGTCGGCCTTCTTCTTCTGAAATCAGCCCGGTTGCTTCGGCCGCCAGGCGCAATGGCCCGGCCTGGGGCCGATGGTCGGGTGGTTGCGGCAGGTGTCTGGTCGCTGCGCGTAGCAGGTGCACAGGCGGCTGCGCTGATCCAGGTAGAGGCAGTCGCCGTTGCTGCGGCGGGCGAGGGTGAATACTTCCCGCTTGTGGTTGAAGTGCTCGACGCTGCCGGCCTTCATCAGCCGACGGGCGACCTGCTTAGATGGCTCGCCCTGCTCGAAGGCGTCGGCCAGGCCCAGGCGGATCAGGTCGGGAAGGCGTACTTCCACCGGCAGGCTGCAGCAGGTGGCCCGACAGTCCTGGCACAGGCTCTGGCGGTACTTGACCCAGGTTTCCAGGCGCTCGGGGTCGGCGGCGGCGAGGATCGGCGGCTTCTTCATCGGTGGGCGGCAGTGGTGGAGGGCGCGCGATGATAGCGATAAATCCGCTCGTCGGCGCATCCGCCTGGCGGCTTCGCCCGCTTTGTGCATGCTTGATTGGGTGGGTGCATGTTGTTGCGCCGCCGAGGGTCGAACCCTTGTTCCGTCATTGCCCAGCGAGGTTGCCGTTATGCCCGAGGTGTCGCCCGTTCCCGAAGAAGTCGCTGCATTCCGCGCGCGTATCATCGACAAGCTGAAGTATGCGGTGGGCAAGACTCCCGAACACGCCGTCGGTTTCGACTGGTTCGAGGCCGTCGCCCTGGCCACCCGCGACCATCTGGTGGAAACCTGGATGGATCACGCCAACCGCGCTTACCGCCAAAGCAGCAAGCGCGTCTACTACCTGTCATTGGAGTTTCTCGTCGGGCGCCTCCTGCAGCCTACCCTGAGCAACCTAGGCCTGCTCGAGGTCGCGCGAGCCGCGCTGGCCGAACTGGGCATCGACTTAGAGCGCATCCGCGACCTCGAACCGGACGCGGCGCTGGGCAACGGCGGCCTCGGCCGGCTGGCGGCCTGTTTCATGGAAAGCATGGCGACCCTCGGCATTCCCGCTTACGGCTACGGCATCCGCTATGACTACGGGTTGTTCCGCCAGGTCATCGTCGACGGCTGGCAGCAGGAGCAGACCGAGACCTGGCTGGAGTTCGGCAATCCCTGGGAGTTCGAGCGGCCCGAAGTCAGCTACCGGATCAGCTTCGGCGGCAGCGTGGTCTGCACGGAGGGCGAGGACGGGCGGCAATGCCATGTCTGGCAGCCGGCCGAGGACATGCGCGCCATCGCCTACGACACGCCGATCGTCGGCTGGCGCCGGCACAGCGTGAACACCCTGCGCCTGTGGCGCGGCCGGCCGGAAACCAACCTGCATCTGGAGCGCTTCAACGCCGGCGACCACCTCGGCGCGGTGGCCGAGTCGGTGCGCGCCGAGAGCATCTCGCGGGTACTCTATCCGGCCGACGACACCGCTGCCGGCCAGGAGCTGCGCTTGCGCCAGGAATACTTCTTCGTCTCGGCCTCGCTGCAGGACCTGCTGCGCCGCCACCTCAAGCAGCGCGGCAGCCTGCTCGACCTGCCCGAGTACGCTGCGATCCAGCTCAACGACACCCATCCGTCGATCGCCGTGGCCGAGCTGATGCGCCTGTTGCTCGACGTCCACGGCCTGGATTGGGACAAGGCCTGGGAACTGACCGTGGCGACTCTTTCCTACACCAACCACACGCTGCTGCCTGAGGCCCTGGAGAGCTGGCCGGTGGCGTTGATGGAGCGTCTGCTGCCGCGCCACATGCAGATCATCTACCTGATCAATGCCCAGCACATCGATCGCCTGCGCGCCCAAGGCATGCACGATTTCGACCTGCTGCGGGCGGTCTCGCTGATCGAGGAGGAGCTCGGCCGACGGGTGCGCATGGGTAACCTGGCGTTTCTCGGTTCGCACTGCGTCAACGGCGTCTCGACGCTGCACACCGAACTGATGCGCAAGACCGTGTTCGCCCAGTTGCACGGCCTCTATCCCGAGCGGATCAGCAACAAGACCAACGGCATTACCTTCCGCCGCTGGCTCTACCAGAGCAACCCGCGGCTCACCGCGCTGCTGGTCGATACCCTTGGCGAAGCGCTGCTCGACGATCCCGAGCACCTGCTCGGCGGGCTCGAGGCGCAGGCCGGGCAGATCTCCTTCCACCAGCACTTCCGTACCCTGCGCCGGCAGAACAAGGAGGCGCTGGCTCGGCTGGTGCAAGACCGCCTGGGCGTCGTCCTCGATCCCGAGGCGCTGTTCGACGTGCAGGTCAAGCGCATCCACGAGTACAAGCGCCAGTTGCTCAACCTGCTGCACTGCGTGGCGCTGTACCAGGCGATCCGCGACGAGCCGGGCGTGGACTGGGGCCCACGAGTGAAAATCCTCGCCGGCAAGGCGGCGGCCAGCTACCACCAGGCCAAGTTGATCATCAAGCTGGCCAACGACATCGCCCGCACGGTGAACGGCGACCCCACGCTGCGCGGCCGGCTCAAGGTGGTGTTTCTGCCCAACTACAATGTCAGTCTGGCGGAGATCATCATCCCCGCGGCGGATCTCTCCGAGCAGATCTCCACCGCCGGCATGGAGGCGTCCGGGACCAGCAACATGAAATTCGCCCTCAACGGCGCCCTGACCATCGGCACCCTGGACGGCGCCAACGTGGAGATGAGCGAGCGGATCGGCAGCGAAAACCTGTTCATCTTCGGCCTCGGCGCGCAGCAGGTGGAGGCGCGCCGGCGTTCCGGCGAGGTCGGCGGCGCGGCCGCCGTGGCCGCCTCGCCGCGGCTGTCCGAAGTGCTCACGGCGATCCGCAGCGGAGTCTTCTCGCCGGACGATCCGGGGCGCTACGCGGGGCTGGTCGACGGGCTGCTGCAGCATGACAACTTCATGGTCTGCGCTGATTTCGACGCCTACTGGCAGGCCCAGCGCGAAGTCGATGCGCGCTGGCGCGTGCCCAGCCAGTGGTGGCGTTCGGCGGTACTGAACACCGCGCGGATGGGCTGGTTCTCCTCCGACCGCACCATCCGCGAGTACGCTCGCGAGATCTGGCGGTTGCCGGAGTGAGCCGGCCCCGAGCCGTATCGATTGTTGCGATGCTGAACCTGCGCCGGCTGTTCCAGTCTGAGTGAGGCATCGCCCACCCTGTCGCGTTAAAATGCGCGAATTTTCCAGCCCCCGGAGTCATTTACATGTCCCGCGTAACCCTGAGCCGCTACCTGATCGAGCAGACTCGCAGTCACAACACCCCGGCCGACCTGCGCTTCCTCATCGAGGTGGTGGCGCGTGCCTGCAAGGAAATCAGCCATGCAGTGTCCAAAGGCGCGCTGGGCGGGGTGCTCGGCAGCATGGGCACCGAGAACGTGCAGGGCGAGGTGCAGAAGAAGCTCGACGTGATGTCCAACGAGATCCTCCTGGAGGCCAACGAGTGGGGTGGCCACCTGGCCGGCATGGCTTCCGAAGAAATGGACTCCGCCTATCAGATTCCCGGCAAGTACCCAAAGGGCGCCTACCTGCTGGTGTTCGATCCGCTGGACGGTTCCAGCAACATCGACGTCAACGTCTCGGTCGGCACCATCTTCTCGGTGCTGCGCTGCCCGGACCAGTACCTGACCCAGAACGACAGCCTCAACGAGCAGGCTTTCCTCCAGCCGGGCACCCAGCAGGTGGCCGCCGGTTACGCCATCTACGGCCCGCAGACCATGCTCATGCTGACCCTTGGCAATGGCGTCAAGGGCTTCACCCTTGACCGCGAGCTGGGCAGCTTCGTGCTCACCCACGACAACCTGAGCGTGCCGGAAACCACCGCCGAGTTCGCCATCAACATGTCCAACCAGCGCCACTGGGAGCCGCCGGTCAAGCGCTACGTGGACGAGTTGCTGGCCGGCAAGACCGGCCCGCTGGATAAGAACTACAACATGCGCTGGATCGCCTCCATGGTGGCCGACGTGCACCGTATCCTCACCCGCGGCGGCATCTTCATGTACCCGCGCGATGCCCGCGAGCCGAGCAAGCCCGGCAAGCTGCGGCTGATGTACGAGGCCAACCCGATGTCCTTCATCATCGAGCAGGCCGGCGGCGCCGCCACCGACGGCAGCCAGCGCATCCTCGACATCCAGCCCGAATCTTTGCACCAGCGGGTCGCGGTGTTCCTCGGTTCGAAGGCGGAGGTCAAGCGCATCACCGACTATCATCTGGAAGGGTGACCCCTGGTGCCGCGGCGTGCCGGCCGCGGCTTTTACGAAACGTTGATGTCATCCGGGAGGCTATCGTGTCAGGCTTGTGCTTCACCCTTGCCAGGATGTCCGTCGATGTCGCTTCGTTTCGCCCTGCTGTCCTTCTGTCTCCTGCTGGCCGCCTGCGACGGCGGGCTCAACCAGGAGAACTATTCCCGGCTCAAGCCCGGCATGCTCCGCGGCGAAGTCGAGCAGATGCTCGGCAAGCCCGCCGAGTGCTCCGGGGCCCTCGGTTTCTCCAGTTGCACCTGGGGCGACCAGCGGACCTTCATCAGCATCCAGTTCGGCGGCGATAAGGTGTTGATGTTCTCCGGGCAGGGCCTGCGATGAAACGCACGGGGGCGTGGCGCGCGCTCGGCCTGGCCGCTCTCGGCCTGCTGCTCGGCGGTTGTGCCTACTGGGAACGGCAGCCGCCGGCCACGGCCGGCACAGTGGATCTCGAACGCTACCAGGGTACCTGGTACGAACTGGCGCGCCTGCCGGTGTCGTTCCAGAGCCGCTGCCGCCAGGCCGAGGCGCATTACCGCCTGCTGTCCCCCGGTGTTCTGGCCGTGCACAACCGCTGCCGCACGGCCGCCGGCGAATGGCTGGAGGCCAGTGGTACGGCTCGCCCGCTCGAGCGGGGGCGCACCGACCGGCTCCAACTGCGCTTTTACAATGTCTTCGGCTACGGCTTCCCAGTGTTGGCCAAGGGCGACTACTGGGTGCTGCATGTCGACCCGGACTATCGCCTAGCCCTGGTCGGCAGTCCCGATCGCGAATTCCTCTGGATACTTTCCCGCGACACCAGCATCACCCCGCAGGACCGCGAGCGCCTGCTCGGCTTGGCCCGCGAGAGGGGCTACGAAACCGAATTGCTGATCTGGCGCCCTGGGGATTGAACGCTCGCCATTTCCCCTCGGTGCAAGGAGTCTCGATATTGTCCCCGCGCAACCTCTTCCGGCCGCTGCCCGATGCTTCGGCGGGCGAGCGCTTCGACGACTTGCTCAGCCTGCCCGGTTGCCGAGTCGAACGCATCGTCTCCCAAGGGCAGGCCAGCCCACCGGGCTTCTGGTACGACCAGGATTGGGACGAGTGGGTATTGCTGCTGGCCGGCAGCGCAGTGCTGCGCCTGGAAAGCCAATCGCAGCCGATCGCCCTGGCGGTGGGCGATCACCTGCTGATCTCGGCGGGCGAACGCCATCGCGTCGAGGCCACCGCCCCGCACGGTCCGACGGTCTGGCTGGCGGTGCACGTGCCGCCGGTCAAGGCAATCGGTTGACCTCCAAAAAGCGCGCGGCGAAGGCTTCGGGAATCGGCACCACCTTGCTGGCCCGGTAGTCGAAGAACACGAAGCCGTACTTGGCCAGGGCGATCAGCGCGCCGTCCGCCGGGCGGCTGACGCGGAACAAGATGTCGCCGCCGTAGCGGTTGAAGTCCGCCAGGCCCACCTCGAACGGCAGCCGGTCGCGGGCGTGAGCCTTGGCTTTGTAGAGGGTGGCGAGGTCGGTGACGATGATGCCGGGACCTTCGCTCTCGGCGCCGCTGTCGTCGATGCCCTGGGCGTACAGGAAACCCGAGCGCGCCTCGGAGAGCATCGAGATCAGGGTATCGTTGCCCAGGTGACGGGCGCCATTGATGTCGCTGCCGCTTACGCTCATCTCGGTGCGGTAGAGGAGGGCGTGCGCGGGGAATTCCAGGTGCCGTCGGGCCATGGAGTGCTCTCGGATGTGGATGGAGGTTCGAACCCGATAGCGCGTTGCCGGTGGCCGCAGAAGCGCGCCAAGGCGATGATCTGGCGGCTGCGCGGCAGTGCGATGTTCAGCCTGGTGGCCAGTTCGAGCACGGCCTCGCCGATCGCCGCCAGTTCCAGCGGGCGTCCTCGCGCATGGTCCTGCCGCATCGAGGTGCGTACCGCGCCCATGGCCGCGCCGCGGGCGGGAAAGCCCGGCAGGTCGAGTTGCGCGCTGTAGGCGGCGGCGACCCGTAGGCCCTCGTGCAGCAGATCGCAGACCAGTTCGTGCAGGTTGGGGCTGGTGTAGATCTCTTCCAGGGTGGTGGCGCCGATCACGTCCGGAGTCGACGTTAGGCCGGGGCGCGGCGTTCCGCAAAAATGGTGGCAGGTGCGGCATTCCCCCGATTTGGCGCATGCTCCCGGCTCTTTTCGAGGCTATGATGCCGGCTACCCCAGGACGGATGGTCCTGTTCAGCCTTGGAGCAGAGCATGCAAACCGTGTATCCGGAGATCAAACCCTACGCCCGCCACCAATTGGCGGTGGACCATCCCCACGAACTGTACGTCGACGAGAGCGGTTCGCCGGACGGCCTGCCGGTGGTGTCCATCCATGGCGGGCCGGGGGCGGGCTGCGACAGCATGAGTCGGCGCTTCTTCGACCCCAACCTGTACCGCATCGTGACCTTCGACCAGCGCGGCTGCGGCCGCTCGACGCCCTACGCGAGCCTGGAGAACAACACCACTTGGGATCTGGTGGCGGACATGGAACGCATCCGCGAGCATCTGGGCATCGAGCAATGGGTGCTGTTCGGCGGTTCCTGGGGGTCTACCTTGGCGCTGGCCTATGCCCAGACCCATCCGGAGCGGGTGAAGGCGCTGATCCTGCGTGGCATCTTCCTGTGCCGGCCGCAGGACTTCCACTGGTTCTACCAGGAAGGCGCCAGCCGGCTATTCCCGGACTTTTGGCAGGATTACCTGGCGCCGATCCCGCCGGAGGAGCGTGGCGACCTGATGCAGGCCTACCACAGGCGCCTCACCGGTACCGACGAGATCGCCAAGATGCACGCGGCTAAGGCCTGGTCCACCTGGGAGGGGCGCACCGCCACCCTGCGGCCGAACCCGGACGTGGTCGAGCGTTTCCACGAGCACGCCCTGTCCATCGCACGCATCGAGTGCCACTACTTCGTCAACAATGCCTTCCTCGAGCCCGACCAGTTGCTGCGCGACATGCCGAGGATCGCCCATCTGCCAGGGGTGATCGTGCATGGCCGCTACGATGTGGTCTGCCCGCTGGACAATGCCTGGGAATTGCACCGCGCCTGGTCGAACAGCGAGCTGCTGATCATCCGCGATGCCGGGCATTCGGCCGGCGAGTTGGGGATCGCCGATGCTCTGGTGCGCGCCACGGACACACTCGCCAAGCGCCTGCTCGGCGTGCCGCCCGAGGAGGCCTGATGAAGGCGCTGATCCAGCGGGTTGCCGAGGCTCGGGTGACGATCGCTGGCGAGGCGGTCGGCGCCATCGGTCCGGGCCTGCTGGCGCTGGTCGGCATCGAGCCGCAAGACGACCGGGAAAGCGTCGGGTGGATGCTGCACCGGCTGCTCAACTACCGGGTGTTCGCCGATGCCGAGGGGCGCATGAACCTGTCCTTGGCTCAGGTCGGCGGCGGCCTGCTGCTGGTCTCGCAATTCACCCTCGCCGCCGATACCCGCAGCGGCCTGCGCCCGAGCTTCTCCAGCGCCGCGCCGCCGGCCCAGGGCCAAGCGCTGTTCGAGGCGCTGCTGGCGCTGGCCCGCGAGCGTCACCCGCAGGTCGCCGGCGGGCGCTTCGGCGCCCATATGCGGGTCGAACTGGTCAACGACGGTCCGGTGACCTTCCTGCTCGAGGCTTGAGCCGGCCCGCCGGCTCTAGACCATTGTCCTCCAGCCATTCCAGGGCGTATTCGCGTAGCCGCCGGCGCCGGTAGAGGTGCCAGGCCTCGCGCATCCGGGGAAACTGCTCCAATCCGTAGTCGAAGGTGCGCAGCGGCCGGCGCCCGCTCAGGGCGCGGCTGAGCAGGGGGTGCGCATGCGGATCGGGCTGGGTATAGAGGAACTCCTCGCGCATCGCCAGGCTCTTGACTCCGGGCAGCGGTTCGATGGGCAGGTAGCGTTCGGGTTGCACGTCGTACTTCTCGGCGCTGCCCGGAATCGGTGCCTCGGGGCCGACCACGAGGATCTCGCCGGTATCCAGGTCTAGGTAGTGATCGACGACTTCGTCGCCTTCCAGGGCGTTTTCCAGTCGTTGCAGGTCGATGGTCAGAAGCATGGCGATCTCCAGCCGAGGGAACGATGCGCCCAGCTTAACGGCTGCCAGGCCGGGTGCGCCAAGGCCCGACGGGCGGCCGTTTCCGTGCGTGGCCAGGGCTGCCAACATGGCCCTGCCCTGTGGCGGGTATTTCCCGAGGTTGTATGGCCGTCCCGTCCCGAAGCGTCGGACCGCTGCCGGCTTTGCTGACGAGGTTCGATAATCCGCCTTCGCCGTGAATGGGTCTGGCCTGTGGAGCCTGTACTGCGTGCCCTTTGCGATGAGCCCCTGCATCCGCGCTGGTGCCGTTGCCGCCTTTACCGACAAGGACGGCCGGTCGATACCGCACCGACGCAGTGCTCTTTCGAGGCGCCAGGCAAGCATGCGTTCGCTTGTCTGACAGACAAACGGGCACATGGAGATGGAATTCCGTTATTAGCACTTCGGTCCCAAACCCCTAGTGTCCTGGTGCCGTGCTTTGCAAGCCCGCCTTCGTTCTTGTGTCGGACAACAGGAGGATTCATGTTTTCCCGTTCGGTTTTTTCCGTATCACGCAACCACCCTCCGTATGGATTGTTATTGGCCGGGCTGCTCGTCTTGGCGCTGGAGCCCGCCCCGGCCCAGGCCTTCGATCTGGACGACGTGGCCGAAAAGGCGAAAAGCCTGGCCGCCGAGAAATTCGCCGCTCCAGCCAGTAACCTGCCTGCCGAGTTCAGCGAAATGACGTTCGCCGACTACCAACAGATCCGCTTCCGTCCGGACAAGGCCTACTGGTCGGACAGGAAGACGCCCTTCAAGCTGAGCTTCTATCACCAAGGCATGCACTTCAACACGCCCGTGAAAATCAACGAGATCGCCGGCGGCGGGGTCGCGGAAATCCCCTATGACCCCGCACGCTTCGATTTCGGCACCCTGCACTTCGACCGCAACGCGACCAGAAATCTGGGCTACGCCGGCTTCCGCGTGCTCTATCCGATCAACGGCGCGAACAAGCGCGACGAGATCACCACCTTCCTCGGCGCCAGCTATTTTCGCGTGGTCGGCAAGGGCCAGGCTTACGGCCTGTCGGCCCGCGGCCTGGCGATCGACACGGCGCAGCCTTCGGGCGAGGAGTTCCCGCGCTTTCGCGAGTTCTGGATCGAACAGCCGAAGCCGCAGGACAAGCATCTGACGATCTTCGCCCTGCTCGACTCGCCACGTGCCACCGGCGCCTATCGCTTCGTGCTGCATCCGGGCCGCGACGCGGTGGTCGATGTCCAGTCCCGGCTGTTCCTGCGCGAAAAGGTCGGCAAGCTGGGCCTGGCGCCGTTGACCAGCATGTTCCTATTCGGCGGCAACCAGCCTCCGGCACAGCCCAACTACCGTCCGGAGCTGCACGATTCCAGCGGTCTGCAGATCCATTCCGGCAACGACGAATGGATCTGGCGCCCGCTGAACAACCCGAAGCACCTGTCGGTGAGCAGCTACAGCGTGGAGAATCCGAAAGGCTTCGGTCTGCTTCAGCGCGGCCGCGAATTCTCGCGCTACGAGGACCTGGACGACCGCTACGACCTGCGTCCGAGCGCCTGGGTCGAGCCGCAAGGCGACTGGGGCAAGGGCAGCGTGGAGCTGGTCGAGATCCCCACCCCGGACGAAACCAACGACAACATCGTCGCTTTCTGGAGTCCGGCCAGCCAGCCGGAGCCGGGCCAGCCGCTGGACCTGAACTACCGCCTGCACTGGACCCGTGACGAGCCGGGGCTGCACGACCGGGATTCCGCCTGGGTCGAGCAGACCCTGCGCGCGGCGGGCGACGTGAAGCAGAAGAACCTGGTCCGCCAGCCGGACGGCAGCACGGCGTTGGTGGTCGACTTCGAGGGTCCCGCGCTGAAAAAGCTGCCGCCGGATGCGCCGCTCCGCCCCCTGCTCGGCGTCGACGGCAATGTCGAGGTGAAGGAGAACAGCCTGCGTTACAACCCGGCTACCAAGGGTTGGCGCCTGATACTGCGGGTCAGCGTCAAGGATCCGAAGAAGCCGACGGAGATGCGTGTCGCGCTGGTCAACGGCGAGAAGACCCTGACCGAAACCTGGAGCTACCAGTTGCCCGCCAATGAATAATCCGACGCCTTTCGAGACTCCGCTGGCCGAATACCTCGAACATCTGCCGCTGGATGCGCTGGAATGCGAACGTCTGGCCGATGCCGATTCGCTGGCCGAACTGCATCGCCGGCTGGCCGGAGCGTCTGCGGCGCCGGCCGCCGATCCCGCTTTGGCCTCGGCCGCCAGGCGCCTCGGGCTGGGTGACCGCGAACGGGACGGGATCGACATGGATGACGCCGGCCGTCCCTGCCTCAAGGCCGCACCGCCGATCCGGCGCACCAAGGTCGTTCCCGAGCCCTGGCGAACCAATGTATTGGTACGTTTCTGGTACCGGCTCACCGGCCGGCGGAGTCCGCCCAGGCCGACCCGCGATCTGCCGAAGGCTCGTTGGCAGCGGGTCGGCTCGCTGCGCCGGCTCATCCTGCTGGTGCTGATGTTGGGCCAGACCGCCCTGGCCACTTGGTACATGAAGGGCATCCTGCCCTATCAGGGCTGGGCCTTCGTCGATCTCGCCGAGATCAGCCGGCAGAGCTGGCAACAGAGCCTGCAACAGGTCTTGCCGTATATCCTCCAGTTCGGCGTGCTGTTTCTCTTCACCATCCTGTTCTGCTGGGTTTCGGCCGGCTTCTGGACGGCCTTGATGGGCTTCTGGGAACTGCTCAGCGGGCGTGACCGTTACCGCATTTCCGGCAGCAGCGCAGGCGACGAACCAATCGCCGCCGAGGCTCGCACGGCCATCGTCATGCCGATCTGCAACGAGGACGTGGCGCGCGTGTTCGCCGGCCTGCGGGCGACCTACGAGTCGCTGGCCGCCACTGGCGAGTTGGCGCGCTTCGACTTCTTCGTCCTCAGCGACAGCAGCTCGGCCGACATCGCTGTCGCCGAGCAGCAGGCTTGGCTCGAACTGTGCCGCGAGACCGGCGGCTCCGGGCGCATCTTCTATCGCCGGCGCCGGCGCCGAGTGAAACGCAAGAGCGGCAACATCGACGACTTCTGCCGGCGCTGGGGCAGTCAATACCGCTACATGGTGGTGATGGATGCCGACAGCGTGATGAGCGGCGAGTGTCTGACCAAGCTGGTTCGACTGATGGAGGCCAATCCCGAGGCCGGGATCATCCAGACTGCGCCGAAGGCCTCTGGCATGGACACGCTCTACGCACGCTTGCAGCAGTTCGCCACCCGCGTCTACGGCCCGCTGTTCACCGCCGGCCTGCATTTCTGGCAGCTCGGCGAGTCGCACTACTGGGGACACAACGCGATCATCCGTGTCAAGCCGTTCATCGAGCACTGCGCGCTGGCTCCGCTATCGGGCAGGGGGGCATTCGCCGGGGCGATTCTTTCCCACGACTTCGTCGAGGCCGCCCTGATGCGGCGCGCCGGCTGGGGGGTGTGGATCGCCTACGATCTGCCGGGCAGCTACGAGGAACTGCCGCCGAACCTGCTCGACGAGCTCAAGCGCGACCGCCGCTGGTGCCAAGGCAATTTGATGAATTTCCGGCTGTTCCTGGTCAAGGGCATGCACCCGGTGCACCGCGCGGTGTTCCTTACCGGGGTGATGTCCTATCTGTCGGCTCCGTTGTGGTTCGCTTTCCTGGTGCTCTCCACCGCGCTACTGGCGGTACATCAGTTGATGGAGCCGCAGTACTTCCTGGCGCCCAGGCAACTCTTCCCGATCTGGCCGCAATGGCACCCGGAGCGTGCCATCGCGCTGTTCTCGACCACCCTGACGCTGCTGTTTCTGCCCAAGCTGCTCAGCGTGATTCTGGTCTGGGCGAAGGGGGCCAAGGCCTACGGCGGAGCTTTCAAGGTAGTCTTGAGTATGGTGCTGGAAATGCTTTTCTCGATGCTGGTGGCGCCGGTGCGCATGCTTTTCCACACCCGCTTCGTGATCGCCGCGTTTCTCGGCTGGTCGGTGCAGTGGAAGTCTCCGCAGCGCGACGACGACGCTACCACCTGGAGCGAGGCCGTGCGCCGGCATGGCGGGCAGACCCTGCTCGGCATTGCCTGGGCGCTGCTGGTGGCCTGGCTGAACCCGCGCTTCCTCTGGTGGCTGTCGCCCATTCTGGGGTCGCTGATACTCTCCATTCCGGTTTCGGTGGTCACTAGCTGGGTCGGATGGGGCCTGCGCGCGCGTCGCGGCAGGTTATTCCTCATCCCCGAGGAGTACGATGCGCCGCCCGAGTTGCGCGCCACCGAGCGCTACACCGGGGAGAACCGGCAGCGGGCGTTCGGGAACGGGTTCATCCGGGCGGCCGTCGACCCGTGGTTCAATGCCCTGGCCTGCGCCATGGGTACGGCGCGGCACGGCACGGCCGAGGCCATCGAGAGGCGGCGTCGCGAGCGCGTGGAACAGGCGCTGGCCGCCGGACCGGAAGGACTGGACGGCGAGAGCCGCCTGGCCCTGCTGAGTGACCCGGTGGCCTTGGCGCGCCTGCATCTGCAGTTGTGGGAGGAGGGCCGGGAGAATTGGCTAGCCCCTTGGCGCCAGCCGTTGACCGGCGCCTGCCGAAGCGGCGTGGCGAACGGGAGCACGTCGGAGACGGCGGGATTGCTGCTGGCGAGATAGGGATGGATGGCTGCCGCGCGCGCCCGAAGTCGCAGGGCTTGGCGCCAGCCCCGAGCCTGGGCGGGCGCTTAACGGCTCCTGTGGTACGGGTGAGTCAGGACCCGCTGCTTGGCGGCGGCTGATTTCCCAGGCTATGGCGGAGGTGGGAATCCGGCCGGGGACACCGGGTTTCTCTTATCACTTTGCTTCCAAGTCGGTCCTGCGAAAGGCCGGAGGCTGTTATCCTGCTCGACCGGAAATCGCTCGTCGTCTTTCCCGGCGTTTTTCGAAGGATTTGGTTAAGAATATTTAAACATATGAATTTAAAAGAAAAATCAATCACTTGCGGCTTTCCGCAAATCTCTGGTTTTCTCTATTTTTTTCAATAGATTAGAGTGGCTGGCCGACAGTCCCGTCCATCCCTTCCTTCAGCCATGCCCGAGCCTTGCGCAATGACGTCGATGATCGCTTCATGCCGCGGCCTGCTGCTGGCCGGTTTCGCCTTTTTGGCGCAAGGCGTCGCTCCGGCCTGGGGCTTCGACTTCGGCGAAGTGGCCGAACGAGCTAGGCGCCTGGCCGGCGAGCCCTACGTCGCTCCGGTCAGCAACCTGCCGGCCGAATTCGCCGGAATGGCCTTCGCCGATTACCAGCAGATCCGCTTCCGGGCCGAAAAGGCTTACTGGACCAACGAGAAGACCCATTTCAAGCTGGGCTTTCACCATCAAGGTATGCATTTCGCCACTCCGGTGCGCATCAACGAAGTGGTGGCCGGCCATGCCAAGGAGATCGAATACGACCCCTCGCGTTTCGATTTCGGCTCGCTGCGCATCGATCCCAAGACGGTCGGGAAGCTCGGCTATGCCGGCTTTCGCGTGCTTTATCCGATCAACCGTGCGGACAAGCAGGATGAGGTCGCCACCTTCCTCGGCGCCAGCTATTTCCGTGTGGTCGGCCAGGGGCAGGTGTTCGGCCTCTCCGCTCGCGGCTTGGCGCTCGACACCGCGCTACCCTCCGGCGAGGAGTTTCCGCGCTTTCGCGAATTCTGGATCGAGCGTCCGAAGCCCCAGGATCGTCATCTGACCATTTTCGCCCTGCTCGACTCGCCGCGCGCTACCGGCGCCTACCGGATGGTCCTGCATCCGGGCCAGGACACCTGGGTGGATGTCGAGGCGCGGCTCTTCCTGCGCGGGCCGGTCGGCCGGCTGGGCCTGGCACCGTTGACTAGCATGTTCCTGTTCGGCGACAACCAGCCGTCGCCGCAGGCCAATTTCCGTCCGCAGATCCACGACTCCAGCGGCCTGTTGATCCATGACGGCAACGGCGACCGGATCTGGCGCCCGCTGCAAAATCCGCAGCAGTTGACGGTCACCCCCTACAGCGTGGAGAACCCGCGCGGCTTCGGCCTGCTGCAGCGTGGCCGCGAGTTCTCCGATTACGAAGACCTGGACGATCGCTACGACCTGCGCCCGAGCGCCTGGATCGAGCCGCTGGGCCAGTGGGGGGCGGGCAGCGTGGAGCTGGTCGAGATCCCCACCCCGGACGAAACCAACGACAATATCGTCGCCTTCTGGCGGCCGAAGAGCGTGCCCGCGCCTGGGCGGCCGCTGGACTTCGCCTACCGCCTGCACTGGACCCGCGACGAGGCGGCGCTGTATGCCGGCAGCTCGGCCTGGGTCAGGCAGACCCTGCGTTCGCGGGGCGAACTGAAGCAGCGCAACCTGATTCGCCAGGCCGACGGCAGCACGCTGCTGCTGGTGGATTTCGAGGGGCCGGCGCTGCAGGCGCTGGCGCCGGACACGCCGCTGGCCAGCCAAGTCAACGTCGATAACAACGGCGAATTGCTGGAAAACAGCTTGCGCTACCACCCGGCCATCCGGGGTTGGCGCCTTACCCTGCGTTTGAAAGTCAAGGACCCACAGCGGCCGGTGGAGATGTACGCCGCATTGGTCAAGGGCGACCGACGCCTGACCGAAATCTGGAGCTACCAGTTGCATGCCAAAGAATAATCCGACCTTTCGTCAGGCTCCGCTGGATGAGTATTTGCGCCATCTGCCCCTGGCCGCGGCGGAGCGCGGGCGTCTGACCGATGCCGACTCGCTCGCCGAACTGCACTGCAGACTGGCCGGCGGCGCCCGGGCGGGGCTCGGCGATGCCGCCTTGGCCTCGGCCTCCCGGCGCCTGAGCGAAGGCTACGGCGACGAACCGGTCGCCACCGGGCGGCTTGCCAGCGATGCCGCCGGCCGTGCCTGTCTGGCGGCCGCGCCGCCGATTTGCCGTACCCCGGTTGTCCCCGAGCCTTGGGACTGCAATCCGCTGCTGCGCCTCTGGCGCCGCTTCACCGGCCGCCGCAACCCGTCGCCGCCGCGCGATCTGCCGCCGGTGAGCTGGCAGCGGGGCGCCTCGCGGCGCAGGTTGCTTCTGTTGCTGCTGATGCTGGGACCGACCGCGTTGGCCACTTGGTACATGCGCGACATCCTGCCATGCTGCGACTGGTCCTATTCCACGATCGCCCAGTTCGTCGAAGGCACCCCGCCAAGCCCCTGGCAGAGCCTGGGCACGGCGCTGCCGTACCTGCTCGAGGGCAGCGTGCTCGGCCTCTTCGCGCTGCTCTTCGGTTGGGTCTCGGCCGGTTTCTGGACGGCGGTGATGGGCTTCTGGGAGTTGTTGCGCGGGCGTGGGGGCCGGCACATCTGCGCCGCCGAGGCGGGAAGCGGGCCGATTCCCGCCGAGATACGCACGGCCATCGTCATGCCGATCTGCAACGAGGACGTGGCGCGGGCCTTCGCCGGCCTGCGGGCGACCTACGAGTCGCTGGCCGCCACTGGCGAGCTGGCGCGCTTCGACTTCTTCATCCTCAGCGACAGCAGCTCGGCCGAAATCGCCGCCGCCGAGCAGCAGGCCTGGTTCGACCTGTGCCGCGAGACCGGCGGCTCCGGGCACATCTTCTATCGCCGGCGCCGGCGCCGGGTGAAACGCAAGAGCGGCAACATCGACGACTTCTGCCGGCGCTGGGGTAGCCAGTACCGCTACATGGTGGTGATGGATGCCGACAGCGTGATGAGCGGCGACTGCCTGGCCACGCTGGTACGGCTGATGGAGGCTAATCCTGAAGCCGGGATCATCCAGACCGCGCCCAAGGCTTCCGGCCGCGACACCCTCTATGCGCGCATGCAGCAGTTCGCCACCCGCGTCTACGGCCCGCTACTGACCGCCGGCATGCATTTCTGGCAGCTCGGCGAGTCGCACTACTGGGGACACAACGCGATCATCCGCATCGAGCCGTTCATCGAGCACTGCGCGCTGGCTCCGTTGCCGGGGCGCGGGGTGTTCGCCGGGGCGATCCTTTCCCACGACTTCGTCGAGGCCGCCCTGATGCGACGTGCCGGCTGGGGCGTGTGGGTCGCCCACGATCTGCCGGGCAGCTACGAAGAGCTGCCGCCGAACCTGCTCGACGAGCTCAAGCGCGACCGCCGCTGGTGCCACGGCAACCTGATGAACTTCCGCCTGTTTCTGGTCCGCGGCATACATCCGGTGCACCGCGCGGTTTTCCTCACCGGAGTGATGTCCTATCTGTCGGCGCCGCTGTGGTTCGCCTTCCTGCTGCTCTCCACCGCACTGATGGCCGCACACCAGTTGCTGATGCCTCAGGATGCCGCCAGCGTGGCGGGAGCGTTCCCAGCCTGGATGCCCTGGTATCCCCAGGAAGCGATGCTGCTGTTCTACAGCACCCTGACCATGCTGGTGCTGCCCAAGCTGCTCAGCCTGGTATTGGTCTGGATCAAGGGCGTCGGCCCCTATGGTGGGACGCTCCGGGTGACCCTGAGCGTGCTGCTGGAGATGTTCTGCTCCGTCCTGCTGACGCCGGTGCGGATGTTCTTCCATAGCTGCTTCGTGATCGGCGCCTTCCTTGGCCGTTCGATCCAGTGGAAGTCGCCGCGTCGCGACGACGGCTCCACCTCCTGGGGCGAGGCGCTGCGCCGTCACGGCGTGCAGACCCTGATCGGCATCCTCTGGGCCTTGCTAGTGGCTTGGCTGGGCCCGCATTTTCTCTGGTGGCTGGCGCCGATCGTCGGTTCCCTGATGCTGTCCATCCCGGTATCGGTGCTTTCCAGCCGGGTCGGCCTGGGGCGGCGCCTGCGTGCGCTGAAGCTGTTCCTCATCCCCGAGGAGCACGATGCACCGCTCGAGTTGCGCGCCACCGAGCGCTATACCCGGGAAAACCGCCAGCGGGCGCTGGGCGGCGCCTTCGTCCGGGCGGTGGTCGACCCGCTGGACAATGCCCTGGCCTGTGCCATGGCCACGACACGCCATGGCCGGTCGCTGGCGATCGAACGGCTGCGCGCGGAACGCGTGACTCATGCACTGGCCGTCGGTCCCGAGCGGCTCGATGACCGGGCACGACTGGCTCTGCTCGGCGATCCGGTGGTCCTGGCGCGCCTGCACCTGCAACTCTGGGAAGAGGGCTGGGAGAACTGGCTAGCGCCTTGGCGACGCTCGCTGGGCAGCCTGT
Organism: Azorhizophilus paspali; assembly: GCF_043587585.2. Taxonomy (GTDB): domain Bacteria; phylum Pseudomonadota; class Gammaproteobacteria; order Pseudomonadales; family Pseudomonadaceae; genus Azotobacter; species Azotobacter paspali. The sequence continues at coordinate 381,822 of NZ_CP171449.1, forward strand.
ACCGGAGCAGCGACCGCCCGCTGGTCGCTCCTCCGGGCAGCCAGACGAAGCCGGCGGTCGACGGGGTGCGGATGGCCGGGTGAGGAGTGTCGGGCGTCCATTCGTCGGGCGCCCGCCACGTAGAACATCTATGACCGTTATTCCCGGCGCCGGAGACCGCCGGGGGATCGGGGCCAGTCGCGCTTGCCCGGTGCTCAGAACAGGCGGGCGAGCAGGGCGGTCACGGCGGTTTCCACGCGCAGAATGCGCTCGCCCAGTTGCACCGGGGCAAGGCCCGCCGCTTGCAGCTTGTCCACTTCGTAGGGAATCCAGCCGCCTTCTGGGCCGATAGCCAGGGTCACCGGCCGCTCGACGGCGCGTGGGCAAGGCGGGTAGTCGCCGGGATGGCCGAGCAGGCCGAGGGTGTCGGCGGCGAGCTGCGGCAGGCGGTCCTCGACGAAGGGCTTGAAGCGCTTTTCGACCAGCACTTCCGGTAGCATGGTGTCGCGCGCCTGTTCCAGGCCGAGGAGCAGTTGTTCGCGGATCGCCGCGACTTCGAGGAAGGGGGTCTGCCAGAAGCTCTTCTCCACTCGATAGCTGTTGAGCAGCACCAGGCGCGGCACACCCATGGCGGCGACCGTCTGCAGCACGCGCTTGAGCATCTTCGGTCGGGGCAGGGCGAGCAGCAGGGTCAGGGGTAGCTTGGCCGGCGGCGGGCAGTCGAAGACCACCTGCAATTCGGCCTCGGCGGCTTCGAGGCGCAGCAAGCGACCTTCGCCCATGGCACCGCCCAGGCGGCCGACGCGCAGGCTGTCGCCGGCCTCGGCACGGTGCACCTCGCGCAGGTGGTGCAGGCGGCGGTCGCGCAGGACCGCCCGGTCGGCGCCGACGAAGTCGGCGTCATCGAGCAGCAGCAGGTTCATGCCCGAGGCGGTTGATCGTCGTGCCCGCGGCCGGCCAGGGCGGTGCCGTCGCCGGTTTCCCCGGCGTCGCGGCGGACCATGGCGCCGAACAAGATGCCGACCTCGAACAGCAGCCACATCGGCACCGCCAGCAGGGTTTGGGAGAAGACATCCGGCGGCGTGAGGATCATGCCGACCACGAAGCAGCCGACGATCACGTAAGGGCGGCTTCTCTTCAGCGCCTCTACGTCGACCAGGCCGATCCAGACGATCAGGAAGGTTGCCACCGGAATCTCGAAGGCCACGCCGAAGGCGAAGAATAGGGTGAGAACGAAGTCCAGGTATTCGTTGATGTCGGTCATCATCGCCACGCCTTCGGGGGTTACGCTGGCGAAGAAGTGGAACATCAGCGGGAAGACCAGGAAATAGACGAAGGACATGCCGATGTAGAACAGGGCGATGCTGGAAGCCAGCAACGGCAGGGCGATGCGCTTTTCCTGCCGGTAAAGCCCCGGCGCGATGAATCCCCAGGCCTGATGCAAAATCACCGGAACGCTGAGAAACAGCGCCACCCAGGCGGTCAGCTTGAACGGGGTTAGGAACGGCGAGGCCACGCCGGTGGCGATCATGGTCGCACCCTCCGGCAGATAGGCGCGCAGCGGTGCCGAAACCAGGGTGTAGATTTCCTGGGCGAAAGGAATGAGTGCGATGAAGATCAGCAACACTGCCAGTACGCAGCGCAACAGGCGTGTGCGCAGTTCGGTCAGGTGCGCGACCAGGGGCATGTCCTGGTCGCCTTCCGGTCGGGTTGTCATGGGCTGGGCGTCTTGTCGGAAGAGGCGGCGGGAGGCTCGCTACCGGCCGGGGCGGCATGCTGCGGGGAGGGCGCGGAGCTGTCGTCCGGCGCGTTCGGCGCTGGCGGGGTCGGAGGCTGCAGGCTCTGCCGCATTTCCCGTTCCAGCTCGAGGATTCGCTCGTTATGCAGTTGGCGGCGAATCTCGTCGGCGCCGATCTCGCGTTCCACTTCGCTCTTGAGCGTGTTGAAGCTACGCCGCAATCGACCGACCCACAGGCCGGCCGTGCGCGCGGCGCCCGGCAGACGATCGGGGCCGAGCACCAGCAGGGCAACCAGGCCGACCAGCAGCAACTCGGAAAAACCGATATCGAACATGCCGCAGACTCAGTCCTTGCGCACCGGAGTGTCGACCTTATGGGCCTGACCCTCGATGGTCTGCGTCTTGTTCAGCGCCTCGCCGGCGCTAGTGCCGGTCTGCGGCTCGGCGGGCCTGTTCTCGCCTTCCTCGGTGTTCACCGCCTTGCGAAAGCCCTTGATGGCTTCGCCGATATCGGAGCCGAGCGTCTTCAGGCGCTTGGTGCCGAACACCAGGACGACGACGATGAGGATGATCAGCCAGTGTTTCCAGTCGAAGATACCCATGAAATTTCTCTTGCCGCTAAAGGGTTAGGCAGATGGTTGACGGGCGGCCTTTTCCGCATGCCCGGACAGGCCGAAGCGCCGCTCCAGTTCGTCGAGCACCGCCTGGGGGTGTTGGCCGAGGGCGGCGAGCATGACCAGGCTATGGAACCAGAGGTCGGCCGTCTCGTGGATCAGCTCGCTGCAGTCGCCACTGGTCGCGGCGTCCTTGGCTGCGAGGATGGTTTCCACCGATTCCTCGCCGACCTTCTCTAGGATCTTGTTCAGGCCCTTATGATACAGGCTGGCCACGTAGGAGCTGTCCGGCGTGGCATTCTTGCGCGCCTCGAGCACTTCGGCCAGTTGGTTGAGGGTGTCACTCATGAGGGTGTCCTGCACGGTAGATGGCGTCGGGGTCCTTGAGGATCGGATCGACGACCTTCCAGGCGCCGTCTTCAAAAACGCGGTAGAAGCAGCTCTCGCGGCCGGTGTGGCAGGCGATTCCACCGAGTTGCTCGACCTGCAGGATGATCACGTCGGCGTCGCAGTCCAGGCGCAGTTCATGCATTTTCTGCACATGGCCGGACTCCTCGCCCTTGCGCCAAAGTTTACCACGCGAGCGTGACCAGTAGATGGCGCGATTTTCCCGAACGGTCAGGGCCAAAGACTCGCGGTTCATCCAGGCCATCATCAGGATGCGCCCGGTCCGGTGGTCCTGGGCGATGGCCGGCACCAGGCCGTCGGCGTTCCAGTGAATTTCGTCCAACCAGTCTTTCATATCCACTCCGTTGCGACGCACGGGCATCGCGATACCGGGTCAATCGGAAAGGCGCCGGCGACCTACCAGCAGGTAGAGGCCGCTGGCGAGCATCAGCCAGCTCGGCCAGGCATTCGCATTGGTCGGCGGAACCTCGAGGGCGAGCAGCACGCCGCCGGCCAGCAGAGCGGCGCCGAGCAGGCGCAGGAGCTGGTAGTCGTGCCGCTCGCGCCTGCGCGTGTCCCAGGCCGGACGGGAAATACCTTCCAGCGCCGCGTGGGTCACCCGCGCCAGATGCGGCAACTGTTCGAGCTGGCCCTGCAGGTTGTTGAGCATGGCCTTCGGGCTCATGCGCTTGCGCATCCAGCGTTCGAGGAAAGGCTTTGCAGTGGTCCACAGGTCCAGCTCCGGATAGAGCTGGCGGCCGAGCCCCTCGATGTTGAGCAGGGTCTTCTGGAGCAGCACCAGTTGCGGCTGGACCTCCATGTTGAAGCGCCGGGCGGTCTGGAACAGGCGCAGCAGCAACTGGCCGAAGGAGATGTCCTTCAGCGGCTTCTCGAAGATCGGCTCGCAGACGGTACGGATCGCCGCCTCGAATTCGTTGACCTGGGTGTCGGCTGGCACCCAGCCGGAGTCGATGTGCAACTGCGCGACCTTGCGGTAATCGCGCTTAAAGAAGGCTAGCAGGTTGCGCGCCAGATAGTCCTGGTCCTGCGGCGTCAGGCTGCCGACGATGCCGCAGTCGATGGCGATGTACCGCGGGTCCCAGGGCTGGCGGGTGCTGACGAAGATGTTGCCGGGGTGCATGTCGGCATGGAAGAAGCTGTCGCGGAACACCTGAGTGAAGAAGATTTCCACGCCGCGCTCGGCGAGCAGCTTAAGATCGGTGCCCTGATCGATGAGGGCGGCCAGGTCGGTCACCGGCACGCCGTAGATGCGTTCCATCACCAGCACCTTGGGGCGGCACCACTCCCAGTAGATCTGCGGCACGTAGAGCAACGGCGAGCCTTCGAAGTTGCGCTTGAGCTGGCTGGCGTTGGCTGCCTCGCGAAGCAGGTCGAGTTCGTCGTAGATGGTCTTCTCGTAATCGCTGACCACGTCCACCAGATGCAGGCGGCGGGCCTCTGTGGAGGCCCGCTCGGCCAGCCGGGCGAACAGGTAGAGCCAGGCCAAGTCCTGGCGGATCACCGCCTTGAGGCCGGGGCGAACAACCTTGACCACCACTTCCTCGCCGGTCTTCAGTTGCGCCGCGTGCACCTGGGCGACTGAGGCCGAAGCCAGCGGCTCGCTGTCGAAGCGGGCGAACGCCTCGTCGACCCTGGCACCCAACTGCTCCTCGATCAGCGCTACGGACTGCTGCGGATTGAAGGGCGGCACGCGGTCCTGCAGCCAGGTCAGCTCGTCGGCGATGTCTTCCGGCAGCAGGTCGCGGCGGGTCGAGAGGATCTGTCCGAACTTGATGAAGATCGGCCCGAGGTCCTGCAGGGCCAAGCGCAGCCGGACGGCGCGCAGTTGCTCGCTCCGCCTGCGCGGGAGCCAGCGCCAAGGCAGGAAGTAGCCCAGTGCGCGCAGCCACCAGGGCAGCAGCGGCTGGTCGAATAGCAGGTCGTCGAGGCGATAGCGGACGACGACGCTCTGGATGCGCAGCAGACGGCGGACGGCGAGAAGCTTCATGCGTTGTCGCTGGATTCCTGTGGGTGGGTGAGGCGGGCGATGCGCGCCTCGAGGCGGTCCGTGGCCAAGCGGAGGTCGTCGACTTCGGCGAAACGGGCTTCGGCTTCGTGGCGGCCGACTAGGGTACTCGATTCTTCGCCGAGGTAGTCGGCCAGGTTCTGGCGCAGGGTGGTAAGGCTCTGTCCGCTCCAGTGCGCGCTGTGCCGCAGGCTGCCGGCGAATAACTGGGTGGCTACCGGGCCGAACCAGCGCGACAGCTCGTATTCCCAGTCGAGCTCGAGATCCTGGAGGATTTCGGCGAGTGCCAGCAGGCTGCTGCTGTCGCCTTCCAGGCTGACTTCGGGGCTGTGCAGGACGGCGGTTTTCTGTCGGCTGGCGGCCAGGCGCAGCAGGCTCGCGGCGGGCGCGTGCAGGGTGCAGTCGGCCTCGCCCTGCCAGTTGCCGGCCAGGCGCAGGCCATCGGCATTCGGCAGGATGTGGAAATGCAGCTCGGGCGCCGTGCAGTGTACGGCGAGCACGCAGCCGGCCAGCCGGGCCAGGCGCGGCAAGGCGGTGGCGTCCAGGCGCAGCAGGCGGTTAAGGCCGTGTTCCGCGCCCGCGAGCAGGGCTGTGCCGAGCATCAAGGCTTGAGGCCGCGGTGTAGGGCGACGATGCCGCCGGTCATGTTGTGGTAGGTAACACGCTCGAAGCCGGCGCCGGCCATCATGCTCTTGAGAGTTTCCTGGTCCGGGTGCATGCGGATCGACTCGGCCAGGTAGCGGTAGCTGTCGGAGTCGTTGGTGATCAGCTTGCCGGCCAGCGGCATGAAAGCGAAGGAGTAGGCGTCGTAGACTTTGCCGAGCAGGGCGCTGGAGGGCTTGGAGAATTCCAGCACCAGCAGACGGCCGCCCGGCTTCAGCACCCGCAGCATGGAGCGCAGGGCGTCTTCCTTGCGGGTGACGTTGCGCAGGCCGAAGGCGATGGTGATCACATCGAAGTGGTTGTCGGGGAACGGCAGCCTCTCGGCGTCGGCCTGGACGAAGCGCACGTTACCGGCTACGCCCCTGTCGAGCAGGCGGTCGCGGCCGACCTTGAGCATGGAGTCGTTGATGTCGGCCAGCACCACCTCGCCGCTCTCGCCGACCAGGCGGGAGAACTGCAGGGTCAGGTCGCCGGTGCCGCCGGCGATGTCCAGCACCCGGTTGCCCCGGCGCACACCGGACAGCTCGATGGTGAAGCGTTTCCACAGGCGGTGTAGGCCACCGGAGAGCACGTCGTTCATCAGGTCGTACTTGGCCGCCACCGAGTGGAACACTTCGGCGACCTTCCGCGCCTTCTGGCTTTCCGGGACGCTCTGGTAGCCGAAATGGGTGGTAGGTTCGGTCTTGCGCGGATCGTTCATGTCGCTGGCACCGGAAAAATGTACCGGTCATTCTAATGCTGGTGGTCGGGTTTGTCTTGCCGAGTACCCGGCTCAGAGCATCAGGCGGACCACCGATTCGTGGGGGTCGCGGGACTTGCCGGCGCGTTCTAGTTCGGCCAGGTATTCGGCCCACAGGCGGTTGTGGTCGCAGGCCAGTCGGTAGAGGTAGTCCCAACTGTAGAGGCCGCTGTCGTGGCCGTCGTCGAAGATCAGCTTGAGAGCGTACTGGCCAACCGGCTCGACGCCGCTCAGGCCGACGCCGAGCTTGCCGTGCTGCAGCACGGGATTGCCGTGGCCGCGCACTTCCGCCGAAGGCGAATGGACGCGGAGGAATTCGGCGTCAAGGCAGTAGCGCTCGTCGGGGGCGTAGTGCAGTTCGAGGGTCTTCGAGGCTTTGTGTAGTTTGATGGCGGTGGGCATGCGCATCGTCGGGGCTCCGCTAAAGAAGGCGGCGGCAAGGTCGTGGACTGGGTAACGGCTCGGCCTTGCCCACGCGATGGACCCCTGGAAAACACTGCGCGGTTTTCCACGGGCTGGCTATCCACCCTGCGGCCACGGGAAGATCATCTACAAAATATAGCGCGACAGATCCTCGTCCTGGGCCAGTTCGCCGAGGTGGTTGTTGACGTAGGCGGCGTCGATCACGATCGGCTGGCCGCTGTGGTCGGCGGCCAGGTCGCCGGCGCTGAACGAGACTTCCTCCAGCAGGCGCTCGAGCAGGGTGTGCAGGCGGCGGGCGCCAATGTTCTCGGTCTTCTCGTTGACCTGCCAGGCGATTTCGGCGATGCGCTTGATGCCGTCGGCGGCGAACTCGATGTTCAGTCCTTCGGTCTTCAGCAACTCGCGGTACTGTTCGGTCAGCGAGGCATGGGGTTCGGTGAGGATGCGCTCGAAGTCCTCGGGCGTCAGCGCCTTGAGTTCGACGCGGATCGGCAGGCGGCCCTGCAGTTCCGGCACCAGATCGCTGGGCTTGGCGAGATGGAAGGCGCCGGAGGCGATGAACAGGATGTGGTCGGTCTTGACCATGCCCAGCTTGGTGTTCACCGTGCAGCCCTCGATCAGCGGTAACAGGTCGCGCTGTACGCCCTCGCGGGAGACGTCGGCGCCGCCGACGTTGGCACGCTTGGCCACCTTGTCGATCTCGTCGATGAAGACGATGCCGTTCTGCTCGACCGATTCCAGGGCACGGGCCTTCAGCTCCTCCTCGTTGACCAGGCGGGCGGCTTCCTCGTCGCGGACCAGCTTGAGCGCATCCTTGACCTTCAGCTTGTGGGTCTTCTTGCGGCCCTTGCCCATGCTGGAGAACAGGTTCTGCAACTGGCTGGTCATTTCCTCCATGCCGGGTGGCGCCATGATCTCCACGCCGTTCGGCACTTCGGTGATCTCGATGTCGATTTCCTTGTCGTCCAATTGGCCCTCGCGCAGGCGCTTGCGGAACAACTGGCGGGTGTTCGAGTCCTCGCGGGCGATCGGTTCGTCGCCGAAGCCCTGACGCGCCGGCGGCAGCAGGGCGTCGAGGATGCGGTCCTCGGCGGCGTCCTCGGCGCGGTAGCGCACCCGCTGGATTTCCTGCTCGCGCATCATCTTCACCGCCGCGTCGGCCAGGTCGCGGATGATGGACTCCACGTCACGGCCGACATAGCCCACCTCGGTGAACTTGGTCGCCTCCACCTTGATGAACGGGGCGTTCGCCAGGCGTGCCAGACGGCGAGCGATCTCGGTCTTTCCGACGCCGGTCGGGCCAATCATAAGGATGTTCTTCGGCGTAACCTCGGCGCGCAGCTCGGCCGGCAGTTGCATGCGCCGCCAGCGGTTGCGCAGGGCGATGGCGACGGCGCGCTTGGCATCTTCCTGGCCGACGATGTGGCGGTTGAGTTCGTGGACGATTTCGCGGGGCGTCATGGACATGGGTAAGACTCGCTTCATGCGGTGGGGCATCGGGTCTGGGACCGTCCGCCGCGGCGTTCTGTTCGCCGGCCATGGAGCTGCGGCCGGATGCATCGAGGGCCTCAATCGAGGTCCAGTTCCTCGATGGTCAGGTTCTGGTTGGTGAAGACACAGATGCTGCCGGCGATGTTCAGGGCGGTTTCGGCGATCTCGCGGGCCGACAGACCGGTATGCAGCAGCAGCGCCTTCGCCGCGGCCTGCGCGTAGGGACCGCCCGAGCCCATGGCAATCAAGCCTTCCTCGGGTTCGACCACGTCGCCGTTGCCGGTGATGATCAGCGAGGCGTCCTTGTTGGCTACCGCCAGCATGGCCTCCAGGCGACTCAGCGAGCGTTCGGTACGCCAGTCCTTGGCCAGTTCGACGGCGGCGCGAACCAGGTGGCCCTGGTGTTTCTCCAGTTGGCCCTCGAAACGCTCGAAAAGGGTGAAGGCGTCCGCGGTGGCGCCGGCGAAGCCGGCCAGCACCTGGCCATGATAGAGGCGGCGGACCTTCTTCGCATTGCCCTTCATCACGGTGTTGCCGAGGGAAACCTGGCCGTCGCCGCCCATGACGACTTTGCCTTGGCGGCGGACTGAAACGATGGTGGTCAAGGGAGTGGTCTCCACGCTGCGGGGCGGAAATGCCCGGTGGGACCTATATGGGGCAGGGCCGGCGGAATTTCAACGGGAAGGCGGCAGGCCGCGGTGGGCGGCCTGCCGGGAGCTTAGGGCGTCTAGCGCTGCCGGGCCATCACGTTGCGGAAGCCGTCGCCGGCCAGTTGCTTCTGGGCCTGCTCCAGTTGCTGGTGGCTGCTGAAGGGGCCGGTCACCACGCGGTGCCAGGTCTCGCCGCGCACGCTACCTACCTCGACGCGCACGCTCTGGCCGAGCAGGGCGATGCGCGCCCGGGCATCCTCGGCATCGGCCTTGCTGCGGAAGGAGCCGGCCTGCAGGTAGTACTGGGTGGTCGGTGCGGACTTGGCCAGGGCCGGCGGCTTGGCGGTGACGACCGGAGGCGTGCGGCCATTGAGCAGGGCTTCCGCGCGGGCCGCGTCCTGGGCCGGCGTCAGCTTCGGCTGCTGGGGCTGCGGAGCCGGACGCTGGGGCGGGGCTTGCGTCTGTGCGCTCTGTTGCGCAGGCGGCACCTGCTGCGCTGGCTGTACCTGCGGCGGCTGTTGTGCCGTCTGCGGCTGTTGTGCCGGTTTCGGCGGCGTCTGCACCTGCTGTTGCTGTGCGGTCGGCGGTACCACGACTTCCGACTCCGGTAGCAGGGTATAGAAGTCGTACTTGGGCTTGCTCGGCGGCTGCTGCTGCGCCGACTTGGCCGGCTGCTCGACGGTGCTGCGCTTGATGGCATCGCTGCCCGGCTCGAGCTTGGTCAGAAACATCGCGAAGCCGCCGACGGCCAGACCGCTGGCGAGCCAGAGCCAGCTCGGTATTTCCCGCTGGCTCGGCGGCGGGGTGCGGCTGGCGCCGCGCTTGGGGGCGTTGTTCTTTGCCATGCTGGGGTAAGTCCCTTTACTTACATGCGTTCCAGGGGGTCCAGGCCGAGCAGTTCCAGGCCCTGCCGGAGGGTGCGGCCGGTCAGTGCGGCCAGCAGCAGGCGGCTCTGCTGGCGGGCCGGCGTATCGGCGGTGAGGATCGGGCAATTTTCGTAGAAGCTGGAGAACAAGCCGGCCAGATCGTAAAGGTAGGCGCAGAGCAAGTGTGGCAGGCCCTTCTCGGCGACGTTGCCGAGCACCTCGCCGAATTGCGCTAGCCGGGCGGCCAGCGCCAGCTCCTGCTCGGCTTCGGGAGCCGGGCTGCCGTCGATCTCGTCGATTTCCCTGCCCAGCTTGCGGAACACGCTGGCCACGCGGGTGTAGGCATAGAGCAGATAGGGCGCGGTATTGCCCTCGAAGCTCAGCATCAGTTCGAAGTTGAAGCTGTAGTCGCTGGTGCGGTGCTTGGACAGGTCGGCATACTTCACCGCGCCGATGCCCACGGCGCGGGCGATGTGGCGCAGTTCTTCCTCGGGCAGCTCCGGATTCTTGCCCTTGACCAGGGCGTAAGCGCGTTGCTCGGCCTCGTCGAGCAGGTCGATCAGCTTCACCGTGCCGCCGTCGCGGGTCTTGAAAGGACGGCCGTCGGCGCCATTCATGGTGCCGAAGCCCATGTGCTCGAGTGCCGTGTCGTCGCGTACGAAGCCGGCGCGGCGTGCCACCGCGAAGGTCATCTGGAAGTGCAGGGCCTGGCGCTGGTCGACGAAATAGAGCACACGATCGGCCTTGAGCACCTGGCTGCGGTAGCGCATCGAGGCCAGGTCGGTGGTGGCGTAGAGATAGCCGCCGCCGGCCTTCTGCACGATCACCGGCAGCGGATTGCCTTCGGCGTTCTTGAATTCGTCGAGGAACACGCACTGGGCGCCCTCGCTCTCGGTCAGCAGGCCCTTGTCGCGCAAGGCCTGGACGATGCCCGGCAACTCGTCGTTGTAGGCGCTCTCGCCACGAATATCGTCCGGGGTCAGGCGTACGCCGAGGCGTTCGTAGACTTCTTGGCAGTGCGACAGCGATATCGCGTTGAAGCGCTGCCACAGGCGCAGGCATTCCGGCTCGCCGGCCTGCAGCTGGACCACCAGTTCGCGGGCGCGGTCGGCGAAGGCCTCGGATTCGTCGAAGCGCTTCTTCGCGGCGCGATAGAACTGTTCGAGGTCGGCCAGTTCGCTTTCGGCGGAGGCGGGCTTTTCCTCCAAATGGGCCAGCAGCATGCCGAATTGGGTGCCCCAGTCGCCGACGTGGTTCTGGCGGATCACGACGTCGCCGAAAAATTCCAGCACCCGTGCCACGGCATCGCCAATGATGGTCGAGCGCAGGTGGCCGACGTGCATCTCCTTGGCCAGGTTGGGCGAGGAGAGGTCGACCACCACCCGCTGCAGGTCGCCATGCTTGCGCACGCCGAGACGCTCGTCGGCCAACGCGATCGCCAGGCGTCGGGCCAGGGCTTCGCTGTCCTGGAAGAAGTTGAGAAAGCCGGGGCCGGCGATTTCCACCTTGCTGACCGAGGCGTCGGCCGGCAGTGCGGCGACCAGCTTCTCGGCCAATTGGCGTGGCTTCAGGCCGGCCGGCTTGGCCAGCATCATGGCGATGTTGCTGGCGAAGTCGCCGTGGCTCTTGTCCTTGGTGTTTTCCACCTGGATCGCCGGCGTCAGACCCGCGGGGAGCACGCCGTCATCGGTCAGGCGGGTCAGGGCTTGCTGGATCAGCTGGCGAATCGTGTCTTTCATGGTCTGCTCTTGGCCGCGGAGGGGCAGTGCGTCGGGCGGGGCGTGAAAACCGAGCATTATCCGCAGCGGGGGTGGGCTTGCCAACCGCCACGAGTTGGGGCAGGGCAATCGCATGAAGCGCTCGCCTGATACCAGACTGGAAAGATTGTGTGATCCTTGGCATGGCTGCTTGCCGAGTAGCCGGATAGTCCCCGTTTCGGCCCCCCGGCCGAGTCACTTTTTCTTGCCTGGCCAAGAAAAAGTAACCCAAAAGAAGGCCACCCCCTCATCCGGCCCTACGCTTCGCTCCGGGTTCCCTCCCTGCATCGCCGCTCCAGGGGCCCGCCGCGAAGGGCCATCCATGCCATGGCCCATCGCGGCTCTCGCGGCATCCTGCCGCTCGACCCCTTTTACGACGATTCCGCTCGGCCTCTTGAAGGGGCATCCGGCGCGGCCTGACAGGTCGTGCCGCAAGAGCGAAAGCGCTTTCAGGCAACCCGGAGCCCGACTCCCGTTCAGAAGGCCGAGCGCAAGCGTCGCGTAGAGGGGCGAGCCGCGGGGAGGCGGCGAGAGTCGTACGAGGGGCATGGATGCCCCTTGTGCGACGACCCTCGGAGCGGCGCCGGAGCGAGGGAACCCCGGCGCAGCCGGGGCCGAATGACCGGGCGCGCTTTCTCTTTGGTTACTTTCTCTTTGCGCGCAAAGAGAAAGTGACTCGGCCGGGGGGGCGAAACAGGGAGTATCCGCCCCCTCGGAAAGCAGCCGATGCACCGGATCTGGAGACCACGCCGGAGTGGACCAGGCACACAATCTTTCCAGTTCGGTATCGGAAAGACATTTCATGCGATTGCCCTGGAGTTGGGGGCGGCCTCCGCCATCGACGGGCGCTGGCGCTCAGTACAGGTCGATCGGGTCGACGTCCAGCGACCAGCGCACCGTGCGGGTGCCCGGCAGCCGTTCGAGGGCCACCAGCCAGGGTCCGAGCAGGCGGTGAAGTGGTGCGCGGCCGAAGGCCTGCAGCAGTAATTGGGCGCGATGGCGGCCGGCGCGTCGCTCCATCGGCGCCGGCACCGGGCCGAGCAGTTCAAGGCTAGAGAGTTGCAGGGTGGCGAGCAGTTGCCGGGCTTCGTCGGCGGCCTGTTCGAGAAAGTCCTCGGCCTGGCCCGGCCGGTGCGCTTCGGCACGCAGCAGGGCCAGGTGGGCGAAGGGCGGCAGGCCGGCGGCGCGGCGCTCCGCGAGGGCCTGCTCGGCGAAGGCGAAGTAGCCCTGTTCGGCGAGTTGGACCAGCAACGGGTGGTCGGCCAGGTGGGTCTGGATGATCACCGTGCCCGGCTCTTCGGCGCGCCCAGCACGCCCGGCGACCTGCACGATCAGTTGAGCCATGCGTTCGCTGGCGCGAAAGTCGGCGGAGAACAGACCGCCGTCGGCATCGAGGATTGCCACCAGGGTGACGCGTGGGAAATGGTGGCCCTTGGCGATCATCTGGGTGCCGACCAGCAGGCAGGGCTCGCCGCGGTGGATGGTGGCGAGCAGCCTGGACAGCGACTCCTTGCGTGCGGTGCTGTCGCGGTCGATGCGCAGCACCGGATGATCCGGGAAGAGCGTGGCCAGGCGTTCTTCCGCGCGTTCGGTACCGGCACCGACCGGCCGCAGGTCGACCTGGGCGCATTGCGGGCAGGCGGTCGGCTGGCGTTCGCTGTGGCCACAATGGTGGCAGCGCAGTTCGCGCTGGCGCTGGTGCAGGGTCATGCGCGCATCGCAACGCGGGCACAGGGCGATCCAGCCGCAGTCGTGGCACAGCAGGGTCGGCGCGAAGCCACGGCGGTTGAGGAATACCAGTACCTGCTGGCCGGCGGCGAGGGTGCGGGCGATGGCCTGTTGCAAGGGCGGAGAGATCCCGGCGTCGAGCGATCGGCTTTTCACGTCCAGGCGCAGGAAGCGCGGCGGACGGGCCTGGCCGGCGCGCTGGCGGAGCCGGAGCAGGGCGTAGCGTCCGGCATGGGCGTTGTGCAGGCTTTCCAGGGAGGGTGTGGCGGAGCCGAGCAGGACCGGGATCTCCTCCTGCCGGGCGCGTACTACGGCCAGGTCGCGAGCGTGGTAACGCAGGCCTTCCTGCTGTTTGTAGGAGGCATCGTGCTCCTCGTCGACGATGATCAGGCCGGGGTGCTTGAGCGGGGTGAAGAGTGCCGAGCGGGTGCCGATGACGATGTCCGCCTCGCCGTCGCGGGCCGCTAGCCAGGCGTCCAGGCGTTCGCGGTCGCCGATGCCGGAGTGGAGCAGGGCGACCCGGGCATTGAAGCGGCGGGTGAATCGTTCCAGTGTCTGTGGACCGAGGTTGATTTCCGGGATCAGGACCAGCGCCTGACGGCCGGCCTCCAATACCTGGTGGATCAGTTGCAAGTAGACCTCGGTCTTGCCGCTGCCGGTGACGCCGGCAAGTAGAAAGGCGTTGAAGCCGCCGAAGCCGGCGCGTACCGCTTCGACGGCCTCGCGCTGTTCGTCGTTCAGCGGCAGTTCGGCCTGAAGCAGCCAGCTACCGTGCCGTTCACGCGGGGCGTGGTGGCGTATTTCGGTGCGCAGCAACCCCTTGGCCAGCAGCAGGTCGAGGCTGGCCTTGTTCAGTCTCAGCTTGCCGAGCAGGGCCTGGGGCACGCCATGAGGATGCTGGGCGAGGGTCTGCAATGCTTCGCGCTGGCGCGGTGCGCGGGCCAGGCGCGGATCGTCCGGACGTGCATCTGTGGCTAGGTGCCACCATCGCTCCTGGCACCGCTCGGCCGGTTCGCCTTGGCGCAGCAGCGCCGGCAAAGCCCAGCCGAAGGTGTCGCCGAGGCTGTGCTGGTAGTAGTGGGCCGTCCACCGGCACAGCCTGAGCAGGCTCGGCAACAGTAGCGGACAGGGATCGAGCAGTTCGAGGGCGGCCTTCAGCTTGTCGGGCGGCACTTCGCTGTGCTCGCTCAGTTCGACCAGTACGCCGACTACCTCGCGCCGGCCGAACGGCACGCGCAGGCGTACCCCCGGCCGCAGGCGGGCGGTCGGCACGCCGGGCGGGGCGTGGTAGTCGAACAGGCGACGCAGCGGCGAGGGCAGGGCGAGGCGAAGGATCGGGGTGGGCACGCGGGCAGTCCTTGGCGGAGAGCGATGATCTTAGCAGGTGGTGGGGGCGGGGCCGTGACCTCCCGTTCCCGTGTACTTGCATCGTCGTAGTGCTCTGGTATCATCCGCCGCCTGTTTCCGTACGGTGCCCGGCATTGGGTCGGGTGGCGGTACGCCAGAGTCGAGGACTTTTCCATGAAAGCCGATATCCATCCGAGTTACGTCGAGATCGAGGCGACCTGCAGTTGCGGGAACGTGATCAAGACCCGTTCCACCCTGGGCAAGAACATCGGCATCGATGTGTGCTCCGAGTGTCACCCGTTCTATACCGGCAAGCAGAAGGTGCTCGACACCGGCGGCCGTATCGACCGCTTCAAGCAGCGTTTCGGTGTGTTCGGCTCCAAGTGAGCACCGATGGTCGGGGCGGTCCGATGGACTGTTCCGTCTGCCAAAGAAGGCGCCCCTCGTGGGCGCCTTCTTCGTTTCCGTTGCCTGGAATTGCCTGCGCGAGCAGGTGATCGGCGGCGACTTCCCACGCCTTGCCGATGTTCTGGACGCTCTCGTGCGCCCGGCCCATTGTCGGGTCATCGGAGGTCGGGGCAGGCATTGAGCCATCCGCTCGTGCCCGATGGACTTTCGAATATCGATCCTTCATGCCGGTAGCCGACCCACAGCCCATACCGACCGGGCTGTAAAGCCGGGGCGAGCGTGCATACCGTTCGCTTTGCCTGTCTCGGCCAAGGGCATCTTTTCGTGTGTGATCCGTCGGCGCTGGTTGCCGTGTCGGGGGTATCGCTATGCTCAGAGTTCCGATAGTCGATCCGGGCAAGTGCCCATACTCTCTTTAGAGGTGTGTCCGGAATTGGCCAAAAGTCGGATGACAGGGGGCTTGACGTGCGGTTCTGAGTGCTATTGTTGGTGTTCGTTGTCTTGCCGTATGCTCATTTGGCAAGCCGCAACACCATAAAAACGGAAACTAATAACTATGTCCGATCTCAAGACCGCCGCCCTCGAGTATCACGCCCAGCCGCGTCCCGGAAAGCTGAGCGTGGAACTGACCAAACCCACGCAAACCGCCCGCGACCTGTCGCTGGCCTACAGCCCCGGCGTCGCCGAACCGGTACGGGAAATCGCCCGCGATCCCGAACTGGCCTACCGCTATACCGGCAAGTCGAACCTGGTCGCCGTCATTTCCGACGGCACTGCGATCCTCGGCCTCGGCAACCTCGGCCCGCTGGCCTCCAAGCCGGTCATGGAGGGCAAGGGGGTGCTGTTCAAGCGCTTCGCCGGCGTCGACGTGTTCGACATCGAGGTGGATGCCGAGAGCCCGCAAGCCTTTATCGACACCGTCAAGCGCATTTCCGTGACCTTCGGCGGCATCAATCTGGAGGATATCAAGGCGCCGGAGTGCTTCGAGATCGAGCGCGCCCTGATCGAGCAATGCAATATCCCGGTGTTTCATGACGATCAGCATGGTACCGCTATCGTCACCGCCGCCGGCATGCTCAATGCTTTGGAGATCGCCGGCAAGACCTTGCCGACTGCCAGGATCGCCTGCCTTGGCGCCGGCGCCGCAGCCATCTCCTGCATGCGCCTGCTGGTCAGCCTGGGCGCTAGGGTCGAGAACATCCACATGGTCGACCGCCAGGGAGTCATCCATGCCGGGCGCGATGACCTGAACCAGTACAAGGCGGTATTCGCCCATGAGACCGACAAACGCACCCTGGCCGATGCCCTCGACAATGCCGACGTGTTCGTCGGCCTGTCCGGAGCCAACCTGCTGAGTGCGGAGAACCTGCTGCGCATGGCGCCGAACCCGATCGTCTTCGCCTGCTCCAACCCAGACCCGGAGATCAGCCCGGAGCTGTCCCATGCCACCCGCGGCGACGTGATCATGGCCACCGGTCGTTCCGACTATCCGAATCAGGTCAACAACGTGCTGGGCTTCCCCTTCATCTTCCGTGGCGCCCTGGATGTGCGCGCGACCCGCATCAACGAGGAGATGAAGATCGCCGCGGCTCATGCCCTGCGCGAGCTGGCCAAGCTGCCGGTGCCGAAGGCGGTCTGCGAGGCCTATGGGGTGTCGGGCCTGGAGTTCGGTCGCCAGTACATCATTCCGAAGCCCATGGACCCGCGGCTGATAACCGTGGTGTCCGACGCCGTGGCCCGTGCCGCCATCGAGACTGGCGTGGCCTCCCTGCCGTATCCGCGACACTACCCGCTGCAGTCGGTGGAAGAGGTGTTCAATGGCTGATCGCAGCGCCTGCGCAAAAGAAAACCCCGCTCGAAGCGGGGTTTTCTTTTGCGATCAGAACAGATCAATCGGTGGGGCGGCGTCTTTCGCCAGCGTGCCCTGACCGGAGTCCACTTCGCTGGCCATGGGCGGCGGCGCTTCGTTCTTGAACAGCTCGAAGATGGCGCCGGGGGTGCCGGGCGAGGCGATGCGACCGCTGGCGGGGTTGATGCGCAGGGTCAGCAATCCTTCAGGCTCGCTCTGCAGGTGGGGTGGTTTGTCCTTTAGGGCGACGCTCATGAAATTCATCCAGATCGGCAAGGCCACGGTGCCGCCATATTCGTGGCTGCCCAAGCTTTCCGGCTGGTCGAAACCGGCCCAGACGGTGGTGATGTAGTCGGCGTTGTAACCGGAGAACCAGCTGTCTTTGGATTCGTTGGTGGTACCGGTCTTGCCGGCCAGGTCGCTCCGCCCCATCTCCAGGGCGCGGCGCGCAGTACCGCGCTTGATCACGTCCTGCAGCATGCTGGTCATGATGTAGGTGGTGCGGGCATCGACGATACGTTCCGCGACGATCGGCTCGGGTGCCTCCGGGAGCGGAGAAGCCGGGGGCGGGGTGTCTTCGGAGGTAGTGGCGTCGAGCTGGGGGACTGCGGCGGTGATCGGCGCTTCGGGTGCGTCGACGGGTTCGACAGACGCCGCCTCTTCCGCGGGGACACGGGGCGGGTTGGCCTGATACAGAAGCTTACCGTCGCGGTTCTCGATGCGCTCGATCAGATAGGGCTGGATGCGATAGCCGCCATTGGCGAAGGTGCTCCAGCCGGCGGCGATTTCCAGCGGAGTCAGGTTGGCTGTACCGAGCGCCAGGGACAGGTTGCGGGGCAGGTCGCGCTTGTCGAAGCCGAAGCGGCTGATGTAGTCCAGGGCATAGTCGATGCCTATGTTTTGCAGCAGGCGGATCGATACCAGGTTGCGCGACTTATACAAGGCTTCGCGCATGCGAATCGGGCCGAGAAAGGTGTTGGTATCGTTCTTGGGGCGCCAGACCGTATCCAGGTATGGATCGACGAAGACGATCGGGGCGTCGTTGATCAGGCTGGCGGCGGTAAAGCCTCGGTCCAGGGCCGCGCTGTAGATGAAGGGCTTGAAGCTCGAACCGGGTTGCCGCTTGGCCTGGGCGGCACGATTGTAGTTGCTCTGCTCGAAGGAGAAGCCGCCCACCAGGGCGCGGATCGCGCCGTCCCGAGGGTCTAGGGAAACCAGGGCGCTCTGGGCCGCGGGAACCTGGCCGAAGGCCAGGCTGCCATCTTCCTGGCGCAGGACGCGGATCAGATCCCCAAGCTTGACCACCTGGCCCGGACGCTGCGGCCTGGGACCCATGCTGTCGGCACTGATGAAGGGCCGGGCCCAGGCCATGCTCTCCCAGTTCACCGTTTCCTCGTCGCCGTTGCGCATCAGGACGCGGATGGAGTTGCCGCCGACCTGGGTGACGACGGCGGGCTCGAGGCCGTTGATGTTCCGCCGCTTGTTCAACTCTTCCAGCCAGGCGCTTCTGTCCGCACCGGGCAGGCGGGCTTCGGGGCCGCGGTAGCCATGACGTCGATCGTAGTCGAACAACCCCTGGCGCACGGCTCCGTTGGCCGCCTCCTGTAAATCGCTGGGCGTCGTGGTGATGACCCGGAAACCCTCGGTATAGGCGTCGCTGCCGTAGCGGCCGACCAGTTCGGCGCGGGCCAGTTCGGCGATGTAGGGGGCGTTCAGCTCCGGGGTCTGCATGTGGTAGCTGGCGTCCGCCGGTTCGGCCAGGGCCTGCTGGTAACGCGCCTCGTCGATATGCCCGAGCCTGTACATGCGCCCGAGGATCCAGTCGCGCCGTTCCTTGCTGCGCGCCGGGTTGGCCAAGGGGTTGAAGCGCGACGGGGCTTTCGGCAGGCCGGCGATCATTGCCATCTGCGCCAAGCTCAATTCGCGAATGGACTTGCCGTAGTAGACCTGGGCCGCCGCCTCGATGCCGTAAGCGCGATTGCCGAGGTAGATCTTGTTGACGTAGAGCTCGAAGATTTCCTCCTTGCTGAGCTCGCGCTCGATCTGCAGGGCGAGAAGGATTTCGTTGACCTTGCGCGAGAAGCTCCGCTCGCTGGTCAGGAAGAAATTCTTCGCCACCTGCATAGTGATGGTACTGCCCCCCGTCTGAATATGTCCGCTGCTCAATAATTGCGTAGCAGCGCGCATCAGGCTCGCAAGGTCGACGCCATAATGGCTGGCAAAATTATCGTCCTCAGCGGCTAGCAGGGCATGGATGAAGTCTGGGGGAATGTCCGCGTAGCGGATGGGGGTCCGGCGCATCTCGCCGAATTCCGCGATCAGCTTGGCATCGCTGCTGTATATCCGCAGAGGGATCTGCAACTGGATAGTGCGCAACGAGTCGACCGACGGAAGGCCGGGCCCCAAGTAAAGGAAGGCTCCGCTCAGGCCGAGCAGCAGGCTGCTGAAAATGGCGATGAGGGTCCAGCCGAAGAATTTAAGCAAACGCATTGAGGCCGCGGGGTTTCCAGATAAAAAAGACAGAAATTCGGGCGAGGCGAAAAGCCGGTCGTATTATAGGCGGTTTTCCCACTGGATAGCCATTTGCGCTTCTGTCAATCCTATTGCTGATGCGATGTTATACAAGTTGTCCGTAAATTACGGATATGCCAAGGAAATTTGTTGTGCTAAGGCTCTTCAACAAGCAGGCTGGTTCATTGCTGGGAATCGATATCGGTTCGACCATGGTCAAACTTCTCGAATTGAGTCGTTCGAGGAGCGGCTATCGAGTCGAGGCCTATGCCGTTGAACCGCTGCCGGCCAATGCCGTGGTCGAGAAGAATATCGTCGATATCGATGGTGTCGGTCAGGCCCTGAGCAAGGTGCTGGCCAGGATCGGCACCGGAGCCCGGCGTGCCGCGGTGGCCGTGGCCGGTTCCGTGGTGATCACTAAGGTCATGGAGATGGATGCCGGGCTTTCCGAAGAAGAAATGGAAACCCAGTTGACGCTCGAGGCCGAACAATACATTCCCTACCCCCTCGAGGAAGTGGCGATCGATTTCGAGGTCCTGGGGCCGTTGTCGCGCAGTCCGGGCCGGGTCGAAGTGTTGCTCGTCGCCTGCCGCAGGGAGAGCGTCAAGGCCCGCGAAGCGGTGCTGGCGCTGGCAGGCCTGACAGCCGGGGTCGTCGATATCGAGGCTTAT
Source organism: Azorhizophilus paspali (assembly GCF_043587585.2). Taxonomy (GTDB): domain Bacteria; phylum Pseudomonadota; class Gammaproteobacteria; order Pseudomonadales; family Pseudomonadaceae; genus Azotobacter; species Azotobacter paspali. The sequence continues at coordinate 401,669 of NZ_CP171449.1, forward strand.
GCCATGGAGCGTGTCTGTGGGCTGCTAATCGATCGGTTGGGGGGCGACCGGTCGGAGTTGACCGTGGCCGTCGTCGATATCGGCGCGACCATGATGACGCTCAGCGTGTTGAACGATGGACGCATCCTCTATAACCGCGAGCAATCGTTCGGCGGCAAGCAGCTCACCGACGAGATGCAGCGCCGTTACGGACTGTCCGTAGCCGAAGCCGGCTTGGCCTGGCAAAGGGCTGGACTCCCGGCCGATTGCGACAGCGTGCTCCTGCAACCTCTCAAGGAGGCTGTCGTACAGCAGATATCCCGCTCGCTGCAGTTCTTCTTCGCGGCGGGCCGGTACGACCGGGTCGACTGCGTCCTGCTGGCCGGCGGGACCGCTCCCTTGCCGGGCCTCGACCAACTGGTCGAGCAGAAGATCGGCACCAGAACCCTGGTAGCCAATCCGTTCGCCGGAATGACGCTGAGCCCCAAGGTGAATGCCAAGGCCTTGGCCAGCGACGCTCCGGCCATGATGGTCGCCTGTGGCCTGGCGATGAGGCGCTTCGACTAGATGGCGCGGGTCAATCTTCTGCCTTGGCGCGAGCGACTTCGGGAGGAGCGCCGCCAAGGCTTCCTGATCATGTCGGGGGTGATGCTGCTGGTTGCCGCTGGCCTAGTTTTCCTGGGCGACCGATACCTAAAGGCGAGCATCGATGCACAGCGTGCACGCAACGATTTCGTCCGACGGGAGAACGCCGTGCTCGATGCGCGAATCGAGGAGATCGGCGAACTCAAGATCCGTCGCCAGCAGCTTCTGGAGCGGATGAAGATCATTCAAGACCTGCATGGCAATCGACCGATCATCGGCCGGGTATTCGATCAGTTGGCCCGTACCCTGCCCGACGGCGTGTATTTCACCTCGCTGAGCATGACCGGGCAAAGCATCGCCATCGAGGGGGCGGCCGAATCCAACAACCGCGTCTCGAACCTGATGCGCAACCTAGATGGTTCGGAGTGGCTCGAAGCGTCCAACCTGATCGCCGTGAAGGCAGTGACGGCCGGAGCCCTCGATCAGGCCAACGTGTTCCGGTTGTCGGTACGGCAGGTGCAACCGGGAGAGACCGATGCTACGCAGATCGCTGGGCATGTGCTGGCCGGGGACGCCGCTCCCGATGCGGATGGGAAGCTCGCTTCGAAAAATGCGCAGAAGAAAGAAGGAGCGCGGAAATGAGTCTGTCCGGGTCCCTGGAGAGTCTGCGCAAGATCGATCTGGCCGATCTGGATCTGGACAACCTCGGCTCGTGGCCGGCTCCGCTGAAGACCGCCACCTGCCTGCTGATGCTGATCGTTGTTCTGGCGCTAGGCTACAACTTCCATCTCAAGGATCTGCATGAGCAGCTTGAGCGGGAACGGGGCGAAGAGGGGGCCTTGAAGCAGCAGTTCTCTACCAAGGCTTTCCAGGCCGCGAACCTGGAGGCCTACAGGCAACAGATGACGGAAATAGAGGCCTTTTTTAGCGCTTTGTTACTGCAATTGCCGAGCGATACCGAGGTGCCCGCTCTGCTCGATGACATCACCCGTACCGGACTGGGCAGCGGCCTGGAGTTCGAGGAAATCAAACTTCTCGACGAAGTTGTCCGGCAGTTCTATATCGAATTGCCGATCCAAATATCCGTAATGGGTGCTTATCACGATCTGGCTACTTTCGTAAGTGGCGCCGCCAGTCTTCCACGCATCGTCACATTGCATGATTTCGAAATAAAACCAGTGGCTTCGGGAAATACGAAGTTGCGCATGAAAATATTGGCCAAGACTTATCGCTATAACGACAAGGGAGCGCAGAAATGAAGTCTGCCCACCTGGTCTGCATTATGGTCTTTGTCGGACTTTCCGGTTGCGATATCGATAATGGATTTCAGGACTTGCAAACTTACATGGATGAAGTGCATGCACGATCCAGGGGGGCGATCGAGCCGTTGCCGGTGTTCCGGCCCTACGAGGCCTTTGCTTACGGTGCGGCCGCCATGCGCAGCCCGTTCCAACCGCCGGTGAAGATCGATCCGGCCAGCCAACGTAGAGGCTTGAGGGATATCCGTCCGGACGAAAGTCGCTCCAGGCAGTATCTCGAAGGATTCAACATCGAGGTTTTCGAGATGGTCGGCACGCTCTCCAACGGAATGGGCATGCAGGCTTTGGTGCGCGGGGTGGATGGTATTCATCGGGTGAGGGTGGGCGACTATTTGGGCCGCAATCATGGCCGCGTCGTCGAAATCGACGAGGCTTCCGTCGAGGTCGTGGAAATCGTTCCCGACGGCGAAGGCGGCTGGCTGGAGCGCCCGCGCAGTCTCGCCTTAAGAAAGCGCTCGTGATGGACGGTTCCGGCATGAAGAAACGTTCCCGTTCCGCATTAGGCATCCGTCGATGAACAGCGCCCTTTCGCGTTTCGGTATTTCGGTCCTGACCGCCCTGCTGTCGGCGAAATTGACGGCGGCCGATCTCGAGTCCCTGGATGTGGCGGCCTTGCCCGGCGATCGGGTCGAACTCAAGCTGTCATTCGACGAGGCCGTGCCGGCACCACGTGGCTACACGATCGACCAGCCGGCCCGGATTGCCCTGGATCTTCCCGGAGTGACCAACAAGCTGGGGACCAAGCACCGCGAGCTGGGTGTCGGCAACGCCCGCAGCGTCACCCTGGTCAAGGCGAGCGGGCGTACTCAAATGATCGTCAACCTGGCCGCGATGTCGCCCTACAGTATGCGGAGCGAGGGCCATGACCTTTATGTGCTGATCGGCGAGTCTGCCGCTGTGGCCCGGCAGTCCCGCAGTGCCTCGCCCGCGGTCACGCAAGCCAAGGCCTACGTGACGACGGGCAAGGTGGTTCGGGGCATCGACTTCCAGCGTGGCGAGCAGGGCGAAGGCAACGTCATCATCGATCTGTCGAGCCCGGGCATGAATCCCGACATTCAGGAGCAGGGTGGCAAGATCCGCCTGGACTTTCCGGAAACGCAATTGCCGGAGTCCCTGCAGGCACGCCTGGACGTCAAGGATTTCGCTACTCCCGTGCACTTCGTGAGCGCCTCGAGCCAGGCCGGCAAGGCCAGCATCCTCATCGAGCCGGCCGGCATGTATGACTATCTGGTCTACCAGGCCGACAAGCGACTGACCGTCAATGTCAAGGCGAAGCCCCAGGACAGCGGCGCCGGGCGTGATACCGGTCGCTTCGCGTATACTGGCGAGAAGCTGTCGCTGAATTTCCAGGATATCGATGTCCGTTCGGTCCTGCAGTTGATCGCCGATTTCACCGATCTCAACTTGGTGGCCAGCGACACGGTACAGGGCAATATCACCCTTCGCCTGCAGAATTTGCCCTGGGATCAGGCGCTCGACCTGGTGCTCAGAACCAAGGGCTTGGACAAGCGCAAGCTCGGCAACGTGCTGTTGGTGGCGCCGGCCGACGAAATCGCGGCACGTGAGCGCCAGGAGTTGGAGGCACAGCAGCGGATCGCCGAACTGGCTCCCCTGCGTCGCGAATTGCTCCAGGTGAACTACGCCAAGGCGACGGACATCGCCAAACTGTTCCAGTCGGTCACCAGCAGCGATGAGGTGGAAGAACAGCGCGGCTCCATCACCGTCGACGAGCGGACCAACAATATCATCGCCTACCAGACTCAAGACCGTCTCGACGAACTGCGGCGGATCGTCGCCCAACTGGACATCCCGGTGCGTCAGGTGATGATCGAGGCGCGCATCGTCGAGGCCAGCGTCGATTACGACAAGAGCCTGGGGGTGCGCTGGGGCGGAAGCTTCGTCAACGACCAGTGGAGCCTGTACGGCAAGGATGGCGCGCAATCCGTCGATGACGGGCAGGTATTTCTGCCGGGAACCGGCCAGGTCGGCAACTTCACCCTGGAGAATGGCATGGCTCCCGTTCCCTTCGTCGACATGGGGGTTGCGAACAGTACTTCGGGTCTCGGCATCGGCTTCATTTCCGATCACCTGATCCTGGATCTCCAACTGTCGGCCATGGAAAAGACCGGCAATGGGGAAGTCATTTCCCAGCCCAAGGTTCTCACCTCGGACAAGGAGACGGCGAAGATCCTGACCGGCGAGGAGATTCCCTACCAGGAAGCTAGCTCCAGCGGCGCGACCAGCACTTCCTTCAAGGAGGCGGCCTTGTCGCTGGAGGTGACGCCACAAATCACTCCTGACAACCGCATCATCATGGAGGTGAAGGTGACCAAGGATCAGGCGGACTTCGCCAAGGCCCTGAACGGTGTGCCGCCGATCAACGAGAACGAGGTCAACGCCAAGGTGCTGATCGGCGACGGCGAAACCATCGTGATCGGCGGAGTTTTCTCCAATATCCAGGCCAAGTCCGTGGACAAGGTGCCGTTCCTAGGCGACCTGCCGTTGATCGGGCGCCTGTTCCGCCGCGACGTGGTCGCCGACAGCAAATCCGAGCTGCTTGTTTTCTTGACTCCGCGTATTCTTAACAGCCAGGCCATCGCTGTGAGTCGTTGAGTCAGTGCGAAATGTAATCCTCGTAGGCCCGATGGGCTCGGGCAAGAGCACCATCGGGCGCTTGCTTGCCAAAGAATTGCGGTTGGCGTTCAAAGATTCCGACAAGGAAATCGAGCAGCGTACCGGCGCCGATATTCCTTGGATCTTCGACATGGAAGGCGAGGCGGGCTTTCGCGAGCGCGAGCAGGCGATGATCGGCAAGCTTTGCGCCAGCGACGGCATCGTGCTCGCCACCGGGGGCGGTGCCGTGCTGCGCTCCGAGAATCGCGCCGCCTTGCGTTCGGGCGGGCGGATCGTTTACCTGCACGCCTCGGTCGCCCAGCAACTGGAGCGCACTTCCCGCGACCGCAATCGTCCGTTGCTGCATTCCGCCGATCCGGGACGGGTTCTGAGCGACTTGATGCTCGTCCGAGACCCCCTGTACCGGGAGATCGCCGACCTGGTGGTGGAAACCGACGAACGCCCGCCACGCATGGTTGTAGAGGAAATCCTTGACCGCCTGCACACGTTGCCGCCACGGTGACGCCGCAGGCAACTGCGTTATCCTAGCGATCTTTCCAAAGCGGGGGATTTTATGCAGACGTTACAAGTTGATCTCGGCGAGCGTAGCTATCCCATCTATATTGGAGCCGGCCTGCTGGATCGGGCGGAATGCATAGTTCCGCATCTGGCCGGTCGCCAAGTGGCGGTGGTCACCAACGAGACCGTCGCGCCGCTCTATCTGAAGCGGTTGTCCCAAACCCTGGCTGGCCATGAGCTGACGCCCATCGTGCTGCCGGACGGCGAGGTCTTCAAGCACTGGGAAACCTTGCAGAAGGTTTTCGACGGTCTGCTCGAGGCCCGGCACGACCGGCGCACCACCCTCATCGCCCTCGGCGGGGGCGTCGTCGGCGACATGGCGGGGTTCGCTGCCGCCTGCTACCAGCGCGGGGTCGACTTCATCCAGATTCCGACCACCTTGCTGTCCCAGGTGGACTCCTCGGTCGGCGGCAAGACCGGCATCAATCACCCGCTGGGCAAGAACATGATCGGCGCCTTCTATCAGCCGAAGGCCGTGGTGATCGATACCGCTACGCTGGCGACCCTGCCCGAGCGGGAACTATCCGCCGGCCTAGCCGAGGTGATCAAGTACGGCCTGATCTGCGACGAGTCCTTCCTCGGCTGGCTGGAAACCCACATGGCGGCGCTTCGCGCTCTGGATGCGGCGGCCCTGACCGAGGCCATCGCCCGCTCCTGCGCGGCCAAGGCGCGGGTGGTCGGTGTCGACGAACGTGAGTCGGGCGTGCGCGCCACCCTGAACCTGGGGCACACCTTCGGTCATGCCATCGAAACCCACATGGGCTATGGTGCATGGCTGCACGGCGAGGCGGTGGCCGCGGGGTCCGTCATGGCCCTGGAGATGTCCCGGCGCCTCGGCTGGCTCGGCGAGGCCGAGCGCGATCGCGGCATCCGCCTGCTGCAGCACGCGGGACTGCCCGTGGTGCCGCCGGCGCAGATGTCGGCGGACGACTTCCTCGGGCACATGGCCGTCGACAAGAAGGTTCTGGGCGGCCGTCTGCGGCTGGTGCTGCTCAGGCGCCTGGGCGAGGCGGTAGTGACTGGAGACTTCCCGCACGAGGCCCTGCAGGCCACCCTGGATACCGATTACCGGACTCTGATGGAACAGATCAGTCACTGAGAAAGCCATGACTAGTTTGCATGCAGACGATGCCCTCCTGATCTACTACCAACTCAGCCACGACCCCTTCGCGCCGCGAACGCCGAACTTCAAGTTCTTCCCTGCGCAGCGCAAACAGGTGCTCGGCCAGTTGCACCACCTCGCCCGTTACAGCCGCCTGCTGTTGGTGGTCAGCGGGCCATCGGGCAGCGGCAAGACACTTCTCCGGCAGGCGCTGGTGGCCAGCAGCAACAAACAGACGGTGCAGTGCGTCGTGGTTTCCGCGCGGGCCTCGACACATGTCGACGGCCTGTTGCGACAGGTCGCCCTCGGCCTGGGTCTGGATCGTGCGGACGAGCGAGCGATCCTGGATCAAGTGGAGCGGCTGGTCTCTGCGGGCCACAGCCTCTACCTGCTGGTAGACGATGCGGAGCTTCTGGAAACGGCCGCCCTCGATGCGCTGCTGGCTCTGGCGGCGGGAACCGATATAGGGCGGCCGCATGTGTTCCTGTTCGGCGAGCCGGAACTGGTGGTGCGCTTGCAGGCCCTGGCCGACGGCGAGGAGCGCTTCCATGTGCTGCGGCTGAATCCCTACACATTGGATGACACGCGCGAATACCTGGCGCAGCGCCTGGAGGGTGCGGGAGGCGACATCGACCTGTTCAGCGACGAACAGATCGAGGCGATTCACCGTGGGGCCGGCGGCTGGCCGGGAGAGATCAACCGGCTCGCTCGCGAACTGCTGCACGAGGAAATGCTGGCCGGACACGAGGAAGAGGATGAGCGCGCGCCGGGCGCGATGCTGCCGAAGAAGCACCTGCTCGCTCTGGCCGGGGTCGTCCTGGCCGTGGCGGTGGGCTGGTTCATGCGCGGCGGAACGGGAGACGAGGAGCCTGTAGCGCAGCAACCGCAGGCGGAGGCACCGAGCACCCGGCCCGAGCCGACTGGCGCCGCGCCCGCGTCGTCCGTAGCGGGCGGCGCCCAGCCGGTGCTGCGCGAGCCTCTGGCCCAGGCCGCGGGCGAGGTTGATGCCGAGGATATCGGGATCGCCGGTCCGGCGGCGGTCGTGGCCGCCACTGCCAGTTCCGCACTTGCGCCGACCGTGCAGGCGCCCGTCGTGCCGTCGGTACCTGCGCCGAAGCCCGAGGTCAGGGCGCCGACGGCGGTGCAGCCGACGACTCAGCCCGCCTCTCAAGCCCCAGCCCCAGCTCCAGCCGTCGCGAAGCCGGCCGCGCCGCCCGCGCAGGCTCCGTCCGCCCCCACTGCGCCGGTCGCCACGAAGTCGGCCCCGGCGGCTCCCGTCTCACAGCCGGCGGTTGCCGCGTCGTCCGCCGCGTCGGCCGGAAGCGACTGGTATCGCTCCCAGGCGGCTACGCGCTATGCCCTGCAGGTACTGGGCACGCGCTCGGAAAGCGGCGCCCAGGCCTTCGTGCGTGCCCAGGGGGCGGGCTACCGTTATTTCCGGAAATTGTATCAGGGGAAGCCGCTGTTCGTGGTCACCTACGGCAGCTTCGCCAGCCGCGCCGAAGCGCAGGCGGCGGTCAGGACCCTTCCGGCATCGGTGCAGGCCAGCAAGCCCTGGCCGCGTACCTTTGCCAGCATTCAGCAGGAGGCCGGCGTGCGCTGATATCGCTCTAACACGACGGATTCGATTTATCTTTCAAGATCGCGACACCCTGCTACGAGAAAACGACCTGGGCGTTTGTAGTGAGTGGGTGGGGTATGCGACAATAGTCGCCCTTTTGCCTGTCCGACGTCGAGGATGGTCCCGGTCGCGCAGGCGAGCACGTTTTGAAAGCAAAGAATCTGCCCGGTGAGAGTGTCTATGAAAGCAGGTCTGTACCATCCTGAAGAATTCAAGGATAACTGCGGCTTCGGTCTGATTGCCCATATGCGCGGCGAGGCGAGTCATCACCTGCTGCAAACCGCCATTGAAGCGCTGACCTGCATGACCCACCGCGGCGGCATCAATGCCGACGGCAAGACTGGCGACGGTTGCGGCCTGCTGATGCAGAAGCCGGATGCCTTCCTGCGTGCCAAGGCCAAGGAGCATTTCGGCACGGAACTGCCTGGGCAGTACGCGGTCGGCATGGTCTTTCTCAGCCAGGACGCCGCCGGGGCCGAGATCGCGCGTGCGCGCCTGAGCAAGGAAATCGCCGCGCAGGGACTGGGCCTGGTGGGCTGGCGCGAAGTGCCGGTGGACACCTCCGTACTCGGTCCGCTGGCCCTCGAGCGCCTGCCGCGCATCGAGCAGGTGTTCGTCGTCGGCGAGGGCCTTTCCGACCAGGACTTCGCCATCAAGCTGTTCTTCGCCCGGCGGCGCGCCGAGGTGGCGCTGGCGGATCAGGACTTCTACGTCTGCAGCCTGTCGCACAAGGACATCATCTACAAGGGCCTGATGATGCCCGCCGATCTGGCGCGCTTCTACCCGGACCTCGGCGACGAGCGCCTAGCCACGGCGATTTGCGTGTTCCACCAGCGCTTCTCCACCAACACCCTGCCGAGATGGCCGCTGGCCCAGCCGTTCCGCTTCCTCGCCCACAACGGCGAGATCAATACCATCACCGGCAACCGCAATTGGGCCCAGGCGCGCCGCCTGAAGTTCGCCAATGAACTGCTGCCCGATCTGGAAAGCCTGGCACCGCTGGTCAACCGGACCGGCTCCGACTCCTCGAGCATGGACAACATGCTCGAACTGCTGGTCACCGGCGGCATGGACCTGTTTCGCGGCCTGCGCATGATCATTCCGCCGGCCTGGCAGAACGTCGAGACCATGGACGCCGACCTGCGCGCCTTCTACGAGTACAACTCCATGCACATGGAGCCCTGGGACGGTCCGGCCGGCGTGGTGCTGACCGACGGCCGCTACGCCGTCTGTCTGCTCGACCGCAACGGCCTGCGCCCAGCGCGCTGGGTGACCACCGGGAATGGCTACATCACCCTGGCCTCGGAAATCGGTGTGTGGAACTACGCACCGGAAGACGTCATCGCCAAGGGGCGGGTCGGCCCGGGACAGATCCTCGCCGTGGATACTGAAACCGGCGAGGTTCTGCACACCGACGACATCGACAGCCGCCTGAAGTCGCGCCATCCCTACAAGAAATGGCTGCGCCAGAATGCCCTGCGCATCCAGGCCAACCTGGACGAGAGCGAAGGCACTTCGGCCTATGACGCCGAGCAGCTCAAGCAGTACATGAAGATGTTCCAGGTCACCTTCGAGGAGCGTGACCAGGTATTGCGTCCGCTCGCCGAGCAGGGCCAGGAAGCGGTCGGCTCGATGGGCGACGACACCCCCATGGCCGTACTGTCCAAGCGCGTGCGTTCGCCCTACGACTATTTCCGCCAGCAGTTCGCCCAGGTCACCAACCCGCCGATCGACCCGCTGCGCGAGTCCATTGTCATGTCCCTGGAAACCTGCTTGGGCGCCGAGCGCAACGTGTTCGAGGAAACCGCCGAGCACGCCAACCGGGCGATCCTGACCACGCCGGTGATCTCCCCGGCCAAGTGGCGCAGCCTCATGAACCTCGAGCGCGAGGGCTTCGAACGGCATTTCATCGACCTCAACTACGACGAGTCGCTAGGCCTTGAAGCTGCGGTGCGCAACATCGCCGACCAGGCTGAAGAGGCTGTGCGCGGCGGCAAGGTGATTCTGGTGCTGTCCGACCGCCATATCGTCCCCGGCAAGCTGCCGGCGCACGCTTCCCTGGCCGTCGGCGCGGTGCACCACCGCCTGGTCGAGAAGGGCCTGCGCTGCGACTGCAACATCCTGGTGGAGAGCGCCACCGCCCGCGATCCCCATCACTTCGCCGTGCTGCTGGGCTTCGGCGCCACCGCGGTCTACCCCTTCCTCGTCTACGAGGTGCTGGCCGACTTGATTCGGACCGGCGAAGTACTGGGCGACATGGACGATGTGTTCAAGTACTACCGCAAGGGCATCTCCAAGGGCCTTCTGAAGATCCTCTCGAAGATGGGCATTTCCACCGTGGCTTCCTATCGTGGCGCCCAATTGTTCGAAGCGGTCGGCCTGGCCGACGAGGTGGTGGAGCTGAGCTTCCGTGGCGTCGCCTCGCGTATCAAGGGCGCGCGCTTCGTCGACCTGGAGGCCGAGCAGAAGCTGCTGGCCGCCGAGGCCTGGAGCAAGCGCAAGCCGATCCAGCAGGGCGGCTTGTTGAAGTTCGTCTTTGGCGGCGAATACCACGCCTACAACCCGGATGTGGTGAGTACTCTGCAGGCCGCCGTGCAGCAGGGCGACTACGCCAAGTTCAAGGAGTACAGCGCCCTGGTCGACCAGCGGCCGGTGTCGATGCTGCGCGACTTGCTCAAGGTCAAGGAGGTCGCCGAGCCGCTAGCATTGGACGAGGTCGAGCCGCTGGGGGCGATTCTCAAGCGCTTCGACTCCGCTGGCATCTCCCTCGGCGCCCTGTCGCCGGAGGCCCACGAGTCCCTGGCCGAGGCGATGAACAGCCTGGGCGCGCGCTCCAACTCCGGCGAGGGCGGTGAGGACCCGGCGCGCTACGGCACCATCAGGAGTTCGAAGATCAAGCAGGTGGCCACCGGGCGCTTCGGGGTCACGCCCGAGTACCTGGTCAACGCCGAAGTGCTGCAGATCAAGGTGGCACAGGGCGCCAAGCCTGGCGAGGGCGGCCAGTTGCCGGGCGGCAAGGTCAACGGCCTGATCGCCCGTCTGCGCTACGCGGTACCCGGTGTGACTCTGATCTCGCCGCCGCCGCACCACGATATCTATTCCATCGAGGATCTAGCGCAACTGATCTACGACCTCAAGCAGGTCAACCCGCAGGCACTGGTTTCGGTGAAACTGGTGGCCGAGCCGGGCGTCGGCACCATCGCCGCCGGCGTGGCCAAGGCCTATGCTGATCTGATCACCATCTCCGGCTACGACGGCGGCACTGGCGCATCGCCGCTGACCTCCATCCGCTACGCCGGCAGTCCCTGGGAACTGGGCCTGGCCGAAGCGCACCAGACCCTGCGCGGCAACGACCTGCGTGGCAAGGTGCGGGTACAGACCGACGGCGGCCTGAAGACCGGCCTCGACGTAATTAAGGCGGCCATCCTCGGCGCCGAAAGCTTCGGCTTCGGCACCGCGCCGATGATCGCCCTGGGCTGCAAGTACCTGCGCATCTGCCATCTGAACAACTGCGCCACCGGCGTGGCCACCCAGAACGACAAGCTGCGCAAGGAACACTTCATCGGTACCGTGAATATGGTGACCAACTTCTTCACCTACGTCGCTCAGGAAACCCGCGAATGGCTGGCCAGGCTGGGCGTGCGCAGCCTCGGCGAACTGATCGGCCGCACCGACCTGCTCGAACTGCTGCCGGGCGAGACCGCCAAGCAGGCTCACCTGGACCTGAGTCCGCTGCTCGGCAGCGCCCATATCCCGGACGACAAGCCGCAGTTCTGCGAGGTGGAGAAGAACCCGCCGTTCGATCCGGGCCTGCTGGCCGAGAAGATGGTCGAGATGGCCCGGCCGGCGATCAAGGCCAAGAGCGGCGGCGAGTTCGCGCTGGACATCTGCAACTGCGACCGCTCCATCGGAGCCCGAATTTCCGGCGAGATCGCCAAGGTTCACGGCAACCAGGGCATGGTCGATGCGCCGATCACCTTCCGCTTCAAGGGCACTGCGGGGCAGAGCTTCGGCGTATGGAACGCCGGCGGCCTGAACCTCTACCTGGAAGGCGATGCCAACGACTACGTAGGCAAGGGCATGACCGGCGGCAAGCTGGTGATAGTCCCGCCCCAGGGCAGCGTCTTCAAGACCCAGGACTCGGCCATTCTCGGCAACACTTGCTTGTACGGTGCCACCGGCGGCCGGCTGTTCGCCGCCGGCACCGCCGGTGAACGCTTTGCCGTGCGCAACTCCGGCGCCCATGCCGTGGTGGAGGGCACCGGCGACCACTGCTGCGAATACATGACCGGCGGCTTCGTCTGCGTGCTGGGCCGGACCGGCTACAACTTCGGTTCCGGCATGACCGGCGGCTTCGCCTATGTGCTCGATCTGGACAACGGCTTCGTCGACCGGGTGAATCACGAACTGGTGGAGATGCAGCGGATCAGCGGGGAGTCCATGGAGGCCCATCGCAGCCACCTGCAGCAGGTGCTGGCCGAGTACGTGGCCGAGACCGGCAGCCAGTGGGGCGCCCACCTGCTGGAAAACCTGGACGACTACTTGCGCATGTTCTGGCTGGTCAAGCCGAAGGCGGCGAGCCTGCAGTCGCTGCTTTCCAGTACCCGCGCCAACCCGCAATAAGCAGCTTCGGCCGCGGTCCCGCGCCGGGCGCGGGACTTCCGGCCCATCCCGATGTGTCTTGCAGCCGCAGCCGGGGGCTCGCCGCTGCTGTATAGATAGAGGTTTTGAAATGACTGAACGTCTGAACAACGATTTCCAGTTCATCGAAGTCGGGCGCAAGGATCCGAAGAAGAAGCTGCTGCGCCAGCGCAAGAAGGAATTCGTCGAGATCTACGACCTGTTCAAGCCGCAGCAGGCCCAGGAGCAGGCGCATCGCTGCCTTGGCTGCGGCAACCCCTACTGCGAGTGGAAATGCCCGGTGCACAACTTCGTGCCGAATTGGCTGAAGCTGGTGTCCGAGGGCAACATCCTGGCCGCTGCCGAGCTGTCGCATCAGACCAATACCCTGCCGGAGGTCTGCGGCCGGGTTTGCCCGCAGGACCGTCTCTGCGAGGGCGCCTGCACCCTGAACGACGGCTTCGGCGCGGTGACCATCGGTTCGGTGGAGAAGTACATCACCGATACTGCTTTCGCCATGGGCTGGCGTCCCGACATGTCCAAGGTCACCCTGACCGGCAAGCGCGTCGCGGTGGTCGGTGCCGGTCCCGCCGGCCTCGGTTGCGCCGATATCCTGGCGCGTAACGGCGTGACCCCGGTGGTGTTCGATCGCAACCCGGAAATCGGTGGCCTGCTGACCTTCGGCATTCCCGAGTTCAAGCTGGAGAAGAGCGTGATGAGCCGGCGCCGCGAGGTGTTCGCCGGCATGGGCGTCGAGTTCCGCCTGAACACCGAGGTGGGCAAGGACGTGACCATGCAGCAGCTGCTCGACGAATTCGACGCGGTGTTCCTCGGCATGGGTACCTATACCTACATGAAGGGCGGTTTCCCCGGCGAGGACCTGCCGGGCGTGTACGACGCGCTGGATTTTCTGATCGCCAACGTCAACCGCAACCTCGGCTTCGAGAAGTCCCCGGAAGACTTCATCGACATGAAAGGCAAGAAGGTGGTGGTGCTGGGCGGCGGCGACACCGCCATGGACTGCAACCGCACCTCGATCCGCCAGGGCGCCAAGAGCGTGACGTGCGCCTACCGCCGCGATGAGGAGAATATGCCGGGCTCCCGCCGCGAAGTGAAGAACGCCAAGGACGAGGGGGTGAAGTTCCTCTACAACCGCCAGCCTATCGCCATCGTCGGCGAGGACAGGGTGGAAGGCGTCAAGGTGGTGGAAACCCGCCTCGGCGAGCCGGATGCCCGCGGCCGGCGCAGTCCCGAGCCGATTCCCGGTTCCGAGGAGATCCTCCCGGCCGATGCCGTGGTGATCGCCTTCGGCTTCCGTCCGAGCCCGGCGCCCTGGTTCGAGGCGCTGCAGATCAAGACCGACAGCCAGGGCCGGGTGATCGCGCCGCTGCACGACAACCCGTTCAAGCACCAGACCAGCAACCCGAAGGTCTTCGCCGGCGGCGACATGGTGCGCGGCTCCGATCTGGTGGTCACGGCGATCTATGAAGGCCGCCAGGCGGCCGAGGGCATCCTCGACTATCTGGGCCTCTGAGACGACCGCAGGCCCCGCTCGGCCAGGAGGCACGGCGCTCGCCGTGCCTTTTGCGTCGGGCTTTGCGAAAATGTCCGGCATTCTCCCGCTGGAACCCTGCCATGACCGTCCTGAAGAACGACCGCTTTCTTTGCGCCCTGCTCAAGCAACCCGTCGACGTCACTCCAGTGTGGATGATGCGCCAGGCCGGCCGCTACCTGCCGGAATACCGGGCGACCCGGGCGAAGGCGGGCGATTTCATGAGTTTGTGCATGAATCCCGAGCTGGCCTGCGAGGTGACCCTGCAGCCGCTGGACCGCTATCCGCAACTGGATGCGGCGATCCTCTTCTCCGACATCCTGACCGTTCCCGACGCCATGGGGCTGGGTCTGTATTTCGAGAGCGGGGAGGGGCCGCGCTTTCGCAAGGTGGTTTCCAGCCCGGCGGACATCGAGGCCCTGCCGGTGCCCGATCCCGAGCGGGACCTGGGCTACGTGATGGCGGCAGTACGCACCATTCGTCGCGAGCTGAACGGCCGTGTGCCACTGATCGGCTTCTCCGGCAGTCCCTGGACCCTGGCCACCTACATGGTCGAAGGCGGCTCCAGCAAGGACTTCCGCAAGTCCAAGGCGATGCTCTACGACAATCCGCAGGCCATGCACGCCCTGCTCGACAAGCTGGCCCGGGCGGTCACCGCCTACCTCAACGGGCAGATCCTGGCCGGCGCCCAGGCGGTGCAGATCTTCGACTCCTGGGGCGGCAGCCTGTCGTCGGCGGCCTATCAGGAGTTTTCCCTGGCCTACATGAAGAGGATCGTCGACGGTCTGATCCGTGAGCACGAAGGCCGGCGCGTGCCGGTGATCCTTTTCACCAAGGGCGGCGGCCTGTGGCTGGAGGCCATGGCTGGGAGCGGCGCCGAAGCTTTGGGGCTGGACTGGACCTGCGATATCGGCGATGCCCGTACCCAGGTCGGCGACAAGGTGGCTCTGCAGGGCAATATGGACCCGAGTGTCCTCTACGCCAACCCGGCGGCGATCCGCGCCGAGGTGGCGCGCATCCTCGCCCGCTACGGCGCAGGCTCCGGGCATGTATTCAACCTCGGCCATGGCATCACCCCCGAGGTCGATCCGGCCCATGCCGGCGCCTTTTTCGAGGCGGTGCACGAACTGTCGGCGCAATACCATTGCTGAAGGTCCGCGCGCACAATGCAAAAGCCCGATCGGGCTTTTGCGTTTCGCAGATTCAGGCCAGTGCCTGCTTCGGCGGCAGGTACGACAGGCGCAGGGCCACGAGCAGGGCGAGGCCGAGCAGGGCGGCGATGAACAGGCTGACGCCGGTCCAGCCGCCGTGCTGCCAGAAGAGGCCGCCCACCGTGCCGGCCACGCTGGAGCCGGCGTAGAAGCTGAACAGGTACAGCGATGAAGCCTGGCCGCGGGCCTGCAGGGCGCGGCGGCCGACCCAACTGCTGGCCAGCGAGTGGGCGGCGAAGAAACCGAAGGCGAACAGCAGCATGCCGGCGAGCACTAGCCCCAGCGGCGTGCACAGGGTTAGCAGAACGCCGCCGAGCATCAGCAGGATCGTCGGCCAGAACACCCGGTGCCGACCCAGGCGATCGGCCAGCGCGCCGGCCTGGGTCGAACTGTAGGTGCCCGACAGGTAGACGACCGAAAGCAGGCCGACCAGGCTCATACTCAGTCCGTAGGGCGGTTCGAGCAGGCGGAAGCTCATGTAGTTGAACAAGGCGGCGAAGCTGCCGACCAGCAGGAAGGCTTCAAGGAACAGCCAGGGCAAGCCTCGGTCGGAAAAGTGCAGGCGCAGGCCGTGGGCCAGGTTGGCGAAGCTCAGTGGAGTTGCCTGGAAGTACCGCGAATCCGGCAGCAGACGCCAGAACGTCAATGCCGCGAGCAGCGCCAGAAGGCCGAGGGCGGCCAGCGCCGTCTGCCAGGAGAAGAAGTCCAGCAGTACGCCGCCGATCAGCCGACCGCCCATGCCACCCAGGGAGTTGCCGGAGATGTACAGGCCCATGGCCAGGCCCAGATGGCGCGGATCTACCTCTTCGCTGAGATAGGACATCGCCACCGCCACCTGGCCGCTCAGGACCAGGCCGAGCAGCGCACGAAGCAGCAGAAAGGCATGCCAGCCGGGTACCAGCGAGCTGAGCAGGGTGAGCAGCGCCGCCGCACACAGCGCAGTGACCATCACCGGCTTGCGGCCAATGGCGTCCGACAGCGAACCGGTGATCAGCAGGCCTATGGCCAGGGCGATGGTCGAGATCGACAACGCCAGGCTGCTCTGCGCCGCGTTCAAGGCGAAGGCTGTGGAGAATGCCGGCATCATCGGCTGCACGCAGTAGAGCAGGGCGAAGCTGGCGAAGCCGGCGGCGAACAACGCCCAGCAGGTACGGCGGAATTGCGTCGTGCCCTTTTCGATCCGGGGAGCGGTTGCGGCGCTGGCGGGCGCGGGTTGGGCGGCAAGGCTATTCATCTCGACCTCGGTACGGGCGCTCATCGACTGGTGGTCGATGGGATGCCAACCAGCATAGGGGAGGCGATATCTTCGGTTCCAATATATTATTCGACTGGTTTGATATGTTCCGCGAATCAATGGGGCTGTCATGGAACTGCGTCATCTGCGCTATTTCATCGCCGTCGCCGAGGAGTTGCACTTCGGCCGCGCCGCCGAGCAACTGGGGATTTCCCAGCCGCCGCTGAGCCAGCAGATCCAGGCGCTAGAAGAGGAACTTGGCGTGCGCCTGTTCGAGCGCACCAATCGTCGAGTCGTGCTTAGCGAAGTCGGCCGGCTGTTCCTACCCGAGGCGCGTCAGGTGCTGGCCCAACTGGAGCAGGCGGTCGCCGTGGCCCGGCGCGCCCAGCGTGGCGAACTGGGCGAGTTGAAGGTCGGCTTCACTTGCTCGGCGTCCTTCACCTCTAGCATTCCACGGGCGATCCGCGCCTTCCGCCAGGCTTGCCCGGAGGTGCATCTGGACCTGCGCGAGCTGAGCAGCCGCGGAGTCGCCGAGGCGATCCACGAAAGACGGCTGCAGGTCGGGGTGCTGCGCCCGCTATTTCCCCTGCCGGCGGAACTGGTAGCCCTGGAGCTGTTCGCCGAGCCGCTGGTGGTGGTCCTGCCGGTCGGGCATCCGCTGGCCGGCGGCCGCGCCGACGGCGTGCATCTGGCGGAGCTGGGCGAAGAACCCTTCGTGTTTTTTCCGCGTAGTTTTGGCACCGGGCTCTACGACCAGTTGCTCGGTCTGGCCCGGGCCGCCGGCTTCATCCCGCGTATCGTGCAGGAGGCCAGCGAGGCTATGACCCTGATCGGCCTGGTCGCCACCGGCCTGGGCGTCACCGTGCTGCCGGCCTCGTTCAGTCGCATGCGCGTTGATGGTGTGGTCTACCGCATCCTGCTCGATCCGGGCGCTAGCACCGCGGTTTGGCTGGTGCGTCGGCGCGACGAGAGCTCGCCGCTGGTGCGGCGCTTCGCCGAGTTGCTCGAACGGGAGGCGCGCGAGGCGCAGCCGCCGCAGGCGATTACCAAGGGATAAGCGCACGCGCCGGCGGAAATGGGGTTAAATGCTTGCGGAATCTTCGGTAGATCGGCGGAAGGAGGCGATGGCATGCGGCGTGTGGTGTTCAATCAGAAGGGTGGGGTCGGCAAGTCGAGCATCGCTTGCAATCTGGCAGCGGTGAGCGCGGCGGAGGGCTATCGCACCCTGCTGGTCGATCTCGACAGCCAGGCCAACTCCACCCACTATCTCAGTGGTTTCTGCGGCGAGGACATCCCGCTGGGGATCGCCGACTTCTTCAAGCAGGTGCTCACCGATGGAGTGGGCAAGCGGCCGAAGGTCAAGGTGATCGAAACGCCTTTCGCCAACCTCGATCTGGTCACCGCCTCGGCCGAGCTGGCCGACCTGCAGCACAAGCTGGAGGCCAAGCACAAAATCACCCGGCTGCGCAGGCTGCTCGACGAGCTGGGCGAGGATTACGAGCGGATTTACCTGGATACGCCGCCGGCGTTGAATTTCTATACGGTTTCCGCACTGATCGCCGCCGATCGTGTGCTGATTCCTTTCGACTGCGACAGCTTCTCGCGCCAGGCGCTGTATGCTCTGCTCGCCGAGATCGACGAACTGCGCGAGGACCACAACGAGCACCTGAGGGTCGAGGGCATAGTGGTCAATCAGTTCCTGCCCCAGGCCGTGCTGCCGCAGCGCATGCTCGACGAACTGATCGCCGAGTCGCTGCCGGTGCTGCCGGTGTACCTCGGCAGCTCGGTGAAGATGCGCGAGTCGCACCAGGCCTGCAGGCCGCTGATCCATCTCGAGCCGAAGCACAGGCTGACTCGCCAGTTCGTCGCGCTGCACGACCTGCTGGAGTCGGCCGACTGACTAACGCATCACCAGCAAATCGCAGGGCGGGTTGTCCAGGTAGTAGCGGGTCAGGCTGCCGAGCAGCCGCTCGCTCAGGTCATCGCGGCTGTGCCTGCCGAGGGCGAGCAGTTGCGTGCGCTGGCTGGCGATCGCGGCGTCCAGACAGGTCTGCCGCTCGCCGCTCTGGAAGTCGTAACTGAACTGCACGACGCGCGGCGGTAGGGCAGTGAATTCGGCACCGATGAAGCGCTCGAAGAGCGACTGCTGGAAAGCCTGCTCGTCCAGATTGTCGGTGGCATGGATAGCGGCGACCTCCTGTACGTGCAGGGCCCTGAACTGCGCGCCGGGCGGCAGCAGTTGCCAGGCCGCGCGCAGGGCGCGGCTGGCACAGGGGGAGAAGTCGATGGCGGCGAGGGCGCGCTCGTAGGTCGTATCGGCCGGATCGATGGCGATCAGCGCGGGAACCGGGCTGGCTTGCAGGACGCGTTCCCGCACGCTGCCGGCGAAGCCCTGCGCCGGCTGCCGGTGATGGCTGCCGAGCACCAGCAGGTCGCAGTTGCCGAGACTGATGTATTGCAGGATAAGTTCGGCGGGATGGGGCCCCACCTCCAGGCGCAGTTGAACGTCGAGGGCCGGCCGGCCCTGCAGATGGTTGGCCAGGGTTTGCTCCTCGGTGCTGCGCAGCCGGGCGAGCAGCGCCGGCGAGAGCTGGTTGGCGGCCACGTGCAGCAGGGTCAGGCGTGCCTGCGACTGGGCGGCGAGCTGAATGGCGCGATGCAAGGCGATATCGCCTTCCGGGCTGAGATCGTGGGCGATCAGAATATGCTTGGCCATGGCGCTCTTCCTCCTTCCGCGAAAGAGCCTCAGTCTGGCGGCAAGCCAGGGGTGTAGCCTTGACCTGCGGCAAGCCCGCTGTCGCCGTGATGTGGCGCCAGCTGCGCTTCAGACACCCTGCTGGCGCAACCAGGCGAGCAGTTGCGGTAGCGGCAGGGCACCGCTCTGGCGGGCCACTTCGCGACCGGCCCTGAACAGGATCAGGGTGGGAATCGAGCGGATGCCCAACTGCCCGGCCAGCGGCGCTTCGGCCTCGCTGTTCAGCTTGGCCAGACGCACCTGCTGGGCCAGTTCCCGAGCGGCCTGGTCGAAGACCGGCGCGAAGGCCTTGCACGGCCCGCACCAGTCGGCCCAGACGTCCAGCAGCAATGGCAGGTCGCCCTTGAGCTGGGCGGCGAAACCGGCGGCGTCGACGGCGAAGGGCTTGCCGGGCAGCACGGGGCTCTTGCAGCGCCCGCAGCGCGGCGCCTCGCCCAGGCGCGCGGCGGGGAGGCGGTTGAGGCTGTGGCAGTGCGGGCAGGGGATCAGCAGGGCGTCGGTCATGGCGGGCTCCACGAGGGCTGTCCGTTTCCTATCTGGAGGTGCGCGCAGGGAAATCAAGCGTCCGTGCCGGCTCGCCCTTGCCGGCCGCTCGCGGCGGGCTCGGCGACGAGCCTTCGAGGCCTTGGTTCAGGCCAGTCCGGTATAGATGTTGTAAGCGCTGATCAATGTGATCAGGCAGCCGACGATAGTCAGCAGGGTCCTGGCCGACAGTTTCTTGCACAGCAGGGCGGCGAACGGGGAGGCGAACAGACCGCCGAACACCAGGCCGGCGACCAGCTTCCAGGTATCCGGCTGTCCGGCTAGCAGGATGAACGACGCGGCGCTGGAAAGGGTCAGAAAGAACTCGGCGAAATTAACCGAGCCGATCGTGGTGCGCGGGTCGCTACCGGAGCCGAGCAGGCTGCTGGTGACCACCGGTCCCCAGCCGCCGCCGCCGGCGGCATCGACGAATCCGCCGAACAGGGCCAGCTTGGCCACATGCCTTGGCTCCTTGCGCTGGGCCACGTGGCGATACGCCTTGCCCAGGATGTACAGGCCCATCAGTAGCAGGTACGTGGAAATGAAGGGCTTGAGTGCCTTGCCGTCGAACTGGGTAATCAGTACGGCGCCGAGTACCGCGCCGACGATTCCCGGCAGCAGCAGGCGCAGGAACAGCGACTTGTCGACGTTGCCCAGCTTGACGTGGGCGATACCGGACAGCCCGGTGGTGAACACCTCGGCGATGTGCACGCTGGCACTGGCCGCGGCCGGCGAGGCGCCGGCGCCGAGCAGGAAAGTGGTGGCCGTGACACCGTAGGCCATGCCCAACGCGCCATCGATCATCTGCGCGAAGAAACCGACGGCGACGGCATTCCAGAAGGCCTGGCTGGCCAGGGTCCGCTCGATGATCTGCAGTCCTGTGCTGCCGCCGTTGTCGCCGAAGAACAGGCGCCAGGAAAGCAATAGCAGTAATCCTGCGAGGATCAGCACGGCTGCCCACATGGCGGCGCGCAGGACGGGATGGTTGTCCGGGTGGGAGACGATGTCTTCTACGGGGGGCAATCCCAGCGCCTGATGCTCCGCATTGAGCGGGTTCTGGCTGAGATCGAGATCGCGGATTTTCATGCAGTCGCGCCTGACAGTGGGTGGTAGAACAGGCAAAAGTGAAGCCGCCGCAAAGATAAGCGGCTTTTTTTAGAGAGTCTAAGAATGTTTGAGAAGGTTTATATGCTTTATTGGATTAAGAGCATGCGATTGCCTGCCGTGTCCGGTGTGCGGCATCCTGAGTTCCCGCGTCACGATCGACAGGAGGCGTCATGAAAGCGCTGGATGACGAAATCGGCCGCCAACTAGCCCGGGCGATAGCCGCCGGTCAATTGCGCGCCGGCGCGGGCAAGCCGCTGGAGATCGACGAGGCTTGGCTGCAGACCCCACCCGGATTGCGCATGGCTTTCCAGGTACTGAAGAGCGCCGGGATACCGCCTGCCGAGGTGGAGCTGTTCCAGCAGCGCGCCAGCCTGCAGGCCAGCTTGGCGGCGGCCGACGATAAACCCAGCCGACTGCGCCTGCAGCGCCAACTGGCCGACTTGGAACAGGACATCGCCTTTCGCCTGGAGGCGCTGCGCAAACTGGGGCAGGGCTGAGAGACCGTGACCGATGCCGATGAGAGGGTTGGTGTGACGGCACCGGTCAGGACGAGCAACTGATCTCCAGATGCTTGCCCCATTCCGGCGGGCGTTCGGCGTAGCGCTCCATGCCGGGCTGTTCGTCGAAGGGCTGGGAAAGCACCGTGTGCAGTTCGCGGACCGGGCTGTAATCTCCCCGCTCCGCCGCTTCGATGGCCTGCTGGGCCAGGTAGTTGCGCAGGATGTACTTCGGGTTGACGGCGTGCATGCGCGCGCGTCGTGCGGTCTCGTCCGCCTCGTTCTCGCGGGCCAGGCGCGCCAGGTGGTCGCCGGCCCAGGCATCGAAGCCGGCCAGGTCGACGAAATCCTCGCGCAGGCGTCGCAAGGCGGTTGCCGCCGGGCGGTCGCCCAGTTCGCGGAAGAAGCGGCTGTAGTCCACCGCGCTGCCCCGCATCAGTTGCAGGAGGCGCTGTATTCGCTCGCGGTCGTCCGCCTCCGCCGTGGTGAAGCCGAGGCGGCGGCGCATCAGTTCCAGCCAGGCGCCGTGAAACAGCGGCAGAAAGCGCTTGAGGCTGCCCAGCAGGGCGTCCTTGTCGACGAAGGGGGTCAGCGCCTGGCCCAGCGCGGAAAGGTTCCAGTGGGCGATGGGCACTTGATTGTCGAAGGAGTAGCGGCCGGTGTCGTCGGAATGGTTGCAGACGAAGCCTGGATCGAAGTCGTCGAGGAAGGCGTATGGCCCGAAATCGAAGGTGATGCCGAGGATCGACATGTTGTCGGTGTTCATCACCCCGTGGCAGAAGCCATAGGCCTGCCAGTGGGCGAGCAGCGCCGCGGTGCGTTCCAGCACCCGGTCGAAGAAGGCCCGGTAGGGATCGGGCTGGGCGAGGCAGTCGGCGAAATATTCGCCGATGACGTAGTCCAGCAACTGGCGTAGGGCCTCGTGCTGGCGGCTGTAGTAGAAGAACTCGAAATGGCCGAAACGCACATGGCTGGGGGCCAGGCGCAGCAGGGTCGCGGCGCGCTCCTCGGTTTCGCGCCAGACCGGAGTGTCCGAGGCGGTCACGCAGAGCGCCCGTGAAGTGGGAATGCCGAGGGCGTGTAGATGCTCGCTGGCGAGAAATTCGCGGATCGACGAGCGCAGCACGGCGCGGCCGTCACCCATCCGCGAATAGGGGGTCTTGCCGGCGCCCTTCAGGTGCAGGTCCCAGCGCTCGCCCGCCGTGTTGATCACTTCGCCGAGCAGCAGGCCCCGGCCATCGCCGAGTTGGGGGTTGTAGAAGCCGAACTGGTGACCGGAATAGGCCATGGCGCGTGGTTCGGCGCCCGGCCAGGGGCATTGTCCGGCGCAGTATTCGACAAGTTGCGGGTCGTCGGCCACGGCCGGTTCGAGATCGAGCAGCGCCAGCGCCGCGGGACTCGCCACCACCAGCCGCGGCGACGCGATGGGAAGCGGCGTCACCGCGGTGGAGAAGGTATCGCCGAGGCGGGCGAAGCGGTTGTCGAAGGCGAGTTCGCTCAGGCGTTTCACAACTGTCCTCCGGCGCTGCCTGGGTTAGCTCACCATAGCACGCGCGCCGCCGGAGTCACGCCTTGCCCGCCGGCTCGGGCCGCACCGTCTTGTCCGCGACGGCGCCGAGGGCCGCTTGGACCTCGCCGCTCTCGAGCAGTTGCTTCTGGCCCTTGGCGTTCTTGACGAACACGTCGACCTGGCGGAAGGCGATGTCGATCTGGTTCTCGCGGAACAACTCGTCGATGCGCCGGTTGATCTCATCGGTGGCGCGGCCACGGTCGCCCAGTTCGCGCACGTAGATGATCAGCTCGTGATCCAGGGTGCTGTCACCGAAGGTCTGGAACAATACCAGCGGCGGCGGTTCGCGCAGTACCCTGGGGTTCTCGTTGGCCGCCTGGTAGAGCAGTTCGCGCACCCGATTCAGGTTCGAGCCGTAGCCGACGCCGACCTTGAGTACCAGACGGGTGATGGTATCGGTCAGGGTCCAGTTAATGAGTTGGCTGGTGATGAAGGTCTTGTTCGGCACCACCACCATTTTTCGGTCGGAATCGACGATATGGGTGGCGCGGATATGGATGCGGTTCACCGAGCCGCTGATTCCGCCCACCGTCACCGTATCGCCAATACGTATCGGACGCTCGAAGAGGATGATCAGGCCGGAAATGAAGTTGGCGATGATCTCCTGCATGCCGAAGCCGATGCCCACCGAGAGCGCGGCGACCAGCCATTGCAGCTTGTCCCAACTGACCCCGAGGATGGACAGCGCGGTAACCAGGCCGAAGCCGTAAATGGTGTAGGAAAGCAGGGTGGTGGTGGCGTAGGCGCTGCCCTGGGCCAGCTTCAGGCGCGAGAGCACTAACATTTCCAACAGGCCTGGCAGGTTGCGCGCTAGGACCACGGTGACTACGCCGATCAGCAGGGCGGCGAGCAGGTCGCGCAGGCTGATCGGCACCAGGCCGGCGGTGGCGCCGGTGCCGCCGGTGAATTCATAGAGCACGATGTTGTCGAGGTAATCGACCACCGTGATCAGGTCAGCCCAGACCCAGTACAGGGTAGTCAGCAGCAGGCCTAATAGGGCCAGGCGGATCAACCGCAGCGACTGCTGGTTGACCTGCTCGATGTCGAGCACCGGCTCCTCCATCGTCTCGCCGGTCTCGCTGCCTTCCACCGCGGCCGCTTGGCGCTTGGCCAGCGCGCGTTGGTAGGCCAGCCGGCGCGCCGCGACCGACAGGCCGCGCACCACGGTGGCCTCGATCAGCGCCCAGAACAGCAGCACGTAAAGGGTCTGCACCAGGCGGTCGCTGAGCCGCAGGGCAGTGTAGTAGTAGCCGAGCACCAGACCGAGGATCAATCCGACCGGCAGCAGGGTGAACAGCAAGCCGATCAGCAGGTTGATCGGCGAAGCGTTCTGGCTGGCCGGGCCGCGCAGTAGGAGCTTGCCGAGCAGCCAGGCCATCAGCGAATAGCCGGACAGCAGGACGAGGATGCCGAGCACGTCGTTGTCCAGCGCACCCGGCTGGTTGCGAGCGAAGCCGACCACCCCGACCAGGGCCAGCACCACGATGGTGAAGCGACGCATCTGCTTGCGCAGGAAGGCGACCTGCAGTCGGGCCCAGCCGAAATGCAGTTCGGCCACGCCGCCGGGAGCAAGGATCTTGTAGGTGCTGTAAAGCATCAGCCAGGCCAGCGCCATGTCGTTCAGCGCGATGCCCAGGTAAGGGTTCTGGCCGCGCGCGTCCATCTGCAAGGTGTAACCGCAGAGAGCGAGGAACAGGGTGCCGGGCAGCGCCAACAGCAGGTTGAAGAGCAGTGCCAGTGGGGTATGCCGCTGGCTGTCGCGGCGGTAGTGGCCGATGTCGGCGTGCAGCGCGTCGAGCTTGCGGGTGATGGCCCCGCGCTGCCAGAGCAGCACGCCGATCAGCAGCAGCAGCGGCAGGAAGACCCAGGGGCGCTGGATCAGGCCGGAGCCCAGGTCCTTGAGGATGGTCGTCCAGGACGTGCCGGTGACCTGCTCCTGAAGGCGGTGCGGCGCCTCCTTCAGCCAGTCCACATCGAGCGGCTTGTTGCTCGGAATCCAGAACAGTTGCTCTTCCAGGGTGGCGCCCATTTTCTCGGCGGTGTCGAGCAACTGCTTCTGGTTCAACTGCAGGGTGATTTCCTCGTTGAGCAGCGCGTTGAGTTCGTGGTCGAGCCGCTCGATCAGCTCGGCGCGGCTCCTCACCAGCTCCAGCAAATCGTTGCGCATCGCCGGGTCGGCCGGCGCTTCCCCTTCGGCCACCTGTTTGGCCAGCAACTCGTCGACGTAGGCCTCGGGGTCGGTGATCTTGCCACGCGTCTGGCTGAGTTCGAACTGGTAAAGGCGGATGTCGGCGATTTCGTCGGCGAGGCGGCTGTCGATCCGCACCTGGGGCAGGGCGAGCTTCTGCTGGAAGAGAATCTTGGCCAGCAGCAGGCTGCCGCGCAGGACCTCGATCTGCTCCTCCAGGGTCTGCTCGTTCTGACTGAGGCTGTCCAGGGTGTGCTTGGTTTCCAGGTTCTGCCGGGTGCGCTCGTTGAGGCGGTCAGTGGTGCGCAGCAGGGCATCGGACAGCTTCAGGTTGGCCGCGGTCTCCTTGGCCAGCAGGCTGTCGGAGCCGGCCGCGCTGGCATCGCGCGAAAGCTCGGCGAAGGTCTCTTCGGACAACGCTTTGCGCTTTTCATTGATTGCTGCCTGCAGGTCGGCGATTTCCTTGGCCAGGCGCTGGATGCGTTCCTGCATCAGGTCGCGCTGGCTGGTGCCCAGCTCCAGGAGTTGGCTATTGCCCGCCAGTTCCTGGCGGCGCAAGGCAGTCTTGGCTTCCAAAGCGGCCAGTTCGGCCTCCAGCAGGCCGCGGCCTTCTGCGCTCAGCGGCTTGCCGCCCTGCTTGCCGCTTTTGAGGAGGGTGTTGATTTCCTGGATACGGGTCTGGTTCGCGGCGATTTCCGTCTGTGCCCGCTCCGGGCGGGTCTGCGAGCTGACCAGCAGGCTGTTGGCCTCGTTCAGCGCCTGCTGCCATTCGGCCATCTGATTGTTGCGGGTGGTCAACTGGTCCATCAGGCGTGGCAGCGAAGTGTTGCCGTTCGGCTGGGCCACTGGTTTCTGCGCGGCCTCCTTGAGGCTCTCCATCTCGCGCTGGGCGGACTTGATCTGCTGGGGCGCGTCGGCCAGGCGGCGCTTGAGTTCCTCCATGGCCTTCCCGCTCTCCTGAAGGAGATCGAGCTGGAGCAGGGTGTCTTCGAGCTGCTGCTTGATGACCGCTTGCTCGGCTTCCGGCAGCTTGCGTCCGGCCAGGTTGTCCAGGCTGGACTGCACGGCCTTGCGGCTGGGCGGTTCGGCGGCTTGAAGGGCGGGAATGTAGAGGCAAAGCGCGAGAAGAAGAACGCTGAACAGGGAACGCGAAACAGTCATGGCGTTTGGGTCTTTCGGCTGAAAAAGGCCCCAGTTTAACAAACGGAACCGTTTTCGCACCCCTGCTCGACAAACACGTTTAGATTAACAGAATAGGTGCCGAACGGCTGCCATCCTCTGGAAACTTCAGGCCAACCTTGCGCACCCGGTCGCCTTCGGTGGCCGCCACGGTCCAGGTCATGCCGTTCCATTTCACCTGATCGCCGACCACCGGATGGCCGCCGATCAGCTCGGCGATGAAACGGCCGAGCGACTGGTTGCCGTCGATGCCGTCGAGCTTCAGGCCGTAGAGCGCCGCCAGGGCGGCCAGTTCGGCATCGCCTTCGAGCACGAAGTCGCCGAAAAAGCGCAGATTCTGGCCGGTCTTGGGCGGCTGGCTGAACAGTTTGCCGAGACTCGGCAGATCTTCCTCGTGGCCGATCACGCAGAGCAGGTCGCCGATCTCCAGGCGGGTACTGCCGGACGGATGGAGCAGTTGCCGGCCACGGAACAAGGCGGCGATACGCGTGCCGTCGGGCATCTTCAGGTCGCGCAGGGCAGCGCCGATGCACCACTTGTTGGCGCTCAGGCGGTAGATGAACAGTTCCCAGCGGCTGGTGGGGTAAATCTGCAAGCCGGTCCGCGAGATCGGCGTGGGCGAAGGTGGCACCTCGACCCTGGCCTTGCGCGCCGCCCAGCCGAGGGTGCTGCCCTGCAGCAGCAGCGACACCAGCACGATGAAGAAGGCCACGTTGAAGTAGAGGTTCGCCTGCGGCAGCCCGGCCATCAGCGGAAAAACCGCGAGAATCACCGGCACCGCGCCGCGCAGGCCGACCCAGGAGATGAACAGCCGCTCGCGCAGGTGGAAGTTGCGAAACGGCAGGAGGCCGAGGAACACCGATAGCGGACGGGCGACGAGGATCATCCACAATGACAGGGCCAGTGCCGGCGCGGCGATGGGCAGCAACTGGCTGGGCGTGAGCAACAGGCCGAGGGCCAGGAACATGCCGATCTGGCTGAGCCAGGCCAGGCCGTCGAATATATGCAAGATGCCGTGGCGATTGCGGATCGGCCGGTTACCCATCAGCAGGCCGCAGACGTAGACGGCGAGGATGCCACTGCCGCCGATCGCGCCGGCGATGGCGTAGATCATGATGCCGCCGCTGACCGCCAGCAGCGGATAGAGGCCGTCGGCCACGTCGAGGTTATTGATCAGTTTCAGCAGCAGCCAGCCGCCGGCGAGGCCGAGAGCGATGCCGATGCTGAACTGTTGCAGCAGGCTGACCAGCACGCCCCAGCCGAAATCGCCCCGGCCGGAGGCGAGCATGTCGATCAGGGTCACGGTGAGGAACACCGCCATCGGGTCGTTGCTGCCCGATTCGATTTCCAGAGTGGCGCCGACCCGTTCGTTGAGCCCCTTGCCATTGAGCAGGTTGAACACCACTGCGGCGTCGGTGGAACCGACGATGGAGCCGATCAGCAAGCCCTGCATTAGGCTGAGATCGAATAGCCAGGCGGCGGCCAGCCCGGTCAGACCGGAGGTGACCGCCACGCCCAGGGTGGCCAGCGACATCGCCGGCCAGAGTGCCACGCGGAAGGTGGCCACGCGGGTGCGCATGCCGCCGTCGAGCAGGATGATCGCCAGAGCCAGGTTGCTGACCAGGAAGGTCAGGGAGTAGTCGTTGAAGACGATGCCACCGATGCCGTCGACCCCGGCGAGCATGCCCACGCCGAGGAAGATCACCAGGATCGGGATGCCGAGCCTGGTGGACAGGGAGCTGAGCAGGATACTGGAGCCCACCAGCAGCGCGCCGATCAGGAACAGGGTGTTGATGGTGGCTGCATCCAAAGCGGGGGATCTCCAAGGCGGCCGGCGGAAGCATTCGTGCTTCTATGCATGGGTCGTGCCAATTGATTAAAGCCGCTGGCTTGGCCAACTGTCAAAAGATACTGTTCGCCGGCTCGGAGAGGGGGCGTGGCGATCGGCGGCTAGCCGTTTCCGAATTCGCGAAGAGAAGCCCGGATCTGTCTGCGGCAGGGGCCGGCGGGCTATTCGCGAGACCGCCGGCGAGTCTTGCGGGGATCAGTTCGGCTGCTGTTTTTCGCTACGTCGGCGTTCGGTGACCGGGATGCCGTCGATGCCCCAGTTGTCGGTGTCCACCTCGTCGATCACCACCACGGTGGTGGCCGGGTTCTTGCCCAGCACCTCGACCAGCAGGCGGGTGGCGCCTTCGATGAGGCGGCGTTTCTGTTCGGCGGTCGCGCCTTCGCGGGTGATCTTGATGTTCACGTAGGGCATTGCTGGATTTCCTTGTGCGGGGTACGGATGGGGATCAGCCAGGTCCAGGCGAGCGCCCAGAGCAGGGCGCCGGCACCGAGGGCGAAGCTCTGCGTTAGGCTGCCGCCCTGGCCGACCCACAGCCCGGCCAGCCAGGGGCCGAGCAACTGGGCGCCGCTGTACAGGGCGATCAGCGCGGCCGACAGGCGCGGTCCCTGATGCGGCTGCAGGCTGCGGGCCAGACGTTGGGTCAGCAGCACGCTGCCGACGAAGGTCCCGCCCACCAGCACGGCGCAGAGCAGCACGCCGGTGGCGCCCGGCCAGAGCAGCGGCGCGGCGGCGCCGAGGGCCTGCAAGGCGTAGCTGGCGAGCAGCGCGCGGCGGTCGCCCAGGCGGGTGCCCAGGTGGTTCCACAGCGGAATCGACAGCAGGCAGGCGATGGCGGTCCAGCGCCAGGCGCCTTCGAGCAGCGGATCGCCGGCCGGCAACTGCTCGCGGGCCAGGGTTGGCAGGAAGGTCATCGGCAGGACGTAGCCGAGACCGGCGCCGGCATAGGCGAGAAACAGCGGCGTGCTGGCGCGGTCGAACAATGCCGTGGCGGGCGTCGCGCCGTTTCCGGCGCTGTCGGTCCGGCGCGGCGACAGGCGCAGGCGGGCGAGCAGCCAAGCGCCGAGCAGGGCCAGCGGCACGGCTAGGGCAGCCATCGGCAGCCAGCGCCAGGGGCCGGCGAGCAACTTGGCCGGCCAGTTGGCCAGACCGTTGGAGAGCAGAAGGCCGGCGGCGAAGCCGAGATAGACCAGGCCGCTGAGCCCGGCGCGCTGCCGGCTGGCCAGCCATTCGAGGACCAGCGCCGGGGCGAGGACGAACACCACGCCGTTGCTGATGCCGTTGGCCAGGCGCAGGACCAGCAGTAGTGCGTAGTCGCCGGCGAAGCATTGCGCCAGGGTCAGCAGGGCATTCGCCAGCAGTGCCAGGATCAGGCCCGGATGCAGCCGCGCCGGGCTATGGAGAGCCAGGGCGAGCAGGGCGCCGAGCAGATAGCCGACGTAATTCCAGGTCGCCAGTCGCGAGGCCTGCTGCAGATCGAACAGGCCGTCGGCGAGAAAGTGCGGCAGCAGCGGGGTGAAGGCGAAGCGGCCAAGGGCGTGGACCACCACTAGCGCGGCGCTGCCGCCCAGCAGGGCGAGGAAGATCTGATGGGGCGGTGCATTCATGGGCTGGCTCTCTTTTTTCATCTACCTTAGCGATTGCCCGGCAAATACTTCCAGTGAAAAATACTGAAGCCGATTTTCACTTTTGATGTTGTCGAGGTGCCCATGTCCTCCTGGGAGCGATTCAATCCCCAACTGCTGCGCCATTTCCTCGCGGTCAGCCGCGCCGGTTCGCTGATCGGCGCGGCCCGGGAACTGCACTGCGTGCCATCGAACGTCTCCGCGCGGCTACGCCAACTGGAGGACCAGCTCGGCGTCGCGCTGTTCCAGCGCCAGGCCCAGCGTCTGCGCCTGACCCCGGCGGGCATCCGCCTGCTGCCCCATGCCGAGCAACTGGAGCAGCTCTGTCGGGCGGCCTGGAGCTGCGTCCAGGAAGACCCGTGGGCCGGCGAGTTGCGCCTGGGCGCCATGGAGACCACCGCCGCCGTGCGCCTGCCCGAGGTGCTGGCGGCCTTTCACCGGGAAGCGCCGCGCCTCGATCTGAGCCTGGTGACCGGCACCAGCGGCCACCTGCTCGACGAAGTGCTCGCCGGGCGGCTGGACGCCGCGCTAATCGGCGGTCCCCATGAGGACCCCCGGCTGCACGGCGAGCCGATCTGGCAGGAGGAACTGGTGCTGGTACTGCCGGCGGGGCAAACCCCGGCGGATCTGTCGCAGGCGCCGGTGACCCTGCTCGGCTTTCCCTGCGGTTGCCATTACCGCGAACGGCTGGAACGCTGGAGCGAGCGCCGCCGCCTGCAGATCGGCGCGCGGCAGAGCTATGGCTCGATAGACGCGATCCTCGGCGCCGCCGCCGCCGGGATGGGCGTCGGCCTGCTGCCGCGCAGCCTGGTGGAGCTGCATCCGCGCGGGAAGCTGGTCTGCTGGCAGCCGATCGAGGTCGACCTGGCGGCGGCGCCGACGCTTCTGATGCGCCGCCGCGACGCGCCGGCGCACGCCGCGCTGGAGCGCCTGATCGAACTGCTGCGGAGCCTGCCCGCGCAACCGTCTGCTTGAGGCACGGCAAGCGGGTAAACTGTGCGACCCGAGGAGTCCGTCCGCCATGAATTACCGCCATGCCTTCCACGCCGGCAACCATGCCGATGTCTTGAAACACCTGACCCTGGCCCGCCTGATCGCCTTGCTGAAGCGCAAGGAGAGTCCCTTCGCCTACCTCGACAGTCACGCCGGCGTCGGTCTGTACGACCTCGGAGGCGACGCGGCCAGCCGTACCGGCGAATGGCGCGAGGGTATCGCCCGCCTGTGGGACGCGGCGGATCTGCCGGAGCCGGTCGCCGATTACCTGCGTGTGGTGCGTGAACTGAACGCCAACGGTGCGCTGCGCCACTACCCCGGCTCGCCCGAACTGGCGCGCCGGCTGAGCCGTCCGCAGGATCGCCTGCTGCTCAACGAGAAGCACCCCGAGGACGGTCGTCTGCTCAAGGAAAACATGGCCGGTGACCGGCGCGTCGCCGTACATCTAGGCGAAGGCTGGCATATTCCGCGAGCCCTGTTGCCGGTGGTGGAGAAGCGCGCCTTGCTGCTGATCGACCCGCCCTTCGAACAGCCCGACGAATTGGAGCGCTGCGCCCAAGCGCTGCAGGAGGCTATCGGGCGCATGCGTCAGACGGTGGTGGCGATCTGGTATCCGATCAAGGACTCGCGCCAGCTCGGACGTTTCTATCGGGACTTGCAGAAGAGCGGCGCGCCCAAGCTGCTGTGCGTCGAACTCCACGTGCATCCGGCCAGCGATGCGCAGCGCCTGAACGGCTCGGGCCTGGCGATCGCCAATCCGCCGTGGGGGCTGGAGGAAGAACTGCGCCAACTGCTGCCCTGGCTAGCTGAGCGCCTGGCGCAGACCCAGGGCGACTGGCGGCTGGACTGGCTGATCGAGGAGCAGCCGGTCGTCGCCAAACCCGCTACCCCGGCGGCCGGACGCAAGGGGCGCAAGTCATAGGGCAGATAGCTGCTCGCAGGCGCGAACCTTGCGACGCCAAGCGTCCGGCACTCTCCCCATGGGAGCGAATTCATTCGGAGCCGCGCCAACGGCGCGGCAAACGGAGGCTGGCCGTTGGGCAGAGTCGGGCGGGTGAAATACGCCAACCATGGCAATGGCCCACACCCGAGCCGAATTATGCCGATGGAGCGCAGCCAATATCGACGGATTGCATCCGCCCCACGATTTGCGGCGGCGATGGACGCGCGTGGCGCTTTTGTTGAGAAATATTCCTATTTTATAATCCACGCCTTCCGGTGCCGCCGCCATCGGTACCCGCACACAAGGGATTTTCCCGTGGCCGATGATCTCGATCGCTTGTTTCGCCTCTACCACCGTGAACTGCGGCAACTCGCCTATCGCCGACTGGGCGATCCCGAAACGGCGGCGGATTTGGCGCAGGACGCTTTCGTGCGCTATGCCGGACTGATCCGCAAGCAGCCTCGCCAGGCCATTGCCAACCCGCAATATTTTCTCTGGCGCATCCTGCGCAACCTGATCATCGACCTGCGGCGCGGCCAGGCGCGGCGCGGCGAGCAGACTTCGCTGGAGGAGGCAAAAAGCGAACTGTACGACCAGCGGCCGGGGCCGGAACGCTTGCTGGAGCTGCGCCAGCAACTGCAATTGCTCCACCGGGCGTTCGAAGAACTGCCCCCGGCCTGTCGCGACGCCTTGCTGCTCAATCGGGTCGAAGGCCTCAGCCACGCGGCCATCGCCGAACGCCTGGGCGTATCGCCGAGCATGGTCTGCAAATACATCATGCGCGCCTTGCGCCACTGCATCCGACGCTTGGGTCTGGTCGACGGAGCGAACTGACCGCCATGCCCGCACTTCCGGACGACGAGCTCGACCAGCCGCTGCCACTCCTGATCGAGGAGGCCCTGCAATGGCTGGTGCGCCTGCATGCCGGCGATGCCGCCGACGACGACTGGCTTGCCTACGAGCAGTGGTGCCGGAGCAGCCCCGAGCACCGGTCCGCGGCTCTGGTGGCCGAACGCCTGTGGCAGGAGCTGGGCAGCGTCCTGCGCCGCCCACCCCGGCGCATCGTCCCGATCGTGGGCGCGCTGCTGGCCCTGGGACTCGGCCTGGTCCTGTCCTGGCAAGGACACGAACGGGGCTGGATGGCCGATCACCGAACCGCCATGGGCGAACATCGGCACCTGGAACTGGCCGACGGGTCGCAACTGGAACTGGCGCCGGAGACGCGCCTGGACCTGGATTTCGACGCCCGGCGGCGCACCCTGCGCCTGTATGCCGGGGAACTGTACGTACGGGTGGCGAGCGACCCCGCGCGGCCTTTCCTGGTCGAAGCGGCGGATGGCAGCATCCGCGCCCTGGGCACCGGTTTCGACGTGCGCCGCGAAGGCTCGCGGGTACGCCTGGTGGTGACCGAACATGCCGTGCGCGTGAGCCGGGGCGACGAGCGGATCGACGTACAGGCCGGGCAGAGCCTGGAATACGGCGAGCACGGACTGTCCGCGCCCGTGGCGGTAGACATCGACAGCGCTACCGCCTGGCGTCGCCACCGTTTGCTGTTCGATGGCCAGCCGCTGGGCGAAGTGCTCGATGCGCTATCGCGCTACCAGCCCGGCCTGCTGCTGGTGCGCGACGAGCGGCTGCGCCGGCTGCCGGTGACCGGCCTGTTCGACACCCGCGATCCCGATGCCCTGCTGGAGTTGCTGGAGCGCTCGCTGCCGATCCGCGTCCGTCGTCTGCCCTGGGTGACCTTGATAGAGCCGGACGACAGCCGGCCCTGAGCCTGTCCGCGTTTCTCCAGCCACTTCGGCCGGCGCGATTCACTCATTCGCCAGGGGCTTCGCGCCTTGCCGGTCGCCGCTAAAAAGACCGGAATAAAGTCCTTAAAAAAGTCTTTATCATGCAAAACGTATTGGCCGACAAAGCCGTCAGCGTGTCCGAACTGAAAAAGAATTCGTCTACCGTGATCGGCAGCGCCCAAGATGGGCCGGTAGCGGTGCTGAATCACAACCGGGTGATGGGTTACATGGTGCCGGCGGCGGTATTCGAAGTGATGATCGAGCGCTTGGAGGACTTAGAGCTGGCCGAACTGGTTCGTGCCCGCGCCAACGAAAGGCCCGTGCCGATGAGCCTGGATGACCTATAGCCTGGAATTTTTGCCATCCGCGCTGAATGAGTGGGATTTGCCAAGCGTGTTGCGCGCCGCTGGCTTTGGTTGGCAGGCACGGGGGAGTCGAATCCTGCGCGAGTGTTTCGCGATGTAATTTCCAGGGCAACCCGACTCCCTTCATGACATCTTGACGAAAAGGCTGCCTGCCAAGCCCGCATCGGTCTGTCTGAAAAAAATTTCGTTCCCGCTGTCAGGTTTTCGCTCGCTGTCGTCTTCCCTGATTGAGATTAATTTTCAATTCGCTGATTTCAGCAGGGGGAGACACCATGCGGCGAGCATTCAGACGTACCCGCCTTTATCTGGCCCTGGCGACGGCCAGTGGCATCCTGATGGGCAACAGCCTTCTACTTCATGCCGTCGAACAGACGCAGCCGGGCAGCCGGCACTTCGATATCGCCCCCGGGCCGCTGGGCCAGACGCTGACCCGCTTCAGCGACCAGAGCGGCTTGCGCCTGATCGTCGCCAGCCAATTGCTCGCCGGCCACCGAAGCCCCGGACTGCAGGGCGAATACGATATCCAGCAGGGTTTGCGGCAACTGCTGGCCGGCAGCGGCCTGGTCGGTACGGTGAGCGGGGATACCCTGTTGATCGAGAAGGCCGCTCAGGGCGACGCCATGAACCTGGATATCATGCGGGTGGAAGACAACTCACTCGGCACCATTACCGAGCAGACCAAGTCCTATACGCCGGGCACTATCGCTACTGCCACCAGACTGGTGCTGACGCCTCGCGAGACACCGCAGACCGTCACGGTCGTCACTCGCCAGCATATGGACGACTTCAATCTCACCAATATCAACAAGGTGATGGATCATACGCCAGGCATCACGCGGCATGGCACGGATAACTATCGATCCTATTACTATGCCCGTGGCTACGAGATTCGAAACTTCCAATACGATGGTATCCCAATCTTGTCTGATGGCGTCAACTTCATGGGCGAGACCACAAGCGATATGATCCAATACGACCGCGTGGAGGTCATCAAGGGGGCTAGTGGTTTGACCACAGGAGCGGGTAGTCCTGGTGCTACTATCAACCTTGTGCGCAAGAAACCTACCCATGAGTTTTCCGGACACGCCACGGCCGAATATGGTCGCTGGGATAACTACCGTAGCGAATGGGATGTAGGTGGTCCCTTAGTCGAAAGCGGAAGTATTCGCGGTCGTTTTGCAACAGCCTTCCAGGATCAACAATCCTATATGGATCATTTCAAGGAGCAGAGACGAGCACTATATGGAATCTTAGAAGTGGATTTGTCCCCCAAGACGATACTGACATTCGGTGGCAACTACGACAAGACAATACCGACTGGTAGCAGTTGGGGAGGAACACCTTTTTTCGATAGTCATAATAATGAAGTTAATATATCCAGATCTTTCAATCCTGGCGCCAGTTGGAGCCGAGTGGAGCAGTTCAGCCATGCTCTCTTTACCCAACTGGATCATGAGTTCGACAATGGTTGGAGCAGTCGGGTTTATTACACCTTCCAGAGAAACGCATATGATGCGAATTTAGGGTCTTTTCAGTACACACCAAATGCTGATGATGGTAGCTCTGCTTTGGCTACTGGTCAATACAGATATAAAACGAGAAGTCAAGCACTGGAAGCCTATGCTCGTGGTCCTTTTGAACTGTTTGGGCGTATGCATGAGTTGGCAGTGGGGATCAGCGGTTATCACAACCACCTTAAGGGCTCTGGGCATAATTATATTAGGTTGCCTGTTGACAATTTCTGGGATTGGACTGGGGACGTAGAGAGACCAGACTGGGGCGGCATCCGCTATCGTGCCGAGGACCGTATTAACCAGCGTGCTGTATATGCCAGTGGCCGTTTTAGTCTAAGCGATGATCTTGCTGTGATCTTAGGAGGGCGAGTAACTAATTATCGCCGAGGTGGCGATAGTAATATGCGTGAAACGGGCGAAGTGGTTCCTTTCGCGGGTATCACCTACGACCTGAACGACAATTTTTCGCTGTATGCCAGCTACACTAAGATATTCCGGCCGCAAAGTGCCCGAGATGAAAGTTATGCCGTACTCGATCCGGACGAAGGCGATAGCTATGAAGGTGGACTCAAGGGCGAATGGTTCAATGGCCGGTTGAATGCTAGCCTAGCCTATTTCGAAATCCGCCAGGACAACCGTGCCGAGTATGTGGGTTGGAATAGTGAACGAAACGACAGCATATATGAAGGAAAGAAAGCCAAGACCAAGGGTATCGAACTAGAGGTTAGTGGCGGATTGATGCCTGGCTGGAATATCCAGGCAGGCTTTACTCATCAGGTCATTCGAGAGGATGAAACCAACGAGAAGCTGACGACCCAGGAGCCGGAGAACCAGTTCAAACTCTATACGACTTATCGGCTGCCTGGCAGATTGAGTAAAATAACCATCGGTGGTGGTGGTATTTACCAGGGCACGACCTGGTACGATGCTAAGGATGCTTTGGGTAATGACCGTCAATTCAAGAATGAAGCCTTCTGGTTGGTCAATTTGATGGGTAGATATCAGGTCACTGATAGCCTTTCAGCTACGCTAAATATAAATAACTTATTTGACAAATATTATTACTCTAGTTATGGGCAAAGATGGAATGGTATAGCTACCAAGACCTATGGCGAGCCTCGCAATATGATGTTGACGACCCGCTGGGATTTTTAATCGTCGCTCCTTTCAACGTCGGCGGCTGTTGGATATCGAGTTCGACACAATCGCAGGCTTGAATCAGACACAACGGATACGACGCCATTATTCGATCGGATATTCAAGGCCGAGGCTTTTGCACGGCCCGAACGACTCCGTGCCGGCCGAGGTCACTTGACGAGCCGATCCGGATAATGGCAGCGTTCGTTGCTACCGGGTTCTTGTCAATGTCACGCAGCGGGGGATATTCAGGAATACTCGATATCGAATAGCTGCCAGGCCTCAGGACATATGCCATGCATATAAATCCCGACAACTTTCTTGAAACTCCCGAAGGCCGAGTCGTTACGCCCGAGCGAAACCGGCGTGCCTGGCAACGGTGCCATGCGGCACTGGAGAAGGCACTGGCAACGGCATCGGGCGAAAAGCACCTGTTCGTTCTCGTCGGACCTCAAGGCGCGGGTAAAACCACATGGGCTAGGGCGCTGCTTGCCCGGCTGCCAGGGCAATCGCATGAAATGCCTGCCCCATACCGGACTGGAAAGATTGTGTGAGCCTTGATATAGCTGCTTGCCGAGTAGCAGGACAGTCCCTGTTTCGGCCCCCGGCGAGTCACTTTTTCTTGTCTGGCCAAGAAAAAGTAACCAAAAAGAAGGCTACCTCCCTCATCCGGCCCTGCGCTTCGCTCCGGGTTCCCTCCCTGCGTCGCTACTCCAGGGGCACGTCCCGCAGGGCCATCCATGGCCCTCGGGCCTTTCGCCGCATCCATGCGGCTCATTCCCTTGCGCGACGACTCCGCTCGGCCTTCTGAAGGGGGAGTCCGGCGCGGTCTGACAGGCCGTGCCGCAAGCGCGAAAGCGCTTTCAGGCAACCCGGAGCCCGATTCCCGTCAGGAGGCCGAGCGCAGGTGTCGCACAGAGGGGCGAGCCGTAGGGAGGCGGCGAATGATGCTCTGGTTGCCATACCCGGATACGACACTGCTGCCGGTCACCGGTCATCGTGCCACGCAATCCGCGATTACCAGCGAAGTCCGGGGCATCGTCGAGCCACCATAGCGCTTCAAGTCGACTCCATCCCGTGGCTCGGCTTGACTGAGCCTCGGACAACACAGGAGGACGGCGGATGGATCTTCTGATCAATATCGACGTCGACGATCTTGAGAAGGCGGTTCGTTTCTACGGCACCGCCTTCGCATTGCGTATCGGCCGCCGCTTCGGAGACCTTGGCGTGGAAATGATCGGAGGCTCGACCCCCATCTACCTGCTTGCCAAGGCAGCGGGGACGCCGGTATCGGATCTGACTTCGCAGGTTCGGAACTATGCGCGCCACTGGACGCCGACTCATCTGGATTTCGTCGTCGAAGAGATCGAGGGCGCCGTCGAAAGAGCGGTTCGAGCGGGCGCGTGGCTCGAGGAGCCCATCGCGACGCACGCATGGGGCAGGCTGGCACTCATGAGCGACCCGTTCGGTCACGGGTTCTGTTTCGTGCAGTTCCTCGGTCGTGGCTACGACGAAATTGCGGATTGATGGGCATGGGCCGAGGCCGTACAGGCCGCGTCGACGCTCGACGCGGCATATATGAATGACTCGCCGGGGGGGCGCACGCCTATCGCCGGCCTCAGGCCGGTGGCAAGCATACCCCGGTGCCGCCCAGTCCGCAGTAGCCGCCGGGATTCTTCGCCAGGTACTGCTGGTGATAGTCCTCGGCATAGTAGAAGGGTGGGGCGTCGGCGATTTCCGTAGTGACCGGACCGTAGCCGGCCCGCGCCAGTTCCACCTGGAAGCGTTCCCGGCTGGCTTCGGCACTGGCGCGCTGGCTGGCATCGAAGCAGTAGATCGCCGAGCGGTACTGGGTACCGATGTCGTTACCCTGGCGCATGCCCTGGGTCGGATCGTGGATTTCCCAGAAGACCTTCAGCAGCGTCCGGTAATCCGTTTCCCGCGGGTCGAACACCACCAGCACCACTTCGGTGTGCCCGGTCAGGCCGGAGCAGACCTCCTCGTAGGTCGGGTTCGGCGTGAGGCCGCCGGCATAGCCGACCGCCGTGGTCCACACGCCGGGCTGCTGCCAGAAGCGCCGCTCGGCGCCCCAAAAGCAGCCGAGACCGAACAGCGCCTGCCGCATTCCGGCCGGGAAGGGTGGTTTCAAAGGATGGCCGTTAACGTAGTGGGCCGCTGGCACCGGCATGGCTTCGGCGCGTCCGGGCAGGGCCTGGCCGGGATCGGGCAAGGCCAGTTCGTGGGCGGGAATCTGCGAGCGCAGCACCATGGGGTATCTCCTTGGCTGGGCGACGAGGCGTCGTGGTTGTCCTGGGGCCGTTAAGGCACAGTTTTAACACCGGGTCCGCGCCGATAGAACCTTTTCCGACCAGCATACCCGTCCCGCTTGTCTCGCGGCCTTGGGCACGGCCACGAAGGGGCTTATCCGAACCAGCGGCGTAGCGACGCGCGCGTCATGCCTTGGCGCGTGGTTCGCGCACCAGCAGCGCGTCGCAGGGGAGCCAGTCGAGCAGCTTGGCGGCGGTGCTGCCCAGCAGCAGGCTCATGATCCGGCTGCCGCCGTGGCTGCCCAGCGCCACCAGTTCGATATCCTGCTCGCGCACGTAGCGCGTCAGCGTGCTTTCGACCGGGCCATATTCGATCACGGTATGCACCTTTACGCCTGCGGGAAGCGCACTGGCAGCCAGGAAGGCGGCGCATTCGCTTTCCTTGGCGACGATGCCGTCGCCGGCAGACGGCGGAGCGTCGGCCAGCCCGGCCAGCGGGATCGCATAGGCGTGGTACAGGATCAGCTCGCGCCCCGGAAAGAGGCGGGCGGTGGTCAGCAGGGCATGGCGGGACGACTCCGAGAAATCGCTGGCCACGAGGATGCGCCGATAGGCTTGCCGCGCCCGGTCGTGCACCACCAGCAAGGGCTGCGGGAGCGAGCGCGCCAGGTTTTCGACGGTCGAGCCCAGTAGCCGCTGCCCCAGCGCTTTGCTGCACGATACGCCGGTGACGATCAGGTCGGCCTGGATGGCTGTCGCGGTGTCGCGGATGGCGGCCGCCGCATCGTTGCCATGAACGATGCGCAGGGTCACCGGAACGGGCATCGCCGCTAGATCGCGGGTAAGCTGCTTGCGGGCCATGTGCAGAAGCTGTTCTTCGTTTTCCCCGCTGGCCCAGGCCAACGCCTGGTCCGGAGCGGTGGGGGTAAGGACGTTCAGCGCGACCAGTTCTGCTTGCCATTCGTCGGTCAATTGGGTGGCTCGGTCCAGGGCCCGGTCGCAACACGCGCTGAACTCGGTGGCCAGCAGGAGGTGACGGGGCGTGGCGTCGGTCGAGGAGGTTGCGGTCATGGCGATCTTTCCTTGGACGATTGAGATCTCACGCCTGATTCAGGCGTGAGGCCAGGCGGGTACGCCGGATGACGAACTTTTCCAGTTCGGCCACGCAGAACACCAGCAAGCCGGCGGCCAGCACCTTGCCCCACTCCAGTGCCGTCAGGTCGGTCGAGCCGAAGATGGCTTGCATGACCTGCATGTGGGTGAAGGCGATCTGCAACGGGATGCAGGCGGCGATGGCCAGCAAGACGTAGCGGTTGCCCGTCAATCCCTCCAGGCTGGCGACCGGCGAGAGGATGAAGCGGCTGTTGAGCAGGTAGAACATTTCCGATACGACCACGGCATTGACGGCCATCGTGCGGGCGGTTTCGATGCCCGTGCCGTCGTTCAGCTCCCAGAGGAAAAGCCCCAGCGCGCCGGCCATCATCAGCAGCGAGACCATCAGCACCCGCCAAACGAAGAAGCCGGACAGCAAGGGTTCGCCGGGCGGCCGCGGACGGCGGTTCATGATGCCGCGCTCGGCCGGCTCGAAGGCCAGTGCCAGGCCGAGCGTGCTGGAAGTGACCATGTTGATCCACAGCACCTGGGCTGGCGTCAGCGGCAGGGTCAGCTCGAAAAGGATGGCGGCGATCACCACCAGCGCCTCGCCGCCGTTGGTGGGGAGCATGAACAGGATGAACTTCTTCAGGTTGTCGTAGACGGCCCGGCCTTCGCGCACGGCGGCGACGATGGTGGCGAAATTGTCGTCGGCCAGCACCATGTCGGACGCTTCCTTGGCGGCCTCGGTGCCTTTCATGCCCATCGCCACGCCCACGTCGGCGCGTTTCAGGGCCGGCGCGTCGTTCACCCCATCGCCGGTCATCGCCACCACCTGGCCGTTATCCTGGAGCGCCTGCACCAGGCGCAGCTTGTGTTCCGGGCTGGCCCGCGCGAAGACGTCCACTTCCAGCGCCACGCGGCGCAGGGCGGCATCGTCCATCATGGCCACCTCCGCACCCGTGATCGCGGGCTTGCCGACGCCGATGGCGAGTTGGGCGCCGATGGCGCGCGCCGTCTCGGCATGGTCGCCGGTGATCATCTTGACCCGAATGCCGGCGCGGTGGCATTCGCCCACGGCATGCATGGCTTCCTCGCGGGGCGGATCGATGATGCCGACCAGAGCCAGCAATACATAGCCCGATTCCGTGTCGGCGAAGCTCAGGCCGCCGTCGAGCGGGGCCGCCTGCTTGCAGGCCAGGGCCAGCAGACGCAAGCCCTCGGCCGCCGTGTCGGTTGCCATGCGCCGCCAGTAATCGACCTCCAGCGGTCGCTCGCCATCGTGGTTCAACTGTGTGACACACATGTCGAGAACGCGTTCCGGGGCACCCTTGACGAAGATCCACGGCGCGTCGTCGGCATCCTGGTGATAGGTGGCCATGAAGTGGTGCTGCGACTCGAAGGGGATGGAGTCGAGCCGCGGCCATGCCTCGTCGCCCTGGCGCTGGGTGAAGCCGGTCTTGCCGCCCAGCACCAGCAGGGCGCCCTCCGTGGGGTCGCCCTCCACCTGCCATAGGCCGTTCTCCTCGCGCAGGCGGGCATCGTTGCACAGCACGCCGGCGCGGATGGCCAGGGCCAGCACCGGGTAGCGCTCGGCCTCGACGATCCGCCCGTCGACGCTCAGGTTGCCCACCGGGGCGTAGCCCACGCCGCCGACGTCGAACACGTGTCCGGCGCAGACCATGCGTTGCACGGTCATTTCGTTGCGGGTCAGCGTGCCGGTCTTGTCCGAGCAGATCACCGTCACCGAGCCCAGGGCTTCCACCGCCAGCAGGCGGTAGATGATGGCGTTGCGCCTGGCCATACTCTGCACGCCGAGGGCCAGCGTCACGGTCATGATCGCCGGCAGTCCCTCGGGAATCGCCGAAGCGGCCAGGGCCACCACCATCATGAACATTTCCGAAGGCGCGTGGCCGCGCCACAGGGTCCCGAGCACAAAGGTCGCGGTCGACATGCCGAGAATGGCCAGGGCCAGCACCCGGCCGAAACGGTCCACCTGGCGCAGCAGCGGCGTGGCCGGGCTCTGGATGCCGGCCAGCATCTGGTTGATCTTGCCGATTTCGGTGGCCGCGCCGGTCGTCACGACTATTCCGTAGGCCTGTCCGTAGATTACCAGCGTGCCCGAGTAGGCCATGCAGTAACGGTCGCCCAACGGGGCGTCGGCGGCCACGGCTTCCTCATGCTTTTCGACGGGCAGGGATTCGCCGGTCAGGGCCGCCTCTTCAACGCGCAAATCCTTGATCGCGACCAGGCGCAGATCGGCGGGCACCCGGTCGCCGGAGGCGATCACCACCAGATCGCCCGGCACCAAATCGGCTGCATCGATCTCGCGGTGGACACCGTCGCGGATCACGGTCGCATGCGTAGAGAGCATGGCGTGGATCGCATCGAGCGCCGATTCGGCCTTGCCTTCTTGGATGAAGCCGATGATAGCGTTGATGACCACCGCCATTAGCAGCACCCCCGTGTCGATCCAGTGTCCGAGCAGGGCGGTGGTGACGGCCGCGCCCATCATTACGTACAGCAGGATGTTGTGGAATTGCATCAGCAGCCGCATCAGCGGCCCGCGCCGTTTCGGTGGCGCCAGGCGGTTCGGTCCGTACTGGGCTAGGCGGCGGCGGGCTTCCGCCTCCGGCAGACCGCCCGTTCCGGTTCGCAGCATCTGCTCGATCCGCTCTTGCGACAACGTATGCCAGTCGGCTGGTTGAGGCGTTTTTGGGGGAGCGGTGGAGCGGTCGGTCATCGGTACGGCCTGTCCGTGGTCTTGGTGGAGTAATGGTTGCCAAGTGTCGGATTGCGGAGTCTAGAAGAAGAATGCCAGAGAGTCCGGCCAGTCATGGGCAGAGTGTCCGGGCCATCGGAGCTTCCGGGGTGGGCGCTTGTCGGTGCGGGTCCATATGCCCTCCGGCGTGCGGCGGTGGCGCGGGCGATTGCAATGATTGGTGGTTAACAAATTGAGTAAGGAGGGTGGGCGTGCGCAGGCACAAGTCGCGGTTTCCTGGCGAGGGGCTGTTGCCGAGGCTTTGCGAAACGCCTATCCGGCGGGCCCGCGACAGCTTGGCGAGGATGGCATCGGGGTACGGGTTCCAGGGGAGGTGGGCGGCGTCCAGTCCCAGCCGGCCGCTCGAACGGACGGGCATAAAAAAGCCCCGCCATGAGGGCGGGGCCGAAGATTAAAGAGCGCGGCGGACTCGCTCTTTAAGGGAAGCTCACAGCAGGATGGTGCGGATATCCGCCAGCAAATCGCCGAGACGCTTGGTGAAACGCGCCGCGGCGGCACCGTTGATCACCCGGTGATCGTAGGACAGCGACAGCGGCAGCATCAGACGCGGCTGGAAA
The DNA here is from genome assembly GCF_043587585.2 of Azorhizophilus paspali. Classification (GTDB taxonomy): domain Bacteria; phylum Pseudomonadota; class Gammaproteobacteria; order Pseudomonadales; family Pseudomonadaceae; genus Azotobacter; species Azotobacter paspali. Next base: position 444,816 of record NZ_CP171449.1, read on the forward strand.
GCCTTGCCGTCCCATACCGGCTGCATGCTGGCCTTGGACACGCCGAGGATCGCCACTTCCGGGGCGTTGACGATCGGCGTGAAGGCCGTGCCGCCGATGTGGCCGAGGCTGGAGATGGTGAAGCAGGCACCCTGCATGGCGTCGGCGCCGAGTTTCTTGCTGCGCGCCTTCTCCGCCAGTTCGGCGGTCTCGGCAGCCAGTTGCAGCAGGCTCTTCTGGTCGACGTTGCGGATCACCGGCACCAGCAGGCCGTCCGGGGTGTCCACGGCGAAGCCGATGTGCACGTACTTCTTGCGGATCAGCGCCTGGCCGCTGGGTGCCAGGGAGCTGTTGAAGTCCGGCAGTTCCTTGAGCAGGTAGGCGCAGGCCTTGAGCAGCAACGGCAGCACGGTCAGCTTGACCCCGGCCTTCTCGGCGACCGCCTTCTGCGCGACGCGGAAGGCTTCCAGCTCGGTGATGTCGGCCGACTCGAACTGGGTCACGTGCGGCACGTTCAGCCAACTGCGGTGCAAGTTGGTCGCGCCGATCTGCATCAGGCGGGTCATCGGCACTTCTTCGATTTCGCCGTACTTGGCGAAGTCGACCGGCGGAATCGGCGGGATACCGGCGCCGCTGGCCGCGCCGGCGGCCGGCGCCTCCTTGGCCTTCTGCATCATCGCCTTGACGTAGGCCTGCACGTCCTCCTTGAGGATGCGACCGCGCGGACCGGTGCTGTTGATCGCCGCCAGTTCGACGCCGAACTCGCGGGCCAGTTGGCGCACGGCGGGACCGGCATGCACCTTGGCGCCGTTGCGGCTCGATGCGCCGACCGGGGCTGGAGCCGGGGCAGCGGCTGCCGGAGCGGCTGCCGGCTTGGCCGGGGCTGCCGCGGGCGCGGGGGCCGCCGCCGGCGCGGCGCCGGCGACGCGCAGGGTGAGGATCAAATCGCCAGTGCCGACCTCGGCGTTCAACTGGACGGCGACGCTTTCCACCACCCCGGTGGCCGGGGAGGGGATCTCCATGCTGGCCTTGTCGGATTCCAGCACGATCAGCGACTGCTCGGCCTGGACCTGGTCGCCGGCCTTGACGAGCACCTCAATGACCCGTGCCTTGCCGGCCGAGCCGATGTCCGGGACCTTGACTTCCTGGGGGCCGGCAGCGGCCGGAGCGGCCGGAGCAGGTGCCGGGCTCGCGGCCGCAGCGGCAGGCGCCGCGGGCTGGGCCTGGCCGCCGGTGGTACGCAGGGTGAGGATCAAGTCGCCGGTGCCGACCTCGGCATTCAACTGGATGGCGACGCTCTCCACCACCCCGGCAGCCGGGGAGGGGATCTCCATGCTGGCCTTGTCGGACTCCAGCACGATCAGCGATTGCTCGGCCTGGACCTGGTCGCCGGCCTTGACCAGCACCTCGATGATCCGTGCCTTGCCGGCCGAGCCGATGTCGGGAACCCGGACCTCCTGGCTGGCGGCGGCCGGTGCGGGCGTGGCGGAGACACCGGGAGAGGGCGCTTCGGCCTCATCGACGGCCTGGGTCGGCGCGTCCGCCGCTTCGGCAGGCGCCGCCGCGGCACCGGCGGTAGGCTCCAGCTCGATGATCGCGTCGCCTTCTTTGAGCTTGTCGCCCAACTTGACACTCACGTTCTTGACCACCCCGGCCTTGGGGCTGGGGACTTCCATGCTGGCCTTGGCGGACTCCAGCACCACCAGCCCCTGCTCGACCTCGATGAGGTCGCCGGTCTTGACCAGCAATTCGATGACTTCCCCATCGCCGCCGATATCGGGTACGCGGATGATTTCGCTCACGATGGCTCTCCTCAGCAGTCCAGGGGGTTGCGCTTGTCGGGGTCAATGCCGAACTTGGCGATGGCTTCGGCCACCACCTTGGGTTCGATGTCGCCGCGATCGGCCAGCGCTTCCAGCGCGGCCAGCACGACCCAGTAACGGTCCACCTCGAAGAAATGACGCAGCTTCTTGCGGGTGTCGCTGCGGCCGAAGCCATCGGTGCCGAGCACCTTGTATTCGCGGCTCGGGACCCACTGGCGGATCTGGTCGGCGAACAGCTTCATGTAGTCGGTGGAGGCCACCACCGGACCCTTGCGGCCGCTCAGGCACTGCTCGACGTAGCTCAGCTCCGGCTTCTGTTCCGGGTGCAGGCGGTTGTGGCGCTCGACGGCCAGGCCGTTGCGGCGCAGCTCGTTGAAGCTGGTCACGCTCCACACGTCGGCAGCAACGTTGTAGTCCTCGCGGAGGATCTTCGCCGCCTCGCGCACTTCGCGCAGGATGGTACCGCAGCCGAGCAACTGGACGTGGTGCGCGGCGTCGCGCTTGTCTTCCTCGAGCAGGTACATACCCTTGACGATGCCTTCCTCGACGCCTTCCGGCATGGCCGGCTGGGCGTAGGCCTCGTTCATCGCGGTGAGGTAGAAGAAGACGTTCTGCTGCTCCTCGGTCATCTGACGGATGCCTTCGCGGATGATCACCGCCATCTCGTAGGCATAGGTCGGATCGTAGCTGCGGCAGTTGGGGATGGTCGAGGCGAGGATGTGGCTGTGACCGTCCTCGTGCTGCAGGCCTTCGCCGTTGAGCGTGGTGCGTCCGGCGGTACCGCCGACCAGGAAGCCGCGCGCCTGGCTGTCGCCGGCCGCCCAGGCCAGGTCGCCGATGCGCTGGAAGCCGAACATCGAGTAGTAGACGTAGAACGGCAGCATCGGCTGGTTGTGGTTACTGTACGAGGTCGCCGCGGCGATCCAACTGGACATGGCGCCGGCCTCGTTGATGCCTTCCTCGAGGATCTGGCCCTTCTTGTCCTCGCGGTAGAACATCACCTGGTCCTTGTCCACCGGCTCGTAGAGCTGGCCGACCGAGGAGTAGATGCCGAGCTGGCGGAACATGCCCTCCATACCGAAGGTGCGTGCTTCGTCGGGGATGATCGGCACGATGCGCGAGCCCAGCTCCTTGTCCTTGACCAACTGCGCGAGGATCCGCACGAAGGCCATGGTGGTGGAGATTTCGCGGTCACCGGTGCCGTCGAGGATCGCCTTGAGGCTGTCCAGCGGCGGGGTCGGAATGCTGATGCTCTTGTTGCGGCGCTGCGGCACGAAGCCGCCCAGGGCCTCGCGGCGACTGCGCAGGTACTTCATTTCCGGGCTGTTCTCGTCCGGCCGGTAGAACGGCAGGCTTTCCAGCTCCTCGTCCTTCAGCGGGATGTCGAACTTGTCGCGGAACAGCTTAAGGCTCTCGATATCGACCTTCTTCACGTTGTGGGCGATGTTCTTCGCCTCGCCGGCACCAGTGCCGTAGCCCTTGATGGTTTTGGCGAGGATCACGCTCGGCTGGCCCTTGTGGTTGACCGCCTGGTGATAGGCGGCATAGACCTTGTAGGGGTCGTGGCCGCCACGGTTGAGCTTCCAGATGTCCTCGTCGGACATGTCCTTGACCAACTCCAGCAGCTCGGGGCGTGCGCCGAAGAAATGCTTGCGCACGAAGGCGCCGTCTTTGGCCTTGTAATTCTGGTATTCGCCGTCGACCACCTCGTCCATGCGCTGCTGCAGCAGGCCAGCATGGTCCTTGGCGAACAGCGGGTCCCAGAAGCGGCCCCAGACCACCTTGTTGACGTTCCAGTGGGCGCCGCGGAACACGCCTTCGAGTTCCTGGATGATCTTGCTGTTGCCGCGTACCGGGCCGTCGAGGCGCTGTAGGTTGCAGTTGATGACGAAGATCAGGTTGTCCAGCTTCTCGCGGCCAGCCAGGGCGATGGCGCCGAGGGATTCCGGCTCGTCGCACTCGCCGTCGCCCATGAAGCACCAGACTTTCTGCTTACCGGCGGGGATGAAGCCACGGTCTTCCAGGTACTTCATGAAGCGCGCCTGGTAGATCGCCTGGATCGGGCCCAGGCCCATGGATACGGTGGGGAACTGCCAGAAGTCCGGCATCAGGTGCGGGTGCGGATAGGAGGACAGGCCATTGCCGTCGACTTCCTGCCGGTAGTTTTCCAGCTGTGCCTCGCTGAGGCGGCCTTCGAGGAAGGCGCGAGCGTAGACGCCGGGAGAGGCGTGGCCCTGGAAATAGATCAGATCGCCACCATGTTCGGCGGTCGGCGCCTGAAAGAAATAATTGAAACCGATATCGTAGAGGGTGGCGCTGGACGCGAAGGTGGAGATGTGGCCACCCAGGTCCGGGTCCTTCTTGTTCGCCCGCATCACCGTGGCCAGCGCGTTCCAGCGCACCAGGGAGCGGATACGGCGCTCCATGAACAGGTCGCCGGGCATGGGCGCTTCATGGGTCACCGGAATGGTGTTGCGATAAGGGGTGGTGATCGCGTAGGGCAGTTGGGCGCCCGTACGGGTGGCCAGTTCGCCCATCCGGCTCAGCAGGTAATGGGCGCGCTTTTCGCCTTCGTGGTCGAGGACTGATTCGAGCGAGTCCAGCCACTCCTGGGTCTCGATGGGGTCAAGGTCTTGCATGTCTTGCATGTCTTGCTCCATAGCGGAAGGCCTCCCTGAGTTGGGAGCCTGGATGCGCTACCGGCCTTATGGGCGGCGGCGGGATTGTTGTTCGTGGGTCGGCGGGTGATCCGACTGTCTTGTAGTTTTACTACAAAACTATGGCGCTTTCAGCCCCCTCCCACGGATTTTTGTAAAATTACCCCGCGGGTCAGACTCAGCCGCTTGCGGAAAATCTGGCCTATACAGGACACGAGCATGAGCCTACCTACGCTGATCGACCTTCCCCCCGCGTTGGAAACCCTGGGCAATCAGGCCTTGCAACGCTTCGGGGAGGTCGCCGGCACGCTCGGCGACAGTCCGGCGCCGCCCTTTGCCGACTGGCCGCCGGCGCGGCGCGCGGCCTTCGCGCGGGTCTGCGCGAACAGCGAGTTCGTCCTCGAACGGGCGCTGCGCGATCCGGCCATGCTTCTGCAATTGGCCGGCGACAGCAGCCTCGAGCGTTCCCTGGTGCCGGACGAGCTGCGCGGGCAACTCGCCGCGCTGCTCGCCGACTGCGCGCAGGAGGAGGAACTGGGGCGGCGGCTGCGGCGCTTCCGCCATCGCCAGCAGGTGCGCATCGTCTGGCGCGACATCACACGCCAGGCGGATCTGGCCGAGACCTGCCACGACCTCTCCGAACTCGCCGACGCCTGCATCGACCTGGCCTGCGCCTGGCTGTACGAGCGCCTGCGCGCGCGCTTCGGCACACCGCTCGGGCGTCGCTCCGGGCAGCCGCAGCGGCTGGTGGTACTCGGCATGGGCAAGCTGGGCGCCGGCGAATTGAACCTGTCCTCGGACATCGATTTGATCTTTGCCTATCCCGAGGGCGGCGAGACGGACGGCGAGCGACGCAGCCTGGACAACCAGGAGTTCTTTGTCCGCCTCGGGCAGAAGCTGATCGGGGCGCTGGACGCCATCACCGTGGACGGCCAGGCGTTCCGCGTCGACATGCGCCTGCGCCCCTATGGCTCCAGCGGGCCGTTGGTCTACAGTTTCGGCGCCATGGAACAGTATTACCAGGACCAGGGACGCGACTGGGAACGCTACGCGATGATCAAGGCGCGGGTGGTCGGCGGCGACCGCGAGGCCGGGCGCCAGCTCCTGGAGCTGCTGCGGCCGTTCGTCTACCGGCGCTACCTGGATTTCTCGGCGATCGAGGCGCTGCGCGACATGAAGCAACTGATCCGCCAGGAGGTACGCCGCAAGGGCATGGCGGACAACGTCAAGCTGGGCGCCGGCGGTATCCGCGAGGTGGAGTTCGTCGCCCAGGTGTTCCAGTTGATCCACGGCGGCCGCGACCGCAGCCTGCAGCGGCGGCCGCTGCTCGAGGTACTGGCGACTCTCGAGGGGCAGGGCTACCTGCCGCCGGCGGCGGTGGCCGAGCTGCGCGAAGGCTATGAGTTCCTGCGCTACACCGAGCATGCCCTGCAGGCCATCGCCGATCGCCAGACGCAGATGCTGCCGGATAACGAACTCGACCGGGCACGGGTCGCCTGCATGCTCGGCTGCGCCGGCTGGGAGGCATTTCTCGGCCGGCTGGCGCACTGGCGCGAGCGTATCGACTGGCATTTCCGCCAGGTGATCGCCGTTCCTGGTGAGGACGAGGCATCTGAAAGGCGGCCGGTCGACGCCCAGTGGCTGCCGTTATGGGAGAACGGCGGGGACGAGGCGGCGGTCTGCCGGCAACTGGTCGAAGCCGGCTTCGCCGATCCGCAGCAGGTCCGCCAGCGCCTCGCGACACTGCGCGGCGGCAGCCAGGTGCGCGGCATGCAGCGCCTCGGCCGCGAGCGCCTCGATGCTTTCATTCCGCAACTGCTGGCCCAGGTGGTGGAGCAGGACGATCCCGACCTGGTGCTGGAGCGGGTGCTGCCGCTGGTCGAGGCGGTGGCGCGGCGTTCCGCCTACCTGGTGCTGCTCGCGGAGAATCCCGGCGCCCTGCGGCGCCTGCTCAGCCTCTGTGCCGCCAGTCCGTGGATCGCCGAGCAGATCGCCCGCTTCCCCTTGCTGCTCGACCAGTTGCTCAACGAGGAGCGCCTGTACAGTCCGCCGCAGGAGGCGGAGCTGGTCGCCGAGCTGCGCGAACTGCTGCTGCGCATTCCCGAGGACGATCTGGAGCAGCAGATGGAAGCGTTGCGCCATTTCAAGCTGGCCCACCGGCTGCGCGTCGCCGCCTCGGAGATCGCCGGCACCCTGCCGTTGATGAAGGTCAGCGACTATTTGACCTGGCTGGCCGAGGCGATCCTCGACCAAGTCCTGAGCCTCGCCTGGCGGCAGATGGTCGTTCGTCACGGCAATCCTAGGCGCAGCGACGGCAGCCCCTGCGAGCTGGATTTTCTCATCGTCGGCTACGGCAAGGTTGGCGGCATCGAGCTGGGGCACGGTTCGGACCTGGATCTGGTGTTCATCCACGACGGCGATCCGCAAGCCGAAACCGACGGCGCCAAGCCGATCGACGGCGCGCAGTTCTTCACCCGCCTGGGACAGCGCATCGTCCACTTGCTCACCACGCAGACCCCTTCCGGGCAGCTCTACAAGGTCGACATGCGCCTGCGCCCGAGCGGCAACGCCGGGCTTCTGGTCAGTTCGCTCGGCGCCTTCCGCCGCTACCAGGAGCACGAAGCCTGGACCTGGGAGCACCAGGCGCTGGTGCGCGCCCGCGCGCTGGTCGGCAGCCCGCGGCTGGCGACGGCCTTTGCCGAGGTGCGCGCGCAGGTGCTGGGCCGGCCGCGCGATCTAAAGGTCCTGCGCCGCGAGGTCGGCGACATGCGCGCGAAGATGCGCGCCAGCCTGGGCACCTCGAGCACGGCCGCCGGCACGGCAAAGAACGCTTTCGAAGCGACGCTCCCCTTCAATCTAAAGCAGGATGCCGGCGGTATCGTCGATATCGAATTTATGGTGCAATATGCGGCCCTCGCCTGGTCGCACCAGCATCCCGAGCTGTTGCGCTACACCGACAACATCCGGATTCTGGACGGCCTCGCGCAGGCCGGCCTGCTGCCGTGCGACGAGGTTCGCCTGCTGCAGGAGGCCTACAAGACCTATCGCGCCGCCGCCCACCGCCTGACCTTGCAGAAGCAGCCGGGCGTGGTGGGCGGCGATCGGTTCGGGGACGAACGTCGTGCGGTGATGAGAATCTGGCGGGAGCTGGGGTTGAGCTGAGCGGGGCGCCTGCGGGGGCCTGCCGAAGGGGCGGCGCCGGGGTGCCGCCCGATCTGAGTGTATTAGGTATCGAATTCTTGAGGAGCAGGCTAACTATGTCGATGGCCGACCGTGATGGTGTGATCTGGTACGACGGCGAGCTGGTGCAGTGGCGCGAGGCGACCACCCATGTGCTGACCCACAGCCTGCACTATGGGATGGGCGTGTTCGAGGGCGTGCGTGCCTACAACACGCCGCAGGGCACAGCGATTTTCCGCCTACAGGCGCACACCGACCGCCTGTTCGACTCGGCACACATCATGAACATGAAGATCCCCTTCACCAGGGAGGAGATCAATGAGGCGACCCGCGCCGCGGTGCGCGAGAACAAGTTGGACAGCGCCTACATCCGCCCGCTGGCCTTCTACGGCTCGGAAGGCATGGGCCTGCGCGCCAGCGGCCTGCGGGTCCGCGTCATCGTCGCCGCCTGGCACTGGGGCGCGTACATGGGCGAGGACGCGCTGGAGCAGGGCATCAAGATCCGCACCAGTTCCTTCACCCGCCACCATGTGAACATTACCATGACCCGCGCCAAGTCCAGTGGCGCCTATGTCAACTCCATGCTGGCCCTGCAAGAGGCGATCTCCGGCGGCGCCGACGAGGCCCTGCTGCTCGATCCGGAAGGCTACGTGGCCGAGGGCTCGGGGGAGAACATCTTCATCGTCAAGGAGGGCGTGATCTACACCCCGGAAGTCACCGCCTGCCTGAACGGCATCACCCGCGGCACGGTACTGACCCTGGCCCGCGAGCTGGGCATCCCGTACGTCGAGAAGCGCATCACCCGCGACGAGGTGTACATCGCCGACGAGGCCTTCTTCACCGGCACCGCCGCCGAGGTCACCCCGATCCGCGAGGTGGACGGCCGGCAGATCGGCATTGGCCGCCGCGGCCCGGTCACCGAGAAGCTGCAGCGTGCGTACTTCGACCTGGTCACCGGCAAGACCGACGCCCATCCCGAGTGGCGTACCCTGGTCAAGTGACGAGGCGCCGGGTGGGGCGGGCCGTGACCCACCATCCGGCCCCCGTGGGGCCGACCGATGCGGCATCGACGGCGGCTCGCGCCGCCATCACGGCCAACCCATCCTGCAGTCCGGCTTTCCGTTCATGAATATTCTGATCATTGGCCCGAGCTGGGTCGGCGACATGGTGATGGCGCAGACCCTGTTCGTCTGCCTGAAGCAGCGTCATCCCGACTGTGCGATCGACGTGCTGGCGCCCGACTGGAGCCGGCCGATCCTCGAGCGCATGCCCGAGGTACGCCGCGCGCTGAGCTTCCCGTTCGGCCACGGCGTGCTCGACCTCGCCGGCCGCCGCCGCATCGGCAAGTCACTGGCCGGGCAGTACGACCAGGCGATCCTGTTGCCCAACTCGCTGAAGTCGGCCCTGGTGCCGTTTTTCGCCGGCATCCCCAGGCGCACCGGCTGGCGTGGCGAGATGCGCTACGTGCTGCTCAACGATATCCGCCGACTGGATAAGAAGCGCTATCCGCTGATGATCGAGCGCTTCATGGCCCTGGCTTTCGCGCCGGGTGCCGAGCTGCCGCGCCCCTATCCGCGCCCGGTCCTGCGCATCGAGCCGCAGAGCCGGGCGGCGGCACTGCAAAAATTCGGCCTGCATCTCGGCCGGCCACTGCTGGCGCTCTGTCCCGGCGCCGAGTTCGGCGAGGCCAAGCGCTGGCCGGTCGAGCACTATGCCGCGGTGGCCGAGGCCAAGCTGCGCGCCGGCTGGCAGGTCTGGCTGTTCGGCTCGAAGAACGACCATCCGGTCGGCGAGGCGATCCGCTCGGCCCTGGCGCCCAGGCTACAGGCGACGGTGGCCAATCTGGCCGGGGAAACCAGCCTCGCCGAGGCACTCGACCTCTTGTCCTGTGCCGACGCAGTGGTCTCCAACGATTCCGGGTTGATGCACGTGGCCGCCGCGCTGGGCCGTCCGCTGGTGGCGGTGTACGGTTCCACCTCGCCGCAGTTCACCCCGCCGTTGGCCGAGCCGGTGGAGATCGTCCGCCTGGGCCTGGACTGCAGTCCCTGTTTCGAGCGCACCTGCCGCTTCGGCCACTACGACTGCCTGCGTCAGTTGGCGCCCCAGGCGGTGCTGGACGCCCTCCAGCGTCTCGCCGGCGATCCTTTGCCCGCCCCCCGGCGGCAGGAGCACTGAGTGCGCGTACTGCTGATCAAGACTTCCTCGCTGGGCGATGTCATCCATACCCTGCCGGCGCTGACCGACGCGGCGCGGGCGCTGCCCGGTATCCGTTTCGACTGGGTAGTGGAGGAGGGCTTCGCCGAGATTCCCGCCTGGCATCCGGCCGTGGAGCGGGTGATTCCGGTGGCCATCCGCCGCTGGCGCCGGAGTCCCTGGCAGGCGACCAGCCGTGACGAATGGCGGCGCTTTCGCCAGGCCCTGGGAGAGGACCGCTACGACCTGGTGATCGATGCCCAGGGGCTGTTGAAAAGCGCCTGGCTGACCCGTTTCGGCGGCGCGCCGGTGGCCGGACTGGACCGCCGCTCGGCGCGCGAGCCGCTGGCCAGTCTCTTTTATGGGCGCCGCTTCCCCGTGCCCTGGGGCCAGCATGCGGTGGAGCGGGTACGCCAGTTGTTCGCCCAGGCACTGGGCTATCCGCCGCCGACGGCGGTCGGCGACTACGGACTGGACCGCCACCGCCTGGCCGTGCCGGACGGCGCGCCCTACCTGCTATTCCTGCACGGCACCACCTGGGACAGCAAGCACTGGCCGGAAAGCTACTGGCGCGAGCTGGCCGAATGCATGGGCAGTGCGGGCTGGGCGGTGCGCCTGCCCTGGGGCAATGTGGCGGAGCGGGAGCGCGCCGGGCGCATCGCTGAGGGGCTGGCGGCGGTCGAGGTGCTGCCCCGAACCAACCTCGCCGGCATTGCCGGGATTCTCGCCGGGGCCGGCGCCTGCGTGGCTGTGGACACCGGCCTCGGTCACCTGGCGGCGGCGCTGGATGTGCCGACCATCTCCCTCTACGGCCCGACCGATCCGCGCCTGACCGGCGCCTACGGTCGACACCAGTGCCGCCTGACCAGCGACTACCCGGCCTGTGTGCCCTGCCTGCGCAAGACTTGCGGCTACCGACTGACCGAGGAGGACCGCCGCCGGCTGGATTTGAGCCGCGAGCAGCCGGTGTGTTTCAGTCGCATCGATCCGCGGCGGGTGGCCGGCGCCTTGCAAGCGCTGCTGGACGAGGCGGCCTGCCGATGCTGAACGGGCCGGCTCCTCGCATCGCGCTCGCGCGCCCGGCGCCGATCCATGTTTCCATCGACAGGACTTGCTGATGCAGCTGGCCTTCATCCTTTACAAGTACTTTCCCTTCGGTGGGCTGCAGCGCGACTTCATGCGCATCGCCCTGGAATCCCAGAGGCGCGGACACGCCATCCGCGTCTATAGCATGTCCTGGGAGGGCGAGATCCCGCCGGGCTTCGAGGTGCTGATCGCACCGATCAAAGCGTTGTTCAACCACCGCCGCAACGAGAAGTTCACCGCCTGGGTGCGGGCCGACCTAGCGCGGTGTCCCGTGGACCGAGTGATCGGCTTCAACAAGATGCCTGGGCTGGATGTCTACTACGCCGCCGACCCCTGCTACGAGGACAAGGCGCAGACCCTGCGCAATCCGCTGTATCGCCTGTGGGGGCGCTACCGGCATTTCGCCGGCTATGAGCGCGCGGTGTTCGCGCCGCAGGCGAAGACACGCATATTGATGATCTCTGAAGTACAGCAACCATTGTTCGTCAAGCATTACGGCACGCCGACGGAGCGTTTCCACCTGCTGCCTCCGGGCATTTCCGCCGACCGCCGCGCGCCGCCCGATGCGCACGCAATCCGCGCCGACTTCCGCCACGAGTTCGGCTTGGCCGGGGACGACCTGCTACTGGTGCAAATCGGCTCCGGCTTCAAGACCAAAGGGCTGGACCGCAGTCTCAAGGCGCTCGCCGCGCTGCCCGGCGCCCTGAAGAGGCGCACTCGGCTGATCGCCATCGGCCAGGACGATCCGCGGCCCTTCCAGTTGCAGATCAAAGCGCTCGGCCTGTCCGGGCGGGTCGAGATTTTCAAGGGGCGCAGCGACATCCCGCGCTTTCTGCTCGGCGCCGATCTGCTGATCCATCCGGCCTACAACGAGAACACCGGTACCGTGCTGCTCGAGGCGTTGGTCGCCGGGCTGCCGGTGCTGGTCACCGATGTCTGCGGCTATGCCCACTACATCGCCGAGGCGGGTTGCGGGCAAGTGCTGCCCAGCCCCTTCGAGCAGGAGCGCCTGAACGGGACGCTCGCCGCGATGCTCGAAGACGATGGGCAGCGGGCGCTCTGTCGGCGCAACGGCCTGGCCTACGCCGAAACCGCCGACCTCTATTCCATGCCGCAGCGGGCCGCCGATCTGATCCTGATGGAGCAGGGCGCATGAAACCTTCGCCCGATCGCGGGGCCGGCGCATGGGCGATGGCATGGTGCGCCGCGGATCGCCGGCAAGCTGGCTTCCACAGGGATGTACGTCCATGCAGTTGATTCTTTCCGAGCCTTTCGGGTCCCTCTGGGCCGGGCGCGATGCCTTCGTCGAGGTCGAGCGTCTGCAGGGCCGGGTCTACCGCGAACTGGAGGCTCGTCGCACCCTGCGCGTCGAGGTGGCCGGACGCGGCTACTTCGTCAAGATCCACCGGGGTACCGGCTGGGGCGAGATCCTCAAGAACCTGCTGACCGCCAAGGCACCGGTGCTCGGCGCCGCCCAGGAGTGGACGGCGCTCCGGCGCTTGGCCGAGGCGGGGGTGCCGAGCATGACGCCGGTGGCTTTCGGCGAGCGCGGCGGCAACCCGGCGCGCCGGCACTCCTTCCTGATCACCGAGGAATTGGCGCCGACCGTCAGCCTGGAGGATTTCTGCCTCGATTGGCCGAGCCGGCCGCCGGCGCCGCGCCTGAAGCGCGCGTTGATCGCCGAGGTGGCGCGGATGACTGCCGACATGCACCGCGCCGGGGTGAACCATCGCGACTGCTATATCTGCCACTTTTTGCTGCATACCGACCGGCCGGTCGAGCCCGGCAACCTGCGTCTGTCGCTGATCGACCTGCACCGCGCACAGACCCGGGGGCGCACGCCGCGGCGCTGGCGCGACAAGGATCTGGCCGCCCTGTATTTCTCGGCGCTGGACATCGGCCTGACCCGGCGCGACAAGCTGCGTTTTCTGCGCGGCTATTTTCGCCGGCCGCTGCGCCAGGTGCTGCGCGAAGAGGCCAGTCTGATCGCCCGCCTGGAGGTCCGGGCCGGGCAGCTACTGGCGCGTTTCCGGCGCAAGGCGGCAAAGGGCAATCCACTATGAGTGCCTGGCAACTGGACCCCGCTCTAGAGCCCGCGGCGGCCGCGTCCTTCGTCAATCTGGACGCGGTCTTCGCCTTGGAGGGCGAGCGGGTTTCGAAAGATCCCTTGTCCGACGTGATCCGCGTCGAAGTCGCTGGCGTGCGCTATTACGTCAAGCGCTACCGTTCGGCGGGCAAGGGACTGCGCCGCTACCTGGGGCGGCCGCGGGTCAAGGCCGAATGGCAGAACCTCAGGCGTTTCGCCAAGTGGGGCATTCCGGCCGCCGCCCCGGTCGCCTGGGGGCTGGAGCGCGACGGCGGGGCCTTCCTGCGTGGCGCCCTGATCACTCGCGAGCTGCCGGGCACCCGAGATCTGGCCCGCCTGGCCAGGGACAAGGACTCGCGCCTGGCCGATCCGCGCTGGGTGGATATCGTCAGCCGCCAACTGGCCAAGGCGACCCGGACCATGCATGACCACCACTTCGTTCACAACGACCTGAAGTGGCGCAACCTGCTGGTCGACGATGAGGGCCGGCTGTTTCTCATCGACTGCCCGATGGGTGGCTTCTGGTGGGGCCACTGGCTGTGCTGGCGGATCGTCAAGGACCTGGCCTGCCTGGACAAGGTGGCCAAATACGAGCTGTCGCGCACCCAGCGCCTGCGCTTCTATCTGCAGTATTGCCGGTGCCGCCGGCTGGCCGCCGGCGACAAGGCGCGCATCCGGCAGATCCTGAAGTATTTCGAGGGGCGCGAATGAGCGAGCGTAGCGCCGTCGCGTCGGACCGGGGATAGGGAAAGCTGTCGGGGCGACAGCATGGAAAGGAGTATCACGCATGAATCTGTGCCAGTTGAGAAAGGCCGGCCGCCAGCCGGAGCTGCCACTGCTCGTCGAACTGGCCGACGCAGCCGGGCCGGCCGACCTGCGTCTGGACAGCTTGCTGCGCGTGCTGCCAGGACAACGCTACGTCGGTCGCGGCGAGTGGCGCGGCCAGCGGGTGCTGGCCAAGCTTCTGGTCGGCGACAAGGCGTCGCGGCATTTCCAGCGCGAGCTGAAGGGCGTGCACCTGCTCGCCGCCCAGCAGCAGGCCACGCCGCGTCTGCTCGCCGAGGGGCTGGTCGAGGGCGAAGGCGGCTGGCTGTTGTTCGAGTACCTCGAAGAGGCCCAAGGCCTGAACGAGGCCTGGCAACGGGTGGAGGACGAGCCGCTGCTGTCCGACGCTCAGCAGGCGGTGCTCGGCGAGGCCCTGGCCGCCATCGCCGGCCTGCACGCCGGAGGGCTGTGGCAGGCAGACATGCACCTGGACAACCTGCTGCGCCACGCGGGCCGGCTGTACGTGGTCGACGGCGCTGCGGTGCAGGCACAGACGCCCGGCAGGCCGCTGTCGCGCGAGCGGGTGCTGGAGAACCTCGGCGCTTTCTTCGCCCAGTTCCCGGCCGAACTCGAGCCCTTCATCGAGGAACTGCTGGTGCACTACCTGCTGGTCAACGGCGAGCACGCCCTGCCGCTGGAGGCGCTGCTCAAGGAGGTGGCCAGGGTACGTCGCTGGCGCCTGCGCGACTTCCTCGCCAAGCTCGGCCGCGATTGCACCCTGTTCAGCGTACAGCGCGGACCCATGGGGCTGCGCGCGGTGCGCCGCGACAGCGAGGCCCTGCTGCGCCCGCTGCTAGCCGCCCCGGATGCGCTCATCGAGCGGGGACACATCTACAAGACCGGCGGGGCCGCCACCGTGGCACGGATCGAATCGTGCGGTCGGACCCTGGTCGTCAAGCGCTACAACATCAAGGGCTTGGCCCACTGGCTTAAACGCTTCTGGCGGCCCAGCCGTGGCTGGCGCAGTTGGGTCGCCGGCAATCGCCTGGCCTTTCTCGGCATCCCCACGCCGCGCCCGCTGGCAGTGCTCGAACGGCGCTTTTGCGGGTTGCGCGGGCGCGCCTACCTGATTGTCGAATATTGCGGCGGGCAGGATATACTCGCGCGCTTTCGGCCGTACCTGGACGGTGCGCCGCCGGAAGAGGAGCTGCTGGCGCTGGAGCGGCTGTTCGCCGCCTTGCTGCGCGAGCGCATCAGCCACGGCGATTTGAAGGGCAACAACCTGCTCTGGCAGGACGGCCGCTGGCTGCTGATCGACCTGGATGCGCTGGAACAGCATCAGGGCGGCGCCCGCTTCGCGCGCGCCTTCGCCGAGGACCGTGCACGCTTTCTGCGCAACTGGCCGACCGATTCGGCCCTGCACCGGCTGCTCGACCAACGCTTACCTCGGGCAGCGGATGCCCGCACCACCGAAGAATAAAGAGGCTAGACCCTGTGGCACTGACGATTCTCGGCCTTTCCGGCGCCCTCAGTCACGATCCCTCCGCCGCCCTGTACATCGACGGCAGGCTAGTCGCGGCCGCCGAAGAAGAGCGCTTCGTGCGCGACAAGCACGCGAAGAACCGCATGCCCTACGAGTCGGCCAAATTCTGCCTCGAGCAGGCCGGGATCAAGCCTTCCGACGTCGACGTGGTGGCCATTCCCTTCGCGCCGATCAGCCTGTTCGACAAGGCTCGCTGGCACTATGCCAAGCGCTACTGGTACGCCCCGGACCGGGCGCTGGACGCCATCCTCATGGGCAACCGCCGCTATAGGCGCTACCGCACACGCATCCAGTGGTGCTTGCAACAACTCGGCTTCGATCTGAAGAAGGTGCGGATCGAGGCGGTCGAGCACCACCTGGCGCACGCTTCCAGCGCCTACCACTGCTCGGGCTTCGAGGAAAAGACCGCGATCCTCGGCATCGACGGCAAGGGCGAGTACGCGACCACCTTCTTTGGCTGGGGCGAGAACGGCCGAATCCATAAGATCAAGGAGTTCTACGACCCGGACTCGCTCGGCGGGTTGTACGGTGCCATCACCGAATACCTCGGCTTCGAGATGCTCGACGGCGAGTTTAAAGTGATGGGCATGGCGCCCTACGGCGATGCGGCCCGCTACGATTTCTCGCGGCTGGCCAAATTCAAGAACGGCGAGTTGAGCATCAACACCGACTACGCCAACGTCATCGGCTTTCGCCGCTACAAGGACAAGGGCAAGGGCTACTATTTCTCGCCGAAGCTGATCGAGTGGCTCGGTCCCAGGCGCGAGGGCGACGTCGCCGACGAGCCCTACGTTCACTACGCCGCGAGCATGCAGGCGCTGTTCGAGAACCTGGCGCTGCAGATGATGGATCACTACCTCGGCGACATCATCCGCGAGACCGGGCGGATCGCCTTCTCCGGTGGCTGCGCGCTGAACGTCAAGCTGAACCAGAAGATCATCGCCCGCCCGGAGGTGAAGGAACTGTTCGTCCAGCCGGCCTCCGGCGATGCCGGAACCGCGGTCGGCGCCGCCGCCTACGTCTCGGTCCAGCGCGGCGTGCCGGTGGAGAAGATGGAGCACGTCTACCTCGGCCCGTCCTACTCCAACGAGGAGGTGATCGCTGCCTGCGCGCGGCACCCGCAGAAGCCGCTCAGGAAGAGGATCGACAACCTCGAGCAGCGCATCGCGAAGATCATGGTCGACGGCCATCCGGTGGCCTGGTTCCAGGGCCGCATGGAGTTCGGCCCGCGCGCCCTCGGCGGGCGTTCGATCATCGGCTGTCCAAGCGTGCCGGGCGTCGCCGACCGGATCAACGAGCAGATCAAGTTCCGCGAGCGCTGGCGGCCGTTCTGCCCGTCGATGCTCGACACCGTCGCGCCGCAGATGCTCAAGGTCGACCACCCGTCGCCGTTCATGACCTTCACCTTCGAAGTCCACGAGGACTGGAAGAGCCGCGTGCCGGAAGTGGTCCACGAGGACGGCACCTCCCGCGCCCAGGTGCTGGAGCGCCGCCACAACCCGCGCTGGTACGACCTGATGAAGGAGCTGGAGAAGCTCACCGGCAACGGTGTGTCGCTCAACACCTCGCTGAATCGCCGTGGCGAACCCATGATCTGCTCGCCGACCGACGCCCTGAACATGTTCTATGGCTCGGACCTGCGCTACCTGATCATGGAGGACATCCTGGTGGTCAAGGAGGGGATGGACTGGTATGACGCCGTCTGAGGAAGGGAGCGGTCGCCCATGAGCGAGCGGGATGCGGGGCAGGGCGCACGGCCCGTGGCGGACCGAGAGGCGGGCGAGCCGGAAGGCACCGGGCAGCGTGGCCATTCGCCCTCGCAGCCATGGGTGCTGCAGTTCTGCCATGGCTACGACGGCCCCTTCCTCGACTGCGCCCGGCAATACGCGCGACTATTCGCCGGCACGCCGTACCGGGTCGCCACCGTCTATCTGACCGGCGAGCCCTCCAGCGCGGTGGAGCTGGGCAGCGCCTCGGACGAGGTGATCTTCCTCGGCCATTCGAGCCGGGAAGTGCGCGGCCTCAAGCTCGCCGCCATCCGCGACTTGCGGCGCATTTTGCACGGGCGCGATTTCCGCCTGTGCATCGCCCACCGCTTCAAGCCGGCCTACGTCGCCCTGCTGGCTGGCAGCCTGCCGGTGATCGCCGTGCATCATGCCTTCGACGACTACCGGCGGCTGTCGCGCCGGTTGTTCGCCACCTGCTTCCGTCGGCGCCTGAGCCTGCTCGGCGTCTCGGACGCGGTGCGCGACGATATGCGCGCTTGCCTGCCGGCCTGGCCGGCCGAGCGCATTGAAACCCTCTACAACCGCATCGACGTGCAGGCCTTGCAGGCCACGCAACCGGATCGCCGAACGGCTCGCCAGGCGCTGGGACTGCCGGAGGATGCCTGGATCGTCGGCAACGTCGGTCGGCTGCATCCGGACAAGGACCAGGCCACCCTGCTGCGCGGCTTCGCCGAGGCGCTGCCGCGACTGCCCGCGGGCAGCCTGCTGGCGATCCTCGGCAGCGGCCGGCTCGACGCCGAACTGAAGGCCCTGGCCGGCACGCTGGGCATCGACCGCCAGGTGCGCTTTCTCGGCCAGATTCCCGAGGCGCGGCGCTACTTCAGGGCCTTCGACGTCTTCGCCCTGAGTTCCGACCACGAACCCTTCGGCATGGTGCTGCTGGAGGCGATGGCCGCCGGCGTGCCGCTGATCGCCACCGACTGTGGCGGCGGGCGGGAAGTGGTCGAGGGGGTCGGCAAGCTCTTTGCGCTAAGCGATGCCACGGCGCTGGCGGCCGCTCTGGCGCAGCTCGCCGGCCTCGACGAATCCGCTCGCGACGCCTGCGCGCAGGCGATGGCGCGACGCCTCGAGGAGCGTTTCTCCGACCGGGCGGTGGCCCGGCGCTTCTGGGCGCTGCCG
This sequence comes from Azorhizophilus paspali, assembly GCF_043587585.2. Classification (GTDB taxonomy): domain Bacteria; phylum Pseudomonadota; class Gammaproteobacteria; order Pseudomonadales; family Pseudomonadaceae; genus Azotobacter; species Azotobacter paspali. The sequence continues at coordinate 463,034 of NZ_CP171449.1, forward strand.
ATGATCGCTCCCTTCCTGGCGGACTGACCTCATGGCCGATTCCATCCGCATCGAGTCGCCGGGCGAGGGCGCCTGGGCGCGCAAGGCCCGTGCGCTGGATCGTTACCGCTGGCGGCTGCTGCGCGAGCGGCACGCTTGGCCGGGCGCCGCGCTGCGCTTCTGCCGCGAGGCGTTGCTCGATCTGGCGTTCGGCATCCGGGCGCGCCTGGGCCTGGCCAGGGCTCGCGGCGAAAGCGAGTTTTGCGACTTCCTGCTGCTGCAGGGCGCGCCCAAGGTGATCCCGCTGCAGCGCAAGAAGCACCTGATCGAGGCCTTGCGCGGCACCGGCCACCGCCTGGTGGAGACCGCCCAGGAAGAGCCGCGGGCGGTCATCGCCGGGGGCATGCTGGCACGTCCGCCGCAGGCGGTGCCGCTGCGCTATTTCGGCCATGCCGCCTACGCCGAATGGCTGGTCGGGCGCTACGGGCCGCGTCTGCTGATCAACGACCGCAACGGCAGCCTGTACAGCCCCTTCCTGCGCCTGTCGCTCAACCGGCGCGGCCGTCCGCTGGTGCATCTGGCCCACGCCACTACCTTGGAAAGTTCGCGGCGCCTGGGCATGACCGACTACGACTATTATTTCCTGTTCGGCCAGAGTTCGCTGGATGCGCTGCGTGCCCGGCCCCTGCGCTTCGGCGACACCCGGGCGGTGCTCTCCGGTTCGCACATGATCGACCGCGCCTACGACCTGCCGCCGGCCGATGCGGCGCTGCGCACCCTGCTGGTCCTGGGCGTCGGTCCCGACAAGGAGAAAGAGGCCGGCTACCGGCGCACCTATGCGCTGCTCCGAGATTGGGCCGCGGGCAATCCGCAGTACCGGGTGCTGGTCAAGGCCCATCCGCGCAGCAAGGTACCGTTCTGGCGGGAAGCGACCGCGCAGCATGGACACATCGAGGTGCTGCCGGCCGATTGCAGCCTGGCCGAGGCTCTCGGGCGGGCCAGCGTGGTGGTCAACATCATGTCCAACGCGGTGGTCGAGGCGGCGCTGGCGCGGCGGCCTATCATCTATGTCAACGCCGGCGACGACCATGACATCTTCGCTCAGGAACGCTTTTTCGGCGGGCGGGTCGATTCCGTCGCGGAATTGACGGCGCGCGTTTCATGGGCTGAGAGTCATTATCATCTTTGCCTCGAAAAGGCGCATGAATTCGCCGAATATCACCTGGCCCACGGGGTGCGCGGCATGGAGCAGACCATCGAACTACTCGGCCACCTCCTGCGCGGGGAGGCCGTTCCGGGGCAGCCGCTCGGTGGCTCCGTTTCATGACCGGACTTTATCGAGGATCACACAGTGAGCTGGCCGTTTGACTTCGCCTGCATCATCAATCTGGACAGCAGGCCGGACCGTTGGGCTCGCATGGAGGACTCCTTCCGCGACATGGGGGTGCGGGCCGAGCGTTTTTCCGCGGTTTCCCTGCACGCGCTGGGCGACGACCAGCCGTCTCCGGCCCTGCGCGAGTTCCTGCTGCGCGTCGATGGCGAGCATCCCGGCTTCGAGCGCAAGCTGCTGGGTACCTGGGCCTGCATGCGCAGTCATCTGGGGGTGATCGCCCATGCCAGGGACAACGGCTGGCCGGCGGTACTGATCATGGAGGACGACTGCGAGTTCGAGCCCTATACGCTGGCCGTGCTCGAGCGCGTGGCGTCCCAGTTGCAGGGCCTGGACTGGGACTTGCTGTACCTGGGCGGTACTTTCAAGAAGGGCGGAGAGAAGCGCAAGGTCGCGCCGAACCTGCTGTCGGTGACGCGCGTGCGCTTGACTCACGCTTACATGGTCGGGGCGGCGCTTTACGAGCGGATTCTCGCCGAGGCGCCCCTGTCGGGGCTGCCGCTCGACTGGTACTACTCCGAGGTGCTGCTGCCGCAGGTCCGGGGACTGATGGTGAAGCCCATTGTGGCGCGCCAGCGGCTCATGGACCCGAGCGACATCGAGCAGGTGATGCGCAAGCCCAGGTTCAAGTCCCGTCAGTTTCTGGAGCGCCTGTTCGCTAAGCTTCGCTATGGTGCGTTTTGAAAACCGGGTCGCTCTTTTCGGCATCGTCGTGTCGGATGCCCGCCACCTGTTTTAGAGCCTGCTCCGTCGGCGGTTCGGGACAAGATGCTCCCTTCGATCCGGCGGGTCGATGCAAAGCTTCGGGTCGCTTGCTCGCGGCCACTAATCAAAGTCTTTCCGGCGCTCCGTCCGGACTGCTTGCGTGAATTCAGAGGTAACGGAAAGTCATGTCCGACACCGTCACAAGAAACTCGGATGTCCTGCATATCGCTTTCGGGGTGGACGAAAACTATCTGCGCCCCATGGGAATCACCATCGTCTCGATCATCGAGAACAATCCCGGGCTGGAGCTGGTCTTCCATGTGTTCATTTCCAGCATCTCATCGGCCAGTCGCATGCGCCTGGACCGCTTGGAGCGGATGTTCGCGAGGCCGGTCAACCTGCATCTGGTCGATGAAATGCCGGGCGTCAAGGACCCGGCTTCGGGCAAGGGGCAGGCCCATATCTCGAAGGCGGCCTACATTCGGCTGCTGATTCCCGAGGCGCTCAGGGACTTCACGGACCGGGTGCTTTATCTGGATGCGGACATCCTGTGCGTCGGCGATATTTCCGGGCTGCCGCACCTGGATATCGATGGGCGGACCGCTGCCGTGATCCACGACGCCGGCGCGGGGTCCAAACGGGCCGGACTGGTCAAGAAAGGACAGACGCTGGACAATTACTTCAATTCCGGGGTCCTGTATATCGACATCCCGCGCTGGATCGAGCGGGCCGTGACGAGCCGGGCCTTGGAGAAGATCGCCGATCCGGTCCTGGACCTCCGCTATTCCGATCAGGATGCCCTCAACCTGGTGCTCGATGGCGACGTGCTGTTCATCGACGAGGGCTGGAATCATCAGTACGGTCTGACTGGCAAGTTGAAAAAGGGCAGGGTCGGCATGGACATTCCGTCGGATACCAAGTTCGTCCATTTCATCGGGCCGATGAAGCCCTGGCGCAGTTGGAATCCACATCAGTCCAAAGAGCTGTTCCTCAAGTACCAAGCTCTCTCGCCCTGGGCTGGGGAGGCGCTGGACGACAATTTCTCTCCTCGGGAGATCTACGTCTATTCGCGCTTCATGTACCGATCGATGTTTCAGCAGCGACGCTGGCTGAGCGGGCTGATCTGGTACGGTAAATTCCTGCACAGGAAGCACAAGGAGGGCTGACCGGTGCAGCGGCATCCGTTTCCCGCGCCTGGCTTGTCCTGGCGCTGGATGCCGGGGAAATCCGGGCCTACCTTTTATCGAGCGTCGGCATACTGGAATCCTGGATTCGACCGCTTCGGAAACCGATGCCGCTCGAAGCTTGGGTCGATCTCGTTGCTCGTGGATGGCGATCAATCTTGACGAAAAAAGTATTGGTGACCGGTGGTGCCGGTTATATCGGTTCGCATGCGGTCCTGGCCTTGCTGGAGTCTTCTTTCGATGTCGTGGTGCTGGACAATCTGCGCAACGGCTCGGTCGAGTCCCTAGCCAGGGTTGCCGCTCTCTGCGGCAGGGCGCCTGGGTTCGTCGAGGGCGACGTTCGCGATGCCCGGTTGCTGAATCGGCTGTTCGCCGCTCACGAAATAACCGCCGTATTGCATTTCGCCGGGCTCAAGGCCGTTGGGGAAAGCGTGCGCGAACCGCTGGACTACTACGAAAACAATGTGACCGGCAGCCTGAGCCTGTGTCGGGCCATGGTGCGCGCCGGTGTCTTTCGCCTGGTATTCAGTTCTTCCGCGACCGTTTATGGCGAGCCGGCCGAACTGCCGCTTTCCGAGGACAGTCCGACCGACTCGCCGAGCAGCCCGTATGGCCGTTCGAAGCTGATGGTCGAGGAGGTGTTGCGCGACCTGGCGGTTTCCGATCCGCGCTGGAGCGTCGCCGTGCTGCGTTACTTCAACCCGGTGGGGGCGCACCGGAGCGGTCTGATCGGGGAGGACCCCCGCGGTGTTCCCAACAATCTGCTGCCCTATATCGGCCAGGTAGCCATCGGCAGGCTCAGCGAGCTGGCCGTGTTCGGAGGGGATTACCCCACCCCGGACGGGACGGGCGTGCGCGATTACATCCATGTGCTCGATCTGGTGGACGGCCATCTGGAAGCGCTGCGCGCGATCGGGCGGCAGACCGGTCTGCGGGTCTGGAACCTCGGTACCGGCAAGGGATACAGCGTGCTGGAAATGATCCGGGCCTTCGAACAGGCCAGCGGTCGCCCCATTCCTTATCGCATCGCGGCGCGTCGGCCGGGAGATATCCCAGCCTGCTGGGCCGACCCCGCCAGGGCGGAGCGGGAACTGGGCTGGCGGGCGAAGCTGAGCCTAGCCGACATGATGGCCGATACCTGGCGCTGGCTGTCGGCGAACCCGCGGGGATACGATCCGGCACCGCGTTCGCTCCGACCGCCATCGGACCCGCTGGAAAACGATTTCGAATGACTATGAATGGAGTCGCCGTGCTTCATGCTCAATGGTCGGGTTTCCTGTCCCGGCTTTCCCGCTACTGGCCGTATATCCTCGGTGTCGGTGTGCTGGTGCAATTGACCGGCCTGCTGTTCAACAACGATGGCAGCCGTTACGCCACCCAGCTCTATCTGCTGCTGTTCGCCCCCGCGCTCCTTCTGCTGCTGTCGCGGCGTCTGTCCGCGGAAACCTGGCGCCAGTTGCCGGCGTGCCTGCTACTAGGGCTGTGCGCCTGGGTGCTGCTCTGCGGCTGGCTGCATCCGGGCGTCGCCAAGAGCGTCGGCTACTGGCTGAAGATCACTGGCCTGCTGCTGCTCTACGTGTTCGCCGTGGCCAGCCTGGTCCGGCAGCCGCGGGTCTTCGTGGGCGTGCTGACCGCCGCCATGGTGATGGTGGTCCTGTTCGCCTGGCTGACGCTCTATTACCAGTTCGGCGTGCTCGACAAGCCATTGGACTATCAGGCCATGCGTTTCACCGGCCGCCTGAGCGAACTGGGCTGGAACGGCTTCGCCAACCTGAAGCACCCGATAGTCGCCGGCCTGTACTACGGCGTCTTCGCCGCGCTGGCGATCGGGCTGCTGGTCGGTTTCCCGCTGCGCACCTGGCAGGCGATCCTGCTGGCTGCGGGCATATGCGGGCTGTTCGCCTATATCCTGCTCACCTTCTCCCGTGGAGCCTGGTTCTCCACGGCGACCGGCTGTCTGGCCATGCTCCTGCTGTTTCCCTCGCGCAGGTCGAGGCTCCTGCTGGGCGCCGGGGCCTTGCTGCTGCTGGTCGTCCTGTTCGTTTTCTGGCCGGAAATCCGGCACGAACGCCAGGTGGGATTGAGCAGCCGTGGCCTGATCTGGGATGAATGGGCTAGGCGTTTTCCCATCTTCTGGCTGACGGGGACCGGAGCCGGGGCGAATTTCGCCTTCACTTTCCCGCCGCCTTTCGACTGGAGCGTCAAGCATGCGCACAGCCTCTATCTGCAGCTCTGGTACGAATACGGCATCGTCGGCATCCTGCTGTTCGTCGCCCTGCTCGCGAGCCTGCTGTGGAAAGGCTGGACGTGCAGGGCGGAGCCGCTGGCCCGCATCGGGCTGGCGCTGCTGGCGTTCGCCATGGTGGCGATGATTTCGGACGTCTATGCCATCTTCCATCGCCCCAGCCCCTACTGGGTGGTGTTCTGGTTACCGGTCGGCATCCTGCTCGGCGTGCGGCATCCGTCGTCCGCGAGGGAAACGGCTTGAAGCCGTTCGCGGCGGCTGGCTACTTCGCCTTGCCCGATGTCGCGAGGGTGTCGGGGTCGTGCCGGCCGTGGGCCGGATGGCCATAGAGTTCGTACAGCGCGTCGAAGGGAAAGTCCGTCAGCTTGCGCCGTTCCAGGTAGCGGCGCAGATGGGCGAAGTTGCGCTTGACCTGCCAGGCGCCGAGCGCGCCCTGCCGACAGCGCAGGTCGAGGATGTCGATCAGGCCGAACTGGCCGTCGGGCATGCGGATGATGTTGCCCAGGTGCAGCGAGCGGAAGTAGACCCCGTGCTCGTGCAGGTTGCGGATGAGGTCCGCCAAGGCTGGCAACAGCTCGGCGATCTTCTGTGGCTCCTGGCGGTACAACTGCTCCACGGAGGTTCCCGGAAGCGGCTGGTAGAGGCAGCCGCTCAGTCCTGTCTCGCGGTCCAGCCAGAAGAGGTCGACGACTCGCGGCGCGCGGATGCCGCGCTGCGCGAGCCGTTCGGCATTTTCAAAGAAGCGCCGGGCGGCGGGCCGCAGGCGGGCGAGCAGGGGATGGCGACGAGTGTGGAAGATCTTCAGGAAGCGGCCGTCGTCCAGGGCGACAACCTTGGGGCCGCGCCCATCCTTTTCCAGGACCCGGCCGTTTCCCAGCCATTCTTCCAACTGCTGCGCTGATACAATCCGCATCCTGTTCCTCAATCGATGTTCGAGGCTCGCCGTATGGCCAACCCTGTCCAGCAATCCAGCCTGAAAGTCTATTTGCGATTGCTGAGGTACGTCCTGCCCTATGCGAAGGCGTTCGTCCTAAGCATCGTCGGCTTTCTGTTGTTCGCATCGAGCCAGCCGATGCTGGCGGAAATGCTCAAGTACTTCCTGGACGGGCTGGAGGGGGCGGGTGGGGCCAGGCTGCTGGGCGTGCCGCTGCTGCATGGCGTGCCGCTGCTGATTGTACTCATTGCCCTTTACCAGGGCATAGGCTCCTTTCTCGGCAACTATTACCTGGCGAAGGTCGCCCGCGGCGTGGTGCACGACCTGCGCTGCTCGCTGTTCGACAACCTGCTGACGCTGCCCAACCGCTATTTCGACACCCATAATTCGGGCCACCTGATTTCCCGCATCACCTACAACGTGACCATGGTGACGGGGGCTGCGACCGACGCGGTCAAGGTGGTGATCCGCGAGGGCCTCACCGTCCTCTTCCTGTTCGGCTACCTGCTGCTCAGCAACTGGCGGCTGACCCTGCTGCTGGTGGTGCTGCTGCCGATCATCGCGCTGATGGTGACCACGGCCAGCAAGCGCTTTCGCAAGCAAAGCCGGAAGATCCAGGACGCCATGGGCGATGTCACCCATGTCGCTTCGGAAACCATCCAGGGCTACCGGGTGGTGCGCAGCTTCGGCGGCGAAACCTACGAGCAGGAGCGTTTCCACAAGGCCAGCGCGCTGAACATGAACCGCAGCCTGAGCATGACCCGCACCCAGGCGGTCTACACGCCGCTGCTGCAACTGGTCATCTACAGCGGCATGGCCGTGCTCATGTACATGGTGCTCTATCTGCGCGGCAACTCCTCGGCGGGCGACCTGATCGCCTACATCACCGCGGCCGGCATGCTGCCCAAGCCGATCCGCCAGTTGTCCGAGGTCAGCGCCACCATCCAGAAGGGGCTGGCGGCGGCCGACAGCATCTTCTTGCAACTGGACGAGGAGGCTGAGGTGGACCGCGGGCGCATCGAGCGCGAGCGGGTCGCCGGTCGTCTCGAGGTGCGCGACCTGAGCTTCGCCTACCCCGGCAGCGAGCGGCCGGTGCTGAACGGCATCGACTTTAGCGTCGAGCCCGGACAGATGGTCGCCCTGGTCGGCCGCTCCGGCAGCGGCAAGTCGACCCTGGCCAACCTGATCCCGCGCTTCTACCAGCATCGCCAGGGGCAGATCCTGCTCGATGGCATAGCGGTCGAGGAATACCGCCTGCGCAACCTGCGCCGGCATATCGCCTTGGTGACCCAGCAGGTGACCCTGTTCAACGACAGCGTGGCCAACAACATCGCCTATGGCGACCTGGCCGGGGCGCCGCGCGAGGCCATCGAGCAGGCCGCCGAGGCCGCCTATGCCCAGGAGTTCGTCGACAAGCTGCCGCAGGGCTTCGACACCGAGGTGGGCGAGAACGGCGTGACCCTCTCCGGTGGCCAGCGCCAGCGCCTGGCGATCGCTCGGGCTCTGCTCAAGGACGCGCCGCTGCTGATCCTCGACGAGGCCACCTCGGCGCTCGACACCGAGTCCGAGCGGCATATCCAGGCCGCCCTGGACCGCGTCATGGAGGGGCGCACCACGCTGGTCATCGCTCACCGGCTGTCGACCATCGAGAAGGCCGATCTGATCCTGGTGATGGACGAGGGGCATATCGTCGAGCGCGGCACCCATGCCGAACTGCTGGCGCTCGGCGGGCTCTACGCGCGCCTGCACGCCAAACAATTCAAGGAAACCGATGAAATGCTTTCTATGACAGGGGATGCCTGATGCTGCAGTTGTTGCGTGGCTGGCGCGAGCGCGGCTGGAATGTCATCGACCGGACGGCCTATGCAAAGACCTGGCAGCGTCACGGCGGCAGTGTGGCGACCCATCCCCACTTCGTCGAGCGACTGTCGGCACTGGCGGAAATGCCCGTCCGCTACCTGGGCTGGGAACGGGGCGGCGAGCTGTTGGCCGCCGTGCCCTGCTGGGGGCGCCACCTGGCGCTGTCCAAGGATGTGCTGAAGCAGGCCGGTAAGCGCCGGCTGTTCGATCTGGGCAACGCCGAGGTGATACTGCCGATCGCCGAGACCGCCTGCGTGCCCGTGCGCCAGCAGATGCACTACGTCTGCGAACTGAACCACGGACGCATCGAGAATCTGCGCGAGCAGTCCGATCAACTGGCCATGGCCCGCCCGCCGGAAAACTACAAGGGGCGCTATCGCTACAACCTGCGCCGTGACCTGCGTCTGCTGCAGGAGGCCGGTGGTCACCTGAAACCCATCGGCGAACTGACGCCGGCCGAGCGCGCCGCCATCTATTCCGAACTGTTCGAGCGCCGCTGGAATTTCGAGGTACCGGGCAAGCCCAGGCTCGCCGAGGTGTTCGCGCTGCTCGACGAGTTCATGGCCGGCCAGGTGGTGTTTCTCGGCGAACGGCCCATCGCGATCCAGATCCTCTACCGGGTGGAATCGCCCAAGTGGGTCTCCTACGAATACATCAACGGCGGTTTCGATCCGGATTGCGACAAGCTGGCTCCCGGCAGCGTGCTCACCTTCGTCAATACCCAGGACGCCTGGGCCGAGGCGCGGGCCAAGGACAAGCAACTGCGCTATTCGTTCGGACGCGCCGACCGCGAGTACAAGGACCTCTGGTGCCACCGGGTACCGGTCTATCAGGTCTGACGCAATGACGGTCCGCAAACAACGGTTGCTGAAGCGTCATCGCCAGCGCAAGCGCCTGTTCATGCTGGCCGCTCTGCTGGCGCTGGTCCTGCTCGGCGCGCTGGTCGCCTGGTGGCTGGTGCCGCTGGTCCTGGCGCTGGGCTGGGTCGCCCACGAGGCCTGGTTCGCCGATCACCTGTTCTATCGCCCGCAGGACGATTACCGGCATGCCTTCCCAGCCGACGTCCCGGCCCTGCCGGCGCGCCTGGAGCGGGGCCGGCTGCTGCTGGACGGCGATATCGGCGCGGCCGAGACCCTGATCCTCGAAGTGCACGTCACGGCCGGCCCGCTCGGGTGGCTGTTCGATCCGCAGGTGTGGATCGGCGACGATCGCCAGGATTTCGAGCGCGGTGTCGACGGGCTACGCTACCTGAACCTGTCCGGCCAGCAGGAGGCGTTGCGCGCCGGAGGCCTGCGCGTTCGCGGACGCTTCTGCAAGCTGGCCGGCAGCGCCACCCTGCACGCGCTGGTCAACCCAGACTATGCCGGGCGGCGCCTGCTGATCGTCGCTCCCCATGCCGACGACGCCGAACTGGCCGCCTTCGGCCTCTACAGCCGCTCGCCGGAGGTCGCCATCGTCACCCTGACCCAGGGCGAGATCGAGGCTGGGCGCTACCGGCGTTTCGGCCTCGATCCGGCGGCCGCGGCGCGCCTCAAGGGCCGCCTGCGCTGCTGGGACAGCCTGGCGGTGCCGCTGTGGGGTGGTGTGCCGCAGAGCCGCTGCGTGCAGCTCGGCTACTACTGCCTGCAATTGCCGGCGATGGCCGCCGAGCCGCGGCGGTCGTTCGGCTCGCGCGAATCCGGCGAGAGCGACATCCGCAGCGCGCGCCGGCATAACCCGCTGCCGTTGCCCGGCGATGTTGACGGTGCGCCGACCTGGAGCAATCTGGTCGCCGACCTGCGCGCGCTGCTCGAACACTTCCGTCCCGAGGTGGTGGTGACGCCGCATCCCGAACTGGACCCGCACGCCGATCACGTGGCGGCCAGCCACGCCTTACTCGAGGCGGCTGCCGGCAGCGCCTGGCGTCCCGGAACCCTGCTGCTCTACGCCAACCACCTGCACGACAACGACCGCTGGCCGATGGGCCCGGCCGAGGGCGGCATCGCCCTGCCGCCGGCCATCGAGTCCCTGCCGGCCGATGGCCTGTGGAGCCCGTGTCTGGATGCCGAAGCCCGGCTGGACAAGGCCGTGGCGCTGACCATGCAGCATGACCTGCAGACGCCGCTGCCGGCGAAGAAGCGCTTGCGTCGGCTGATCCAGCGGTTCCTGGCCGGACGCCGCTGGCCACGCACTGGAGACGACGAATTCTTCCGCAAGGCGGTGCGCCGGCACGAACTGTTCTGGGTGCGTCCCTGCACGGCCGGCGAGCCGGCCATGCACGCGCATGGCCCGGAGCAGACGGGCGACCAGCCCTTGCATGCGCTATGATCGCCGCCGATTTCCACACGTTCGCGGAGACTCCATGAAGCTGTCCATGCCCCGTTTCGATCGCTCTCCCGTGCTGGTGGTCGGCGACGTCATGCTCGACCGCTACTGGCATGGCTGCACTACGCGGATTTCCCCGGAGGCGCCGGTACCGGTGGTGAAGGTCGAGCAGATGGAGGACCGCCCGGGTGGCGCGGCCAACGTCGCGTTGAACATCGCCGCCCTGGGCGGCGCGGCCGTCCTGGTCGGGGTGACCGGCGCCGACGAGGCGGCCGACAGTCTGGCCCGGAGCCTGGCCTCGGCCGGCGTGAACGTGCATTTCCAGCGCATCGCCAGCCAGCCGACCATCGTCAAGCTGCGGGTGATGAGCCGTCATCAGCAATTGCTGCGCATGGATTTCGAAGAGCCGTTCGCCACCGACGCCGCGGCCCTGGCCGCCGAGGTCGAGGGATTGCTCGCCGGTGTCAGGGTGCTGGTGCTCTCCGATTATGGCAAGGGGGCGCTTAAGAACCACCAAGCGCTGATCCAGGCGGCGCGTGCCCGTGGCATCGCGGTACTGGCCGACCCCAAGGGCAAGGACTTCGGCATCTACCGCGGCGCCGACCTGATCACGCCGAACCTAGCCGAGTTCGAGAATGTCGTCGGCCGCTGCGCCGACGAGGGCGAACTGGTGGCCCGTGGCGCGCAACTGATGGCCGACCTCAAACTCGGCGCCTTGCTGGTGACCCGCGGCGAGCACGGCATGACCCTGATGCGCCCCGGCCATCCGCCGCTGCACCTGCCGGCACGGGCCCGCGAGGTGTTCGACGTCACCGGCGCCGGCGACACGGTGATCTCTACCCTGGCCGCGGCGCTGGCCGCCGGCGAAGAGCTGCCGCAGGCGGTGGCCCTGGCCAACCTAGCGGCCGGCATCGTGGTCGGCAAGCTGGGCACCGCGACGATCAGCGTTCCCGAACTGCGCCGCGCGGTGCAGCGCGAGCAGGGTTCGGAGCGCGGCGTACTGGGGCTTGAGCAACTGCTGCTGGCCATCGAGGACGCGCACGCCCAGGGCGAGAAGATCGTTTTCACCAACGGCTGCTTCGACATCCTCCACGCCGGCCACGTGACTTATCTGGAGCAGGCTCGCGCCCAGGGCGACCGGCTGATCGTGGCGGTCAACGACGATGCCTCGGTGACCCGCCTGAAGGGGCCGGGCCGGCCGATCAACACGGTGGACCGGCGCATGGCGGTGCTCGCCGGGCTCGGCGCGGTGGACTGGGTGATCAGCTTCGCCGAGGATACTCCCGAGCATCTGCTCGAACAGATCCGCCCGGACGTGCTGGTCAAAGGCGGCGACTACGGCATCGACCAAGTGGTCGGTGCCGATATCGTCCGCGCCCATGGCGGCGAGGTGCGGGTACTTGGGCTGGTGGAGAACAGCTCCACCACCGGCATCGTCGAAAAGATCCGCCGGCAGCCGTAACGCGGAAAAACTTTCTCGAATCCATCGCGCCGCCTCGCCCGAAGCGTGCGGTTCACAAGTTCTCGTGGAGGAGGGATGTCGCTCGACATTTTTGCACCGACTGCAGGAGCCCAGGCGTTCCGCCGTGACATAAACGGATTGCGTGCCTGGGCGGTGACGGCCGTGGTGTTGTACCACTTCGGTCTCGCCGGGTTCGACGGTGGCTTTGTCGGCGTCGACATGTTTTTCGTCGTCTCCGGCTTTCTGATGACCGGCATCATCGGTAAGGGCCTGCAGCGGGGCGATTTTTCCCTCTGGAATTTCTATCTGGCCCGCGCCCGGCGAATTCTTCCGGCCCTGATCGTGCTGGCGGCGGTGCTGCTAGCGGTCGGTTGGTTCTTCCTGATGCCCAAGGAGTACGAGATGCTCGGTGGGCATGCCCGGCGAACCCTGCTCTTCGCATCTAACCTGCGTTATTTGCAGGAGTCCGGCTATTTCGATAACGACGCCCACGAGAAATGGCTTCTGCATAGCTGGTCGCTGTCCGTGGAGTGGCAGTTCTATCTTCTGCTGCCCGTACTCCTGCTGGCCGTCTGGCGGTTGTTTCCGGGGCGGCGGGCAATGGTCCTGGTCCATGTTCTGTTATTGCTCGTCTCCTTTTGCATCTGCGTCGCACTGACCTCGAGCGAGCCACCCAAGGCGTTCTACCTGCTGCAGTCGCGGGCATGGGAGTTCCTGGCCGGCGGTCTGCTCTTCCTGTTCGCTGAAAGCCTGAGGCTTTCCGCCCGTATCAGGCTCGCTCTGGAGTGGCTTGGCCTGCTCTCGATCGTCTGTGCCGTGGTCTTTCTGGACTCGTCGAGCCGCTGGCCGGGTTGGCTGGCGCTGGTGCCCTGCATCGGGACCCTGTCGGTACTGCTGGCGCGGCGCGAAGCTTCGCCCTGGACCGGCAATGCCGTGGCCCAGTGGCTTGGTACCCGCTCGTATTCCATCTATCTATGGCATTGGCCGCTGGTCGCGGGCCTTGCCTATTGCGAGAGGCTAAACAGCCTGGCTTGGGTCCTGTCTGCGCTCTTCGCGACCCTGCTGCTTGGCCAGCTTTCCTATGCCTTGGTGGAGGTTCCGGCACGGCGTGGCTTGCACGGATTGGCGCCTCGTTGGGCGGTGGCCGCTCTGCTGCTGGCGATTTTTCCGCCGCTGCTGGCAGCCGCCTGGATACGCGAAACCGATGGTTTCCCGCAGCGTCTGCCCGCCGCAGTGGGCGCGATCGAGGCCCAGGCCGACAATCGCAACCCCCGGCAAGACGAGTGCCTGGACAAGGGCGCCACCTGCACCTTCGGTGGCCCTTCGATCGAGGCGCTGATAGTGGGCGACAGTCATGCCGATGCAGTGGTCACGGCGGCACAGGCCGCGCTGCCCGGTTCGCAGCAAGGCATCCGGTTCCGGGCCGCTCCCCTGTGTCTGCCCGTCTTTGGCGCGCACGAGGTCGAGAAGAAGCATGCGGCGCCCTGTCTGGCCCTGAAGAGGAGTCTGAAGGCTGAACTGGCCGATGCCTCCTCCGACGTGCCGGTTATCGTGATAAACCGCACCTCCGTGTATGCCATGGGCTACAACGAAACTTTTGAAGGCGAGGAGACCGGCCGTCCCCTGGTGTTCTTTTCCTTGCCTGCCGACAGGGCCTCGCCCGAATATCTGGAGGAGTTTCGTCGGCATTATCTGGCGACCGCCTGCGAGATCGCCGGGCATCGGCCGCTGTTTTTGATGCGGCCCATTCCCGAGATGGCGATAGATGTGCCTCACTCCATGGCGAAAGCGATGCTGATAGGCGCTCCGCGGGAAATCTCGATCACGCTAGCGGAATACCACGCGCGGCACGCCTTCGTCTGGGGCCTTCAGGACGAGGCCCACGAGCAATGCGGCGCCCGGATTCTGAACCCCTTGCCTTACCTGTGCGACGACAAAGCCTGCCATGCCAGCCGAAACGGCCGTCCGCTCTATGCGGACGACGATCACCTGAGCGAGTACGGCAATCGCCTGTTGGTGCCGATGTTCGCCAAGGCTTTCGCCTCCATGCATAAAGAGGGCGTGGCCTTGGCGCAACGGCGCAAGGAAGCGAGGTAAGGGCACTGGTGTGCCCTCGGTGAGAAAAGCCGGAAAGAGGTCTTGCCGAGGGCTTCTCTCAGCCCAAGGCCCCGCTGCACTGCGCTGCCGGCTTGGCGGCTTTCTGTTCCAAGGTGTCCCACAGGGATTGCCAGTCGCGCCAACTGATCCGTTCTTCGCGCACCACCCAACCGTCTTGGGGGGCGAAACTTTCGGCCAGCCAGAGATCCTGGGTGTCGACCGGGCGCAGAAAGCCCTGCTGCAGGATGTAGAGTTCGTCCGCCGGGCGCCGGTTCTGGTCGAAGGGCAGCAGGTAGATGTCCGGGTTGTCGTGGTCGATGCGGGCGATCAAGGTATCCTCGTGCAAGCACTCGTCGGCATGCAGCAGGCTCAACTGGCGCAGTTTCTCCGGGAGTTCCAGGCGCATGTCGTAGACCAGTTGCAGCGAGGCGGTGGGCAGGTGCACGTAGGCCCGCGGACGTTCCAGCAGGGGCATACTGCCGCAGTACACCGGGCGGGCTGCGCCGGAGAGCGGACTCAGGCGGAAAGAGGTGTTGTCGCAGTAATGCAGGACGTTCTCGTAGGGCGCCGGCAGCCAGGTATCGCCGAAGCGTCCGGTCAGCCAGCACTGCGGGGTCTGCAGCAGGCATTCCTCGGCGACCTCCTGGATCGCCGTGAGCAGCGGCAGGTTCAGTTCGTGGGCCGGTACGTAGCCGGAGATCGGCTTGAGCACCACATCGCCGCGATCCTGGCGCTGCTGGCGCACCAGCACCCAGTAATCGCGGCCCTGCCAGGAGAGGGTCAGGCGCACGGAGACGCCCAGGTTGGCCAGTTCCAGGGCGAAGTGCTGGGTATCGGCGACCTCGACTGGACGGCGCCGTTCGAGCATCTGATTGAAGTTCAGTGGTTGGCCGAGAGCCTGATAGCTGAGTCCTTCGGGAGCGGCCTCCACGAACAGGGGAAGGGTCTTGAAGGCGCGCGGGTTGCGCTTGGCGATGATGGTCGACATGGCGGCTCCTTAGTCCTGGGCCGGCCGCGTTGGCGGCCCTTTATTGTCTTTCTTGGCGGATGACGGCTGCTGCTGCCGAGATGTTATCCGACAAGTGTACTGGGTTAATAGTTCCGATGATCGCGCTGGCGACACCGGGATGCTGGAATAACAACTCGAAGCTGGCGCGAACCGGATCGGCGCCGCCGTCCAGGCAGACATGCCCGCTGGCAAGGGCCTTCTTGACGAGAAGGCCCTTGCCATGGATCGCGGCGTAGTCGGCCACCGGCCGTTCGCGCTGGTCGTTCAGGTTCAGGGTGATCATGGCGCAGTCGCCTTGCTGGAGGGCCAGCAGGCCGCCCTCGACGGTCTTTCCGGACAGCCCGAAGGCGCGGATCTTGCCCTCGCGCTTGAGTTCGGCGAGGGTCTGGTAGACGCCGCTCTCCCGGAGGATGGCGACGTCGTTGCCGTCCGAGTGCACCAGGATCAGGTCGATATGGTCGGTTTCCAAGCGCTTCAGGCTGCGTTCGACGGAAAAGCGGGTGTGCGCCGGGGAGAAGTCGAAGCGCGAACGGCCGTTCTCGAATTCCTCGCCGACCTTGCTGACGATCACCCAGGCATCGCGCTGGCCGCGCAAGAGTGGGCCGAGGCGTTCCTCGCTGACCCCGTAGGCCGGCGCGGTGTCGATCAGGTTGATGCCCTGCTCGCGGGCCTGGGCGAGCAGCCGGCGGGCCTCGGCGTCGTCCGGGATGCGGAAGCCGGTCGGGTACTTCACACCCTGGTCGCGGCCCAGCTTGACGGTACCCAGGCCCAGTGGCGAGACGCTCAGGCCGGTGCCGCCCAGCGGACGGTGCAGGTTGTGGAGGGTGACGAGGCTCATGGCAGCAGTTCCTCCCAGGCCGGTCGCGCCAGCGGCGGACGGGGCAGGGCGGGCAGCGGCGGATGCGCCGCCGGGCGCACGGCGTGCCGTTCGAGGCTGGCG
The DNA here is from genome assembly GCF_043587585.2 of Azorhizophilus paspali. Lineage (GTDB taxonomy): Bacteria > Pseudomonadota > Gammaproteobacteria > Pseudomonadales > Pseudomonadaceae > Azotobacter > Azotobacter paspali. The sequence goes on from NZ_CP171449.1 coordinate 479,143, forward strand.
AAGATCCGGTCGGTCAGGTCAGGGGCGAGGGCCAACTTGGTCGGCCAGCCGACCAGCAGGCGGCCCTGTTCGGCGAGGAAGGCGTTGTCCGGACGCGCCTGGGCCGACTGCGCCGGCTCGGCGCGGTCCACCCGCAGGGTCGCCCAGCGCGCCTGGCTCAGGTCGATCCAGGGCAGCAGGTCGTTTAGCTCGTGGCGGGCCGTGGCGATTTGCCGGGTCTCGTCGCGGGCTACGCCCTCGGACTCGGCCAGGTCGCCGCCCAGATACCAGATCCACTGGCCATCGGCGGCCGGATGGCTGGTAACGGTCAGTCGCGGCTTGACGCCGCCGCCCAGGCAATGGGCATAGAGCGGTTCGAGGCTCGCTGCCTTGAGCATGACCATGTGCAGCGGGCGCCGCTGCATGGCCGGCTGGCTCAGGCCGAGCGCGGCCAGCAGTTCGGCGTTGCCGGCGCCGGCACAGAAGACGATGCGCTGGGCGCGGATTTCCCGGCCGTCGACGCTCAGGCCGACCAGTTCGCCGGCTTCGCGCAGCGGGGCGATCTCGCGGGCGGCCAGCAGACCGTCGCCGGCCAGCTCGGCGAGGCGGCCGATCAGGCTGGGCACGTCCAGCACCAGTTCGTCGAGTCGATAGACGCTGCCGCGGAAGGCGGGATCGCGCAGCGCCGCGGGCAGGGCGCCGTCCTTCACCGGCTCTACCCGCGCGCGGACCGCCTTGCTGGCGAAGAAGCCGGTCAGCTTGCCGGCCAGGGTGCCGGGCGACCACAGATAATGGGCATCGGACAACAGGCGCACGCCGGAAAGATCCAGCTCGCCGTCGCCGGCGAGCGCCCGGCGCCAGCGCCGTGGCATGTCGGCGATGGCCTCGGAGGCGCCGGTCAGTGCGCCGTGCAGGGCGTACTTGGTGCCGCCATGGATGATTCCCTGCGACTTGACGCTCTGTCCGCCGCCGAGGCTGGCGCTCTCCAGCAGCAAGGTGGCGTAGCCGGCCTGGCGCAAGCGGGCGTTCAGCCAGAGGCCGGCGATACCGCCGCCAACGATCAGGACGTCCGTGCCGAGGGTTGGGAGCATAGAGGGTCTCGTTGAGTAAAAGAGTCGGATTATAGCGGCTGACCTGAGGTCGTGGAGCCTATATCCAATGGACTTGGATTGGGACCATAGGAGATAAGGGGGCGGCAGTTTATTGATCTCGGTCAGCATGAAACATGCCATTCGTCGGTCTTTTGCCGTCTGTCCAGTCACGACTTTAGTCGTGCAATCATGACAATGTCGCGAACCTTGCGGCCGCCGAGTGCTTTGTTAAGCTGCGCCGCCATGAACCGGACCCTCTATAGCTTGCTGCTGCATCTCGCCCTTCCGCTGATTCTCCTGCGTCTGGCCTGGCGCGCCTGGCGTGCGCCGGCCTACGCGCGACGCGTCGGCGAGCGCTTCGCCCTCGGCTTGCCGGCGTTGCGCCCGGACGGCATCTGGGTGCATGCGGTATCGGTCGGCGAGAGCATCGCCGCCGCGCCGCTGATCCGCGCCCTGCAGGCGCGCCATCCAGAGCTGCCGCTGACCGTCACCTGCATGACGCCGACCGGCTCCGAACGCATCCGCGCGCTGTTCGGCGACAGCGTGCAGCACTGCTACCTGCCCTACGATCTGCCCTGGGCGGCAGCGCGCTTTCTCGACCGGTTGCGGCCGCGCCTGGCGGTGATCATGGAAACCGAACTGTGGCCCAACCATGTGCACCAGTGCGCGCGGCGCGGCATCCCGGTGGCGCTGGCCAACGGACGGCTGTCGGCGCGTTCGGCGCGCGGCTATGCGCGCTTTCCCCGGCTCACCGGCCCGATGCTCGCCGAGATGAACTGGCTGGCGGTGCAGAGCGAAGCCGAGGCCGAGCGCTTCCGTGCGCTGGGTGCCGGCGGCGGGGTGGTGACGGTGACCGGTTCGATCAAGTTCGACCTGGCTGTCGATCCCGGACTGCCGCCACGTGCGGCGGCGTTGCGTGCGCAGTGGGGCGCGGCGGATCGCCCGGTGTGGGTCGCCGCCAGCACCCACGCCGGCGAGGACGAGATCGTCCTTGCCGCCCATCGCCGGCTGCTGGCGCGTTTTCCCGAGGCGCTGCTGATCCTGGTGCCGCGCCATCCCGAGCGTTTCGCCCAGGTCTTCGAACTATGCCGCCGCGAGGGCTTCGCCAGCGTGCGGCGCTCCGGCGGCGAGGCGGTCGGAGCGCGGACCCAGGTGTTGCTCGGCGACACCATGGGCGAACTGCTGTTCCTCTACGCCTTGGCCGACGTCGCCTTCGTCGGTGGCAGCCTGGTCCCCTGCGGCGGGCACAACTTGCTAGAGCCGGCGGCGCTGGGCAAGCCGTTGCTGAGCGGGCCGCATCTGTTCAACTTCCTCGACATCGCCGCGCGGCTCGCCGAGGCCGGCGCCCTGCGCCAAGTGAGCGACGCCGGCTCGCTGGCTTCCTCGGTCGATGCGCTCTGGAGTACGCCGGCGGTCGCCGCGCGGGCCGGCGCGGCCGGCGCGGCCGTGCTCGAAGCCAATCAGGGCGCGCTGGCGAGATTGCTGGAGGGGCTGGAGCGGTTGCTGGCGCGATAGCCGTCTTTTCCGACGGGCCGGCATGCGCCTGATTGGTGTTCTGCGCGTAGCTTGTTTAGACTCACTCGGTACTTGTCGGGGTGCCCCTGTGGGGGCTGAGATCGGCCGAGGCCGGGTCCCGTTGAACCTGATCAGGGTGACGCCTGCGTAGGGAACAAGACGTCCTCGCTGTCCGGCGGGGATTTCTCCATGCTCCGGCATGCCCGCGCTCGCTCCGATCAACCCCGACAATCCATGCCCCGGACGAGATGGAGTGCCTTGATGAGCGTGACAGAACAACAGAAGAACCTGAGCGAGTCCGCCCAGGTCGACCAGCAATCCGTACAGCCTTTCCCGCGCTCGCGGAAGGTCTATGTCGCCGGCTCGCGCCCCGACATCCGCGTGCCGATGCGCGAGATCGGCCTGGACGTGACACCCACCGCGTTCGGCGGCGAGATCAACCCGCCGGTCACCGTCTACGACACCTCCGGCCCCTACACCGACCCGAACGTCGTCATCGACGTGCGCAAGGGGCTGGCCGACGTGCGCAGCGCCTGGATCGAGGATCGCGGCGACACCGAGAGGCTGCCGGGCCTGAGTTCGGAGTTCGGCCAGCGCCGCCTCTCCGACCCGGAGCTGGCCGCCATGCGCTTCGCCCACGTGCGCAACCCGCGCCGCGCCAAGGCCGGGCACAACGTCACGCAGATGCACTATGCCAGGAAAGGCATCGTTACCCCGGAGATGGAATACGTCGCCATTCGCGAGAACATGAAGCTCGCCGAGGCGCGCGAGGCCGGCCTGCTCGCCGCGCAGCATCCGGGACAGAGCTTCGGCGCCAGCATTCCGAAGGAAATCACCCCCGAGTTCGTCCGCGCCGAAGTCGCCCGCGGCCGCGCCATCATCCCGGCCAACATCAACCACGTGGAGTTGGAGCCGATGATCATCGGCCGCAACTTCCTGGTGAAGATCAACGGCAATATCGGCAACTCGGCGCTGGGATCGAGCATCGAAGAGGAAGTGGCCAAGTTGACCTGGGGCATCCGCTGGGGCTCGGACACCGTCATGGACCTGTCCACCGGCAAGCACATCCACGAAACCCGCGAGTGGATCATCCGCAACTCGCCGGTGCCGATCGGCACGGTGCCGATCTACCAGGCGCTGGAGAAGGTCGGCGGCATCGCCGAGGACCTGACTTGGGAGCTGTTCCGCGACACCCTGATCGAGCAGGCCGAACAGGGCGTGGACTACTTCACCATCCATGCCGGCGTGCTGCTGCGCTACGTGCCGCTGACCGCGAAAAGGGTCACCGGCATCGTCTCCCGCGGCGGTTCGATCATGGCCAAATGGTGTCTGGCGCATCACCGGGAAAACTTCCTCTACACCCACTTCGAAGACATCTGCGACATCATGAAAGCCTACGATGTCAGCTTCTCCCTGGGCGACGGTCTGCGCCCCGGCTCGGTGGCCGACGCCAACGACGCCGCCCAGTTTGGCGAACTGGAAACCCTCGGCGAACTGACCAGGATCGCCTGGAAGCACGAGGTGCAGACCATCATCGAAGGCCCCGGCCACGTGCCGATGCACATGATCAAGGAGAATATGGACAAGCAGCTCGAATGCTGCGACGAGGCGCCGTTCTACACCCTCGGCCCGTTGGTCACCGACATCGCCCCCGGTTACGACCACATCACCTCCGGCATCGGCGCGGCGATGATCGGCTGGTTCGGCTGCGCCATGCTCTGCTACGTGACCCCCAAGGAACACCTCGGCCTGCCGAACAAGGACGATGTGAAGACCGGCATCATCACCTACAAGATCGCCGCCCATGCCGCCGATCTAGCCAAGGGCCATCCGGGCGCGCAGATCCGCGACAACGCGCTGAGCAAGGCGCGCTTCGAGTTCCGCTGGGAAGACCAGTTCAACCTCGGCCTCGACCCGGACACCGCGCGGGCCTTCCACGACGAGACCTTGCCCAAGGACTCGGCCAAGGTGGCGCACTTCTGCTCCATGTGCGGGCCGAAGTTCTGTTCGATGAAGATCACCCAGGAAGTGCGCGACTACGCCGCCGAGCACGGCCTGTCCGAGGAAAGCCTGGCCGTCGAGGCAGGTTTCCGGGAGCAGGCCGAGCGCTTCCGCGAAGAGGGCTCGGTGATCTACAAGCAGGTCTGAAGCGCCGCCCGGCTCTTCCCGGAGTCGGGCACGTGGTTCGTAGGGATAGCCAGCTTGCTAGCCTTGCAAGCTGTAGGGTGGACAACGCCGCAGGCTTGTCCACCCTGCCGACCACTGATTACCGGCAAGCTGGCTCCTACTTGCCGCGCGGGAAGAGTTCCGGCTTGAGGATACCGTTGAGCTGCGGGTAGGGCACCACCACCAGCGGATGGCCCATGGCGTAGGGGGCGATGCGGTAGGTGTCGTACATCAGCAGCACGCCGACCTTGGCCAGGGCGATGTGCTGAGTCTGCTGGAACGGCCAAGTGGCGATGAACTCCGCATCCTCGCCGACGCCCTGGGCCGCCAGCCAGCGCTGGTGCGCCTGTTCGGCCTTCGTCCAGAAGGCTTCCTCCTGTCCCGGTAGCAAGAGATCGCGCAACTCCAGGGCCTTCTGCCGGCCGCGGTCGAAGTCGATGAAGGCGCGCCGCGGCATGCCGTGGGCGCCGCCGGTGAAGCGGTAGCTCGACAGCTCCACGAGAATGCGCCCGCCGTTTTGCTCCAGCACCTTGGCCTGCAGGTAGCTGCTCCAGCCGGGCCTGGCGCCGGCCAGAAAGTCTCGTTCGTGGCTCTGTAACGAGGCTGGTAGCGGCATACCCTCGGACTCGCGGATCAGTTCCAGCAGGCCGCGGTCGATCAACCGGTTCAGCTCCGGCTCGTCGGGAAAGTTCACGGTGTCGATGTTCACCAGCGGGCAATCGCTGCCTTGGCATCCGGGCTGCTGATGTTCCCAAGCCGTGCGCTGATAGACGGCCGGCCGGCTCGCGGGGGACAGGCTCTGGCAGGCGCCCAGGAGCAGGGCGAGGGCGGCGAGGGCGAATGATTTCATGGGGGATACAACGTTCATCGGGGCTTTCGGCGTCGTTGAGGGAGGTTCCGCCGGAGGGCGCTGGCGGACTGGCTAGGGTCGCAGGTCCTCGGCCTTCTGCAAAGGGGCTGCGTCGTTCGATGGGGCGGGTTAGGATGGCAGCCGACTTCGGTTCACTAGGCGAGCGTAGAGGATGAACAAATTCTTCAAACCGGACCCGGATGCCGTGGAAATCGTGCGGCGCGAAGCCTGTTTCACGGGCTTCTATCGACTCGAGCGCGTGCACCTGCGGCATCGCCAGTTTTCCGGCGAGATGGGGCCGGTGCTCAGCCGCGAACTGTTCGTGCGTCACGACGCAGTCTGCGTGCTGCCCTACGATCCGCAGCGCGACTGCGTGGTACTGAACGAGCAGTTCCGCGTCGGGGCGATGGATAAGTCGACCAATCCCTGGATGCTCGAAATGGTCGCCGGTCTGATCGACAAGGACGAGGCGCCCGAGGAAGTCGCCCACCGCGAGGCCCTCGAGGAAGCGGGGCTCAGGCTCGAAGCGCTGTGGCCGGTGACCGTCTACTACCCATCGCCCGGCGGTAGCAACGAAAAGGTCTACCTTTATGTCGGTCGCTGCGATAGCCAGGGGGCCGGCGGCGTCTATGGATTGCCCGAAGAGGGGGAGGACATCCGCGTGCACGTGCTGTCTCTCGAGGACGCGCTGCAGGCGGTCAAGGATGGCAAGATCAACAATGCCGCCAGCATCATTGCCCTGCAGTGGCTGGCGCTGAACCGTATCGAGGTACGAGGATTGTGGGCGTAAGTCTGATGCGCGAGCGTTATCGGGTCGACCTGCAGGCGACCTGCGAGGCCAATTACGCGCGGCTGATGCGCCTGCTGCCGGAGATGCGCAGCGTGCCCGCGGCGGCGCGGCGAGTGGGGGTGAGCCAGGGCGAGCGGTTGCTCGGCGTGCTGGCGCTGGAGGTGCTGGAGGACTGTCCCTACACCACTACCCTCAAGGTCTGCCAGGAGCACAGCCTGCCGTGGCTACCGGCGCCGCGGATGGAGGTGAGGGTCTACCACGACGCGCGCATGGCCGAGGTGGTCGGCGCGGAGCAGGCCCGGCGCCTGCGCAGCCGCTACGTCTACCCCAACGCGGCGATGCACCAGCCGGACGAGAAGAGCCAGCTCAACCTGTTCCTCGGCGAATGGCTGAGCCACTGCTTGTCCTGCGGCCACGAGGTGGAGCCGGTCGTCTGACCGAGCCACGGTCATTCCGTCGCCTCCCGTCGTTCCGGGACGACGACCGCCTGTCGGGACAGGATCCCTTTCGCTCCGAATTCCCTTCGCGCTTTCTTTCCCGCCGGCCACCGCTGCGGTGCCTGTGCCGTGCCCGAGCATTTTTATCGGGGTTCCCGCCCGCTTTTCGAGACGGGGCGTGCTTGGATTTCTCGTCTCTCCCATGCCTGGGAGAAGGAGCTCTCGCAAGCCGGACCCGCACTCTTTCGCGCGGCGAGCAACGAGCTAAGGTGATTCGGGCGTATCCCTGAGCAGGGCGTGTCGAAACTCTCGGCAAGCAGCCAGTACGCCGAAGCCGAGGGCAACGCCAGAAACCCAATCTTGCCAGTCCGATCTTTGCCCCGCGCCGCTTCATGCGATTGTCCTGAAGAGGAGAGGGCTTTAACAGTTTTATTTAAACTCCGTCATGGCTATTTAATACTATCCAATATGGATAGATTAGTAGGCATTGGTGAAGCCGCCAAGGCGCTGGGCGTGTCGATCACGACGCTGCGCCGCTGGGAGGCATCGGGCAAACTGGTTGCCGAGCACACGGCAGGCGGCCATCGCCGCTACGACCTCGCCAAACTGAAGCCTGAGCTGTTCCGTTCGGAGGCCGAGGCCTGCCGCAGGACGGTGGCCTACGCTCGCGTTTCCAGCCACGACCAGAAGGACGATCTGGAGCGCCAGAAGCAGGTGCTGGAGCTGTACTGCGCCCGCCAGGGCTGGACGTTCGAGGTGATCGCCGACCTGGGCTCCGGCATGAACCACCAGAAGAAAGGGCTCAAGCGCCTGCTGGAATCCATCATCGAGGGGCAGGTCGGGCGGCTGGTCATCACCCACAAAGACCGGCTGCTGCGCTTCGGTGCGGAGCTGGTGTTCGCTATGTGCGAAGCGAAGAGCGTCGAGGTGGTCATCCTGAACCAGGGTGAAGACACTACCTTCGAGGAGGATCTGGCCAAGGATGTGCTGGAGATCATCACCGTGTTCAGCGCCCGGCTGTACGGCTCCCGTAGCCGGAAGAACCAAAAGCTGCTCGACGGCGTGAAAAAGGCTGTGGAGGACTCGCAGTCGTGATCCTCGCCCACAAGATCGCACTCGCCCCCAACAACGCACAGGCGACCTACTTCGCCCGTGCCGCGGGCGTGGCGCGGTTTGCCTACAACTGGGCGCTGGCCGAGTGGGGCCGGCAGTACGAGGCACACAAGGCCGACCCGGCGCAACCCAGGCCGTCGCAGGCTGCTCTGCGCCGGCAGCTCAACGCCATCAAGCGCGAGCAGTTCCCCTGGATGCTCGAGGTCACCAAGAACGCCGCGCAGATGGCCATCATCCAGCTCGGGGATGCGTTCAAGAACTTCTTCGCCGGCCGGGCCAGGTACCCGAGGTTGCGCCGCAAGGGCGTGCATGACCGCTTCACCCTGACCAACGATCAGTTCGCCCTCGACGGCTGCCGCATCCGCATCCCCCATCTCGGCTGGGTGCGGATGCGAGAGGCGTTGCGCTTCTCCGGCAAGATCCTCTCGGCCACGATTTCCCGCATGGCCGACCGCTGGTTCGCCAGCATCAGCGTGGATACCCAAGACCTGACCCACCTGCTCAAAGCCGAAAACCAAGGCGCGGTTGGTGTGGGTCTGGGGGGGGCCGCCCTGGCCACGCTCTCGACGGGCGAGGTGATCGCCGGGCCGAAGGCGCATGCCGCCCTGCTCAAGCGCCTGCGCCGGCTGTCGCGCAGCCTGAGCCGCAAGCAGAAAGGCTCGGCCAACAGCAAGAAGGCCCGCGCCCGACTGGCAAGGCTGCACGCTCGGATCGCCAACATCCGCCAGGATGCTTTGCACCAGCTCACCACGGGCCTGACCCGCCGCTTCCCGGTGATCGGGATCGAGGACTTGAACGTGGCTGGGATGATGAAGAACCGCCGTCTGGCACGCTCCATCGCGGACAGGGGGTTCTTCGAGTTCCGCCGCCAGCTCGACTACAAGCGCGAGATGCGCGGCGGCGAGGTGGTGGTGGCGGATCGCTGGTTCGCCAGCAGCAAGACCTGCTCGTGCTGCTGGCATGTGCGGGAGAGCCTGCCGTTGGTGGTGCGTACCTGGACGTGCCCAGACTGCCAGGCCCGGCACGACCGGGACGGCAACGCGGCAATCAATTTGAAGCATTACGCCGTGAGTTCCACGGTGTCGGCCTGTGGAGGGGAAGGCGCTGGCCCTGGCGGCAACGCCAGGGTGAAACCGGCCCCGTCGAAGCAGGAAGTTAGCAAAAAGCTACCTATGGGGAGCTTTGGATAGGTCTAACAGAACGGAAAATGTGCCCGACTTCCGGCGCTGCACATTTTTGCGCAGTTGGCGCTGTTCGCTGTGGCGATTCGCGCAGCGGGACGGCCGCAACTTTTCCGAAGATTTCGGATCGATTTTAAAAGCATCATTTAAATCAATTACTTATATTTATTTTTAGGCTCTGGAACGGCTCTTGCTGATATGCGCTTCAGTACTTGGGGACGGATCGCCTTCGCGCTCCGCCCGTTGCAAGGGGAAATCGCCATGCCTGTGAATGCCAGCCGTCGATCGGCGCTCAAGACTCTCGCCCTGCTCGGATCGGCGTGCGCCGCCAGCCTCCTGCTGCCCGGCTGCTGGAAGAAGGAAGAACAGGGCGCCACCGGGTTGGCGGGCGCGCCGGCCGTGGTGAAGGGCGTCGGCGATCCGGTGGTGGAGTTCAAGTATCCGGACAATCCCGCCTTCGACCTGGTTTACCTGGCCGAGGCGCTGGGTTATTTCGAGGGCAGCCGGACGCGCCCGAAGTACGTCGGCAAGATCGCCGCGCCGCAGATCATTCCGTTGGTCGGCACCGGCGAGATCGATTTCGGTACGCGCATGGTGCCGCTGGTCATCTCGGCCATCGCCAGCGGCCTGGACATCAAAGTGGTGTCCGCCGGCGGCAAAACCCTGCAGGAAGCCCCGCACATGAAATACTTCGCGCACCGGGAGTCGGGCATCCGCACGCCGAAGGACCTCGAGGGCAAGACGGTGGGCTTCAACAGCTTCGGTGCCTGCGCCGAGTTCGTCACCAAGAAGTACCTGCGCGCCCAGGGCGTCGACGTGAACCGTATCAACTGGCTGGTGGTGCCGGACAACCAGGCCGAGCAGACCCTGGCGACGCGCAACATCGACGTGGCGATCATCCACCCGCCACATTCCGGCGGCGCCGAGCAGAACCCCGCGCTGGTCAAGCTGTGGAGCGACTACGACCTTGACGGCGGACTGGGCGGCATGGCGCCCTACAGCGTGTATGGCCGCTTCGCCCGCGAGCATCCCGAGGCCACCCGCGACCTGGTGAGCGCCATCGCCCGGGCGGCCAACTGGGTCAACGCCAACCCCGACGAGGCGCGCAGGATCACCTCCAAGCGCATCGGCATGGAGCTGCGCCTGGTCGAGCGTTTCGCCTATGTCGAGAACCTGGTGGTCAGCGAGCCGCCGATCCAGTACTACATCGACATCCTCGAGGCCGAGGGCAAGATTCCGTCCGGCAAGGTGCGGGTGAGGGACGTCTACACCAACGAGTTCAATCCCTTCGCCAGCCCGGAGGCTCTGGCGTGAGCAGCATAGTCGTGCGCGACCTGCGCATGGAATTCACCGCCCAGGACGAGAGCGGCCGCGCCGAGCAGGTCGTGGCCCTGGAGCACTTCGACCTGGAGGTACGCGCCGGCGAGTTCCTCTCGGTGCTCGGCCCGTCCGGCTGCGGCAAGTCGACCTTTTTGAGCATCCTCGCCGGGCTTGCGCAGAAAAGCGGTGGCAGCTTGCTGGTCGACGGCCAACCGCTGGAGGGTATCAATACCCGGCAAGGCGTGGTGTTCCAGGGCTACGCCTTGTTCCCCTGGCGCACCGTGCTGGAGAACATCGAGGTGGGCCTGGAGATCCGCGGCGTCGGCAAGGTCGAGCGCCGCGAGCGGGCCCGCGAGTATCTGGAACTGGTGGGCCTGGGCGGCTTCGGCGCGCGCTATCCCCACGAAATTTCCGGCGGCATGCGCCAGCGCGTGGCCATCGCCCGTTCGCTGGTCTACGAGCCCGAGGTGCTGCTCATGGACGAGCCGTTCGCCGCGCTAGATGCGCAGACCCGGGAGATCCTCCAGGGCGAGCTGCTGCGCATCTGGGACCGGCACAAGAAGACCATTGTGTTCATCACCCACAGCCTCGATGAGGCGATCTTCCTCTCCGACCGCATCGCGGTGATGACCCACCGGCCGGGACGGATCAAGGAGATCATCGAGGTGCCGCTGCCGCGTCCGCGGCTCGCCGAGCTGCGCAACTCCGAAAATTTCGTGCACCTGCGCCAACGCGCCTGGGGGGTGCTCAAGGACGAGGTGCGCTTCGCCACGGCCCCGGTGCCGGCCGCGACCTCCACGCGCGCGGCCGATTGGCCGGCGAGCGCGCAGGCCGGCCGGCGGCTGGTCAAGGGGTAGGGAGGCGTCATGGGGATTTCCACCAAACTTTCCGGCCTGTTCCAGCGCAGCCTGGGCATTCTCGTCTTCGTCCTGCTCTGGGAGCTGTTGCCGCGCAGCGGCCTGGTCAGCGCCGCCTACCTCAGCCCACCCTCGGAGGTCCTGGGGGCCATCGCCGATCTGGTTTCGTCGGGCCTGCTGTTCAAGCATCTCGAGGCCAGCCTTTACCGTTCGCTGGCCGGCCTGCTGCTGGCGACCGTCAGCGGGGTCGGCCTCGGCCTGTTGATGGGCGGCTTCAGGCGCCTCGAGGCGCTGGTCGATCCGCTGCTGCAATTGTTCCGGCAGACCTCGGCACTGGCGCTGTTCCCGGTGTTCATCCTGTTCTTCGGGATCGGCGAGCTGTCCAAGGTGGCGATCATCTTCTGGGCCTCGTTCTGGCCGATCCTGCTCAGCACCATCAGCGGTGTGAAGCAGGTGGATCGGCTGTTGATCGACTCGGCCCGTTCGATGGGCGCCTCGCGGGCCTTCCTATTCGTCAAGGTGGTGCTGCCGGCGGCCGCGCCCTCGATCTTCACCGGCGTCCGCCTGGCCGGCGCCTACTGCGTAACCGCGTTGGTGGCCGCCGAGATGATCGGCGCGCACTCCGGCCTGGGCTTTTTGACCCTGAATTCCCAGGAAGTCTTCCAGGTGCCCAGCATGTACGCCGGCATTCTCCTGCTGGCGCTGGTGGGGCTTTTGCTCAATGCCGTCCTCGCCTTGATCGAGCGGCGCTGCACCCGCTGGCGCCGGGGGCTGCGCGCCGATGCCTGACCTGCTGATGCCGGCCTGGCTCGGCGAACTGCGTCCGCTGCGCGAGGCGCTGCCGGTTCGCCGACCCGGCCCCTGGCTAGGCGTGGCGCTGCTACTGACGGCGCTGTTGCTCGCCGGCATCGGCCTGGCTACGCGCGGGGAGCTGCCCGATCCCGAGCGATTGTCGCCCGGCCCGCGCCTCGAACAGGCCCAGGCCCGTGGCCGGCTGATCGTTGGCGTGCGTGCCTATCCGCGTCCGGCGCTGCCCGGCGCGCCGGTACGGGCTGAACCCGATCCCTTCGATGCGGCGCTGGCGCAGGCCCTGGGCGATTACCTGGGCCTGCCGGTGGAGCTTCTCGGTCTCGCCCCCGAACAGCGCGAGCTCGCGTTGCGTGAAGGGCGGATCGATCTGCTGGTCGCCGGCGCCGCCGCGCCGAACGATGCAGGCAGCACGGCGATCCCGGCGTCGAGACGGCAAGGGGAGGGCGCGCTGATTGTCCTGCGCGGGCTCGGCATCCACGACGGCGAGGGGCTGCGCGGCCGCAGCCTGTGCCTGGCCGAGGGCAGTCCCTATCGACGACCGCTGGCGGAGCGTCATGGCGTCCGGCTACGCGAGTATCCCTCGGCGGTCCATGCCATCGCCGCCTTCATGGCCGGCGAGTGCCAGGCACTGGCCGAGGCGCGCGGTCTGGTCGACTGGCTGCTGCAGCAGCCCGATTGGCGCTTCTACCGGCGCCTGCCGCTCGAACTGCGCGCGCCGGTCGCCGGCCATGTGCGCCTGGCGGAGAGCGAGCCGCAGGCGCAGGCCTGGCTCGCCGCGGCCCTAGGGGATTGGCAGCGCCGCGGCACGCTGGACGCCGTGCTGGCGCAACGCACCGGCGAGCTGGCCTTCGACGCGCTGAAGCTCGAACAAGGGCTGATCTGCCACTGAACTCCCATCACGACTTTCATCACGACCCGTTACAAGCCGAACATGCTCGGTCGCTGGGCGCTCAAGGACGAGGCGCCCGACCCGGCGAACTACACCTGAGCGGGGCCGCGATCTCCCGTTTCCTCCACGCCGACGCAGCGAAGAAAAGTGTTCAGGCAGGGATTTTCGTTGCAAGGATTCCAGATCACCCCGTATTCGACTGGAGGGGACTGGTCGATCGCCTTGAACGCCACGCCGGGCATCCGCATCCCGACGCTGTGCTCGCTGCCGACCTCTTGGCCTGCATCTACTGGATCAGGAGCGGCGCTTGAAGCTGCGCAGCGCATCCCGCTCGCCCGGTCGCCGGCGCTCTCGACACTGGCAGGAATGATCCGATGCCTGCCACCATCGCCGCACTGGCGGTATCCATGGCGCAGGATTGACGGCAAGCCCCGTGCTTTCAATGCGTTCGGTCAGAGGTACGGAAAGGCGTTCGCCCATATAATCCACGGCTTGATAGGGCTGCGGTTCCAGGCGAAGGCGTGAATGGTGAGAACGGATCGGCGCGCACGGCGCGAGCATTGGGCCAGATTGCTGATGGTGGGAGGACTCGGCGGGGTGCTTTCGGTGATCGCCTACCTGTACAGCTCCACGCTGGAGCGGCGCGTACAGGTGGCCGAGCTCCAGCGCCTGGCGTATGTCCAGTTCCGTGGCGTCCAGGATTTTCTGGAGCATTCGCCGCAGGTTTTGCTGGCTTTTCGCGGCCTCTTCATGTCGGCCGAGACGATCGAGCGCGAGGAGTTCGCCAGCTTCGCCCAGGAGGTGCTGCCGAACTATCCGGAAATCCTGGCCGTGCACTGGGCGCCGAGGATCGCCGCCGAGCAGCGCAGCGAATTCGAGTGGAAGCTGTTTCCCTGGCAGGAGCGCCCGCTCGGCATCTTCGACTTGGGTAGCGACGGCCGGACCCCCGTTCCGGCGCCCGCCCGTGCGGAGTATCTGCCGATCGACTACGCCGAGTCGCTCCAGGCGAATCATCAGGGGCTCGGCTTCGACGTCCTGGCGAGTCCCCATGACCGGGAGACGGCGCTCGTCTCCGCCCGCCTGGGTCTGCAGCGGACCAGCCCGGTCTTCCCGCTGCCGCAGGACCCGGACGGAGCGCCGGTGGTCGCCATCTATCAGCCGCTGTATCGCAAAGATATGCCGGTGCTGACCGAAGAGCAGCGCTGGCGGGCCCTGAAGGGTCATCTGATCGTGCTGCTGCGGCCCGGCGTGCTGCTCAGGCGCCTGTCGTTCGGCCAGCGGCAGGTGGAGGTGCGCCTTTACGAGGTGGAAGACGGGCGGCCGCTGGCCATCCAGCCGCGCGGCGCGGTTCCCCACGAGCCCGGCGATGGCGTGGTCCAGCATAAACTGGTCATTCCCGGCCGGCAGTGGCTCATCGAATTCGTCGCTTCGCGGGACAGCCTGCCGGCCAGTGCCCAGCCCTTGCTGCTGATGCTGTCGCTGCTGGCGCTGACCCTAGTCCTGTCGCTCTTCCTCGACCGCTCCTGGCGCGGTGCCATCGCTCTGGCGCGACTCAATCGCGAACTGGTGGAGCAACAGCGGGAACTCGACGGCCTGGTCTACCGCGACGCCCTGACCGGCCTGCCCAACCGCCGGCTGCTGTTCGATCGTATCTACATGGCTATCGGCCAGCAGCGCCGGCAGGGCGGCCGGCTGGCGGTCTGCATGCTCGATCTGGACGGCTTCAAGACGGTCAACGACCGTTTCGGCCACCAGGCCGGCGACCTGCTCCTGAAGGAGGTCGCGCAACGCATGCAGGCCGTGCTGCGTCCTTCCGACACGCTCGCCCGCTTCGGCGGGGACGAGTTCGTGGTGGTGCTGCCGGGGGTGGGCGACGAGACGACCCTCGACGGCATCCTGAAGCGCCTGATCGAGCAGGTGAGCCAGCCCATGGCGCTGGACGGCGGACAGTCCTCAGTCGCCGTTTCCGCGAGCATCGGCGTGGCCTTCGCCGGCGAGCGCAGCGACATCAACGAACTGCTCCGCGAGGCCGACCAGGCCATGTACGAGGCCAAACGCGCGGGCAAGGCCTGCTATTGGATCTTCGGGACGGGGCAGGCGGCGAGCGCCTGAGCCGGGTTGCTCAGGCGGTGCGCCCGAACAGCCTTTTGATCCGCCGGGACAACTGCTTGAGCGGACGGCGTTCGTCGATGACCACGATGAAGACCTTGCGGTAGTGGCCCGGCGGGCAGGTGATTTCGCGCACCCCGTGCCAGGAATTGCCGCGTCGGCAGAACAGGAAGCTGTGGTTACCCAGTGCTTGGGACTCGATGATGCGCTCGAAATCTTCGAAGGCCGGCGCGCTCTTGCTGTCGAAGCGGCCGCCGTCGTCCAGCACCAGGGTCTGCCCGCCCCACTCGGCTTGCCAGTCGTCCTCGGTGTTGAAGTAGAAGATGTGCGATCCGAGCTTTTCGCGGGCGTCGCAGTGCGGCGAGACCGAGCAGCCGGCCGGCGTGTAGTGCCAGTGATAACGCAGCCGGAAGGCGCGCGTGCCGAGCATGCGGGTCAGGAACTGCCGGTAGCGGGGGCCGTTCAGCTCGTCCAGGAACGCCTGCCAGTGCGGCGAAAGCTCCAAGTTGGGCGAATATTCCAGCGCCAGGCGATCGTGGGATTGCTGGCCGTAACGGCGCACCTTGCCGACTACCTCCGTAAAGCGTTCGGCGGATGGTAGGCTGTCGCGCAGCGCCGCATAGCCCTCGGCGGTCAGCAGGCCGGCCGGATTGGCCCAGGGGTAGGGGTGCTGTTCCTGAAAGGCCCGGGCGTCCAGGCGCTCCAGGGCCTCGAAGTCCAGATAGCGCATGTCACGCTCCTCATGGCTGGTTCGGTGGGAAATCTGTTCGTGCCGGCTCAGATCGCCAGCGGACGGGGCGTGCGCAGGAAACGCAGGAACGTCGCCGGCAGGCGTCTGGCCAGCGGCGAGCGCAACAGGCGCAGGTAGGCGCCCGGCCCGAGCTGGCGGCGCGCTTGCAGGCACAGTTGTACCCAGCGCTCGGTCATGACGCGCAGCAGCGCTTCGGGTACATAGCGCTGTGTGCACCGGTTGGCGACATCGAGCTGGGCCAGCCACTGCTCGGTCCAGTCGAGATAGTCCCGGTCCAGTTCGGTGCCAAGCTCCTGGGAGCGCGACAAGGCGTAGTGGCGGTCGAGGTCCGCCTCGCTCGGTTCGATGCCGAGTTCGAGCAGCGCCCGCCGGCAGATCTCGCGCTTGCGGTCGACGCCCAGCGCCCGGTTGTTGCGGGTGAAGCGGCCGGGGTGTTCGCGTCCGCAGACCAGTACGTCCGGGAGATTGGCCATGCGCCAGGTGCGCGCCAGCCGCTGGTGCAGTTCGTAGTCCTCGCAGCTCGGGAAGTCCTCGCTGTAGCGGTATTCGCGCAGGACGGCGGTGCGTCCCATGATCGTGCGGTTGGTCAGGGCGCAGTAGAACGCCAAGCTGGCATCCACCTCGTCGGGAGCCAGCGGCCGGCGGCGGACCCGGTCGAGGCGCCGGCCCTCGGCGTCCATGAAGTCGCAGGCGCTGCCGATCTGCACCAGTTCGGGGTGCCGGTCGAGCACCTCGACCTGGCGGGCGAGGCGCTCGGGCCAGGCCTTGTCGTCGCTGTCGAGCAGGGCGATGTATTCGCCGCGAGCCAGTTCCAGGCCGCGGTTGCGGGTTCCCGGAAGGCCCAGGTTGCGCGGGTTGCACTCCACGCGCAGGCGCGGGTCCCGGTAGTGCGACAGCACCTCGAGGGTGGCGTCGGTCGAGCCGTCGTCGACGACCAGCAGTTCGAAGTCGCCGAAGGTCTGCGCCAGGATGCTGTCGACGGCAGTGGCGATGTAGCGTTGACGGTTATGTACCGGAATGAAGACCGTCACACGCGGTGTTCGAGACATGGCGAGATTCCCAGGACGGATGAGCCGGCGCTGAAACCCCGACCAGCACCGCAAACCCCGTCAGAGTAACCCAATGGGGCGACGAAGTGGCCTTTCGCGGCATATCCTCGGGCGGATTCATGGCAGCGGGATGGAGCGAATGAGTTTTCATGCGGAAGGCTTCGGTGCGGGCTGGCCGAGGCCGCACTTTCTGGGCGCCCGGTTTTCCGGTCCGCTGGTGTTTTCCGGGTCGGGGTGGCGCTGGTGGCTGGCCGACGAAGCCGCGCAGGTTCCGGCCCGCCTGCTCGACCGCTTCCTACAGGGCGGCGATCCGGCGGGGATCACGCTGCTTCGCGAAAGAACGGAGAAACACAAGTCGCGGCGCATCTACCGGCTGCAGCCGCCGGATTCGCCCGGCTATTTCGTCAAGCAGATGGCGCTGACTCCGCGCAAGCGTCTCGGCGCCTTGCTGGGTTGCAGCAATCCGCTGGTGGGCGTGAGCCACGGCACCGCCGAGCTGGCGCACAACCTGGCGCTGAACGAGCGTACCGTACACGGGGTCTGGACCTTCGCCTTCGGCGAGTATTTCCGCTGCGGCTTGCCGGTGCAGCAGATCCTGCTGCAGGAGTATCTGGCCGGCTGGCAGGCGTTCAGCGATGTCTGGCTGGCGCACGAGGACGCCGCCGCGCGCCGCCGGACGCTGCTGCGGCAGTTGATGGAGGTGCTGACGGCGCTGCGTGGGGCCGGCATCTGCCATCTCGACCTGCATCCCGGCAATGTCATGGTCTCGCCCGAGCCGCGAGCGCCGCTGCGGGTGATCGATTGCGGGCAGATGGCGATGGGCACCGATGCGGCGCTCTCGACGGCATTGCACCTGGGTGTGTTCCTGCACGAGCTCAACGGCAAGCGCAGCGCGCCATCGCCGCGGCTGGCGCATGCCGCATGCCGGCTGTTGCGACACCTGGCTGGGGACGAGGCCGGTCTAGCCGACGCCGAGCGGCTGTTGCCGCTGCTGATCGGCCATTCGACCAAGAAACCGTTTTCCAGGCGGCGCCTGCTAAAGCGACGGGCTGCCTTCGACCCGGCCGGCCTCGAAAGGCGCCTGCAGGAGCTGGCGCTGAACCGGCCTTCTTCCCACCTGGCCAGCGAGGCTCCGGACCTCGGCGAGCGACGGGAGCGGCGACTGATCGCATCCATCGAGGACATGCTGGCGACATCGGGCTGAACGGGTTTCCGGCCCGCCCGCATCCGGGGTCAGCGGGCCGGCCAGTGCAGGTCGAAATGCGCCTCGGGCACGAAGCGGCCGCTCGGCGGATGGTAATCCCAGCGCTCGACCCGTACCTGCTTGTCCGGGCTCTCGCCGAGGTGCAAGCGGTTGAACGAGTTCGGCAGGTTGCCGCGTAGCCGCGAGGACAGCGCGGTACCGGCCTGCACCGTCCAGATTTCCCGCGCCAGTCCGGGATACTGGCCGCTCAGAGGCAGGACATAGGGCAGGTGGATGTGCCCGCCCATCACGATGTCCAGGCCCGCTTCGGCCCAGCGCGTCAGTGCCGTCTCCGCGCCATGCTGCAGGTTGCTCAGGTCTGACGGCAGCATCGCGCCGAAGGGCTGGTGAGCCACCACGATGCGCAGCTTGCCCGGGTCGCTGCGGCGCAGGCGCTCGCAGACCGCTTGCACCTGGGCATCGGTCACTCGGCCATCCTTGCGGCGCCTGGGATGGGTGGTGTTCAGGCCGATGACCAGCAATTCGTCGTTCTCGAAGGTCGGTTCCAGTTGCCAGCCGAAACAGCGGCGGTAGTTGCCGTAGGGCAACAGGAATCGCGCTAGCAGGTTGTGCAGCGGCAGGTCGTGGTTGCCAGGGATCACCAGGCTGCGGGGAATGCCGTAGTCCTCCAGGCGCTGGACGAAGGCCACGGCCGCGTCGAACTGTTTGCGGCGCGCGCGCTGGGTGATGTCTCCCGACAGCACCAGCAGGTCGGCGCCCTGTTCGCGTACGTGCGACTCCAGCGCCTCTATCACGGGTTGCTGTTCTGTGCCGAAATGGGTGTCGGAAATGTGTAAGATGCGCGTCATGGTGCCGGGAGCCGCCCGAGTGCAGGGGAAATCGAGCGCACCTGCCGATGACATGGCTGCGCCCTGCGAGGGGCGCCCGGAGCATCGCCACCCGTGCGCGCAATGAGTGAACCATACATTCGGCGGAAGTAGCCAGGCCAAGGCTCAGCCGCCGTATCGCGAGGGATGAGAGGACGCATGACTTTCTTTGCACTGAAAATCGACAAGGCAGTGCGGAAACTCCTTGGTTTCCACCACCGGTCGCCGGACTCTCGCCCTCAGTCCGCCGCGTCCGGGGTGGCCGCCGAGGGCGAGCCGCCGGCGGTGCCGCGCATCGTCCCCGTCGTGCTGGAGGCCCGGCCCGGCGCGCCGGAGGCGCCGGCGGTGCGGATCTTCCTCGGCACCGAGCCGGCGCAGCATCGCGCCGAGCGCATCTTCTTCTATTCCCTCGAACGGGTACGCGACCCGCTGCGGCGCTACGAGGTCTACCGCATGACCGGCCTGCCGGGCTTCGACCGCAAGGGTTGGCGCACCAACTTCACCAACTTCCGCTTCGCCATCCCGGACCTCGCCGGGCGGCAGGGGCGGGCGATCTACACCGACGTCGACCAGATCTTCACCGCCGATCCTGCGGAGCTGTTCGACCAGTCCATGGGCGAGCACGGCTACCTGGCGCTGCTGCCCGAGGACACCGCGGTGATGCTGATCGACTGCGAGCGGATGATCCGCTGCTGGACCTACGCCAAGGCCTGCCGCGAACCCAAGAAGGCCCTGTGCGCCGAGGCGGCCGCCGAGCCGGGGCGTTGGGGCGCGCTCGATCCCCTCTGGCACGCCCGCGACTTCGAATTCCGCCCGGGCGAGACCAAGCTGCTGCACTACACGGCCCTGCACCTGCAGCCTTGGCGTCCCACCCCCGAGCAGTACTCGTACCAGATCCATCCTCTCGCCGAACACTTCCTCAGTCTCGAACAGGCGGCGGACCGCGAAGGCTATGAAATCTACACGGCGACGAGCCCCAGCCCCGGTTTCGCCGCCGGCTGCGAGCAGGCCGCGCGGCTGCCGGCGGAGCCGGCGGCGGACCTGCTGCGCCAGGCGCACGCGCTCGGTGCCGGGCAAGCGGCGCTGGTCGGCGCCTGGAGCGCCGCTGACGAGCCGTCGCTGCCGCGCTGGTCGCTGGAGCAATTCGGCCGCGACGATCTGCCGGTGCAGGACGCCATGATCGCGAACGGCCTCGAACGGCTGCCGGTGGAGGATCTGCCCTGGTTGCTGGATCGCCTGTTCCGGCTCGGCCGCCAGTGGGTGTTCGTCAAGGCGGAACTGGGCGCCGAAGGCTCCATGATCGGCAGCCTCGACGGCTGGCGGACGCTGGTGCGCCGGGTGGCGCTGCGCTACCCGGATCGTTGCTGGCAGCTCGATTGCCGGGATCGCCGGGGGCGCACGCAGCGCTTCCGGGCGGACTTCGCGCAGCGCAGCGGGGATGGACGGGAGCTGCCCAGGGTCTGGGTGCTGCTGGGCGCGCGCGCCGGCGACAATGCCCAGTTGACGGACATCGCCGAGGCGCTCGGCTGGCCCTGCGAAATCAAGCGGGCGGATGCTTCCGGCTTCGCCCTGTCGCCGCCCTGGCCGGACCTGGTGCTCAGCGCCGGCCGGCACACTGCCGTCGTGGCCCGCCAGATCCAGCGCCAGTCGCAAGGCCACGCGCGTCTGGTGGTGCTGGGCCGGCCGCGCGCGTCGCTGGACCGCTTCGACCGGGTGGTCACGACCCCGCAGTACGGTCTGCCGCTACGCGGCAACGTCGTCGACCTGCCGGCCCCCTTCATCGGCGAGCACCCGCTCGACGAGGCGACGCTGGACGCCTGGCGGCAGCGTTTCGCCCACCTGCCGCGGCCTTGGATCGCGCTGCTGGTGGGCGGCGACACGATTCCCTACCGGCTCGACGAGCGGACCGCCACGGCGCTGGGTCGGGAGGCCGGCGCCGCGGCCAGGAGCCGTGGTGGCTCGCTGCTGGTGTCGACCAGCCCGCGCACCTCCGCGAGCGCGAGCGACGCCCTGCTGGCGGCCATCGATGCGCCGCTTTGGAGCTATCGCTTCGGCAGCTCGGACGACAATCCCTACCGGGCGCTGCTGGCGCTGGCCGATGCCTTCGTGGTGACCGGCGAAAGCGTCTCGATGCTGACCGAGGCCTGCATGACCGGCCGGCCGGTGGCCGTGTTCCCGCTGCCGCTGCAGCGGCATCGCAAGGCGCGCCTGCAGCATGCGCTCGAACGGCGGTTGGGCGTCATCGAGCGGGTCGCCGGCAGTCGTGGCGTGCCGAGACAGCAGAACCGGCTCGGACGCCTCTATGATGAAGTGGTCGCGGCGGGCTGGGTCAAGCGCGAGCGTTGCGTCGAACAGGTGCATCTGGCCCTGGGCGTGGCGCCCCTGCCGGAGGGCCTGGATCATCCGCCGGGACTCTCGCCGGCGCTGCTCGCCGCCTCCCGCGAACGTGCCCTCCAGGCGATCCGCGAGGTCGTGCAAGCGGAGCGCCCCGTTTCTTGAGCGGCGGGCGCCCGGGCCGCTCCGCCCGGTCGCCGCCGCTTTCCACAGCCTGCAATCAGGACGCCTGCATGAGTGAAATGGCTTCAGCCGAGGTAGTGAAAAACAAGGTTAAGCGCAGTGCCTTGTACCGGACCGGCAAAAAACTGCGCCCGTTGATCAACCGCTTTCTGGCCCGCAATTCCCTGGTAGGCGATCCAGAGTTCTTCGACAAGCGGCTGTTTCCCTGGATAGCCGAGCTGGAGGCCGCCTGGCCGGTCGTGCGCGCCGAACTCGACCGGTTGCTCGAGCAGGGCACGCCGATTCCGGCCCTGCGCGATATCTCTCCGGATCACCGGCGCATCGCTACCAGCAAGGTCTGGCAGTCGTATTTTCTCTGGGGCTACGGCTACCGGATCGACAGCGGTTGCCAGCAGTGCCCGGAAACGGCGCGGGTCCTGTCGGCTGTGCCCGGACTCAACAGCGCCTTCTTCTCGATCCTGGGACCCGGCGCGCACATCCCGCGGCATACCGGGGTGACTAAGCGCATCCTGACCTGCCACCTCGCGCTGGTGACGCCGACGCCCGGCGAGCGCTGCCGCATCCAGGTCGGCGAGCAGACCGCCAGTTGGAAGGAGGGGGAGTGCATGGTCTTCGACGATACCTATCCCCATGAAGTCTGGAATGACACGGAACAGACCCGCGTGGTACTGCTGATCCAGTTCAAGCGCCCCTTGCGCCTGCCCGGACGCCTGCTGGGCGACCTGTTTCTCGGTGCGGTGCGGCGCAGCCCATTCGTTCAGGAGGCACGCAGCAACCTGGCTGCCTGGGAGAAGGCGCACAAGCTGCTGGACGACTGAGCGGGAAAGGAACGAACCCCGGCGGAGAATCCTGTTCCCCGGAAGCGGGCCTCCAGCCCGCTTCGTGCGAGCGGCTCAGTGCATCGAGCCGTAGCCCTTCATGACGTCCGCCATGCTTTCATAGCGCTCGTCCGGCATTTGCTTGAGGGTGTCGAGCACGTCTTCGTCGGCGCTATTGCGTTCGGCCTGCTTCAGCAGGTCGTGCTTTCCCGCCGGAAAGTCGATGCCTTTCAGATGATGGGATATGTTGGATGGGGAATGACCGCCCATGCCTCTGCTCATGATTCACCTCCGCCAGGCGCTGCCATCGTCTTCCTGGCATGCCAGGACGCATGACTCGGTATTCTCGAAAGGCTTGCTCAAGACTCGTCTTCCCGGCGCTTGCCTTCTTCGATCAGCTCGCGGACGCGCTGACCGCCCTTCTTGCCACCTGCCTCGCCGCCCTTGTGGCCGATTTCCTCGTAGAACTCGCGGTCGTGGGTCGCCGAGGTGGCTTCACCGCCCTTGCGGCCTGCTTCGCTTACGCTCGTGTCGCGTTTTTTCTCCGCCATATTCTTCTCCTGCTCTTTCGTCGTGATCGCCATCCGGACGGATTTTCCGGGCATGGCTCGTTCGAAAAGAACCCTCAAGGTTTGAGAAGGCGGTGCAAATCAGGAGTTCATGGCGCCGGGATGCCCGCCGCTTGCCGCCGACGAATGGACGAGCTGCGGGAAAATCGTCGAGGCTCCCGGCGACCGGTAGCGCGCGGCTTTCCTGGCGGCCGGGACGGAAGCTCCAATAGCGCTCGGGGCGGGTGGCCGGGAAAGGCCGCTCTTCGGCAAGGAGCGGGGCCTGTCCCGATGAGCGCGGCTAGCGCTCCAGTCCCTCTTCCCAGGCGCGGTGGTTGCGCCGCGCGTCCTGGATGAAGGGCGACCAGCGGATGAGCTGGAGAACCAGCTTGTTGAGCAGCTTGCCCGGCCAGGCCAGCGGCCTTTGCACGTCGAGGAACAGCACGACGCGGGTGCCGTCGGTTTCGTTCCACACCTGATGCCGGTAGGTGTCGTCGAAGATCATGCACTTGCCAGGCTCCCACTGACGGATCTGGTCGCCCACCCGGATCCGGCAGTTTTCCCTGGGTTCCGGCACTATCAGCCCCAAGTGGGCGCGCAGCAGGCCATTATAGGGGCCGCGGTGCTCGCGAATGGTCTTGCCGGGCGCCAGGATCGAGAAGAAGGCGGTGTACATCCCTGGGATTGACTCGACCAGCCTGGTCGTTTCCGGGCATAGTTTGCAGTTGCCTTCCATCTTGTAGCCGTAGCCGTAGAGGAAGAAGGTCTTCCAGAGGTCATCCTGGGTGAGGCTGCGCTGATCCTTGGAGATGTCCTGGAAGTTCGGCAGGCGTTCCCGATCCTGGAGAACCTGTTCGAGTTCGCGGAGCACGACTTCCCAGTTGGCCTCCAGAGTGGGGACCCAGGAGAAGTCGCGGGTGTCGAAGAATGGCGGATTGCCGAGGATCGAATAACGTCTGATCAAGTTCTCCAGGCGCTTGATGATCCAGAAGCCGATGGCGACGCTGGGACGATGCTTTCGTTTGCGTTTGGGCTCCACGGCGATTGCTTCTTTAGTCTGTCCCACGTAGTACCTCCCTACCGGAATGAATGAGCCGAGTCGGCGATATGTAAGGCGTTGGTGCAAGTATGGCGACATTCCCGGCGCTAGCGCAGGCGTCGTTCCCGCAGCAGCCGCCAGAGCAGCGGCCAGCCGAAGATCAGCGGGTGGCGGCGCAGGCGCGGGCTGACCTCGATGGGCTGCCCGAGGTGCCGCTGCAATTTCCAGACGACATAGTCGACGCCCTGCTCGAAGGTGAAAGACGCCTTCACCAGGCGGACCACGTTCAGCAGCCGTCCCTGCAGGCGCCTCAGTCGCCAGCGCCTGCGGCCCTGCCGGCAGGCGGCGGCGGACAGGCGGTTGCAATACGGGTCGGTTTCACCGGCGACGGTTGCCAGGCCGGCCAGGGCTGGCGCGGCGGCCTGGGTCAGGCGCCGGTAATGTTCGCGGTCGTGGCGTACCAGCAGGGCCGGACGGTCAGCGGCCTCCGGGCGCAGTTCGCAGCCGTAGCTCAGCGTCAGCGCCTGCTGCCAGAGCGTCTCGCTGTCGAAGCGCGCCTCCAGGCAGGGCAGGGTCCGCTCCAGCAGGGTCAGAACGGCGCGGGCCAGCGCCGCCTGCACCCGTCGTTCGGTTTGCGCGTCCCGGCAATGGATCAGCCGTACGGGCTGGGCGAAACGCCCCCACAGGTAGCTCTGGAACCAGAGAGCGGTGCCCCGTTCGAGATCATCCAGCGACAGCACCGCGCATTTCGCCTGCAGGATACGGCCGTCCGCCGCATGTGCGCGCAGCAGCAGGACATTGGGCGGCAGCCAGGCATTGGCCAGGCGCAGCAGCGCTCTGGGGTGCGCGCTGGAATAGTCGTCAACGATCGCGTAAAGATCGACCAGGCCTTCGCCCGGATCGCCGCCGCGCAGGCAGGAGCCGTAGAACAGCAATGCCACCAGGGCGTCGCCGAAGCGCGTGTGCACTTCGGCGACGAGTGGTTGCAGTTTTTCGCCGACCGGCAGGGCGCACTGGCTGGCGACCTCGGCGAGCAGGGCCGGCGGCGGTGCGGGCAAAAGTTGCGTATCGGGTATCGGCATCGGCCGGCCTCAAAAGGTCGAGAAACGCAGCGGGAGCGTGCTGGACAGGCGAATGGATTCTTGGGCCTCGAACAGCTCGCCGTCGAGCAGGAAGTCTTCGGGACCGCTCAGCTCGAGCGCATCGAGATTGCGGCTAAGATAGCCGTCGTGTTCGTGGGCGACCTTCGCGCCGCGCCCGCACAGCAGAGCTGGCAGCACCCGGAGCAGACGGCGCGGTCGATGGGCGAGCGCGGTGAAATGCACCGGGGCCCGGTCTTCGCCCCAGTAGGGCCGGCAGCCGACCAGCAAGCGGTCCAGAGTCGAGGCCAGCACCAGCAGCCAGTCGTCGTGCCAGTCGCCGCTCGCCGTGCTCAGCCGGGCCCGCATTGCCGGCAGCAGCGGGTGCGGCCGGTTGCCGAGTAGCGAGAGCAGCATGCGGGCGAAGGCCAGTGCCGGCCCCAGCGCGCCGCGCACGCCTGTCGGTCGGATGTGCCGGTGAAAGTAGCGTACGCCGCCGAGGATGGCGCCGGCACCGAAGAACATGCCGAATTGCGAGTCCCGGCCGGTTTCGCCGTCGACCCGTAGCACCGCCCGCTCCACCGTTCTCGGCGCCGGTCCGGTGCCCTGCAGCCAGGCGTGTAGGGCGTGCAGGGCGGCTTCGGGGCGCAGGCGGGCGCCGAGATCGCCCGCGCTCATGTTGGTCGTGCCCGCCGGCACCACCAGCAGGGCGGGCAGGTCGCCGGCCGGCTCCCTGAGCAGCGCTGTCAAGGTGGCCTGCAGGGTGCCATCGCCGCCCAGGATCACCACCAGGTCCTGCGCTCCGGCCTGCCAGAGCCGCAGTGCCTGCTCGATTTCGCGGGGTCCGGAGACCTCCTGCAGCAGGGCGGCGGGCAACGCGGCGGCGATCCGGCGCAGCGCCGGCAGCCGCCGGCGGACGCGGCCGCTGTCGGGGTTCAGGAGTATGCCGATGCGTGCCGGCCGGGCTCCGCCCTCAGGCATCGCTCAGTCCGGAGCGCGGCGCGAACAGGCGGACGATCGGGCGATGGCCTTCGGCGCGCAGGTCGATCTGGCTCAGCCAGGGCTGCAGGTCCGCGCCGCGCCAGCGCAGCAGCAGCGCCCAGAGCACCCGTGCGCCCAGCACCAGGGTGGACACCACCGTCCAGAGTGCGACCAGCAGCAGGCCGACGTCGTCGGCACCCAGCGCCCAGGCCAGGGTGAGGATCAGTAGGTTGGGGTTGCGACGAGCGGTCACCAGGCGGTTGAGGGAGTCGAAGGGACGCCAGAGGAACAGCGAGA
The DNA here is from genome assembly GCF_043587585.2 of Azorhizophilus paspali. Lineage (GTDB taxonomy): Bacteria > Pseudomonadota > Gammaproteobacteria > Pseudomonadales > Pseudomonadaceae > Azotobacter > Azotobacter paspali. The sequence continues at coordinate 505,399 of NZ_CP171449.1, forward strand.
AGGGCGCGGCGAACTTGAAGGCGCCTTCGCATAGACGGCCGGCGACATAGCCGCCGAAGATGATCCATAGCACCGTGGCCAGGGGGGTGTCGAAGCCCCAGGCCGCTCCCAGTCCCATCCCCCAGGCGACGTACCAGATCGGCGGATGCACCAGGTCCAGCGCATGGTCGAAGATGTTGCCGAAGCGGGTCGAGGTGACCGTGACGCGCGCCAGCTTGCCGTCCACCGTATCGAGGAAGGTCATGATCCAGCCGGCGATCAGGCCCGCGCCGTACTGGCCCTGCCAGAACCAGTAGCCGGCGAGGATCGCCAGGACATAGCTGGCGGCGGTGACCTGGTTGGGGCTCAGTCCCAGCCGCACGCACCAGGCGGTGACCCAGCGCGCCGGCACCGGCCAGACGCCACGGGTGATGAAGTCGGTGACGCCCTTGTAGGCGCCGTTGAACAGGGATTTTTCCAGGTGCTCGCGCTCGCCCTCGGTGATGCGGGTGACCCAGGGCGGATCGAATTTGCGCAGTTGCGCCTGCAGGCCCGAGGCCACCGTGTCCGGGCGTACCCGGCGCAGATCGTCGAGCGCCGGGCCGTCGAGCCGCGGCGTTCCGGCCAGGCTCTCGGCGGCCAGGCGCGCCGCGACTATGCTCCCGTCGCGCGGGTCCTGCAGGGCGATCTCCTGCGCATCCAGGAGACCGCGCAGCACCCGGGGGTCGTACAGGTAGTCTTCGCGCAGAAGCAGCACGTCTCCGCTCTGCACCAGGGGTTCATCTGGTCCGCACAGACGGACCCTGGGGTGTTTGCGAAGCATTCGCGCGAGCCTTTCCCGGGAGCTCAATCCCCATAGATGTACGCTGCAACTGCCCACCAGATGGACGTATATCGTCATGTATTTGCCTTGGACGGATGTGTCGGCTTCATAGAAGCATGCTTAAAGTTTTCGGTGCCTGCACGGCGGTCGCCGTCAGGGTTTGCCCCGGTCGAAGCGGCGCACCAGGGCCAGGGCCGTGCCGAGTAGGACGAGTGCCGGCAGCAGCCCGACGAGCATGGCGTTCAGCTTGAGCAGTTGGCCCAGGCTGACCAGGCTCTTGTTGCCGATGTAGACCAGCAGTCCCATCACCGCGCCGAGCGCCAGCCGGCTGCCGAGTCCCGTGGAGCGCACCGGCGCGAAGGTGAAGGGGAGCGCGAACAGGATCATCGCCAGGGTCAGGATCGGCACGCCCAGCTTCTGCCAGAGGGCGATCTCGAACTGGATCGACGGCTGCCCGGTATTTTGCAGGAAATGCACGTAGCCGCGCAGTTGCCGCGCCGAAAGGCTGTAGGGCGGCAGGGTCACTTCGTCCAGGCGGCTGTCGGGCAGAATGGCGCGCCATTCCAGCCGTTCGAGCCGCTCGACGCTTTCTCCCTCGTCGCTCCAGCGCTTCAGGCGGACGTCGTGGAGCTGCCAGAGCCCGCCGGGCTGGATCTCGGCGCGGTCGGCGAGGATGTATTCCTGCAGGTGATTGCTTTCGTCGAAGCGGAAGATTTCCAAGTGGTTGGGGACGCGCCCGGTGGCCAGGCTGCCGATGCGCACGACTTGACCGTCCTTGCGCGCCCAGATGCTGTCGTCCTTGCCGTTGTCCGGCTTGGCGTACGCCCGCAGCTTTATGGCCTTCTGCTGCAGGGGCGAGGCGACAAACTCGTCGAGTGCGCCGAGCCCTCCGGCCAGCAGCGTGCCGGCCAGCAAGGCGGTGAGGCCTATGCGGGTGGCGGAGACGCCCGCCGTGCGCAGGACGCTGAGTTCCTGGCTCATGGAGAGCTGGCCGAGGGCGGCGATGCCGCCCAGCAAGGCGATGAAGGGACCGAGCTCGATGGCGCGGCGCGGCAGGGTCATCAGCGTGACCTGGAGCGCTTGCCCCAGGCTATAGCCCGCGTCGCCGATGTCGTCGAGTTCGCCGACCAGGTCCAGGGTGCTGAACAGCGGCAGCAGCAGGGCCGCCGCGGCCACGAAACCGAGGAGGAGGTTGCCCAGCAGGTAGCGTTCGAGAATCCTCATCGGCTCTTCACCCGGACGATAGCCCGCTCGCGAACGATCAGAGCCAGCAGGACCAGTCCCATTGCTAGGGGCACCAGCCAGAGTCCGGGCGTCAGGGGCAGCGAGCCGTTCCCCACCAGGCTCTTGCAGATGTCGCCGGCGTAGAAGATCACCGCGTAGACGGCGGTGATCGGCAGCAGAGTGGCGAAGCGGCCGCGGCGGGGCGCGGTGCGGCTGAGCGGAATGGCCAGCAAGGCCAGGATGAAGGTGCTGACGCCGCGAGATTCGCGCCATTGCAGCTCGGCCTGTTCGGACAGCCCGGCAGAGGCCTCGAGCGTTTGCCAGGAGGCGGCCTTGCGGCGGGACTCCATGTTTGTCTCCAGCGGCTGGAGGTGGATGTTCAACCGCTTGAACTCGATCCGCTTGTCCTGGGTGCCGTCGTGCTGTAGCGAGTAGGCGGTGCCGTTGGTCATCTCCACGACCGGATCGTCGGGGTCGGGATCGGCGATCCGGGCTTCCTGGGAGCGATACAGGCGGGTCCGGTTCTCGCCGCCGTCGAAGATCAGGACGTCCTGCAAGCTGTCGGTCGCGCGGTCGACGCGCTCGGCGAGGATCATCCGGCCGTTTTCCGCATTGATGTTGAAGCGTTCCGCCAGCAGGTGGTCGATGTCCAGCTCGGTCTTGGATTCCTGTTCGAGCTGATAGGCATTGGCGTAGGCCCAGGGCCGCCCGTACAGGGACAGGGCGGTCACGCCCACGGCGATCGGCAGCGCCAGGATGGCCACCGCTCCGTAGAGCCGCAGTGGGCTCATGCCCGCAGCGGCCACGGCGGTTATTTCCGAGTCGTTATACAGGCGACCCAGACCGATGGCCACCGATACATACAGCGCTACCGGCACCAGCACCTCCAGGGCGATCATGACCTTGTATACGACGATGTCGAAAACCACTTCGGGGGACAGGGTGCCGTTGGCGGCCTCGCCCAGATAGCGCTCGGCGGAATAGGCCGCGAAAATGCAAGTGAGGATCCCCAGCATGACCAGCAGCGGCCGGCGTGCCTCGGAAATGACGTAGCGCTCGATCAGAAGCATGAATACTCGAACCTTCTCCTTGCCAGTCGTGTCATGCGCCCGGCCATGGAAGATAGGCTATCCTGAAAACCCCCTTCCATTCGAGAGGCGCGGCCCCGTCGCCCAGTAGGAATGGATCGGTTTTTCAAACGATTACTGGAGATGGCATGAATCTTTTCAAGCGGAATGGGCTCCGTCGGGCGGTCGTGTTGAGCGCCGGCCAGGGACGTCGGCTCCTTCCCTTCACCGAAAACAGCCCTAAGTGCCTGCTCGATGTCGCCGGGCGTAGCGTCGTCGAGTGGCAGGTCGATGCGTTGCTGAGCGCCGGCGTGGGGCAGGTCACCGTGGTCGTGGGCTACGGCGCAAACCAGGTCGAGCGCGTGCTGGGCGAGCGCTATGGGACGGACGGTGCCGTCACGACGCTGTACAACCCCTTCTTCGAGGTGGCGGATAACCTGGCCAGTTGCTGGATGGCCCGGCAGGCCATGCAAGACGAGTTCCTTCTCCTGAACGGCGACACCCTGTTCGAACTGACGGTCCTGGAGCGCCTGCTGGAGACGCCGCCACGACCCATCACCCTCGCCATCGACCGGAAAGCCGGCTACGACGGCGACGACATGAAAGTCTGCCTGGACGGCGATCGGCTGACGCGGGTCGGCAAGACGCTGCCACTGGTGCACATCGATGGCGAGTCCATCGGCATGATGTACTTCCAGGCCGAGGGCGCGGCGCTGTTCCGCCGGACGCTCGAGGAGCAGATGCGTCGTCCAGAGGCGCTGCAGCGCTGGTACCTGAGCATCATCGACCAGTTGGCGCAAGACACGGGCCAGGTGTTTGTGCAGTCCATCGAGGGGCTGAGTTGGGGTGAGCTGGATTTCCCGGCGGACTTGGAATCCGTCCGGGCCAAGGCCCGTCTCTGGGACATACCGAAGGGCGTGATTCAGGGCTGAACGCTCCTCTCGGTATCCGCGGTCCGCTGCGCCAAGACCCTTTCGACCAGGGCAAGATCCGCCCTGGAGTCGACGTCGATGGCCGCTTCGGCGAAGGGCAGGACGACAGCGCCTATCTTCATGTCCAGCTTGCGCGACAGCCGCGCCAGGGCCTGTTCCAGGGTCAGGCGGCCGATCAGGTAGCGCAGGGTGGCCAGCGGCCCCAGCGCGCCGGCGATCACCCGCCAAGGACGCTTGCGCTCCTGCTCGATCCGTCGCCAGAAGGCCGCCAGTTCGCGGCTTCGCGGACTGGCGAAGGCGAACAGGTTGCAGCCGCAGTACGGGCCGCCGCGCAGCCGGATGGCGGAGCGCCGGGTGTCGGGATAGCGGGTCTGGACGGTGTCCAGGCGCGCCACGCCGACGACGAAGTCGCAGTCGCCTTCCAGTGTCTGTTCGAGAAAGTGATCGACGATGGCTGGGCTCAGCAGGGCATGGTCGGCCGTGGTCAGCAGTACCGGCTGCCCTGGAGGCAGCGCCTGCAGGGCGCGCGCCGCGCTGGCGCTCGGCGAGCCGGCGTTCTCCAGCCAGCCCAGCGTGCCGTCGCCCAGGTCGCGCTCGAGTTCGGCATCCCCACGCAGCAGGTCGCGGGCCGGGCCGACCAAGGTGATCCGGCCGACCAGGCGGCTCGCGCGCAGGCTCCGGATGACCCGCTGGACCATCGGTATGCCGCCGACCGGCGCCAGCGCCTTGCAGGCGACACCGGTCGCGCTCGCCACGACATCGCCGGCATGGCGGTCGGCCGCCAGCACCAGCGTGGCGCAGCGTCCGGCCTTAGATTCGCTTTTCATAGACTCGATATCTCTTGTAGGGATAGGCGCCGATGTGTTCGAGGATGTTTCGCATGCCGCGATTGCTTTCCAGAATCCATGACATCTCCAGCGCCTCGAGCCCGTGCCGGACGAAGGGCGGCTTGAGCGCCTCGATCAGGCGTAGCGCCAGCGCTGAGCCCAAGCGGCTGCGCTGATGCGCCCGGCGCACGCCCATCAACGGGACTCGGGCGGTGCGCAGGCCGCGGACCTTCAGCCGCCAGAGCAGGCGGAGCCAGCCGAAGGGCAGCAGGCGTCCCTGCAGGGGGGCGATGGCCTCGTTGAGGTTGGGCAGGGCGACGATGAAGGCGTCGGGCTCGCCGTCGACCTCGGCGATGTACAGCAGGTCTTCCGGCACCAGCAGCTTGAGGTTGTTGCCCATGGCCTCGAACTCTTCCGCGGTGAAGGGAACGAACCCCCAATTTTCCGCCCAGGCGTCGTTGAAGATGTCGCGCAGCGATTGGATCTCCTGCGCGTAGCGGCGACGGTCCAGCGGGCGGATGCGCACGCGGTCCTGCCAGCGGTCCATCAAGTGGCGCAGCGGGGGAGGGAAGTGCAGCTCGTCCGTGCGCATCCAGTAGGCCAGCAGGTCCGTGGCCGGACGATAGCCCAGGGCCTCGACCCGGGCGCCGTAGTAGGGCAGGCCATGGCCCATCATGATCGACGGCGGTCGTTCGAAACCCTCGACCAGCAAGCCGCTTTCCTCGTTGATGGTCAGGTTGAACGGACCGGTTATCCGGAGCGCGCCCCGCTCCCGCAGCCACTGCTCGGCCGCCGCCATCAGGGCGGCGAAGACGGCGGGATCGTCGATCGCCTCCAGCATGCCGAAGTGGCCCGTGTCCGGGCCGTGCGCCTGGCGATGCAGCCGATCCACCTGGGCGCTGATGCGCCCGACGGGCTCGTTGCCCGACCAGGCGATCCAGGCTTGCCAATCGAGGTGGGCGAAGACCGGGTTCTTCGCCGACAAGTGGTCGCGGCGTTCGACGAGAAGGGGCTCCACCCAGTACGGGTCGTCGCGGTGGAGCCTGCCCGGCAGGCCGATGAAGACATCGAGATCGGCTTTGCTCTGTACCGGCCTGACAACGAGCGGTGCATTCCCTCTGAGCGGAGGTTGATTCAATCCCGGGCTCCTACGTGCTGGTGGCTGTTCCTGACCGCTTGCCGACGGGACGCGAAACCCTGTGCTTGGCTGGTCGAAGCCGCGCGCCGCCTGGGGGACATGGCGTGGCGGCACCGGAAGCGCATGGCGTTTTTTATCCTTTCTGGAATAATTATTCTGGGGCGGCGTTGAGTAAAAAAGAGGCAAGTGTAGTCGAAATTGAGGTATATAGGGCGCCTGAGTCGAAGCCGGGAGGGGTAACTTCCCCGTCATCATTTTGTCTACCCGACCGTTTGAGTGGTCGGAATGGACTACTCTAGGCTGATCGTGTTCAATCTCGCCCCGTTGATTTTTGTGAGTCTAGATGCTGCAGGCCTTGCTGAACGGTCCGCTGCAAGGAACGGTTGTCCCGCTGAAAAATGCCAGGACTGGAATAATGGCCAAACCCGCTATGTCTGCAACTCCTACGCAAAACTCTCTGGCCCAGCGCCTGGCTGACTTTCCGACCCTTGCAGAGGCTCTCGATTACGCGGCCCAAGGACACACCGGCCTGAACTTCCACGACGGGCGCTGCCGCCTGACGGCCGTCGTCCCCTACGCCGAACTGCGACGGCAGGCGCTGGATCTGGCCAGGCTCCTGCAGGGGGCCGGGCTGCGCCGGGGCGACCGGGTGGCCTTGATCGCCGATACCGAGCCGGGATTCGTGGAGGCCTTCTACGGCTGCCAGTACGCCGGCTTCGTTCCGGTGCCCCTGCCCATTCCGTCCGGACTGGGCAGCCACGCCGCCTATGTCGAGAAGCTCGCCGCGCTGCTGAAGAGCTGCGAGCCGGCCGTCGTTCTGGCCCCGGCCGCCTGGCTGCCGTTCGCACAGGAGGCGGTCGGCTCCTCCCCCATGCGGTTCGTCGGTTCGGTCGAGGAGTTGAAGGCCCGGGCCGTTCCGCAGGTAGAACTGGAGCCTTCGCGGCCGGACGAGGTCGCCTATCTGCAGTACACCTCGGGGAGCACTCGCTTTCCGCGCGGGGTCGTGGTGACGCAGCGTGCGGCCATGGCCAACCTGCGGGGAATGATTCGCGACGCGCTGGACGTGCGTCCCGACGACCGTTGCGTTTCCTGGCTGCCCTTCTATCACGACATGGGGCTGGTGGGCTTCGTGCTGGGGCCGATGGCCTTCCAGATGTCGGTGGATTACCTGCGCACCCAGGATTTCGCCATGCGCCCCCGCCAGTGGCTCAACCTGATCAGCCGGGGCCGCGGCACCATCTCGTTCGCGCCACCCTTCGGCTACGACCTGTGCACCCGCCGCGCCCGGGAGAGCGAAGTGGGTCAGTTCGATCTGTCCAGTTGGCGAGTCGCCGGCATCGGCGCGGAGCCGATTCGCGCCGATGTGCTGGAGCGCTTCGCCGAGCAGTTCGCGCCGGCGGGCTTCGCGCGGACGGCCTTCCTGCCCTCCTATGGCCTGGCCGAGTGCACGCTGGGCGCCTGTTTCGGCCGTCTCGGCGCCGGGCTCCGGGTGGAGCGCGTCGAGCGCCACGCCTTGGAGCACCGGTCGATGGCGGTGCCCTTCGATGGCGAGGAAAGCCAAGCCAGCGCCTTCGTCAACTGTGGCGCCGTGCTTCCCGGGCACCGCCTGGAAATCCGCGACGAGGCCGGGCAGCCGCTGCCGGAGCGCCGGGTCGGGCGAGTGATGTTGCATGGGCCGAGCATAATGTCGGGCTACTTCCGCGACGAGGAGTCCACGCAGGCGGTGCTGGACGGCGGCTGGCTGGATACTGGCGATCTCGGTTACCTGAACGGCGGCGAACTGTTCGTCACCGGCCGGCAGAAGGATCTTTTGATCGTGCGCGGCCGGAACATTTGGCCGCAGGACATCGAGTACCTGGTCGAATCCCAGCCGGAGATCCGTTCGGGCGACGTAATCGCCTTTCTCGTTCCCGCGTCTCCCGATCCGCAGGTCGTGGTGCAGGTCCAGTGCCGGCTCCTCGACCCGGAGCGGCGCGAAGGGCTGGTACGCACGCTGGTCGGGCTGATCAGCAGCGAATTCAGCCTCTTTGCCCTCGTGGAACTGGTGCCGCCCCACTCTCTGCCGCGTACCTCGTCGGGCAAGCCCTCGCGAGCCGAGGCGCGTAAGCGTTTCCTGGCGCAGGCACAGTCCGCGTCCGGGCTGTCCGCGGTCTGCGGGTAAGCGGAGCGTGGTGAATACCGTTGCCCTGACGGGGGCGACCGGCTTTATCGGCAGCGTCCTGCGCCGGCGCCTGGTCCGGGCAGGCGTGCCGCTGCGTGCCCTGAGCCGCCGGCGGGACGGTTTCGAGGACGGCACCGAATGGGTGCGCGGAACCCTCGAGGACCAAGACGCCCTGGCCAGGCTGGTCGCCGGGGCGGACGCGGTCATCCATTGCGCTGGCGCGGTGCGCGGCGCCGCGCCTGGGCATTTCGAGCGGGTCAACGTCGACGGCAGCCTGCGCCTGATCGAGGCCGCCCGGAACGGCGGCCGTTGCGAGCGTTTCCTGTTGCTGTCGTCGCTAGCGGCCCGGCATCCGCACCTGTCCTGGTATGCCCGTTCGAAGTTCGAGGCGGAGCGCCGGGTCGGGCAGGCGGCGGGGGAGATCGCCGTGACGGTGTTCAGGCCCACGGCGGTGTACGGCCCGGGCGACCGGGAAATGCGCCCCATCTTCGAGTGGCTGCTGCGTGGCTGGCTGTTCACGCCGGGACAGGACGGCGCGCGGCTCACCTTGCTGCACGTCGAGGATCTGGCATACGCCGTGCAGAAGTGGCTGGAGTCGCCACAGGCGCCTGCCGCCACCTACGAACTAAACGATTGTCAGCCGGACGGTTACGATTGGAACAGCATTGCCGCCATCGCTGCGGAAATTCGTGGGAGCCCGGTGCGCCGGGTCAGGGTTCCGATGCCACTCCTGAAGGGGTTTGCCCAAGCCAACCTGCTCGTTTCGCGCCTGAGCGGCCGTGCCCCCATGTTGACACCGGCGAAGGTGGGAGAGTTGACCCATCCCGATTGGTCCTGCAGCAACGAAGCCGTTTGCCAGGCCTTGGGATGGGAGCCCCAGATAGTGCTGCAAAACGCCTTGCGAGAGCGCTGGTTCTAGTCTGGCGAGAAGCATCTCCAGAATCGATAGAGGTTTGACCATGATTTCCCAGGAACAAATACTGGAGCGGCTTTTGGCCTATCTGAGCCCCATGGCTTCCCCCGGAACGCCATTGCACCCGGATATCGACCTGCGGCAGGAGCTTGGCCTGGATTCCATCAAGGTCATGGACCTGCTGATGGAACTCGAGGACGCGTTCGATATCTCCATTCCTTTGAACATACTGGCAGACGTGCATACTCCCGCCGAACTGGCACGGGCTGTCTTTTCGCTAACGGAGCATGCCGATGGCCTTGTTCGATAAGTTCGGGAAGTTGGCGCAGGCGCGCGCCGATTTGATGCAGGGACGTCTCAATCCATTCGGCACGCGCATCGACGAAATCCTTTCTCCCACCGAGGGACGCATCGGCGATCACCGGGTGATCCTCGCCGGTACCAACAACTACCTGGGGCTGACCTTCGACCCCGACTGCATCCAGGCGGCGCAGCAGGCGCTCGAGCAACAGGGAACCGGGACCACCGGTTCGCGCATGGCCAATGGCAGCTACGGCAGCCACATGGCCCTGGAGGCCGAACTGGCCGACTTCTTCGCGCGCCGTTCGGTGATCGTCTTCTCCACCGGCTACATGGGGAACCTCGGCGTCATCGGTGCCCTGGCCGGCCCGGAGGATATCGTGCTGCTCGACGCGGACTGCCATGCGAGCATCTACGATGCCTGCAAGCTGGGCGGCGCCCAGGTCATCCGCTTCCGCCACAACGATGTGGCCGACCTGGAGCGGCGCATGCGCCGGCTTGGCGAACGTGCCCGCACCGCCCTGATCCTGGTAGAGGGCATCTACAGCATGCTGGGCGACCAGGCACCGCTGCGGGAGATCGTCGAGATCAAGCAGCGTCTGGGCGGTTACCTGCTGGTCGACGAGGCCCACTCGGTCGGCGTGCTGGGCACCCATGGCCGTGGCCTGGCCGAGGAGCTAGGCGTCGAGGCGGAGGTGGACATCGTCACGGGCACCTTCAGCAAGAGCCTGGGCGCGATCGGCGGCTTCGCGGCCAGCCATCACCGCGACATGGACCTGCTGCGCTGCGCGAGCCGTCCGTACATCTTCACCGCCTCGCCGTCGCCTTCGGCTATCGCCTCGGTGCGCGCCGCCCTGCAGGCGCTGCGTAGCCGCCCGGAGTTGCGCGAGCGCCTGTGGAGCAATGCGCGGCAGTTGTACCGGGGGCTGGCGGCCCTGGGATACCGGATCGGTCCGCAGCCGAGCCCGATCGTCCCCGTGCTGCTGGACTCGCCCGAGGAGGGCGTGGCTTTCTGGGAGAACCTCATCGAACGGGGTGTGTACGTGAACCTGGTGCCGCCTTTGGCGACTCCCGGCGGCCAGGCGCTGGTGCGTTGCAGCGTCAGCGCCGCGCACACGCCCGAACAGATCGAGCACATCATCCAGGCCTTCGCCGCGCTGCGTGCTCCCGCCGCCATGGCCATGGCCGGCGCCTGAAAAGGCACGGCCGGCCTTGCCGGCTGCCCTGGCTTTTCCCGCGGATACCGGCTGTCCTGTCGAGCAGCCGGGATGCTTTTTTTCTGAAGGATGACCATGCGTATTCTGTTTGCCTTTGGTCGAACCTATCCCGTGCGTACGGCGCTCATGCTGATCAGTCTGTTCCTGGCCGGCCTCGCCGAAGGCGTCGGCCTGACCACCCTGCTGCCCCTGCTGTCGGTAGCGCTGGGCGATAAGACGCACTCGGAGTTTTCCCTGGAGGTCATCGCCATCCTGCAGTTGTTCGGCCTGGAGCCGACCGTCGTGACCATGATGAGCGTGATGGTGCTGGGCATGGTCATCAGCAGCGCGCTGGTCCTGCTGGGCAACCGCCAGGTCGGCTATACCGTGGCGCATGTCGCCACCGACCTGCGCGTCGCCCTGATCCGCGCCCTGCTCGGCAGCCGCTGGGAGTACTACCTGCGCCAGCCGACGGGCGCGCTGGCCAACTCCGTCGCCACCGAGGCCTTTCGCGCCTCCACCGCCTACGAGCACGCCGCCAACGCCCTGGCCCTGTTCATCCAGGCCATGGTCTATGTGGTCATCGCCCTGTTCGTGTCCTGGCAGGCGGCCGTCCTTTCCCTGATTCTGGGCGTCTTTTTGCTGCTGGCCCTGCAGAAGCTGGTGAAGACCTCGCGCCATGCCGGCAAGAGCCAGACCCGCCTGATGCGCGAGTTGCTGGCGCACCTGACCGATACCCTGGGCTCGGTCAAGCCGCTCAAGGCCATGGCCCGCGAGGACATCGCCGACTCGCTGCTGCGGCATCGGGTCGACCAGCTCAACGAGGCGATGGAGCACGAGGTGATGAGCCGCGAGGCCCTCAGGGCGCTGCAGGGGCCGATGCTGGCGATTCTCGCGGCGGGCGGGCTCTATGCGGGGCTGGTCGTGCTGAAGCTGCCGCTGTCGTCGGTGATGGTGCTGATCTTCCTGGTGGTGCGCATCCTCAGCCTGCTGCACAAGGTCCAGCAGCGCTACCAGCGCGTCGCTTCCCAGGAAAGCGCCTACTGGGCGCTGCGGAAAGCGATCGAAACCGCCCAGGCCGACGCCGAGCCGGGCGGCGGCAAGCGGGTCCCCAGCTTGCGGGAGGCCATCGTCTTCGAGCGCGTATTCTTCGACTATGGCGAGCGAACGATCCTCGACGGGGTCGACCTGAGGATTCCGACAGGCAGCTTCACCAGCCTGGTCGGGCCTTCGGGGGCGGGCAAGACTACGCTTCTCGACCTGCTTTGCGTGCTGCTGGCCCCGCGGTCCGGCGGCATCCGGGTCGACGGCGTTCCCCTGGAGGAGCTGGACCGCCAGCGCTGGCGGCGGCTGATCGGCTACGTGCCGCAGGAAACCCTGCTGCTCCACGACAGCATCCTGGCCAACGTGACCCTCGGCGATCCGGCCCTGACGGTCGCCGATGCGGAGCGCGCCCTGCGCCAGGCCGGCGCCTGGGAATTCGTGGAAAAGTCTCCCGAGGGCATGCAGACGATCGTCGGCGAGCGGGGCGGCAAGCTATCCGGCGGCCAGCGCCAGCGCATCGTCATCGCCCGCGCGCTGGCTCACCGGCCGCGGTTGCTGATCCTGGACGAGGCGACCAGCGCCCTCGACCCGGAGTCGGAGGAGGCGATCTGCCAGACACTCAAGGCGCTGACCCCGGCGATCACCGTCATCGCCGTCTCGCACCGGCCGGCGCTGATCGACATCGCCGACCAGGTTTACCGCCTGCAGGACGGACGGCTCTCGTGCGTCAAGGGGCCGTACGGGACGGACCGGGTCACGGCCGAAGCGGCCACCGCCAGGCCGGGCAGCGACGCGCCCGCGCACTGACCGACGCCCCGCCGGGCGTCCCCGGAGCCTTCGGGCGACGGGACGCCCTCAGTCATCCCGCGTCAGCACTTCCAGCAGCTCGATCTCGAAAATCAGGTTCGAGTTCGGCTTGATGTGCGCGCCGACCTGCCGCTCGCCGTAGGCGAGGCGGGCCGGCACGAAGAGCCTGCGCTTGCCGCCGACCCGCATACCCATCAGCCCCTGGTCCCAGCCCTTGATCACCCGGCCGGTGCCGATCACGCACTGGAAGGGCTTGCCGCGGTCGTAGGAGGAATCGAACCTGGTGCCGTCCTCCAGATAGCCGTTGTACTGGGTGGTAATCAGGGCGCCCTTGACCACTGCCTTGCCGTCGCCCGGCTGGATGTCCTCGATCTGCAGTTCGCTGCTCATCGCTCGCTCTCGTTCAGTCGGCGGCCCGTTAGGGGCTGCCCCGGTAGGCGGCTTTTTCTCAGGACTCGCCGGGATTGGCAATCGCCGGCCTGAACTATGCTCTATCAGCCCCCGAAAGCCCCAGCGGAAGCATTCGGTCCGACTCTCGACAAGTTGCCCAGACCGCCCGGACAGGACGCGCCGTGCAGCCACGAAAGGGACTTTTCATGTCGCCGAAATCCTCCGCCGATCGGTAATGCTCCGGAAACCGGCCCTAGGCGCTCGCCGTTCGCTCGACCCCGCCGACATGAAGCTCTGGCGCAGCTTCTCGCTGTTGCTCGCGGCCTCTGTCCTGGGCGGCTGCATCCGTCTGGGACCGGACTTCCAGTCGCCCCGCGAAGCCTGGGTCGATCACTGGGACAGCGAGATGCTGGCCCAGGCCAGCGCCATGCGCGTGCAACCGGACAACCGCCAGTGGTGGACGGGCCTCGGCGATCCGCTGCTCGACCGGCTGATCACCCATGCCGATGAGCACAATCCGGACCTGCGCATCGCCGGCTTGCGCATCCTGGAAGCCCGGGCGCGGCTCGGTATCGCCCTGAGTGGCCTCAGTCCCCAGTTGCGCCAAGTCACTGCCCAGGCGCTCTACCTCGACCGTCACCAGTATGGCGGCCGCCTGCCGCAGGACCGTCATGCCTGGCAGTACGACGCCGGCTTCAACATCGGCTGGGAACTCGACTTCTGGGGTCGCTACAGCCGCGCCATCGAGTCCGCCGACGCCGCCTACTTCGCCGCCCAGGCCGACTATCAGGACGTCCTCGTGCTACTGCGTGCCCAGGTCGCGCAAACCTATTTCGTCCTGCGTACCGCCGAGGCCCGCCTACGCATCGCCCGCGAAAACACCGAGCGGCAGAAGCGCAGCTTCGAGATCACCGAGCGCCTGTTCCTGAGCGGCAACAGCGACGAGCTCGACCTGCAGCAGGCCAAGACCCAGTATCTCGGCACCCTGAGCACGGTGCCGGAGTTCGAGGCCCTGGTGCGGCAGACGCGCAATGCCCTCTCGGTCTTGGTCGGGGAGCCGCCCGATGCGCTGCCGGAACTCACCCGGCAGACCGGACTGGTGCCTCTGCTCGACCGCGCCCTGCTCGACGACGTACCTGCCAACCTGCTGCTGCGTCGCCCGGACGTGCGCGCCGCCGAGCTACAGGTGGCCGCGCAGTCGGCCCAGGTCGGCCTCGCCGAAACCGACCTCTATCCATCCCTGAGCCTGCTGGGCAGCATCGGCTGGTCGGCTAGCTCGCTGGACGGCAGCTCGGATAGCCGCGATCTCATCGGCGGCCCCAGCCTGTTGTGGAACGTCTTCGACAACGGCCGCATGCGCAACAACGTGCGCGTCCAGGACGCCCGCCTGCAGCAACTGATCGAGGTCTACCGCGACCGGGTGCGCCAGGCCGCGCGCGAGGCCGACGATGCCGCCACCGGGCTGGTCAAGGCGCTGGAGCGCGAGCGCATCCTGCGCGAGGCGTCGATCAGCGCCCAGCGCGCCTTGACCCTGGCCAGCGCGCAGTACCGCGAGGGCTACACCGACTTCCAGCGCGTACTGGACGCTCAGCGCGCTCTGCTGGCCCAGCAGGACAGCTACCTGGTCACCCGCAACGCTGCGATCAACAGCCTGATCGACCTCTACAAGTCCCTTGGCGGCGGCTGGTACAGCGAGCGCCCGCCCATCGACGCGGCCAGCCGCGAACAGATGGCCGAACGCACCGACTGGGGCGACCTGCTCGATGAGGTAAGCCCCTCTTCCGACAAGGCGGACAGCCATGACTGAAGCCCCGCAGCCCCCCATCGAGACGCCCGCGCCGCCGCCCGTCGCCCCCGAGCCGGCCGATCCCAGCCGTCGCGGCGTGCGCTGGACCCTCGCGCTGATCGTTTTCAGCCTGGTCTGGTATCTGTTTGCCGACCGCTATACCCCCTACACCCAGCAGGCTCGGGTAGAAGCGCTGGTGGTTGGGGTCGCGCCCGAAGTGGCCGGCCGCGTGATCGGCGTCGTAGTACGCGACAACCAACACGTGGAGGCCGGGCAACTGCTCTTCGAACTGGATCCGGAACCCTACCGAATCGCCGTCGAACGGGCGCGCGCCGAACTGGAGAACACGCGCCGGCAGGTCGGCGCCGGCACCGCTAGCATCGACGTCGCGCTGGCCGGGCTGCGCGCCGCGCAGGCCAACGAGGTCAAGGCCCGGCAGGACAGCGAGCGCCTGGAGCGGCTCTACCGCGAGGACCAAGGCACCGTCTCCCTGCGCCGCCTGGAGATCGCCCGGGCGACTCTGGAACAGGCCGTCAGCCAGGTCGCCGCGGCCCGTGCCGAAATCCAGCGCGCCCGTGAGCAGGAGGGTGGTAGCGGTGCGGACAACGCCCAACTGCGCAGCGCTGCCGCCGCCCTGGAGCAGGCCGAGCGCGACTTGGCCAATACCCGCGTGCGCGCCAGCTCCGCCGGCCTGATCACCGATTTGCGCGCCGAGGTCGGCCAGTACGCCGGCGCCGGCAAGGCGGTGCTGACCCTGATCGCCATCGACGACCTGTGGATCAGTGCCGAGATGACCGAAAACAACCTGGGCCATCTCGAACCCGGCACGCCGGTGGCGATCGTCCTCGACGCCCTGCCCGGAATCCTGTTCGAGGGCCGCGTGCGCAGCATCGGCTTCGGCGTCGGTGTCGGCCAGGACAATCCGCCCGGCAGCTTGCCGACGGTGCAGAACGAGCGCGACTGGCTGCGCGCCGCCCAGCGTTTCCCGGTGATAGTCGAGTTCGCGCCGGGCGAGCTGAGCGATCGCCGGGCACTGCGCGTCGGCGGCCAGGCCGAGGTGATGGCCTTCCCCACTCGCGGCAACCCGCTCAACCCGCTCGGCCGCGCCTTCCTGCGCCTGATGAGCTGGCTGTCCTATGCCTACTGAGGCGCCCGTCCGGCGCATCGATCCGCGCCCGCGGCGCGCCCTGCGCCTGGCGTTCGGCACGGCTGTCTGCCTGGCCGCGAGCTTCGGCTTGGCCCTGCCGATCCCCTTCCTGCCGCCCGTGCTGACGCTGTTCCTGCTGGCCATGCGCAACCAGCCGCTTTCCCTTAAAGCCGGTCTCGCCCTGGCCGTGCTGGCGGCCGTCACCACCGGCGGCGGCCTATTGCTGATCCCGCTGCTGCGCTACTACCCGGCCAGCGGCGTGCTGCTGGTCGCGCTGTGCCTGTTCCTCAGCTTTGGCTATGCGCTGCGCGGTGGCAACAGTCTAGTGTCGACCTTCCTGGTCATCGGCCTGACCCTGGTCTCCGCCACCGGGGCCACGGACTTCGCCATCGCCCTGACGGTCATCGAGGCGCTGGTCAAGGGCCTGCTGCTGACCACCCTCGCCACGATCCTCGGCCACTGGCTGTTTCCCGAGCCAGCCGGCCTCGCCGAGCCGCCACCCAAGCCGTCGCCCGATCCGCGCCGGATCGCCTGGATCGCCCTGCGCGCTACCCTGGTGGTGATCCCGGCCTTCCTGCTCGCCCTGATCGACCCCGGTAGCTATGTGCCGCTGGTGATGAAAGCGGTGAGTCTCGGCCAGCAGGTATGCGGCACGAGCGCCCGCGATGCCGGGCACGAACTGCTCGGCTCGACCCTGCTGGGCGGCCTGCTGGCGGTGGGTTTCTGGTCGGCACTGAGCCTGTTTCCGCACCTGTGGATGTTCTTTCTGTGGACGCTGCTGTTCGTCCTGCCGCTGGCGCGCCGCCTCTACCGCCTGAGCGCCACCCGGCGGACCCCGGGCTTCTGGCTGAACGGCGCCGTCACCCTGATCATCCTGCTCGGCCAGTCGGTGCAGGACAGTGCGGCCGGCAAGGACGTCTACACCGCCTTCGCCGTGCGCATGGGGCTGTTCGTCGCCGTCACCCTGTACGCCTGCGCGGCGGTCCGCCTGATCGATCGGCGGCAGCCGCGCCGGCCACTCGCCAGTCCCTGAAAGGAGCCCGCCATGCTGCTCAACCTGTTGACCGGAATCGCCGCCATGCTGGTCTGCCTGCTGTTCCAGGCGATCTTCGTGGGCATCTGCGTGCGCCAGTACGTCCGCTTCCACCGTCGCCATGGGCTGCTGCTCGGGCCGCTGCAGGAGATCGCCCTGCTCGCCGTGGCGATGCTGCTGGCGATATTCAGTAACTTCCTGCAGATGGCCGCCTGGGCCTGGGTGTTCGTGCTGGTCGGCGAGTTCGCCGATTTCGCCACCGCGCTGTACCACTCGGCGGTGAACTTCGCCACCCTGGGCTACGGCGACATCGTCATGTCCGAGCGCTGGCGGCTGCTCGGCGCGCTGGAGGCGGCCAACGGCATCCTCATGTTCGGCGTCTCCACGGCGATGATGACCGCGGTGCTGACCAGGCTGATGCGGCCCGCGAGGCATGATCCGCCCGACGGGGCATGAGCCGCGGAGGAATGAATGCCGGCGCCTGGACTATGCTCTAGCGGCGCCCGGTTTCCTCAGTGGAAGCATTCGGCCCGACTTGCGTGCATGTTGAAGAGTCGCCCAGACCGCCCGGACAGGACGCACCGTGCAGCCACGAATGGGACCTTCCATGCCGCCGAAATCCGCTTCCGACCAGCAATTCTCCAGAAACCTGCTCGATGTGCTGATCCGTGCCGGCCTGGTCGCTGTGCTGACGATCTACTGCTACCTGGTCTTCCGGCCCTTTCTCGAGCTGATGCTCTGGTCGATGATTCTCGCCGTCATGCTCTATCCGCTGCAGCGCCGGCTCGCCGCCCACCTGGGCCATCACGAAGGCCGGGCGGCCAGCCTCATCGTGGTGGTCGGTTTGCTGATCCTGATGGTGCCGATCTACCTGCTCGGCACCTCGCTCGTCGACTCGGCGCAACAGGTGATGGAAACTCTCAGGAGCGGTTCCCTGCGCATTCCGCCGCCGTCCGAGTCGGTGGCCAACTGGCCGGTGATCGGCCAGCCGGTGCACGACTTGTGGCAGCAGGCGGCTTCCGATCTGTCCGGTTTGATAGAGAAGTACAGGCCTCAAGTCCGCGAGCTGCTGCTCGGCCTGCTGGGCAAGATCGCCGGCATCGGCACCGGCATTCTGCTCTTCATCGCTGCCCTGATCATCGCCGGCATCATCATGGCGTTCGGCGAGCTCGGCCATCGCAGCGCCCATCGCATCGCCGTGCGGATCGTCGGCCCGGAACGGGGCGAGCCGCTCGTCGAGCTGTGCACCGCCACCATCCGCACCGTGGCTCAGGGGGTGCTCGGCATCGCCTTCATCCAGATGCTGCTGGTTGGGGTCGGCTTCGTGCTTATGGGCGTCCCGGGCGCCGGCCTGCTGGCCCTGGCCGTCCTGCTGCTCGGCATCATCCAGGTGCCGGCGACTCTGATCACCGTGCCGGTGATCGTCTATGTCTTCTCCAGCGAAGGCGCCAGCCTGACGACCATCGTGTTCGCCGTCTACAGCATCCTCGCCGGCCTGGTGGACAACGTGCTCAAGCCGCTGCTGCTCGGCCGCGGTGTGGACGTGCCCATGCCCGTGGTGTTGATCGGCGCGCTCGGTGGCATGGTGGCCAGCGGTATCCTCGGCCTGTTCATCGGCCCTATCGTCCTGGCCGTGGGCTACCGCCTGTTCTGGCAATGGGTGGGCGACCAGCCGGCCGGGGACGGCAGCGGCGGGATGGGGAGCGCCGGCTAACGCCGCTCAAGGCGGGCTGGCCGGGAACGCGCGGGCGATGTCCCGGCTCAGCGCCGCCAGAGCCCGGTCGTGGGCCGCCACCAGGGCCTCGGTGCCGGCACCCCCGGGGGGTTCGCTGAGGGTCGAGCGACCCGTTTTGACCAGTACGCCCCTGGCACTTCTTATCGTCCACAGCACATCGAGGTCGGCCGCAGTGCCGGGCGCCGACTCGAAACGCTGCACGTCCAGCGTCACCCGGTAGTCGGGGGCCGTCGTGGCGCTCATGGGATGGGCGGCCACCCAGGCGCCGCCCAGCAGTCGCGTCAGATTGGCGGCGACGACCTGGCCGATGCCACTCTGCAGCGGCGTGGCCCAGCGCTCGTGCTCCATGATCGACACCCGGTTGGCGTCAAGCCGCAGCACCAACTGCGGGCGGTCCACCATCTCGGGCACGCCGACGGGGTCCACCGTCACGCTGTAGGCCCGAGGCTGTGTCGCCGGATCGGCCACGGCGACGGCGCTGAGGGTGTAGAAGCGCTCCACGGGGGCGCTGGCGCAACCGCCGAGGGTCAGGCTGGCGACGAGAACTCGGGCAAGGCGTTTCACGGTTCGCTCTCCCGCTGTGGGTTCGGGGATGGACGCTCCGGCGCGAAAAGCGAACCGACCCGCTGGCGAGCCTGTTTCTCCGCCCCGCCTGTCCATTGGCGCGACTGTATTGCCGTGGACCCGCAGGGGTTGCCTGTCGCGCATGGGAAAACGGTTTCCGGCAGAACAGATTTAGCTCCGCAGCGGGCTCTTGTCACGGACAGCGGATGAAAACGGACCCTCTTGCAGAGCGATCCGATCAACGCAGATAATGAGATGAATTATCATTTGACGGCGCACCTTTCATTCAGCCTCTGCGCCTGTATTGGGTAAAACGCTGTCACTGCTACGGAAAGTGTCGTCAATGTCGTCGCGGGACTCCAGCATCACTCATCTGTATGCCCAACACCAAGGCTGGCTCCAGGGTTGGCTGCGACGGCGGCTGAACGATTCCAGCGATGCCGCCGACCTGGCTCAGGATACCTTTCTGCGGGTCTTGCAACGTCGGCAGAACCTGTCGCTCGAAGAGCCGCGAGCCTACCTGCGCACCATCGCCCGTGGCCTGATGATCGATCTCTGGCGCCGTCGCGACATCGAGCGGGCCTGGCTGGAAACCTTGCAACGGTTACCGGAACAACAGGCGCCGAGCCCCGAGGTCGGCTTCTTGATGATCGAAACGCTGGTCGCCATCGACAGTCTGCTCGACGAGCTGCCGCCAGCGGTGCGCGAAGCCTTCTTGCTGGCTCAGCTCGAAGGCTTAAGCTGCCCGCGCATCGCCGAACGTCTCGGCGTGTCCCTCTCCACTGTCGAACGCTACATCGCCAAAGCGTTGCGTCACTGCTACCGTCTGGCGTTCGAGCAAGAGCCGTGAGCCCCACTCCGCAAGAGCCTCTGCCGGAGGAGGTGATCGAGCAGGCCATCGACTGGGCGGTCAGGCTGACCTATAGCGAAGCCGACGCTAGCACCCGGAGCGCCTTCCAGGTCTGGCATGAGGCCAGTGAACAGCACCGCCAAGCCTGGCAGCGGGTGCAGAGTCTGCAGGGCCGCTTCGCCGGCGTGCCGGCCGACCTGGCCATGCAGGCCTTGAGCAAGCTGCCAAAGGTCCATCTCAGACGTCGCCAGCTCGGCAAGCTGACGCTGTTGCTCGGCGCGTTGGGTGCCACCACCTGGGGCGCCGGCGAAGTCACCCCCTGGCAACGCCTGCTGGCCGATCACAGCACCGCCATTGGCGAACGTCGCCGCTGGCGGCTGGCCGACGGCAGCCAGCTCGACCTGAACACCGACAGCGCTGTCAGCCTGCACTTCGACAGCAAGCAGCGCCTGCTGCGTTTGCTACGTGGCGAACTGCACCTGATCAGCGGCAGCGATACAGGGCAGTTCGCCGAACGGCCGTTGCGCGTGCAAACCCGCGATGGCCTGCTGGAGGCTCTGGGCACCCGCTTCGGCGTGCGTCTGGATGAACAAGCGACGCGGCTGGCGGTGGAGGAAGGCGCAATCAGCCTGCGACCCGCCGACGGTAGCGAACTCCGCATCGCCCAGGCTGGCCAGCAATGGTTGCTGAACTCCGGCCTGGCCCTGCGACTGCCCCAGAGCCATAGCGCGCCGAACGGCTGGCTCGACGGCCAGTTGATTGCCCGCGAACTGCCGCTGGAAGAGCTGCTCGCCGAACTATCCCGCTATCGCCACGGCTACCTCGGCTGCGACCCGGCCATAGCCCGGCGGCCGATCAGCGGCAACTTCCAGTTGAGCGATATCGACGCCACGCTCGATTTCATCGCCCGCAGCCATGATCTACGCCTGTATCGCCTGACCCGCTACTGGGTTCGTCTGGGCGCTACCTGAGCGCGGCAGGGCCGCCAGCGAAAATATTTTTCCGGTAAGTGAAGGGATTTAGATTCTCATTCGGCATTCAGGTCGTGACATTTTGCTCACTGCCAACGAGAAGCCTTCCCTATGAAATTGCGCGAACAGCCGTTGCTCCACCGTTCCCGACCCGCCACCCTGGCCGCCGCGGTGCGCGGCGCCCTGCTATATCTGCCGCTGGCGAGCGTGATCCTGAGCATGCCGGTCACTGCCATCGCCGAGCAGACCACCAACCAGGAGTTTTCCATCGCCCCCGGCAACCTGGATGCTGCTCTGTCCCAGTTCTCCCGCCAGGCTGGCGTGAGCGTGGCCTTCAACGCCAAGCTGCTGGCCGGCAAAAGCACCCTGGGCCTACAAGGCACCTTCGCCCCAGACGAAGCACTGAACCGCCTGCTGGCCGGCAGCGGTTTGCAGGCAGAGCGGCAAGAGCGTGGCGGATATGTGCTGGTGGAAACCAAGTCGACCGGGGCGATAAACCTGGATGCCATGCGAGTGGAAGACAACTCACTTGGCACCATCACCGAGCAGACCAAGTCCTATACGCCGGGCACTATCGCCTCGGCCACTCGCTTGGTTCTAACGCCACGTGAAACGCCACAAACGGTTACAGTAATCACTCGTCAGCATATGGATGATTTCAATCTGACTAATATTAATAAGGTAATAGAACACACACCTGGTGTGACGCTGAGCTCCGAAGATCACCGTTATTCATATTATGCTCGAGGTTACGAAATTCGTAATTTTCAATATGATGGTATTCCCACCCTAGCTTATAGCTCAATCAATAATATCGGAGAGACCTCAAGCGATATGATTCAATATGATCGGGTTGAGGTCATCAAGGGGGCGAGTGGTTTGACTACTGGAGCGGGGGCTCCTGGTGCCACACTCAACTTTGTACGTAAAAAGCCTACCCACGACTTCAGTGGGCACGCAACTATCGAAGCCGGTCGCTGGGATAATTATCGTACGGAATGGGATGTCAGCGGCCCATTGAATGAAAGTGCTAGTGTTCGTGGACGAGTCGCCGCAGCCTTTCAAGACAAGCAATCCTTTCTCGATCACGCTAAGGAGCAGACGCGAGCATTTTATGGAGTCTTAGAGGTTGACCTGTCCCCGCAAACATTACTAACTGTGGGTGGAAACTATGACAAAAGGATTCCAAACGGTGATATGTGGGGTGGAATTCCAATGCAGGACAGTCATAATAATGAGATAAACATGCCCCGATCCTTTAATCCAGCTGCAAGCTGGAGTTATAACGAGCAATTTAGTCATGCTTTTTTCGCTCAAATTGATCATGCCTTTGATAATGGATGGGATGGCCGGCTTTATTACACATTTCAAAGGAATGCCTACAATTCAAAATTAGGAAGCATTCATTTTACCCCCGATGCTGATACTGGCAATGTTTATTTAGGCTCTGGAGAATATAGATATAAACTCAGGACCCAAGCACTAGAAGGTTATTTGCGTGGCCCCTTTGAGCTATTCGGCCGGACTCATGAGTTGGCAATAGGGGCGAGTGGTTACCATAACCACCTGAAAGGATCAAGTAGCAATTATACTCTGCTGTTAGTTGATAATTTCTGGAGCTGGGATGGCGATATAGAAAGACCAGATTGGGGCGGGGATAGCTCTTCAGAAGACCGTATTAACCAGAGAGCCTATTATGCCAGTGTCCGCTTCAGCCTGACAGATGACCTTGCAGTAATTCTTGGTGGTCGGGTGACCAATTACATCCGGGGAGGTGATAGCAATATGCGCGAAACAGGCGAGGTCGTGCCTTTCGCGGGTATTACTTATGATCTAAATAATAATTTTTCGCTTTATGCCAGCTATACTAAAATTTTCCAGCCGCAAAGTGTCCGTGACGAAAGCTATGGCATACTTGATCCAGACGAAGGCGATAGCTATGAAGGAGGCCTCAAAGGGGAGTGGTTCAATGGTCGATTGAATGCTAGTCTAGCCTATTTTGAAATTCGCCAGGACAATCGGGCTGAATATGTAGGCCGTGACTATGAGCGAAATTATAGTATATATAGAGGGGTAAAAGCTAAAAGTAAAGGTGTAGAATTAGAGGTGACGGGAGAGTTGGCGCCAGGATGGAATATTCAGGCAGGCTTTACCCATCAAGTCATTCGAGAGGATAGGACAAATGAAAAGCTGACAACACAACAACCGGAAAATCAATTCAAGGTTTATACGGCCTATAGGCTGCCCGGCATGTTGGATAAACTTACTGTTGGCGGCGGGGCCAATTATCAAGGCACTACATGGAATGATAGCCGAGACGCTCTTGGCAAGACTCGTCAATATAGACAGGAAGCTTTCTGGTTGTTGAACTTTATGAGTAAATATCAGATTGCTGATGATTTCTCTGTTACTTTGAATGTGAACAACCTGCTCGATAAATATTATTACACGTCTTATGGATATGGAGGTAGCCATAAATATGGCGAGCCTCGTAATATGATGCTGACCACCCGATGGGACTTTTAGGAAGCTTCGAACAAGCCAATCGTGCAGCTTATTCGCTGGTCCTGCTCTTCTTCGGATCAGATGTTCTAGTGGATTGTTCGGTTAGTCCAATAACTCTTTGGGCTCCTGCGTTCCTGCTTGGAAGCCCAGGGCCGGGCGCTCCGGTGTCGCAGGGACCAAGAGGTGTCGCGCGAGCGAAACAGGGAGTGCCGGTGTACTCGGCAGGCAGCCATGTCAAGGGCACATCTAAAAACTACCTGCGTGGTCATCGCTGCGTTAAAAACAGGCTCAAAATGCTCATTTTAAAACTCGTAAACTCCACTTTTTCGCCTATTTTTGCCTTGTGCTGACTGCCTTGCCCAGGTTTTTAGAGGTGCCCTCAAGGCTCATACAATCTTGCCGGTTCAATCCAAACCCTCTCGCAGTTGCATGCGATTGTCTTGGCCTTCATGTCCGCCGTGGCCGGCGGCTGATTCGCCGTCTGCTTCGTCTCGCGGTGTGTTTGCCGGCGGCCGGAGCGGCTGCCTCATGGCTCGCCCCTCTTCTTGCCCCAGAGCAGCGCCTCGGGATGGCGTTCGAGATAGTCGGCCAGGGCGCGCAAGGATCTGGCGGTGCGCCCCAGTTCGCGGATGGCCTCGCGGGTGTCCTGTTGCAGGGGCTCGTCGGCGGCCATCATGTTCTGCGCGGTGTCTACGGCCTTGCGCGCCTCGCCCAGGGTAGCCACGACCTCCGGAGCGACCTGGGTGTCCAGCCGGTGCAGTAGGCGGCTGGTGGTCTGCAGGGTCTGTCGCAGGTCGGCGCCGATCTGCTCCAGCGGCAGCTTTTCCAGCCGGCCGGCGACGCGCTGCAGGGATGCCTGCAGCTCGCCCAGGCTGCCGCCCGTGGTGGGCAGTCCGGGCGGCTCGCTGTCCCAGTCGATCCGGGCCGTGGTCGCCTGGGGGAAGAAGTCGAGGCCGACGTAGAGCTGGCCGGTCAGCAGGTTGCCGGAGCGCAACTGGGCGCGCAGGCCCTTGGCGACCAGTTCTTCGAGAAAACGCCGGCGCGCCTCGCCGGAAAGCTGGGGCAGATCCTTGTCCCGGGAGCGCAGCCGCAGTCGTTCCGGGTAGAGGCTGATCTCGACCGGCATGACGATGCGCCGGCTGTCCGGCTCCAGCTCCACGCGGATGGCGGTCACCTCGCCGATGGCGATGCCGCGGAAATCCACCGGGGCGCCGGTCTCCAGGCCGCGCAGGGATTCGTCGAAGAGCAGGACCATCTTCAGTACGTCGCGCTCGGGGTTGCGCATGGCCCGGGCGCGGTCGGCGAACAGCTCGAAGCCGGTATCGGGCGCGGCGCCCGGCAGGGCGACGGACTCCTCCGGCGTTTCGAAGGCCACGCCGCCCAGCAGCAGCGAGGCCAGCGACTGGGTATCCACCTCGATGCCGCTGGCGCCGAGCTTGACGTCGATCCCGCTGGCATTCCAAAAACGGCTGTTGTCGGTGACGAAGCGGTCGTAGGGCGCGTTGACGAAGAGCTTCAGGCTCACCCCGCGGCCGTTCTCGTCGAGCTGGTAGCCGACCACCTGGCCGACCTGCAGGCGCCGGAAGAATACCGGCGAGCCTATCGCCAGGGAGCCCAGGTCGGCGCTGCGCAGAACGAACTCCCGGCCCGGCGTGTCGAGCTGGATGACCGGCGGCATCTCCAGCGCGGCGAAAGTCTTCTGCTCGCGGGACGACTTGCCTACGTCCACCCCGATGTAGGCACCGGACAGCACGGTGCCAAGCCCCGAGACGCTGCCGCCGGAGATGCGCGGCTTGACTAGCCAGAAGCGGGTGTCCTCGACCAGATGGGGCTGGAAATCCTTGACCAGTTCCGCGCTGGCCAGCACCTGGCGAAGATCCTTGGACAGGCTCACGGCAGTGACCAGGCCGATGTCCACGTCCTTGTACTTGACCTTGGTCTTGCCCGCTTCCAGGCCTTCGGCGCTCTTGAAGACGATCTCGATGACGGGACCCCGGTCGAGGATCGACTTCACCGCCAGCCAGCCGCCGATGAGAGCGGCCACCAGCGGTACCAGCCAGACCAGTTGCGGCCTCCAGCGCGAGCGGGGCGCTGCTTCGGCCTCCGGCAGGGCGGACGGATCGGGGCGCGCCTCAGCCATCGTCCCGCTCCAGGACGTCCCAGATCAGGCGCGGATCGAAGCTCATCGCCGCGAACATGGTCAGCACCACCACGGCGCCGAAGGCCAGGGCGCCGCTACCGGGCCGGATGCTCGCCAGGGCTTCGAGTTGTACCAGGGCGACCAGCAGGGTCACCACGTAGATATCGAGCATCGACCAGCGCCCGACCAGCTCCACCAGACGGTACAGGCGGGTGCGCTGCAGCGGCTGCCAGCGGGCGCGCGACTGCACCGACAGGGCCAGGATGACCAGGGCGATGAGCTTGGCCATCGGC
The DNA here is from genome assembly GCF_043587585.2 of Azorhizophilus paspali. Lineage (GTDB taxonomy): Bacteria > Pseudomonadota > Gammaproteobacteria > Pseudomonadales > Pseudomonadaceae > Azotobacter > Azotobacter paspali. Next base: position 531,224 of record NZ_CP171449.1, read on the forward strand.
ACCAGGATGCTGGCGACGAACACCACCAGGGCCAGGTGCCAGGAGCCGGATACCCACAGGTACACCACGCCGCTCATGATGGTGTCCTGCTGGGCGCCGAACAGGGAGCTGGTCTCCATGATCGGTAGCAGGTTGGCCGGGATGTAGAGGATCGCCGCGGCGACGATGAAGGCCCAGGTGCGGGCGATGCTATCCGGCTTGCGCGCATGCAGGGGCGTGCCGCAACGCGGGCAGCGGACGGCCCGGCCGGCGCCCGTGCGGCTCAGCAGGCCGCAGCCGTGGCAAGTCGCCAGATGCCAGCGGGCGGCGCTCGCCGGACCCTTCATCGCGCCGCCTCCAGCCGCGTCCACAGGTCACGGGCATCGAAGGAAGCGGTGGTCGCCGCCATCAGCAGCATCAGCCCGCCGAACGACCACAGGGCGACTCCGGGCACCACGCTGGCCAGGTGGGCGAGCTTGACCAGCGAGACCAGGATGCCGAGCACGAACACCTCCAGCATGCCCCAGGGCTGCACCAGGGTCAGGCCGCGGAACACCAGCCGGGCTCGCGGCGGCCGGCGTCCGAGGCAGGCCGGCAGCAGCAGGTAGAGCAGGGCCAGTAACTGCGCCAGGGGCGCGACGAAGGTGGTCGCCAGCACCAGGGCGGCGACCAGGCGCATATCGTGGCGGTACATGGCCCGCGCCGCGCCGAGCAGGGAGGTCTGCACGACGTCTCCGCCGAGGCTGAGGCCGACGATGGGAAAAAGGTTGGCGATCAGGAAGAGTAGGAGGGCGCCGAGCCCGAAGGCCAGGGTGCGCTCGCTGCCGCGCGGGTGATTGCGCGACAGGATCGCCCCGCAGCGCCGGCAGCGGGCCACGCCGCCTTCGGGCAGCGGCGGCTCGCGCTGCAGGAGGTCGCAGTCGTGGCAGGCCACCAGGGGGCTTTCCATCACACCCATCTCAGTCCTCCTCGTGCCGGCGTTGCGGCATGCCGTTCAGGTCGCCACCCAGGGGCGCCGGCTCGGCGGGCGGCGCCTCCCGCTTCGCGGTGCCGCTCTTCTCGGAAAGCCGCTCGATCAGGTAGTAGAACAGCGGGATGAAGAACACCGCGATCACCGTCGCCGCAAGCATGCCGCCGATCACTCCGGTACCGATCGAGTGGCGGCTGTTCTCCGAGGCGCCGACGGCGATGGCCAGGGGCACGCAGCCGAGGATGAAGGCCAGCGAGGTCATCACGATGGGGCGCAGGCGTTCGCGCGCCGCGGTCATCGCCGCGTCGAACACGGACATGCCTTTCTCGCGGTTCAGCACGGCGAACTCGAAGATCAGGATGGCGTTCTTTGCCGCCAGGGCCACCAGCATGGTCAGGCCGATCTGGAAGTACACGTCGTTGACCAGCCCGCGCAACAGGATCGCCAGCAGGGCGCCGAACAGCGCGAAGGGCACCGCGAGCAGCACGCCGACCGGCAGCGTCCACTTCTCGTACTGCGCCGCCAGGATCAGGAACACCATGATCAGGCCGAAGACGAATACCTGGGCGCTGGTGCCGCCGGCCTTCTTCTCCTCGAAGGCCTCGCCGCTCAGGGCCAAGGCGTAGTCGCCGGACATGTTCTGCGCGGCCAGCGTCTCCAGGGCCGCCAGCGCTTGCCCGGAGCTGAAGCCCGGCGCCGCGTTGGCGGTGATCTTCACCGCCGGGAAGTTGTTGAAGCGGGTCAGCAGGTCCGGGCCGGTGACGTAGCGAGTGCTCAGCAGGGCCTTAAGCGGAATCATCTCGCCGCCGCGGTTGCGCACGTAGATCTGCTGCAGGTCCTCGACCCTGAGGCGGTAGGTCGGCTCGGCCTGCAGGATCACCTGCCACAGGCGGCTGAACTTGTTGAACTGCGACACGTACAACGAGCCGAACATGGTCTGCATGGTGCTGTACACGTCCTCCACCGGCACGCCCAGGGTTTCCGCCTTTTCCCGGTCCACGTCGGCCAGCAGTTGCCGTGAAGCGGCGTTGAAGGTGGCGGTGATGGCGCCGATCTCCGGTCGCTGGCGGGCCTTGGCGACGAAATCGTTCACCACCCCGGCGAGCTGGCCGACGCTGCCGTCGCCCTTGTTCTGGACCCATACCTCCATGCCGCCCGTGGTGCCCAGGCCGGGAATGGACGGCGGGTTGACCGGCACCACGAGTCCCTCGCGGACTCGGGAGAAGGCCTGGCCGGCGGCCGCGATGACCGCCGGGGCGCTCTGCATCCGGATGCTTTCGCCGTCCTTGTAGCGTTCCTCGAAGTCCTTGAAACCGACGAAGAAAGTGCCGGCGTTGTTCTTGTTCTGGTTGTCGAGCAGGCTGTAGCCGTTGACGATGGCCACTCCCTCGACGGCTTCGTCGCGCATGAAGTAGTCGCTGACCGCCCGGCCCACCTCGCCGGTGCGGTCCAGGCTGGCGGCGTCGGGCATGATCACCGCGCCGAGCAGGTAGCCCTGGTCCTCCGGCGGCAGGAAGGCGCCGGGGATGCGCTGTGCCATCAGCACGGTGAGCGCGACCATCCCGGCGAACAGCAGCAGGGCGAGCAAAAAGCGCTTGATCATGAAGGCCACCGCGCGCGAGTAGCCCTCGGTCATGCGCTCGAAGTTGCGTTCGAACCAGCGGAAGAAGCTGCGCTTGCGCCCGTGGGCGGGCTTGATGAGGATCGCGGCGAGAGCCGGCGACAGGGTCAGGGCGACCAGGCCGGAGATCACCACGGAGATGGCGATGGTGATGGCGAACTGCTTGTAGAGCTGGCCGGTGATACCGCCCATGAAAGCCACCGGGACGAACACCGCGCAGAGCACCAAGACGATGGCCACCACCGGGCCGGCCACCTCGTCCATCGCCCGCTTGGCGGCCTCCCTGGGCGGCAGGCGGTGGACCTGCATGTTGCGCTCGACGTTCTCGATCACCACGATGGCGTCGTCCACCACGATGCCGATCGCCAGCACCATGCCGAACAGGGTCAGCATGTTGATCGAGAAGCCCAGGGCGCTCATGCCGATGAAGGTGCCGACGATCGACACCGGCACCGCCAGCACCGGGATCAGGGTGGCGCGCAGGCTCTGCAGGAATAGGTAGACGACCGCCACCACCAGTACCAGGGCCTCGAAGAAGGTGTACACCACCTCGGCGATGGAGGTGCGGGTGAAGGCCGTGGTGTCCATCACGATCTTGTATTCGATGCCGGCGGGAAAGCTCTTTTCCATCTCCGCCAGGGTCGTCCTGACAGCGTTGGACACGTCCAGGGCATTGGCGCCGGGCTGCTGATACACCGCCATCAGCGTCGCCGGCTTGCCCTGGTAGGTGCTGCGCAGGGAGTAATCCTTCTGGCCCAGCTCGGCGCGGCCCACGTCGCGCAGGCGGACGATGGCCGCCCCACCGCTGGCGGCGCGGATGATGATGTTCTCGAACTCCTCCGGCTCGGTCAGCCGGCCCTTGGTGGTGACGGCGAAAGATTGCTCCACCGCCTCGCCGGTCGGCGACTGGCCGATGCGCCCCACGGCGAACTGCTGGTTCTGGTTGGCCACCGCCTGCTGCACGTCGGCGGCGGTGATCTTCAATTGGGCCATGCGGTCGGGCTTGAGCCAGATGCGCATGGCGTAGTCCGGGGTGCCGAAGATGCTCGCCTGGTTGGCGCCGGGGATGCGCTTGATCGCGTCGAGGATGTACAGGTTGGCGTAGTTGGCGATGTAGGTGCTGTCGTAGCGCTCGTCCGGGGAGTAGACCGCGATGACCATCATGAAGGCCGAGGACTTCTTCTGCACCTGGATGCCTTGGCTCTGCACCGCCGAGGGCAGTTGCGGCAGGGCCAGGTTGACCCGGTTTTGCACGTCCACCTGGGCCAACGAGGGATCGGTGCCGATCTCGAAGAACACGTTGAGGGTCATGTTGCCGGTCGCCGAACTCGACGAGTTCATGTAGATCATATCGTCGGCGCCGTTGACCTGCTGTTCGATGGGCGCCGCCACGTTGTTGGCCACCACTTCGGCGTCGGCGCCGGGATAGGTGGCCGATACGGTGATCTGCGGCGGGGTGATGTCCGGGTACTGGGCTACCGGCAGATTGAACATCGCCACCGCCCCGGCCAGGGTGATGACGATGGAAATCACCGAAGCGAAGATCGGCCGCTCGATGCAGTAGTGGGACAGGCTCACGGTGCCTGTCCCCCGCCGGACGGGCCGGCCTTCAACCGCTCTTTCTGGTCGGACCAGGCCTCGGCCGCCTTCTGCCGTTGCGGCTGGCTGGTTTCCCCGGCGGCGGGACGGGTGTCGACGATCCGCAGCGAAGCCTCCGGCGTCACCCGGATCGCACCGTCGACCACGATGCGCTCGCCGGCGCGCAGGCCCCGGGTGACGAACCAGTCGTCGCCGTGCCAGTCGCCCATTTCCACGATGCGCTGTTCGGGCTTGCCGCCGTCGCCGATCACCCACACGTACTGGCTCTTGGAACCCTGCAGGACCGCGCGCTGGGGCACCAGCAGGGCGTCGGGACGGACCGCGCCATTTAAGTGGGCGCGCACGAACTGGCCGGGGCGCAGCAAGCCCTTCGGGTTGGCCACTTCCGCCCGGATTAGAAAGGTGCCGGTTTCCTCGCTGAAGGCGAAGTCGGCGAAGTCGAGGCGGCCGCGATCGGGCACCTGCGAGCCGTCGGCCAGCACCACCTCGACCTCGAAATTGTTGTGCGGGGGAAACCTGAGCTGGCCAGTGGCGATCTCGCCGCGAAATTTCAACATCTCGTTCTCCGAGAGGCTGAAGTTGATGTAGATGGGGTCGACCTGCGACACGTAGGTCAGCAGGCCGGCCGCGCCCGGCGTGACATAGCTGCCTTCTTGCAGCTTGGCGAAGCTCGACACCCCGGTGAGTGGCGACCTGATGGTGGTGTAGCCGAGATTGAGCTGCGCCGTGCGCACCTCACCCTCGGCGGAGAGCACGGCGGCCTGTGCCTGCCGCTCGGTGCCGATGGCGTCGTCGAGGTTCTTTTTGCTCAGCGCGCCCACCTTCACCAGGGGGCGGATGCGGCCCAGATCGGCCCTGGCCATATCCAGGCGCGCCTGCTGCTGGGCGAGCTGGCCGCGGGCCGACTGCAAGGCCGCCTCGAACGGCCTGGGGTCCATCTGGAACAGGATCTGTCCGGTGTGTACCAGATCGCCTTCGTTGTACAGGCGTTTTTCCAGGAAGCCCTCGACCCGGGTGCGGATTTCCACTTCCCGGGAACTCTGGGTCTGGGCGACGAATTCGAAGACCACCGGGGTATCGCGCGCGGCCAGCGTGATGGCGGTCACCTCGGTGGGCGGGCGCGCCGGCGGGGCGGCGGTTTCCCCGCAACCGGCGAGCAGGGCGAGGCCGGCGAGCGGAGCGGCGAGCGAACGCCACGGGCGCCGGAAACGCACTCCGCCGCTTGCCGGGTCCGACGACCGTCCGTTCAGGATGTTCATGCTTGGCGCGGCGCTCAGGCCATGATGTTCAGCCCGCCGTCCACGTACAGCGTCTCGCCGGACAGGCGGCGGGCATAGGGGCTAGCCAGGTAGGCGCAGGTGATGCCCACGTCCATGATGTCCACCAGTTCCCCCAGGGGCGCGCGCTGGGCGGCCTCGCCAAGCAGCAGGTCGAAATCCTTGAGGCCGGAGGCGGCGCGGGTCTTCAAGGGGCCGGGGGAGATGGCGTGCACGCGAATACCCCTGGGGCCGAGTTCGTAGGCCAGGTAGCGGCAACACGCCTCCAGTGCGGCCTTCACCGGCCCCATCAGGTTGTAGTTGGGCACTACCTTCTGCGCGCCGTGGTAGCTCATGGCGAGCAGGCTCCCGCCGTTGCTCATTAGCGGCACGGCAAGGCGCGCCATGCGCACGAAGGAGTGGCAGGAGATGTCCATGGCCAGGCCGAAGCCGGCCGCCGAGGAGTCGAGCAGGCCGCCCTGCAGGTCCTCCTTGGGCGCCCAGGCGATGGAATGCACCAGGATGTCCAGGCTTCCCCATTGTTCGGCGATCGTCTCGAACACGGCATCGAGCTGTTCGTGGCGGGTCACGTCCAGCGGCATGAAGATCGGCGCCTTCAGAGCCCTGGCCAGGGGTTCGACGTAGCCGCGGGTCTTGTCGTTGGCATAGGTGATGGCCAGTTCGGCGCCCAGCTCGGCGAAAACCTTGGCGCAGCCGTAGGCGATCGAGTGCTCGTTGGCCACGCCGGTGATCAGCGCTCTGGCGCCCTGCAGCAGCGGGCGGTAAGTTTCCTCTGACATATCCGTCGTCCTCAGGATGCTGAGAGCGTCTGCCGGGTATGGCGGGCGATCATCAGTTCTTCGTCGGTGGGTACCACCCAGGCCGATACCGGGCTGGCGGCGCTACTGATCCGTGGCCCGCCGGCCGCGTTCGCTGCGCTGTCCAGCTCCACGCCGAGCCAGGCGGCGTCGCGGCAGACGCGCTCGCGGATGGTCGCCGCGTGCTCGCCGATGCCGGCGGTGAACACCAAGGCGTCGAGCCCGCCCAAAGCCGCGGCCAAGGAGCCCAGCTCGCGGCCGATGCGGTAGACGAAAAGGTCCACGGCGAGGGCGGCGCTGGGCGCGTCGCTGGCCAGCAGCTCACGCATGTCGCTGGAGATCCCCGACACGCCGAGTAGTCCGGACTCCTTGTAGAGCAGCCGCTCGATGGCGCGGGCGTCCATCTTCAACTCGTCCATCAGGTAGAGGATCACCCCTGGGTCGATGGCGCCGCAGCGGGTGCCCATGGGTAGGCCGTCGACGGCGGTGAAACCCATGGTGCTGGCCAGGCTACGGCCGGCCAGCAGGGCGCACAGGCTGGCGCCGTTGCCCAGGTGGGCGACCACCACTCGCCCGGCCGCCGCCTCGGGGGCCAGTCGCGGCAATACGCCGGCGATGTATTCGTAGGACAGCCCGTGGAAGCCGTAGCGGCGCACGCCGCGCCCGGTGATGGCCGGCGGCAGGGCGAACAGTTGGGCGAGTTCGGGCTGCTGGCGGTGGAAGGCGGTATCGAAGCAGGCCACCTGCGGAAGCTGCGGCGCCCGCGCGGCCACGGCGCGGATCGGCGCCAGGTTGTACGGCTGATGCAGCGGCGCCAGCGGAACGAGCTTTTCGAGCTTCTCCAGCAGCTCGCCATCCACCCGCGCCGGCCGGGAGAACTCCTGGCCGCCGTGGACCACGCGGTGGCCCACGGCCGTCAGCCGGTAGCGGTCCCGGTAATCCTGCAGGAACTCGACCAACTGGTGGGCCGCGTCGTCGTGGCTGAAGCGGGTGCCGTCGGCCCAGCGCCGTTCGCCGAGGATCGTGCCCGCGGAGTCCTTGGCGACGAAGTGCGGCGCTCCGCCGAGTCCCTCGATCTGGCCGCGCAACTGCAGCGCCAATTCGTCGGGACGCTCGGCGAAGAGCGAGAACTTGAGGCTCGACGAGCCGGCATTGAGGACCAGGATGACGTTCTGCATGATTTCACCCGATCACCTTGCCGGTGCTTTCGCGCCGGGCCTTGGCCACCAGGGTGGCCACCGCGCAGGAGGCCATGCGGGTGGTCAGCGAGTCGGCGCGGCTGGTCAGGATGATCGGCACCCGCGCGCCCAGCACTATGCCGGCGGCATCCGCGCCGGCGAGGAAGGACAGGCTCTTGGCGAGCATGTTGCCCGCTTCCAGGTCGGGTACTACCAGCACGTTGGCGCGGCCCGCCACCGGCGAGTCGATCTTCTTGATCTGCGCTGCTTCCAGACTGATGGCGTTGTCCAGGGCCAGCGGGCCGTCGAGGATGGCACCGGTGATCTGCCGGCGGTCGGCCATCTTGCACAGGGCGGCCGCCTCGATGGTGGAGGGCACGGCGGGGTTGACGGTCTCCATTGCCGAGAGAATCGCCACCCGCACCTCCTTCTTCTCCAGGCCGACCTGCAGGGCGTAAGCGAGGTCGATAGCGTTCTGAGTGATGTCCATCTTCTCGGCCAGGGTCGGCGCGATATTCACCGCGGCGTCGGTGATGATCAGGGCGTCCGCGTGTCCCGGCACGTCCATCACGAAGCAGTGACTGACCCGCCGCGCGGTGCGCAGCCCGGTGTCGCGCTTGACCACCGCGCTCATCAACTCGTCGGTGTGCAGGCTGCCCTTCATCAGCGCCTCGGCGCGGCCTTCGCGGACCAGTTCCACCGCCCGGTCGGCGGCAGCCTGGCTGTAGGGCGCCTCCTCGATCGGCAGGCCGGCGATGTCGATGCCGTACTGCGCCGCCAGCGCCTCGATCCGTTCGCGGGGGCCGACCAGGATCGGCGCGATGAGGCCGCTCTGCGCCGCGTCCGCCACGCCTTCCAGAGCGCTCTGGTCGCAGGGCCAGGCCACCGCCGTCGGCGTCGGCGGCAGGTTGCTGCAGTAGTCGATCAGGTGCCGGTACTTTTCGTGGGGAGCGGTCATCGGATACCTCCGTCGGCGAGGCGCTCAGGCGCTCCTAGCCGTGGGCTGTCCGGCGGCGGGCGCGCGGCCCAGCACGTCGTGAATGCGTTCGAGCATGGCCCGTTGTTCGGCGCTGGGCTCGGAGCGGCGGACGCGCTCGTCCGCCGCCAGGCGCTCCAGCAGGGTCAGTAGCCGCTCGCGTTCGGCCGGCCCGGCCAGCAGGGCGGGCAGGGTGGCGAGGGCTTGTTCGCGTGCGTAGTTGACGATGATTTCCTGCTCGCCGCGGATGCGCCGCCAGGCCTCGGGCGGCAGGCTGGGCAGCAGGTCGGCGTAGTCGCGGACGATTTCCTGTTTGGTCACCAGCCGCGAGAGGGGCACTTCGTCCTTGCGCGCGAGCAGGGCGGCGACCCTGGCGAAGGCCTCGTCGTAGCCGCCCTCGCCGATGGCGGCCAGGGCTTCCTGGACGAAAGGCAGTTCCTGCGCTTGGGCCGACGCCGCGGGGGGCGGGTTCTCGTCGAGGATCAGGGAGAACAGGCTGCCGTAGGTCTGGAAGAACAGCGCCTCGCTGGCGGCGTCGCGCAGCGCCCGGTAATGGTCCAGGGACGCGCTGATCAGTTCGGAGACGAGCCGCTCGCCGTGGTGGGGCAAATCGTCCGGGCTCGCCACCGGCGCCTGGCGCTGCGTCCTGACCGCCGCGGCGGCCGGGGTCAGCCACCAGAGCCAGGGATTGCGCGCCGAGAAAGCCCAGCGCTGCAGGCGCAGCGGGTGCAGCTGGCGCATCAGCTCGGCAGAACGCTCGCTGGCCATGAGGCGCACCAGGGGGCGGAGGAACAGCTCGTAGCCGCGCTGGTTGAACTCGGACAGCGCGGCCACCGCCTCGAAGGGCTTCTCGTCGAGCCGCTGCAGGCGGTTGAGGCGGGCGGAGACGTCCTCCAGGCGGTGCTCGTGGAACTCCACCTCGTATTCCAGCTTGCCGCCCGCGCCGGGACGCTCGTGGATGGCCATGCCGTACAGGCCCGGCGGCAGCATTTCGATGGATTTGAGCACCGAGACGATCTGCGCGTGTTCCTTCCTGGCCACCCGGCCGGAGACGAAGATCCCCAGATGGCCGATGTCCTGGTGCAGCAGGCCGACGATGACCTGGCCGCGCGCCTTGATTTCCTCGGTGCTGGCGTAGATGTCCGCGACCCAGTTGAAGGCCTGCTGTGGCGGCGTGATGTTGTCGCCCAGGGAGGCGAACAGCACAATCGGCGACTTGATGTCGCGCAGGTCGAAGACCGGCTTGCCCCGACCGGCGCCAGTCTCGCCGGACCAGAGCTGGTTGCCGACGAACAGGTTGCGGGTGATCCACTCGATCTCCTCGCGGTTCATTAGAAAGTAGCCGCCCCACCAACGCTCGAATTCGAGAAAGCGCGGCGGTTCGCCGTCGATGTTGGCGAACAGGTGGTAGTACTTGTCCCAGTAGGTGTTGGCGGGGTTGAGGTTCTCGAAGTTCTCCACCAGATAGGCGCCGTCGAACAGGCCGTTGCCCAAGTCGGAGGTTAGGGAAGCCAGCCAGGTGCCGCCGAGCAACCCGCCGGCGTAGCGCATCGGGTTGTCGCCTTCGCCTTCCCGCCAGGCGCCGCCCCAATAGGACATGGGCGCGCCGTTAATCACCACCGGCCCCGCGCTGTCCGGGTCGGTGGCGGCCAGCATCATGGTCGCCCAGCCGCCTTGGCAGTTGCCGACCAACGCCGGCTTGGCACTGTCCGGGTGCAGTTCGCGTACCTTGCGCACGAAGCGCTGTTCGGCGGCGCACACATCCAGCAGGGTCTGACCCGGTTCTGGCAGGCGGAAGAACACCACGAAGTACACCGGGTGCCGTTCGCGCAGGATCACCCCCACCTCGGAGTCGTCCTTGAAGCCGCCGATGCCGGGGCCGTGTCCGGCCCGCGGGTCGATGATCAGATAAGGGCGCTGCCTGGGGTCCACATCCTGGCCTGCCGGCGGCAGAATGCGCAGCAGGGCGTAGTTGACCGGACGGGCGAAGGTACGCCCGTCCAGCACCATCTCGTAGTCGAAATGCAGCAGGGGCGGCTGGCCCTGGCGCACATGTTCCAGGTAGTTGTCGCCGCGCTGGCGCAGCGTGTCCCAGAACAGGATCGAGCGCTGCGCGACGTCCAGGCCATAGCGGCACCAGCCGTTCCACAGAATCCAGGGTGTGGGGGGATCGGCCGACACATCGGCCATTTCCCGTTCCCAGGCCTTGCGTATCCGTTCCTGAAACCGTTCCTGGGCCGTTCGGGCGCGCTTCTCGAAGAGATGCCGGGTCTTGGTGGAAATGGCGTAGCTGCGTGTCAGCCGGGCTGCAAACTCCATGCTCATGCCCCTTTGAGCGTATTTCGGGGCAAAGTCTAGGTGGCGCCGCCACTCCGGCCATGCCGTTGGTCGTCTTCGACCTGGCCCGGCAAAGTTCGCTGATCGGTGGTACATGGTCTTTGGCCGGCGCGCGGCGCCGGACCCTGCCGGGTATCGCCCCACCGGCGCGGACGCGGACGGGCTGCCTACACTGAATCCGGGCGAAGCCCGCTCCGGGCTTTCCATACCACGAGGAGGCTCCCATGTTCACACCTGGTCATGCGCATCGCGAGCAGAGGGTGGACAAGCTCAACCGTCAGGCCTTCGTCTGCGACGTCTACTACGAGGTGCGCGAAGACGCCAGGGAGGGGGCGATGCTGCACATGCGCATGGAGGGCGAGATCGACGGCCGGCCTTTCGCGGAGGAGTGCGAGCTGCACCGCGACGTGGCCTTCGACTTCCTCAACGTGCTGACCCAGATCGCCGTGCGCAACGGCCTGCATCCGCGCTTCGGGCCGGTTTTGCGCGAGCATGGCGAATACGACGCCATGTTCCGGGATATCCGCGACAAGCTGGGCCTGCATCCGGGCGATCCGGTCGATCTCGGCCACCTGCCGAATGCTTAGAACCTTGCGCCGCTCAGCGAGGTATCCAGCCGAGCAGGACAAACCAGCCATGATCGAGGGGGACCAGCAGGAAGAAGGTGATGGCGGCGAGCGCCAGGCAAAGCCGGATACCATCTTTGGCCGGTACTTGCCCCATGCCCATGGCAACGACGATCGGCGCTGCCTGGTAGGGCAGCAGCGGCGTGGCATAACCGATCACCTGCGCCATCAGCACGGTAAGCAGGGGTAGACCGGACGCATCGGCCAGGCTCTGTGCGAGCGGTGTGAACAAGGCTGGCACGCCATTGGCGGTGACGGCGAAATTGAGCGCGCTGGCCAGGCCCACCAGGGCGCCGAAACCGTTTTCCGGCCTGGCCGGATCGAGCGGCAGAATCCGCAATAGCCATTCGCCTATGACGGTCCCCAGTCCGGAATAGCTCACGAAAGCCGCCAGGCTCAGGATGCCGGCTATATAAATACAGGTGCGGGCATTGACGCCCGCGGCGAATTCCTCGCCGTTCAGGAAGCCGATACGCGGCAGCAGGCAGAGGCAGGCGGCGGCCAGGCCGATCCAGGCCGGCGAAACACCGTGCACGGCATCGCTCATCCACAGCGCCAGCGTGGCGATCAGCAGCGATCCCAGACGTTTCTCGTCGCGGCTCAATGCCTCGGCCGGTGGCGGCTCCTCGATGGGCCGTGGCCTGGCCGGAAACAGCAGGCAGAGACAGGCCACCAGGGCAACCCCCTTGAGCACACCGAGCACCGGCGCGTGCAGCAGCAGGTATGGCAGGTACGACAGGTGCACGCCGAAGGCGCTTTCCGCCGCGCCGACCATGACCAGATTCGGAACGTTGGCGGGCAGGATACTGGCCGACAACTGGAAGGTCCCGAAGCCGACCGCGAGCGCCAGGGCGATGCGACCACGGCTGCCTTCGGCCAGGCCGGCGCGCTCGGCCAGGGCCATGACGATCGGCATCAGCAAGGCGATGCGCCCCATGTTGGAGGGCATGACGAAGGCCAGGGCATAGCTTAGCAAGACCACGCCACCCACCAGGCGGGGCCAGGAGCCGGCGAGGTGGATGGCCAGTGTCCGTGCGATCCGGTCGGCCAGGCCGACCTTGCGGATGGCGGTTCCCAGCACGAAGCCGCTCAAAACCAGCCAGAACGCCGCGGACGAAAAGCCGGAGAACAGGACATCGGGCGGAGCGAGGCGCAGGATCGCGGCAGCCGCGAAGAACAACAGCGCGACGAGATACTCCGGCAGTCGCGCGGTCGCCCAGAGGCCGATCGTCAAGGCGACGAGGGCAGCGCTCGTCCATGTTTCTTCCATCATCGTAAGACCTCGTCGTCATTCTCGGTCCGCGAAGGATAATGCCGGCTCATGTGGCGAAGAATCCGTGATTTCGCATGGTATCCTTCGCGAAAAACGAAGGATCGCCATGGCCCGCCTCGATCTCGCGGATCTCGACCTGTTTCGTCACATCGCCGAAGCCGGCAGCATCACGGGCGGCGCGCTCCGAGCGCATACGGCGCTGGCGGCGGCCAGCACGCGGGTGCGCGGCATGGAGGCCATGCTCGGAACCCGCCTACTGGAGCGCAGCCGCCAGGGCGTGGCCTTGACGCCGGCCGGACACACCCTGCTCGCCCATGCACGCAGCCTGCTGGCGCGGGCCGATCGGATGCACGAGGAACTGGGCGCCTTTTCGGGAGGCGCCGGCGCCCATGTCCGGCTGCTGTCCAACACCAATGCGCTGACCGAATTTTTGCCGGAAGTCCTCGGTCGCTTCCTGGCCGCCCATCCTGGTACGACGGTCGATCTCCAGGAGCGGCTCAGCGACGAGATCGTCGGCCTGGTCGCGGAAGGCGCCGCCGATATCGGCATCGTGGCCGGGACCGTCGATACCGGCGCGCTGTCGACCCTGCCGTTCCGCTCGGATCGTTTCGTGATCGTGGCGTCGTCGCGCGACCCACTCGCCGGCGCCTTCTCCATCGCTTTCGCCGATGTCCTGGGGCGTGACTTCATTGGTCTCGACCGGGCGAGCGCACTGCAGCGATTCCTCGCGGACCGGGCGTTGCGGGAGGGCCGCAGGCTGCGCTTGCGGGTTCAGCTGCGCAGCTTCGACGCCATCTGCCTGATGGCGCAGGCGGGCGTCGGCATCGGTATCGTCCCCGCAACCACCGCCAGGCGTGCCGCGCAGACGCTGGCGCTCGCCAGCGTATCCCTGCGCGATACCTGGGCGCGGCGGGATCTGCGCGTGTGCCTGCGCCGCCATGAGGCGGGCGATACGGCCATCCGCCGCCTCGTCGAATATCTGTGTCCGGGGAACGATCGGGCATGAAGCGAAATGCCGTTCGGTCCAGCAGGGGGGGCGGGCACCGTCGCCCGCAAGGACAAAAGCCATCGAATCCACCGAAAGCACTGGCCGAATTCGCGATTCGTATCGCCGATTGACCACAAATATCGTATGGTCGGACACCCCGAGGACCCTGTCCTCCATTACCAGCCACAAATCGAGAAATCCCGATGAACAAATCCGAACTGATCGCCAGCGTATCCACCTATGCCGATCTCGATAAGAACACTGCCACCAAGGTTGTCAATGCGCTGCTGGAAACGATCACGGCGGAGCTGAAAGCCGGTCATGAAGTGGGGCTGATCGGGTTCGGGACCTTCAGCGTCAAGGAGCGGGCTGCGCGTACCGGGCGCAATCCCCAGACAGGCCAGGAGATCGAGATCGCTGCCACGAAAACGCCCGGTTTCAAGGCGGGCAAGGGCCTGAAAGAGGCCGTGAACTAAGTCGGTGCCGGGCCGGCCCTGGCAAAGCCCTGGGTTCGCGCCGGACCGAACGCCCATCCCTTTCGGCGATGCCGCTTTCGCCTAGCGAATTGTTGCATGGCATGCGGCCCGGCCCGGCCAGCGGAATAGCTCCCCGAATGTTCTTTTCCCGTCAATGCAAGGCCAGGTGCACCAGCAGGCCCGCCAGCGCACAGCCCGCCAGCACTTCGAGCACCCCGCGCCCGAAGCGGAACAGCGCGACGGCGGCGGCCGCCGCGAGCAGCGCCGAGGGCCAGTCGAAGCGGCCGGCGGAGCCCTCGGGCCAGAGCACGTGGTAGCCGAAGAACAGCGCCAAGTTGAAGATCACCCCCACCACGGCGGCGGTGATGGCGGTTAGCGGGGCAGTGAATTTCAGTTCGCCGTGGGTGGACTCGACCAGCGGGCCGCCGGCGAGGACGAAGAGGAATGACGGCAGGAAGGTGAACCAAGTGACCAGGCAGGCGGCCAGCGTGCCGGCGAGAAAGGCCTGTTCCGCGCCGAACACCTGGCGCACGTAGCCGCCGACGAAGCCGACGAAAGCCACCACCATGATCAGCGGCCCCGGCGTGGTCTCGCCGAGGGCCAGGCCGTCGATCATCTGCGTCGGGGTCAGCCAGCCGTAGTGGTCGACCGCGCCCTGGTAGACGTAGGGCAGCACGGCGTAGGCGCCGCCGACGGTGAGCAGCGCGGCCTTGGTGAAGAACCAGCCCATCTGCGTCAAAGTGCCGTGCCAACCGTAGAGCGCGGTCAGCAGGCCCATCGGCAGCAGCCAGAGCAAGGCGCCGACCAGCAGCAGGCGCGCCAGCCGCGCGCGGCTGAAGCGCGTATGCGCGGGCGTCGGGCTATGGTCGTCGATCAGCGCCGGGCCGGAGTCGTGTTTCGCCGCCGCATGACTGTCGGCGCCGAATAGCTCCGGTGCCAGGCGCCCGCCCAGGTAGCCGAGCAGCGCGGCGCCCAGCACGATCAGCGGAAAGGGTGCGTCGAGGGCGAAGATCGCCACGAAAGCCGCCGCGGCGATCGCCCACAGCCAGGTGTTGCGCAGGGTGCGCGAGCCGATGCGGTGGGCGGCGTGGACGACGATGGCGGTCACCGCCGGCTTGATGCCGTAGAACAGCCCGGTGATCAGCGGCACGTCGCCGAAGGCGAGGTAGATCCAGGACAGGGTGATCAGGATGAACAGCGAGGGCAGCACGAACAGCACCCCGGCGATCACCCCGCCGCGGGTACCGTGCAGCAGCCAGCCGAGGTAAGTGGCGAGCTGCTGCGCCTCGGGACCGGGCAGCAGCATGCAGAAGTTCAGGGCATGCAGGAAACGGCTTTCGGAGATCCAGCGGCGGCGCTCGACCAGTTCCTGGTGCAGGATCGAAATCTGCCCGGCCGGACCGCCGAAGCTGATGAAGCCGAGCTTGAACCAGAAGCGCAAGGCTTGGCCCAGGCTGATGGGCGCGCGGTCCGGTCGGGAGCGGCGCTGGGGCAAAGCGCGGATTTCAGGCATTGGGGACTCTTCGCCGGGCTCGGGGGAGTGCCGCCGGGCCCGGTCACGAGCTGGCGGCGACGTGTGCGAAAACATGCTCCGGCACAGTATGGACGGCTCCAGTTTCGTCCGTCTGACTGTCGTTCGGGATGGACTCAGATCGACAGGTCGACCGGCTGCCGACTCGTCGGCGGCGGCAGGCTGCGACGCTTGCTCACCACCAGCTCGCCGATGCGGATCAGTTGCGCGCGGGTGACGTTGCGGCTGAGGCCGAGCAGGTTGGCGGTGTGCACCTGGTTGCAGTGGCAGAAGCGGTAGGCGGTGCGCAGCAGGGCCGCTTCGACCCGTGCGTGCAGGGCGTCGCAGTCCTCCTCGAAGAGCTTCTGGAAGGCGCGCTGCAGCAGCGCCTCGGCCGACTCGTCGGCGTTCGGGGCGGTTTCCTCCTGGCGTTCGATGCGCAGGTTGGAAAGGTGCAGGTCGGCGGCGCGGATCAGGTTGTTGCGGCAGATCAGCAGGGTGTGGTGGATGACGTTTTCCAGCTCGCGGATGTTGCCCGGCCAGGAATAGGCGAGCAGCTTCTCCTCGGCGTCCCGGTCCAGGGCGATTTCGCTGTAGCCCAGGCGCCGGCTGTATTCGCCGATGAAGTGGCGGACCAGTGGCAGCACGTCGCCGGGGCGCTCGCGCAGCGGGGCGAGTTCGAGGCTGACCACGTTGAGGCGGTAGTAGAGGTCCTCGCGGAAATTGCCGGCGTTGATGGCTTTCTCCAATTGCACGTTGGTCGCGGCGAGCACCCGCACATCGATGGGGATGCTCTTGCGCGAGCCGAGGCGTACCACCTCCCGCTCCTGTAGCACGCGCAGCAGCTTGACCTGGATCGCCAGCGGCAGGTCGCCGATCTCGTCGAGGAACAGGGTGCCGCCGTTGGCTGCCTCGAACCAGCCGGCCTTGGCGCTGAGGGCGCCGGTGAAGGCGCCCTTCTCGTGGCCGAACAGTTCGGCTTCCACCAGGTTTTCCGAGAAGGCGCCGCAGTTCACCGCGACGAAGGGGCCGCCGCGGCGCTTGCTGAGGTTGTGCACATGGCGGGCCACCAGCTCCTTGCCGGTGCCGGTCTCGCCGATGATCAACACGCTGGCGTCGCTCGGCGCGATCTGTTGCAGGTGGGCGAGCAGGGCCTGCGACTTGGGGTCGGCGAAGACCTGCGCGGTCGCCCGGATCGATGTGGCCAATGCGGGAGATGGGGGAAGGGTGAGCAGTTGCATGGTCGACGGCTACGAGTAGAAGGTTGGGGTCGGCAGCGTCCCGTTCAGTGCCCAGTCGCCCAACTCGTGGAGCTTGTAGTCCAGCGGGTCGTGCAGGGTCTGAGTACGCAGATTGCGCCAGTAGCGATCCAGGCGCAGGGCGGCATGGGTAGCGCGGGCGCCGGTGACTTCGAACAGCCGGCCGGTCAGGTCGAGGCCGACGCGACTGGCGGCGACCTTGGCGGTAGCGATGGCCACCGCGAGCTGGCCGCGTTCCTCGGCGCCGAGGCGTTCTTCCTTGCTCCAGGCCTCGTCGAGCAGCGCATTGGCCCGCTCGGCGAGCAGGCGCACGCTTTCCAGGCCGACCCAGAACTCGCCGAAGTGGCGCAGGGTATAGGGGTCCTCGCCGATGTGCGCGGCGCTGGACTTGAACCACGGCCGGGTTTCCTTGAGCGTGTAGTGACGGGCTTCGGCGAAGGCGCCTTCGGCGATGCCGAGGAACAGGTTGACGAAGGTCAACTGGGCGATCAGCGGGCGCAGGCAGGCGAAGGGCGTGCTCAGCGGACCGGGGTCTAGCAGCAGCTCGTTCTCCTCGACGCGTACCTGCTCGAAGGTGACGTTGCCGCTGTCGGTCTGGCGCTGGCCCATGTTGTCCCAGTCGTCGTGCAGGGTGATGCCGCTGCGTCCGCTGGGCAGCGCGGCGATCAGCAGCTTGCCGCCATTGCTCTCGTCGAGCGCCGAGGCGATCAGCATTTCCGAGTCGGCCGAGCCGGAGCAGAAGCTCTTGCGTCCGGAGAATTCGCGCCAGCCGTCGAACCTGCGGGCGACGGTGCGGGTGTCCAGGGGATTCAGGGCGTTGCCCCAGAACCACTGGTTGCGCGCGGTTTGCTCGAACCAGGGTTGCCACTGGTCCGGACGGGAAAACAGGCGCACGGTGGCCAGCATCAGGTGCTGGAAACCGTAGACATGGGCGATCGAGCTGTCGACGCGGGCGAACTCGCGGACGATCTCCAGGGTCTCGCACCAACTGGCGCCCAGGCCGCCGTACTGGCGAGGGATGGCCAGGGCCAGCAGGCCGCTCTGGCGCAGCGCATCGCGTTGGGTCTTCGGCGTGCCGCCCTGCAGATCGCGCTCGGCGGCGGTCTCGGCGAATTCGGCGGCCAGTTTGCGGGCGATCTGCAGGGGCGGCAGAACCTTGGGTTGTTGGATGGCGGTCACACGCTGTTCCTCTGGTTGTGGTTCGACTGGCCCCAATGAAAGCAATCCCTGTGCCATGCCATGAAATTATTTATAATCAATGGTTTATCGAATTATGCCAGGCCATTCCTGTTGCCTCCGGTACTGCGTTGTTGAGTCGCTGTTGCTGGAGTAACACTTGATCGATTGTTGTCGAGCCAACAGTTGGCCGCGCCTGGGCTGGCGCATCGTGGTCGGCTGGCCCGAAGAATCGATGTGGCTAATCTAGGCGATATAAAAATTCAAGATTAAATATCTTTTTGTTATTTGCTTAAGGGGTTCGGCAAGGTTGTCGTCCGCACAGGCTCAACTGTTGTCCAGGCAACTGTTTCTCATGCAACACTTGCCCCGCAAAGTGTTGCCGGGGGGACAGAGATCCCGCAGCAATGGCGGTAATGGCGGCGGACGAGAGGGCCGGAACGCTCCGCGATCCGTTGGGTTTTTTCTGCGAATTTGCGTTTATTGCTTGTCGTTTTTCGATATTTCGCTGCAATTTCCTTTGTTCCAGAAGTCGCCGGCGCGCTCTGGCATGGGGCTTGCCGGAGGGATAGACCGCGCATCGCTGCGCCCGCATTCATCCTGAGGCACGCATTCATGAGTCTGGACATCTTCTGGTTCCTTCCCACCTCCGGCGATACCCGCTATCTCGGCAAGTCTTCCTCCGGCCGTCCGGCGACCAACGAGTACATGCGGCAGATCGCCGTGACCGCCGAAAGCCTCGGCTACGACGGCCTGCTGATCCCCACCGGCAGCAGTTGCCTGGACCCCTGGGTGACGGCGGCCAGCCTGGTGCCGGTGACCAGCCGCATCAAGCTCCTGGTGGCGTTGCGCACCTCGGTCAGCGGCCCGACCGCCACCGCGCGCCAGGCCGCCGCTCTCGACCAGGCGCTGAAGGGCCGCCTGCTGCTCAACGTGGTGCCGGGCGGCGATGCCACTGAATTGGCTGCCGACGGTGTGTTCCTCGACCATGACGAGCGCTACGAGGCGGCCGACGAGGTGCTCACCGTGTGGCGCGATCTACTGCAGGGCAAGACCGTCGACTTCTCCGGCAAGCACATCACCGTCAAGGGTGCGAAGAACTTCTTCCCGCCGGTGCAGCAGCCTTATCCGCCGCTGTATTTCGGCGGCTCCTCGCCGGCGGCCCACGAATTGGCGGCCAAGCACGTCGACGCCTACCTGAGCTGGGGCGAGCCGCCGGCGGCGGTGGCCGAGAAGATCGCCGACGTGCGCGAGCGGGCGAAGAAGTACGGGCGCAGTGTGCGCTTCGGCGTGCGCCTGCACGTGATCGTGCGCGAGACCAACGAGGAAGCCTGGGCCGCCGCCGAGAAGCTGATCAGCCACCTCGACGACGAGACCATTGCCAAGGCCCAGGCCAACTACGCGACCATGGACTCCGAGGGCCAGCGGCGCATGGCCGCGCTGCACGGCGGGCGGCGCGACAAACTGGAAGTCAGCCCCAACCTCTGGGCCGGGGTCGGCCTGGTACGTGGCGGCGCTGGCACCGCGCTAGTCGGCGACCCGCAGACCGTGGCCGCGCGCCTCAAGGAATACGCCGACCTCGGCGTCGACAGCTTCGTGCTCTCCGGTTATCCGCACCTGGAAGAGGCCATTCGCTTCGCCGAACTGGTGTTCCCGCTGCTGCCCGGCAAGCAGCCGGTGACCGTCGAGGAGGAACTGACCGGCGGCGCCTTCGACGTGCGCGCCACCAAGAGCGAGGCCGCCGCATGAGGGTCATCGACATGCGCTGCCGGCCGGCGTACCTGCACGACTTCTTTGGCGCCACCCCCGGGTCGCCCGAGCACGCGGCCGCGCGCTGGCTGAACCGGCGGGTCGGCACCCGTGGCGACGACGCGCACTTCGAGCGTTCGCTGAGCGCCGAGGGCTTTCTCGCCGAGGTGCGCGACGCCGGGCTGGAGAGGGCGGTGGTGGTCGGCCGGCACACCCCGTCCCAGCACCTGCCCAACGACTTCATCCACGAGATCGTCCACGGCCACGACGAGCTGCTCGGCATCGCCGGAATCGACCCGGCGCTACAGGGCATCGAAGGCGCGGTGGAGGAGATCGACCGCGCCATCGACCAACTGGGCCTTTCCGGCATCGACCTGGAGCCGGGTTTCGGCGAGCCGCCGCGGCACCCGGACGATCCGCTGTACTTCCCGGTCTACGAGCACCTGGCGGCGCGCAACGTCCCGCTGTTTCTGATGTCCGGGCCGACCACCCCCGACCCGGCCTTCAACGACCCCGGCCGGCTGGCGAAGGTCGCGCGCAGCTTCCCGACGCTGCCGATCGTCTGCTACCACGGCTACTGGCCGAACGTGCAGCAACTGATCGGCGTGGCCTTCCGCTACGAGAACATCCTGGCGGTGCCGGATATGTACCTGTTCCAACCCGGCACCGAAGCCTTCGTGCAGGCGGCCAACGGTTTTCTCGGCGAGCAGTTGCTGTTCGGCTCGTCCTACCCGTTTCGGCCGATCCGCCAGACCATCGACGACTTTCTCGCCCTGGGCTTTCGCGAGGACGTACTGGACAAGCTACTCCACGACAACGCCGCGCGGCTGTTCGGCTTGGCCAAGTAAGGCGCCGGGTTTCCCCTTGCCCTCTTCCGATCGTTCTCCTGCGGGAGGGAGAGGGCGCTCGAGGCGTTTGCAGCGACTGCCGCGCCGCGCCCGATCCCCTATCCTGTTTCCCTCGATCCCCGTCCCGGAGTCCCGTCATGTTCAAGATCCCCCAGGGCTTTTCCACCCGCGCCGTGCACGCGGGCAACGAAATCGATCGGCAGATGGTCACCCATGCCAAGACCCTGCCGATCTACCAGACCTCGGTGTTCGTCTACGACTCGCTGGCGCAGGTCGACGACTTCCTCGCCGGCAATCCCGACAACTACATGTACACGCGCATCGGCAATCCCAATCCGGCCGCGCTGGAGGCGCTGATCCTCGCCCTGGAGGGCGGCGAGGCGGCGCTGTTCGGCGCCTCCGGCATGGCGGCGATCGGCGCGGCGCTGCTCGGCAACCTGGAGGCCGGCGACCACCTGATCGCCAGTCGCGAGCTGTACGGCACCACCCAGAGCCTGATCGAGAAGGAGCTGGGCCGCCTCGGCATCGCCTCCAGCCTGGTGGACATCGGCGACCTGGCTGCGGTGGAGGCGGCGATAGGTCCGCGCACCCGGCTGATCTACACGGAAACCGCCTCCAACCCGCTGGTGCGGGTCAGCGACGTGCCAGCTCTGGCCGCGCTGGCGAGGAAACACGGGCTCAAGCTGCTGGTCGACAACACCTTCCTCTCGCCGGCGCTGTTCCGTCCGCTGGACCACGGCGCCGACTTGGTGCTGCACAGCACCACCAAGTACCTCAACGGCCACAGCGACGCCACCGGCGGCATCCTCGCCGGCGACGCCGAATGGGTCGAGCGGGCGCGGCGCTTCCAGATCAACGCCGGCGGCAGCGCCAGTCCCTTCGAGGCCTGGCTGACCCTGCGCGGCGCCAAGACCCTGGCCCTGCGCATGCAGGCCCACTCGCGCAACGCCCAGGCGCTGGCCGAGGCGCTCGAAGCCCATCCGAAGGTGCTTCGGGTCCACTACCCCGGCCTGCCCTCGCACCCCGACCACGCCCTGGCCCGGCGACTGTTCCCCGACGGCTGCTCGGGCATGCTGAGCTTCACCCTCGACGGCGGCCTGGCTAAGGTCGACCGGCTGATCCACGCGCTGCGCCTCGCGGTGTTCGCTCCCTCGCTGGCCGGCGTGGCGACCAGCATCAGCCATCCGGGCAAGACCTCGCACCGCGCCCTGGCGCCGGAAGTCCTCGCCGCCCTGGACATCCACGACGGCACCGTGCGTGTCTCCGTGGGCATCGAGGAGGCCGGGGACATCGTCGACGATTTCGTCCAGGCGCTGGAGCGGCTCTGAGCGGCGGCTCTCGCAAGGGGAGCATTCATTCTCGATCGGAACCGCGGGGTGGCATCGATCATTGCCGATGAGTCCGCTTTTGCAGGTAGCGACCCGCCCCGGCGCCGCTGCCCGGCGGGCAACAGCGAATGGACACTTTGCTGCCGAGGGTATTCGCCGAAGTCCGGAATTTTGATTTAAGTTATTGAATAACAAATAATTTTTTACTGGCATGGATATTGGCCTACTAGCTGGCGCACCTCCACGGCGGAGGGCGCCACGATCAGCCACAGGAACAAATCCATGCACAGGCCCGTCCGCTACCTTTCCTTGTCCATCGCTCTAGCCCTGCCGTCGCTCGCCGCCGGCGAGGGCTTCTTCGAGGATTCCACCTTCTCGCCGCAGCGTACGCCGGCGCTGTTTCAGGCCGGCGCCTCGCACGCGGGGCGGGCCTTCGCCGCGCTGCGGCCGCTGATCGAGGCCAAATCCGCCGCCTACGCGAAAGAGAAGGGCCTGACGCTGCGCGATTGCCGCGCCGAGCGGCGTTTTCGAACGGAGGAATATCCCCATGAGTACCCAGGCCGCCCCCGCCGAACTGCTGGTGGTGAACGATATCGAAGTGATCTACGACGGCGCCATCCTTGCCGTGGCCGGCGTGTCGCTGCGCGTCGCTGGCGCCGATCATCGTCGAGGAAATCTTCGAAATCGTCGCCCAGCTCAACGAGAAGGAGGGCATGAGCTTCCTGGTCGCCGAACAGAACATCAACGTCGCCCTGCGGCATGCCAATTATGCCTACATCCTGGAGAACGGCCGGGTGGTGGGCGAGGGCGCGGCGCAGGAACTGGCCACGCGGGAGAATATCCAGCACTTCTACTTGGGCGGCAGGGCCGGGTAGGGCATCTCACCAGGTTTTCGGCTCCCCTCTGGTGTGAGTTGGAAGCGCTGGCCGTTTTCCCTCTCCCCCGGCCCCTCTCCCATGGGGCGAGGGGAGCGTGCAAGGGGGGCCGGCGAGTCGGGTGTCGGGATGGGCTTCGTCCCGGTACGTGGCACCGGGGGCCTTCTCCATCTCCCGTTTACGGGAGAAGGCCAGGGAGAGGGCGCTGGGCCATTTTCCCTCACCCCCGGCCCCTCTCCCATGGGGAGAGAGGAGCATGCAAGGTGGTGCCGGCGAGTCAGGTGTCGGGATGGGCTTCGTCCCGGTACGTGGTACCGGGGGCCTTCTCCCTCTCCCGTTTGCGGGAGAAGGCCAGGGAGAAGGCGCTGAGCCGTTTTCCCTCACCCCCGGCCTCTCTCCCATGGGGAGAGGGGAGCATGCAAGGTGGTGCCGGCGAGTCGGGTGTCGGGATGGGCTTCGTCCCGGTACGTGGCACCGGGGGCCTTCTCCCTCTCCCGCTTGCGGGAGAGGGCCGGGGAGAGGGCGCTGGGCCATCCCGAACAAATGGCCTTCCTGGTCCGCCACAGCAGCGGCCTGGTCTGCGTCGCGCTGCCCCGCGAGCGTCTCGATGCGCTCGAACTGCCGCTGATGGTCGAGGCCAACAGCGAGTCCCGGCAGACCGCCTTCATCGTCAGCGTCGACTACCGCCACGGCACTAGCAGCGGGATTTTTGCCGCCGACCGCGTGGCGACCCTCAATGTCCTGGCCGACCCGGCTTCGCGGCCAGACGACTTCGCCCGGCCGGGGCATGTCTTTCCGCTGCGCGCCAGGGCCGGCGGCATGCTGGAGCGTCCTGGCCACACCGAGGCGGCGCTGGATCTAGCCGTGCTCGCCGGGCGCCGGCCGGCGTGCTCTGCGAGATCGTCAGGGACGACGGCAACATTGCGCGGCGTCCCGGACTGCTGGTCTTCGCCCGCGAACACCACCTGCCGATCGTCAGCATCGAACAGCTCATCGCCTGGCGCCGCGCGCAAGCGCAGGAGCCGCGACGGCTCGCCGGCGGAGGAAGGCTGTGCGAGCGGCGACGGAAATCGGAGTATCGCGAACGGATTGGTTTCGGGGAGCAGCGGAGCGGGTTCATGCGCGCTTGGCGACGGTGCGCGAAGGTGTCGCGAACGAGGGCGCTTAGCTACGCCCCCTCGACTTCGCTTCCCCGTCGCCAGGGGAGCGCATGAGGTCCCGGAAGGCTTGGCGCTTACTCGGCCACCAGCAGGGCATCAGCGGATACGTCCTTCACGCCCTTGATGCTCATGGCTTTCTGGATAGCCAGGTCTTTCTCGGCTTCGCTGCTGACCGTGCCGGACAGTGACACGACGCCCTGGTTGGTTTCCACCTTGATATCCATGCCGTCGAGATCGCTGTCGGCCAGGAAGGTGGATTTCACCTTGCTGGTGATCCAGGTGTCGGAAACCGCGTCTTCGGCTTTTTCCATGGTATCGGCGGCGAGCATTACCGGTTGGGCCTGCCGGGATTCGGCGGCGCTGACGCCAGTACCCATCGACAGGCCGAAAACCGTGGCGGCAGTGATGGCGACATAGGCCCAAGGGTGTTTTTTCATGGTGTTCACTCCTGTTCTTCTTGGGGAATTACAGCGTGGCAATACAACCATGGACTCTTTCGGGACTTGGTAAGTTCTGTAAAAGTCTGGGCCGTCGGATGGCGGGTTCCACTTCGCCATCGTTTTGCGATCGGTTTGTCCCGAGTTCCGCCGTCATTGGGCATTCGATGATGCGCCAGCGAACTTTCCCGTCGTTCCGGGCGTTCGCGGCGGATTCGTGCTCGAACGGCAAGGGCGAAATGGAAGAGCGACTCGGGAAAGCGGCCCTTTGGTTGCAGGGGCCATCGCGGCCGGCCGGGCGCCTGCCGATCGCGCGCCTTCCCGACCGCCGCCGGGGCGGCTACAGGGGGACCGGCGTGCGCGGCGGCTGTCCCGCCGCGTACGCCTCGATGTTGGCCAGGACACAGGCCTCCTGTTCCTGCGCCGCTTCGAGGGTGCTGCCGCCGATATGCGGTGTCAGGGTCACGTGGGGAAGCTGGAAGAGTTCGCTAGGGATTGCCGGCTCGTGCTCGTAGACATCCAGTCCCGCGCCGGCGATCTGCCCGCTCTTCAGGGCGTGCACCAGGGCCTGCTCGTCCACGGTCGTCCCGCGCGAGACGTTGATCAAAAAGCCCTGCGGGCCCAGCGCCCGCAGCACGCCGGCATCGATCGCGTGGTAGGTGGTGGGGTCCGCGCGCAGGGACACGACCAGCACATCCGCCCAGGCGGCGAGTCGCGCGATGGAGTCGAAGTACGGGTAGGGAACCTCCGGGCGAACCTTCCTGCCGTGGTAGCCGACCTCCATGTCGAAGGCCGCGGCGCGTTTGGCGACGTTCAGGCCGATGGCGCCCAGGCCGCAGATGCCCAGCCGGCGGCCGCTCAGGCCGCGCACGGGCTGCATGCGCTCGCCGGCATTGCCCTGCCAGCGCCCGGCTTCCAGATACTGGCGGGCGGCGGGCAGGTTCCTGACGCTGGAAATCAGCAGGCCCATCGCCAGATCGGCCACGCTCGCGGCGTTCGCCGCGGGACTGTTGGTCACGATGATGCCGCGCTGCCTGGCGTGATCCAGGTCGATGCCGTCGTAGCCGCTGCCCAGGCAGCAGATCAGTTCCAGGCGCGGCAGCCGGGCCAGCGCCGCCGTCGGCATGCGTGTCGAGCCGAAGGCGACGACGATGCGGATGTCTCCGGCCAGCTCCGGCGGTAGCGCGGCGACCGCCGCGTCGAAGTCGGCGCTCGTCGCCTCGACCACCCCGAAGCGGGCTTGCAGGCATTGATGAAAGGATTCGGAAACGCGTGAGGCGAGGAGAAGGCTGGGCTGCATGGCGATTTCTCGTGGGGAAGACGGGCCCAGCTTAGCGTCTGTCGCCCGCCGCCACAGTTGCGAATTGGCGAAGCCTCTGCCGTCCGGAGGCGGCGGGAGGGTTCTCTACAGCCAGGGGTGGCGCGCCGGCTTGACGCCGTTGAGGTAGTAGTCGCCGATGATGCTGAACTTCCAGCGCACCGGATCGCGCGGGGTGTGGGTGCGGGCGTTGCGCCAATGGCGGTCGAGGTTGTACTCCTCCAGCGTGGAGCGGGTGCCGGCCAACTCGAACAGCTTGTTGCTGGCGAGGATGGCCGCCTCGGTGGTGAGCACCTTGGCCTCGGCCACGGCGATGGAGGCGGCGGCCACTGTGTCCTCGTCGGGATTGGCGACGGCGAGCTGGATGCTGTCGGCGGCCAGGTCGAGCACCGCTTCGGCGGCGCGCTGGCGGATCTGCAGGTCGCCGATCTGCTGCAGGGTGTAGGGGGCCTGCCAGGCGTGTTCGAGGCCGGAGTCGAGCCAGGGGCGGGCGTGGCGGCGCACCTGTTCCTCGGTCTCGGCCAGCGCGCCGCGAGCGATGCCGGCGTCGATGGCGGCCTGCAGGAACTGCGAGATCGGCCCGGCGGCGGTGGGTCGCTCGAAGGCCTGGTGGACCGGCAGCAGGTGCTCGGCCGCAACACGCACCTTGTTCACCAGTACGGTGCCGCTGGGGCGGTAGTACGCTGGCCGAAGCCGGACCAGTCGTCGATCACTTCCAGGCCCTCGGCGTCGCGCCGGATGAAGGCCAGGAAGGCGCGTTTCTCGCTGTCCACCGCGGCGGTGGGAACCCAGTGGGCGAGCAGGGCACCGCTGGAATAGAACTTCTGCCCATCGACCCGGAAGAAGCCTTCGCCGTCCGGGCTCAAGCGCGTCTCGAAGTCGGCCACGGTACGGCTGTCGCGCTCGGAGAAGGCGTTGCCGAAGCGCACGCCGTCCAGTACCAGGCCGAAGAAGTAGCGTTTCTGCTCCTCGCTGCCGTCGAGGCGGATGTGGTCGACGATGGCCAGGTGGTTCTGCGGCAACTGCGCCAGCGACGGGTCGGCGGCGGCAATGGTCTTGATGACTTCGCCGAGGGTCCGGTAACTGACTTCGGCGCCGCCATGGCTGCGGGGCACGGTGATACCCCACAGGCCGCTCTGCGAGAAGGCGTTCAGTTCCGCCACCGGTAGGCGCCGCTCGCGGTCGCGCTGGGCCGCCTCGCGGGCGATCTCGATGGCCTCGGCGTCGCTGCGGATACGATGCGCCGACTGCTGCGGCAGTGCTTGCAGGTAGGGATCGGCCGGGCGGGTCGGGGCTTGCTGTTCGCTCATGGGGATTTCCTTTCGTGCATGACGTTCGGTGAAGGGGAAGCTGGCTCAGGTAGCGCTCGGGCCGCTGCCGATCTGCCAGACGTAGGGCGGCTCGGTGCCGTTGATCTCCCAGTCGCCGACGATGCGTTCCTTGTAGATCAGCGGGTTGTGCGAGGCGGCGGTGCGCGCGTTGCGCCAGTGGCGGTCGAGCTGCTTGGCCTCGCTGGTGGCGGAGGCGCCGAGGGCGTTGAACAGGTCGCTGGTGGCGCGCAGGATCAGCTCGGCGATCACCACCTGGGCCTTGGCCGATTCCAGTTCGGCGGCGACGTTGGCGTCGTGCTCGGCCCGCTCGTCGTCGCCGAAGCGGGTTTCGTAGGCGCGCTGGGCCGGGGCGGCGGCGCGCAGGGCGGTGGCCTCGGCGGCGTAGACCAGGGCGGCAGCCTTGCCGATCACCTGCTGGATCTGCGCGTCCTGGCTGACCCGTGGAGCGTTGCCGTGGCTGAAGATGCGCGTGCGCTGGCGCACCTCGCCGGCGAAGTCGCGCAGCGCGCCGCGCCCGGAGCCGGCCAGCACGGCGATCAGCACCAGTTGGTAGAGCGCGGTCTGGTATTTGAAACGGCTGGAGAAGTCGATGATGTTCTCTTCGGCAACCACCGCGTCGTCGAACACCGAGCTGCCGCTGCCGGTGGTACGCTGGCCGAAGCCGTCCCAGTCGTCGCTCTGCCGCACGCCGCTCTGGTCGGTGCTGACCGCGGCGATCACGTCGCGGCCGTCGTCGTCGCGCTGGGCGTACACATCGATCCAGTCAGCGAAGATGCTGCCGGTGCTGTAGTACTTGTGGCCATTGACCACCCACTGGTCGCCCTGGCGGCTGACCCGGGTGCCGACTTCGCCGATCTTCACCGCGCCGACCTCGGTCCAGGCGTTGCCGACCAGTTCGCCGGCGACGAAGCGCTGGAACCACTTGTCCTGGCGGACCTCGGCGTGGGCGTTGAGACGGTCCTCGACGAAGGCGAAATGGCCGCGCAGCGCCTGCGGCACGTTGGAGTCGGCCTCGGCCAGCTCGATCAGCAGTTGCACCAGTTGCACCAGCGAGGCGCCGGCGCCGCCGTATTCCAGCGGCACGCGCACGGCGCCGAAGCCGGCTTCCTTGAGCCATTTGAGCGGTTCGTAGGGCAGGCTGCGGTTGCGCTCGCGCTCGACGGCGCCTTCGGCGATGCGCGCGAAGATCGGCCGGAAACGCTCAGCCAGGCGTTCGTAGTCGGTGCCGGTGGATAGAGCTAGCGGATGTTGCTGGGCGGTCATGGGAAGGCTCCTGAGTTGGACCGATCGCGGCGACCTTACAAGCCGCCGGGCTGTTGGCAAGCCTTCTGCACAGGCCATGCCCACCCGCCGAACCCGGAATTCGTGCGGGTTCCAGCCATTTCCGGACGGTTTTCCCTGTTGCCTGCGGAGCAACTTGCTGGCGGACTGCGGCCAGGGCAACAGCGCCGCGCTGTCTTGGCGGGAGCCATGCTAGTGAATGGCGATCCGAAGCCCCGTTGTCCGTCGCGAAGTCATAGGGTGGGCAACGCCACGGGCTTGGCCAGCACGGTGGATGGCTTCGGCCATCCACCCTACAGGCGGCGGCCAGGGCAAGAGCGCCGCGCTGTCTTGGCGGGAGCCATGCTAGTGAATGGCGATTCGAAGCCCCGTTGTCCGTCGCGAAGTCATAGGGTGGGCAACGCCACGGGCTTGGCCAGCACGGTGGATGGCTTTGGCCATCCACCCTACAGGCGGCGGCCAGGGCAACATCTTGGTGTTCAACGGCTTCTACGGCGTGCCGGTGTGCGCCATCCGCTACGACGAACCGCAGAAGGTGCTGGCCGCCCGGCCGGGGCTGAAGGTGCTCCAGCCGGAGCGTCCG
The DNA here is from genome assembly GCF_043587585.2 of Azorhizophilus paspali. Lineage (GTDB taxonomy): Bacteria > Pseudomonadota > Gammaproteobacteria > Pseudomonadales > Pseudomonadaceae > Azotobacter > Azotobacter paspali. Next base: position 560,176 of record NZ_CP171449.1, read on the forward strand.
AGCACATCGAACGGCGGCGCTTCGGTCTTTTGCAAGCTGAACCTCGCACGCTGTCGTTCTTTGACTCGGAAAAGGCCGTGCGGCCCGTGCCCAGGTACCGTGCCGGCTTTTGCCGAGACAGTCCCTGTTTCGGGTTCTCGCCCGAGTCGCTTTGTCAGGCTTTTCGCTCCGGCATCTGGCTTTTGAGCGGGGCGAGTGCTGCTTGCGAATTCGGGATCATGCTTGAAAAGGCTTTTCGCAAAGGTTGGCACGACACCCTGTTCGCCTTTCGTCAGGCCGAGCGCAGGTGCCATGGAAGAGGGGAAGCCGTGCCCCTGGAGCGGAACGCTGTCCGCCGGGCAGCACCTGCGCAACAGCTTGCGTCGGCAAGAACACCTCGAAAATCCGCTTTTTATTTTCAAATTACTGATTTTTAAACCGATTTTCCTGTTGGCACGGCTGCTGCTCTAAGGTCTTTGGCGGGTGCCGTTGGGGTGCCCGGTGTTTTCCAGCCACCTTCTTAGTTTTGGAGCACATGCCATGAGTCAGGAACCGATCAAGTTCGCCTACTGGGTACCCAACGTCAGCGGCGGTCTCGTCGTTAGCAAGATCGAGCAACGCACCAGTTGGGACATCGACTATAACCGCGAACTGGCGAGGATCGCCGAGAAGGCCGGCTTCGAATACGCGCTGTCGCAGATCCGCTTCACTGCCGGCTACGGCGCCGAGTACCAGCACGAGTCGGTGGCCATCAGCCACGCACTGCTGGCCTCCACCGAGAAGCTGCGGGTGATCGCCGCGATCCTGCCGGGGCCTTGGCATCCGGCGGTGCTGGCCAAGCAGATCTCCACCATTTCCCATCTCACCGGCGGACGTATCGCGGTGAACATCGTTTCCGGCTGGTTCCGCAGCGAGTTCACCGCCATCGGCGAACCTTTGCTGGAGCACGACGAGCGCTACCGGCGTTCCGAGGAGTTCATCGAGGTGCTCAAGGGCATCTGGACCCAGGACGATTTCAGCTACCGGGGCGACTTCTACCGCTTCCACAACTACAGCCTCAAGCCCAAGCCGCTGCAGCAGCCGCGCCCGGAGATCTTCCAAGGCGGCAGTTCGCGCGCGGCGCGCGACATGGCTTCGCGGGCGGCCGACTGGTACTTCACCAACGGCAATAGCCTAGAAGGGATCAAGGCCGAGGTGGACGACTTGCGCGCCAAGGCCGCGGCCAACAACCACAAGGTCAAGGTCGGCGTGAACGCCTTCATCATCGCCCGCGACACCGAGGAGGAGGCCAGGGCCGTGCTCGCCGAGATCCTCGCCAAGGCCGATCCCGAAGCGGTCAGGGCCTTCGGCCACGAGGTCCGCCAGGCCGGCGCGGCCAGCCCGGAAGGCGAGGGCAACTGGGCCAAGTCCACCTTCGAGGACCTGGTGCAGTACAACGACGGCTTCAAGACCAACCTGATCGGCACCCCGCAGCAGATCGCCGAGCGCATCGTCGCCCTCAAGGCGGTAGGCGTGGACCTGATCCTCAGCGGTTTCCTGCACTTTCAGGAGGAGGTCGCCTACTTCGGTGAGAAGGTGCTGCCGCTGGTGCGCGAGCTGGAGACCAAGCGGACCGCCGAGAAGAGCGCGGCATAAGCCATGGTTCGCTTCGCGGACGGCGGGGAGCGTGTCCCCACCACCCTGCCGGACTGGCTGTGCTGGCAGGCGCGGCAGCAGGGTGAGAGCATCGCCCTGCGCCACAAGCGCCTAGGCATCTGGCAGGCGCGCACCTGGACACAGGTGGCCGGCAGCGACTTCCCGGTACTGCAGGGCATCAGGAAGGAGGTGGTCGATAAGGGCCAGGACGACCTGGCCGACCCGAAGCGCTTCGGCACCGTCTATTACAACCTCGGCGTGGTCAACGGCATCCTCAACGTCGAGGCACTGCGCATCGCCCAGGAGAAGTTCGGCAAGCAACCTTTGAGCGGCGAGCAGGTGCGCCGGGGCTTCGAGAATCTCAAGTTGGACGACGCGCGCTTGGCCGCTCTCGGCGCCAAGGGGCTGGTGCAGCCGCTCAAGCTGTCCTGCTCCGACCATGAGGGTGGCGGCGCGGTACGCTTCCAGCAGTGGGACGGCGAGAAATGGACGCTGATCAGCGACTGGGTACAGGCCGATCGCGCCCTGCTGCGGCCGATCATCGAGGCGTCCTCGCGCAAGTACGCCGCCGAGAAGGGCATCGTGCCGCGCGATTGCGCCAAGGAGGCCTGAGCGGCCCGTCCGAGGATGGCCCGCCCGCGCCATTCCCTTGTCATACGGACGGACGATGATGAACTGCTTCACGACCGGGCATCCTGCGTGGGCATTCTGTGAACCACGTCTGTTGTACGGACTTATCAGGCCGCGTGCCTGGGGCGATAATTGGCCTGCTTCCGCTTTTGGAGACGGTCTTGTCGAGTCCATCCCATTTCGTTACCGATGCTTCCTTGTTGGTGGTGCAACTGACCGACACTCACCTGTTCGCCGACGCCGAGGCGCGTCTGCTCGGCATGCAGACCCAGGACAGCCTGCAACGGGTGGTCGAACTGGTCCGCCGCGAGCAGCCGCGCATCGACTTGGTGCTGGCCAGCGGCGACATTTCCCAAGACGGTTCGGCCGATTCCTACGCGCGTTTCCTGCGTATCTGCGCGCCGCTCGCCGCGCCGCTGCGCTGGCTTCCCGGCAACCACGACGATCCTAAGGTCCTGGCGCGTGTCGGCGGCGAATGCCGCCAGCCGGTCGTCGACCTAGGCGACTGGCGCCTAGTGCTGCTCGATTCGGTCTTGTCCGGCGCGGTGCCCGGCTTCCTCGACGCGGACGAACTGGCCCGGCTCGAACGGGCCTTGGCGGAGGCGCCCGAGCGTCATCACCTGGTTTGCCTGCACCACCACCCGGTATCGGTCGGCTGCCAGTGGATGGAGTCGATCGGCCTGCGCAACGCCGAGGCGCTGTTCGCCGTGCTCGACCGCTTCCCGCAGGTGCGCGCGCTGCTCTGGGGGCATGTGCACCAGGAGTTCGACAGTATGCGCCGCGGCGTGCGCCTGCTCGCCTCGCCCTCGACTTGCGTGCAGTTCACGCCTGGCAGCGCGAATTTCTCGGTCAGCGACCAGGCGCCCGGCTACCGCTGGCTGCGCCTGCACGCCGACGGCCGGCTGGACACCGGCGTGTCGCGGCTGACCGGCTACCGCTTCCAGATCGACTACGCCACGGACGGCTACTGAGGCCCTGCGGGGGCATGCCGCACAGCGGTGAAGCGGCCGGCCGACTTGAGACTGTCGCCTGCCGCTTGTAGCCTTCTTCTGTCACCCTCGACCGAGAGTCATGCCCAGCGCCGTGCCGTCCATTCTCTATATCCACGGCTTCAACAGTTCGTCCGCTTCCCTCAAGGCCCGGCAACTGACCTGTGCCATGCAAGCTCTTGGCCTGGCCCTGCGGCTGCGGGTGCCGGATCTGCACCACCATCCGCGCCGGGCGATCGCCCAACTCGAGACGCTGCTCGCCGAGCTGGGGCGCCCCACGCTGGTCGGCAGCTCCCTAGGCGGCTACTATGCGACCCACCTGGCCGAACGGCACGGCCTGCGGGCCGTGCTGATCAACCCCGCGGTACGGCCCTACCGGCTGTTCGGCAGCTGTCTGGGGACGCAGCACAACCATTACAGCGGCGAGACCTGGGAGCTGACCGTCGGCCATTTAGCGGCGCTCGCCGAGTTGGAGGTGCCGCCCCCGCGGGACCCCACGCGCTACCGGGTGTGGCTGCAGACTGGCGACGAAACCCTCGATTGGCGGGATGCCGCGGCCTACTACAGGCATTGCGCGCCGGCCGTCAAGCGGGGCGGCGACCATGGTTTCCAGGGCTTCGCCGGGCACCTGCCGGAACTGCTCGCCTTCGCCGGCTTCGATGCCACGCTGTGGCGCGATTTCGATTTTTCCGAACTCTGAAGTAAGGCAACCATGGCTCAGACCTACAACGCGGACGCCATCGAAGTCCTTTCCGGGCTCGACCCGGTGCGCAAGCGCCCGGGCATGTACACCGATACCACGCGTCCCAACCACCTGGCCCAGGAGGTGATCGACAACAGCGTCGACGAGGCCCTGGCCGGTCACGCGAAATCCGTGCAGGTGATCCTTCACGAAGACAATTCGCTGGAGGTGATCGACGACGGCCGCGGCATGCCGGTGGACATCCACCCGGAGGAGGGCGTGCCGGGGGTCGAACTGATCCTCACCAAGCTGCATGCCGGCGGCAAGTTCTCCAACAAGAATTACCAGTTCTCCGGCGGTCTGCACGGCGTCGGCATCTCGGTGGTCAACGCGCTGTCGACCCGCGTCGAGGTGCGGGTCAGGCGCGACGGCAACGAATACCGCATGGTCTTCGCCGACGGCTTCAAGGCCAGCGAGCTGGAGATCGTCGGCAGCGTGGGCAAGCGCAATACCGGCACCAGCGTGCATTTCTGGCCGGATGCCAGGTACTTCGATTCGCCGAGGTTCTCCGTCGCCCGCCTCAAGCACGTGCTCAAGGCCAAGGCGGTGCTCTGTCCGGGCCTGTCGGTGAGCTTCGAGGACAAGGGCAGCGGCGAGAAGGTCGAGTGGCACTACGAGGACGGCCTGCGCTCCTACCTGGCGGATGCCGTCGGCGACTTCCCCCGCTTGCCCGAGGAGCCCTTCACCGGCAGCTTCGCCGCCAGCCGCGAAGCGGTGGAGTGGGCGCTGCTGTGGCTGCCCGAGGGCGGCGAGTTCCGCTCGGAAAGCTACGTCAACCTGATCCCCACCGACCAGGGTGGCACCCACGTCAACGGTCTGCGCCAGGGCCTGCTGGATGCCATGCGTGAGTTCTGCGAATTCAGGAGCCTCTTGCCGCGCGGCGTCAAGCTGGCGCCGGAGGACGTCTGGGAGCGCATCGCCTTCGTCCTCTCGATGAAGCTCGCCGAGCCGCAGTTCTCCGGGCAGACTAAGGAGCGCCTGTCCTCGCGCGAGGCGGCGGCCTTCGTCTCCGGCGTGGTCAAGGACGCCTTCAGCCTGTGGCTCAACGAGCACCCCGAGCTGGGCCTGCAACTGGCCGAACTGGCGATCAGCAACGCCGGCCGCCGTCTCAAGGCCGGCAGGAAGGTCGAGCGCAAGAAGATCACCCAGGGGCCGGCGCTGCCCGGCAAGTTGGCCGACTGCGCCGGGCAAGACCCGCTGCGCGCCGAGCTGTTCCTGGTCGAGGGCGATTCTGCCGGCGGCAGCGCCAAGCAGGCGCGCGACAAGGAGTTCCAGGCGATCATGCCGTTGCGCGGCAAGATCTTGAACACCTGGGAAGTGGACGGCGGCGAGGTACTGGCCAGCCAGGAGGTGCACGACATCGCCGTGGCCATCGGCATCGATCCCGGCTCGGCGGATCTTTCGCAACTGCGCTACGGCAAAATCTGTATCCTCGCCGACGCCGACTCCGACGGCCTGCACATCGCCACGCTGCTCTGCGCGCTGTTCGTCCGCCACTTCCGCCCGCTGGTGGAGGCCGGTCACGTGCATGTGGCCATGCCGCCGCTGTACCGCATCGACCTCGGCAAGGAGATTCATTACGCCCTCGACGAGGCCGAGCGCGACGGCATCCTCGAACGCCTGGCCGCCGAGAAAAAACGCGGCAAGCCGCAGGTCACCCGCTTCAAGGGGCTCGGCGAAATGAACCCGCTGCAACTGCGCGAGACCACCATGGACCCCAACACCCGCCGCCTGGTGCAACTGACTCTCGACGACTTCGACGGCACCCGCGAGGTCATGGACATGCTGCTGGCGAAGAAGCGCGCCGGCGACCGCAAGTCCTGGCTGGAAACCAAGGGCAACCTGGCCGAGGTGCTGGTCTGATGCGGCGCTGGCTGGCGGCTTTGTGCCTGCTGTTCGGCACGGCGCCGCACGCCGCGCCGGTGGAGCCCCTGCGCCTGCTCGGCGAGCATCCGCTCGACGGCATGCCGAGCGGCAACTTCTCCGGGCTGGCCCGCTGCGGGGACTTTTTGTGGGCGGTCTCCGACCGCGACGACGACCGCCTCTACCGCCTGTGGCCCGGCGAGAAGGCCTGGCGGGCCGAGGCGCAGACCTTCGTCTTGCCGCCGCTGCCCGACAGCGCCCTGCCCTGGGGCATTCGCGCACGTTCCAGACTGATGGGCAAGCTGCGCGGCGGCGAGATGGATTTCGAGGGGCTGAGCTGCGATGCCCAGGGCAACCGCTATCTGGTCAGCGAGGCCTACGCCGCCGTGTTGCAGTTGCCGGAGATCGGCCAGCCGCAGTGGCTGGCGCTGCCGGCGCCGCTGCTGCGCCAAGCGCGGGCCAGCGGCATGCTGCTTAAGTTCAACGCCATGTTCGAGGGGATAGCCATCGATCCGCCCGGCGAGCGCCTCTGGCTGGCCGCCGAGCGCGAGCGCCGCGGACTGCTGGTGGCGCACCGCGCTCGCGACAACTGGCAGTGCCAAGGCAGTTGCGTGCTGCTCAGCGAGGACGGTCCGGGCGAGTCGCCGGCCCGATTGGAAAGCCGGGGCAAGTGGGCGAGGAGTTTCTCCGACCTGGCCTTCCACGGCGACAAGCTGTTCAGCTTGGAACGCCTGGCGCACCGGATTTGCCGGCACAGCCCGAACACCGGCGAGGTCGAGCGCTGCTGGTCGTTCGCCGACGAACTGCTCACCGACGCGCGCCGCTACGCACAGCCCTGGGGCAGCGCCGAGGCCCTGTGGATCGACGACGACAGCGCCTGGATCGGCACCGACAACGGGACCCTTGCCCGCGGCGACGGCGAGACCCGGCCGATGCTCTGGCATTTCGCTGCGCCGGCCGGGGGCTGGATCGGCCAGCCGTGAGCGCGGCCCACCGCGATACAGGTGTGTCATCGATTGTTTTCCGCGTTGCAACGGATGCGGGGCCGGCCGGCGTTCGCGCCCCTTGGCAACGCAATCGGGGAAACAATCGATGACATCCCCTGGGGACTGACCTATGCACAAATCCTTCGATCCCGGCCTGGACGGCGTGGAGCGCCGCTCCCTCGCCGACTTCACCGAGCAGGCCTACCTCAACTATTCCATGTACGTGATCATGGACCGCGCCCTGCCGCACATCGGCGACGGTCTCAAGCCCGTGCAGCGGCGTATCGTCTATGCGATGAGCGAACTGGGCCTGGATGCCGACGCCAAGCACAAGAAGTCGGCGCGTACCGTCGGCGACGTGCTCGGCAAGTTCCATCCGCATGGCGACTCGGCCTGCTACGAGGCCATGGTGCTGATGGCCCAGCCGTTCAGCTATCGCTATCCGCTGATCGACGGTCAGGGCAACTGGGGCGCGCCGGACGATCCCAAGTCGTTCGCCGCCATGCGCTACACCGAGGCGCGCCTGTCGCGCTATGCGGAGGTGCTGCTGGCCGAACTCGGGCAGGGCACCGCCGACTGGGTGCCGAACTTCGACGGCACCCTGGAGGAGCCGGCGGTGCTGCCGGCGCGGCTGCCCAACCTCCTGTTGAACGGCACCACCGGCATCGCCGTAGGCATGGCCACCGACGTGCCGCCGCACAATCTGCGCGAGGTAGCGGCCGCCTGCGTGCACCTGCTGGACGAGCCGCAGGCGACGGTGGCGCAGCTCTGCGAGCACGTCCCGGGGCCGGACTTCCCCACCGAGGCGGAGATCGTCACGCCCCGCGCCGAGCTGCTGAAGATCTACGAGAGCGGTCGCGGCACGCTGCGCATGCGCGCGCTGTACCGGGTCGAGGACGGCGATGTGGTGATCAGCGCGCTGCCGCACCAGGTGTCCGGGGCCAAGGTGCTGGAGCAGATCGCCGCGCAGATGCAGGCCAAGAAGCTGCCGATGGTCGCCGACCTGCGCGACGAGTCGGACCACGAGAACCCCTGCCGCATCGTCATCATCCCGCGTTCCAACCGGGTCGAGGTGGAGGGGCTGATGCAGCATCTGTTCGCCACCACCGACCTGGAGACCAGCTACCGGGTCAACCTCAACATCATCGGCCTGGACGGCCGGCCACAGGTGAAGAACCTGCGCGCGCTGCTTGCCGAGTGGCTGGAGTTCCGCGTGCGGACGGTGCGCCGGCGCCTGCAGTTCCGCCTCGACAAGGTGGAGAGGCGCCTGCACCTGCTCGAAGGCCTGCTGATCGCCTTCCTCAACCTCGACGAAGTGATCCGCATCATCCGTAGCGAAGACCAGCCGAAACCCGTGCTGATCGAACGCTTCGCGCTCAGCGAGGCGCAGGCCGACTACATCCTCGACACCCGCCTGCGCCAACTGGCGCGGCTGGAGGAGATGAAGATCCGCGGCGAGCAGGATGCGCTGGCCAAGGAGCGCGACAAGCTGCTGGGCCTGCTCGGTAGCGAGGCCAGGCTGAAGAAGCTGGTGCGCAAGGAACTCCTGGTGGACGCCGAGACCTACGGCGACGCGCGGCGCTCGCCGATCGTCGAGCGCGCCGAGGCCAGAGCCCTGTCGGAAACCGAGCTGCTGCCCACCGAGCCGGTGACCGTGGTGCTTTCCGAGAAGGGCTGGGTGCGCTGCGCCAAGGGCCACGACATCGATCCGGCGGCACTCTCCTACAAGTCCGGCGACACTTTCAAGGCGGCGGCCCAGGGCCGCTCCAACCAATATGCCGTATTCATCGATTCCAGCGGCCGCAGCTATTCCCTGGCAGCCCATTCGCTGCCTTCGGCGCGCGGCCAGGGCGAACCCCTGACCGGACGCCTGGCACCGCCGCCGGGGGCGAGTTTCGAATGCGTGCTGCTGCCGGACGACGAGGCGCTCTATGTGTTGGCTTCCGATGCGGGCTATGGGTTCGTGGCCAGGGGCGAGGACCTGCAGGCGAAGAACAAGGCGGGCAAGGCCCTGCTGAGTCTGCCGGCCGGCGCCCAAGTCATGGCGCCGCGGCCGCTGGGCGATGCAGGCAGCGATTGGTTGGCGGCGGTGACCTCGGAGGGGCGCCTGCTGTTGTTCAGGGTCGCCGAGCTGCCGCAACTGGCCAAGGGCAAGGGCAACCGGATCATCGCCATTGCGGGCGCGCGGGTCGCCAGTCGCGAGGAATACCTGTGCGACTTCGTCGTGCTATCCGAGCGGGCGACCCTGCAACTGCAGGCCGGCAAGCGCACCCTGTCGCTGAAGCCGGCCGATCTGGAGCATTACCGGGGCGAGCGCGGCGAGCGCGGCAACAAGTTGCCGCGTGGTTTCCAGCGGGTCGACGCGCTCTTGGTCGAGGAGCCGGGCTGATGGCAGAATGTCGCTGAAATCCTGTGGCTGGTTGCCTGCCCGACTGCCGGCCAGCGACAACCTTTCGATCGCACGGGGCGGCTTGCGAGGGAGCGATGGAGTAGCCATCTCCAGGCCCGACCCGGTCCGTGGCTCGCAACGGCCTCCAACGAATGAATCAGCCTGACTTTGGGCATGGCCGACAGCCTCCCGGTGCGCCTGATCAGCGCAGTGCACCGGGCCACGGCCTTTGGGATGGATTATGGCTGCCTGTCGGCAACCTCCTGGGTGAATATTGATGAGATTCTCGCGTTTTCGCTTGCTTGTCCTGCTGGTTGCCTTTTCCCTGCTGGGCGCCTGCTCGCTCCGCCCGACGACGACTCTCTACCGGCTGGACAGCGGCAACCCTGAAACGCCCAAGCGAAACGGCCCGGCCGTGCTGCTCGGTCCGCTGACCCTGGCCGATTATCTGCAACGGGACGATGCCCTGCTGGTGCAGCGCCACGCGGACGGACACCTGAGTACTGCCAGCGATGCCCGCTGGGCCGGCGACCTCAAGGCCGACATCGACCAGTTGCTGCTGCGTCACCTGGCCTGGCACCTGGATAGCCACCGCCTGATGCCCGAGCCAGGGGCGCCCGGTTTCAAGCCGGACGTACAAATCCAGTTGAACATCACTCGCCTGGATTCGGGTCCCCAGCAGCCGGCTGTGCTGGAGGCCCAGTGGCGCCTGCTGGATCGCCGGGGGTATCTCAGCGAGAGCCGGTTGATTCGTCTGCAGGAGCCGCACCAGGGCTCCAGCGCCGATCAGGTGCGGGCACAGAGTTTGGTGCTGCAGCGTCTCGCCGAGCGGCTGGCGGTGGCGATCCGGCCGCTGGCCGAGCAGCGTGCGCGGACCGCCGCAGTAGCGGCGGAACGGCGCAGGAGCGTGCGCGTGGCCGCGCCCAAGGCGCAGGAGAAACCGCCGCGCAAGCTGGATATCCCGATCGTTACGCCGACTCGCAACGTCGAGGTGTTCCGCTTCTGAGTTCAGGGCAGATCGAACAGCAACACCTCGGTTTTGTCGCGGGCCTCCAGTTTGATGGCCGGCTCGTCGACCAGCGTGGCGCCGTCGCCGGCCGCCAGGAATACGCCATTGACCTGCAGGCTGCCGCTGGCGACGTGCAGGTAGTAGGTGCGCCCGGTGCGGGCCGGCTGGCTGGTCCACTGCCGTTCGTCCAGGCGGGCCAGGTACAGGCAGGCGTCTTGGCGGATCGGCAGCGAGCCCTCGCGGCCGTCCGGCGAAACCAGCAGGCCCAGCCCGCGCAGGCTGGAAAAGTCCTTCTGCGCATAGCGCGGCGGCACCCGGCTTTCCCGGGGCTGGATCCAGATCTGCAGAAGGTGCAGCGGTTCGCTGGCGGACGGGTTGTACTCGCTGTGCACGACGCCGCTGCCGGCGCTCATCACCTGGACTTCCCCGGCCCGCAGGTGGCTGCTGTTGCCCATGCTGTCCTTGTGCTCGACGGTGCCTTTCAGCATGTAGGTGACGATTTCCATGTCGCGGTGCGGGTGGGCGTCGAAGCCGCTTCGCGGCGCGACGCGGTCGTCGTTGATCACCCGCAGTTGCGAGACACCCATATGGTGCGGGTCGTAATAGTCGGCGAAGGAAAAGCTGTGGTAGCTGTCCAGCCAGCCGAGATTGGCGTGTCCACGTTCGTCAGCCGGGCGCAGAGTGATCATCGATTCTCTCCTGTGGGGTGAAGGGGTATCGCCGTCAGCAAGGCTAGTCCGCAGCGAAGTGGATGAAAAATGCGCTTTTCGGAAGCGATTCATCGAATTCGTCGATGGTTTCGGCGCTGGCCGCTGGCGGGGAGGGCTCTTTCGGGAGAGAGGTGGGCGGTCGGAGTAGGGGCAGGAAGAAAGGGCTCGTGCGGAGCTGCGGTCGTCGTTCGGAGTCGACCCACCCGGCTATCCGGGCCACGAATCCGCCGGCCGGGCGGGTCGAAAGGGGCCACGCGCGAGGCCGGGCCGGCTTCGTGCCTGAGGAAACGGCTTATTCTTCCCGGATCTAGAAGTTGCCCATGTGCTCCGGGCCCTTGATCAGCGCCGAATGGTCTCATTCGCCGTCGCCGAGGGCCACGCAGGTACTGAATACCTGCTGGGCGCTGGCGGTGTTCGGTAGGTTCAGACCCAGTTCGCGGGCGCCGGACAGCGCCAGGTTCAGGTCCTTCTGCTGCAGAATGATGCGAAAGCTCGGGTCGCAGGTGCCCTTGAGCATGCGTTCGCCGTGGATTTCGAGGATCTTCGATCCGGCGAAACCGCCCATCAGGGTCTCGCGTGCCCTGGCCGGATCGGCGCCGTTGCGGGCGGCGAACAGCAGGGCCTCGGCGACGGCCTGGATGTTCGGGGCGACGATGGTCTGGTTGGCCAGCTTGGCGGTCTGGCCGTCGCCGTTGGAACCCACGCAGGTGATGTTCTTGCCCATGGCCTGGAACAGCGGCAGGGCGCGCTCGAAGACGTCCAGGCAGCCGCCGACCATGATGCTCAGGGTCGCGGCTTTGGCGCCCACCTCGCCGCCCGGCGTAAAGACGCCGATGGGCGTGGCGGGCATCGCCAAGCGTCACGGCGTGCCGGTCGTAGCCCTGGCCAGCATGCTCGGAGACGGTTACGAACGCCTCTACGGGCACGGCATCGATGCCGCCTTCAGCCTAGTGCCGGGGCCGATCAGCCTGGCTGCCTCCGTCCTGCTGCGTCGGCGCGCCGCCGACATCGCCCGGCTCTGGCAACTGGCGCGTGGCTGAACACGCCATGGGGCGCGACCGGGACAGGGATAGGTCGCGCAGGCTGCCGGGCCTGTTCTGGTTCCTGTTTCAGCGAAATTTATCGTCGATCGCCGAGGAAATGCCCCGAGCGCATACTGCTGTGAAAACCCGGCACGTTCCGGCTCGACGGGCTGTGTCCAGCTTGAAATCAAATGCGCTCCGGAGTGCCTGCTTCCCGCCGGCAGAACGATTCTCGGCGCCGGCCGGCACAAGAGGCGGAGCTGCTCGGGCAGATGGATGTGGGAAAGGGGGGAAGCGCTACCGCGGACAACGGCAGGCAGAAAAGAAGAAGCCGGCAATGCTGCTGGAGGACAACATGCCGGCAAATTTCCCTATGGAAGCAGAAAGCACAGTGAATGTGGTTAGTGTACCCATATGGCGTACATTGTCACCGTGGCATACCGTCACTGTGGCAGGGTGACTCAGGCTGGCAATTACCCAGCTCCGCATGTTCGGCTTCCGAAATTCTTTTTCTCAGGCAGTATCTGGATGGAAATGACCGAGCCGCTTTGGGCACGAAAGAAAAAATTGAGGATTAATCTTGCCGTTCAAGTTTCTTCCATCCATGGGCATACTCGATATCTTGTCGAAAAGCCCGGGCGTTCAAGCTGTGTTTTATTGGCTGCTACCAGGTCGCTCTCTAACGAAATATTCCCATGGCGGGTGTATGTGCAGAGTTTGCCATTAATTACGATTTCATTGTTTTCGATAAAAGTTGTCGACTCGATGGTCGTGGCGCCTTCTATGGCAAGGTCATGGGCCTTGCCTGTTCGAACGCTCGAAGCGAGCGGGTAGCCCCGAAATTTGGATAATTGATCGAAATAAATCCATGACAGTGTTTAAACGAAAAGCATGGATTCGATAGACGAGCATATACAGAAGTTAAAGTATTCTGTGGTTGCGTCTATAGAGCGCTATTACCTACGATGTGATCGTGATGTACCTGTCATGGGTATTTCTGTCCATCATCGAACAATCTCTCGGAAGCGATCCCGAATATTTCGCCAGGGTTTTGTCAGGCGTGCGGATCTGCAGGGAAGTATTGCGGTGAATAGCAACGAAACGACGAAAGGACGCCCTATGGCCAACTCGACAGCGGAGCTCGAAGAGCTCCTTATGCAGCGATCACTGACCGACCCGCAGCTTCAGGCGGCAGCGGCGGCAGCAGTGGACTTCCGGATTCTGCCGGATGCGACGGTGATCAAGATCGGTGGACAGAGTGTCATCGATCGTGGCCGAGCGGCGGTCTATCCGCTGGTGGACGAGATCGTCGCCGCCCGCAAGAACCACAAGTTGCTGATCGGTACCGGTGCAGGTACCCGGGCCCGGCACCTCTACTCGATCGCGGCCGGGCTCGGTCTGCCGGCGGGCGTGCTCGCGCAGCTCGGCTCTTCGGTGGCCGACCAGAACGCCGCCATGCTGGGGCAACTCCTGGCGAAGCACGGTATCCCCGTGGTCGGCGGTGCCGGACTGTCGGCGGTGCCGCTTTCCCTCGCCGAGGTGAACGCCGTCGTCTTCAGCGGCATGCCGCCCTACAAGTTATGGATGCGTCCCGCTGCCGAAGGCGTGATTCCGCCCTACCGCACCGACGCCGGCTGTTTCCTGCTGGCTGAACAGTTCGGCTGCAAGCAGATGATTTTCGTCAAGGACGAGGACGGCCTCTACACCGCCAACCCAAAGACCTCGAAGGACGCCACCTTCATCCCGAGGATCTCGGTCGAAGAAATGAAGGCGAAGGGGCTGCACGACTCGATTCTCGAGTTCCCGGTGCTCGACCTTCTCCAGTCGGCTCAGCATATCCGCGAGGTGCAGGTCGTGAATGGCCTCGTCCCCGGCAACCTGACCCGCGCGCTCGCAGGCGAGCACGTCGGCACCATCATCACCGCGAGCTGAGAACCACCGCCATGACCGACACTACCCACAGCATCAAGCACGTCATCTCGCCGCTCGCGCGCCAGACCCTGCAGGACCGCGATCTCACCCGTCCGGTCGCCGGCAAGCGACCGATCCGCCTACTGCCCTGGCTGCAGGTCGTCAAGATCGGTGGCCGCGTCATAGATCGTGGCGCCGACGCGATCCTGCCGCTCGTTGAAGAACTGCGCAAGCTGCTGCCCGAGCACCGCCTGCTGATCCTGACCGGTGCCGGTGTCCGTGCCCGTCACGTCTTTAGCGTCGGTCTCGACCTCGGCCTGCCGGTCGGCTCGCTCGCCCCGCTGGCTGCCAGCGAAGCCGGGCAGAACGGCCATATCCTCGCGGCGATGCTCGCCTGCGAGGGCGTCTCCTACGTCGAGCACCCGACTGTCGCCGACCAACTGGCGATCCACCTCTCCGCCACCCGCGCCGTGGTCGGCAGCGCCTTCCCGCCCTACCATCACCACGAGTTCCCGGGCTCGCGCATCCCGCCGCACCGGGCCGATACCGGTGCCTTCTTGCTCGCCGATGCATTCGGTGCGGCCGGCCTGACCATCGTCGAGGACGTGGACGGGATATACACCACCGATCCCAATGGCCCCGATAGGGAGCAGGCACGCTTCCTGCCCGAGACGAGCGCCGTCGACCTGGCGGAGTCGGAAGGCCCGCTGCCGGTCGACCGCGCACTTCTCGACGTCATGGCGACCGCACGCCACATCGAGCGCGTGCAGGTGGTGAACGGACTCGTGCCGGGTCGACTCACCGCCGCGCTGCGCGGCGAGCACGTCGGGACGCTGATCCGTACCGGCGCGTGTCCGGCCTGAGCGCCCGCTCCCCTGGCCGCGCCACCTGGGTTTCCGGGCGGCGCCGCCGGGGACGTTTGAATAGATCGCTGTAGGCCTTGATACTCGCGGCTTTCGTGATTTCTAAGATTTCAGGGATGCGTCGGCTGCTGGCCCTTTTTCGGCTGCTTTTTGACCAGATCCAAGCCCGCCAGAATGGCGCCTCGATCTTCTTCAGGTGGATCGGCGGACCATTGTCGCTGGATCAGCGGGGCACCCTGTGCCGCCTCTCCGTCGGCGACAGCGGCACATCGTGCCAGTCTGTTTCATCAGCCTGCGGTGCAGAAGTGCCGTCCAGGTGTTCGGAGCTGCCGTTGAATATGGCGAAACAGGTGTAAATGTTACCCTGGGTTAACGTCCGGCATGCCGCACTCCAGTTGTTGAGCTGGCCGCAATCTCAGGTTCTGCTCCCCCGTCTGCTGAATTGCAGCAGACTGCGCCATTACTGGCCTTTAGCATCTATCTTCAACAGTCGGCCAACGTGAGCGGCTGTTATGTCCAATCGGCCCTGAGGCCTCCGGTTGCGATATGGGCGATGGTGCGATCCGACAGATTCTGGCCTACCGGCGCATTCAGCGTGACGGTGGTCTTGTTGCCGGCGCGGGCATTGCTTCCGATGGGCGTCTGCACTGCGGGGGCCGCTGCCGCCCGCGCCGAGGAACTGAAGCCCTGCGTCTCGGCACTGCTCGACGAGATCGCCCGTACCTTCGCGCCGCTCGATGCTTTCAAGCTTGCCACCAGCACGGGGCATTTCCGCATCCTGGCCAACGACTACGCCACCCTGGCCATGCTGACGCCTCTGGCCGCCTGTCTGCGCCAGCGAGCGCCGGGCATTGTGCTGGGGATCTTGTTCTTCGATCGCCGCTTCGAGGAACGCTTCGCCGCGCGCGAAGCCGACCTGGTTATGGGCGGCCGACAGCCTGCGCGGCTACCGCTATGCGCAGGTGTTGTTCACCGAACATTACCTGTCGCTGCTGCGCGCCGACCATCCGCGCCTGGGGGCGACGCCACGATCGCGCTCGATGCCTTCTTGGCCAAAGATCACGTCCTGGTGTCCAGCCGCGGCCGCGTAGTGGACAAGCCACTGGCGGCGCTGGGCCACAGCCGCCGCGTCGTGCTGACCTTCCCGCACTTCCTGGTGGCGCCAGCCGTGGTGGCCCGTACCGATCTAGTCATGACCGTGCCGGCGTGCATCGCGCACGGCTATGCCAAGGGCCATGCGCTGCGCCTGTTCGAGCCGCCGCTGGACGTGGCGCCGTTCGACGTTGCGTTTGCATGGCCGGCGCGCAGCGTGGCCGATCCGGCCATGCAATGGATGCGGCAGCAATTCGAGGATGCCGCGCAGGTTCTGCGACAGCATTGCCCGGACAAGCGCTGACATTGGCGTACCACTTTTCACGTCGGATGCCTTAGCCGTTGGCCGCGTGGGTAAAGTGGAGTTCTTCGGCGACGGCGAGGAAGCATCGCAAATGCCGTAGCTCCATCGTTCGTCCATCCTTAAAGCTTTGCAGCTTGGAACGCGGGCCGACGCATCTGCCACAGCATCCATGCGACTCCCAGGACCACGACACCCGCACCGAGCCAAGCGGTACTGGTTAGCCCCATTCCTTCCAGGCTGGCCCCGCCCAGCAACGAACCCAGCGCGATGCCGCCGTTGAAGCCTGCGATGTTCAGCCCTGCGGCCACTGCGAGCGCCTGCGGCGCATGTAGGTGCGACAAGCCGATCACCCGTGCCTGCAAGGCCGGCACCGCCGCATAGGTCAGCGCGCCCAGCAAGCCGGTTAGCAAAACCATCAGCGGCAGGGACGGCGCCGAGGCCCATATCGCCAGCAGCACCACGGCCAGGCCGACCAGCACCGTCATCACTGCCGCATCCGCGCCCTTGCAGTCGGTCAGCCGTCCGCCCCACACGTTGCCGATGGCCGCCATCGCGCCGTAGCCCAGCATCAGCAGGCTGACCATGCTTTCGCCGATCTTCGTCACCTGCAACAGCAGCGGCGAAATGTAGGTGTAGAGCGAGAACGATCCGGCATAGGCCAGCACGGTTATGCCGGCACCGGCGAGCAGGCGCGGATTGAACATGGCTTTTAGACCATCCATCGCGTTCGCCTGTGTCGCGGCATCGTTTTTATCCGTCGGCATCAGGGCCAGCAGGCCCAGGAAGCCGATGGCACCACTGGCGGCTACCGCCATGAAGATGACCTGCCAGCTCAACACGCTGCCCAGCCAGGTGCCGAGCGGCACGCCGAGCGCCAGGGCCAGCGTCAGGCCGCCGAATACCACGGCCACCGCCGCACCGGCACGATGTTGCCCGGCCAGTTGGGTTGCCACGCTGGACGCCACGGCGAGAAAGACGCCATGTCCCAGGCCCGACGCAAAGCGGGCCACCAGCATGGGCGCCAGCACATCGGATAGGCTGACTACCGCATTGCCCAGCGTGAACAGTCCTATCGCCACCAGCAGCAGCCGCTTACGCGGCCAGCGCGTGGCAAGTGCCGTCAAGCCTGGCGCACCGATCACCGCGCCCAGCGCATAGGCCGTGACCGCCGTACCGACCTGGCTGATGCTGGCGTGCAGATCGGCGGAAATGGTCGAGACCAGCCCGATGGTGACGAACTCGGTGAAGCCCAGGGCGAACGTGCACAGCGCGAAGACGTAGATGACCAAAGGCATGCGCTCGTTCATGGATCAATCCCGCGCTGGCGTGGCAGACGTGAGCAGTGGCAGCATGGCCTCTGCCACACCCTTGGCCGAAGCGGGGTTCTGTCCCGTCACCAGCCGCTCGCTGATTACCACCTGCGCCTGGAAGTTCGGTGCGGAAACATGCCGAGCCCCACGCGCCTGCAAGGCATCGGCCAGCAGAAACGGCACGCTGTCGTACAGGCCGACCGCGCGTTCCTCGTCGTTGGTGAAGGCTGATACGTCTTTGCCCGTGACTAGATAGCGGCCATCGGACAGCTTGAGATTCACCAGCCCGGCCGGGCCGTGGCAGACCGCCGCGACCACGCCGCCGCGCTCGTAGATGTGCGCCGCGATGGCGGCCAGTTCGGTGTTGTCCGGGAAATCCCACATCGTCGCGTGGCCGCCGGCGTAGAAGACAGCGACATAGGCGTCGGGATCGACCTGCGCCGGTGCCAGGGTGTTCTCAGTGGCGGCGCGCAGCACCGGGTCGTTCCAGAATGCGGCATTGACCGGATCATCCAGATCGAGGCCATCGACGTGCGTGCGGCCACCCTTGGGGCTGACGAAATCGACGGCGTATCCAGCTTCGCGCAACACCTCGTGCGGATGCGCGACTTCCGAGAGGTAGAAGCCGCTGGGCGCGGCATCGGCGACATCGGCCGGCCCTTTGCGGTCATGGCTGGTCAAAACGAAAAGAATGCGTGGCATGGCTTGGGACTCCTGAGTTGCAAAGCCGGTGACCGTCCCCGCCGACGCGGCGAATGCGATGACGCACAGGGCGAGGCCACAGGCGATTCGCATCAGCCAGGACGCCGGCAGACAAGGTCGGGGCAAGGCGATGGACATGATGGGCTCCGAGGTTGGAAGCGGCATGCCGCCGATAGCGGGCGTCCGCTGCGGCATGCCGGGTTCTGATCGCCATTCTGGTAACTGCGCTCTATCCTTGAAATGACCCGAATCGACAAACACTTTCTCCAAATTGGTTCCAATGACCCTGCGCAACCTCGATGACCTGGCAGTGTTCGTGCGTGTAGCGGAGCGGCAGAGCTTCTCCGCCGCCGCACGCGATCTGCACCTCGCGCCCAAGACGGTCAGCAAGCAAATCGCCCGGCTGGAACAGGCGCTGGGCACTACGCTATTCGAGCGCAACACCCGCAACCTGCGCATCACCGACGAAGGCCGCGCCATTGCCGAGCGCGCGCGGGTCGCGCTGGGCGTACTGGAGGAAGTGCAGGAATTGGCGACCGGCGGCAACCGCGATCTGCGCGGCGTGATCCGCCTGACCGCGCCCACGCCGTTCGGACGCAAGTACGTGGCGCCGGCGATCCACGATTTCTGCCGTCTGCATCCTGCGGTCGGCTTCGACCTGCGCCTGTCCGACCAGGTGCAGGATCTCTACGGCGGCGACCTGGACATAGCTGTGCGCATGGGCGAACTGGCCGACTCGCGGCTGGTGGCGCGGCGCGTGGCCGACAACCGGCGCATCCTGGCGGCGTCGCCGGCCTACCTGGAGGCGCACGGACATCCCGCGCAACCGGAGGACCTGACCCGGCACCACTGCCTGGTGTTCGCCTATCCCGGCCTGCTGCAGAACACCTGGCCGCTGCGCAAGGGCCGCCGGGAGAAACCCGTGGTGGTCGGCGGCACGCTGTGCAGCGACAGCGGCGACGTACTGCATGCCTGGTGCCTGGCCGGGCTGGGCATCTCGCTGCGCGAAACCTGGGACATCCACGAGGAACTGCGCGACGGGCGGCTGCTGCGCGTGCTGCCGGAATGGGAAGCCACACCCTCGAAGATCAGCCTCGTGCGTGCGCGGCGCGAACCCGTGCCGCGGCGGCTGGCGGCGTTCAGCGATTTCCTGCTGGAGCGCTGGCGGGACGCGCCGTGGGATGCGGCCTGACAGGCTCGGTGTCCTTGGGCGTCGTCGGCCGACACCGCTGCAACCGGCACCGGCCGCGCCCGTCCAGCCAGCCGCTCCACACCATCAACAGCAGGCCGACACCCACCATGATCGAGCCGAAGTCAACCTGACCCCATTCCCCCACGGGTTCAGCTCAAGACTGCGTTGAGCGCAGCGGTATCGGCGATCTGCCGGAAAGCGACAATCACACCATCGCGGACCGTCCAGACATGCGCGAAGTCCACGTCGGCGGCGATGCCGGATCTTCCCTGCACGCGATAGCGCCCCGTGGCGATGACGGTATCGCCATCGGCCATGAAGGTCTCCGGGCGCGTTTCGTAAGCGGCGAAATGCGCCTTCACCGCGGGAAAGAAGCGATCGATGACCACCTGCCTGCCGCGATAGAGACCGCCGGACGGGAAGCTCTCCAGTACCCGCCATTCGATGTCGGGCGACAAAAGTTGGGGATCGCCCGTGCGATACCACGCCTGCACGGTCTTCAATGCAATGCTGCTCATCATGGTGTCCCCCGTCTTCATAGGCCACCACCGAAGCCTTCGAGGACGATCTTGCCTCGGGTACGGCCGCTCTCGACCAGGGCATGTGCGCGCCTGAGATTGGCTGCATCGATCGGACTGAAGGTCTCGGTGCGGGTGGTGCGGATCGTCCCGGCATCGACCAGACGCGCGACCTGGGCCAGTAATTCTCCCTGCGCGGCGATGTCGGCGGTTTCGAACATCGAGCGGGTGAACATGAATTCCCAATGCACGGAAACGCTCTTGCGCTTGAAGGGATTGACGTCGAGGACCGCCGGATCGTCGATGAGCGCGAAACGGCCCTGCGCCGCGATCAGTTCCGCGATGGCGGGCAGGTGCATGTCGGTGTTCGTCGTGGAGAAGACGAAAGCCGGCGCCGCGCCCAGCGGCAATGCCGCGACCTGCGCAGCCAGCGGCTGGGAATGATCGACGATGAAATGCGCGCCGAGCACACGGCACCAGTCCGCCGTCTCCGGACGGGAGGCGGTGGCGATGACCGTCAGCTCGGTCATGGCGCGGGCCAGTTGGATGGCGATGGAGCCCACGCCGCCAGCGCCTCCGATGATGAGCAATGCTGGGGCCGCGCTGGGCACGGGGGTGGTCACCCGCAGCCGGTCGAACAGGGTTTCCCAGGCGGTAATGGCGGTCAGCGGAAGTGCGGCGGCATCGGCGAAGCCCAGCGACGCCGGCTTGCGCGCGACGATCCGCTCGTCCACCAGGTGGAATTGCGCATTGGTCCCTGGGCGGCCGAGTGCGCCCGCGTAGTAGATCTCGTCGCCGGGCGCAAAATTCCGGACCGCCTCGCCGACTGCCACGACCACGCCCGCGGCATCCCAGCCGAGCACCTTCCAGGCGCCCGCTTCCGGCGCCATGCCTTGGCGGACCTTGGTATCCACGGGATTCACCGAGATGGCCTTCACGGCAACGAGCAGGTCGTATCCCTTGGCGTTGGGCGTTTCCAGGGTGATGTCGACCAGGGTATCTTCGCGATCGAGCGCGCCCGGCACACGGTATCCAATGGCTTGCATGGGGAGTTCCTCCGTTTCAGTTGGGGGGAAATGGAGAATATGTGTTGTGCTACTTTCCGCAAGAACGCACATAAAATGCATATAGTGTCAAAAAGGATACCGTGATGGCTCGTACCCACCATGCGCGTCTGGACTGCGGTCCGGGCTGTCCCGTCGAGAGGACGCTGCAATTGATCGATGGCAAGTGGAAAGGCGTGGTGCTTTTCCACCTCCTGGAAGGCCCCATGCGCTTCAACCAACTGCGCCGGCAATTGCAGAACTGCACTCAGCGCATGCTGACGAACCAGTTGCGGGAGCTGGAAGCCGATGGGCTGGTGCATCGGAAGATCTATGCGCAGGTGCCACCCAAGGTCGAGTACAGCCTGACCCCGCTGGGCCGGACGCTCGAGCCCATCCTGTTGGCGCTGAAGTCCTGGGGCGAAGCGCATGTGATCGCACCAGCACCGACGGACTCGTAGGGCGGCATCACGCGCCCCGAGAGCGATCCAACCGAAGGGCCACCCAACTCGCGCGATACCCCGCCACCGCGTAGCGTCGCGGCGGGTGCTGCCCCAGCCGCTGTTCGACTACCGGCCACCACGGCACCATGCCTAATTCCTGGTCGTCATCGCGCATCGCGTAGCGCCTACTGCTCGAATCCGGTCTTGGGCGGCAGCGGCACATTCCGGGACCGAGCACCTAGCCGGTCCATGACCTCACGCACCATCCACGGGCACGAGATCGCCTACGGGCTGCCTCCGGTCCAGCCAGCCACTCCACACCGTCAGCAGCAGGCCCACGCCGACCATGATCGCGCCGACCCATGGCGTCGCGCCCAAGCCCAGGCGGGAATCCGCCACCAGGCCGCCGATGAAGGCGCCGAGCGCGATGCCGGCATTCGCCGCCGATACGTTGAGGGTCGAGGCGATGTCCACGTTGCCGGGCCGGTGGCGCTGGGCAAGCTGCACGACGTACAGCGCCAGCCCCGGCACGTTGCAGAACATCAGCGCACCGAGCACGCCGAGCGTCAGGATCGAGCCGGGCATAGACGATGCCGTGAAGGTGAAGAGCAGCAGCACCGCCGCCTGCGCGCCGAGCATCAACGCCAGCGCCGGCACCACCTTTTTGTCGGAGACGCGTCCGCCAAGGAAGTTGCCGACGATCACCGACACGCCGTAGAGAGCCAGCATCCAGGCCACGCCGTTCGGGCCGAAGCCGGTGATGTCGGCCAGAATGCTGGGCAGGTAGGCGAAGGCGACAAAGGTGCCGCCCCAGGCGCAGAAGTTCATGCCGAAGGCGATCAGCAGGCGCCCGCTGCCCAGCACCTTGACCTGTTCGATGAGGCCGCCGGCCGGCGCGATGTCGATCTTGCGCGGCAAGGTGGCCGCCATCGCCAGCAGCGACAGCAGACCGATGGCCGCGACGAACCCGTAGGCCATCGGCCAGCCCAGGCGCTGGCCGATGACGGTCGCGATCGGCACACCGGCGGCGACCGCGATCGTCAGGCCGCCGAACACGATCGCCACCGCCGAGGCACGTCGATCTTCCCCCACGAGACTTGCGGCGATCGCTGCGCCGACACCGAAGAAGATGCCATGCGGCAAGGCCGAGACGATGCGCGCGACGATGAGGAACTCATAGCTCGCGCTCAACGCGGCGGTCGCATTGGCCAGGACGAACAAGGCCATCACCGCCAGCATCAGCGTCTTGCGCGACAGCTTTCCCGTCAGCGCCGCGAGAATCGGCGATCCGAAGCTGACGCCCAGTGCATAGCCGCTGACGACCAGCCCAGCCCGTGCCAGGTTGACCCCGAAGTCATCGGCGATCTGCGGCAGCACGCCGACGCTGGCGTACTCGGTGGTGCCGATGGCGAAGCCACCGACCATCATGGACAACAAGGCGGGCAAGGTACTGCGCTGGGAGGAAACGGACATCAAGCACTCCGGAACGGACGAAATGGATCGAGTTCTGCGGAGCGTAGAGGGAGTAGCCATGATGAAATAGATGCTTCAGTTCAATTCACCACTGAAATGGATTCCGCAAATGTCTCGACAGAACATCAATCGCGCCTTCGAGATGGAAGTGTTCGTCGCGGTGGTCGCCGCTGAAGGTTTCACTGCGGCCGCCGAGCCGCTGGGCATGACGGCCTCAGCCATCAGCAAGCTCATCCATCGCCTGGAAACGCGCCTGGGAACGAAGCTGCTGCATCGCACGACGCGCAAGCTGCAGCTCACGCCTGAAGGCAGTGCCTTCCATGAACGCTGCCTGCGCATCCTCGACGACATCGACTGCGCCGAGCACGAGGCCGCGCAAGTGGGGTCGCCGCGCGGGCGCGTGCGGATCAACAGCCAGGTGGCCTTCGGCGTCCACTACCTGCTGCCGCGTCTAGAGGAATTTCTGCAACGCTACCCGGACGTGCAACTGGACGTGACGCTGAGCGACATTGTGGTCGATCTGCTCGACGACCGCAGCGACGTGGCGATCCGCACCGGGCCGCTGCCCGATTCGCGCCTGGCCCAGCGCCGGCTGGGCGCCAGCGGCCTGGTGGTGGTGGCCTCGCCGGAATACCTGCGCCGCGCCGGCACCCCGCAACGGCCCGCAGACCTGCACCAGCACCGGCGTCTAGGCTTCAACTACGCCCGGCATGTGGACGCCTGGCCCTTCATCGACGGCGATGGCGCGCACATCGCCATCGCACCGTCGGGCGATCTGCGCCTGGGCGATGGCGAGAGCATGCGCCAGATAGCGCTGGCCGGGGTCGGGGTGGCCCGGCTAGCGCGCTACCATGTCGCTGCCGACCTCGCCGCCGGCAAGCTGGTGGCCTTGCTGGAAAATCACGACGTTGGCGCCGTGGAAGACATTCATGCGGTGTTCGTCGGGCCTGGTCGCCATGTGCCTGCAAGAGTCAGGGTGCTGCTCGATTTTCTAGCCGAACAGGTCGCGCAGGATTTGGCTTGAAGCGTCGCCAGGACGGCTACCCGATGGCAGGCCCACGTTGCCACCCGCTCTCCCAGGAAACGCCACCGCCGCGCACCGTTGCGGCTATCTGCTGCCCCAGCCGCTGCTCGATCACCGACCGCGACGGCACCAGGCTGAACCCCATGCTGGCGTCCAGCATCGCGTAGCGTCCGCTGGCGAACATGACGGATCGGCGACAGATGCCAGCCACACGCTGCCCGTCCGTGACAGGACGATGCTTTAGGCCGGTTTCGGTGGCAATGTCTTTGGCAGCCTGTGCCAGTTCCCGGTTGCGCAGTGTGCCCAGCTGGTTGCGCGCAAGAGTCACACGCTGCCCGCGCCGCTCGGCCAGCCCCTGTTCGGCCGGGAAATCGGCACGCTGCTGTATCGCCTGCTTGGCGTCGCCATCAAAGCCCAGGTCGCCCAATCCTCGGCCGCCGCCGATCAGTTGCTGGTCGAGCCAAATGGCCCCAATGACGCGCGCCTGCCGCTCAATCGGCAGATGCGATTTCAGTTCCACCGCCACACCTCCCAAACGTTGCGCATCGTACTGGCGGCCACGCTCGGTCAGGTCGTCCGGCATCTTCCATAAGCCTTCGGCCACGCGCTCTGCGATGCCGGCGCGGCGCAGGGCTTCGAGCCGGCGAACGTGGGCCGCAACAACTTCCTGCGGGTCGCGTCCGGCCTTGCTCGATCGCCAAGTGATAATCGGTGCGTTACAGGCCATCGCTCGCCAGAGCGGCGATATTCTTGTCGGCTGCCCGCACCTTGGCGGAACTGCGTACCTCCATCACGGCTCCGGTGGGATAGTTCGCCAGTTCGTCGCGGGCGTTCAGCGCGACGTAGTGGGCCTTGCTGTCCACCCCGTCGATAACCAGATGGCCGCGGTCATGCAACTCGTCGGCCGGCTCCTTGGCAGCCACGCGGCCGATGATGGTTCGTCCATTGTCGCCCGGCTCGAACACCGCCAGCTCGCGCGGCTGGCCGCTCATGGCCCGCTGCATGATGCGGATGATGTCGCCACGCTCGCCCAGGGCGCGCAAAGTCTTCTCGGCATCGGCATGGACGGCCCAGGTGCCGGGCTGCGTCTGGTCGGCCAAGCCCAGGCCCTGCGAGCGTTGCAGCCGGCCGATCAGCAGCAGGCGTTGGCGTTGCAGCTTTGGTTCATTAAAGCGTTCGATCTGCACTCGGCCATCCTCGCCGGCCTCGCGTTGCGGGGTGCGGTCGAGGCTCGCCCACCGCTCTCGCGCGACGACACGGCAGCAGCCACCGGAAAGACACGCCGCATGGCACGATGAGATGCACAGCAATGATCATCGCTATTGCTGCGCAGACTGCACGGCTATGATGATCCCGATAAGGGATTTTGAGACTGCTATGCCTATTCAAATCAGATTGGCCCAGCCATCCGATGTCGGGGGAATCTTTCGTGTTAGAACGTCAGTCAATGAAAATGCGCTGACGGTGACCGAATTGTCCGAGATGGGAATTACCGAGGCTTCGGTGATGGAGATGATCCAAGGTGCGCCTTGCGCCTGGGTGGCCTGCGAGGATGCGCAGATCGTCGGCTTTTCGATGATTGATTCCGATGAAGGATCGCTGTTTGCTGCGTTCGTTCTTCCGTCTCACGAAGGAAAAGGGATCGGCCAGAAACTGGTGCAAGCGGCTGAGGAAGCCTTGTTCTCGACGCACACTCTCGCGTGGCTCGAAACTGCCGAGACAAGTCGTGCCGCTGGCTTCTATCGCCACCTTGGATGGAGCAATGAACAAGACATCGGCGAGGGCGACATACGCCTTGAAAAGCGCCGTCGTTGAGTGCTGCCATCTACCTCGTACTGTGCGACCAGAGGGCAGGCGAGGCGGCACGGTGAGATGCACGACAACGTACAGCGAATCGGCGGCCATCATGGGGGTGTTTTTAGCCAAACCGGATGCGCGACGCCGATCACGGCGAATGCGCTGACTGGCCCGGAATAACGGCTGTCGAACGAGGCCGGATTGGTGACGCTCAACGGGAACAGCTCGCCCTCGGCCAGCGGACGGCAATGCGGCCATAGCAGCGGGCGGCCTAGCCGATCAGCAGGCAACGCGGCGGCCACCGGCACGTCGTCGATGCGTACCTGACCGGCGACGATGCAAACGTGTTGTGGCGCGCCCGCGCCCACGCGCTTGAGCAGCGGAGCGTGTAGAGGCAGGTAGCCGCGTTGCGCAGCGAGCGTGGCAGCATCAGCAGGCAATCGGGTCAGGATGATGTTGCCCACTTCCGGCCGACGTAGCAGCGCGTCGGCCCGGTGCTGGATTGGATCGATGCGATACCAGCCGACAGGAACGCTGTCGGATGGGTTGTAGATCAACCGTGGGAGTTGCTGCACGAACGCTGCCCAGGCCAGCGAAGCGAGGTCGACGGCGGCGAAGCCCGCCAGCACGATGCGAGCGCGCAGGCGCGAGCGACAACGCCGCGCGGCTTTGTGTGCGTTCGTGGTGGCCGAATGGGTGGTCATGGCAGCATCCTCCTGGCTAGCCAGGCGGCGTATTCGGGTAGCGGCAGGTGTGTAGCCAGACGGTTGCCCAACGTGCGTCAGTACGCGGGCGACACGGCGGCGGGCGCGATGCCCCGCGCCTCATGTGGTCAGCGTGTCGCGCTCGCCGCTGGCGATCCCCATGACGATGTTCAGGGCCTTGTTAGCGTTGATGTGAAATATGCGCTCCGGCATGTTACTGCCGCACTCCTTGGCGCGCCGGGCCAGGGCCACTACCTCGTCGTGCATAGCGTGGTGGAGCGGCAAGTACTGTGCGTCCGTCACGCTGGCGCAGTCGCGGGTTTCGCGGAAAGCAGCAATCAGGTCTGCCTTCAAATCCACCACGATGTCGGTGTTTTGCGATAGCGCCAGCAGGAAGTAGCACTGGTCTTCGTTCAACAGGGCATAGGGCTCCGGCCGGCCTCCTGCTGAGCCTGCGGTGGGTTTCTCCGTTCGAAACGGAATCTATGGTCATCCCCGTTTTTGCAACACCGATCAGCGATGAGTATTTACCTTGCTTGAATCTATCTGGCATCTGTCTGGGGCATGCCCCGCGCCACGATGAGAGTCGCGCCTGATGGTCCTAAGAAAAACCGCGGCTTCGAGAGCCAATCGTTTCTACAGGGTATCCACCAGGCCGGTGAGCCGTTCACATCATCGGCCAGGGCAATCGCATGAAATGTCTTTCCGATACCGGACTGGAAAGATTGTGTGCCTGGTCGTTCCGGCGTGGTCTTCAAATCCGGTGCATCGGCTGCTTGCCGAGGGGCTGGATACTTCCTGTTTCGGCCGGGGGGCCGAAACGGGGACTGTCCGGCTACTCGGCAAGCAGCCATGCCAAGGATCACACAATCTTTCCAGTCTGGTATCAGGCGAGCGCTTCATGCGATTGCCCTGCATCATCGGCTGTTCAGTTATCGCAAAACCTGAAGAGTGTTTCGTGGTACAGCGGTAACCGCAGGGTCAGGCGGCGCAAGCGCTTGGCCCTGCTTCAAATTCCGCATGGTTGGCGGCGATAGCCCAGGCAATCCGGGCGAGCTTGTTGGCCAGGGCGCATGCCACTACGTTCGAGTGGCGTCGCTGGAGTAGCGAGCGCACCCAGTAGGCCAACGCCCCTTGTTGGTGTTCCAGTGGTTGCGGATAAACCCTGGCGCACTGCACCAGTAGCCGTCGCGGGTTCTTGTCACCGCGCTGGCTGATGCCCAGCAGGTTGCTCCGACCACCCGTGCTGTATTGCCGTGGCGCTAAGCCGATCGAGGCGGCAAAGTCCCGGCTACAGCCGTACTGCTTGCCATCCCCAACCTGCGCCGACAACAAGCTCGCCGTGATCGGACCGATGCAGGGAATGGTCATCAGGCGACGCCCCAGGTCATCATCGGCCAACTGGTGGGTCATTTCTTGGTCCAAATCCCTGATCTGCTCGTCCAGGTAACAGACGTGGCTATGCAAACGCATCAGCAATACGACCAGTCGGTGCGGCAGCTCGTGCTCAGCCAATGTTGTTGGCAAGCGCCTAATCAGCGAAAGCCCCTTGGGCAAGCTGACGCCGAACTCCAACAAGAAGCCATGGACCGGATTGACGGTTTTCGTACGGTCGCGCTCTAAGGAGTCGCGTATGCGGTGCGGCACCGATAACGTCTGTCGTACCTCTGTCTTCGGCGTAACAAGACGCATGGTCGGTCGAGAAGCCGCTTCGCGGATCGCCTCGGCATCGATGAAGTCGTTCTTGTTGCTCTTGACGAACGGACGGACAAACCGTGGCGCGATCAACTTCACCTCATGCCCGGTCGCGATCAGTTGGCGCGCAATGAAGTGAGCCCCCGTACAGGCCTCCAGCGCCACGCTGCAGGCTGGCAGATTGCCCAGCAAACGCATCATCTGTGTAGGCGTGTCGCTTTTTTGCCGAAGACTTCCCGCTCCGCCTTGTCCTGCCCATGCAGATGGAAACTGTGCTTGCCAAGATCGATGCCTACCAGTGCGACTGTGCTCATGGCGATGGTCTGCGAAAATAAAACACCCTGCGAAAGTTAGCTTTCGCAGGGTGTGGGGGTGACCATCTCATTAGAGCCCCGAAGCGCTTGAACTTGGCGGCATAGCGCTCGATCAGCTCCATGGAGTTCTTGTGCTGGTTGAATGACATGCCGCCCCCAGGCGCTCCCACCCTGAATAGAGCGGCTGGTCAGGCGGGTGGGAAGTCCGCTTTTCGGGAGCGACCCTAGGCCAGCCGGTAAACCGTTACGCTCGCTTGAACTCCACCACGTTGCTGGCGGCGAGCGTGTCCAGATGGTCGGCATACCACTGCATCATTTCCCGGCGCTGGTTCAGGTACTGCGCTTTGTTGTAGACGCCTGCCACCCCTTCCTTGACGTGCGAGAGCTGGGACTCGATGTGGTTTTCGTCGAAACCGTGCTCGTTGAGGATCGTCGAGGCGACATGCTG
This sequence comes from Azorhizophilus paspali, assembly GCF_043587585.2. GTDB lineage: Bacteria > Pseudomonadota > Gammaproteobacteria > Pseudomonadales > Pseudomonadaceae > Azotobacter > Azotobacter paspali. The sequence continues at coordinate 588,963 of NZ_CP171449.1, forward strand.
GAAGCCGTGGTCGGTCTGGCGTCCTTCGTACCCCAGACGGCGCAAGGCCATCAGGAACACGGTGGTATTGCTCCGGGGCTTGGTGGTGTCGCTGCGGCCGGGGAACAGCAGCGGGTAAGTGCCGGTCAGGTTGTGCAGGCCGCGCAGCAGTTCCACGGCCTGAGAGGGCAGGGGCACAAGATGCTCGCGGCGGCGCTTCATGCGCTCGGCGGGGATCGTCCACAGGCCGGCATCGAGGTCGAACTCGGACCAGCGGGCTTCCCTGATCTCGGACGGGCGACAGGCCAGCATGGCCAGCAGTTGCAGGCCGATGCGCACGTCGGTGGCGTGGGGGTAAGACTGGATTGCGCGCAGCAGTGCCGGCAGCTCATCGAGTGGAACGTGGGCGTAATTCTCGACGAGCTTGGTCAGTAGGAACTTGTGCAGACCTTCGAGCGGGTTGTGGGTGACGCGACCAGTAACTCGGGCAAGGTCGTAAATCTCCCGGCACATGCCGCGCACGCGGCTGGTCTGCTTGACGATGCCGGTCTGTTCCATGCTGCGGAGGAGCTCCATCCACTCCATCGGCAGGATCGAGACATAGGGGCGCTTACCGAACACGGGGAACACGTGCTTCTCCAAGGCGCCGATGGTGCGAACCGCCGTGCCTTTCGTCCAAGTCTTGCACTTGGTCGCGTACCACTCGCGGGCCAGGTGCTCGAACGTGTTGTTGGCTGCTTCGGCTTCGGCGGCCTTTCTGGCGCGTTTCGTGGCGAGCGGGTTAACTACCCTCAGATGAGTCGCTGCGCAGTTTGGCGGCTTCCTGGCGGGCCTGCGCGCCGGTCAATTGATGGTCGCCTGTGCCGTAGCCTCCAAGTCCAAGCCAGGACCATTTGCCGTCTGGCTTCTTGTAGCGCAGCTCCCACGACTTGCTGCCATTCGGCTTAACCCGGAAGTACAGGCCATTGCCGTCCAGCTCGTGGTATACGGTGGCCTCTGGTTCCAGGGTGGCGAGCACGGTATCGGCCAGAGGGCGACGCTTGATCTCGCTGCGCTTCATCGCTTGTATGCCTTCTGTTCAATTTTTTCAGAAACATACACAGAGGCATATACGGGGCAATGCTATAGGGAAGCATTCGGGGGCATGTAGAAACAAGAAAGCCCGCACGGGGCGGGCTTCTTGGGGTGTTTCCGGTGCATGTGGAAACTTGCATTTGGTGGAGCCGGGGGGATTTGAACCCCCGTCCGCCAGCTCTCCGCTATCGGTTCTACATGCTTAGCCCTGTCTATTGAGTTAACCCATTGCGGCCCGACGGGCAGGGTGCTTTGGGCGAGCTGTATGAGTTTTAGCCGTTACGTCTACAGCGAACTTGGCGGCGATCCTGTTCTATCTGACAGTCTCTTCGGGTTTACAGGCATCCCCTGGAGACTGCTGGGGCATTAAGCCGCCAGAGCGTAGTTGTCGTCGTTGGCAACTATAAGTTTGTAGCAGCGGATTTACGAGTTCTGCCACCAGCTCGGCATGCCCCTCAAGTTTCGTTACCGGCGTCGAATCCTAATCGGCCCCAAAACCCTAGGTGGTCGGTTAAGTCTACGGCAAATGGCTCGGTGCGTCGACTACCGAGATTGGCGAAATTCGCCGGCGGGCTGCTATATGATGCTTATTCCGATGTCGCCGGGTGACGAGACTTTTCCATGCCTCGGGCAACGCGATACCCCTTGCGCCAGTGGCTCTGGCGCGCCTTTATACAGTGCGCCCTGATTCCCTTGCTACTGGTGGAAGTCGTGCTGGTCGGCGCCTATTTGCTGAGCAATGCCGCCATGCGCGATGCTCAGCTCGGGCATCTGGAGGAACGGGTAGAGCAGGAACTGGCCTATACCCTGCAGCGCGAGGCGAAGATCATCGATCGGGATTTGCAGGAGATAGTGCGGCAGACGAGGATCTTTCGCGGCGCCGTCGCCCATGCCCTGCAGGAGCGCGGCTTCCGGCCGGATGCCGTGGAGCGGGTTAGGCACGTGGTCGGCCCGAACGGGCTGTTCTACAGCCGCAACGGCGAGGGGCGCGCGGCTTCGTTCTATGTCAAGGACACGCCGCCCGAACTCCAGGATCATGCCAAGGCCCTGCGTCTGTCGCGTCTCGACGGACTGATGCGCTCGATCAAGGAGGCCAACCCGCCGGTGATCGCGGTCCATTTCCGCAGCCGGGATGGCTATATCCGCAGCTATCCGTTCTTCGATGTGTTGCAGCGGGATCTCGGCGACAGGCCGTCTCCCGGATACGGCTTCTATTCCCGTGCCGACGAGACCCGCAACCCGACGCGCGAGCCGCTGTGGACCGCGCCCTATCGTAGTGAGGACGGGCGCTGGCGAGTATCCTCGATCGCTCCTGTCTATCGCAGCGATTTCCTGGAGGGCGTGGTCGGCCTGGAGATCGATATCGAGCGCCTGCTCGCCAATATCGGCGATCTGGGTGTGCCCTGGCAGGGGCACGCCATGCTGGTCGACGAGAGTGGCAACGTCATGCTCCTGCCGGGACAGCGCGGGGCCTCGGGCGATTCCGTGGTCAATGCGCCACGCTATCTGCGCGAGGTGGGGCACCTGCTGCCGGCGGCTGGAGCCGAAGGGGAGATACGCTCGGCACTGTTCGACGGACGCGAGCATCTACTGACCTGGAGGGGGATTTCCCAGGCCGGCTGGCGCCTGCTGCTAGTTGTAGACAAGAGTCGGCTTCTCCAACCGACTCGTGCCCTGGCTACCCACTACCAGAAGATAGGCTATCTGCTGATAGCCGGCCTGATACTGTTCCATGCACTGTTCTTGGGGCTCTGGTGGCGCCGTTCGCGTCGTCTGAGCCGCGAACTGGAGCAGCCGATCAACGACATTGTCGAAATGCTGCGACACTTGGGGCGGGACCAGTGGCAAGCGGGAGATGGGCCGCTTTCACCGCTGCGTACCAGCCGGATCGAAGAGCTGAATGCGATGGCCAATGCGGTACGCAGCAGCGATCGCCAGTTGCAGGCCAGCGAGGCAGAGCGCTCCAGAGCCGAGCGCCTGCTGGAGTTGGTGATGGAGCACACCACCGAAAGCCTTTGGGAAATCGTCGCGGAAAAGAGTCTGATCCGGGTGAGCAGCCGTTTCGCCCGGCGTTTCGCCCTGGGCTCCGAGTGCGTGCCTCTCGAGGTGTTCAACCAGTTGGTACATCCGGACGACATGGAGCGCCTCAGGCTGCGTCGCGAAAGTTTCTTCAGCGGTATGGACGGGGTCTACGAAGTGGAGTACCGCTGTATCGACCGCGCCGGCCAATACGTCTGGCTGCTGTCCCGTGGCCAGGCGTTGGAGTGGGACGCTCGTGGCCGGGTGCTGCGTTCGGCGGGTACCCATGTGGATATTTCCCGGCTGAAGGCGGTGGAGAGGGACCTGCGACGCGCTACCCTAGAGGCCCAGGACGCCAGTCGGGCGAAGAGTCGTTTCCTGTCCAGCATGAGCCACGAGCTGCGCACGCCGTTGAACGCGGTGCAGGGTTTCGCCCAGTTGATCGAGTTGGAGGTGGAGAGCAAGCCCGAGGCGGTGCCGATCGGCGAATATGCCCGGGAAATCGTCAAGGCCAGCCGACATCTCACCGCGCTGGTCGACGATATCCTCGATCTCTCAACGTTGGAGGGGCGTCGTCAGCAATTGCATATCCGGCCGGTCGAGGTCGGCGCCATGCTGGCCGGTTGCATCGAACTGGTCCAACCGCAGATCCGCGAACGTCAGTTGCAACTGCAGCTAATACCCATGTGCCGGCTCCTCTACGTACAGGCCGACTCCCGCCGCCTGCAGCAGATCCTGCTGAACCTGCTGTCCAACGCGATCAAGTACAACTGCCCGCAGGGCCGCATCACGCTCGGCTACGAGGTGCGTTCGGACTGTGTGCGGATCTGGGTCAAGGACACCGGACCGGGGCTTGATGCCAAGCAGCAGAGCCAGTTGTTCCAGCCTTTCCAGCGTCTCGGCCGGGAAAGCTCGAACATTCCGGGGGCCGGTATCGGTCTGGTGCTGTGCCACGAGCTGGCGAGCATGATGAACGGCAGCATGGGCTTCTACAGCGAGCCCGGACACGGTTGCCGCTTCTGGATCGATCTGCCGGGAGCGGCGGCGCCCGAGGATCAGCGGATGCCGTCCGGCGGACCGCCGACCGGGCAGGCCGAGCGGGTCGAGGACGACTCCTGAAAGCATGGTCGGCGGGGCGTCCCTGCCCTGGCGGGATCAGACCGGACAGGCCTTGGCGCGGCTGACCCGATCGACCAGGTAGACCAGCCCGTGGTAGTCGAGGCCACTGTGCCGGCTGAGACCGATCTCGCAGGTGCGACTGGTGGAAATGCCTTCCTCGCAATACTGCACCGCTTCCTTGAGGGTGCGCAGGGCGTTGGCGTTCAGTTCGGGACTGGTGAAGCCCTTGTCGCCGGCGAAGCCGCAGCAGTGGATGCCTTCCGGAACCACTACTTCGCGGGCGCAGCGCCGGGCGATGTCGATCAAGGCCTCGGCCTCGCCCAGGTGTTGGGTGCTGCAGGTGACGTGCACGGCGATCGGCGTTTCCTGCGCCTCGAAGTCCAGCCGGTCGAGCAGGAAGGTACGGATGAACTTCACCGGATCGAAGATCTGCAGGCGCGGGTCGATCTGCTCCCTGACTAGCCGCAGGGTGCAGGGGCTGGTGTCGCAATAGATCGGATCGAGACCGCCGCGACTGGCTTCGAGCAGGGCGTCGAGAGTTTCCCGGCGCTTGCGCTCGGCCTGTTTGGGATAGCCCTTGGAGGCGAATGGCTGGCCGCAGCAGAGCTTGTCCAGATCTTTCGGGAAGACCACCTGGTAGCCGGCCTTTTCCAGCAGGGCGCGGGTCTTGTCGAGCAGCGGCACTTGTTCCCGGTCGTCGCTGGCCGGACCCATGGCGCGCGATACGCAGGCGGCCAGATAAACTACCCGTGGCCGCTCGTCGGGCTGCGCTGCGGCAAGCCGCTTCAGCCGTACCGGCTGTGGCATGGCGGGCGTCCACTGTGGCAGATGCCCGCCGCTAATCCGCGACAGAGCGCCGCTGAGCTTCGCCAGGCGCGGCGCACCGAGCAGACGCCGCGCGCTGTCGGCGGCGAGCAGCACCAGGCGCGAGGCGCGCACGCTGGCGGCGAAGTGCTCGGTCAGCCAGTCGGCGGTTCCGGCGTGGCCGGCATCCAGGCCGCGCAGCTTGCGCACCAGGTCGCCGGTGTTGATTCCCACCGGACAGCGCTGGGCGCACAGGCCGGTGGCCGCGCAGGTGTCGATGCCCTGGTAGCGGTAGGCCTTTTCCAGAGCAGTGCTGCCGGCATTGTCGCGCCGCTTGGCCTGGATGTCGCGCCATATGACGATGCGCTGGCGCGGCGTCAGGGTCAGGCCACGGGACGGGCAGACCGGCTCGCAGAAGCCGCACTCGATGCACTTGTCGACGATCTCGTCGGCGGCCGGCAACGGCTTGAGGTTCTTCAGGTGGAGCTCGGGATCCTCCGAGAGCACCACGTCGGGGTTGAGGATGCCCTTGGGGTCGAGCAGGCGCTTGATTTTCCACATCAACTGGTAGGCGTCGTGACCCCATTCCAGCTCGACGAAGGGCGCCATGTTGCGTCCGGTGCCATGCTCGGCTTTCAGCGAGCCGCCGAACTCCACCGCCACCAGTTGCGCCACCTCCTGCATGAAGGCCTCGTAGCGAGCGATCTGGGCCGGCTCGTCGAAGCCCTGGGTGAAGACGAAGTGCAGGTTGCCTTCCAGGGCATGGCCGAACAGGATCGCCTCGTCGTAGCGGTGTTTCTCCAGGAGCTGGATCAGCCGGTTGACGCCCTCGGCTAGGCGCTCGATGGGGAAGGTGACGTCCTCGATAATCACCGTGGTGCCGGTTCTGCGCACCGCGCCGACCGCTGGGAAAGTGTCCTTGCGGATCTTCCACAACTGGTTGTAGACGGCCGGGTCACTGCTGAAGTCGACCTGTTTCTCCACCGGGAAGTCGGCGATGGCGGCCATGATCCGCTCGATCTGCTCGGCCAGCAGCGAGGGGCCGGAGGCGCGGGTCTCGATCAGCAGGGCGCAGGCGGTGGCGGACAGGCTCTTCACCCAGTTCGGCATGCCTTTCATGTTCTCCACCGAGCGCAGGCTGCGCCGGTCCAGGAGTTCCACCGCCGAGACCGGCTGCTGCTTGAGCACCGGCACGGCGTTGCAGCAGGTCTCCACGTCGGGGAAGACGATCAGCGCGCTGGCCTTGTGCGGGTGCTCGGGCACGGTGTGGTAGGTCACCGCGCTGATAAAGCCCAGGGTGCCTTCGGAGCCGACCATCAGGTGGGTGAGGATGTCCAGCGGCTGGTCATAGTCGACCAGCGCGTTGAGCGACAGGCCGGTGGTGTTCTTCAGCCGGTACTTGTGACGGATCTTTGCGGCCAGTGTTTCGTCGGCGCGGGTCTGCCGGCCCAGTTCGGCGAGCCGTTCGAGCAGTTCGCCATGGCTGGCCTGGAAGCGGGCCACGCTAAGCGGGTCCTCGGTGTCCAGCACGCTACCGTCGGCCAGCACCAGGCGCAGGGCGGCGAGGGTGTGATAGCTGTTCTGCGCGGTGCCGCAGCACATGCCGCTGGAGTTGTTGGCAACGATGCCGCCGATCTTGGCCGCATTGATCGAGGCCGGGTCCGGGCCGATCTTGCGTTCCAGCGGGGCTAGCACGGCGTTGGCGTGGGCGCCGATGACGCCAGGCTGTAGGCGGATCTGCGCACCGCCGTTGCGGATGTCGCGGCCGTTCCAGTGCTCGCCGAGGACGATCAGCACTGAATCGGTCACTGCCTGGCCGGAGAGGCTGGTGCCGGCGGCACGGAAGGTCACCGGCACGCCCTCGGCGCTGGCCAGGCGCAGCAGCTTGACCACTTCGGCTTCGCTTTCGACGCGCACGATTAGCTTGGGAATCAACCGGTAGAAACTGGCGTCGGTGCCGAAGGCCAGGGTCGACAGCGGATCGTCGAAGCGCCGCTCGCGAGGAATCAGGCGCTCGACGGCGCTAATAAAGGAAGCGGGCAGGTTCATGCATCCTCCAAGATCAACACGACCAGATCCTTGGGTCCGTGGGCGCCGTAGGCCAGCACCTGCTCGATATCGGCGGTCTTCGACGGGCCGGAGACCAGCAAGGCGTTGGTCGGCATGCCGGCCGCCCACTGCTGTTTCCGCTGCACCTCGAGGAAGTTGTCGTAGACCTCGCTGGCTTTGAGCAGAGCGAAGTGTACCGGCGGCACCAGGCTCATCAGTCGCGGCTCTTCGCGGGTCGGCCAGAGGATCAGGCTGCCGGTGGCGGCGATGGCGCCGAGGCTGCCGGTCAGGCTGGCCGGGGTGTCGTCGAACAGCTCGGCTTTCCATTCCTCGATCGGCCGGTCGTAGGCCTTGAGCCGCGGCAGGCCCTCGCGTCCGGTGAAATGCGTGGCGAGTTGCGAACCGTGGGCGGTGCCTGGGGCGATCAGCAGGCTGGGCAGTTGTTTATCGGCCAGCAGCTTTTCCAGCAGCACCGGCCAGTCGGCCGTGCTGGTCAGGTGGGTTTCGGTGTGCACTGCTTCCATCAACTGGCGCAGGCGTGGGATGCGTTCGGCGGTCGGGTAGCTCCAGGGCCGGGTCACCAGGTCCGCGTCGTAGTCGTCGGCTACCGGCGCGATACTTTCGAGGCTCTTTCTCAACTTGGCGAGGATAGTGGCTTTGGCCGACATCATTATTTGCCCTCCAGATGCTCGCGGGCCAACTCGTGCAGCGAGCGGGCGGCCGGTTTCGGTACGCTGTGGTTCTGCGTCCAAGCGCCGAGGTGGCCGGGCGTCAAGCTGCGCAGGCGGGTGGCGAAGAAGCCGAAGACGCGGTAGAGCGGGGGTGAGGTGTTGAGCAGGCGCCAGCTCTTCCACAGCAGGCGTTCGCGCGGCGAGTACTTGCTGCCCTGGCCGCGCATGACCTTGTGCGGGTCGTCAGGGCGTTTCACGTTCTCCTCGCGCAGGCGGCGCAGCAGCGCGGGGATCGGGATCTTCACCGGACAGACCTCGCCGCAGGCGCCGCACAGCGAGGAGGCGCTGGGGTGGTCAGGGGTGTTCTCCAGGCCCATCAGGTGCGGCGAGACGATCTTGCCGATTGGCCCGGGATAAACGGTGCCGTAGGCCTGGCCGCCGATCCGGGTGTACACCGGGCAGTGGTTCATGCAGGCCCCACAGCGGATGCAGTTGAGGGTCTGGCGCAGTTCGCTGTCGGCGAAGGCCTGGCTGCGGCCGTTGTCCAACAGCACCAGGTGCACTTCCTGCGGGCCGTCCAGCTCGTCAGCCTTGCGCGGCCCGGAGATCATGTTGACGTAGGTGGTGATGCCCTGGCCGAGCGCCGAGCGGGTCAGCAGCGAGAGCAGCGGCACCACGTCGCGCAGGTTCTCGACCACTTTCTCGATGCCGGTCACCGCGATGTGTACCGGCGGTACGCCGGTCGACATACGGCCGTTGCCCTCGTTTTCCACCAGAAGCAGGGTGCCGGTTTCGGCCACCGCGAAGTTGACCCCGGAGATGCCGATGTCGGCCTCGAAGAACTTCTGGCGTAGCACGCGCCGGCCGGTCTGGATCAGCGCGTCGACGTCCTCGGTGTAGGGCTCGCCAAGCTTGTCGTGAAACAGATTGGCCACTTGCCGGGCGTTCTTGTGGATTGCCGGCATGATGATGTGGGTGGGCTTCTCGTGGTCGAGCTGGATGATGTACTCGCCCATGTCGGACTCCAGGGCCTCGATGCCGTGGCTTTCGAGGAAATGGTTCATTTCCATTTCCTCGCTGACCATCGACTTGCCCTTGATCACCTGTCTGGCCCCATGGGCCTCGGCGATCCGCAGGACGATGGCGTTGGCTTCGTCCACCGTTTCCGCCCAGTGCACCTTGACCCCGTTGCGGATCAAGTTGGTCTCCAGCCGCTCGAGCAGTTCCGGCAGCTTGGAGAGGGCGCGGGCACGTACGTGGTTGCCCATCTCGCGCAAGTGTTCGCGTTCATACTCGTCCGGCATCGCCGCCAAGCGCTTGGCCATCAGCGAGTCCATGGCCTTGCGCATGTTGCCGCGCAATTGGGCGTCGCCGAGGGCGTCGTGGGCGTTGTGCTTGAGGTCGCGGCTGGAGAGTTCCAGCGCCGGGATACGGGCCTGGCTGTTCATTCGACACCTCCGGTGCGTTTCCAGAGGAAGCTGGCCAGGTGCTGGCCGCGCAGCGTCTCGTTCTGTTTCTCCAGCGCGCCATTGATATTGAGCAGGCAGCCGCAGTCGGCGCTGACCACTGCGGCGGCACCGGATTCCTTCAGGGCGTGGTTCTTGTCGGCGACCATGGCGCCGGAAATGCCCGGCATGCGCACGCTGAAGGTGCCGCCGAAGCCGCAGCATTCGCTCTCGTGGTCGTGCTCGACGCGTTCGACCCGTTCCAGTTGGGCGAGCAGGGCGCGGCCGTGCAGGTGGGTGTTCATCTCGCGGCGCGCCGAGCAGGAAGTGTGCAGGGCGATGCGGGTCGGCTGGCCGCGGTCCTTGAGTTCGACCTTGCAGACGTGCAGGAGGAACTCGGCCAGTTCGAAGGTGCGCGCGGCCAGGGCCTGCACCTGGCGCAGGGTAGCCGGCTCGTCCTTGAACAGCTCGGCGTAATGGTGGCGAATCATCCCGGCGCAGGAGCCGGACGGCACCACCAGCGGCCAGTCCCCGGCGAACAGCGCGAGCTGGGCGCGGGCGACTTCTCGCGCCTCGTCGGTGTAACCCGAGGTGTAGGCCGGCTGGCCGCAACAGCTCTGTTCCTGCGGGAAGTGCACCTTGATGCCTTCGCGTTCGAGCAGGCGGATGGCGTCGAGGCCGGCTTCGGGGAAGAACAGGTCGAGCACGCAGGTGCCGAACAGGTAGGCGTTGCCCGGTTTCTGCGCCGGGTAGCGGCGCGCTTCGGGCAGGGGCGGCGCCACGCGGGTGGCGTTGGGTGCGGCGTTGTAGAAGAGTTCGCTCATCAGGCATATCTCTGGGAAGCCCGGTTTGGAAATGGCCGGCACGGAGGAAGTCCCGGCACCGGCCGTTTATTCAAGCAGGCCGAAGTTGGCCGGCAAAACCCAGCAGCGAGCCGCTGGCAAGGTGGCTAAGGGTTTTGCCGGCGCCTTCTCAGTGCAGCAGCATGCCGGTGAACACGTAGGCCTGGGCCAAGGTGATCAAACCGACGAAGGCGGCGAAGATCAGGCTGTGCTTGAGGGTGAAACGGAACAGGTCCGACTCCTTGCCGACCAGGCCAGTGGCGGCGCAGGCCACGGCGATCGATTGCGGCGAAATCATCTTGCCGGTCACGCCGCCGCTGGTGTTGGCCGCCACCATCAGGGTGTCATTGACGCCGATCTGGTGCGCAGTGGTGGCCTGCAGCGAGCTGAACAGGGCGTTGGCGGAGGTATCCGAGCCGGTGAGGAATACACCCAGCCAGCCCAAAAACGGCGAGAAGAACGGGAACAGTGCACCGGTTCCGGCCAGTACCAGCGCCATGGTTGCTGACATGCCGGAGTAGTTGGTGACGAAGGCGAATCCCAGCACCATGCCGATGGATAGAATGGGCCATCTCAGCTCCAGCAGCGTTTCCTTGAAGCTGGTCAGACCAATTTTTGGAGCGATTTTTAGTACCGCCATGGAAATCAGGGCGGAGAAGAAGATCGCTGTGCCGGTGGCCGAGATCGGATCGAACTTGAACACCGCTGCCATGGGGGCCGGAGCGGTGGCGATCGGAGTCATCTTGATCACCAGTTGATCCAGGTGCGGAATGGGTAGCAGCAGGACCAGGCTGTCCAATGCTCCGCCCGGTACGAACAAGGCCTTGAAGGGTTTCAAGGTCCAGAGGGTTACCAGGCCGGTGAGGATCAGGAACGGCGACCAGGCCTTGAAAGTCTGGCTCAGAGTGTAGGGGGATGGCTCGGTGGGACGGCTGCCGCCGAAATTTCCCATCACTGCGGCGCCTCCGGCGGAAATGCCGACCACTTCGATTTCTTCGGCAAACTTGGGTTGCCAGGCCTTGAGGAACAGGGTTAAGCACACCAGGCTGACCAGTGCTGAAGTGATATCGGGCAATTCCGGGCCGATGTAGTTGGAGGTGAAGTACTGAGTGATGGCAAAACTGGCGCCTGCCACCAGTGCGGCTGGCCAGGTTTCTTTGATGCCGCGCCAGCCGTCCATCATCGCCACCAGCCAGAACGGCACGATGACCGACAGGAAGGGCAATTGGCGACCGGCCGTGGCGCCGATGTCAAAGGCATCGATGCCAGTGACCTGGCCGGCGACGATGATCGGAATGCCAAGGGCGCCGAAGGCTACCGGTGCGGTGTTGGCGATCAGGCACAGGCCGGCGGCATACAGCGGGTTGAGGCCGAGGCCGACCAGTAGGGCGGCGGTGATCGCCACCGGCGCACCGAAGCCTGCCGCTCCCTCGAGGAAAGCGCCGAAGGAGAAGCCGATCAGCAGTACCTGCAGGCGCTGGTCGCTGGTGATCGAGAGCACTGAACTGCGGATGATCTCGAACTGACCGCTTTTCACCGTCAGTTTGTAGAGAAAGACGGCGGCGACGATGATCCAGGCGATCGGCCACAGGCCATAGGCGAAGCCATAGCCGGCGGCAGCCAGGGCCATGTCGGCCGGCATGTCGTAGGCGAGGATGGCGACCAGGAGCGAGAGCCCTAGGGTGATGCTGCCCGCCACGTATCCCTTAAGGCGGAACACGGCGAGGGCGAGGAAGAAGAATATGATCGGAATGAGGGCAGCCAGTGCCGACAGGCCGAGGCTGCCAAGTGGCGTGTAAAGCTGTTGCCAAGCTTGCATGGGGGGACCCTTTGATTGTTCTTGGATAGGATCGACGACTCGGTGCGACGCGCCCTGGCCGTACCGTGGTCGGGGTCGGGTGTCCCGGGCTAGGCGGCGGGCCGCAGCCGATTTTTGTCGCTGCAGTTGATAAATTGGTAATACCAATTTACAGTGTCGCCGGACAAGATTAGTTTTTATGCGGGTGCCGTGTCAATTTGTCCCCTTGCGAATTTTGTCGCCAGCCTCTTCCAGGACTTGTTATTACTGGGCTTGAGCGTCGTGGGCAGGCTTCGCGGGAGAGCCGGGGAGGCTGGTAATAAGTAGGTCGCTAAATAGTCAAGCCAGTAGTTCGGTGGACTGAGGAGGAAGACAATGGAATTCGGTCCGGTCCGACAGCGCCGTCTGTCGGACGATATCGTTGTGCGCCTGGAGGCGATGATTCTCGAAGGCTCGCTTAAGGCGGGCGAGCGTCTACCGGCAGAGCGTGCACTGGCCGAGCAGTTCGGCGTGTCGCGCCCCTCGCTGCGCGAGGCGATCCAGAAGCTGGCGGCGCGCGGCCTGCTGGTCAGCCGGCAGGGCGGGGGCACCTATGTGGCCGAATCGTTGGGCTCGACCTTCAGCGATCCATTGCTGCAGTTGCTGGAAAGCAGTACCGAGGCGCAGCGTGACCTGCTGGAATTCCGGCATACCCTGGAAGGTGCCTGTGCCTTCTATGCGGCACTGCGCGCCACGCCGCTGGACCATGAGCGCCTGCGCTCCGCCTTCGAGCGCCTGCAGCGTTGTTACGACTCTCCGGTGCTTGGCGGCGGTCCCGAGGAAGGACTGGCCGATGCACATTTTCATCTGGCGATCGCCGAGGCCAGCCATAATGCCGTGCTGCTGCACACCATCAAGGGGCTGTTCGATCTGCTCAGACGCAATGTGGTGACCAATATCGGCGGCATGTATGCCCAGCGCGGCGAAACCCGCGACATGCTGTTGCAGCAGCACCGTGAACTGTATGAGGCGATCGTCGGAGGGCGGGCCGAGGAGGCGCGGGAAGTGTCCAGCCGGCATATCCACTATGTGCAGGAGGTGCTGGCCGAGGTGCAACGGGAAGCGCAACGCGAGGCGCGGGCGCGCCGCCGTCAGGGATTGGCCGAGAGCTGAAGGCGCGCGCCATGCATGGCCGCTGCCCCAGGGTCAGTCTTCTTTGCCCTTGCTGCGTATGGCGCGCTGGATTTCCCGATCGGAGTCCCGGACCTTCTCGGTGTCGCGCTTGTCGTATTCCTTCTTGCCCTTGGCCAGGGCGATCTCGCACTTGATCAGATGTTTCTTCCAGTACAGCGAGAGGGCGACGCAAGCATAGCCTTTCTGCTGGACGGAGCCGAACAGCTTGCCGAGTTCGCGCTTGTGCAGCAGCAGCTTACGGGTGCGGGTGGGGTCGGCGATCACATGGGTGCTGGCCGTCTTCAAGGGCGTGATATGGCTACCCATCAGCCAAGCCTCGCCATCCTTGAGCAGCACGTAGCTGTCGACCAGTTGTGCCTTGCCGGCGCGCAGGCTCTTCACTTCCCAGCCGGACAGGGCCAGGCCGGCCTCGAACTTCTGTTCGATGAAATAATCGTGCAGCGCCTTCTTGTTTTGCGCAATGTTGCCCTGAGGGTGTTTCTTTTGCTTAGCCATAGGGCGCGCATTATAGGCAGTTGCAGGCGGGCTGGCGACACCGAGCTTGAGGGGGGGCGGTTAATTTCGGACAATACTTGATCGCTTCTGCATGCAGCGGCGGCCAAGGTGCACCGGATTTCGCCGGCTGCGTCCTTCGCCTGGGCCATGGCATCCCTTCGCGGCGCCGTGGGCGTCAGGCGTGCCGCCCTGTTTGCCCGCGAATCGACGAAGTAACCGAGAGCTATTGAATGGCGACGCGTATACACCGCTCGGCACTGCTGCCCTTTCCGGCGCGTGCCCTTTACGACCTGGTCAACGACGTGGCGCGCTACCCGGATTTTCTCCCCTGGTGCAGCGCTGCCGAAGTGCTGGAGGTCGGCGAGACGCATATGCGTGCCCGGCTGGCGGTGGCCAAGGGCGGATTGAGTCAGCGCTTTCTCACCCGGAACACCCTGCAGCCGGGGCGAAGCATCGAGATGAGCCTGGAGGAGGGGCCCTTTGCCCACCTGCATGGTCTCTGGGAGTTCAAGGCGCTTGGCGAGAAGGCCTGCAAGATCAGTCTCGACCTGACTTTCGACTACTCCGGGCCGCTGATCAAAGCGACTCTCGGGCCGCTGTTCAACCAGGCGGCCAATACCCTGGTGGATGCCTTTTGCGAACGGGCCAAGCAACTGTATGGATAAACGGAATATCGCCGTGGAGGTGGTGTATGCCCTGGCTGATCGGCAGAAGCTCGTCAGCCTGAGCGTGCCATGCGGCACCACGGTACGCGAGGCGGCGTTGCGCTCAGGGCTCGACCGGGACTTTCCCGGTCTGGATCTGGCGAACAGTCCTCTGGGCGTTTTCGGCAAGGTGGTGTCCGGAGCGGAAGAGTGCGTGCTGGAGGATGGCGAGCGAGTGGAGATCTATCGTCCGTTGATCGCCGATCCGAAGGAGATTCGCAAGCTGCGAGCAGCCAGGGCTGCCGGGGCCAAGGCGGGCGGAAGGCCGGCGGATTAGCGGGCTTTGGCCTGGCAAGCTTATTGCATGCTGGGGTCCAGGGGTTCCGGTGTCGGTACGGGTTCGCTTTCCGCCTTGTCCACTTCGCGCTGGATCTCTTCGAGCAGGGAGCCGGGTTTGATCGGTTCTTCGGCTTCTTCGGTCGGTGCCTTCCTGATGGCGGTGCCGCCGCTGCCGCCCATGATTTCCTCTTCGCGTGTGGCGCCAGGGAGGAAGTCGCCGGCCAGACCGATCAACAGATCGTTGCTGTCGAACACCAGGCTGACCCGCTCTTGCAGACGTTGGCCGCCCCCGGGTTTTATGCTGTACAGGTAATCCCAGCGGTTTGGGTGAAAGGTGTCGGTGATCAGAGGGCTTCCCATGACAAACCGGACTTGCCGGCGGGTCATTCCGGGGCGCAACTGGTCTATCATGTCCTGCGTCACGACATTGCCCTGCTGAATGTCGATTTTGTACACCCCGGGAATCGTGCAGCCGGCAAGCGTGAGCAGGCCCACGAGGGGTAGACTGGTCAGCATGAGCTTGGTGTTTTGCATTACTGGGAGAGTTCCACTATCTGCTGGGGCGACGAATCCCTGATAATACCCGCATTGAAGGAGGCTGCGAAGCAGCAGCAAGAAAGCCGACCATGGTTGAAAATAACGAACTGCGTAAAGCCGGTCTGAAAGTTACCCTGCCGCGCGTCAAGATCCTGCAGATGCTCGACTCTGCCGGACATCGCCATATGAGCGCGGAGGATGTCTACAAGGCGTTGATGGAGGCCGGGGAAGACGTGGGGCTGGCGACGGTCTATCGGGTGCTGACCCAGTTCGAGGCGGCTGGGCTGGTGGTGCGCCACAACTTCGATGGCGGACATGCGGTATTCGAGTTGGCCGACAGCGGTCACCACGACCACATGGTATGTGTGGATTCCGGCGAAGTGATCGAATTCTACGATCCGGATATCGAGAAGTTGCAGCGGGAAATCGTCAAGCGGCACGGCTTCGAACTGGTCGATCACAACCTGGTGCTTTACGTGCGCAAGAAGTCCTAAGGCCGGCCGGTCCGTCGCACGAGCGGAAAGGCGGCCGGTAGGTCGCCTCAATGATCGGCCGCTTATATCTTCAGACTTGGGCGCTGCCGATCATGCGGCGCGCGTGGGCCAGTGATTCCTCGGTCAGTTCGAGCCCACCCAGCATGCGGGCCAGTTCTTCGATACGTGGATCGCCCTCCAGCAGGGCGACTGCCGTACGGGTTTCTCCGGCTCCGCGTACCTTGTGCACGAAAAGGTGGCGATGGCCTTGGGCGGCCACCTGGGGCAGATGGGTGACGGTCAGCACTTGACCGAGTTCGCCGAGCCGGCGCAGGAGTTGGCCGACCACCTCGGCGGTCGGCCCGCCGATGCCGACGTCGACCTCGTCGAACACCAGGGTCGGCGTGCGTGACGTCTGGGCGGTGATCACCTGTATCGCCAGGCTGATGCGCGACAGCTCGCCACCCGAGGCGACCCTGGCCAGGGGTTTCAATGGCTGGCCGGGGTTGGCGCTGACCAGGAATTCAGCCTGTTCGAACCCTTGGGGATGCGGCTCTCTCGAGCCGCATGGCGGCAGTTCGATGGCGAAGCGTCCGCCGGGCATGCCGAGCCGCTGCATCTGCTGCTCGACCGCTATGCCCAGATGTGCGGCCGCCTGTCGCCGGAGGTCGCTGAGTTCCACGGCCTTTTCCTGGTAATGCCGCTCATAGGCCGCCAGCTCCTGGCCGAGCTGCTCGAGGGTTTCGTCGTCTGCGTTTAGCCCGGCCAGTTCGCCCCGCAGCCGCTGCTGTAGGGGAATCAGATCGTGTGGCTGGGCGCGGTGCTTGCGCGCCAAGCTGTAGATGGCGTCGAGCCGTTCTTCGATGCTCTGCTGGCGCTGCGGGTCGATGTCGAAGTGATCGAGGAAACGGTTCAGTTCGCCGACGGCTTCCTCGACTTGGATCTGTGCGCTGGCCAGCAGATCGATCGCCTCACCGAGCGGGCTGGGCTGCGCCTGCAGGCCGGTTAGGCGTTGCAGGCTGGCGGTCAAGGCGGAGAGCACGTTGCCCGCATCGTTCTCGCTGCACAAGTCGATGACCTGACGGCAACTGTCGAGCAGATGCTCTGCGTTGGCCAGCGCCTTGTATTCCTGCTCCAGCTCCTCCAGTTCGTGGGCGCCAAGGGCGAGATTCTCCAGCTCCTCCAGTTGGTAGCTGAGCAGTTGCTGGCGGGCACGTTGCTCGTCGCCGGCATTGTTCAGCCTTTCCAGCTCCTGGCGGGTCTGTCGCCAGCGCTGTGCGGCCAGTCGTACCTGGCGGGCGAGATCGCTGGCGCCCGCGTACTCGTCGAGCAGGCGGCGCTGGGTGTCGTTCTTCAGCAGGGACTGATGTTCGTGCTGGCTGTGGACGTCGATCAGCAGCTCGCCGAGCGCCCTGAGATCGCCCTGCGGGCACGGGGAGCCGTTGATGTAGGCGCGCGAGCGGCCTTCGGCGGTGATCACCCGGCGCAGGATGCACGGGCCTTCGCGTTCCAGGTCGCGCTCGGCGAGCCAGGCCCGCGCTTCGGGAGTCTCCGTCAGATCGAAGCTGGCGAGGATGTCCGCCCTGTCCGCTCCCGGCCGCACGGCGCCGCTGTCGGTCCGGTCGCCGAGGGCCAAGCTGAGGGCATCGAGCATGATCGACTTGCCGGCGCCGGTTTCGCCGGTAATGACGGTCATGCCGGCGTCCAGCTCGAGGTCGAGATGTTCGACAATGGCGTAGTTGTGGATCGACAGGTGCACCAGCATGGCGAAGCTCCCAGGATGGGTTTCTGTGTATGTATACAGTAGCTCGTTTCGTGCGGACAACTTGTCCATGCTCGAAATGCGGATGGGCTGTGCAAGTCCTCTTGAAGCATCCGATTGCATCCCCATATAGGGCGGCAGAAACGCGGGTCCGCGCCCGTGATCGCTATTCCTTTTGAGAGGAGAGATGCATGGCTGACGAACAGAACCTCGACAACCGGGCGCCGGAGGAGACTCCAGCCGCTGAGGGCACCTCCGCCGGTGAGGACCTGGCCGCTCGCGTGCAGGCACTGGAGGAGCAACTGGCTGCTGCCCAGGATCAGGCCCTGCGTGCCGCGGCGGAATTGCAAAACGTGCGTCGACGTGCCGAGCAGGATGTGGAGAAGGCGCACAAGTTCGCTCTCGAGCGCTTTGCCCAGGACCTGCTGGGAGTGGTCGACAGCCTCGAGCGCGGCATCGAACTGTCCGATCCGGCCGAAGAGTCGATCCGGCCGATGCGCGAAGGCATGGAGCTGACCCTGAAGATGTTTCACGACGTCCTCCGGCGCTATCAGCTCGAGCAGCTCGATCCCCACGGCGAGCCCTTCAATCCCGAACATCACCAGGCGATGGCCATGGAGGAAAGCGACAGCGCCGAGCCCGGCAGCGTGCTCAAGGTGTTCCAAAAGGGCTATCTGCTCAGCGGTCGCCTGCTGCGTCCGGCGATGGTGGTGGTCAGCAAGGCGCCGACGCCCTCGAACGACGAGCAGGCTTGAAATGGGACGGTTCGTCCCCATCTGTAAGGGCATGTATTTATCGGCTTTCGCGCCTGGCCTTCCCGGCACAGTGCGAGCTAGTGGAACGGTTGGCGCATGGGCCTCTCGGTGGCCTGCTGAATCAAGTTTCGGAGAATGAACATGGGAAAAATCATCGGTATCGATCTGGGCACCACCAACTCCTGCGTGTCCGTGCTGGAAAACGGTGTGGCCAAGGTCATCGAGAACGCAGAGGGCGCACGCACCACGCCGTCCATCATCGCCTATACCAACGACGGCGAAATCCTGGTCGGCCAGTCGGCCAAGCGCCAGGCGGTGACCAACCCGCAGAACACCCTGTATGCGGTCAAACGCCTGATCGGTCGCCGCTTCGAAGAGGAGGTGGTGCAGAAGGACATCAAGCTGGTTCCCTACAAGATCGTCAAGGCCGACAACGGTGACGCCTGGGTCGAGGTGAAAGGCCAGAAGATGGCTCCGCCGCAGATCAGCGCCGAAGTGCTGAAGAAGATGAAAAAGACCGCCGAGGACTATCTCGGCGAGCCGGTCACCGAAGCGGTGATCACCGTGCCGGCCTATTTCAACGACAGCCAGCGCCAAGCCACCAAGGATGCCGGTCGCATCGCCGGCCTGGACGTCAAGCGGATCATCAACGAGCCGACCGCGGCTGCCCTGGCCTATGGCATGGACAAGGCCAAGGGTGACCACACCATCATCGTCTATGACCTGGGTGGCGGTACCTTCGACGTTTCCGTGATCGAGATCGCCGAAGTGGACGGCGAACACCAGTTCGAGGTGCTGGCCACCAACGGCGATACCTTCCTGGGTGGTGAGGACTTCGACATCCGTCTGATCGACTACCTCGTCGACGAGTTCAAAAAGGAAAGCGGCATCAACCTCAAGGGCGACCCGCTGGCCATGCAGCGCCTGAAGGAAGCCGCCGAGAAGGCCAAGATCGAGCTGTCCTCCAGCCAGCAGACCGACGTCAACCTGCCGTACATCACGGCTGACCAGACCGGTCCGAAGCACCTGAACGTGAAGATCTCCCGCGCCAAGCTGGAGTCGCTGGTGGAGGACCTGGTCGAGCGCACCATCGAGCCGTGCCGTATCGCTTTGAAGGACGCCGGCATCGACGTAAGCAAGATTGACGAGGTGATCCTAGTCGGCGGCCAGACCCGCATGCCGCTGGTGCAGAAGCGTGTGGCCGAATTCTTCGGCAAGGAGCCGCGCAAGGACGTCAATCCGGACGAAGCTGTGGCCATGGGGGCTGCCATCCAGGGCGCCGTGCTGGCCGGCGAAGTCAAGGACGTGCTGCTGCTCGACGTCTCGCCGCTGACCCTGGGCATCGAGACCCTCGGCGGCGTGATGACCGCGCTGATCGAGAAGAACACCACCATCCCGACCAAGAAGTCGCAGGTGTTTTCCACTGCGGACGACAACCAGAGCGCTGTCACCATTCACGTGCTGCAGGGCGAGCGCAAGCAGGCCGGGCAGAACAAGTCGCTGGGTCGCTTCGACCTGGCCGACATTCCGCCGGCGCCGCGCGGCGTGCCGCAGATCGAGGTCACCTTCGATATCGACGCCAACGGCATCCTGCACGTGTCCGCCAAGGACAAGGCCACCGGCAAGCATCAGTCCATCGTGATCAAGGCCAACTCCGGTCTGTCCGAGGAGGAGATCCAGAAGATGGTTCGCGATGCCGAGGCCAACGCCGAGGAGGATCGCAAGTTCGAGGAGCTGGTTGCCACGCGTAACCAGGGCGACCAACTGGTGCATGCCACCCGCAAGATGGTCACCGAGGCGGGCGACAAGGTCAGCGCGGACGAGAAGGTCGGTATCGAGAAGGCGGTCGCCGATCTGGAAGAGGCGCTCAAGGGCGACGACAAGTCCCGGATCGAATCCTTGATAAACGCCTTGTCCGAGGCTACCGCGCCGCTGGCGCAGAAGATGTACGCCGAGCAGGTCGAGCCCGGCGAGGCTGCCGCCCAGGGGGGCGAGAAGGCCAAGTCCACGGCGGACGACGTGGTGGATGCCGAGTTCGAAGAGGTTAAGGACAGCAAGGGCAACAAGTAAGCAACGCGCTTGCTTCCGTCCCGGTCCGCCGCTTGCGGCGGGCCTGATCCGTCACGCGGGAGCTTGCTCCCGCGTCGGCGTGTCTGGGGCAGACGAATCCGGAGTTCATGAGATTTATGGCGAAGCGTGATTATTACGAGGTGCTGGGGGTCGAGCGGGGAGCCGGCGAGGCGGAGCTGAAGAAGGCTTACCGCCGTCTGGCGATGAAGTACCACCCCGATCGAAATCCCGACGATAAGTCGGCCGAGGAGAAATTCAAGGAGGTCAACGAGGCCTACGAGGTGCTCTGCGATGCTGGCAAGCGAATGGCCTACGACCAGTACGGCCATGCCGGGGTCGACCAGAACATGGGCGGGGGGGCTGGCTTCGGTGCCGGTGGAGCCAATTTCTCCGATATTTTCGGCGATGTGTTCAGCGACTTCTTCGGTGCTGGGCGCGCTGGCACCCGTGGTGGCCCGCAGCGCGGCAGCGACCTACGCTACACCCTGGAACTCAACCTGGAAGAGGCTGTTCGCGGTACGACGGTGACCATCCGGGTGCCGACCCTGGTGCACTGCAAGACCTGCGACGGCAGCGGCGCGAAGAAGGGCACCACGCCGGTCACCTGTACGACCTGCGGCGGTATCGGGCAGGTGCGCATGCAGCAGGGCTTTTTCTCTGTACAGCAGACCTGCCCGCGTTGCCACGGCAGCGGCAAGATGATTGCCGATCCCTGTCCGGACTGCCATGGCCAGGGGCGTGTGGAGGAGCACAAGACTCTGTCGGTGAAGGTGCCGGCCGGGGTCGACAGCGGCGATCGCATCCGCCTAGCCGGCGAAGGCGAGGCGGGTACCCTGGGCGGGCCGCCCGGCGATCTCTATGTGGTGGTTAGTGTCCGCGAGCACCCGATCTTCCAGCGCGATGGCAAGCATCTGTATTGCGAGGTGCCGATCAGCTTCGCCGATGCGGCGCTCGGCGGCGAACTGGAGGTGCCGACCCTGGATGGCCGGGTCAAGCTAAAGATTCCGGAGGGCGCCCAGACTGGCAAGCTGTTCCGTCTGCGTGGCAAGGGAGTGGCGCCAGTGCGCGGCGGTGCGGCCGGCGACCTGATGTGCCGGGTGGTGGTGGAGACGCCGGTCAATCTGAGCAAGCGCCAGCGCGAACTGCTCGAGGAGTTCCGTGGCAGTCTGCAGGGCAACAGCAGCCATTCGCCAAAGGCCAGCGGCTGGTTCGAGGGCATGAAGCGCTTTTTCGACGATTTGTGACTCCTGGCCGCAGGCTAGAGGTGGCAGCCTCGATGAGGCCGCTTCCAGCCTGTAGGCTCATAGCTTGAGGCTGATGTTATGCGACGTATTGCAGTGATGGGGGCCGCCGGGCGCATGGGCAAGGCCTTGATCGAGGCTGCTCGGCAGGCGCCGGGAGCCGGCCTGACGGCGGCCGTCGGACGGCCGGACAGCACCCTGGTGGGTGTCGATGCCGGCGAACTGGCTGGCCAGGGGCGGATCGGCGTGTCCTTGTCGGGCGAACTGGCCACGGTGCTGGACAAGTTCGACGTATTGATCGATTTCACCCATCCGACCGTGACCCTGAAGAATCTGGACATATGCCGTCGAGCCGGCAAGGCCATGGTGATCGGCACCACTGGTTTTTCGGCCGACGAGCGGCGTTTGCTGGACGAGGCGGCGCAGGAGATTCCGATCGTCTTCGCCGCCAATTTCAGCGTTGGCGTCAACCTATGCCTGAGGCTACTGGATACCGCGGCGCGGGTGCTGGGCGACGAGGTGGATATCGAGATCGTCGAGGCGCACCACCGGCACAAAGTGGATGCGCCGTCCGGCACTGCCCTGCGCATGGGCGAGGTAGTGGCCGGCGCTCTGGGGCGCGACCTGCAAAAGGTGGCGGTATTCGGGCGCGAAGGTCAGACCGGGGCGCGGGCGCGGGAAACCATCGGTTTCGCCACGGTGCGCGCCGGCGATATCGTCGGCGATCACACCGTCCTGTTCGCCGCCGAAGGGGAGCGGGTCGAGATCACCCACAAGGCCTCCAGCCGCATGACCTTCGCCAAGGGGGCGGTACGCGCCGCGCTTTGGCTGGAAGGACGCGATCCGGCGCTGTACGACATGCAGGACGTGCTTGGGCTGCGTTGAGTAGAAAGACCGAGTGAAAAAGTAGGTTGCTAGACCGGAAAAGCCTTTTCCTGTAACCTAGTGCCCCAATATGTCTACTAAAAGCACGCAGACAATTTGAAAGAGAGCGGGATGATGTGTTTACACGTCATTCCGCTTTTTTACAACCTGCGCATGCCCTTCAGGCTTGATTTACGGGAGGTCTTCTTGACTAAGCCAGCCATTCTCGCCCTTGCTGATGGCAGCATCTTTCGTGGCGAATCCATCGGTGCCGATGGACAGACCATCGGCGAGGTGGTGTTCAACACTGCCATGACCGGCTATCAGGAAATCCTCACCGATCCTTCATATGCGCAGCAAATCGTCACCCTGACCTATCCGCACATCGGCAATACCGGCATCACGCCGGAAGATGCCGAATCCGTTCGCGTGTGGGCTGCCGGCCTGATCATCCGCGATCTGCCGCTGTTAACCAGCAACTGGCGCAGCAAGCAGTCGCTGCCGGACTACCTCCGGGAAAACGGCTGCGTGGCCATCGCCGACATCGATACCCGTCGCCTGACCCGTATCCTGCGCGAGAAGGGGTCGCAGAACGGTTGTATTCTGGTGGGAGACGACGCTTCCGAGGAAAAGGCCTTGGAACTGGCCCGCAGCTTTCCCGGCCTCAAGGGTATGGATCTGGCCAAGGTGGTCAGCTGCAGCGAGCCCTACGAATGGCGTTCCGGCGTCTGGAGCCTGGCGACCGACAGCCATCCGGAAATTCCGGCCGGTAAGCTGCCCTATCATGTGGTGGCCTACGATTTCGGTGTCAAACTGAACATCCTGCGCATGCTGGTGGCGCGTGGTTGCCGGCTGACCGTGGTTCCTGCGCAAACTTCGGCCAGCAAGGTGCTAGCGATGAGTCCGGATGGCGTGTTTTTGTCCAACGGCCCGGGCGATCCCGAGCCGTGCGATTATGCGATTCAGGCGATCAGGGAGATCCTCGAGACCGACATCCCGGTGTTCGGCATCTGCCTCGGCCATCAGTTGCTGGCCCTGGCCTCGGGGGCCAGGACCGTGAAGATGGGCCATGGCCATCACGGTGCCAATCACCCGGTGCAGGATCTCGACACCGGCGCCGTGATGATCACCAGCCAGAACCATGGTTTCGCGGTGGACGAGAATACGCTGCCGGCTAATTTGCGGGCGATCCACAAATCGCTGTTCGACGGCACCCTGCAGGGTATCGAGCGTACCGACAAGGCGGCCTTCAGCTTTCAGGGGCACCCGGAGGCCAGCCCAGGCCCGCATGACGTAGCGCCGCTGTTCGACCGCTTCATCGCCGAGATGGCCAAGCGTCGCTGAGCCTGCCGACAGATCAACGGATTCGTGTGAGAGACCATGCCAAAACGTACAGACATCAAAAGCATCCTGATCCTCGGCGCTGGCCCCATCGTCATCGGTCAGGCCTGCGAGTTCGACTACTCGGGCGCCCAGGCCTGCAAGGCATTGAAAGAAGAAGGCTTTCGCGTCATTTTGGTGAACTCCAACCCAGCCACCATCATGACCGACCCGGCCATGGCCGATGCCACCTACATCGAGCCGATCAAGTGGCAGACCGTGGCCAAGATCATCGAGAAGGAGCGACCCGACGCTCTGCTGCCGACCATGGGCGGCCAGACCGCGCTGAACTGCGCCCTGGCGCTGGAGAAACACGGCGTGCTGACCAAGTTCGGCGTCGAGATGATCGGTGCCAACGCCGATACCATCGACAAGGCCGAGGACCGCTCGCGCTTCGACAAGGCCATGCGCGCCATCGGCCTGGAATGCCCGCGCTCCGGCATCGCCCACAGCATGGACGAAGCCTACGGCGTATTGGACAAGGTCGGCTTCCCCTGCATCATCCGTCCGTCCTTCACCATGGGCGGCACCGGTGGCGGTATCGCCTACAACCGCGAAGAGTTCGAGGAAATCTGTACTCGCGGCCTGGATCTGTCGCCGACCAGCGAGCTTTTGATCGACGAATCCCTGATCGGCTGGAAGGAGTACGAGATGGAGGTGGTCCGCGACAAGAAGGACAACTGCATCATCGTCTGCTCGATCGAGAACTTCGATCCGATGGGCGTGCATACCGGTGACTCGATCACCGTGGCTCCGGCGCAGACCCTGACCGACAAGGAATACCAGATCATGCGCAACGCATCGCTTGCGGTGCTGCGCGAGATCGGCGTGGAGACCGGCGGCTCCAATGTGCAGTTCGGCATCAATCCGGTCGACGGCCGCATGGTGGTGATCGAGATGAACCCGCGCGTGTCGCGCTCCTCGGCGCTGGCCTCGAAGGCTACCGGCTTCCCGATCGCCAAGATCGCCGCCAAGCTGGCGGTGGGCTATACCCTCGACGAGTTGTCCAACGACATTACCGGCGGCCGTACGCCGGCCTCCTTCGAGCCAGCCATCGACTATGTGGTTACCAAGGTGCCGCGTTTCGCCTTCGAGAAGTTTCCCAAGGCCGACGCTCGCTTGACCACCCAGATGAAATCCGTGGGCGAAGTGATGGCTATCGGCCGCACCTTTCAGGAGTCCGTACAGAAAGCCTTGCGTGGCCTGGAGGTCGGGGTCAGTGGTTTCGATCCCAAGCTGGATCCGGGCAACCCGGAAGCGGGGAGCATTCTCAAGCGCGAGCTGACCGTGCCGGGTGCCGAGCGTATCTGGTACGTGGCCGATGCGTTCCGTGCCGGCAAGAGCGTCGACGATGTGTTCGCAATGACTAGGATCGATCCCTGGTTCCTGGTGCAGATCGAGGATCTGGTCAAGGAAGAGGAGCGGGTCAAGACCCTTGGCCTTTCCAGCATCGATCGCAATCTGATGTGGCGACTCAAGCGCAAGGGCTTCTCCGACGCCCGCCTGGCCAAGTTGCTTGGCGTGACCGAAAAGAACCTGCGCAGCCATCGGCAGAAGCTCAAGGTGCAGCCGGTGTACAAGCGTGTCGATACCTGCGCCGCCGAGTTCGCCAGCGATACCGCCTACATGTACTCGACTTACGAGGAGGAGTGCGAGGCCAATCCGTCCAGTCGCGACAAGATCATGGTGATCGGTGGCGGTCCGAACCGTATCGGCCAGGGCATCGAGTTCGACTATTGCTGCGTGCATGCTGCACTGGCCATGCGCGAAGACGGTTACGAGACCATCATGGTCAACTGCAACCCGGAAACCGTCTCCACCGACTACGACACGTCTGATCGCCTGTATTTCGAGCCGGTGACCCTGGAGGACGTGTTGGAAATCGTCCGTGTCGAACAGCCCAAGGGCGTCATCGTGCAATACGGCGGTCAGACCCCGCTGAAGATCTGCCGCGCCCTGGAGGAAGCCGGTGTGCCGATCATCGGCACCAGCCCGGACGCCATCGACCGCGCCGAGGATCGCGAGCGCTTTCAGCACATGGTCGAGCGCCTCAACCTACGCCAGCCGCCGAACGCCACTGCCCGCAGCGAAGACGAGGCCATCGCCGCCTCGAAGGCGATCGGCTATCCGCTGGTGGTGCGCCCGTCCTATGTGCTGGGTGGCCGGGCCATGGAGATCGTCTATGAGGAAGACGAACTCAAGCGCTACATGCGCGAAGCCGTGCAAGTCTCCAATGACAGCCCGGTACTGCTCGACCACTTCCTCAATTGCGCTATCGAGGTCGATATCGATGCCGTCTGTGACGGCGAGGATGTAGTGATCGGTGCGATCATGCAGCACATTGAGCAGGCCGGCGTGCATTCCGGCGATTCGGCCTGTTCGCTGCCGCCCTATTCGCTGCCGGCGCACATCCAGGACGATATCCGCGAACAAGTCAAGAAGATGGCCCTGGAGCTCGGCGTCGTTGGTCTGATGAACGTCCAGATGGCGGTGCAGGGCGAAGACATCTACGTCTTGGAGGTGAACCCGCGCGCCTCGCGCACCGTGCCTTTTGTCTCCAAGTGCATCGGTCAGTCCCTGGCCAAGATCGCCGCGCGCGTGATGGCCGGCAAGACGCTCAAGGAGATCGGTTTCACCCGCGAGATCATCCCGACGTACTTCAGTGTGAAGGAAGCGGTGTTCCCGTTTGCCAAATTCCCCGGCGTCGACCCCATTCTCGGCCCGGAAATGAAGTCCACCGGCGAGGTAATGGGGGTCGGCGACAGTTTCGCCGAGGCTTTTGCCAAGGCCCAACTGGGGGCCAGCGAGACACTGCCGGCCGGTGGTTGCGCCTTCATCAGCGTGCGAGAGGACGACAAGCCGTTCGTCGCCGAGGTGGCGCGCAACCTGATTGCCTTTGGCTTCGAGGTGGTGGCCACTGCCGGTACCGCTCGAATGATCGAAGCGGCCGGCCTGCCGGTTCGCCGGGTGAATAAGGTGACCGAGGGGCGTCCCCATGTGGTCGACATGATCAAGAACGACGAGGTCACCCTGATCATCAACACTACCGAGGGGCGCCAGTCGATCGCCGACTCCTTCTCGATCCGTCGCAACGCTCTGCAGCACAAGATCTGCATTACCACCACCATCGCTGGTGGCCAGGCGATCTGTGAGGCGCTCAGGTTCGGTCCCGAGAAGACCGTGCGCCGTCTGCAGGATCTCCATGCAGGAATCAACGCATGACCAAATTTCCAATGACTGTCCAGGGCGCGCGCGCGCTGGAGGAAGAGCTCAAGCATCTGAAAACCGAGCTGCGCCCGCAGATCACCCAGGCGATCGCCGAGGCGCGCGAACTGGGCGACCTCAAGGAGAATGCCGAATACCATGCCGCCCGGGAACAGCAGGGTATGGTCGAGGCACGAATCCGTGATATCGAAGGCCGTCTGCAGAATGCGCAGGTCATTGATGTGACCGCCATTCCCCATACCGGGAAGGTGATTTTCGGTGTCACCGTGGAGATCGCCAACGTCGAAACCGACGAAACCGTGGTCTACCAGATCGTGGGTGACGATGAGGCCGACATCAAGCAGGGCAAGCTGTCGGTCAGTTCGCCCATCGCTCGCGCCCTGGTGGGCAAGGAGGAGGGCGATGTGGCTGCGGTCAAGACGCCGAGCGGTACCGTCGAGTACGAGATCATCGAGGTCCGCCACATCTGAACCAAAATACGGTGCCAAGGGGGCTCTTCGGAGTGGTTCTCCCTTGGCGAGTGGCATCACGTGCGCTGCTTGAGCTTGGCCACTCCTTCGCTATGCCGATCGAGCCGGTAGGCGGGCTTTCGGTCGAGAGGCGGCGGCTCGCCGATCATGTCAGGCCTGTAGGAAGCGGCTGATGTTCGAAAGGTTCCTGTTTGGCTTGGGGTTCCTGCGGTAGAGCAGGGCGACCTTGCCGATCGCCTGTGCCAGTTCGCTTCCAGAAGCCGCGCAGAGTTTGGCGATCACCGCCTGGCGGTCTTCCCGCTCGGCGAGATTGATTTTCACCTTGATTAGTTCGTGATCATTGAGGGCCCGATCCAGCTCGTTCAGGACCCCTTCGGTCACGCCATTTTCGGCCACGGTCAAAACAGGCTTCAGGTGATGGCCGATGGATTTGAAATGTTTCTTCTGCTCCTGAGTGAGCGCCATAATCTGACCCCTACGTCCGATCCCGTTGAAAAGCGGCCTAGTCTACCCGAGCGACCCGGGGCCGCCCAGCCAAACACGAGGTGCCCGTGGCACGATCCAAGACTAGTCATCGCTGGTTGAAAGAGCATTTCGATGACCCCTACGTGAAGATGGCGCAAAAGGACGGCTACCGTTCGCGTGCCAGCTATAAATTGCTGGAAATCCAGGAAAAGGACCGAATTCTGCGGCCGGGCATGACCGTGGTCGACCTGGGAGCTGCGCCGGGCGGCTGGTCGCAGGTGACCAGCCGGCTCATCGGCGATCGGGGGCGCCTGATCGCTTCGGACATCCTGCCGATGGACAGCATTCCGGATGTGACCTTCATCCAGGGGGACTTCACTGACGATGCGGTGTTTGCCCTGCTTCTCGAGGCGAGCGGCGAGCAGCCGGTCGACCTTGTGATTTCCGACATGGCTCCCAATATGAGCGGAGTGAAGGCGGCCGACCAGCCGCGGGCAATGTATCTCTGCGAGCTGGCGCTGGATTTGGCTGGGCGGGTTCTGCGTCCTGGCGGCGATTTCCTGATCAAGATCTTCCAGGGCGAGGGTTTCGACCATTATCTCCGGCAGGTGCGCGAAGGTTTCGACAAGGTACAGATGCGCAAGCCGCTCTCGTCTCGCGACCGCTCTCGCGAGCAATATCTGCTCGCGCGCGGCTTTCGTGGAGCCTAGACTGCTTATGAACCACAGGAGTGCCTGTAGGATTGGCACATAAAGGGTTACAGAGAGGCCTGCCGGGGTCGGGGGTTGTGTATTAAGTTAGGCGGGTAGTGGTCGTACCGGCCGTCATACAGGGACTGGCTCCGTCCCAGAGGGTAGTTAATTGAACGACATGGCAAAGAACCTGATTCTGTGGTTGATCATCGCGGCTGTTCTGGTGACCGTGATGAACAACTTTACCAATCCTAGCGAGCCGCAGACGCTGAATTATTCGGACTTCATCCAGCAGGTCAAGGATGGCAAGGTCGAGCGCGTGACCGTAGATGGCTACATCATCACCGGCCAGCGGGTAGACGGCGACAATTTCAAGACGATCCGTCCGGCCATCCAGGATGGTGGTCTGATCGGCGATCTGATCGACAACAACGTTCAGATCGAGGGCAAGCAACCGGAGCAGCAGAGCATCTGGTCGCAGTTGCTGGTGGCCAGTTTTCCGATCCTAGTGATCATCGCCGTGTTCATGTTCTTCATGCGCCAGATGCAGGGTGGTGCGGGTGGCAAGGGCGGGCCTATGAGTTTTGGCAAGAGCAAGGCGCGCCTGCTATCGGAGGACCAGGTCAAGACCACCTTCGCCGATGTCGCCGGTTGTGACGAAGCCAAGGAGGAGGTCAGCGAGCTGGTCGAGTTTCTGCGTGATCCGGGCAAGTTCCAGCGTCTCGGCGGGCGCATTCCCCGCGGCGTGCTGATGGTCGGCCCGCCCGGTACCGGCAAGACGCTGCTGGCCAAGGCGATCGCCGGCGAGGCCAAGGTTCCGTTCTTCACCATTTCCGGTTCGGACTTCGTCGAAATGTTCGTCGGGGTAGGCGCCTCGCGCGTACGAGACATGTTCGACCAGGCGAAGAAACATGCTCCCTGCATTATCTTTATCGACGAGATCGACGCCGTCGGTCGGCACCGTGGCGCCGGGCTCGGCGGCGGTCACGACGAGCGGGAGCAGACCCTCAACCAGTTGCTGGTGGAGATGGATGGCTTCGAGATGAACGATGGCATTATCGTCATCGCGGCGACCAACCGTCCCGATGTGCTCGATCCGGCACTGCTGCGCCCCGGTCGCTTCGACCGCCAGGTGGTGGTCGGCCTGCCGGATATCCGTGGTCGCGAACAGATCCTCAAGGTGCACATGCGTAAGGTCCCAGTGAGCGAGGATGTCAATCCGGCGGTCATCGCCCGTGGTACGCCCGGTTTCTCCGGCGCCGACCTGGCCAACCTGGTGAACGAGGCCTCGCTGTTCGCCGCGCGGGCCAACAAGCGCATCGTGGAGATGCGTGAGTTCGAACTGGCCAAGGACAAGATCATGATGGGCGCCGAGCGCAAGACTATGGTCATGTCCGAAAAAGAAAAGCTCAACACGGCCTACCACGAGGCAGGACACGCGATCGTCGGTCGGTTGGTGCCTGAGCATGATCCCGTCTACAAGGTGTCGATCATCCCGCGTGGACGTGCTTTGGGCGTTACCATGTTCCTGCCGGAGGAGGATCGCTACAGCCTGTCCAAGCGGGCGCTGATCAGTCAGATCTGCTCGTTGTTCGGCGGGCGGATCGCCGAGGAAATGACGCTGGGCTTCGAAGGGGTCACGACCGGTGCGTCCAATGACATCATGCGCGCCACTCAAATCGCTCGGAACATGGTGACCAAGTGGGGCCTGTCGGAAAAGCTGGGGCCGCTGATGTACGCGGAAGAGGAGGGCGAAGTGTTCCTCGGTCGTACGGCTGGAGCCCAGCACTCCAACGTCTCGGCGGAAACCGCCCGGCTGATCGATCAGGAAGTGCGCAGTATCATCGACCAGTGCTATGCCACGGCTACCAAGCTGTTGACGGATAACCGGGACAAGCTGGACGTGATGGCAGAGGCATTGTTGAAGTATGAAACCATCGATGCCGACCAGATCGACGACATCATGGCAGGGCGCGTGGTTCGCGAGCCGAAGGACTGGCAAGGCGGGGGCTCTGGCACCTCTGGAACGCCCGCTTCCCAGGGGACCAGTCGGCCCGAAGCTCCGATTGGAGGGCCTGCTGGCGAACATTAAGGCTCGATGATGACCTCGCTGTCTCCAACCCGGTTGTCTTGCGGCAACCGGGTTCTCGATTTGTCACGTCCCCAAGTGATGGGGATTCTCAATGTAACGCCAGACTCCTTTTCCGACGGAGGGTGTTTCGACAGGCTCGATGCGGCCTTGAACCATGCACGAGCCATGGTCGCCGCCGGCGCCGCGTTGATCGATGTCGGAGGGGAGTCGACCCGTCCTGGCGCCGGCACGGTATCGGCGAGCGAGGAGTTGGACCGGGTCGCGCCCGTCGTCGAAGCCATCGCTGCCGAGTTGGATGTCATCGTATCGGTGGATACCTCGGCACCCCTCGTGATGCGCGAGACGACCCGGCTGGGAGCCGGTCTGATCAATGACGTTCGTTCGCTGCAACGGGAGGGAGCCTTGGCGGCTGCGGCGGAAACGGGATTGCCTGTCTGCCTGATGCACATGTCGGGGGAGCCGGGCACCATGCAGCAGGACCCCCGGTATGAGGATCTGCTGGGCGAGGTACGTGGCTTTTTGCTTGGACGTATGCAGGCCTGTGCGGCCGCGGGGATTCCGGCCGAGCGTCTGCTGCTGGACCCAGGTTTTGGTTTTGCTAAGACATTGCAGCATAACCTGCTGCTGTTCCGGCATATGGAAATACTGCATGAACTCGGCCGCCCGCTGTTGGTCGGTGTATCCCGCAAAAGCATGATCGGCCAGGTGCTGGGGCGTGATATCGGTCGGCGCCTGAACGGCAGCCTGGCTCTGGCGGCACTGGCTATCGCCAAGGGGGTACGCATCGTGCGGGTGCACGATGTGGCGGAAACGGTCGAAGTGGTAAGAATGATCGATGCCGTGGAGACGGCGGAATAGGTGGAGGGTAAGCATTGAGCAAAAAATATTTCGGCACCGACGGCATCCGTGGGCGAGTAGGCGAGTATCCCATCACGCCGGATTTCATGCTCAAGCTGGGATGGGCTGCCGGAAAGGCCTTTCGTCGCCAAGGCATATGTCGTGTGCTGGTTGGCAAGGATACCCGCATATCCGGCTATATGTTCGAGTCGGTGTTGGAGGCGGGGCTCTCCGCTGCTGGTGCCGATGTGTTGCTGCTCGGGCCCATGCCGACACCGGCCATCGCCTATCTAACGCGGACCTTTCATGCCGAGGCTGGCATCGTCATCAGTGCTTCGCACAATCCGCATTACGACAATGGCATCAAATTCTTTTCCGGGCAGGGAACCAAGCTGCCCGACGAACTGGAGCTGGTCATCGAGGAACTGCTCGACAATCCGATGACGGTGGTCGACTCGGCCCAACTGGGCAAGGTTTCCCGTATCAACGATGCGGCAGGCCGTTATATCGAGTTCTGCAAGAGCAGCGTGCCGACCGGGACCAGCTTCGCCGGTCTCAAGATGGTCGTGGACTGCGCTCATGGTGCCACTTACAAGGTTGCTCCCAATGTGTTCCGCGAGTTGGGGGCCGAGGTGGCGGTTCTGGCGGCCCAGCCCAACGGGCTGAACATCAATGACCGTTGCGGCTCCACTGATATCGTCGCGCTGCAGGCCGAGGTCCTCATGCAGCGTGCCGATCTGGGTGTCGCCTTCGACGGCGATGGCGACCGTGTGCTGATGGTCGATCACACCGGAGCGGTGGTGGATGGTGATGAGCTGCTCTTTCTCATTGCGCGCGACATGTACGAACACGGCAAGTTGCAGGGAGGCGTCGTCGGTACCCTGATGAGCAATCTGGGATTGGAACTGGCTCTGCAGGATATGGGGATTCCATTTGTGCGGGCCAAGGTCGGCGACCGCTATGTCATGGCTGAACTGCTGACCCGCAACTGGCAACTGGGTGGCGAAGGTTCCGGACATATCGTCTGCTGCCATCGCTCGACGACGGGCGACGGCATCATCGCTGCGCTGCAGGTGCTGCGGGCCCTGAAGCACCGTGGACAAAGGCTTGCGGAGGCGCGCCAGGGAATGCGCAAATTTCCCCAGGTGCTGGTCAACGTGCGCTATGCAGGCGACAAGGACCCTGTCGGGCATCCGGTCGTGCAAGAGGCTTGCGAGCGAGTGACCGAGCAGATGGCTGGGCGGGGACGGGTGTTGCTGCGCAAATCGGGCACCGAGCCCTTGGTTCGGGTGATGGTCGAGGGTGACGACGAGAGCCAGGTACGGCTTCATGCTGATAACTTGGCAAAGATTGTTTCGGATGTATGTGCTTGATTCGCTTGCGAGTCGATCCTGATTCATATAACATCTGCGCCCACTTTGAGTGACGAGGCAGGCTCGTGTCGTTCGCTTGGTTTCTGTCGAGTGGGATGCATGGTGTCTGTGCTGGTGATCGCGGAGTCGAGAGTCCGTGTCGGTCATAATGAAGTTTGGTGCAATCTGTCGCGCCGCGGGTAATAGAAGATGCTGGAAACAGAAACGATCGTTATCGTCTTTCACCTGTTGGCTGCGCTGGGTGTAATCGCGCTAGTGCTAATTCAGCAGGGTAAGGGCGCGGAGGCGGGTGCCTCTTTCGGTTCTGGTGCGTCGGCCACTGTTTTTGGTAGCCAGGGCTCCTCTACCTTCCTGAGTCGCGTTACTGCTATACTTGCTGCCGCTTTTTTCCTGACCAGCCTTGGATTGGGGTTTCTGGCCAAGGAGAAGGCTGACTCGCTGAGCAAAGTCGGTCTTCCGGATCCGGCGGTGTTGGAAGTTCAGCAGAAGAAGCCGGCGGCGGAGGATGTACCGGTGCTTGAGGAGCGGAAACCTGCGGGTGATGCCGTAGACGTGCCGCAGGCTCCCGAGCAGAAGTAAAGGTTTTTGCCGAGGTGGTGGAATTGGTAGACACGCTACCTTGAGGTGGTAGTGGCCATAGGCTGTAGGGGTTCGAGTCCCCTCCTCGGTACCAAATCAAGAGGCCCGCTAATTAGCGGGTCTTCTTGTCGGCGGAAGTTAGGTTGACCAGGCGTGAAGGTCGTGCGTATACTTCCGCTCCAGCTTTTGACGCGGGGTGGAGCAGTCTGGTAGCTCGTCGGGCTCATAACCCGAAGGTCGTTGGTTCAAATCCAGCCCCCGCAACCAGTTGTCGCAGAAGCCCCTTTTTAGGGGCTTTTTGCTAGGTGAAAGCAAGTGCCGGCAAGCGGCACACATGGCGAAGATGATGAAGGGAATGGGCGTTTCGCCCATTTTTTATTTGCACAGCATGCGCGAGGGGGTCAGGTGTCGAGCAAGCTAGAACAGTTGCAGGCCTTGTTGGCCCCGGTGGTCGAGGCTCTCGGCTATGAATGTTGGGGCGTCGAATTCCTGTCGCAGGGGCGGCACTCGTTGCTGCGGGTCTATATTGATCACGCCGATGGCATCCTCATCGATGATTGCGAGAAGGTCAGTCGTCAGATTAGTGGTGTGCTCGATGTGGAGGATCCGATCAGTAGCGAATACACCCTTGAAGTTTCCTCTCCTGGTATGGATCGGCCGCTGTTCACGCTCGAACAGTTCGTTCGTTGTGCCGGTGAGCAGGTGAAGATCAGGCTGCGCTCCCCGTTCGAGGGACGGCGCAACTTCCAAGGGCTCCTGCGTGGCGTCGAAGATCAGGACGTGGTCGTTCTGGTGGACGATCATGAATATCTGTTGCCGATCGATCTGATCGATAAAGCCAATATCATTCCCCGTTTTGACTGAGACGCGGATCCCGCGGATCCCTATGGATTGCGAAAGGCAAGCGTACGATGAGCAAAGAAGTACTGCTGGTAGTTGAGTCGGTGTCCAATGAAAAGGGCGTTCCGGCTGGTGTGATTTTCGAGGCCCTGGAGCTGGCGCTGGCCACTGCCACCAAGAAGCGCTACGAGGACGATGTCGATCTGCGTGTGCAGATCAACCGTCAAAGCGGCGCGTACGACACTTTCCGTCGCTGGACCGTCGTCGAGGACGATTTGCTGGAGAATCCGGCTACCGAACTGACGCTCGACGAGGCCCATGAGCGCAAGCCTGACGTCAAGGTGGGGGATGTAATCGAGGAAAAGATCGAGTCCATTGAGTTCGGTCGAATTGCCGCGCAGACTGCCAAGCAGGTGATCGTGCAGAAGGTGCGGGAGGCTGAGCGTGCCCAGGTGGTGGATGTCTACCGCGAACGTGTGGGGGAGATCATTTCCGGCACCGTTAAAAAGGTGACCCGGGACAATGTCATCGTCGATCTCGGCAACAATGCCGAGGCGCTGCTGGCGAGGGAGGATATCATCCCTCGCGAGACCTTCCGGGTCGGTGCGCGGGTACGGGCTTTGCTGAAGGAGATTCGCCCGGAGAACCGCGGTCCGCAGTTGATCCTGTCGCGTACCGCACCGGGCATGCTTATCGAGTTGTTCCGCATTGAGGTGCCGGAAATCGCCGAAGGGTTGATCGAGGTGAAGGCTGCTTCCCGTGATCCGGGGTCGCGCGCCAAGATCGCCGTGCGTTCCAAGGACAAACGTATTGATCCGCAGGGGGCCTGCATCGGCATGCGCGGTTCTCGTGTGCAGGCCGTTTCCGGCGAGCTGGGGGGGGAGCGTGTCGATATCGTGCTGTGGGACGATAATCCGGCCCAGTTCGTGATCAACGCGATGGCTCCGGCCGAGGTGGCGGCGATCATCGTCGACGAGGATGCCCATGCGATGGATGTCGCCGTGGCCGACGACAACCTGGCTCAGGCCATCGGTCGCGGCGGGCAGAACGTGCGGCTGGCCAGCCAACTGACCGGTTGGACCCTGAATGTGATGACCGAGGCCGATATCCAGGCCAAGCAACGAGCCGAGACGGGCGACATCCTGCGCTCCTTTGTCGAAGAGCTTGAAGTCGACGAGGAGTTGGCGCAGGTGCTGGTGGAGGAAGGCTTCACCAGCCTAGAAGAGATTGCCTATGTACCGATGGAAGAGATGCTCGCCATTGATGGTTTCGATGAGGAAATCGTCAACGAGTTGCGCGCGCGCGCTAAGGATCGCCTGCTGACCAAGGCTATTGCTACTGAAGAAAAGCTGGTGGAAGCCCATCCGGCCGAAGACCTGCTCTCGCTCGAGGGTATGGACAAGGAGCTGGCGGTTGAGCTGGCGATGCGCGGGGTCATTACCCGCGAAGACCTAGCCGAGCAGTCGATTGATGACCTGCTCGACATCGACGGCATGGATGAAGAGCGTGCCGGCAAGTTGATCATGGCCGCCCGAGCCCATTGGTTCGAGTAAGCATTAGCGGCCTGAGGAGAGAGATGCATGACGCAAGTCACGGTGAAAGAACTGGCCCTGGTGGTCGATACACCGGTCGAGCGCCTGCTGCAGCAGATGCGTGAGGCAGGCCTGTCGCATACCAGCGCCGAGCAGGTAGTGACCGACAATGAAAAGCAGGCCCTGTTGGCTCACCTCAAGGGCAGCCATGGCGTGAAGTTGGAGGAGCCGCGCAAGATCACCTTGCAGCGCAAGACCACGACTACTTTAAGGGTCGCCGGTAGCAAGACCATCAGTGTTGAGGTCCGCAAGAAAAAGACTTATGTCAAGCGCAGCCCTGACGAACTCGAGGCCGAGAAGCAGCGTGAGCTCGAGGAGCAGCGTGCCGTTGAGGAGGCTGCTGTGCGCCAGAAGGCTGAGGAGGAAGCTAGGCGTCGTGCTGCCGAGCAGGAGGCTCAGCGCCAGGCCGAGGCGCCTGCCGTCGCTGCGGTAGCGGCCAAGGAGCCGGAATTGGCGCTTGGCGTGGTGCCCGAGCCCGTCGCCGCTCCGCCCGCCAGTGAAGAGCGCAAGCGGGAAGAGCCGCGTCGTGTCGACAAGGAAAAGGTACGCAATGTCGATGATGAGCGGCGCGAGCGCAAGAACGCCCAGCATCGTCCCTCCATCAAGGACAAGGCGCCGGCTGCCCGTGCAGTGGTACGCAGTGTCGACGAAGACGGTGAAGGTTTCGGTCGCCGCGGTGGTCGTGGAGGCAAGTCGAAGCTGAAGAAGCGCAATCAGCATGGCTTCCAGAGCCCGACCGGCCCTGTCGTGCGCGAGGTGACCATCGGTGAGACCATCACTGTTGCCGAACTGGCTCAGCAGATGGCGGTCAAGGCGGCCGAGGTCATCAAGTTCATGTTCAAGATGGGCACGCCGGTGACCATCAACCAGGTACTCGACCGGGAAACCGCCCAACTGGTGGCCGAGGAGTTGGGGCATAAGGTTAAGCTGGTCAGCGAGAATGCACTGGAGGAGCAGTTGGCCGAATCCCTCAAGTTCGAGGGCGAAGCCGAGGCGCGTGCACCGGTGGTCACGGTCATGGGGCACGTCGACCATGGCAAAACCTCGCTGCTTGACTACATTCGCCGTACCAAGGTAGCGACCGGCGAGGCGGGCGGTATCACCCAGCACATCGGCGCCTATCATGTGGAAACCGATCGCGGCATGATCACTTTCCTCGATACTCCCGGCCATGCCGCGTTTACCGCGATGCGTGCCCGGGGCGCCAAGGCCACCGATATCGTCATCTTGGTGGTGGCGGCCGACGACGGCGTGATGCCGCAGACCGAGGAAGCCATTCAACATGCCAAGGCGGCTGGTGTGCCGATCGTCGTGGCGGTGAACAAGATCGACAAGCCGGAAGCCGATCCGGACCGGGTCAAGAACGATCTGGCCGCTCGCGATGTGATTCCCGAGGAGTGGGGTGGCGATACCCAGTTCGTCCATGTCTCTGCGAAGGCCGGTACCGGCATCGACGAACTACTCGAAGCCGTGTTGCTGCAGGCCGAAGTATTGGAGCTGAAGGCCACGCCGAGCGCTCCGGGTCGTGGAGTGGTGATCGAGTCGCGCCTAGACAAGGGGCGCGGTCCGGTGGCGACCGTGCTCGTGCAGAACGGCACGCTGCGCCAAGGCGATGTCGTTCTCGCCGGTGTCAACTTCGGCCGTGTGCGGGCAATGCTCGATGAGAATGGCCAACCGCTCAAGGAGGCCGGTCCATCGATTCCGGTGGAGATTCTCGGTCTGGATTCCACCCCGGATGCCGGCGACGAACTGACAGTGGTTACCGACGAGAAGAAGGCCCGTGAAGTGGCGCTGTTCCGGCAGGGCAAGTTTCGCGAGGTCAAGCTGGCTCGTCAGCATTCGGCGAAGCTGGAAAACATCTTCGAAACCATGGGGCAGGACGAGAAGAAGACGCTCAACATCGTCCTCAAGGCCGACATGCGCGGCTCGCTGGAGGCCCTGCAGGGTGCTCTGTCCGAGCTTGGCAACGAGGAGGTCCAGGTACGCGTGGTAGGCGGTGGCGTCGGCGGTATCACCGAGAGCGATGCCAACCTGGGCCTGGCTTCCAATGCCGTGCTGTTCGGCTTCAACGTGCGCGCCGATGCCGGCGCACGTAAGATCGTCGAGCAGGAAGGTCTGGATCTGCGTTACTACAACGTCATCTACGACATCATCGAGGACGTCAAGAAGGCCCTGTCGGGCATGTTGGGCAG
This sequence comes from Azorhizophilus paspali, assembly GCF_043587585.2. Lineage (GTDB taxonomy): Bacteria > Pseudomonadota > Gammaproteobacteria > Pseudomonadales > Pseudomonadaceae > Azotobacter > Azotobacter paspali. The sequence continues at coordinate 626,853 of NZ_CP171449.1, forward strand.
CGAGGTGCGGGAGAACATTCTGGGCGTCGCGGAAGTGCGTGACGTGTTCCGTTCGCCGAAGTTCGGCGCCATCGCCGGTTGCATGGTGCTCGAGGGCAACGTTCATCGCAATCGCCCGATCCGTGTGCTGCGCGACGACGTGGTGATCTTCGAGGGCGAGTTGGAGTCCCTGCGCCGTTTCAAGGACGACGTGTCCGAAGTCCGGGCCGGCATGGAGTGCGGTATTGGCGTGAAGAGCTACAACGACGTCAAGGTCGGTGACAAGATCGAAGTGTACGAGAAGGTCCAGGTGGCGCGTTCGCTCTGACGCGCGCAAGCACGAAGCTGGAAGCGCGAATCCGGAGGCCGGCAGGTTTCCGGGGGCGGCTTCCAGCTTTTGGCTTATTTGAGAGGCGAAATATGGCCAAAGACTACAGTCGCACCCAGCGCATCGGCGATCAGATGCAGCGTGAGCTGTCCTTTCTGATTCAGCGCGAGATTAAGGATCCGCGCCTCGGAATGATCACCGTGACGGCAGTGGAGGTGGCGCGTGACTTGTCCCATGCCAAGGTGTTCATCACCGTCATGGGCAAGGAGGACAGCGCCGACGAGATCGAGCGAAACCTGGAGATTCTCCACGAGGCAGCTAGTTTTTTACGCATGCAACTGGGCAAGTCGATGAAGTTGCGCAGCGTACCGCAACTGCACTTCAGCTATGACGCGAGCGTTCGCCGGGGCGTCGAGCTGTCGGCGCTGATCGAGCGTGCCGTGGCCGAAGATCGGCTGCATACAGGCAAGGGCGAGGAGTGACGTGTGACCCAGGGTAAACGTATCCGCCGCAAGGTCGACGGCATCCTGGTCCTCGACAAGCCGCATGGACTGACCTCCAACGCCGCGTTGCAGAAGGTGCGCTGGCTTTTGAACGCCGAGAAGGCCGGGCATACCGGTAGCCTCGACCCGTTGGCCACCGGTGTGCTGCCGCTGTGTTTCGGCGAGGCGACCAAATTTTCCCAGTACCTGCTGGATGCCGACAAGGGTTACGAGACCCTGATGCACCTCGGCGTGACCACGACTACCGGCGACGCCGAGGGTGAGGTGCTCGAGCGACGTGACGTGCAGCTCGGGCGCGATGCGCTGGAGTCGGTACTGGCGGATTTCCGCGGCGAGATCAGCCAGGTCCCGCCCATGTACTCGGCGCTCAAACGTGACGGGCAGCCGCTCTACAAGCTGGCCAGGGCCGGCGAGGTGGTGGAGCGCGAAGCACGTTCTGTTACTATTGCGCGCCTGGAACTGCTGGCCTTCGAGCCACCGTTCGCGCGGCTGGCGGTGGCTTGCAGCAAGGGCACCTATGTGCGTTCCCTGGTCGAGGACATCGGCCAGGTGCTCGGATTCGGAGCGCACGTCGCGGAGTTGCACAGGACCCAGGCCGGACCTTTCGGGCTGGCCCGGACGGTCAGCCTCGCGGCCCTTGAGCAGGCCCATGCCGAAGGTGGTAGCGAGGCGCTCGACCCTTTCCTGCTGCCGGCGGACAGCGGTCTGGAGCATTGGCCGTTGCTGCAGCTCTCCGAGCACAGCAGCTATTACTGGCTGCACGGGCAGCCGGTGCGCGCGCCGCAGTCGCCGAAGTTCGGCATGGTGCGGGTGCAGGATCATACGGGCCGCTTCATCGGTATCGGTGAAGTGGGCGACGACGGGCGCATCGCGCCGCGTCGACTGATTCGGTCGGAATGACCGATGCGAGGGTGGCTGTCAGCAGGCACGGTCATGCCTCTTTTCTCAAACACGGGAAGCCATTCCCGGCCTGCTGAAGCCGTCCGGCGCCGCATTGGCCCACACGGTTTCCCGATAAAGAGGATGCCCATCATGGCACTCACCGTTGAAGAAAAAGCCCAGATCGTTAACGAGTACAAGCAAGCTGAAGGCGATACCGGTTCTCCGGAAGTGCAGGTTGCCCTGCTGACTGCCAATATCAACAAGCTGCAGGACCACTTCAAGGCCAACGGCAAGGATCACCACTCCCGTCGCGGTCTGATCCGTATGGTCAACCAGCGCCGCAAGCTGCTGGACTACCTGAAGGGTAAGGACACCACTCGTTACAGCACCCTGATCGGTCGTCTGGGTCTGCGTCGCTAAGACGTGCATCGAGCTGGAAGCTGCAAGTGAGGGGCTGGAAGCGGGACATCGGGCTTGCTTCCAGCTTCTTGCTTTCGGCTTCCGGTTTTTCAGGAGGCGTCTTCGGGTCCGACTCCCGACTTCCTGAGGATTTCCCCAAGGCAACAATAGAGAAGGAAAATACCGTGAATCCGGTTATCAAAACATTCCAGTTCGGTCAGTCGACCGTTACCCTGGAGACCGGCCGCATCGCCCGCCAGGCCTCCGGGGCCGTGCTGGTCACCATCGACGATGAGGTGACCGTGCTGGTCACCGTGGTCGCCGCCAAGCAGGCCGATCCGGGCAAGGGCTTCTTCCCGCTGTCCGTGCACTATCAGGAAAAGACTTACGCCGCCGGCCGCATTCCCGGCGGTTTCTTCAAGCGCGAAGGCCGTCCTTCCGAGAAGGAAACCCTGACTTCGCGCCTGATCGACCGGCCGATCCGCCCATTGTTCCCCGAGGGCTTCATGAACGAGGTGCAGGTGATCTGCACTGTGCTGTCCACCAGCAAGAAGACCGATCCGGATATCGCCTCGATGATCGGCACCTCGGCCGCTCTGGCCGTCTCCGGTATTCCCTTCAACGGTCCGATCGGTGCCGCTCGCGTGGGTTTCCACGAGGAAACCGGCTATCTACTCAACCCCAGCTACGAGCAGCTCAAGGCTTCCCGCCTCGACATGGTGGTGGCCGGTACCGAGTCCGCCGTGCTGATGGTCGAGTCCGAAGCCGAAGAGCTGACCGAGGACCAGATGCTCGGCGCCGTGCTGTTCGCTCATGAAGAGTTCCAGGCGGTGATCCAGGCCATCAAGGAGTTCGCTGCCGAGGCCGGTCGGTCGGCCTGGGACTGGCAGCCGCCGGTCGAGAACACCGCGCTGCTCGAGGCCATCCGCGCCGAATTCGGCGAGGCCATCTCGCAAGCCTACACCATCACCGTCAAGCAGGAGCGCTATGGCCGCCTGGATGAGCTGCGCGAGCAGACCATCGCCCGGCTGGCTGGCGATGCGGAGGGACAGCCATCCGTCGCCGAGGTCAAGGAGGCCTTCGGTCTGATCGAGTACCGGACCGTGCGTCAGAACATCGTCGACGGCAAACCGCGGATCGACGGTCGTGACAACCGCACCGTACGTCCGCTGAAGATCGAAGTTGGCGTCCTGCCGAAGACCCACGGCTCGGCTTTGTTCACTCGTGGCGAAACTCAGGCGCTGGTGGTGGCCACCCTGGGCACCGCGCGCGATGCCCAGGTGCTCGACACCTTGGAAGGCGAGCGCAAGGACAGCTTCATGCTGCACTACAACTTCCCGCCGTTCTCGGTCGGCGAGTGCGGTCGCATGGGCAGCGCCGGTCGCCGCGAGATCGGTCATGGTCGTCTGGCCCGCCGTGGCGTGCAGGCCATGCTGCCGAAGGACGACAGCTTCCCCTACACCGTGCGCGTGGTATCGGAAATCACCGAATCCAACGGTTCCAGCTCAATGGCATCGGTCTGTGGTGCCTCGCTCGCGCTGATGGATGCCGGCGTGCCGATGAAGGCACCGGTGGCCGGTATCGCCATGGGGCTGGTCAAGGAAGGCGAGAAATTCGCCGTACTGACCGACATCCTCGGCGACGAGGATCATCTGGGCGACATGGACTTCAAGGTTGCCGGCACCGCCGCTGGTGTCACCGCGCTGCAGATGGACATCAAGATCCAGGGCATCACCGAGGAAATCATGGAGATCGCCCTGAACCAGGCACTGGAGGCCCGCCTGCACATCCTTGGTCAGATGGGCCAGGTGATCGGCCAGTCGCGTAGCGAGCTGTCCTCCAACGCGCCGACCATGTTGTCGATGAAGATCGACCAGGACAAGATCCGCGATGTGATCGGCAAGGGGGGGGCCACCATCCGCGCCATCTGCGAGGAAACCAAGGCCTCCATTGACATCGAGGACGACGGTTCGATCAAGATCTTCGGCGAAACCCGCGAAGCGGCGGAGGCGGCCAAGCAGCGCGTGCTGTCCATCACCGCCGAAGCCGAGATCGGCAAGATCTATGTCGGCAAGGTCGAGCGCATCGTCGACTTCGGAGCCTTCGTCAATATCCTGCCGGGCAAGGATGGCTTGGTACATATCTCGCAGATCAGCGACCAGCGTATCGAGAAGGTCACCGACGTACTCAAGGAGGGCCAGGAGGTGAAGGTGCTGGTACTCGATGTGGACAACCGTGGCCGCATCAAGCTGTCGATTAAGGACGTCGCCGCTGCCGAAGCATCCGGCGTCTGATCGCCGCACTCGTGAAAGGGAAAGACGAGGGCCTTACGGGGCCCTCATTCGTTCCGGTGCACAATCGCTTTTCATTGGAGGCGCCGACTGTCGATGTCGACCAGGCGGTTGCCTTCGAAGCGCAGAAAGTAGTGCATGCCGTTGCGCGGACCATATACCCATCCCTCCCGCGTCGGTTCATGGTAGGTGCCCCAGTCGTCGTGCCACTCGCGACAGCCAAGTGGCTCGCGGCTGACCGGCTCGCCACATTTGGCGAGGACTTCGTAGGTGGAGTCGCCAGTACTGATCAGCCGGTTGTCGCAGCGCAGGGTGGCGGCCGGGAGCAGAGATGGCAACAGGCCGAACAAGGCGGCGGACAGGCGGAATGAATTTATGTGTGCCATCATTCGCCGGCCAGTTGCAACGGGACGCTGATGCGCTCGCCGGCCGGCGCTTCGCTGACCCCGACATCCAACTGGTAAATACGCTGGTCCTCCAGGCCGGCCTGATCGACCAGATAAGCCTTGATGCTGGCGGCGCGCGCCTGGGCCAACTGGCGGAGCAGCAGCGTATTGTCGCTCCAGGAAGCCAGCACGGCTTCGCGCAGCCGGGTGGTGCGTTCTTGCTTGCCCAGTTCTTTCCACTCCGCCGGCGGTTGCTGTTTCAGGCGGCTACGGTAAATGCCTTCGAGTAGCGGCTCCTTTTCGTCGTCGGGAACCTTCAGTCCATCGGCGCTGGCCGGCACGCGTTCGCCCTGTCGTTGCAGGATGCGGTAGTAGAGGCTCCGGTATTCGCGCTCCAGGCGCCGCTCCGCCATCAGCGGGCCGTCGCTGGCCTGGACGCTCATTCCTTCGATCTCCAGGCGCAATTGTGGGCGCTCTTTCAGTGCCTTGCCAAGGGCGTCCAGGCTGCGCCGCGCTGCGGCGTCCAGCTCGCTGCTGCCCGGGTTGAACTCGACTTGACTGAGGTCGGCGTCGCCGCCGGCGAGCCCGGCGATGAACTTGAACGGCGCCTGTGCCGCGCGTACCACCAGATTGCGCAGCGTCTGCCAGACGATGGGCATGACCCTGAACTGGGGGTTGTTCAGGTCGCCCTGGACCGGCAGGTCGATGGCGATCCGTCCCTGGCTGTCCTTCAGCAAGGCCACTGCCAAGCGGATCGGCAAGTCCACCGCATCCGGGCTGTCGACCTGCTCGCCCAATTGCAGTTGCTCCAGGACCAGGTTGTTCTCGGCATTCAACGCGCCTTTGGCGATACGGTAGTGCAGGTCCAGATTGAGGCGTCCCTTGCGGATGCGATAGCCGGCGAACTTGCCTGAATAGGGAGTCAGGGTGGTCAGTTCGACTCGCTGGAAACGAGTTTCGATGTCCAGGCTGTCGAGCGGATCGAAGGGATTTAGCTCGCCCTTGATGCTGACTGGCGCGTAGCGGTCCACCTTACCCTTGATATCCACGCTGGCCGGCTTCGGCCGGCGATTGTCCAGGCTGCCGATGCGCCCGTTGAGTTGCTGGATGGCCGTGGCGAAGTTGGGCCGCAGGCTGAAGTCGGCGAAGTTGGCCGAGCCGTTCTTGATCTCCACCGTGCCGATACGGATGCCCAGCGGCTGGGTAGCCGATTGTTCCGTGGATTTCGGTGCGCCCTTGCGGGCCGGCTTCGGCTGTTCTTTTTCCTGGGCGATAAGCAGTTCGCTGACGTTGGTGCTCAGATCCTCGTTGACGATGAAACGGGCATAGGGCTGTTCGAGCAGAACCCGTTCGATGCTCAGTTGCTCGTCATGGCGGTAGCTGAGGTTTTCGAGGGTCAACTGGCGCCACTTGACGAAATCCCGGTTTCTCAGGGTATCGAGGATGTGCAGTTGTTTGACGCTGGCGCGGCCGTCGACTCGCAGGGCCAGCTTTTCGCCGCCCTTCAGGTCGACCTTCAGGGCGCTGTCAAGTTGCCCGCTACGCAGCTCCAGGCGAACGAAGGGCGCGATATAGGCCTGCGCCAGGTGCAGGTCCAGATCGCTGCTGCCGACTTGCAGTTGTGCGACGAGCGGGCTCAGTTGTACCTGGCCGGCAGCCTTGAGTCGGCCTTGGCGGCCGATGCCGCTGTCCAGTTCAAGCCTGAAGGGGCTCTGGCCGAGGCTGTCGAAGTCGCGCAGGCTGAGATTCAGCGGGCCGACCAGCAATTCCACGTCCTGCTTTGGCACCCGGTCGGCCAGATACAGGCGGCTGCCGCGCAGCCGGACATCCGCCAGGACGATCTGCCAGGGCTTGCCGGGTTTCTTGTCAGGCGCGTCGGGTTGCCCAGCCTCATGCTTGGCGTCGTCGGCGGCGCTTTTGCTCGGTGTTTTTCCGGGTGTGCCGGATGCGAACAATTTCTGCCAATCCAGCTTGCCGTCGGCCTCGCGGGCCGCCCAGGTTTCCAGGCCCTGGCCCTGCACCTGGCCGATCGATACCCGGCGCTCGGCCAGGTCGAGCGAGGTCTTGCCGACCTCCAGGCTCTGCAGGCGGGCGAGAGGCCGGCCATTCGGCGCCTTGATGGCGAACGGTGCGAGCTTGAGGGCGGCATTCTGCAACTGCAGGCGAAAACCTTCCGCCAAATCCAATTGGTAGTCGCTGCTCAAGCTGAGCGTGCCGTTCTCCAGCACTAGGGGCACGGAATTCCGCACGTAGGGCCACCAGATGGCCAGGCCGACCTGGTCGATGCCCAGCTTGCCGCTAGAGCGCATCGGCACCAGGCTGAACTGACCGCTCCAGTCGATCCGGCCGGCATTCGGCCCGCTGGCCTGCAAGGTCAGTTCGGCGGTGTCGTTCGGCAAGGTGCCGAGATTGCGTACTTCGAGCTGGAGGGCGTCATAGCGGACTTCGACCGGCTCGCTCGGCTGTTGGTCCTGGAAATGGATCTGGCCGGCGCTCAGCAAAAAACGGTCGAGGTGCACCGGGAAAGGGGTTCCGGCCGGTTCTTCTTCCTGTTCGGGGCTGGCCGGCGGGAGTTTGAACAGGTGGGCCAGATTCAGTTCGCCCTGCTTGTCGAGCAACACTTCCACATGGGGGCGCTCCAGTTGCAATTCGGCCAGATGCAGATGGCCGCTCCACAAGCTATCCCATTGCAACTTGCCGTACAGGCGCTCGAAGCCCAGTTGCTCGTTGCCCGCTTCACCGAGGCGCAGTCGGTGCAGTGTCAATTCCAGGGTGAAAGGATTGAACTCCAGGCGCTCCAGGTTGGCCGGCTGGGTGACGAAGCGGGGGAGTTGCCGATTGATCACCTGCTGGGCGACGCCAGGGAGAACGAGGAAGCCGAACAGGCCATAGAGGGCGGGGGCAGCGGCCAGAGTAACGAGGGCGGGTTTCAGTCCTTTGGGCATGGGAATATCTTTTCTTCTCTGGCCAAGCTTATTCGAGAGTATGTCATGAGCTCGCCGATTGCCGAAGCCGAGCGCCTATCCCCTGAAGGGGAGTGAGGCGCTCTGCCACCCGCCTTGCCCGCTTTCGTGGCGCCTCGGCTCAGTGGCTCAGGCGATTGTCGATCAGTTCCTGGAGCACCGATGAGTCGGACAGGGTCGAGGTATCGCCCAGGTTGTCCAGTTCGTTGCAGGCGATCTTGCGCAGGATACGGCGCATGATCTTGCCCGAACGGGTTTTCGGCAGGCGCGGTGCCCATTGCAGAAAATCCGGTTTGGCGAAGCTGCCGATCTCGCGGCTGACCTGATCGACCAGCTCCCGCTTGAGCTGGTCGCTGGGCCGGCTGCCGGTGACCAGGGTGACGAAGGCGTAGACGCATTGGCCCTTGACGTCGTGGGGGCAGCCCACCACGGCGGCTTCCGCGACGCTGTCGTGCAGCACCAGGGCGCTTTCCACTTCGGCGGTACCGATGCGGTGGCCCGACACGTTGATCACGTCATCGACCCGGCCGGTGATCCAGTAGTAGCCGTCTTCGTCCCGGCGCGCGCCATCGCCGGTGAAATAGTAGCCGGGGTAGGGCTTGAAGTAGGTGTCGATCAGGCGCTGATGGTCGCCGTAAATGCTGCGGATCTGACTCGGCCAACTGGCCTTGATGGCCAGGATGCCGGCACCGGGTCCCTCGATTTCCTTGCCCTTGTCGTCGAGCAATACCGGTTGTACACCGAAAAACGGCCGGGTCGCCGAGCCGGGCTTGAGCAGGGTGGCGCCGGGCAGCGGGGTGATCATGATGGCGCCGGTTTCGGTCTGCCACCAGGTATCGACGATCGGGCAGCGACTGTCGCCGACCACGTGGTAGTACCACTCCCAGGCTTCCGGGTTGATCGGCTCGCCCACCGAGCCGAGCAGGCGCAGGCTGGCGCGCGAGGTTTTCCTGACCGGGCCCTCGCCTTCACGCATCAGCGAACGCAGTGCGGTGGGCGCGGTATAGAAGATGTTCACCCGATGCTTGTCGACCACCTGCCAGAAGCGCGAGGCGTCCGGATAGTTGGGCACGCCCTCGAAGATCAGTGTTGTGGCGCCGTTGGCCAACGGGCCGTAGACGATGTAGCTGTGTCCGGTGATCCAGCCGATGTCGGCGCTGCACCAGTAGACGTCGCCATCGTGGTAATCGAACACGTACTGGTGGGTCATCGCCGCCTGCAACAAGTAGCCGCCGGTGGTGTGCAGAACGCCCTTCGGTTTGCCGGTGCTGCCCGAGGTGTAGAGGATGAACAGCGGCGCCTCGGCGTCCATGGGCTCGGCCGGACAGTCGGCGCTGCAGCCCGGTACAGCCTCGTGGTACCAGAGATCGCGTCCCTCGCTCCAGTCGATGGCGCCACCAGTGCGCCGCACCACGACCACGCTGGAAACTCCGGGGCAACTCTGCAGGGCCTTGTCGGCGTTACGCTTGAGGGGCACGACCTTGCCGCCGCGCGCACTTTCGTCGGCGGTGATCAGGAGACGGCAATCGGCGTCGAGGATACGGTCGCGCAGCGCCTCCGGGGAGAAACCGCCAAATACCACCGAATGAACGGCGCCGATCCGGGCGCAGGCGAGCATGGCGTAAGCAGCCTCGGGAATCATCGGCATGTAGATGCAGACTCGGTCGCCCTTGCCGATGCCACGACTCTTCAGCAGATTAGCCAGACGGCAGACCTGTTCGTGCAACTGGCGATAAGTGATTCGCGCGGAGTCGGCAGGATTGTCGCCTTCCCAGATGATCGCCACCTGATCGCCGCGTTGCTTCAGATGCCGGTCGATGCAGTTGTGGGCGACATTCAACTGGCTGCCTTCGAACCAGTGGCTTTCGCCCTTGTTCATGTCCCCGCGATGAATGTTCTGCCAGGGCCTGAACCAGTCGAGGAAAAGGGTGGCCTGTTCGGCCCAGAAGCTGTCCGGTTGCTCGACCGATTGCCGATACAGGCGCAGATAGTCGTCATTGTTCAGCCAGCTGTGCTGGCGCAATGCTTCGCTGACGGGATGGTTGGCGATCTTGAACATGGCGGTTCCTTGTTTTTGTGTATCCGCGGGTGACCTAAGCGTGGACCCGAGGACCGCTGTGTTCAAGTCGCATAAGAGGGGGCAGGAGGGGAGCGCAGACGGGGCGGAACCTGAGCCCGGGGATTGGTCAGCCGCGGTGGCGGCCGCGGAAGTAGCTGATCAGGCCCTGGGTCGAGGCGTCCTCGGCCGGCGACTCGTCATGGCCGGTCAGGCGCTGGTAGACGTTCTTGCCCAGTTCCTTGCCCAACTCGACGCCCCACTGGTCGAAGGCATTGATACCCCAGATGATGCTCTGCGCGAATACCTTGTGCTCGTAGAGGGCGACCAGCGCGCCCAGGCGGCGCGGGCTGACGCGTTCCATGACCAGGGTGCTGCTCGGCCAGTTGCCGGGGATCACCTTGTGTGGTGCCAAGCGCTTCACTTCCGCCTCCGGCAGGCCCTTGGCGCGCAGTTCCACCTCGGCCTCCTCGCGGCTCTTGCCGAGCATCAGCGCCTGGCTCTGCGACAGGCAGTTGGCGTACAGCCACTGGTGGTGGTCGGCCACCGGGTTGTGGCTGACCACCGGCACGATAAAGTCCGCCGGGATCAGCAGGGTGCCTTGGTGCAGCAACTGGTGGTAGGCGTGTTGGCCGTTGCAGCCGACGCCGCCCCAGATCACCGGGCCCGTCCCGCAGGAGACCGGGCTGCCGTCCTGGCGCACGCTTTTGCCGTTGGACTCCATGTCCAGTTGTTGCAGATGCTGGGTGATGTTCCGCAGATAGTGGTCGTAGGGCAGGATGGCATGACTCTGCGCACCCCAGAAGTTGCCGTACCAGACGCCGAGCATGGCCAGCAATACCGGCTGTTGCTTTCGAAAGGCGCGCTCAGGAAGTGCTGGTCTATGGCATAGGCGCCGGAGAGCAGGTCTTTGAAGTTGGCTATGCCGATGGCCAGCGCGGTCGGCACGCCGATCGCCGACTACAGCGAATAGCGTTTGCCAACCCAGTCCCACATCGGGAAGATGTTCTCCTGACGGATGCCGAAGGCCACCGCTGTCGCGATATTGCTGGAGACGGCGATGAAGTGGCGGTGCAGTTCGCTCTCCGTGCCGCCCTGGGCCAGATACCAGGTACGTGCCGCCTGGGCATTCTTCAGGGTCTCCAGGGTGCCGAAAGATTTCGAGGAGACGATGAACAGGGTAGTCTCGGCACGCAGGCGGCAAGACAATTCATGGAGCTCGCTGCCGTCGATGTTCGCCAGGTAGTGGCAGCGCACGCCGTGCTGGGCGAAGGGCAGCAGGGCCTCGGATACCAGTTGGGGCCCCAGGAAGGAGCCGCCGATGCCGATGTTCACCACGTCGGTGATGGGTTTTCCGAGTAGCCGCGCCACAGGCGGTCATGGATGCGGCCGACTAGTTCGGTCATCTGGTTGAGTACCCGGTGCACCTGGGGAATCAGATTCTCGCCGTCGACCACCAGGCGCTCGCCGATCGGCCGGCGCAGCGCGGTGTGCAGCGCGGGGCGGCCTTCGGAGGCGTTCACCGCTTCGCCTTCGAACAGCGCATGGATGGCTCTTTCCAGCCCGGCTTCGCGCGCCAGGCGCATCAGTAGACTGCGGGTCTCCTGGGTCAGCAGGTGTTTCGAATAATCGAGAAACAGGCCACTGCTGCTCAGGGAGAACTCGTCGAAGCGTTGCGGATCGTTCTGGAAGGCCTCGCGTATACGGAAGGACTGCATGGCTTCGCGATGCTGGCGGAGCGCCTCCCAGGAGCTCAGGGGCGTCACATCGAGAGGTTGCTAGTGGTGCGGCATGGAGTTCTGCTTCCTGTGGATCTGTTCGGATAGCAAAAAGCCCGGAATACTCCGGGCTTTGCGGGGAAGATGCCCGCAGCGGGCATCGTCCGGGCGGGGGGCTCGCAGGCGCGCGGCGAGCGACTCAGGCAACCTGGACCGGAATCGCGTTGCTGGTATGGCTGAGCACGTTGCCGGGAGCCATGTACAGCATGCGCGGCTTATGAGTGGCCAGCTCCGCTTCGCTGTAATGCGCATAGGCGCAGATAATCACGCGGTCGCCCTTTTGCGCCTTGTGCGCGGCGGCACCGTTCACCGAAATCATCTTCGAGCCGTCCTCGGCGCGGATCGCGTAGGTGGTGAAGCGCTCGCCGTTGTCGACGTTGTAGATCTGGATCTGCTCGTACTCGTGGATACCTGCCAGATCCAGCCATTCTCCATCGATGGCGCAGGATCCTTCATAATCGAGCACCGAGTGGGTCACCTCGGCGCGGTGCAGTTTGGCCTTGAGCATGATGGCATCCATGGCAATTCCTCTTCAGGTTCCACTGGCGGCGGCTGAGTTTGCCTCAAGCGCCAGGGGTGATCAAGAAAACGACCCGCTCGGGCCGACCTGCGGGCCGTTCCGGCGAGACTTCGTCAATGTTCAGGCGATGTCGACACTCAGGTTGTCGATCAGGCGGGTATTGCCTAGATAGGCCGCCGCGAGCACGACCAGCCGAAGGTCCCCGAGAGCCGCCGGGCGCAGGCTGGCAGCCTCGCGGATCTCCAGGTAGTCGGGACGGAAACCGGCTTGGCGCAACGCCTCCAGTCCCTGGGTGCAAAGCCCGACGAAGTCCTGTTCGCCTGCCCGGATAGCCGTTCCGATGTCGCTCAGGGTGCGGTACAGCGCCGGCGCCACGTTGCGCTGCTCGTCGTTCAGGTAACCGTTGCGTGAGGACAGGGCCAGACCGTCGGCGGCGCGTACAGTGGGTTCGCCGAAGATCTGGATCGGCATGTTGAGGTCGCGTACCAGGGTGCGGATCACCGCCAGTTGCTGGTAGTCTTTCTCGCCGAACAGGGCGATGTCCGGCTGGGCGATGTTGAACAGCTTGGTCACCACTGTAGCGACACCTTCGAAGTGGCCAGGGCGCGCGGCGCCGCAGAGCCCTTCGGAGACGACGGGGACGGAAATGCGCGTCTGTCCCTGCATGCCGCCCGGATACATCTCTTCGGCGTTGGGGGCGAACAACAGGTTGCAACCGCCTTCGAGCAGTTTTTCCTGATCGGCGGCGAGGGTGCGTGGATACTTATCGAGATCCTCGGCGGGGCCGAACTGCAAGGGATTGACGAAGATACTGGCGACTACGAAGTCGGCACGCTGGCGAGCCTTCTCCACCAGCGCGATGTGTCCTGCGTGCAGGTTACCCATGGTCGGAACCAGGGCGATGCGCTTGCCATCGCCTCGGGCCCGGGCAATGGCGGCGCGTAGTTCGCGGACGGTCTTGAGGGTGATCATGCTGAAAATCCATGTTCGGCTGTTGGGAATTCGCCTTGCTTGACCGCATGTGCGTACGCGGCGAAGGCCGCCTGGATGTTTTCTTGGCCGGCCATGAAGTCTTTCACGAACTTCGGCGTGCGCCCGGTCAGGGACAGCCCGAGCATGTCGTGCATGACCAGGACCTGGCCATCGGTGGCGGCACCGGCGCCGATGCCTATGACCGGCACGCCTGCCGCACGGGTGATCTGTTCCGCCAGCGGGCTGGGCACGCATTCCAGCAGCAGCATGGCTGCCCCGGCCCGTTCCAGGGCTTCGGCATCGGCACGCAGCTGGCGCGCTCGCCCTTCGTCGCGGCCCTGCACCTTGTAGCCGCCGAACAGGTTCACCGATTGCGGAGTCAGGCCCAGATGCACGCAGGCCGGGATGCCGTTCTCGGCCAGGCGCGTCACGGTTTCGCACAGCCAGGCACCGCCCTCCAGCTTGACCATATGGGCACCGGCGCGCATGACCTGGGCGCTGCTCTCCAGAGCCTGGTCCAGCGAGGCATAGGACATGAACGGCAGATCGGTGACGATCAGCGCGCCGCGGTTGCCGCGTCTGACGCAGGTGGTGTGGTAGGCCATCTCGGCCACGCTGGTGGGTAGGGTGCTGTCGTGGCCCTGTAGAACCATGCCAAGGGAGTCGCCGACCAGCAGCACCTCGATGCCTGCCTGGCTGGCGATCTGGGCGAAGGTGGCGTCATAGCAGGTCAGCATGACGATCTTTTCGCCGCGCTGCTTGAGTCCTTGCAGAGTGATCAGGGTTACGTCGGGCATGTCGGTGTCGTCCGGGACAGCATCGGTGGGCACCGATGCGAGACAATGGGAGGCTTATAGTCCTGATTGGGGGGCTTCAAGTCAATTGCCGCTTTGGGCACCCGTTCAGGATTCGCTACGACGGCGCAATCCTTGCGCCGGGCAGGCGGCGAGCAGTTCATCGAGTAGGCGGCCATCTGGCAGGCGCAGCCCGGGAGCAATCTCTGCCAGTGGATAGAGCACGAAGGGGCGCGCGTGGAGATGGTAGTGGGGGACGATCAGGCGTTCTTCGTGCAATTGGCGGTTGCCGAACAGCAGGATATCGAGGTCCAGGGTGCGCGGACCCCAGCGTTCGGCCTTGCGTACCCGGCCTTGTTTCCGCTCGATCGCCTGCAGGGCGTCGAGCAGCTCCAGGGGGGCCAATGCGGAGTCCAGCGCGGCGACGGCATTCACATAGCACGGCTGGTCGGCGGGACCCAGGGGATCGCTGTCGTAGAAGGCGGAAACCGCCACCAGGCGTGTACCTGGCAGGGTCCGCAGGGCGTCGAGGGCGACGCGCAACTGCATGGCGGGGTCGCCCAGATTGCTGCCCAGGCCTATATAGACGCGCTCCATCAGTCCCGCTCCGGCACATCGCTCGAACCGCGCCGGCGCCGGTTGGGGCGGCGGCGCTTGCGCGGAGCGCTGCCGGCTTCGTCCTTGCCGCCGAGGGCGCGGATCATGCTGCGTCTTTCACTGTCGCTGGCCTCTTGGTAGTCGGTCCACCAGTCGCCTAGACCGCCGGTCTGCTCGCCGGCCTCCTCGCGCAGCAGAAGGAAGTCGTAGCCGGCACGGAAACGTGGATGCTCGAGCAGCAGGTCAGCGCGCTTGCCCTGGCGGCGCGGCAGGCGTTCCTGCAAGTCCCAAATTTCCCGAGTGGGCAGGGTGAAACGCTTGGGAATCGCAGTGCGCCGGCACTGTTCGGTGAGCACCAGATGGGCTGCCTCCTGCAATGCCGGGATCGGCGGCATGCCGCGCCTCTGCAATTCCAGGGCCCGGGATGGCAGGGCTGGCCAGAGCAGGGCGGCGAACAGGAAGGCGGGAGTCACCGGCTTGCCCTGGGCGATGCGCTCGTCGGTATTAGCCAGGGCATGGCGGACCAGCCGTTCGACATAATCTGGGTTGCGCTCCAGGGCCGCAGCCGTGGCTGGGAACAGCGGGGCAAACAGGTCGTATTCGAGTAGCAGCTCGAAGGTGTCTTCGGCGTAACCCGAGAGGAACAGCTTGAGCACCTCGTCGAACAGGCGGGGAGCGGGAATGTCGCGCAACAACGGTGCGAGCCGACGGATCGGTGCGGCGCTGTGATGCTCGATGTCGAAGTCGAGCTTGGCGGCGAAGCGCACGGCGCGCAGCATGCGCACCGGGTCCTCCAAGTAGCGCTGCTCGGGATCGCCGATCAGGCGAACCAGATGATTGCGGATGTCGTGCACGCCATGGGCGTAATCGAGGATGCGCTCATGGGCGATGTCGAAATACAGGGCATTGATGGTGAAGTCGCGGCGTTGGGCGTCTTCTTCCAGGGTGCCGTAGACGTTGTCGCGCAGGATCCGGCCGCTTTCGTGGCGCATCGCCAGATGGTTGTCCTCGTCATCTTCCTCATCGTCCGGATGGTGGGCGCGGAAGGTGGCGACTTCGATGATTTCCCGGCCGAAATGTACATGGGCCAGCTTGAAGCGGCGGCCGATCACCCGTGCATTGCGGAACTCGGCACGGACCTGTTCGGGCGTGGCGCTGGTGGCGACATCGAAGTCCTTCGGCTCGATATCGAGCAGCAGGTCTCGGACGCAACCGCCAACGAGGTAAGCCTGGTAGCCAGCATTTTGCAGACGCTCCACCACGCTGACGGCATGGCGGCTGATGTCGGCGCGGCGCAGCGAATGCTGCTGGCTGCCAAGGACCTCCGGCGTGCTGCGCGGATGGGGGCGGTTCAGGGACAGGCGAAAGGACTTGAACAGCTTCTTCAGCATCGGAGGTGCACTGCTTGACGGAGTGGCCGGCCAGAAATGCGCCTGACCGCGGAATGGCTGCGGATTCTAGCACCGGTACGGGAAGATGGATGAAACCGGAACGGCCCTCGGACGCAGAAAGGGAGCCGAAGCTCCCTTTCGAATCGAGGTGCGTGCGTTGTTCTTGTTCTGCTCCGGGCTTGTTGTTCTTGTTGTGCGCCCGTCCCGGTTGGCTCCTTGGCTCCGGGATGGCCCCCAATGGGGAGCCAATAGCAAACGGATTTCTTTGGTTGCAGATATTGCCTAGGGTCCTGCGGACCTACCAGTTCGGGTGCTGCTTCGTGGCAGTTTTGTTGTTCTCGGTCTGGCTGCGGGCTTCGCCCAGCGGGCATGCGCCTACTCCAAAAAAATCGGTTGGCTCCGTCTCCGCGTCGTTGTTCTTGTTAGGCTGGAGTCGTGTCGTCGTTCTTATTGTGGGCGGTACGTCTTGTTATTGTTGTTGTAAGAATTAATTTGCAGATGTCGTGCCAGAAAATAAAATTCCTTTCAAATCAGGTACTTGGATATTTCTTGGTTGATCGTGTGGCATGGATGGCCGAGCCTTGGTTACCTGTCGACTCGGTTTCTGTTACCACTTTTTTCGGGGGTAACAGCCTGTCGGCGGCCGGTTGTTACCCAATGTCCTTCAGGAGCTGGGAGCGCTCGACTTGCGGCGCGGAATGCCGAGACGCTGGCGACGTTCCCACAAGCACTTGCGGCTGATGCCGAGCTTGCGGGCCAGTTCGGTCTCGGTCATGTGGTCCTGATGCTCCAGGACGAAGTGTTGAAAGTAGTCTTCCAGCGAGAGATCCTCGGTGGGCTCGTGGCTGCCGTTGACCTCGGGGTCGGGCAATTCGGCGAAATCCTCGTCTTCCAGTTCGACATCGACGCCTAGCAGGTCAGCCGGTATGGTCTGGCCTTCGCAGAGAATCACCGCGCGCTCGATGGCGTTCTCCAGTTCGCGTACGTTGCCCGGCCAGGCGTACTGGCAGATGGTCTGCTCGGCCTCGGGTGAGAAGCGCATCTCGCCGCACTTCATGCGCTCACTTTGGCGCTTGAGGAAGGCCCAGGCGATCTCCAAAACGTCACCGTCGCGCTCGCGCAGGGCTGGCAGCTTCAGCGAGATGACGTTGAGCCGGTAGAACAGGTCCTCACGGAATTGGCCGGTCTTGGACAGCCCCTTGAGATCTCGGTGGGTGGCGGCGATCAGGCGGACATCGACCTTCTGTGACTGCACCGAGCCGACCCGGCGGATCTCGCCCTCCTGCAGCACGCGCAGCAGACGCGCCTGGGCCTCCAGGGGCAGTTCGCCGATCTCGTCGAGGAACAGGGTGCCGCCATCGGCGGCTTCGACCAGGCCGGTGCGTCCGGCGACGGCGCCGGTAAAAGCGCCTTTCTCGTGGCCGAAGAGTTCGGATTCGATCAGGGTTTCCGGGATCGCTGCGCAGTTCACCGAGATCAGCGGGGCCTTGGCGCGTTTCGACAGGTCGTGCAGGGCGCGGGCGACCAGTTCCTTGCCGGTGCCGGATTCGCCCTGGATCAGCACCGTGGAGTCGGTCGGGGCGACCTTGCGGATCTTGCCGAACAGATCGCGCATGGCGGGACAGGAGCCGATGATGCCGATCTCGCCGCTGGCCTGGGCGGCTGCCGGTTCGGCCAGGGCGGCCGGCGCCTGGCGGCGCTCGTTGAGGATGCGCGCCACCGTCTGCAGCATCTCGTCGTGGTCGAAGGGCTTGGCGATGTAGTCCATCGCGCCCATTTTCATCGAGTCCACCGCCGAGCGCAGGCTGGCATAGCTGGTCATGATCAGCACCGGGATACCCTCGGCCAGGCGTATCAGTTCGGTGCCGGGCGCGCCGGGTAGGCGCAGGTCGCTGATGATCAGGTCGAAACCGCGTAGGCTCTGGCGCTCCCGGGCTTCCTGCACCGAGCCGGCCTCGCTGACCTGATAGTGGTTGCGTTCCAGCAGGCGGCGCAGGGCGGAGCGGATGATGGTTTCGTCTTCGACGATCAGAATATGTGGCATCGGACGGACTCTCTCAACGGTCTCACGGCACCGGCGCCATGTCGATATGCCGTGGCAGGGTGACCCGGATGCGGGTCCCGCGTTGCCGCTCGGGATCGGCCGGGCTGTCGACGGCGATCCGGCCATAATGCTCTTCCACGATCGAATAGACCAGTGCTAGGCCGAGGCCGGTCCCCTTACCTGGGTCCTTGGTGGTGAAAAAGGGGTCGAATAGACGGTCGGCGATGGCCTTGGGGATGCCGCTGCCCTCATCCTCGACGATCAGGTCGATACTCTGTTCCACGGCCTCGCTGCGCACGCGGATGACTCCGCCGGGAGGGGAGGCGTCACGGGCGTTGGAAAGCAGGTTGACCAGTACCTGCACCAGCCGCTGAGGGTCGCCGACCACGCAGTGGCCGGGATCGCAGAGATTGAGGAAACTGACCTCGGTGCCTTCGCGGTTGAGCGACAGCAGGCCGATCGCCTCGCGGGCGATGTCGGCCAGGCACACCGCTTCGCTGGCCTGGGTGTGGCTGCCGGCATGGGCGAAGCTCATCAGCGAGCGGACGATGCGCGTCACCCGCTTGGTCTGGTCGATGATCTGGCTGCTGATCTCGCCCAGTTCGGCATCCTCCTCGTGCTCCTCGCGCAGGTTCTGCGCCAGGCAGGCGATGCCGGTGATCGGATTGCCGATCTCGTGAGCCACGCCGGCGGCCAGGCGGCCGATGCTGGCCAGGCGCTCGGAGTGCGCCAGCTTGTTTTCCAGCAATTGGGTTTCGGTGAGATCCTCGACCAGCAGGACCAGGCCGCTGCTGCCTGGGGCCAGGGGCTCGTCGATCGCCGCCTTGTGCAGGTTGAGCCAACGCATCTGGCCGTCCAACGACAGCCGCTGCTTGTACAGGTGTTCGTCGGAGCGCTGGACGAAGTCCTCCAGCAGGTTCCGCCAGGCGGGGTCGAGGGTAGTCAGACAGGAGCCGACCACGCGCTCGGCGGATATGCCGGTGAGTTCCTCCATGGCCCGGTTCCACATGAGGATCTCCTTGTCCTTGGACAGCGAGCAGACGCCCATCGGCAGTTCCTGCAAGGTCTGCCGGTGGTAGCGGCGCAACGTGTCTAGTTCGGCGGCCAGGCCGGTCAGGCGCGAACGGTAGTCCTCCAGGCGGCTTTCAATGAAGTGGATGTCTTCGGTGACGTAATCTTCGCCGGCGGTCTTGTAGGGCAGAAAGGTCTCGACGATGTCTTGCGCCACGCTCGGTCCCATCAGGCCGGACAGGTTGGCCTCGATGCGGTCGCGCAGGCGGCGCAGGGCGAAGGGGCGGCTCTCGTCGAACGGCAGGTGCAGGTCGCGCAGGGCCTGCTTCACCTCGCGCTGGGCGGTCCTGGCGCCGAGCGGGCGGGTCAGCCGGGCGGCGAACTCCTGGGCGGAGGTGGCCAGCAGTTCGCGGCGCTGCGGCCGGCGCACGTTGTCCACGGCGCAGGCTTCGCCGGCGCTGCGCTCCTCGGGGCTCGGCTCGGTGAATATCGATACCAGGGAGAACACCAGCACGTTGGCGGCCAGTGAGGTGATCGCAGCCAAGTGCCAACTGGTGTCGTCCAGCGCGTAGACGAAATTCAGCAGTGGCAGGTGCACGTCCTGCAGGTTGCCGAGCATGGGCAGCATCATGCCGCCCAGCCATACCGTCATGCCGACCAGGAGGCCGGCGATGAAGCCGCGATGGTTGGCGGTCTGCCAGTAGAGAGTCGAGAGCACGCCGGGAAGGAACTGCAAGGTGGCGACGAAGGCGGTGACGCCGAGGTTGGACAGGTTCTGGGTGGCGTCCAGCATTCGGTAGAAGGCGTAGCCGGCGGCGATGATGGCGATGATCAGCGTGCGCCGCGTCCATTTCAGCCAGCGATAGATGTTGCCTTCGGCCGGCGGCTGGTACAGCGGCAGCACTAGGTGATTGAGGGTCATCCCGGACAGGGCAAGGGTCAGGACGATGATCAGCCCGCTGGAGGCGGACAGTCCTCCGACATAGGCCAGCAGGGTGAGGGGCGCGTTTTCCAGCGCCAGACCCACGCCCAGGGTGAAATATTCCGGACCAATGGCGACTTCCAGTCGCATGCCGGCCCAGAGGATCAGCGGGATGGCCAGGCTCATCAGCAATAGAAACAGCGGCAGGCCCCAACTGGCGCTGGCCAGGCCGCGGGGGTTGAGGTTCTCGGTGAAGGTCATGTGGTACATGTGCGGCATGACGATGGACGAGGCGAAGAACAGCAGCAGCAGGGTACGCCAGGGGCCTTCCTGCAGCGGCGTGTGCAACGTGCCCAGCACTTCCCGCTGGTGCAGCAGCCACTGCTCCAGGCCCTGGGGGCCATCGAACACCCGGTACAGCGTATAGAGCCCGATACCGCCGAGGGCCACCAGCTTGACCAGCGACTCGAAGGCGATGGCGCAGACCAGGCCCTGGTGTTTCTCGCGGGTAGCGATATGCCGCGAGCCGAAGAGGATAGTGAAAAGCATGATCAGGGCGCAGAAGCTCAGGGCCACGCGTGCTTTCACCGGCTCCTGGATGAGGATGCCCACCGAGTCGGTGACGGCCTGGATCTGTAGGGCCAGCAGTGGCAGCACCGAGACCAGCATGAACAGGGTGGTCAGCGCGCCGGCCCAGGTGCTGCGGAAGCGGAAGGCGAACAGGTCGGCCAGGGACGACAGTTGGTAGGTGCGAGTCAGGCGTAGGATCGGGTAGAGCAGCACCGGCGCCAGCATGAAGGCACCGGAAACCCCCAGGTAGCAGGCGAGAAAGCCGTAGCCGTACTGGTAGGCCATGCCGACCGCACCGTAGAAAGCCCAGGCGCTGGCATACACGCCGAGGGACAGGGTGTAGACCAGCGGATGACGGATCAGCCGCTGCGGGATCAGGCCCTGCTCGCTGAGCCAGGCGACGCCGAACAGGGTCAGCAGGTAGGCGGCGCTGATCAGCAGCAGTTCACTCAGGCTAAAGCTCATCGGCGTCGGGCTGACTCTGCAGGATGAAGGTCACCACGATGAGGATCAGCCACAGCAGGTACGGTCGGTACCAGGCACCGTTGGGGTCGATCCACCAGTCCATGATGGCGGGGGAGAATAGATAGATTCCTACCACCAGCAGCAGGACCAGTCGGTAGATGTACATGGCGTGCCTCCATGGTGGATGGGTAATGGCGTCGGCGATGGTAATGGAAGCGCGCGCCGGCGCAAGCGTGACGGTATTCCGTCGGAAGAGCATTCAGCCGAGCGTGGCCTCGGCCAGGGTTTTGCGGCGCGGAATGCGTTCCGCATCCCAGTGGACGATGCCCCAGTCGAGCAGCTCCCGCGGACGGGCACGCTCCAGCCCAGCTGGCGGGCACTGACCGAGCGTGCGCAGGGCGCGCTGCAGCAACGGACTGGCCCGTTCGGCGGGGAGCGGTGGCGAGCGATAGGATTTGCTGAGTTTGTGGCCGTCCGGCTGGACGATCAGCGGCACATGCAGATAGCGCGGCCGGGATAGGCCGAGCAGTTCCTGCAGGTAGAGCTGGCGCGGGGTCGAGTCGAGCAGGTCGGCGCCGCGCACTACGTCGGTCACACCCTGCCAGGCGTCGTCGAGGACCACCGCCAACTGGTAGGCGTAGAGGCCGTCGCGGCGGCGGATCACGAAGTCGCCGACTTCGCGGGTGAGCTGCTGGGCGAAGGTGCCCTGCACCCGGTCGACGAAGGCGTATTCGCACTCCGGCACGCGCAGGCGGATGGCTGCGTCGCAGCTGGCCCGTCCGGCCTCCCGGCAGAAGCCCGGATAGATTCCGGAAAATCCCTCCAGTCGTTTGCGCGAACAGGTGCAGGCATAGGCCAGTCCCCGCTCGAGCAGGTGCTCGACCGTCTCGCTGTACGCTGCCAGACGCTCGCTCTGGCGCACCACTTCGCCGTCCCACTCGAAACCATAATCTTCCAGGGTCTTGAGGATGACCGCCTGGGCACCTGGCACCTCGCGGGGCGGATCGAGATCCTCCATGCGCAGCAGCCAGCGACCGCCGGCGTGGCGCGCATCCAGATAGGACGCCAGGGCGGCGATTAGCGAACCGAAGTGCAGGTAGCCGCTGGGAGTAGGAGCGAAGCGACCGACGTAGGGAGCGGGCGGGGAGACGATCATGCGCGGGTGGCGCCCGGCTGGCTGGCGATCGCCGCCGGCAACCCATCGGGCCGCGGACGCGAGGGGGCGCTGCCGAGGCGCCCCGCGTGCAGGGTCAACTGCCGATCTGCTTTTCCTTGATTTCCGCAAGCGTCTTGCAGTCGATGCACAGGGTGGCGGTGGGGCGCGCCTCGAGGCGGCGGATGCCGATTTCCACGCCGCAGGAGTCGCACCAGCCGTATTCGTTTTCCTCGATCAGTTGCAGGGTTTCGTCAATCTTCTTGATCAGCTTGCGTTCACGGTCACGGGCACGCAGTTCCAGGCTGAACTCCTCTTCCTGACTGGCCCGGTCGGCCGGATCGGGGAAGTTGGCGGCCTCGTCCTGCATATGGTGCACGGTGCGGTCGACCTCTTCCATCAACTCCTGCTTCCACTTGTTGAGGATGTTGGTGAAATGAGCGCGCATATTCTCGCTCATGTATTCCTCGCCCGGGGTTTCCGGGTAGGGTACGAAACCGCGAACCAAGTTGTTCTGTTTTGCTTTGGTGGGCATGGATGACCGCCTCGCTTTCTCTAATCCATACACGCAGGCACATGTTCCCTGCCGACGGATGTCGGCCCTGCGACCGCAAGCGGCCGAACTTACCAGAAGCCATCGGGCCGCGCTACTCCCCGGCTCCTGCCATGGCGGCTGCCAGAGCGGTCCCGGCGGAGTAGAATCCGTTCTTTCGCCCCCATTTGATGGAAGGCCCATGCCCTACAGTGCGCGCAGTCGCGCCATCGAACCCTTTCATGTCATGGCCCTGCTGGCCCGCGCCAACGAACTCCAGGCCCAGGGCCACGACGTAATCCACCTGGAAATCGGCGAGCCGGATTTTTCCACGGCGGCGCCTATCGTTGCCGCCGGGCAGGCGGCGCTGGCGGCCGGGCACACCCGCTATACCGCCGCGCGCGGCCTGCCGCAGTTGCGCGAGGCCATCGCCCGCTTCTACGCCCTGCGTCATCGCTTGACTATAGACCCCGGTCGCATCCTGATCACGCCCGGCGGCTCGGGTGCCCTGCTGCTGGCTACCAGCCTGCTGGTCGATCCGGGCCGGCACTGGCTGCTGGCCGATCCCGGTTATCCCTGCAACCGTCATTTCCTGCGCCTGGTCGAGGGAGGTGCGCAACTGGTCCCGGTCGGACCGGAGCAGCGTTACCAACTGACCGCGGAGCTAGTCGAGCGATACTGGCGCGCGCAGAGCGTCGGCGCCCTGGTCGCCTCGCCGGCCAACCCCACCGGAGCGCTGCTGCGTCGCGACGAACTGGCGGCGCTGTCCGCCGCTCTGCGTGTGCGTGGCGGCCATCTCGTGGTGGACGAGATCTACCATGGCCTGACCTACGGTGTGGATGCGCCCAGTGTGCTGGAAGTGGACGACGATGCCTTCGTGCTCAACAGTTTTTCCAAGTATTTCGGCATGACCGGTTGGCGGCTCGGTTGGCTGGTGGCGCCTGCGGCGGCGGTGCCCGAACTGGAGAAGCTGGCGCAGAACCTCTATATCAGCGCCTCGACCCTGGCCCAGCACGCTGCCCTGGCCTGCTTCGAGGAGGAAACCCTGGCGATTCTCGAAGCGCGCCGCGCCGAGTTCGCCCGGCGCCGCGACTACCTGCTGCCGGCGCTGCGCGAACTGGGTTTCGGCATCGCCGTGGAGCCCGAAGGGGCCTTTTATTTGTATGCCGATATCGGCGCCTTTGGCGGGGATGCCTTTGCCTTCTGCCGACACTTCCTGGCGCGCGAGTTCGTCGCCATCACCCCAGGCGTCGATTTCGGCCGGCACCAGGCCGGCCGCCATGTGC
The DNA here is from genome assembly GCF_043587585.2 of Azorhizophilus paspali. Taxonomy (GTDB): domain Bacteria; phylum Pseudomonadota; class Gammaproteobacteria; order Pseudomonadales; family Pseudomonadaceae; genus Azotobacter; species Azotobacter paspali. The sequence goes on from NZ_CP171449.1 coordinate 650,675, forward strand.
GTTTCGCTTACACGCAGAGCCTGCCGCGCCTGGAGCAGGCGGTTGAGCGCATCGCCCGTGGCCTGAGGAGTTGGCGACCCGATGCGTTTTGATCCGCCGCTGGAAGAGGGGCGCCTGATGCGCCGCTACAAGCGCTTTTTCGCCGACATCGAGACGCCGGCCGGCGAGGCGCTGTGCATCCACTGCCCGAACACCGGCTCCATGTTCAACTGCATGGCTGAGGGCGGGCGCGTCTGGTTCAGCCGATCGAACGACCCCAGGCGCAAGCTGCCGGGCACCTGGGAGCTGAGCGAGACCCCACAGGGGCGGCTGGCTTGCGTGAATACCGCGAGGGCCAATTCGTTGGTGGAGGAGGCATTGCGCGCCGGCTCGATCGTCGAGCTGGCGGGCTTTGCCGAACTGCGGCGAGAAGTCCGCTACGGGCTGGAGAACAGCCGTGTGGACTTCTGCCTGGACTATCCAGACGGAACGGCCTTCGTCGAAGTGAAGAGCGTCACCTTGGGCTTCGCCGACAGCCCGGTCGCCGCCTTCCCGGATGCCCGCACCGAGCGCGGCGCCAGGCACCTGCGCGAGTTGGCGGTCCTGGCGCGGCAGGGCATGCGCACGGTGCAGTTGTACTGCGTGAGCCTGTCCGGCATCGCGGCGGTGCGCGCGGCGGCGGAGATCGACCCAGGCTATGCGCAGGCGCTGCGCGAAGCCGTGGCGGCGGGTGTCGAAGTGCTCGCCTACGGCGCCGAGCTGTCGCCTACGGCGATCCGGCTGGTGCGGCGGCTCGACGTGTGTCTGTAAGGGCGGCGCTTACAGGCGTACCCAGATGCCGGTCCCGTCCTCACGACAGTCGATGCGCGGCAGGCGCTTTCCGGCGCAGGGGCCGGATACGCACTCGCCGCTGTCGATCAGGAACAGCGCGCCGTGGGTGGCGCATTGGATCAGGCTGCCGCTGGCGTCGAGAAAACGCTCAGGCTGCCATTCCAGCGGAATGCCCAGATGCGGGCAACTGTTCAGGTAGACGAGGGCCCGGTTGTTCCGACGGACTGCGAGAAGTTTCCGGCCTTCGAGCGAAAAGCTGCGGCTTTGCCCCTCGCCAAGGGTGTTTCCGGCACAGAGAAGCTTCATGACACCTCCCGAAAAGCCGGGATTATCCCGGCCGGTAGAGGCAGGTGGAAGTCGTGCGCTGGTGATTGGCCGGATCGCCTCTTATGCTTGCCGCCACGTTCGTCGTCAGAGTTCTTCATGAGCGTCCGCGTTCGCCGTTCCTGCATCCTGTTGCCCGCTCTGGGTCTGTTGCTGCTGCTCGCCTTCTGGCTGTCGCTGGCGCTGGGACCGCTGCGGTTGCCCCTGGTCGACTCCCTGCTGGCCCTGTTGCGCCTGGCCGGGCTGCCCTTGTCCGGGGAGGGGCTCGAGCAAGCCGAACTGATCGTCGGGCAGATCCGTCTGCCGAGGACTCTGCTCGGCCTGGCGGTGGGTAGCGTGCTGGCGCTGAGCGGGGTGGCGATGCAGGCTCTGTTCCGCAACCCGTTGGCCGATCCCGGGCTGATCGGTGTGTCCAGCGGCGCCGCGCTGGGGGCTGCTCTGGCAATCGTCGCTGGCGTCGGCGAGTCCCCCGAGGCGTCGCCTTATCTGCTATCGGCAAGCGCTTTCGCCGGTGGGCTGGCGGTGACCGCGCTGGTTTATCGACTGGGGCGGCGCGACGGCCGGACCCGGGTCGCCACCATGCTGCTCGCCGGGCTCGCCCTCGGTGCCCTGGCCGGCGCGGCGGTCGGCCTGTGCGGCTATCTGGCCGACGATACCGCGCTACGTCGGCTGACCTTCTGGAACCTGGGCAGCTTGAGCGGCGCTAGCTATGCCCGGCTCTGGCCACTGCTGCTGGCGACCCTGGGCGTAGCGCTCTGGCTGCCGCGTCGCGCCGGGGCGCTGAATGCCCTGCTGCTGGGCGAGTCCGAAGCACGCCATCTCGGTTTCGACGTGGAGTGGCTGAAGCGTGAACTGGTGTTCTGCACGGCCCTCGGCGTGGGGGCGGCGGTGGCGGCGGCCGGACTGATCGGTTTCGTCGGTCTTCTGGTCCCGCACCTGCTGCGTCTGCTCTGCGGACCGGATCATCGCCTGCTGCTGCCGGCGGCTATGCTCGGCGGCGCCAGCCTGCTGCTGTTCGCCGATCTGCTGGCGCGCCTGTTACTGGCGCCGGCCGAGCTGCCGCTCGGCATAGTCACGGCGCTGCTCGGCGCACCTTTCTTTATTTGGTTGCTGCGGCGGGAACCGCTTTGATGCTGCGGGTCGAGGGGCTAGCGGTGCAGCGCGGCGGCCGGCAGGTGCTGAGGGGGATCGACCTGGATCTGCGGCCCGGCGAACTGCTCGGTGTGCTGGGGCCGAACGGGGCGGGCAAGTCTTCGCTGCTGGCGGCGCTTTCCGGCGAATTGCGTCCGACGGCGGGCCAGGTCCGCCTGGATGGCCGGGCGCTGGCCGACTGGCCAGGACTAGAGCGGGCGCGACGGTTGGCGGTGTTGCCGCAGAGCCCGGCGCTGGAGTTCGCCTTTCACGTCGAAGAGGTGGTCGGCTTCGGCCGACTGCCCCATGCCAGCGGTCGGCAGCGCGATATGCAGATTGTCGCCCGGGCCCTGGCGGTGGCCGACATTGCCCATCTGCTCGGGCGTGGTTACCTGAGCCTGTCCGGTGGCGAGCGCCAGCGAGTTCATCTGGCGCGGGTGTTGGCGCAACTCTGGCCGGGCGGAGCGCGGCGGGTGCTCCTGCTCGACGAGCCGACCTCGATGCTCGATCCCCTGCACCAGCACAGCATTCTGCAGGCGGTGCGGGAATTCGCCGGGCGGGGCACGGCCGTACTGGTGGTGCTCCACGACCTGAATCTGGCGGCGCGCTATTGCGATCGCCTGCTGCTGCTGGCCGATGGCCGTGCGCAGGCGCTCGGCAATCCCGAGGAGGTTTTGCGTGCCGGGCCGCTCAAGGCGGTCTTCGGTCTCGACGTACTGGTGCAGCGCCATCCGGAGCGGGGGCATCCGCTGATCGTGGCGCGCTGAGGAGAGTTCATGCGTTCATTTCTGTTCGTCTGCCTGATCCTTCTGGTCGCTTGCCGGAGTCTGCCGCCATTGCCTGACTGGCAGGTCGAGCGGACGCGGCAGGAGAACGGGCCCGGCACTATTCTCGACTTGCGCAGTGGTGCCAGCCTGACGCCGGAGCAACTGGTCGAGCGGCTGGCTTCGGCGCCTCGGCTGCTGGTCGGCGAGAAGCACGACAATCCCGATCATCATGTTCTCCAGTCATGGCTGCTCGAAGCCTTGGCCGGGCGGCGGGCGCAGGGCAGTCTACTGCTGGAGATGCTCGAGCCCGACCAGCAGGCGCGGGTGACGGCGACCCAGGCCGCGTTCGCCGCCGGCCGCGCGCCGGAGGATCTGCCCGCGGCGCTGGCTTGGCGCCAGGGCTGGGACTGGGCGCTGTACGGTCCACTGCTGCGCTATGCGCTGGCTCAGCCCTATCCGTTGTTGGCCGCCAATCTGGATAGGCAGGAGATGAGCCGTATCTATGCCGAACGGCCGGAGCTGTCCGGTCCGGCCTCGAACGATGCACGGGTGCGCGAGGCCTTGCTCGCGCAGATCGGCGCTTCCCACTGTGGCCAGTTGCCGGCGTCCCAGTTGCCGGCGATGCTCGCCGTCCAGCAACAGCGTGACCGGCGCATGGCCGAGCGACTGCTGGCCGCACCGCAGCCGGCCCTGCTGCTGGCTGGTGCCTACCATGTACGGCGCGATCTGGGCGTGCCGCTGCACCTGGCCGATCTCGGCGGGGCGAGCGGCAGTATCGTGCTGTTGTTGGCCGAGGTCGGCGATGTGGTGGAGGCGAAGGCCGCCGACTATGTCTGGTACACCCCGGCGACGCAGCTTCGCGACTACTGTGCCGAGATGCGGGCTACCGGCGAGCAGGCAAAAAAAGACCCGGCGGAGCCGGGTCGAAAACCGTAATTAGCCTGATGAGGAGATAACCTGAAGAGTAGCCGCTCTGTCAGTTTACCGCTGATCTCGCGATCAGTTTTCAAATAATAAAGCTTCTCATTTGTTGGTCAAGTAGTGGCGCTGATTTTTTTCTGCCGGTCCGCCGCTTCAAGACGAAGAAGGCGCCCGATGGACGCCTTCGGGGACGGCTGGTTAAAGGTGGGGGAGGTGATTGCGCATGCGTGCCATCAGATCGTCGAGACTGGCGGTGAGGTGGGTATCGACTCGTCGGCTGCGTTGCTGCTCGGCCTCGGTCAGGGGGTCGCGGCTGGCCTGTTGCGCCCGGATGACCTCTAGCGTGGCGTCAGACGGATCCTTCCCGGCAGCCTGACGCTCGGCGAGCCATTCGACGATCAGGGCTTCGGGGGCCTGGCAGTCGACGATCAGGAAGGGGACACCGTTGTCCTCGGCGACCTGCTTGGCGGCCGCGCGTTGTGCTTCTTTCAAGTAGGTGGCGTCGATCGCCACCGGGAAGCCGGCCTGCAGGGCGCCGGCCGCCAGTCGATGCAGGTGTTCGTAGGTCGCCGTGCTGGCCTGCGCGCTGTAGATACCGCTGGCCAGCAGGTCCCGGTCGGCGGCCGGCTGTTCGCCGAACAGGCGCTTGCGTTCCACGTCCGAACGCAGGCGGATAGCACCGAACTCTTCCGTCAGACGCTGAGCAACATAGCTCTTGCCGACGGCGGACACTCCGTGGGTGATGGCCAGAAAGCACGAGGGAATCGCACTGTAGCGTTCCGCCAGGCTGGCGTAGTTGCGGTACTGCTGGAGGATGGCGGCGCGTCGCTCGGCACGCTCTTCCTGAGCCAGGCGGAATAGGTTGACCTTGCCGCGAACCATGGCGCGGTAAGCCTTGTAGAAGTTCAGCAACGGCAGGGCCGCGTAATCGCCGGTCAGCTCCAGCCAGCGGCTGACGAAGCGTCGGGAAAGTCCCTTGAGACCGCGGTCCTCCAGGTCCATGGCGAGAAAGGCGGCGTCGCACACGACATCGATCAGGCGGAACGGCTCGTTGAACTCGATGCAGTCGAACAGCACGACTTGCCCGTCGAGCAGGGTGGCGTTGCCGAGGTGCAGGTCGCCATGGCATTCGCGGATAAAGCCATTGGTCTTGCGCTGCTCGAGCAGTGGCCGCAGGCGCTCGAAGCTGGTTTCGGCCCAGGCCTCGAGGGCATCGAGCTGCTGCAGGTCGGCTGGTTCGGCGAGCAGCGGGCGAACCTGCTCGAAGTTCTGCCGCACCGGGCTCATCACGGCTTCCGCCCCGCCCAGCGGATGTTCCGCCGGCACCTTCGGCGCTTGCAGGTGGAAGCTGGCGATCCGTTCCGCCAGGGCGTCGATGTGCTCGGGGGCGAGTTCGCCGCGGGCCTGCATTTCGCCGAGCAACTGGCTCTGCGGGAACTGGCGCATCTTGACCGTGTATTCGATGACTGGACCCTCGCCGGCCAGTTGCGGGGCGTTCTCGCTGCCGGTGATCGGCAGGACTTCGAGGTAAAGGTCGCGGGTCAGGCGCTGGTTCAGGCGCACCTCTTCTTCGCAGAAGTGCCTACGTGCCGCCAGGCCGGTGAAGTCGAGGAAGCCGAAGTCGACGGCTTTCTTGAACTTGTAGGCATAGGGGCCGGTGAGCAGGACCCAGGATATGTGGGTCTCGATGACCTTGAACTCAGTCACCGCGTGCGGATAGAGCGCGGGGTTCTGCAGGGCGTTGATCAGGGCTTGGCTCACGGTCAGTCCTTGTCGAGGCTGTCGGGCGGAAAGCCGCATTATGGCTGCTGCGGCCGGTCCTGCAAACCGCTAGGCTGCGCTATCGAGGGTGAGTAAAGTGCGTATAATGTGCCGCCATGACACGTACCCGCTCCCCCAAATCCCCCCCTCCCCGTCGTTCCAGTGTCCTTCGTTCCTGGCTAGGCTGGAGCGCCAAGCTTGCCCTCGTCGGTCTAGTGGTGCTGGCTGGTTTCGCCGTCTATTTCGATGCCGTGATTCAGGAGAAATTTTCCGGCAAGCGCTGGACGCTGCCTGCCAAGGTCTACGCGCGGCCGCTGGAGCTGTTTTCCGGTCTCAAGCTGTCGAAACAGGATTTTCTCACCGAGCTGGATGCGCTCGGCTATCGCCGCGAGGCCGTCGCCGGACCGGGTTCGGCCTTCGTATCCGGCAACACCGTCGAACTGCACAGTCGGGGCTTTCGCTTCTATGAGGGCGACGAGCCGGCACGGAGGATCCGTGTACGCTTCGCCGGCGACTCCGTAGCCGGCCTGAGCGATGCCGCCGGCAAGGACCTGGCCGTCGTACGGATGGAGCCGCTGCTGATCGGCGGCCTGTACCCGTCGCACAACGAGGACCGCATCCTGGTCCAGCGCAACGAACTGCCCCCTTACCTGGTGGAAACCCTGGTGGCGGTGGAGGATCGCGAGTTCTTCGGCCACTTCGGGGTGTCGCCGAAATCCATCGCCCGCGCCCTGTGGGTCAACGCCACGGCAGGCGGGGTGGTTCAGGGCGGCAGCACGCTGACCCAGCAGTTGGTGAAGAACTTCTACCTGAACAACGAGCGCAGCCTGGTGCGCAAGGCCACCGAGGCCATGATGGCCGTGCTGCTGGAGCTGCACTACGACAAGGACGAGATTCTCGAGGCCTATCTCAACGAGGTGTTCCTGGGGCAGGACGGCAATCGCGCGGTGCACGGCTTCGGTTTGGCCAGCCAGTATTTCTTCGGCCAGCCGCTAGCCGAGTTGCAACCGCATCAGATCGCCCTGCTGGTGGGCATGGTCAAGGGGCCCACCTACTACAATCCACGGCGCAACCCCGAGCGAGCCCTGGCGCGGCGCAACCTGGTCATCGACCTCATGGTCGGGCAGGGGGTGATCGATGCGGCGCAAGCCGAAGCCGCCAAGCAGAAGCCGCTCGGCGTCACCACCCGCGGCAGTATGGCCAACAGTTCCTATCCGGCATTCCTCGACCTGGTCAAGCGTCAATTGCGCGAGGACTACCAGGAGGCCGACCTCACCGAGGAGGGGCTGCGCATCTTCACCAGCCTGGATCCGATCCTGCAGAGCAAGGCCGAGGTTGCGGTGCAGAGCACCTTCAAGCGCATCGGCAAGGGCGGTGATCCGGTCGAGGCGTCGATGGTGGTGAGCAATCCGGAGACCGGCGAAGTGCTGGCCTTGCTCGGCAGTCGGCAGCCGCGTTTTGCCGGTTTCAACCGGGCTCTGGATGCGGTGCGGCCGATCGGTTCGCTGATCAAGCCGGCCGTCTATCTCACCGCGCTGGAGCGGCCCAACCAGTACACCCTGACCAGTTGGCTGGCCGATGTGCCTTTTTCGGTGAAGGGCCAGGACGGCCAGCTCTGGAGCCCGCAGAACTACGACCATCAGGCCCATGGCGATATCTATCTTTATCAGGGGCTGGCCAATTCCTACAACTTGTCGACCGCCAAGCTCGGCCTCGAGTTGGGCGTGCCGAACGTGCTGAAAACATTGGCGCGTCTGGGCGTCGATCGCGAATGGCCAGCTTATCCGTCGATGTTGCTGGGCGCTGGGGCCTTAACGCCGATGGAAGTGACCAGCATGTACCTGACCATCGCCAGTGGCGGATTCAATACGCCGTTGCGTGGTATCCGCAGTGTCCTGACCGCCGACGGCGAGCCGCTCAAGCGCTATCCGTTCCAGATCCAGCAGCGTTTCGATCCGGGGGCCATTTATCTGTTGCAGAACGCCATGCAACGGGTGATGCGCGAGGGGACCGGCCGTTCGGTCTACAGCCAGTTGCCACGCTCGCTGACGCTGGCCGGCAAGACCGGTACCACCAACGATTCACGCGACAGTTGGTTCGCCGGCTTCAGCCAGGATTTGCTGGCGGTGGTCTGGCTAGGGCGTGACGACAACGGCAAGACCCCGCTGACTGGTGCCACCGGGGCACTGAGAGTCTGGACGGACTTCATGGCCAAGGCCGATCCGCTGCCGCTGGATATGCCGATGCCGGACAATGTTGCCCTGGCCTGGGTGAATGCGCGCAACGGGCTGGGTTCCGAGCAGGGCTGTCCGGATGCGGTGCAGATGCCCTATATCCGGGGCAGCGAGCCGCCACCGGGGCCCGCTTGTGGCCTGCCGCAGGCTCCGGAGGGCAATGTGCAGGATGTGATCGAGAATGTTCAAGATGTCATGGATTGGGTGCGTGGCTGGTCGAATTGAACAAAGAGGGTGCCAGGTGAACAGGTGGTTGATGGGGGCAGTGGCGACGAGCGTTCTGCTGAGCGGCTGTGCGACGGTTGAGCGTGGCTCCATTCCCGTGGTCGAGGCGAGCGGCTCGGTGTATGACCGGCAGCAAGGACGAGGCAACGGTGGTGTGGCTTCCCGCTCCCCTGCGGCGGCGGCATCCCAGGCTCCGGTACCCCAAGCCCCGGTATTCCAAGCCCCGGCTTCCGCTCAGGATTCCGAGGTGGTGGTGATGGTGCCCGGAGGGGGTGCCGGCTCGGCGCCGATCCAGGCCTACCCGGCGCCTGGCACCTCCGACAGCGCGGCGTCGAGCGTTTCGCAACCGATCACCGCCACCACCTCGATTGGCGGCAATACTGCGGACTATTCCGTGCCCAGCGGACCATCGAGTGGCGTTCCGGGCGTGAACTCCGCCGCTTCAAGCAGTGCTTCGAGTGCTCTGGCAGCCGACGAGCAGCTCGATGGGCCGGTTCTAGCGCTACTCACCACGGCGCAGAAGGAGCAGGGCAGCGGCAATCTGGAAAGCGCCTCCTCCAGTCTGGAGCGAGCGCAGCGCATTGCTCCGCGCGAACCGCAGGTGCTCTACCGGCTGGCCGAGGTGCGCCTGGCCCAGGGCGATGCCGCCCAGGCCGAGCAATTGGCGCGTCGCGCCTTGACCTATGCCAGCGGTCGTCCGGCCCTGCAGGCCAGTCTGTGGAATCTGATCGCCCAGGCACGTGAGCGTCAGGGGGATGCGGCCGGTGCTGCCCAAGCGCGCGAGCGGGGGCGGGTCAATCTGTGATGGATGTGCGTATCCCGGCGCTGGCCGAGCAGATGCTGCTGATCGAGCAGGAGCTTCGGGCTCTCGGAATGTGGGCTTCATCGCCGCCGAGCGACGAGGCGCTATCCAGCGAGCAGCCGTTCTGCATCGACACCCTGGTTTTCGAAGAGTGGCTGCAATGGATCTTCCTGCCCCGGATGAAGGTGATCGTCGAGGAGAACAGGACTCTTCCCGCCTCCTCGGGAATTCTGCCGATGGCCGAACTGGCCTACCGCGAGCGGCCCGCCGAAGTAGCCCGCCTACTGGGAGTGATCGGTGAGGTCGACCGGCTGATTTCGGGTGGGGAGCGTGCTGCCGGTTGATCAGCGGCAACTGTGTTTCATGGCCCGTTTGGCGTCGGTGATGCGGGCCTGACGTTCTTCCTCGCTCAATCTGCGTATCTCTCCCTTCATCTGTTGTACGCGTAGCCTAGGATTGTTCTCCAGGCGGGTCAGGTCGGTGCGCACGGTTTCACAGAATTCCGAGCGCTCGGCTCCCTGTATGGCGCTTTCGCGCCTCACTTTGCGCTCGAGTGCTTTCTGTTCGAGGTCTTTCGCCTGGACTAACGGCAGTTTTTTCGGAACGGGCAGCTGGGGGCCAGGAGTGGTCGTATCGATCGCGCTGCTTGCCTGGTCGATCGGAGGGCGCCCGCTGAAGTGGGACATGCCCTGTTCATCTGTCCAGGTGTAAACCTGGCCAGCCATGGCGCTCGCGCTCAGGCTGATGAGCAGAAGGCCAGTGAGGATCATGCATCGCATGGAGATTCCCTGAAGTCTCGGCGAAGCCCGATGCCACTATAGCCGAGGCGATAGTGCGCCTTACGGTATCCCGTCACAGTAGGAGCGGGCCGCGGCATCACTTGACTTGGTTCGGGTGAATCCGAACAATTCGGGGTTCGCTACAGCGGGTTTCGCCGCAAGCAGGCTCCCGCTCAGCAGACATGAGGCGTCACCCGCGCCGACCTGATACACCCGCGACGCGTTACCTCGCGCTGGGTGGGAGAATCCTGCAACACATTCCGGGCCTCCCGATGCTTGCTCGACAGCGCTGCGTAGGCGGCGACAACCGTCGCTCATGCCTGTTTGGCAGTAATCTATTCAGGCCGCCCGCTAGCCGGCGGCAATCTGGCGTTCTAGAGGTGAACAACGTGGAGCTTTTATCCGGCGCTGAAATGGTAGTCCGCTTCTTGCGCGACGAAGGCGTTAAATACATCTACGGATATCCGGGCGGTGCCCTTCTGCACATCTACGATGCCCTGTTCAAGGAAAAGGAAGTTACCCATATTCTGGTTCGTCACGAGCAGGCGGCCACCCACATGGCCGATGGCTATGCCCGCGCCACCGGCAAGGCCGGCGTCGTGCTAGTGACCTCCGGGCCCGGTGCGACCAACGCCATCACCGGTATCGCCACTGCCTATATGGACTCCATCCCCATGGTGGTGATTTCCGGGCAAGTGCCGAGCAACATGGTCGGCAGCGACGCTTTCCAGGAGACCGATATGATCGGTGTCTCCCGTCCGATCGTGAAGCACAGCTTCATCGTCAAGCATCCTTCGGAAATCCCCGAAATGCTGAAAAAGGCTTTCTATATTGCCGAGTCAGGCCGTCCCGGTCCGGTGGTGGTGGATATTCCGAAGGATATGGGCGATCCGTCCCAGAAGTACGAATACGTCTATCCGAAGAAAGTCAAGCTGCGCTCCTACAGTCCTGCTCAGCGTGGCCATTCCGGGCAGATCCGCAAGGCGGTCGAGATGCTCCTGGCCGCCAAGCGTCCCGTACTCTACTCCGGCGGTGGCGTGATCATGGGCGGGGCTGCCGCTCAGTTGACCGAACTGGCACAGATGCTCAACCTGCCGGTGACCAATACCCTGATGGGCTTGGGCGGCTATCCGGGCAACGACCGGCAATTCCTCGGCATGCTCGGCATGCACGGTAGCTATACCGCCAACCTGGCCATGCATCATTCCGATGTGATCCTGGCCATCGGCGCGCGTTTCGATGATCGGGTTGTCAATGGGGCCGCCAAGTTCTGCCCGAATGCCAAGATCATTCATGTCGATATCGATCCGGCCTCGATTTCCAAAACCATCAAGGCCGATGTGCCGATCGTTGGACCCGTTGACAGCGTGCTCGCTGAAATGATCTCCATCGTCAAGGAGATTGGCGCGATGCCGCAGAAGGAGGTCGTAGCTAGTTGGTGGAAGCAGATCGAGGAATGGCGCGGCACGCGCGGTCTGTTTCCCTACGACAAGGGCGATGGCAGCATCATCAAGCCGCAGATGGTGATCGAGACCCTGTACGAGGTGACCAAGGGGGATGCTTATGTCGCTTCCGACGTGGGGCAGCACCAGATGTTCGCCGCCCAATACTACAGGTACGCCAAGCCGAATCGTTGGATCAACTCCGGTGGCCTGGGTACCATGGGCTTCGGCTTCCCCGCAGCCATGGGCGTCAAGCTGAATTTCCCCGAGGCCGATGTGGCCTGTATCACCGGGGAGGGCAGCATCCAGATGAACATTCAGGAAATGTCGACCTGCATGCAGTACGACCTGCCGGTCAAGATCGTCAACCTCAACAACGGCGCGCTGGGCATGGTTCGCCAGTGGCAAGACATGCAGTACAGCAGCCGCTATTCGCATTCATACATGGAGTCGTTGCCCGATTTTGTCAAGCTGGCCGAGGCTTATGGCCATGTCGGTATGCGTATCACCGAGTTGAAGGACCTCAAGCCGAAGCTGGAGGAAGCCTTCGCTCTGAAAAAACGTTTGGTGTTCCTCGACATCGCGGTGGATACCAGCGAGCACGTCTATCCGATGCAAATCAGGGACGGTGCAATGCGCGACATGTGGCTGAGCAAGACGGAGCGGACCTGAGCATGCGACACATCATTTCCCTGCTGTTGGAAAACGAGCCGGGCGCCCTGTCCCGGGTGGTCGGTCTGTTTTCGCAGCGCAACTACAATATCGAAACGCTCACTGTTGCACCTACCGAGGATCCGACGCTATCTCGCCTAACTTTGACCACCATTGGCCAAAACGAGGTGATCGAACAGATCACCAAGAACCTCAACAAGCTGATCGAGGTGGTCAAGCTGGTAGACCTGTCGGAAAGTGCGCACATCGAGCGCGAGTTGCTGCTGGTCAAGGTTAAGGCCACCGGTGCACAGCGCGCCGAGATCAAGCGCACAACCGATATCTTCCGTGGCCAAATCGTCGATGTCACCAGCAGCGTCTATACCATTCAGCTCACTGGTACCAGTGACAAGCTGGACAGCTTTCTGCATGCCATCGGTACCTCCTCGATCCTCGAAACCGTGCGCAGTGGAGTCACCGGCATTGCCCGTGGCGACAAAGTACTCACCATTTAACAAATGGCCGTACCGGGCCAGATAACAGGGGTAACCTCATGAAAGTGTATTACGATAAAGATTGCGACCTTTCCATCATTCAAAGCAAGAAGGTTGCCATCATCGGTTACGGTTCCCAAGGCCATGCGCACGCCTGCAACCTGAAGGATTCCGGCGTTGATGTTTACGTCGGTTTGCGCGCCGGTTCCGCTTCGGTAGCCAAGGCCGAGGCTCATGGACTGACCGTAAAGAGTGTCAAGGATGCCGTTGCCGCTGCCGATGTGGTGATGATTCTGACTCCTGACGAGTTCCAGGGCCGCTTGTATAAGGATGAGATCGAGCCGAACCTGAAGAAGGGGGCAACCCTGGCTTTTGCCCATGGTTTCTCCATTCACTACAATCAAGTAGTGCCGCGCGCCGACCTCGACGTCATCATGATCGCCCCCAAAGCGCCGGGACATACCGTGCGTTCCGAGTTTGTCCGCGGCGGCGGCATTCCTGATCTGATCGCTGTTTATCAGGATGCTTCCGGCAATGCCAAAAACCTTGCCCTGTCCTATGCCTGCGGTGTGGGCGGTGGGCGTACCGGCATCATCGAAACCACTTTCAAGGATGAAACCGAGACCGACCTGTTCGGCGAGCAAGCTGTTCTGTGTGGCGGCTGTGTGGAGCTGGTCAAGGCTGGTTTCGAAACCCTGGTCGAGGCTGGTTACGCGCCGGAAATGGCCTACTTCGAGTGTCTGCACGAATTGAAGCTGATCGTCGACCTCATGTTCGAGGGCGGCATTGCCAACATGAACTACTCGATCTCCAATAACGCCGAATACGGTGAGTATGTCACCGGTCCGGAGGTGATCAATGAGCAATCCCGTCAGGCCATGCGCAACGCCTTGAAGCGTATTCAGGATGGTGAGTACGCCAAGATGTTCATTACCGAAGGCGCTGCCAACTATCCGTCGATGACTGCCTACCGTCGCAACAATGCTGCGCATCAGATCGAGGTGGTCGGTGAGAAACTGCGTACCATGATGCCCTGGATCGCGGCCAACAAGATTGTCGACAAGACCAAGAACTAAAGTTGAACGTTAAAATGAAAAGACGCGGCTCAGGCCGCGTTTTTTCGTTGTGGGGTGGCTTCTGGTATAAAGCCGCCTTGAGCGCGCTGCCTGCGATGTGCATTCGGGGCGGCAGCTAAAATCTTCCTGAACTGCAAGGTACTGTTCATGAACGAACGTCCGGAGGAGTCCAACAAGGGACCCGCAGCTGACAGCCTGCTGCCCATCGATGAACACATTGAGGAAGGGCGGGACGCTGAGGGGCGCAAGGTTCGCCATCGTGGTATCTACTTGCTGCCTAACCTGTTCACCACGGCCAACCTTTTCGCTGGCTTCTACTCCATAGTCAGCGCAATCAATGGAAACCTGGACGTGGCTGCCGCCACTGTCTTCGTCGCAATGGTGCTGGACAGCCTGGATGGTCGCGTAGCGCGTCTGACCAACACGCAAAGTGCGTTTGGTGCTGAATATGACTCGCTTTCCGACATGGTGGCCTTCGGTCTGGCCCCTGCCATCCTCGCCTTCGAGTGGGCGCTTGGCAGTATGGGCAAGGTTGGCTGGATGGTTGCGTTCATCTATGTGGCTGGCGCAGCCCTGCGTCTGGCGCGTTTCAACACACAGATCGGCAAGGCTGATAAACGCTTTTTCATCGGGCTGGCCAGCCCGGCGGCGGCGGGCGTGGTGGCTGGTATCGTCTGGGCTTTCAATGATTTCGGTGTCCAGGGGTCGAATATTTCTTCCTTGGTTGCTCTACTGGTTGCGGCAGCGGGCATGCTGATGGTCAGTAATATCAAGTACTACAGTTTCAAGGATCTGGATCTCAAGGGGAGGGTGCCCTTTGTCGCCATTCTGGTGGTGGTGCTGCTCTTCGCTGTGGTGTTCAGCGATCCGCCTCGGATCTTGCTGTTGATTTTCCTGGCTTACGCGATTTCTGGTCCGGTGCAGTATCTGCTGCAGTGGCGCCGCAAAAGGGCTGGGTGAACGCTCTCCCACTTCTGATCATGGAGGCCATGTGTTTGATTCAGTCCTGTCAAAAAGGAATATTTAAAATTAAACATTGACGTTCCAGTCCGATGCCCTATAATGCGCCCCACTTTCTGCCTGGCAGGGCAAGCCCTTGAAAATCAACGGCTTGGCCATAAAGCAGGGCAGGAAATGGTCGGCGAAGAGGCTGCCAAACACGCCTCGAAACGCTTGACAGGTTCAACGGCTGCGGTAGAATGCGCGGCCTCGGATGGGGAAGCCCGGCCGAAACGCTCTTTAACAAAGTGGAATCAAGCAATTCGTGTGGGCGCTTGTGGCAAGCCTGGCATCGCAAGACAGTCAGCACGTCCAAGCGACTCGTGAATTCATGAGTTGAGATATGGCGATTGCTGAGCCGAGTTTAGGATCTTAGGATCCAAACGAATTGAAACTGAAGAGTTTGATCATGGCTCAGATTGAACGCTGGCGGCAGGCCTAACACATGCAAGTCGAGCGGCAGCGGGACCTTCGGGTTGCCGGCGAGCGGCGGACGGGTGAGTAACGCCTAGGAATCTGCCTGTTAGTGGGGGATAACGCGGGGAAACCCGCGCTAATACCGCATACGTCCTACGGGAGAAAGTGGGGGACCCTCGGGCCTCACGCTAACAGATGAGCCTAGGTCGGATTAGCTAGTTGGTGGGGTAAAGGCCCACCAAGGCGACGATCCGTAACTGGTCTGAGAGGATGATCAGTCACACTGGAACTGAGACACGGTCCAGACTCCTACGGGAGGCAGCAGTGGGGAATATTGGACAATGGGCGAAAGCCTGATCCAGCCATGCCGCGTGTGTGAAGAAGGTCTTCGGATTGTAAAGCACTTTAAGTTGGGAGGAAGGGCGCTCGGTCAATACCCAAGCGCCTTGACGTTACCGACAGAATAAGCACCGGCTAACTTCGTGCCAGCAGCCGCGGTAATACGAAGGGTGCAAGCGTTAATCGGAATTACTGGGCGTAAAGCGCGCGTAGGTGGTTCGGCAAGTTGGATGTGAAAGCCCCGGGCTCAACCTGGGAACCGCATCCAAAACTACTGGGCTAGAGTACGGTAGAGGGTGGTGGAATTTCCTGTGTAGCGGTGAAATGCGTAGATATAGGAAGGAACACCAGTGGCGAAGGCGACCACCTGGACCGATACTGACACTGAGGTGCGAAAGCGTGGGGAGCAAACAGGATTAGATACCCTGGTAGTCCACGCCGTAAACGATGTCGACTAGCCGTTGGGCTCCTTGAGAGCTTAGTGGCGCAGCTAACGCATTAAGTCGACCGCCTGGGGAGTACGGCCGCAAGGTTAAAACTCAAATGAATTGACGGGGGCCCGCACAAGCGGTGGAGCATGTGGTTTAATTCGAAGCAACGCGAAGAACCTTACCTGGCCTTGACATCCTGCGAACGTTCCAGAGATGGAGCGGTGCCTTCGGGAGCGCAGAGACAGGTGCTGCATGGCTGTCGTCAGCTCGTGTCGTGAGATGTTGGGTTAAGTCCCGTAACGAGCGCAACCCTTGTCCTTAGTTACCAGCACCTCGGGTGGGCACTCTAAGGAGACTGCCGGTGACAAACCGGAGGAAGGTGGGGATGACGTCAAGTCATCATGGCCCTTACGGCCAGGGCTACACACGTGCTACAATGGTCGGTACAAAGGGTTGCCAAGTCGCGAGGCGGAGCCAATCCCAGAAAACCGATCGTAGTCCGGATCGCAGTCTGCAACTCGACTGCGTGAAGTCGGAATCGCTAGTAATCGCGAATCAGAATGTCGCGGTGAATACGTTCCCGGGCCTTGTACACACCGCCCGTCACACCATGGGAGTGGGTTGCTCCAGAAGTAGCTAGTCTAACCCTCGGGAGGACGGTTACCACGGAGTGATTCATGACTGGGGTGAAGTCGTAACAAGGTAGCCGTAGGGGAACCTGCGGCTGGATCACCTCCTTAATCGAAGATCCGGCTTTTCATAAGCACCCACACGAATTGCTTGATTCCCTGGCAAACAGCGATTGGGTTTAGACCCGAGAGTGAGACGATTGGGTCTGTAGCTCAGTTGGTTAGAGCGCACCCCTGATAAGGGTGAGGTCGGCAGTTCGAATCTGCCCAGACCCACCAATTGTCACGGGGTGTGGCCAGTGTCGACCTCGCGCAAGGCAAGAGGGGCCATAGCTCAGCTGGGAGAGCGCCTGCTTTGCACGCAGGAGGTCAGGAGTTCGATCCTCCTTGGCTCCACCATCCACCACCATCGCTGAAAGCTTAGAAATGAGCATTTCCCATCGGGCGAATGCTGATTTCTGGTCTTTGCGCCAGAACCGTTCTTTAACAATTCGGGTATGTGATAGAAGTACGACGCGCCGCTCGTTTCACTGCGGTCGGCGCGGTCAAGGCAAATGTGCGAGTTCAAGCGCAAATGTTCGGCAAATGTCGTCTTCACACCAGCCAGGCACGGCCGCGAGGCCACAGATTGCTTGGGGTTATATGGTCAAGTGAAGAAGCGCATACGGTGGATGCCTTGGCAGTCAGAGGCGATGAAAGACGTGGTAGCCTGCGATAAGCGTCGGGGAGGCGGCAAACGGCCCGTGATCCGGCGATCTCTGAATGGGGAAACCCACCCGGCACAAGCCGGGTATCTTGTCCTGAATCCATAGGGGCAAGAGGCGAACCAGGGGAACTGAAACATCTAAGTACCCTGAGGAACAGAAATCAACCGAGATTCCCTTAGTAGTGGCGAGCGAACGGGGAGCAGCCCTTAAGTTGGCGAGGGATTAGTGGAAGGCTCTGGAAAGGGCCGCCGTAGCGGGTGATAGCCCCGTACACGAAAGTCCCTGGTCAATGAAATCGAGTAGGACGGCGCACGTGAAACGTTGTCTGAACATGGGGGGACCATCCTCCAAGGCTAAATACTCCTGACTGACCGATAGTGAACCAGTACCGTGAGGGAAAGGCGAAAAGAACCCCGGAGAGGGGAGTGAAATAGATCCTGAAACCGTATGCGTACAAGCAGTGGGAGCCCACTTGGTTGGGTGACTGCGTACCTTTTGTATAATGGGTCAGCGACTTATATTCAGTGGCAAGCTTAACCGTATAGGGGAGGCGTAGCGAAAGCGAGTCTTAATAGGGCGCCAAGTCGCTGGGTATAGACCCGAAACCGGGCGATCTATCCATGAGCAGGTTGAAGGTTAGGTAACACTGACTGGAGGACCGAACCGACTCCCGTTGAAAAGGTAGCGGATGACTTGTGGATCGGAGTGAAAGGCTAATCAAGCTCGGAGATAGCTGGTTCTCCTCGAAAGCTATTTAGGTAGCGCCTCGTGTATCACTGCCGGGGGTAGAGCACTGTTTCGGCTAGGGGGTCATCCCGACTTACCAAACCGATGCAAACTCCGAATACCGGCAAGTGCCAGCACGGGAGACACACGGCGGGTGCTAACGTCCGTCGTGAAAAGGGAAACAACCCAGACCGTCAGCTAAGGTCCCAAAGTCCTGGTTAAGTGGGAAACGATGTGGGAAGGCTTAGACAGCTAGGAGGTTGGCTTAGAAGCAGCCACCCTTTAAAGAAAGCGTAATAGCTCACTAGTCGAGTCGGCCTGCGCGGAAGATGTAACGGGGCTCAAACCAGGCACCGAAGCTACGGGTGCAGCGCAAGCTGCGCGGTAGAGGAGCGTTCTGTACGCCTGTGAAGGTGAGTCGAGAGGCTTGCTGGAGGTATCAGAAGTGCGAATGCTGACATGAGTAACGACAATGGGTGTGAAAAACACCCACGCCGAAAGACCAAGGGTTCCTGCGCAACGTTAATCGACGCAGGGTGAGTCGGCCCCTAAGGCGAGGCTGAAAAGCGTAGTCGATGGGAAACGGGTTAATATTCCCGTACTTCTGGTTACTGCGATGGGGGGACGGAGAAGGCTAGGCCAGCTTGGCGTTGGTTGTCCAAGTTTAAGGCGGTAGGCCGATCACTCAGGCAAATCCGGGTGGTCAAGGTCGAGAACCGATGACGAGCCTTCTTATACGAAGGCGAAGTGGTTGATGCCCTGCTTCCAAGAAAAGCCTCTAAGCTTCAGGTAACCAGGAACCGTACCCCAAACCGACACAGGTGGTCGGGTAGAGAATACCAAGGCGCTTGAGAGAACTCGGGTGAAGGAACTAGGCAAAATGGCACCGTAACTTCGGGAGAAGGTGCGCCGGTGAGGGTTAAGGGTTTACCCCGTAAGCCCATGCCGGTCGAAGATACCAGGCCGCTGCGACTGTTTATTAAAAACACAGCACTCTGCAAACACGAAAGTGGACGTATAGGGTGTGACGCCTGCCCGGTGCCGGAAGGTTAATTGATGGGGTTAGCGCAAGCGAAGCTCTTGATCGAAGCCCCGGTAAACGGCGGCCGTAACTATAACGGTCCTAAGGTAGCGAAATTCCTTGTCGGGTAAGTTCCGACCTGCACGAATGGCGTAACGATGGCGGCGCTGTCTCCACCCGAGACTCAGTGAAATTGAAATCGCTGTGAAGATGCAGTGTATCCGCGGCTAGACGGAAAGACCCCGTGAACCTTTACTGTAGCTTTGCACTGGACTTTGAGCCTGCTTGTGTAGGATAGGTGGGAGGCTGTGAAGGGGGGACGCCAGTTCCCCCGGAGCCATCCTTGAAATACCACCCTGGCATGCTTGAGGTTCTAACTCCGGTCCGTTATCCGGATCGAGGACAGTGTATGGTGGGCAGTTTGACTGGGGCGGTCTCCTCCCAAAGCGTAACGGAGGAGTACGAAGGTGCGCTCAGCGTGGTCGGAAATCACGCGCAGAGTATAAAGGCAAAAGCGCGCTTGACTGCGAGACAGACACGTCGAGCAGGTACGAAAGTAGGTCTTAGTGATCCGGTGGTTCTGTATGGAAGGGCCATCGCTCAACGGATAAAAGGTACTCCGGGGATAACAGGCTGATACCGCCCAAGAGTTCATATCGACGGCGGTGTTTGGCACCTCGATGTCGGCTCATCACATCCTGGGGCTGAAGCCGGTCCCAAGGGTATGGCTGTTCGCCATTTAAAGTGGTACGCGAGCTGGGTTTAGAACGTCGTGAGACAGTTCGGTCCCTATCTGCCGTGGACGTTTGAGATTTGAGAGGGGCTGACCTTAGTACGAGAGGACCGGGTTGGACGAACCTCTGGTGTTCCGGTTGTCACGCCAGTGGCACTGCCGGGTAGCTACGTTCGGAAGAGATAACCGCTGAAAGCATCTAAGCGGGAAACTCGCCTCAAGATGAGATCTCACCGGGGCCTTGAGCTCCCTGAAGGGCCGTCGCAGACTACGACGTTGATAGGTGGGGTGTGTAAGCGTTGTGAGGCGTTGAGCTAACCCATACTAATGGCCCGTGAGGCTTGACCATATAACGCCCAAACAATCTGTTGTCCGCCGCAGGGTGGCCTGCAGAGGGCGCAGCCGACAGGCCGAAGATTTGGCTGGACCGCACATTGCCGGAAACAGGTTACTGCTATCACCGACCCGATTGGCTGTCGTGTCCTCGACACGGCGGCAACCGAATTGCTTGACGATCATAGAGCGTTGGAACCACCTGATCCCATCCCGAACTCAGCCGTGAAACGACGCCTCGCCGATGGTAGTGTGGGGTTTCCCCATGTGAGAGTAGGTCATCGTCAAGCCCCTTTTGCGAACCCCCGGACCGTCTCGTCGGTACGGGGGTTTTTGCTTGCCCCGGGCTCTCTACGAACCCGTCCCGCTCGTTTAGAATGGACGGCCGTTTCACCCGAGCAGTTGCCATGCCTGATTCGAGTCGATCTCATGACTTGGGGGAGCTTTCCCTGGACAAACTGGTCGCTTGTCATGAGTGCGACTTGCTGATGCTCAAGCCTGAACTCGCGCCGAGCGAGCGTGCCGAATGTCCCCGCTGTGGTTTCGAGTTGTTCAGCTACCAGCCCCATATGCTGGGGCGTAGCCTGGCCCTGGTCCTCGCCGCCTTGTTGCTCTATGTGCCGGCCAACTTTCTGCCGATCCTACAGCTTCGCCTTCTGGGCCAGACGACCGAGGACACCGTATGGAGCGCCGTCGTCGCGCTCTATGAAAGCGATCTGCAGGGCATTGCGGTGGTCGTCTTCCTCTGCAGCATGGGAATACCGTTGCTCAAGCTGCTCTGCCAACTGGTCGTCTTGCTGAGCATACGTTGGGATGTGGGGCGTGGTTATGGTCTGCTGCTGTATCGCACCTACCACCATCTGCGCGAATGGGGAATGCTGGAAGTTTATTTCATGGGCATTCTGGTTTCGATCGTCAAGCTGCTTTCACTGGCCGATCTGGCAGTTGGAGCGGGATTGGCCTGTTTCATCTGTCTTTTGCTGGTACAGGTCTGGCTTGAGATCACCATGTCTCCGCACCAGGTATGGGAAGCCTTGTCCCGGGGGAGGGTGCATGCGAGCCATTGATGCAGGCATTCTGGTCTGTCCCGAGTGCCATCAGCTCAACCGCCGCGAGGAGAATCACGATGAGCTGCAATGCGTTCGCTGCGGCGCTCGGGTCCATGCGCGCCATCCGAACAGCTTGGGGCGTACCTGGGCGCTCCTGTTGACTGCCGCAATTCTGTACATCCCGGCCAATCTGCTGCCCATCATGACCGTCAGCGCCCTTGGCAAGGGCGAGCCGGATACCATCATGTCCGGTGTGGTCGCTCTGGTACAAATGGGCTCCCTGCCCGTGGCGCTGGTAGTGTTCGTGGCGAGCATTCTGGTGCCGACCTTCAAACTGGTTGGTATGGCCTTGCTGCTGATTTCCGTGCAGCGCCATCAGGCGCTTTCCGCCCGCCAGCGCATCCTCATGTTCCGCTTCATCGAGTGGATTGGCCGCTGGTCGATGCTGGATATCTTCGTTATCGCCACTCTGGTGGCTGTGGTCAACTTCGGCACCCTGGCCAGGGTCGAGCCGAATCTGGGAGCCGTAGCCTTTGCCACTGTGGTGATTCTGACCATGTTGGCGGCTTCCACCTTCGATCCACGTTTGATTTGGGACAACACGGAGTCCGACGATGGCCATGAGTGACTTGCCCGAGGCGAGGACGCGTCCGGCCTCTACCTGGTCGGCGATCTGGATATTGCCGTTGATCGCCTTGCTGATCGGCGCCTGGCTTGCCTGGCGCGCCTACGACCAGGCCGGCATCGAAGTTCAGGTACGTTTCACCAGCGGCGAAGGTATCCAGATCAACAAGACCGAGGTGATCTACAAGGGTATGCCGGTCGGCAAGGTCGTAGGTCTTACCCTGGACGACGAAGGCTCGAACACTGGGGTGATCGCCACGCTGGAGATGAACAAGGACGTCGAGTCCTACCTGCGCAGCAATACACGCTTCTGGCTGGTCAAGCCACGGGTTTCCCTGGCCGGCATCACCGGTCTGGAAACCTTGGTTTCCGGGAACTACATAGCGGTCAACCCGGGCGATGGCGAGCCGAGCAAGAGATTCACCGCCCTGTCCGAAGAGCCACCCATGCCGGACAGCACGCCCGGATTGCATATCACCCTGAAAGCCGAGCGGCTGGGCTCGTTGAGCCGAGACAGTCCCGTGTTCTACAAGCAGATCCAGGTCGGCCGGGTGAAGAGCTACCAACTGGCCGAGGATCTGAGCACCGTGGAGATCAGGATCTTCGTCGAGCCGGCCTATGCCCATCTGGTACGCAAGCACACGCGTTTCTGGAATGCCAGTGGAATCACGGTCGATGCCGGACTCGGCGGGGTCAAGTTCCATACCGAGTCCCTGGCCAGCATCGTGGCGGGTGGCATCGCCTTCGCCACGCCGGAGAACCGCAAAGACAGCCCGCCTACCGATCCGCGCCTGCCGTTTCGTCTCTATGACAATTTCGACGCGGCCCAGACCGGTATCAAGGTCATGCTCGAACTGAGCGACTTCGAGGGGCTCCAGGCCGGGCGCACCCCGGTGGTGTACAAAGGCATCCAGGTCGGCATCCTGAAAACCTTGCAAATCGAGCCTGGCCTTTCCCGTGCCATGGCTGAGCTGACGTTGGATCCGCTGGCCGAAGATTTCCTGGTCGAGGGTACCGATTTCTGGGTGGTCAAGCCCTCCATCTCCCTGGGCGGGGTCACCGGCCTCGAGGCGCTGGTGAAGGGCAATTACATCGGCATGCGCCCGGGCGAGAAGGGAGCGTCGGTCAGGCGCTCCTTCGTTGCCCGCAGCAAGGCGCCGCCCATGGATCTCGGCGCTCCCGGCCTGCACTTGGTGTTGACTAGCGATACCCTCGGTTCGCTGGATATCGGCAGTCCGGTGCTCTACCGGCAGATCAAGGTCGGTTCAGTGCAGAGTTTCCAGTTGTCCCGCAATCACCGCCGTGTGCTGCTGGGCGTGCACATCGAGCCGGAATACGCCAGTCTGGTAAACAGCTCGACGCGCTTTTGGAATGCCAGTGGCGTCACCTTGAGCGGTGGTCTGTCCGGAATCGAGGTGAAGAGCGAGTCCCTGCAGACCTTGCTAGCTGGCGGCATCGCTTTCGAAACCCCCGATCCCGAGGCGGCTGCCAACACGCGGCGGATTCCGCGCTACGCCCTGCACGCCGATCGCGAGAGCGCTCTGCAGGCCGGGCTGGAGCTGCAGATCCGCGTCGACAGCGGCGACGGGCTGAAAGCCGGCACGCCGATCCGCTACAAGGGGTTGGATGTCGGCAAGGTGGAAGGGGTCGAACTGAGCGACGACCTGCAATCGGTCTTGCTCCGCACCCGGATCACCCAGGCAGCCGAGCGTATCGCCCGTGTCGGCAGCCAGTTCTGGGTGGTCAGGCCCGAACTCGGCCTGATACGTACCGCCAACCTGGACACTCTGATCAGCGGTCCCTACATCGAGGTGCGGCCGGATCCCGGCAAGTCCTCACGGCAGACGAGCTTCGTCGCCCTGTCGGGCGCGCCGGAAGGCGCCGCCAATCCGGAGCCTGGCCTTCGGCTGGTGCTCAGTTCGCCGCGGCGCGGTTCGCTCAAGGTGGGTGTACCGGTCACTTACCGCGAGGTGACGGTCGGCAAAGTCACCGGATTCGAACTGGGGCCGAATGCCGACCGGGTGCTGATCGGCATTCTCATCGAACCGCGCTATGTGCCTTTGGTGCGCAGTGGCAGCCGCTTCTGGATCGCCAGTGGCTTCGGCTTCGATTTCAGTCTGCTCAAGGGTGCGCAACTGCGTACCGAGTCGCTGGAAACCCTGCTCGAGGGCGGCATCGCTTTCGCCACGCCGGACGGCGAGCGGATGGGCAAGCCGGCGCTTCCGGGGCAGACCTTCCCGCTATTCTCCGAGGCGGACAGCGAATGGCTGCAGTGGGCGCCGAAGATCGCCCTGGAAAAGGAGAAGAAGTGATTCGGCACCCCGATGCGTAACGATGAAGGAGAGGGGCCGCATCGCGGTCCCTCGTCGTTTTCGCCGACGATCGGTGTATCGCCGTGAAGTCCGATTGGGCCCGGCGCTTTCCGCCTGTTCCGTTTCCGGCCACAATTCCGCCATGGGCTTGCCCGACGGCAAGCATCGACAAGCCTGAGCCCCGTCTTCACCGGACGGGGTCGTGAGGAGCAGTGAATGAGCAGCAAAGACCGTGTCATCATCTTTGACACCACCCTGCGCGACGGCGAACAGAGCCCCGGCGCCTCCATGACCAAGGAGGAGAAGCTGCGCATCGCCAAGGCGCTGGAGCGGCTCAGGGTGGACGTGATCGAGGCCGGCTTCGCCATTGCCAGCCCGGGAGACTTCGAGTCGGTCAAGGCGATCGCCGAGAGCATCAAGGACAGCACCGTGTGTAGCCTGGCGCGCGCCGTGGACGCGGACATCGAGCGTGCCGCCGAGGCGCTGGCGAACGCCAACTCCGGGCGTATCCACACATTCATCGCCACTAGTCCGATCCACATGCAGTACAAACTGCGCATGCAGCCCGACCAGGTGGTCGAGCAGGCCGTGCGGGCGGTGAAGAAGGCGCGCAGCCTGTGCGCGGACGTGGAGTTCTCGTGCGAGGATGCCGGCCGTTCGGAGGTCGACTTCCTCTGCCGGATCATCGAGGCAGCCATCGACGCCGGCGCGCGCACCATCAACATCCCGGACACTGTCGGCTACGCCATTCCGCACCAGTACGGCGAGATGATCGGCCAACTGCTCGCGCGTATTCCCAACGCCGACAAGGCCGTGTTCTCGGTGCACTGCCACAACGACCTGGGACTGGCCGTGGCCAACTCGCTGGCCGCCGTGGTGGCCGGGGCGCGCCAGGTCGAATGCACCATCAACGGTCTCGGCGAACGCGCCGGTAACGCCGCGCTGGAAGAAATCGTCATGGCTATCAAGACCCGTCACGACCTGCTCGGTGTGCACACCAACATCGACACGCCGCACATCCTCGCCGCGTCGCGACTGGTTTCCGGGATCACCGGCTTCCCGGTGCAGCCGAACAAGGCCATCGTTGGTGCCAACGCCTTCGCTCACGAGTCGGGCATCCATCAGGACGGCGTGCTCAAGCACCGCGAGACCTACGAGATCATGTCTGCGCAGTCGGTCGGTTGGCACACCAACAAGATGGTGCTGGGCAAACACTCCGGGCGTAACGCCTTCCGTACCCGCTTGGAGGAGTTGGGCATCCAGCTCGCCGACGAAGCCGCGTTGAACGCGGCCTTCGCCCGTTTCAAGGTGCTGGCCGACAAGAAGCACGAAATCTTTGACGAGGATCTGCAGGCGCTGGTTTCCGAGGCTCAGGACGAAGAGGCCCCGGAACACTTCCGGCTGCATTCCCTGGAGGTCGTCTCGAAGAGCGGTGCGTTGCCGCGGGCGCATCTGCTGCTCTTTGTCGCCGGCTGCGAGCAGGAGGCGACTGCCGAAGGCTCGGGACCCGTGGACGCGATCTTCAAGGCCATCGAATCGCTCGCCGCCTCCCGGGCCAACCTGCAGCTCTACTCGGTCAATGCCATCACCGAAGGCAGCGATTCCCAGGGTGAAGTCACGGTGCGCCTGGAGAAGAGCGGACGCATCGTCAACGGCAACGGTGCCGATATCGATATCTTGGTGGCGTCGGCCAAGGCCTACATTAATGCGCTGAACCTGATGCAGGCCGGCGTGCCCAAGGCCCATCCGCAGGCGGCCGACGTTTGATCGACGAGGTTCGCCGCCGCGCTTACCTCGACGCCATGCAGGTGGTCAGTTGGCTGCCGCGAGTGGCGCTGCCGTTCGCCGCGCCGTCGCGACCGGAGCTGCTCGAAACGCCCGGGCCAGCGACGCCGCTGCGGACGGACCCGGAGCCCGGAGGCGTGTCCGAGATGCCGTCCCGACCACGGCCGGTCGAGCGGGCGAAGATCGAGGTCCCCCGTCCCGTTACCCGCGTCGAAGCGCGCGCCGTCGGCGAGGAAGTCGTCGAGCCGGCCGCGCCCAAAGCCGCTTCGCTGCCGCCACCGCGCTTCGCCCTGCAACTGCTGCGCGCCGGGCGCTGCGCCCTGCTGGTCGAGCTGCCCACCGGCGAACCCTTCCAGAGCCGCGACCCCGGCTATCTGCTGCTCCGGGACCTGCTGCGCGCCGCAGGGCTTGCGGACAGTCCGCGCATGCTCGGCGAGCCGGTACGCTGGCCCCTGTTCAAAAGCGGAAATCTGGATCAGGGGCCGCAGGCGGCGCTGGAATACGTACAGACCTTCGTCGCTGCGCGGTTGGAGGAGGAGGGCGATTGCGCCTGCCTGTGGCTGGTCGGCCTGCCGGCGCTGCGTTTCGCCGCCGCGATCGAGGCCGATGCCTGCCTTCGCGAACTACAGGTCGAAGGCTTGCCGCCGCTCTGGGTGCTGCCCGGCCTGGAAACTCTAATGGAAGAGCCGGCCCGCAAGGCCGAGCTGTGGCGCGCTATGCGCCGGATACGTATGCGTTGGATGTCCGCGAATGAGTGATGCGATTAGCTTCCGCCCGATGACCGAGGCGGACCTGGATGCCGTGTTGAAGATCGAATACGCGGCCTTCAGCTATCCCTGGACGCGCGGCATCTTCCAGGATGCCCTGAAGTCCTATGAATGCTGGCTGATGTTCGAGGGCGGTCAACAGGTCGGCCATGGCGTGATCCAGGTGATCCTCGACGAGGCGCACCTGCTGAACATTACCGTCAAGCCGCAGAGCCAGGGGCGCGGGCTCGGCCTGCGGCTGTTGGAGTACTTGATGACGCGGGCGCGGGAGCGCCGGGCTCTGGAGTGCTTTCTCGAGGTGCGGGCCAGCAACGGCGCTGCTTACCGGCTCTATGAGCGCTACGGTTTCAACGAGGTCGGCCGGCGGCGCGACTACTACCCGGCCGCCGGCGGGCGCGAGGATGCCCTGGTGATGGTCTGCACTCTGCTCGATTGAGCCTCAAGGCTCTCTGTCGCGCGACGACTGCAGCGGCTCGGGGCCTCTGAGCTCCTCGTCGGAAAGAACCTCCTCGTTCTCTTCCTCGTCTTCTGCCGATGAGGCCGCTTCGTCCGTGCGGTCATCCCAGGGCTCGCCGTCTAGAGGGAAGAGCCGGGCCTCCTCGGCCTCGTCCAGGCCGGCGCCCGCGCCGATCCCCTCGGCGGTGACGATGCTCAGATCCTTGTCCGCCGGGGTGCCGTGGCCGCGCTCTTTGGGCGAGCGTGCACCGTCCTCGGGGATGAGGATCTCGGGGTCCGCATCGTCCATGGTCGAGTGTCCGTCGGGCGTTTCGCCGCCGCTCGTGCCGGCTTCGCGAACCCGCTCCGGTGGGAATTCTTCCCGCAGTTCCTCGGCCGGCCGCCGATCGCCGGCATGGCCCTGCCGCTCGTCCTGGCGACTGCCGAAGTCCAGCGGTTGCAGCGGGCCCATGCGATCTTCGAGGTCGTCTATTTCCTGGACTCGGGGCTGGCGATGTTTCATGGAAAACCTCCTGCCGGGACTGCCTTCTTGCAAGGTGTGACCTGCGCGACAGCGGATGATTCAGGCCGGTCGCCGGCCGGCAATGATAGAGTTCTGTGCCGTCGATTCACATCCAACGAAACTGAGCTGCCGGTTGGTGGTCATAATCTATATGAACGGTCAATGCCCTACCCATGCGCAGGACCTGCAAGGCTGCGCCTTCTTCTTTGATGTGGACGGAACGCTCGCCGAAATACAGCCCCGTCCCGAGCTGGTATTCATCCCCGCCGCCATACTCGCCGCCCTTGGCCGGCTCCAGACCGTCGGAGTGCCGGTCGCCGTGATCTCCGGTCGCCGGCTGGCGGACCTCGATCACCTGTTCGAGCCGCTGCGCCTGCCGGCCGCCGGCGTGCACGGCGCCGAGCGCCGCGACGCCGACGGCCGGCTGCGGCAACTGAACCTGGATCGGGAGGCCCTGCGCCGGGTCGGGGACGAACTGTTCCAGGCCTGCGCCCAGTACCCTGGGTTGCATCTGGAAAACAAGGGACTGGCTTTCGCGCTGCATTTCCGTTTGGCGCCCGAACTGGAGGCGGTCGCGCGCGGCCTGGCCGAGGACTTCATCCGCCGCTACCCCGCGCTGCTGACCCTGCAGCCGGGTAAGTGCGTGTTTGAACTCAAGCCGCGCGGCGCCAGCAAGGGGGAGGTGATCCGCGAATTCATGCGCGAGCCGCCGTTCGGCGGCCGGGTGCCAGTATTCATCGGCGACGACCTCACCGACGAGGCCGGTTTCCAGGCGGTCAACGCCCTGGGTGGGCATTCGTTCAAGGTAGGGCCGGGCGAGACGGCCGCTCGACAGCGGCTGGACTCCGTCTCGGCGGTGGAAAAATGGCTGGACGCTCTGGTCCGGCCCCTCAAACCGGAGATTTATCCATGAGCCGTCTAGTCGTGATTTCCAATCGGGTCGCTCCCATCCGCGAAGGCAAGGTCGCTGCCGGGGGATTGGCCGTGGGCGTGTACGATGCGTTGCGGCAGAATGGCGGCATCTGGTTCGGCTGGAACGGCGAGGTCGGACAGAACCCGGAAACTGCCTGCGAGAGCGCCGGCAATATTACCTACGTCACCTTGGGCCTCAGCAAGCCGGACTACAACGAATACTACCGCGGCTTCTCCAACGCCACGCTCTGGCCGATCTTCCACTACCGCATCGATCTGGCGCGCTACAGCCGCGCGGAGTACCTGGGCTACCGGCGGGTCAACGCCATGCTAGCGGAGAAGCTCAAGCCCCTGCTGCGTCCCGACGACATCCTCTGGGTCCACGATTACCATCTGATTCCCTTCGCCGCCGCCTGTCGCCAACTGGGAATCGGCAACCGCATCGGCTTCTTCCTGCACATTCCCTTCCCGACGACGGAGGTCCTCACCACGGTGCCCCCGCACAGGGACTTGTTCCAGACCCTCTGCGACTACGATCTGATCGGCTTCCAGACCGAGAGCGACCGCATGGCCTTTCAGGACTATGTCTGCCGCGAACTCGACGGGCTCATCGGGACCGACGGCAGCCTGACCGCCTGCGGGCGGAATTTCCGCGCTGGCGTCTATCCCATCGGCGTGATGCCCGACGAGATCCGCCGTCTGGCCGACTCTTACCGGGGCCGGCGCCCCATGATCGGACGGACCGCCGAAGGCAAGCTGCGCAAGACCCTCATCAGCGTCGACCGGCTGGACTACTCCAAGGGGCTGGTGGAGCGCTTCCTGGCCTACGAGCAGCTCCTCGAGCATTACCCCGAGCACCGGCGCAACGTGGAACTCATCCAGATCGCACCGACCTCGCGCACCGACGTGAAGACCTACCAAGCCATCCGCAAGCAACTGGAAACCGTGGCCGGGCATGTCAACGGACGTCTGGCCGATCTCGACTGGATGCCACTGCACTATCTCAACAAGAGCCTCGAGCGGCGCACCCTGATGGGCCTGTTCCGCACCGCCAACGTCGGCCTGGTCACTCCGCTGCGCGACGGCATGAACCTGGTCGCCAAGGAATACGTCGCCGCGCAGAATCCGGCCGATCCGGGCGTGCTGGTGCTGTCGCGCTTCGCCGGCGCGGCCCACGAGCTGGGCGCGGCGCTGATCGTCAACCCCTACGACTGCCTGGGCATGGCCGAGGCTATGGACCGTGCCTTGCGCATGCCGCTGGAGGAGCGCAAGGAACGTTACGAGGACATGATGCGGGCCTTGCGTGCCGCCGATCTGGACGCCTGGCGGGACAACTTCCTGCGCGACTTGCGAACCTTCGGCCGGCACCGGGTGGTGACGGCGAGCTGTGCCACCGTCTGAATCCCCTGCCGGCATCCGGCGCGCGGGTTTCAGCGCAGTTGCAGGTGCAGGTTCGCCGCTTCCGGCAGCAGCAGCTCCAGGCCGTACCAGGTGAGCATCAGCGCCAGGCCGCCGAGCCAGACGCCGAGGGCGATCTTCAGCACCAGGCTGCCGCTCCGGCGCCGCGCCGGTGCGGCGGCACGCGACGGGGCGGTCTCCAGGTCGAAGTCTTCCAGGTCATCTTCGCGGGCGCTGAAGCCCTCCAGTCTGTTTCGCATGTTCATCAACTCATCCTGCCGCGCCGCACTCCGCTGGAGCCGGCCCGCGGCGTACGTCGGTATGGGCGAGTGCCGTTCGCTCGCGAGTCGGGAAGGCATCGCGGGGATGCTGCATGCCGTCTGCGGGAAGCGGCCGAATCTTACCGCATCTTTCCCGAGCCTTCGGTCGTTTTCCGAACCGTCGCGACGGGACGTCATGGCGGTCGGGCCCTTGCCCGCCGGTACCACTTGACCCGGTGTGCGCTAAGCCTCGGCCTTCAGAGGCTGTCGCGAAAGCCCCACCAGGTAAAATGGGTCATACCTTCCTGAAGGCCAAGAGCAATGAGCACAGCGTCGAAGACGGTAGCGCTGGACAGTGAGCAATTCGATCTGTTCGGTGCCGCCCAGGTTCCGGACGCGAGGCCGCGGCCATGCGCGTCGGATACCGGACGCCGGTTTATCACGGGCAACGCGCAAAAGGTTATTCTGGGCACGACGCGA
The DNA here is from genome assembly GCF_043587585.2 of Azorhizophilus paspali. Taxonomy (GTDB): domain Bacteria; phylum Pseudomonadota; class Gammaproteobacteria; order Pseudomonadales; family Pseudomonadaceae; genus Azotobacter; species Azotobacter paspali. The sequence continues at coordinate 680,972 of NZ_CP171449.1, forward strand.
TTGGAGGACTGGTTGAAGCAGGCTGGCCAGAGAGCCCCCTTTGTCGTGGCACGCCTGCTCGAACAGCAAGACTGGCAGGCGTTCGAACGGCACTATGCGGGCACAGGTCGTGCGCCTTACCGTCTCCGCCCGATGATGGGCCTGATCCTGTAGGCGTGATGCAGGGCATCCACTCCCTGCGCGGGCTGGAACGGCTCGCCCGGCTGGATCTGGGATGCATGTGGGTGACAGGTGGCCCCACGCCAAAGAACGCTCACGGCGCATTTGCGCCTACGTTCCTTGCTTTGCGCAAGCGCTTCAGCCTCGATCATCTCACAGGCTTGATAATGGCTTTCGCGACAGCCTCTTCAGGCCGAGGAAGGCTAGTGCGGGGTACGGAGCGACCCTACACTCGCGTCTGTACGGATAGACAGTTCTTTCTATGCGAGGGAGGAGAGGATGTCAAGAACGTTCACCGGGATCGGGCAGGATCGGCTAAGACTGAAAAGGAGTCTGGTTGGCCACAGCGGTAAAGCCAGCCTCGATATACAGCGGTCATTCGCTCTTCAACTGAGGGAGCAGAGATGCGCAAGATCGGCGATTCCATTCCACACGGTCCATCGACGAGCCGCCCGGCCACCCCGGCGTTCGGCGGGCTCCAGGTCTCCATCCTGCACAACCGCGACACCGATCCGGACCCAACCAGGATTTTGGAGGTCCCTTGCGCCGACGCTTTTTCGATCATCGTCCAGCTCCGGGACTTCGCCTCGCACAAACTGTGGCGAGGCAAGCGCCTGACGTACAAGGGCGGTCATGTCCGGGAAAGCATGTCGATCGCCTACCTCGGAGACGAGGTACGGTGCCAGCATCTGGCGCCCTATGACAACCTTCGCCTCAATCTTCCGCGGGTATCGCTGGAGGAGACTTTCCGCGAGGCGGGTGCCGGTGTGCCCGGCAGCCTCGACTGTGCGCAGGGAACGCTCGACCCCGTCGTCTATCACCTGTCGCTCGCGCTCGTTCCGGCATTGAGCATGCCCGGCGAGGCGAACCGGCTCTTCGTCGATCAGGTCATGCTGGCCATGTGTACTCACATCGGTTCGCGCTACGGGAAAACCGGCCCCTTGCGGGACATCCCGGGAGGCCTGGCTCCCTGGCAGGAGAGACGAGCCAAGGAGATGCTCGCCGAGCATCTCGCCGACGGCTTGTCGATCGCCGAACTGGCGGCGGAATGCTCCCTGTCGCGGGCCTACTTCTCTCGCGCATTCAAGCGGAGCACGGGGCTGGCTCCCCACGAGTGGCTGCTGAAGATGCGGGTGGAAAAGGCCAAGGAACTGATGCTGCACACCTCCATGAGCCTTTCGCGGATCGGTCTGGATTGCGGCTTCACGGACCAGTCCCACTTCTCCAGGGTTTTTCAGAAGATGACCGGGGCCGCGCCTTCCAACTGGAGGCGCTTCCATCGGACGGGCAGGTCGAACGCGACGGCATCGACGGTCCACGATACTTCCCGGCGCCGCAGCTAACCTCTGTCCATCGAAATAAACCGCACATCCTTTCCAGGGCGACACATCGATACAAGACTCCGGCCGGTCGCCTGCCACATCGTCATGCTCTCCAACCTTGCTGGAGGCTGTTATGAGTACCGCGAAAGCCGTTCCCGGTCGGACTTTGCTGGACCCGGCCAACCACACCCTGATCATGATCGACCACCAGTCGCAGATGTCCTTCGCCACCAAGTCGATCGATGCGGTGTCGTTGCGCAACAACGTCGCCTTGGTGGCCAAGGCCGCCAGGGAGTTCAAGGTTCCCGCCATCCTGACGACGGTGGCGGAAAAGAGCTTCTCGGGCCCCATCTTCGACGAGATCCGCTCCGTGTTCCCCGAACACAGTGTGATCGACCGGACCACCATGAACACCTGGGAGGACGAGCGGATCGCGGTCGAGGTTAACCGGGCCGGCAAGGATAAGATCGTCTTCGCCGGCCTGTGGACCTCGGTGTGCATCGTCGGGCCGGTGCTGTCCGCCCTGGACCAGGGCTTCGGGGCCTACGTGATCGCCGATGCCTGCGGCGACGTCTCGGACGAGGCCCACGAACGCGCCATGCAGCGCATGATCCAGCAGGGGGCCCGGCCGATGACCGCCCTCCAGTACCTGCTCGAACTGCAGCGCGACTGGGCGCGCGGCGAGACCTACGACGAAACGGTGCGGACCTCCATCGCCCACGGCGGCGCCTATGGCTTGGGTCTGATCTACGCCAAGACCATGTTCAACGCCTCGGAAGGCCACTGAGCGCCCGCACCGGCCCTCGCCAGGTCGGCGCGACACAGGAGTGAAGCGATGCGCACCGAGATGTCAGAGGGCGTAGTGACCCTGCTCATCCGCCATCGGGTCAGGGAAGGGCGGGAGCGGGAATACGAAGGCTGGCTGCGCCGCACCGTGGACGTCGCCAAGCGCTATCCCGGCCACCTCGGCGTCGACGTGCTGCGCGAACAGGACGGTGACCGGCGCCGTTTCACCTGCGTCCTGCGCTTCGCCAGCACCGGCCAGTTGCAGGCCTGGCTGGAGTCCGCCGACCGTCGCCGACTGATCGAGGAGGTCGCTCCTCTGCTAACCGACGGCGACCGTCTGGAATTCAACCTCGGCCGCGAGTTCTGGTTCACGCCGGGCGATGTGAGTCCGCCGCCGCGCTGGAAACAGGCCTGCGTCTCCTTCCTGGCGATCCTGCCGCTGTCCCTGCTGGTGCCGCTGCTCTGGCAACCGCTGTTCGCGGCGCTGCCCTGGCTCGGCGGCTACCTGCCGAGCAACGTCCTCATCACCCTTAGCATCGTGTTGCTGGTGGTTTATCTATTCATGCCGGCGGTGACCCGCTGGTTTTCCGCCTGGCTGAACGCCCACTGACTTGGGAGGAATCTATGCACGACGATCCACCCCGTCACAGCCGCCGCCAGTTTCTCGCCGCCGGTTCGCTCCTGGGCGCGGCAGGCGTGCTCTGGTCCGCGTTGCCCTTCGCCAGCTCCACCCAAGACACCACTTCAGGGGGTTCCATGACCGCCGATCTGATCCTCTTCAATGGCCGCATCCATACCGTCGACCGCGACAATTCCAGCGCCACGGCCGTGGCCATCAAGGATGGCCGGTTTCTCGCCGTCGGCAGCGACACCGAGGCCATGGCCCTGCGCGGCACCGCCACACGGGTGATCGACCTGCAACGCCGCACCGTGATCCCCGGCCTCAACGACTCGCACCTGCATCTGATTCGTGGCGGACTCAACTACAACCTGGAGTTGCGCTGGGAAGGCGTGCCTTCGCTGGCCGATGCCCTGCGCATGCTCAAGGAGCAGGCCGAGCGCACGCCAGCACCGCAGTGGGTACGGGTGGTCGGCGGCTGGACCGAATTCCAGTTCGCCGAGAAACGCATGCCGACCCTTAACGAATTGAACCGGGCGGCGCCGGATACCCCGGTGTTCGTCCTGCATCTCTACGACCGCGCGCTGCTCAACCGCGCCGCGCTCGAGGTGGTGGGCTACACCCGCGACACCCCCAACCCGCCCGGCGGCGAGATCCAGCGCGACGCCAGCGGCAACCCCACCGGCATGCTGATCGCCCGTCCCAACGCGATGATCCTCTACGCCACCCTGGCCAAGGGGCCGAAGCTGCCGCTGGAATACCAGATCAACTCGACCCGCCAGTTCATGCGCGAACTCAACCGTCTGGGCCTGACCAGCGCCATCGACGCCGGCGGCGGCTTCCAGAACTACCCGGAGGATTACGAGGTGATCCGCAAGCTGGCTGAGGACGACCAGCTCAGCGTGCGCATCGCCTACAACCTGTTCACCCAGAAGCCCAAGGAAGAACTAGCCGATTTCCAGAACTGGAGCAAGATGGTCAAGCCCGGCGCGGGCAACGACTTCTTCCGCCACAACGGTGCCGGCGAAATGCTGGTGTTCTCCGCCGCCGACTTCGAGGACTTCCTCGAGCCGCGCCCGGACCTGCCGGCGAGCATGGAGCAGGAGCTGGAGCCGGTGGTCCGCCATTTGGTCGAGCAGCGCTGGCCATTCCGCCTGCACGCCACCTACGACGAGTCCATCTCGCGCATGCTCGACGTATTCGAGAAGGTCGACCGCGACATTCCCTTCGCCGGCCTGCCCTGGTTTTTCGACCATGCCGAGACCATCAGCCCGCGTAACATCGAGCGGGTCAGGGCCCTGGGCGGCGGCATCGCCATCCAGCATCGCATGGCCTTCCAGGGCGAATACTTCGTTGACCGTTACGGCAAGCGGGCCGCCGAGCAGACCCCGCCGATCCAGCGCATGCTTTCCGAGGGCGTGCCGGTGGGTGCCGGCACCGATGCCACCCGGGTGGCCAGCTACAACCCCTGGACCGCGCTGTACTGGCTGGCCAGCGGCAAGACCGTCGGCGGCGCGCAGCTCTACCCGCAGGGCCTGTCCAGGGAAACCGCGCTGGAGTTGTTCACCCGCGGCAGCGCCTGGTTCTCCAGCGAACAGGGCAGGAAAGGGCAAATCAAGGTGGGGCAGTTCGCCGACTTGGCAGCCTTGTCGGCGGACTATTTCAGCGTCGAGGAAGAACAGATCAAGTGGCTCGAGTCGGTGCTGACGGTGGTCGGCGGCAAGGTGGTCTACGCCGCCGCCGAATTCGACGAACTCGACCCGCCGACCCTGCCGGTGCTGCCGGACTGGTCGCCGGTGAGCCGCGTGCCCGGCCACTGGAAACCCGCCGCGCCGCTGGCCGCCCAGGTGCACCAGTGCGCCGGCGCCTGCGCCGTGCACGCCCACAACCACGAACGGGCGCGCCTCTCCGACGTACCGGTCAGCGACCACCAGGGTTTCTGGGGCGCACTGGGCTGCTCCTGTTTCGCCTTCTGAGCGCCAGCGAGCCGGAAACCTCCGGCTCGCTTCCTCTGCCATGGCGCGTGCGCCTGCACGCGACCGTCTATACCTGACTCCAGGACTCCCCGCAAAGGACGCCCGACCATGAGCGTATCCGCCTCCTCGCCCTGGAGCCCGCTGCGCCAGACGACCTTCCGTTGGCTGTGGCTGGCCAGCATCGCCTCGAACATCGGCACCTGGATGCACGAGGTCGGCGCCGGCTGGCTGATGACCTCGTTGTCGGCCAGCCCTTTGAACGTGGCGCTGGTACAGGTGGCCGGCTCCCTGCCGATGTTCTTCCTGGCCCTGCCGGCTGGCGCCTTGGCGGACATCGTCGACAAGCGCCGCTACCTGCTCGGCGTGCAACTGTGGATGGCGGTGGTGGCCACGTTGCTGGCGGCGCTCACCCTGCTTGGACTGACCAGCGTCTGGCTGTTGCTGACGCTGACCCTGTGCATGGGCGGCGGCACGGCGCTGATGATGCCGGCCTGGAGCGCGACCACGCCGGAGCTGGTGGGCAAAGATGAGCTGCCGGCGGCGGTGACGCTGTCCAGCGTTGGCGTCAACCTGGCGCGGGCGGTCGGCCCGGCCATCGCCGGGGTGCTGGTCAGCCTGGTCGGCCCCTGGCTGACCTTCGCCGTCAACGCGGTCTCGTTCTTCGCAGTGATCGCCGTGCTGCTGGCCTGGAGACGCGAGACGGAGCCCGCGGTGCTGCCGGCCGAACGGCTGTTCGGTGCGCTGCGTGCCGGCTGGCGCTACAGCCGCAGTTCGCGGCCGCTGCAGGCGGTGCTGGCGCGCGCGTTGGCGTTCTTCCTCGGCGCCAGCGCCGGCATGTCGCTGTTGCCACTGATCGTGCGCGGCGAACTGCAGGGCAGCGCCACCGATTTCGGCCTGTTGCTCGGCTGCGTCGGCATCGGCGCGGTGCTCGGCGCCGCCTTCCTGCCGCGCCTGCGCGAGCAGCTGGGCAGCGACTGCCTGGTGCTGCTGGCCAGCCTGCTCTATGCGCTGGTGCTGATCGCCCTGGCGCTGCTGCGCGATCTCTACCTGCTGGTTCCGGTGATGCTGCTCAGTGGCGCGGCCTGGATCGCCGTGCTGTCCAGCCTGCAGGTGGCGGCGCAGACCGCGGTGCCGAGCTGGGTGCGGGCGCGCGCGCTGGCCGTCTACATTCTGGTGTTCTTCGGCAGCATGGCCGCCGGCGGCACCCTGTGGGGGTTGGTCGCCAGCCGCGCGTCGATCCCCTTCGCCCTGTTGTGCGCCGCCGCGCTGCTGGCGCTGGGGCTGCTCGCCGCCCTACGCTTCCACCTGCCGGTCACCGAGGCGGAGGATCTGGCGCCCTCGTTGCACTGGCCGGCGCCGATCCTCGCCGAGGGCCTAGACCGGGAGCGGAGACCTGTGGTCGTCACCCTGGAGTACGACATCGACCCGCAGAAGGCTGTGGCCTTCCAGCAGGCGATGGAGGAGGTGCGTGGCATGCGCCGGCGCAACGGGGCGATTTCCTGGTGCCTGGTGCAGGACAGCGAGAATCCGCGCCAGTGGCTGGAGTTCTTCATCGACGAATCCTGGCTGGAACACCTGCGCCATCATCAGCGGGTGACCCGTGGCGAATTGAAAATCGAGGCGGCTGCTCGGCACTTCCAGACCCCGGATATCGACATCCGCATCCGGCATTACCTGAAAGGCCGGCTGGCCCCGGAGCGTCCCGGCAGGAAATGATCCTTCCGCGCGGCCGCCGCTGCCGGTGGAGCGGGGCGCTTCTTCGTCTACGCTCGTTGCCGCCGGGAGCCTCCGACAAAACCCCGTAACGACAAAACCAATATCCTCCGGCGTTACCTGACTCCGGCAGGCCGCGCTTGGGAGCGCCGTCATGGCCGAGCCAGCGATGCCCGGCCGGTGCATCCCCCATCCCTTCGGGAGACGCCGGATGCCCTGGGCGCTCGCCAACGACAAGATCAAAAAATCAGAGGGATAGTTGTATGAACGCATTGACATCGAGTACGGGCAGGCTGCTTATAAACATGTAGAGTCGAGGGCACGATTACGGCTATGACCTGGCCCTGCAATCCGGTGGCCGGATTCTGATCGGCGGTCAGGGCTCATCGAACTTCGGCGTGGTCCGCCTGAACGCCGACGGCACGCTCGACACCGGCTTCGGCAATGCCGGCAGGGCCGTATTCGATATCGCGAGCAGCTACGACGAGGGCCAGGGCCTGGTTATGCAGGCCGACGGCAAGATCCTGCTCACGGGCTCCAGCTACAACCTTGATCTATCTTAAAAACTTCGGGGCGGATGCCGAAGGATGGCACTTCGAGATATCGCTGAAGGGCGATCTCGCCGATCTGCTCGACGGTGGTAATCCGCTCTTCGCTGCCGAGACCCTCGAAGGCAGCGCGGCCAACGACACCTTGATCGGCGGAGCGGGTGCCGATCTGTTCTGCTTTTCGTGCCGGGCAGACAGCTACCGCATTGACAGCGAAATCGCCAGCGACCGGATCGCCGACTTCGATGCCGATGAGGATCGCATCGACCTGTCGACGCTAGGCTTCAGCAGCCTGGGCGACAACCACGACGGCACCCTGGCCGTGCAGGCGAGCGGCGACCGCAGCTACCTCAAGAGCTTCGAGGCGGATGCCGAAGGCAGGCGTTTCGGGCTCGCCCTGGAGGGCGACTATGACGACGGGCTTTCCGCCGACGCTTTCCTTATTCGCGGCGGTGGCCGATCAGCTCCAAGTCATCGGCATCTCGTAAGGCGAGCAGGCCGCTTGAGAAAGCGCAGGGGCGTCGTCGACGGTGAATGATGCCCCTTGTTTGAATGCGAAGCCGAATGCCTCGGCGATCGCCTGCGCTCCACCGGCTCGGGATGGGAGGCGCTGGAGCATCGCGAAACCGGCGACACGTGAGGGCATGTCAGCTTCGCGGCGAACCGGCGGTCACGGCCACAATGTCGAAAAGTTTCCATGCCGTAGAGCTGCCAGCAGCCGGGAAGGCGTGAACCTCTTGGCGGATGCGCCCGGTTCCGAGCGCATGTCCGCTGCTTCGACGCCCTTGCCGCCCTCGCCGTAGGAGCGTTCTACCCAATCGCAATACAGCCGCAACATCGCCGCGAGCGGCATTTCCGCCAATTGCCGCGGAACCGGGCGGTCATTCGGCAACGTGGATACCAGGTGCTGGATGAACGGCCGGTTGCCGGCCAGCCGCTGCACGACGTTGAAATATTCGATGGCCTGTTGCTCGCGTGTTCCGGTCATCAATTCGGCTCCTTGGTAGCACCGCTTCGTATGGTCTAGTCGACCCTACCACGAAGGATGTCAAGGAATTGTCCACGGCCCCCGGTTACGGAGTCGAGGGCGACGAGCCCAGCGATAGCCATGAGGGCCGCCCGGTCGCCGACCCTTTTAAGGCAGTCGTACGCGCTGCTTTCAAGAGGCTTGATGCGGATCTTTCATGGGGGGGCAAAAGTCGGAGTGTCAGCCTTTCAGGACGTGGACGAACAAAAACGGCGAGGGGTTAGCCTCGCCGCTTCTGTCGTCTCACTTCATCCCTGGGGGTCATCGTCCTGATGATGCCGCATTCCTTGCGACGCTTCCCTTGGCTTCGGTCCCTAGCAGCCTTCATCGATCCTTCGATGTCGGTATGGGAGTTAATTTACTCGGGTGCCTGCTTCGAGCAAATTGGCAAAGCTCTCGATCTTTTGTAGGTCCTGGCTTACATGCGCCTCCATGGATGATCGATTCTGGCCGGAAGGGATACGCGGCGGGCGACGGCTTCATTGCTGCCTGAGTCCAACCGAACTACTGGCCTTCCTCGAATATGTAAGCGCTGCACACGATAGGAGAGATTATCCCTTGCCGGATGGCTGAAACGATGGCCAGGGAATGCGCCAGTGCCTTTTTCTAGTGCGGAAATCGTCGCCTCTTGACCTCCGCCAGGATTTCCACGTCGAACGGGTCTATCCCGGTTAGCAGTAAGGCCGCTTGTTCCACTGTGAACTCTATAATCGGCTTCCAGTGGTCGAGGTTCGGCAGATCGTCCTCATAATCCATCGCTGCGCCGTCCCAGGCACTTCCCACTCCGAATAGGTCAGCCAGCTAGGCGGGTAGAAGGTCCGCTTTTCGGGAGCGACCCTAGGCCAGCCGGTAAACCGTTACGCTCGCTTGAACTCCACCACGTTGCCGGCGGCGAGCGTGTCCAGATGGTCGGCATACCACTGCATCATGGTTTTGCGCTGCTCCAGATAGGTGCTCTTGTCGTGGACGCTCCGCATTCCTTCCTTGACGTGCGAGAGCTGGGACTCGATGTGGTTTTCGTCGAAACCGTGCTCGTTGAGGATCATCGAGGCGATATGCCGGAAGCCATGGCCGGTCTGGCGTCCTTCGTACCCCAGGCGGCGCAGGGCCATCAGGAATACGGTATTGCTCCGGGGCTTGGTGGTGTCGCTGCGACCAGCGAATAGCAGCGGAATAAGAGCCGGTCACGTTGTGCAGACCGCGCAGCAGCTCCACGGCCTGAGAAGGCAGGGGCACCAGATGTTCGTGGCAGCGCTTCATGCGCTCGGCGGGGATCGTCCACAAGCCGGCATCGAGGTCGAGCTCGGACCAACGGGCCTCCCTGATCTTGAATGGACGGCAGGCCAAAATAGTCAGCAGTTGCAGGCCGATGCGAACGTCACTGGTGCAGTACGCGGATCGCACGCAACAGCGCCGGCAGCTCATCGAGGGCGACGTGGGCGTGGTTCTCGGATGGTTTGGTCAGCAGGAACTTGTGAAGTCCTTCCAACGGGTTGTATTGAGTGCGGCCGGTGACGCGGGCCAGGTCGTAGATTTCCCGGCACATGCCGCGAACCCGGCTGGTTTGCTCGATGATGCCTTCACTCCATGGGCAGGATCGAGATATAGGGGCGCTTGCCGAACACGGGGAACATATGAAGTTCCAGGGCGCCGATGGTTCGCAGCGCTGTGCCTTCCGTCCAGGTCTTGCACTTGGTGGCATACCACTTGCGGGCCAGGTGCTCGAAGATGTTATTGGCTGCTTCGATCTCTGCCGCCTTTCTGGCGCGTTTCGTGGCAAGCGGGTTCTTGCCCTCGGCGGCATCCGCTTGCAGCTCTGCCGCCTTCTAACGGGCCTGTGCGCCGGTCAATTGGTGCGGGCCGGTGCCGTACCCGTCAAGGCCAAGCCAGGACCATTTGCCGTCCGGCTTCTTGTAGCGGAGCTGCCAGGACTTCGAGCCGTCCGGGCGAACGCGCAGATACAGGCCGTTGCCGTCCAGTTCCCGGTACTCCTTGTCCTCTGGCTCCAGGGTGGCGAGCATGGTATCGGCCATCGGGCGGCGTTCGATCTCGCTGCGTGTATCCCTCAGTTTCATGTTTTCCGGCATGGTACGCACGGGGATACACGGCGAACAATGCTATAGCGGAGCATTCGGGGACATTTAGAAACAAGAAAACCCGCACTACACCGACGTTTGAACAGAGGTATGAATCCCAGTGTTTTTGCGGCTTTCAGTGTTCAAAAAATTTCAGGCATACACATAGGCATACAAGATGCCGGCTGCTGGCCTCTTTTCGGCTGCTTTTTGACCAGCTCCAAGCCATCCAGGATGACGCCATGCTGGCGCTGGTGATCGCCTTCACTCCCCCGCCTCGGGGTGGTGTTCCCCCGGTGGGGGATGACGTTTCCTCTGCTGGTGAACATCTCCTGATCTTTCAGGCGGTCACTACACCAAAAGGGCAGTGGCCATCCTCAGGCGCACGCGGATCAGGCTCTATTTTTCTCTACTTTTGATGTGCCAGGGGCATCCGCTCCGGGCGCACGCGGATCAGGCGCTTACAAAATTTTTGTAAGCCTGAATTTTGTAAGCCTGAAGTTCGGGGTCATCCCCACGCGCACGCGGGGCGGGTGAGAACCTGTCAAAACCTGACATTCAGGCGGCGGCGATCCCCACACGCGGCGGGGCGGGTTTTCAGGTTTTTTCAGGTTCCCTTCGCCGATAGGTGATGCCCACTCGCAGGCGGGGCAGGTAGATCGGCTGAACTTCCAGCCGATGCCCGTAGCGCTGGCGCTGGCGGCAGGAATACTCCGATTTGAAATCGGAGAAACCTAGCAGGAACCGAGTCGGTTTTTTCCGCTAACCCGGCCCACATCAGCCGAGCTTTCGGCCAATGTCCGAAACCGCCACGGCGGCGGTTTGAGCATCCGAGCGTGGTCCAGTTCTGGACCATCCATCCCCCGCTGGGGGATGAAGCGTGCTCAGTGAGACGATTTGGTCTGTCTCGGCTCTGCTGGTCCGAGTCGGAGCGGACCGATAGTTTCGACGCAGAGTGCCATTCCCAGCACAGTGTGTTGATTTCGACACGGCGTGTTGATTCCAACACGGTGGCGGCCCGGCCACAGCGTGGCGCTGTCCCCACGCTCGGAACCTGTCCCGATCCGGGGACTTGATCCAGGCCGGCGGACAGGTTGATCCGTTTCAAACGCCAGAACTGGCGGAAGCCTCGTCGATGATCTCCGCCTCTTCACGCATTTCGCTGTGCGTGAAGATCGTGCGTGAAGGAGTGCGTGATGATCGGCTGAAATCCCAGCCGGTCCCCCAGCGGCGCCAGCACCAGACGCGGACATGGCTCAAGTCTGAGCCATCGGCTACCCGGATCGCTGGCGCATGCTATTCCGGAATTTTCCCGGCTTTACGCGGGGATGCCTTGGGGTGTGGTCATCATGGCCACCCCTTCATCCTTACCGTGTTCTTACCGTTCCCGGCCTCATTCATGGGGTTGGTTTTCGCAAATCGGTCTTGCCGTGATCTTGCGGCGCCCAAGGCTTGACGCAGGGTTGCATAAGGTTAATTTCGCAAAAGCCGGAATGCCGGCCTTTCATGGGGTGTTTTGCCGCATCGGGAATCTCCGTCTCGGAGACACCTTTTCCGCCAATCAGCGTTGATGCCGGGTTTTCCGGTTTCAAATCGAGAACCGCCCCGGATTGGCCGGCGATCATTCCCGGCTTTCCGGGTATGTAGAACAGGCGGCCCCTCAGAATTGAGGAGCCAGATTGCCCAGCTCGATGGAGCACACCAGGCTAAGCAGGCATTCCTGCTTTGGTCAGCCCTACGCGCTCAAAACCGCAGGCTTCGCTCCTCAAAATTGAGGGGCCAGCCCGAAGCGCGTAGGGGTGAGCCTACCGCTTCACCACGCGGGAGCCGCTGGCGTCATGCACGGTCAGGTCCGGGCGCTTGATGGTCACGGTGCCGTCCGGCTGAACCATGCGAATCGGAGCGCCGTACAGCGGGCCACCGGGGGCGAACGGATCGGGCAGCACGTCCTTGGGCGCGGTGCGGCAGAACTCCATCATGGCCTCAAGGCATGCCTCGAACAGCGGGCCACGCTTGAAGTCCTCGCCGCGATGGCTGGCGCTGTCCTCCAGGTTGTGAACGAAGATCAGCCCGGACAGATCGTCCACCCCGTCGCGGCGGGCCTGCTCCCGCTCCACCGTGTTGACGTTGAGCAGGTCGCACACGGTGTCGAAGCCCAGGGCGACCAGATACCCGTCACTGTCGCGGAGCAGCGACTGCCCGAAGGCGCGCAGGATTTCCCGTATGCCCTCCAGCTCGGTATCCCGATGGTCCTTGGCCTGCTGCTCCAGGGCATCGGCCTGTTGCTTGGTGAACGGCTCGAACTGGCGCAGTACGGCAGCCTCCCGGCGCAGTAGTTGGCGCTCGTCGTGGATGGCTTCGGCACTCTCGCAGAAGTGGCGCGCCATGCGGCGAATGACAATCAGGCTGGTCCGATGCGTGGTGGTCGGCTTCAGGGCAATGCCCATCAGGGTTACAGCTTGGTTTGGGGTCATGGGTCAGTTCTCCAGAATATCGGCATCCGGCCAGCGCCAGCGGGCTTCGGCCAGGGCTTCGTCTCGGGTCATGGGAGCGCCGCAGATCGTGCAGATCGGTTTGCCCCCTCGGGTGATCGTCCAGGCGTTGCGCCGGGCCTCTGCCGGGTGTGCTGCCGGTGCCGCTGTCGTCGCGTGTGGCAGCTCCGGGGCGGGCTGTGCGTCGTTGGCGGCGATCAGCTCGGCCAGCAGCTCGGCCTTGTGGTCACGCACGAATTGGCGCACGGCATCGGTGATGCGCTCGACAGGGCGCAGGCGCAGCTTGTCGCCGTTGGCTTCGACCGACAGGCCGGCCCGGCGCAGGTAGTCCAGGGCGGCCATGGTCAGAAGTCCTCCCAGTCTTGGGCGGAGTCGGCGGAGGAAACTTCCCGACTCGAAGTCGTGCATGTCGTAATGTCGTGCTGATTGGCTGTTTTTTGATCGTTTTGCACGACTTCACGACTTGCACGACTTTGGTTCGGCAATTTTCTTTTTCCGTACTCGCCGGTATCGCTGGAGGAAATCTCCTGCCGCCATGTCCCAGAAGTCCCAAGTCCCAACTTTTCAGTGGGTGGATTTGGGACTTGGGACATTTGGGACTTCGAGTCGGGAAGTTTCCTCCGCACCTCCCAGCGGACTACGCCTCCGCTACCCTTGCCCAGGCACTTGCAGTCGATACCCAACTGGCGAAGGGCAGGAGCGGCACGGCGCAGGGCATCCCCCAATCCCTTCGGAGACTTCGGCCACGAATCGCAGCCGGTCGGGCGGTACTGCTCCAGGGCGCTCAGGACCTCCTTTGCCGGTGCGGTCATGCCGCTGGGGCGGGCCTCGATCATGTCCACCACGGCGGCGGCGACCGGGCTGGCGTCGATGGTGCGCGATAGGCTTTCCTGTCGGCAGGCGTTGAACTCCCGCATGAAGTCCTCCGGCTCCTGGCGGACGGCGGCGGCCACGGCCATGCCTAGGCGGGCGAACTCGACCAGGCGGGGACGGTCTTCGGCGGGGATGTGCATGTCGGGCAGCAGCGCCAGCGCCTTCGCCGCGATGTCCAGCAGCGCGCCCAGCAGTCGCCCACGCTCGGCCTCGAACGCCTGCCATAGCGCCGTGACCTCCAAGCGCTCGCCGATGACCGGCGTCTCGATGGTGATGGTCCGGTCTACCAGGTCCTGCGCCGTGACGGCGGCGGAAATCCCGTTCAGCACGATGGGCCGCTTGACGCTGATGACGCTCTCCTCGCTGTCGGAGTACAGCTTGCGCTTGGCGAAGCCGCCCCCGGTCGCCAGTACGCACAGCGCGTCCTGCATGGGCGCCGGCAGGTGCGAGACGTTTTCGTAGCTCACCAGACAGCAGGCACCCGCCGAGACGAAGATGTCCTCGACCGACTTCGGCGAGCCGCGCAGGTCGCAAGCGTTCGGGTCGATCAGCCGGCGGAGCGCCGTCTGCGTCGTGCTCTTGGCGCTGCCTTGCTCGCCCAGCAGCTCCAGCACCGGGTACGGCGTGTCGGGGCGCAGGCACTCGACCAGCCAGGCCAGCGCCAGCAGCCGCGAGCCGGGCGGGATGTTCGCCACGCGCCAGACCGGATCGATGGAGCCGCCGGGTATCGGCTCGGGGAGCGCCTGCATCGACTCGGGGCGGACGAAAGCGGCATCGGCCTTATCGACGATCTCCCAGCGACCAGGGAGCAGCCGGACGGCTCGGCTACTGCCGGGCGCGGCCAAGTCGAGGAAATACTCGCCGGCTGCGCCTGCGGTGCGCAGATGGACGGCCAGGCACTCGCCATGGAAGCGGCCAAGACCGGCCAGGGTAGCCAATGCCTCGCGCAGCGACTGGTCCCTCGGGGCCTTGCCGGTGTCGGTGTAGAAGCCGGCCAGCAGGCAGTCGCGGAACTGGCGAGAAGCCAGGTTGCGCACCTCGCCGGTTTTCCGGTCGCGGGCGAACACGTCCTTGTTGGCGTCATGGAACAGCTCGAAGCGCTGCTCGACGAACTTCACCAACTGGGATGCTTGGCTCTGCTTTTCGTCGTCCTCATCGTCGCCGGGGGCGAATGTTTCCTCGACCAGCTGCTCGGCGGGCGCATCGTCCTCGGGCAGTCCGTTGCCGGGAAGCTCGACCAGCTTAAGCAGGCGTTCGACGCTGCCGCCAGCGTCCAACCAGTCGGACACGTCGCCCTTATGCGGTAGCGCGGGCAGGCAGAGTACGCGGACATAAGCGCCGAAGGCTTCGAGCTTGGCCGCTACCATGTCGGCGTGCCTATGCCCTGGCTCGTCATTGTCAGGGAGGATGACGACACGGCGGTCCCTGAAGTGCTCGGTCAGCTCGTCGGGCCATTTGCCGGCGCCGCCCGCGTTGCAGGTGGCGATCAGACCGACCGACTCCAAGCGCAGCACGTCTTTCTCGCCCTCGACGATGAACACCCACGCACCAGGATCGGCGGCCAGCAATTGCGGCAGGTGGTATGGAACCTGCCGAACGCCTTTTACTGACCAGTCCCAGCCGCCTTTGCCGTCTGGCTGGCGCTGGCGGAAGTCTTTCGGCTCGAACCGGACTACCTCGAACAGCGTCCGGCCCTTCTCGTCCTTGTAGGCATAGGTGGTGTCGATCTTGGGTTTGACCAGGACATTAGGACTTGCAGGACATTGAGTCGGCTTCTGTTCTCGCAGCCCCTGCGATTCCAGCCACGCCAATTGCTCGGCGCGGGCGGTGATACCGGTCTCCCTGGCGATCAAATCGAGCACGCCTCCGCCGACGTGCTCCTCATGGGAAAACCAAGTGCCTTTGTCCAGGTTCACGGCGAGCGAACCACGAGTGCCGAAGCGAAGCTCGGTCGGCTTGCTCATGTTGGCGTTAGGCTCGCCCAGCAGGTGCCGTGCTACTTGCTCGATATCGAAGCTAATAGTCATGCGGCCCCCTTCGGCGGGGTGAACCGCTCGGCGAGGCGTTCCAGTTGCACGGTCAGATCGCGCATGGTTCTGAGCTGGGCGCGATGCTCCGGGCTGATCGGATAGTCCGGCTCGGCGCACAGCTTCAGAAAGCCGATCAGGGTATCCACCAGCATTAGGTAGCTTTCGTTATCGATGTGGGGCGGCTCTCCGCCGCCACCCTTCGGCTTGAACGGAACAACGCTCATGGGCGGGCCTCCAGTCGATCAACGTCCAGGTGGTCGCGCTCCAGTTCTGCGAGCTGGGCAAGCGCCTGTTCCAGTGCGCGGCGGGCGCTGTCGATTTCCCTCTGTCGCAAGGTCGCTCCCATGTCAGCAGCACGCGCCACCTTCCTGATGCCTTTGGCGGCGCTGTCGAATGCCTTTTTGATCCGGTCGCGGTCGTCTAGCGATCTCACACGCACGGTCGGCAGGCTGGCACGCGGCGGCTCGGTCGGCGGGGTGGCGATGGCCTTCATCGCCTCGCGCAGCGGCAAATCCGCAACGCGTTGCGCTTCTTCGGCAGACAGCAGCGGAACCTCCCGCGCCAGCCGCATGTATGCCTGTGCGGTGCGCGGTACCGCCTTGACGTTTTCGGACAGCCAGCTTTCCCACTGGCCATGCGGAACCTGATCTTTCGCCGAGTTGAGTTGCTGGCCGGCTTCAATCGCCAGTTCGACGGCGGTACGGGCGGCGCTCTCGGCCTCGCGGATGCAACGGTTGATCGAAGCGGCCAGGGTGGCGAGGCTGGCCTCGGCAGGGATGATGTTGGTCATGGGCAAGTCACCTCGATGCTCTCCAGGCGGGCGACCAGCGCCACGGCCAGCCGCTCGGCAGCGGTAATCCAGGCTTCGCGATCCTCTGGCGCAGGGTTCTCCTTGATCGCACGATGGAGTGCGGCCCGCGCTTGGCGGATCAGCTCCAAGTGGTGGTTGGTCAGTTGCAGGGCCGGGCCTTTCTCCGGGCAAGCCGATCCCGTCGCCGCCGGCTGGCAGCGTTGAAAATCCGTCATGGGTCAGTCCTCTTGAAGGGTGGCGCGGCGTGCGCGGATGCCGTTTCCGGTGTCGATCAGCTTGGCGGACAGCTTGCCCAGCGTTTCCAGCAGCCAGCCAAGGTCGCTCATGGCATCGGGATCGAGGCCGTGAGCGCCGTTCGTGGCCGTGCTGGCCAGCAGGTTGCCGATGGCGGCGATGCCGAAACCGATGTTCATGCCGTAGTCCTCGGCGGCCTCCAGCTTCTCCGGGCTCATGGCTTCGATGGTTTCGTAATTCGGCAACAGGGCATTCCAGTCGGAGCGGATCATTTCGCCACCTCCTGCGCGTCCAGCTCGCGGCGAAGGTCGCTGGATTGCGTGTCCAGGTAGTTGGCGCAGTCGCTGGCCAGGTAGTGCCCCAGGGTGGCCAGATCGGCCACGCGGCGGCTTTGGTTGTGCTCGGCGTCGAGGCGGATGGCGGTCATCAGGGCGGACAGCCAGGTCGAATGCTCTTGGCCAAAGGCAATGGTGCAGATTGCTTCATCGGCGATGGCGTCAGTGGTGCGGACGATGGTGCTCATGCCACCACCCCCACTTCCAGGGCACGAGTACGAACCTCGGCGGCAAGCTGCTGCTCGACGTGCTTCTCAAGCGACGGAGAGCCGGCAGCCAGGGCCAGACGCTCTAGGTCGGCCAGGCTCAGGTGGGACGGAAGACGCAGATTGCCCAGCACGCGACCGGTGCTGTCGATCAACTGGACGGCGATCACAGGACCACCCCCTGAGCTTCCAGGGCGCGGGCGATGTTGATGTGGTGGTTGTAGCGGCGCAGGCGGACGAACAGGGAGGAATCGGCGCGCAGGGCGGCAAGGGCCATGGCGCGGTGGGCAGCGGCGCGTTGCCAGAGCGCGGACGGATTGAGGGCGTGCGGGTGCTTCATGGGGTAGTGCTCCGTGTGTGTTGTGGAGCCGCCCCCGACCGTCGCCAAACGGTCATTGGAGGCGACTGTGCGCAGGTTGGCGAACCGGGACACACGGAACCCGGCAGACCTTTCGGTCTCCCACGCACAGCCGCCATGACACAGCATTGCGGGCATAAAAAAAGCGCCTGCAATAGTCTTGGTGGCGCTGGTGCGCCGTGTAGTCTTCGGGTCGCCAAACCCGGCCACGGGATTGACCGTGACGGGCGCACCATAGCGTTGGCTGCTGGCGCTTGCAACCCCCGGTTTCAGATTGATGAAGCGTGAACTGTGGTTTACAGTTTGCCCATGCCCGTACTCATTCAAACCGACACCTACAGCAAATGGTTCTCCGCCTTGCGGGATGCGCGAGCGCGAGTCCATATCAACGCCAGGCTGCGCCGGGTAGGGCTTGGTACGTTGGGTGACTGCAAACCGGTGGGCGAAGGCGTATCGGAATTGCGGATCGACTACGGCCCAGGCTACCGGGTGTATTTCGTCCAGCGTGGCCATGAGCTGGTCATCCTGCTGGCAGGCGGCGACAAGTCCAGCCAGGACAAAGACATCAAGACAGCCATCAAACTGGCGCGTGACCTGTAGGAGGACACCATGACGAAAACCACGCTGACCCAATGGGACGTCGTTGACCACCTGGCGACCGAAGAGGACATGGCCCTGTACTTGGAGGCCTGCCTCGAAGAGAACGATCCCGTGCTGCTGGCCGCTGCGCTGGGCGATATTGCCCGTGCCCGCGGCATGGCCCAGCTTGCCCGCGACACCGGCTTGACCCGCGAGGGGCTGTACAAGGCGCTGTCCGCAGACGGTAACCCCAGCTTGGCCACCATCATGAAGGTGATGGGAGCACTGGGCATCAAGCTCCACGCCGAGCTTGTACCTGCCCGGCCGGCATAGGGCATCGGGTATGGATGACGAGCAGAGGTGGTGCCACGCCGATCTGCTGGAGTCTGCCCGCCAGATGAAAGCCGCCAGGCTGCGGAGCCGTGCACGACCGCGAGGCCGGCATCCCAAAAGCCGGAAAATACCCATCAGGCTGACACTGTCGACCGATGTTCTGTGCGCCTTCAAGGCGTCCGGCCCCGGCTGGCAGACCCGAATGGATGCCGCGCTGGCGGACTGGCTCAAGACGCATTCGCCAGAGTAGGCGGAACCAATAGCGCGGGGGCGGCGATCTGCCGTGTCCCCGCGTTTTTCATTCTCCAGGCGCTGCCGGGTAACCTCGGTAACCTCACCCGAAAATCTGAGGTTACCGCTACAGGCTGCGCCATTGCTGGCGGTAACCTCGGTAACCCCACAAAAACGCAAAGTCTGGATCGTCATTGCACACCCTCCGGCGCTTCATGGGTCGGCAAGCGGGCGGCATCAATGGCGCGGACCAGCACGTCACGTCCCAGCCCCCTAGCTTGCAGGACGGTCGCCAGGGTCAGGAGCACGGCGAAGGCGACTACCTCCGTCGGGGTATCGCTGGCGCCAGCATGGTCGACGATCAGCGGCAGAAGCTGCTCCAGGATGAAATCTTCGTGGTCTTCTACGCGGTGTCCGGTGTAGGTCGTCATGCTGCGCGGCCTCCTTCCAGACGCTTGCCATGCAGCGTCTGTACGTACCGGCGAAGGGCAACCTTGCGCTCGTCGTAGGGCATGCCTTGGGCGATCAGCAAGGAGTTGCGTTGCTCGACCAGGGTGACAAACTCCAGCTCGCTAGCGCTCAACTGGCTCCGGTCGCGGCCCTTGGCCGGCTTGCTCAGCAGCGCCAGCACGGCACGGGCACGCGGATACTGGCTCTCCGGCAGGCTGTAGCGGGTCACGTCGCAGGGAGCGCCCCAGCGGTTGGGCACCTTCTCCGGCCGGCGCTGGAACTCTAGGCCGTAGTCATTCGCCAGCTTGGCAATGGTCGAGTTCAGGCAGTGGTCGCCCAGCATCTCGGCCTCGAAGCGGTTCAGCGAATTGCAGGGCACCAGAACGTAGGCCAGGATGCGGGCGATCTTGGTCGGCATATCCACCAGCAGCACGTCGGGGCTGGCGCTGGCGGTGATAGACTGGCCTTGCAGCAGGCGGCTTTGTTCTTCGGGACGGGTCGCCTTTTTCATGCTCAGTCCCTCGCGGCGATCTTGGCTTGCAGCCAGGCATTGATCTCGGCAATGACGTAGTACGCGGCAGACTGGCGGGTGTCGCCGAACTTGATCGGCTTCGGGAATGTGGGGTCTTTCTTGCGGAGCTTCTCTAGGCCGGAGCGGGTCTGGCCAATCGCCTTGCAAACCTCAGGCTGGGGAATCAGGGCTTGGTCGATGGTGGGGTGACTCTGGAGCATTTGGGCGCCTCCGTATTGTGTACGGGGGCAAGGTACGCAATCGGGCGATTAAATCTTAACGGCCATAACGCGGGCTTATGGCTGCAAGCTTATGGCTCTGCCATTTCCTCAAGGTCCGCGTCTGTGCAAAGACATATCGCTTCTCGGTATTCGTCGTATGCCTTTCCAGCCACGCTTTCGCTGATACCCAGGCGGACGGCGGCATCCGCTACCGCTGCAAACCGCGTGCTGCCCCGGCGGACGCCAAGGACGACAATGGCAGCGGCGGCCATATCACGATCCATTGTGCTGGGGCGTTCGTGTTTCCCCTTGATGGGCTTCAGGCCAAAGGCTTGGTCCGCTGTCCTGCCTTCCAGTATCTGGGCGAAAACGTGCTTCATCAGGACACAAAGCGCTTCGACATCCTTGGATAGATAAAACCCGTCGCCCTCCCGCTCCATGCGTTCGTGGAAAGCCTCTATTACGTTGCGCGAAAGCTCCGGGTCATACTTTCCCTTGGCCGCATATACCGCGCCCATCAAGCCATCCGCTGTTATGTCGTCCCATTTCCCCATTGCTTCACCTCTTCCGGTTGGGTTGCGCGTTACGCACGCTTGAACTCCACTACGTTGCCGGCGGCGAGCGTGTCCAGATGGTCGGCATACCACTGCATCATTTCCCGGCGCTGGGTCAGGTACTGCGCCTTGTTGTAGACGCCTGCCACCCCTTCCTTGACGTGCGAAAGCTGGGCCTCGATGTGGTTCTCGTCGAAACCGTGCTCGTTGAGGATCGTCGAGGCGATGTGCCGGAAGCCGTGGCCGGTCTGGCGGCCTTCGTACCCCAGGCGGCGCAGGGCCATGAGAAACACGGTATTGCTGCGTGGCTTGGTGGTGTCACTTCGGCCAGGAAACAGCAGGGGATAGGTTCCGGTCAGGTTGTGCAGGCCGCGCAGCAGTTCCACGGCCTGAGAGGGCAGGGGCACAAGATGCTCGCGGCGGCGCTTCATCCGCTCGGCGGGGATCAGCCACAGGCCGGCATCGAGGTCGAACTCGGACCAGCGGGCTTCCCTAATCTCGGACGGGCGACAGGCCAGCATGGCCAGCAGTTGCAGGCCGATACGCACGTCGGTGGCGTGGGGGTAAGATTGGATTGCGCGCAGCAGTGCCGGCAGCTCATCGAGTGGAACGTGGGCGTAATTCTCGACGGGCTTGGTCAGTAGGAACTTGTGCAGACCTTCGAGCGGGTTGTGGGTGGCGCGACCAGTGACTCGGGCAAGGTCGTAAATCTCCCGGCACATACCGCGCACGCGGCTGGTCTGTTCGACTATGCCGGTCTGTTCCATGCTGCGGAGGAGCTCCATCCACTCCATGGGCAGGATCGAGACATAGGGGCGTTTGCCGAACACGGGGAACACATGCTTCTCCAAGGCGCCGATAGTGCGAACCGCCGTGCCTTCCGTCCAAGTCTTGCGCTTGGTCGCGTACCACTCGCGGGCCAGATGCTCGAACGTGTTGTTGGCTGCTTCGGCTTCGGCGGCCTTTCTGGCGCGTTTCGTGGCGAGCGGGTTACTGCCCTCGGATGAGTCGCTGCGCAGTTTGGCGGCCTCCTGGCGGGCCTGTGCGCCGGTCAATTGATGGTCGCCTGTGCCATAGCCTCCAAGCCCAAGCCAAGACCATTTGCCGTCTGGCTTCTTGTAGCGCAGCTCCCACGACTTGCTGCCATTCGGCTTAACCCGGAAGTACAGGCCATTGCCGTCCAGCTCGCGGTATGCGGTGGCCTCTGGTTCCAGGGTGGCGAGCACAGTATCGGCCAGAGGGCGACGCTTGATCTCGCTGCGCTTCATCGCTTGTATGCCTTCTGTTCAATTTTTTCAGAAGCATACACAGAGGCATACACGGGTGGCAATGCTATAGGGGGGCATTCGGGGGCATGTAGAAACAAGAAAACCCGCACAGGGCGGGCTTCTTGGGGTGTTTCCAGCGCATATGGAGTCATGCGGAAACATGTAGATGGTGGCTACACCGGGACTTGAACCTGGGACATCAGCATTATGAATGCTGCGCTCTAACCAACTGAGCTATGTAGCCAAGTGGCGCGCATTATTGTCGTCATCGATTTGAGTGTCAACCGTCCTTCGATAAAAAAATCAGGAAAATCTGTACCTTGGCGACGACAGGGGAGGCGATCCGGACAGTGGGGACGGGTCAGGCGGTTCCGTCCTTTTCCCGTTCCAGCCGGAGACGCCGATCAGAAAGAGGATCGCCCCGGCCGTGAGGTAGGCGCCGACCGCTTCGTCGAGGCCGAATGCCGGGAGCAGGGTGACCAGCAGGGCAGCGCCGGGCGCAGACCAGGCGGTCACCACCGGCACCTTGAGCCACAGGCTGGCTACCCGGAAATCGTCTTGGAAATCGGCATCGGCGATCGGATGATCGACCTGGTGCGCGAAGGCGTGGACTGCGTGGTGCGGATCGGCGGGCTGAGCGACTCGACGCTGATCGCCCGCAGCCTGCCTGCCGGCGCTGCCCCAGGTCACCCGCGCTGGCGCCGGCTACGTGGCTTGCCACGGCCCGCCGACCAGCCTCGACGGGTTGCAAAGGCACCGCTGCATCGACTACCTCTCGGCCACCACCGGGCGGCTGGCGCCACTGGAGTTCGCCGTCGACGGCCGCATCGAGACAACTTGCCGGCTAGCTTCGTGGTCAACCACGGCGAAGCCTATGTGGCGGCTTGCGGGGCGGGACTCGGGATTGTCCAGGTGCCGCGCTACCACGTCGAGCGCCAACTGGCCGCCGATAGCCTGGTCGAACTGCTGCCACAACACCCACCGCCGGCGCTGCCGATGACGGTGCTCCATCCCCATCGCCGGCGCCTGACGCCGCGTTCGCAGGGGTTCATCGATTGATCGGTGACGTTGTTCGGCTGAGGGCGGGGTGGCAACCGCCGACTCGCGATGGACTTCAAGCCGAATAATTCCCGACAATCGGCTCACCGAATGAGCCGAATAACCTCCGTAATCGGCTCGCCACCCGCAGGCAGGTTTACCATGGAAGAGTCACGCTGGATCTGGCGGCAACCGGATTGGCCGCATTTCCGCTGGCAGGCCGAGCGCCTGGCGCCGCTGCTGCGTGACTGCGCGCAGGCCCAGGGCCGGCTGCTCGGCATGGCCGGGGCGGCAGGGGACGCATTCGGCGCGCAGAGCGAGCTGGATGCCCTGCTGCAGAACATCGTCACCTCCTCGGCCATCGAGGGCGAGCAACTCAACGTCGGCTCGGTGCGCTCCTCGCTAGCCCGCCGCCTGGGCCTCGAAACGGACGGCGCCAGCCGCGTCAGCCCACGCAGCGAAGGTCTCGCCGAGCTGATGCTGGACGCCACCCGGCACCTGGAGCAACCGCTGAGCCTTGAACGCCTGCTGCACTGGCACCGCCTGCTATTTCCCGCGCAGGACGACGACTTGCTGCCGCGGCGCATCCGCATCGCTGCCCTGCGCGGCGAAGAGCCGATGCAGGTGGTCTCCAGCCGGCTCGACCGGCCCACCGTGCATTTCGAGGCGCCGCCGCGCGACGGGCTGGAGCGGCAACTGGCCGCCTTCCTCGACTGGTTCGAGGCGAGCCGCCGCGACAGCGGCCTCGACCCGCTGCTGCGCGCCGGCATCGCCCATTTCTGGTTCGTCACCCTGCATCCCTTCGACGACGGCAACGGCCGGCTGACCCGTGCCATCACCGACCTGGCGCTGGCCCAGGGCGAGCGCCAGGCGATCCGCCTGCATGCCATGTCGGTCAGCATCCTCGACGACCGCCAGGGCTACTACCGCATCCTCGAAGCCAGCCAGAAGGGAGGGCTGGAGATCAGCCCCTGGCTGGAGTGGTTCCTACACACCCTGCTGCGCAGCCTGCAACAGGCGCTGGCGCGCATCGACCGGGTGCTGGCCAAGTCGCGCTTCTGGCAGCGGCATCGCCAGCAGGCGCTGTCCGCCGAACAGATCAAGGTGCTCAACCGCCTGCTCGACGGCGGCGAACGCGGCTTCGAAGGCGGCATCAATGCCGCCGAGTACCAGGCCGTCGCCAGGGTTTCCAAGGCCACCGCCACCCGCCACCTCGGCGACCTGCTCGACAAGGGCTGCCTGGTCCGCCTGCCCGGCGGCGGGCGCAGCACCCGTTACCGGATCGACTGGCCCGCCGCCGGCGGGCCCGATATTCCCCTGTAGCAGTCATCGGCAAGACTGGAAGCGTCGCGAATGCCCGACACCCGGCGCCGCGTTTGCGGGTGTTCATCGATTGGTTGATGGGGCTGTTTGGCTGAGGGGAGGAAAGCGGGGTTTCATCCCGAGGCGAGCGGGCGCTCGGGGCGCGGATGAGACCCAGGCCTGGCGCCTGGGTCCTGTGTCGTATCAGGCAATCGAGGCGAATCGCTCTATGCGAGGCTGCTCGCGGTGCCGGGCCTGCCACAAGTCGTAATCGGCCTGTACGCCAAGCCAGGTACGAGCCGTACCGATACCGGCCATTTCCAGGCGAACGGCCAGGTCCGGGCTGATAGGGGCGCGTCCGTGCAGGATGCGAGACAGGGTTTCTCGTGCGAGGCCCAGCCGACGGGCAAGCTCGGCAATGCTGATATCCAACTCGGGGAGTACGTCCTTGAGGAGCGTTTCCCCCGGATGCGGTGGGTTGAACATGGCCATGTCGCCCTCCTGTTCAGTGGTAGTCGAGGTAGTCGACCAGTTCGATATCGTTGCCGGCAAAGCGGAAAATCACCCGCCAATTGCCGCTGACGGTCAGCGACCTGAACTCCGTGCGATCCCCTTTGAGGGGGGGAGTCTCCAGCCCGGAAGGTCGAGGTCTCCCGGCGCTGTGGCTCGATCCATGAAGGCCAGCATGCGGGCCGGACGTTTGGCATGATCGGCGCGAATCCCCTTGGTTGAGCCCGTTTCGTAAAAGAGGCGAAGGCCCTTGTGCTGAAAGCTGATGATCATGGGGCTACACCGTGACTTATCACGTCACGGTTCACAATCGTAACCTATGCGCATCGGCAAGACCGGAAGCGTCGCGAATGAGTTCGCTCCTACATGCTCATGCGCTTGCCTTGTGGCGCCCATACGATGGCTGGCCCCATCCGCTTCGAATCCGTAACATCCGAAGCCCTTTCTTCCAGCCGTCCCTCTGCGGCCGGCCTTGCCGGCCAACCGTTCAGGTAAGTCATGAAACCGAAATCCCTGCGTGCCGATGTCCTAGCTGGGCTCACCACGTCCTTCGCTCTGGTGCCCGAGTGCATCGCCTTCGCCCTGGTCGCCCACCTCAATCCGCTGATGGGGCTGTACGGCGCCTTCATCATCTGCACCCTGACCGCCCTGTTCGGTGGCCGGCCGGGCATGGTGTCCGGCGCCGCCGGCTCGATGGCCGTGGTGATCGTCGCGCTGGTGGTGCAGCACGGCGTGCAGTACCTGCTCGCCACCGTGCTGCTCGGCGGGCTGATCATGGTCGCCTTCGGCCTGCTGCGCCTCGGCAAACTGGTGCGCATGGTGCCGCATCCGGTGATGCTCGGCTTCGTCAACGGCTTGGCGATCATCATCGCCCTGGCCCAACTGGAGCACTTCAGGAACGGCGAGGCCTGGCTGGGGGGCACGCCGCTCTACCTGATGCTCGGGCTGGTGGCGCTGACCATGGCCATCGTCTACCTGCTGCCGCGCCTGACCCGCGCCGTGCCGCCGGCGCTGGCGGCGATCCTCGGCGTCGGCCTGGCGGTTTGGCTGCTCGGCCTGCCGACCCGAACCCTCGGCGACATGGCGCACATCGCCGGCGGCCTGCCCGTCCCGGCCGTGCCGGACGTACCCTGGAACCTGGAAACCCTGGCCATCGTCGCGCCCTACGCGGTGCTGATGGCGCTGGTCGGCCTGCTGGAAACCCTGCTGACCCTCAACCTCACCGACGAGATCACCGAGAGCCGCGGCTACCCGGATCGCGAGTGCGCGGCGCTGGGCGCGGCCAACCTGGTGTCCGGCCTGTTCGGCGGCATGGGCGGCTGCGCGATGATCGGCCAGACCATGATCAACCTAAGCTCCGGCGGCCGCGGCCGGCTCTCCGGGGTGGTCGCCGGAATGATGGTCCTGCTGTTCGTGCTGTTCCTCTCGCCGCTGATCGAGCGCATCCCGCTCGCCGCGCTGGTCGGGGTGATGTTCGTGGTGGCGCAGCAGACCTTCGCCTGGGCCTCGCTGCGGGTGCTCGACAAGGTGCCGCTGAACGACGCGCTGGTGATCGTCGCCGTAACCATCGTCACCGTGTTCACCGACCTGGCCACCGCCGTGCTCTGCGGGATCGTCATCGCCGCGCTGAACTTCGCCTGGCAGCAGGCCCGCGAGCTGTATGCCGACACCCATCGGGAAGCCGACGGCAGCAAGCTCTACCGCCTGCACGGCACGCTGTTCTTCGCCTCCACGACGCCCTTCCTCAACCAGTTCGACCCCGCCGGCGACCCGCCCCAGGTGACCCTCGATTGCCGCCACCTGAGCTTCGTCGACTACTCGGCCATCGCCGCCCTGAAGACCCTGCGCGAGCGCTACGCCAAGGTCGGCAAGCACCTGCGCGTGCTGCACCTGTCCGAGCGCTGCAGGCAACTGCTCAAGCGGGCGGGGGTGCAGCATGAGTGAGGGGAGGGGCGGCGGGGCCGATTTCTTCGGCTGCGATGGGGCAATGCTGAAAACCGCAGTGCCGACGTCGCCCGGTCGCCTGACGGCGACTCCATGCCTGCGGGACTTCTACACACGCTACCCAGAAATCGCTCTGGAGATCGGTTTTGTCGAGTGGATGATCGGCCGGCTACGTGAAGGGGGCTGTGTGGTGGGGGCGGTGGGTCGAGCGGCTCGGTGCCGGTCGACTGTAGCTTGACGGTCAACCACGGCGAAGGCTACGTAGTGGCCTGGTTGAGCTACTATCGCAGCACGTACCGCCGCATTGATGGCGGTGCTTTATCTCCATCACAAGTACCTGACGCGAGGCCTGCGGGTATTAAACGATTGGCTGGTGATATTGTTTGGCTAAGATGAAAATGAAGTTTATCTTGAGTCGACCGAGAGGTCATGTGCATTGATAAGGTTCTGCGTTTCTAATCGATCTACCGCGACAGGCTGAAAAACGTCTAGGAGTGGTTGTTTCGAGTCTCTCACCAAGAGCGGACATCCACCATTAGCATGAGGTATGTTGTGTAAGAAGTAGTCTAGTCGCTAATTTCCTATCTCCCCCTCATGTCGTATTAATAGGGTTGCTTGAGAACCAAAAACTATGGCCAAGCCTGCATTAAGCAAGCAGTTCATGAGCGATGTCCCCGGGTGGTGCCGATGTTGCACGACGGTGCTGTCCCCCAATACAAAGTCAGATTTTGCAACGCAGCATTTTGCGTAATCCATCACAAGAGAAGAAAATGGAAAAACGAATTGAAAAAATCGAAATTGATAAACTGTTTGGTCGATTTGACTACTGTATAAATCTTGCAGAGCACGAGAATAGCATTTCCATAATAACGGCGCCAAATGGCTATGGGAAATCAACAATACTAAAGATTGTTAGCAGCTTTGCGTCAGGCGATTATTACTATTTCATTAGGGAGAAATTTGGAAGCATCCGCTTCCATCTATCCAACGAAGAAACTGTGGAAATTATTCATGTCGAAGATGATCATGAAAATAATCAGGTTACAATCCGTTCCGGCTCGAATCAGACAAAAATCAAAGATCCTTTTGGAGGTCAAGATGGTGATGGGCGGTCATTTGTAGTAGAGAGAGCATTCCCATTCCTGACTAGGATCGGTCCAAGAACATGGCGTCATGACCGCACGGGTGAGGTATTTGATCGCTTTGATATACTAAATCGCTATGGCGATCATCCAGTTTTCAGGCGGAGTATTAAGCGCGATGAGTGGCTGGAAAATATCCGAGGGTCGCTAAGGGTCTTCTCCATCCCGACAAACCGTCTCAAATTTGAGGAGGACCTTAGTGTTAGAGGGCTGACGGCGGCAAAAAGTAGTTTAATGGTTGGTGCAATTGCTATAGAAATTAAGGAGAAGATGCAATTCGCAATAAGAAACCAGTTTGAGGAGGGTCGCAAGAAAGAGACAAACTTTCCGACTCGACTAATGGAGTCATTGAAGGGTGAAATTGCGCCGACAAGAGAAGCCATTATCGAATCGATAAAGTCCGTTCAGGCGTATGAGGAGCGCTATGGAAGGCTTGGGCTTGTTCCTCATACAGGCACAACAAAGCAGCTAAATGTTCATGCGGAGTCGACTGAAAACGCCGGCATGTTGGTATTAAAAACATATCTAGACGACATTCGGGAGAAGTTCTCGCTGCTGGAGGATTTGGCTCAGCGTCTTGATGTTTTTTGTAGTTCAATTAATGGTTTGATAGCCTTTAAAACAATTGAAACTTCTGCTGATGAAGGTATTGTGGTAAAGGTTGTCGACGGCAATCAAGATAGTCTCCCTTTGTCGGTTCTTTCTTCGGGAGAGCAACACTTAATTGTCTTGATCGGTAAGCTTATATTTAATACGAAAAAGGGTTCGCTTGTACTGATAGATGAGCCAGAGATTTCTTTTCATCCCGAATGGCAAGAAAAATTTCTTTCGATTCTTGAGGAGATTCGCAAGCTTAATGATTTCACTGTTCTGGTTGCAACGCATTCTCCAATACTCATAGGTGACAGATGGAGCAGCGTAATAGAACTAGCTGAACAGCATCGGTCAGCGGGTGAACAAGCCTGCCTTGGAGCGTAAATTGAGTTCGCTACGGAGATATCAGAAAGATCCAAAGCATCTTCTTAATAAGGCGCTTTCGATGTTTCGAAGCAAGCAAATTCGAACGGCTATTGTGGAGGGTGTTTGCGATAAGCGGTTTCTAAGTCAGTGGGTTTCAGCTGGTGCCCCCATTCGATTTGATGGCTTTGACGGAAAATCGTTGGTAAACCTTGCATATACAAAATCACGCATGAAGCCTTATTCAGACTTTGATTTCCTTTGCTTTTTTGCGGACATTGATTTTGATGTCATTGTTAAGCAGCCGCTAATTAATCACCCCTGTTATATTTATAATGCATTTTGTTTTGAAGAGGATCGTCTTTACTACAACGATCTTGAAACGTATCTGATAAATACAACTGCCTTCGAGAAGGTTTTGGTTAACTTGGATGTCGATGTAAATGAAGCGGATAGCCTTCGGAAACGCTTGGAGCGTGCTTCGCGCGTTACCGGAAGCCTTCGGGCGGCAGATATTCTTGTTCAGCGGGCTAATGGTTTGCGTTTGAGCGTTTTAAATGGATTAGAGATTCGTTCTTTTTTTAATTCTCGTGATATAACTTTCAATGAGGATGAACTCTTTAAAGCGCTACCCCGCTGGTCAAATTATCGTGAATATACGGATGATCTTATTGAAGTGGCAAAGCGTCTAGATCGAGAGTTGCCGACAGACTGGTCTCTATCGAGAGGGCATGACTTAACAGAGATGCTTGCTCTATATCTAGAGCATCACGGCCAACGGGGTATGGCAGCAGAAAAGCTTGAATTAATGCTCCGGCTTGCCTGCGAACGTTCTGAGTTTCAGAGGAGTCCAATGGGAAGACGACTAGCAACGCTGGGGATAGCGGCTATGGAGCCACAATCTAAGGCTAGCGAAGGCTAACCCAGCAGCAATCCATACGGATGCTGCGTAATAAATCCGTGCAGCGCCGGTGACCTCGCCGTTAAGCATCCGCTTTTATGAAGTCGCTAATTCTGCTTTGGGTCCAGGCTGTGTGAGAACTCATGCTCAATTCTGAGGTTCGCATTACTACGCGAAATCTATAGAGTTTTTCCGAGCTAGCTTGCTTGGAATTCACGAGAGAGCGCCGAATTTGATTATTTTTTGATCGCCTCCTGACCGATCAAAGAGTTTTCACACAGCCTGGGCCGCTTTCTGCCTGCCACGGAGGGCCAGTTGGGAAAGCAAACCTAATCAATACATACAATTCCTCGGTCAACTCAGGACAAAGCTTCACTCCCAGCCCCCAACACCCCACGCGAAGCGGCCCCCGCCGCCCCGCGCCGTCCCCCTCTTCAATGCGGCGAAACAATGATCTTGACGTTGTGCTCCTTGTTGTTGACCAGTTCCTCGAAGCCGCGGCCGACGATGTCCTCCAGGCCGATGCGGCCGGTGATCAGCGGTTTGACGTCCAGGCGGCCGTCGGCGATGAAGGCGATCACGTCGGCGAATTCGCCGTTGTAGGCCAGGGCGCCGATGACCTGTTTCTCGGTGGAGACCAGTTCGAAGAAGTTGAACGAACTGGGTTCCTCGAAGATGCCGACCAGCACGCTCTTGCCGGCGTTGCGGATGACGTCGATGGCCAGCTTGGCGGTGTGCTTGTTGCCGATGCACTCGAAGCTGACGTCGGCGCCGAGGCCGTGGGTGCGGGCGCGGATTTCCGCCAGCACGTCGCATTCCTTGGGATCGAGCACGAGGCTCGCGCCCACTTCCAGCGCCTTGGCCTTGCGCGCCGAGGACATTTCCAGGGCGATCACCTGGGCCGCGCCGGCCGCTTTGGCGCACATGATGGTGCACAGGCCGATGGTCCCGGCGCCGACCACCACCACGTTCTGGCCGAGCAGGCTGCCGGCCTTCTTCACCGCGTGCATGCCCACCGCCAGCGGTTCGATCAGCGCGCCGGCCTCGACGGGGAAGCCGGCCGGCAGCTTGTAGAGCAGTTCGGCCGGCACGTTCACCAGCTCGGCAAAAGCGCCGTTGTTCATCAGCCCGGTGAAGGCCAGCTTTTCGCAGAGGTTGTACAGGCCGCTGCGGCAGTAGTAGCAGGTGCCGCAGTGCTGGCAGGCGTCGGCGGCGATCCGCTCGCCGGGGGCGAAGCCGCTCACGCCGGCGCCGAGCTTGACGATCGCGCCGCTGAATTCGTGGCCGAGGATGCACTGGCCCTGGATGCCGGTGAGCGGGTGGGGTTTCTCGACCGGGATGAACACCGGGCCGGCGACGTATTCGTGCAGGTCCGAGCCGCAGATGCCGCACCAGTCGACGCGGATCTGCACCCAGCCGGGCGGCGGGTCGGCGGGCAGCGGCACGTCTTCGACGCGGATGTCCTGACGGCCATGCCAGACGGCGGCACGCATGGTTGCACCAAGGGATGTTGTCATTGTTGTTCTCCTCCGGGACTTGCAGGGCAGCGGCGACCGGCGCGGGCCGGCCGCCGCCGGTTTCAGTGTTGGGCGAGGAAGGCTTGGATCAGCTTGTTGACCTCATCGGCCGCTTCCATCTGCACCATGTGCGCCTGGCCGGGGAGGATTTCCACCTGGGCCGGCAGGCCCTGGGCATGGGCGGCGGGGATGATGGCATCGTCGCTGCCCCAGATCAGCAGCGCCGGATGGCGGCTCTGTTCCAGCACGCTGCGCAGGTCGATCCGCTGGCGGCCGCCCGCGGACAGCCGTTCGACCAGTTGGCGCAGCGCCACGTCGACGCCCTCCAGGCGCTTGTACTTAAGCATGTCTTCCAGCAGTTGCCGAGTGACCAGCGCAGGGTCGGAGAACAGTTGCACCAATTGCGGCTTGAGGGCGTTGCGGTTGCTCGCTTCGACGAAGCCGCGCAGGTAGTTGCCGTTGATCTCCGCGCCGAGGCCGGCGCTGCAGATCAGGGTCAGCGAGAGCACCCGCTCGGGCGCCAGGCGCGCCAGGTTCAGCGACACCGCGCCGCCCATGGAGTGGCCGGCGAGGTGCGCGCGCGGGATGTCCAGGTGATCAAGCAGGGCCAGCACGGCCCGGCTCAGTTCGTCGAGGTCGCCGCTCTTCAGCGTCTTGCCCGATTCGCCGTGGCCCGGCAGGTCGAGGGCGATCACCCGGCGGTCGGCGGCCAGTGCCTCGTGGTTGAACAGCCAGTTGTTCAGGTCGCCGCCGAAACCGTGGACCAGCAGCAGCGGGGTGCCGCCCTCGCCACGGTCGAGGAAGCGGATGACGCGGCCGTCCAGTTCGACCTTCTGCGGCGCCGGGCCGCTGGCTTGCTCGTCTTCGCCGCCGGGCACGAACTCGGCCTGGAAGCGCTGCACCACGGCATCGATCTCCTCTTCGGAGGCCTCGCCTTCGACCACCACGGCGAGCAGGGCGCCGACCGGCAGGGTTTCGTCCTCCTGGGCGACGATGCGCCGCAGCACGCCGGAGAATGGCGCCTCGACGCTGCTGGAGATTTTGTCGGTTTCCACGTCGAGCACGTCGTCGCCCTTGGCGATGCTGGCGCCTTCTTCCTTGAGCCAGGCGTTGACCTTGCCCTCGGTCATCGACAGACCCCATTTCGGCATGGTCAGGGTATGGATCTGGCTCATGCGACCTTCCTCTTGTCGACGATCTTCAGGACCGCGGCTTCGATCTTCGCCGCGTTGGGGATGTACAGGTCTTCCAGGGAATCGGTGAAGGGCACCGGGGTGTGCGGCGCGGTGACCATCTCGATCGGCGCCTTGAGCGCGGCGAAGGCCTTCTGGGCGACCAGCGCGGAGATGTCGGTGGCCACCGAGCAGCGCGGGTTGGCCTCGTCGATCACCACCAGGCGGCCGGTCTTCTCGACGCTTTCGAGGATGCTGTCCTCGTCCAGCGGGCTAGTGGTGCGCAGGTCGAGCACCTCGCAGCCGATGCCCTGGCGCGCCAGGCTGGCGGCGGCGTCCATCGCCAGGTGGACCATGCGGCCGTAGGTGACCAGGGTCACGTCGTCGCCCTCGCGCAGGAAGTTGGCCTCGCCGAAGGGCACGGTGTACAGCTCTTCGGGCACCTCGCCCTGCATGCCGTAGAGCATCTTGTGTTCGAGGAAGATCACCGGGTCGTTGTCGCGGATCGCCTGGATCAGCAGGCCCTTGGCGTCGTAGGGCGAGGCGGGGCAGACCACCTTGAGGCCGGGGATGTGGGTCCACAGCGAGGTGAGCATCTGCGAGTGCTGGGCGGCGGCGCGCAGGCCGGCGCCGTACATGGCGCGCAGCACCAGTGGGGTGACCGCCTTGCCGCCGAACATGTAGCGGAATTTCGCCGCCTGGTTGAGGATCTGGTCCAGGCAGCAGCCGGCGAAGTCGACGAACATCAGTTCGCAGACCGGGCGCATGCCGCGGGTGGCGGCGCCGACCGCCGCGCCGACGTAGCCGATCTCCGACAGCGGGGCGTCGAGCACCCGGCCGGGGAACTGGTGATAGAGCCCCTTGGTGACGCCGAGCACGCCGCCCCAGGCATCCTGCTCGCCCGGTGCGCCGGCACCGCCGGCGATGTCCTGGCCGATCAGGAAGACGCTTTCGTCGCGACGCATTTCCTGGGCCATGGCTTCGTTGATGGCCTGCTGGTAGCTGATTTTTCTCGCCATGATGGTGTTCCTTCTTGTTGGAATGGGGGCTCAGGGGTAGGAGACGTAGACGTCCGCCAGCAGATCGGCCGCCGGCGGCTTGGGATCGCTCTTGGCCTTGATCACGCTGTCCTCGATCAGCCGCTCGACCTCGCCGTCGATGTCGTCGAGTTGCGAGGCGTCGAGCAGGCCGGCGGCGACGGTGTGGTCGCGGAACTGCTTCAGGCAGTCACGCACCTCGCGCATTTCCTTGAGCTCGTCCATGTCGCGGTAGGTCTGCGCGTCGCCCTCGAAGTGGCCGTAGTAGCGGGTCAGCTTCACTTCGATCAGCGACGGGCCTTCGCCGGCGCGGGCGCGGGCCACGGCGGCGCCGGCGGCCTCGTGGACGGCGAAGAAGTCGAAGCCGTCCACCGTCACCCCGGGCATGCCGAAGCCGGCGGCGCGGTCGGCGATGTGGTCGCAGGACACCGACCAGTTGGAGGCGGTGGCCTCGGCGTAGCCGTTGTTCTCGGCGACGAAAATGCACGGCAGGTTCATGATCGCGGCCAGGTTCATCGCCTCGAACACCGCGCCCTCGTTGGAGGCGCCGTCGCCGAAGAAGGCCACGGCCACCGCGTCGGTGCCCTTGAGCTTGGCGGCCAGCGCCGCGCCGGCGACCAGCGGCGCGCCGGCGCCGACGATACCATTGGCGCCGAGCATGCCCTTGGACAGGTCGGCGATGTGCATGGAGCCGCCCTTGCCCTGGCAGACCCCGGTCTTCTTGCCGTAGATCTCGGCCATCATCCCGTGCACGTCCACGCCCTTGGCAATGCAGTGACCGTGGCCGCGGTGGGTGGAGGCGATGCAGTCGTCGTCGCGCAGGTGGGCCATGACCCCGGCGGCGGAGGCTTCCTCGCCGGCGTAGAGGTGGACGAAGCCGGGAATCTCGCCGGTGGCGAATTCGATGTGCAGGCGCTCCTCGAAGACGCGGATGGTGCGCATCACCCGGTAGGCATGCAGCAACTGCTCGGCTGACAGGTGGGTAGTCATCTTGTTGTTCTCCTGGGTTGTTTCAACACGAAAGGTTCACGGGGTGTTGCGGGTGTTCGCGGCCGATGGACAGCAGGCGGTGGCGCGCCGCGTAGGCGAGGGCGGCCTCCACGTCGATGCCCAGCGGGCCGTGGGAGTCAAGGGTGACGGTCGGTCGCCGGCGGCGAAGGCGATCTCGCGCTCGCCGTCCAGCGCCAGGGTGCCGCCGTTCAGGCTGGGCGCATGGGCGACGCCCGGCTCCAGGGTGCCGGCGGCGACCACTCCGCAGCCCTGCTGCGGGCCAGGGGCGAACGGCGCCAGCAGGACGTCGCGGGCCTGCGGGTGCAGGCGCATCCAGGCGCCTTCGGGGGCCTGCCGGGAGACCGGGCACCAGAGTCCGCAGAGCGCCGACAGGCCGATGGCATGGGGTTCGGCGAAGGTCATGAAGACTTCGGCCAGGTCCTCGCCGCGGCTGATTGCCCGGCTGCCGACGAAGCGCAGCGGCGACACCGCCACGTCCATTGGCGCCCATTCGCAGAGGTTGCGGCGTGCCTCGCGGACCAGTAGGCGCTTGTTGCGGCGCGGGGCGATCTCCGGCGGAATCCGCCCGCTGGCAAACAGCCCACCGGCGAGCCTGGCGCCGGTGACCAGGGCGACTTTGCCGGGCAGGAAGAGTTTGGGAAGGAACGATTCGGACATGGGCACCCGTGCTTGTTGTTATGGGCCGGGGCTGGGACTGCCGGCCGCTTCTGTCGGGGGACAGAGCAAGGGGGGTGCCAGAGTGCTGAAGATTGGCTGCAGGCCGCGTTTCAGAGTGGTTTTGCTAGGCGACCGAGGGACTCGGCGAAGGTCCGGGCGAGACGTCCGGTATCAGCGCGACGGCGAGACGCTGAGACGTTCCGTCTCAGCGGTGTACTTCTCCGCCCAGCCGCTTGTCGCGGGACGGGGAAGGGTGCTTAATGGAGAAACAACAACAAGACACGAGAGACGGAGACGTATGCTTTCCGCACACTCGAAGGCCCATGTGGATTGTGTCAGCCGCGTGGTGAAGAACGCCGCCCGCCTGCCCCAGGCGCCGGTTCCCGCACCCATTCTCGACTCCTGGCGCCGCTCGCTGGAGCAGCATCGGCTCGATCCCGGCTCCCTGCAGGGGCCGCGCATCCTCGACCAGACCCTGCTCAAGGAATGCCGCGAGCGTTCCGAGCTGTTCCTGCGCATCGCCAGCGAGGAGGTCGATCGCCTGCACAGCCAGGTGCGCGACGCCGACTACTGCGTGCTGCTCGCCGACGCCCAGGGGCGGACCATCGACTACCGGGTCGATTCGTCGATCCGCAGCGATTGCCGCAAGGCCGGCCTCGACCTCGGCACTTGGTGGTCGGAGGGCGAGGAGGGCACCTGCGGAGTGGCCACCGTACTGGCCAGCCGGATGCCGCTGACGGTGCACAAGCGCGACCATTTCCGCGCCGCCTTCATCGGTCTGACCTGCTCGGCGGTGCCGGTCTTCGACCCGCAGGGCGAACTGCTCGGCGCGCTCGATGCCTCGGCGGTGCAGTCGCCCGACGACCGCCGCAGCCAGAACCTGGTCCGCCAACTGGTGGCGCAGAGCGCCCGGCAGATCGAGAACGCCTTCTTCATGCACAGCGCCCGCGGGCATTGGATACTGCGTGCCCACGCGGTGCCGGGCTACGTCGACAGCCAGCCCGACTACCTGTTCGCCTGGGACGCCGACGGCCGCCTGCTGGCGCTCAACCCTGCGGCGCGGCGCCGCCTGCTGCAGCATTTCGGCGAGCTGCCGGTGCATATCGGCGAGGTGTTCGACCCGGACGCCCTGCGCGCCGCCGAGGACGGCGTCGCCTGCCGGCTGCACGGACATGGCGGCGACCTCGCCCTGCACGTACGCCTGAGCGTGCCGCAGCGTTCGAGCCGGGTGGCGTTGCGCGCCGCCGAACTCGACCCGCGCATCGCCGAGAATCTGCGTCTGGCGGTGCGGGTCAAGGACCGCAACCTGCCGGTGCTGATCCAAGGCGAGACCGGCGCCGGCAAGGAAGTCTTCGCCCGCCAGGTGCACGAGGTCAGCGCGCGGCGCGGCAAGCCCTTCGTCGCCCTGAACTGCGCGGCGATCCCCGAGAGCCTGATCGAGAGCGAGCTGTTCGGCTACGCCGCCGGCGCCTTCACCGGCGCTTCCAGCAAGGGCATGCGCGGCCTGTTGCAGCAGGCCGACGGCGGTACCCTGTTCCTCGACGAGATCGGCGACATGCCGCTGACCCTACAGACCCGACTGCTGCGGGTGCTCGCCGAGGGCGAGGTGGCGCCTTTGGGCGCGGCGCGGCGGCAGGCGGTGGACATCCAGGTGATCTGCGCCACCCACCGCGACCTGGCGGCGATGGTGGCGGACGGCAGCTTCCGCGAGGACTTGTACTTTCGCATCGGCGGCGCGCGTTTCGAGCTGCCGCCGCTGCGCAGCCGCAGCGACCGCCTGGCGCTGATCAACCGCGTGCTGGAAGAGGAGGCGGCGTCCTGCGGCGAACCCATCGGCCTGAGCGGTGCAGCGCTGGAGTGCCTGCTCGGCTACCGCTGGCCGGGCAACCTGCGCCAGCTCCGCCATGCCCTGCGCTACGCCTGCGCGGTGTGCGCCGGCGGGGTGGTTCGGCCCGACGACTTGCCGGCCGAGCTGCGCGGCGGACGCCTGGCCACCGGCGAGGACGCTGGCGCGCTGGTCTCCGACCCGGAACGCCAGGCGCTGCTCGATGCGCTGGTCCGCCACCGCTGGAAACCGGGACCGGCGGCCGAATCCCTCGGCATCTCCCGCGCCACCCTGTATCGCCGGGTGAACCAGCACGGCATCGAGATGCCGGGGAAAAGGCGCGGCTGAAGGCGGCTCCGGCCGCCCGGGGCCTTTTCTTCTTTAATGGAAAGAAGAACCGTGTCTGCCAAGGCCGCTCGTTCGCCTGTCGGACGCCAGGCGTTCCTTGCCGGCCATTGCGAACGGATCGCTGCATGTCCCGTCGAAATAGTCGGAACGGGATGAGCCTGACCCCCCACCACGCACTTGCAAGGAGTTTGTCATGTGGACCAAACCCGCTTTCACTGACCTGCGTATCGGTTTCGAAGTGACCCTGTACTTCGCCAACCGTTGATCGATCCGGCCCCGGCGTGCCGGGGCCTTTCCCAGACGGAACTGCCATGCATATCCGAGTTCTCGGCTCGGCCGCCGGCGGCGGCTTTCCGCAGTGGAATTGCAACTGCCGCAACTGCCACGGCCTGCGCCGGGGCACCCTGCGCGCCACGCCGCGCAGCCAGTCGTCCATCGCCCTGTCCGACGACGGGGAGAGCTGGGTGCTCTGCAACGCCTCGCCGGACATCCGCGCGCAGATCAAGGCCTTCCCGGCCCTGCAGCCGGCTCGCGCGGTGCGCGACACGGCGATTCGCGCGCTGATCCTGCTCGACAGCCAGATCGACCACACCACCGGCTTGCTCAGCCTGCGCGAGGGCTGCCCGCACGAGGTCTGGTGCACGGCGATGGTCCACCAGGACCTGACCACGGGTTTCCCGCTGTTCGCCATGCTCGAACACTGGAACGGCGGCCTGCACTGGAAGCCCATCGAGCTGGAGCGGTCGTTCGCGGTCGACGCCTGCCCGGCCCTGCGCTTCACCCCGATTCCGCTGCGCAGTGCCGCGCCGCCCTATTCGCCGCATCGCCACGATCCGCATCCGGGCGACAGCATCGGCCTGCTGGTCGAGGACAGCCGCACGGGCGGCACGCTGTTCTACGCCCCCGGCCTCGGCCGGGTGGATGCGCCG
This sequence comes from Azorhizophilus paspali, assembly GCF_043587585.2. GTDB lineage: Bacteria > Pseudomonadota > Gammaproteobacteria > Pseudomonadales > Pseudomonadaceae > Azotobacter > Azotobacter paspali. Next base: position 718,973 of record NZ_CP171449.1, read on the forward strand.
CTGCTCGACTGGATGCGCCGTGCCGACTGCCTGCTGGTCGACGGCACCCTGTGGCGCGACGACGAGATGATCCACGCCGGCTGCGGCAGCAAGCTCGGCAGCGAGATGGGCCACCTGCCGCAGAGCGGCGCGGGCGGCATGCTCGAAGTGCTCGACGGCCTGGACGGGCGCAAGGTGCTCATTCATATCAACAACACCAACCCGATCCTCGACGAGGATTCGCCCGAGCGCGCCGAGCTGACCGTGCGCGGCGTCGAGGTCGCCTGGGACGGCATGAGCATCGAGCTGTAAGGCGGATCGTAGGGTGGGTTAGCCGCGTAGCGGCGTAACCCACCAACGATGCCGTCAGGCGTCGCGATTGCCGGCCTTGCAGCCGGTTGGTGGGTTACGGCCTCTGGCCTAACCCAGCCTACGCAAGGTGCCAGGCACCACCAGAACAACAATGTGCCGCGCCGGTCGCGGCCGCCGAGGAGCCACGATGACCGAGCCAGCTATGAGCCCTGCCGAATTCGAGCAGGCGCTGCGCGCCAAGGGCGCCTACTATCACATCCACCATCCGTTCCTGGTCGCCATGTACGAGGGCCGCTCGACTCGCGAGCAGATCCGGGGCTGGGTGGCCAATCGCTTCTACTACCAGGTGAACATTCCCCTGAAGGACGCCGCGATCCTCGCCAACTGCCCGGACCGCGCAGTGCGCCGCGAGTGGGTCCAGCGCATCCTCGACCACGATGGCGGCTCCGGCGAGGAGGGCGGCATCGAGGCCTGGCTGCGCCTCGGCGAGGCGGTCGGCCTCGATCGCGAGCAATTGCTGTCCCAGGAACTGGTGTTGCCGGGGGTGCGTTTCGCGGTGGACGCCTACGTCAACTTCGCCCGCCGCGCCAGTTGGCAGGAAGCGGCCGGCAGCTCGCTGACCGAGCTGTTCGCCCCGACCATCCACCAGTCGCGCCTGGACACCTGGCCGCAGCACTACCCCTGGATCAAGTCCGGCGGCTACGACTACTTCCGCAGGCGCCTGAAGGTAGCGCGCCGCGACGTCGAGCACGGCCTGCGCATTACCCTCGCGCATTTCGCTACCCGCGAGGCCCAGGCGCGCATGCTGGAGATTCTGCAGTTCAAGCTGGACATTCTCTGGAGCATGCTCGACGCCATGAGCATGACCTACGAGCTGGACCGTCCGCCGTATCACACGGTGACCCATGAGCGGGTCTGGCACCGGGGGATCGCATGGTGATCCCGAATGTAGGGTGGAAAACGATTGCAGGTCTTTTCCACTGCCGCGGCGAGTGGTGCGAAAGCGCTGCGCGCGTTTCCCACCCTACGAAGATGTGCCGATGAGCGACGCAGTTCCGGTCGGATGGAAAACGCGCGTCGCGATCTTCCAGCGCAGTCCACAATGTTGGGAAAGACCTTCGGTCGTTTTCCATCCTGCAGAGGGGAAATGCCCATGAGCGAAACCACCCTGAATGATATCCCTCAATTGCGCCGCGGCTTCCGCTTCCAGTGGGAGCCGGCGCAGAACTGCCACGTGCTGCTCTATCCCGAGGGCATGGTCAAGCTCAACGACAGCGCCGCGGCGATCCTCGGCCAGGTCGACGGGGACCGTAGCATCGCTGCCATCGTCGCCGCGCTGCGCGAGCGCTTTCCCGAGAGCGATGGCATCGAGGAGGACGTCCTGGAATTTCTGGAGGTGGCACGTGAGCGCTCTTGGATCGAGCTGCACTGAGCCGGGTCCGCCGCTGTGGCTGCTGGCCGAGTTGACCTACCGTTGCCCGCTGCAGTGTCCGTACTGCTCCAATCCCCTGGACTTCGCCCGCCACGGCGCGGAGCTGTCCACCGCCGAGTGGATCGAGGTGTTCCGCCAGGCCCGCGAGCTGGGCGCCGCTCAGCTCGGCTTCTCCGGCGGCGAGCCGCTGGTGCGCCAGGACCTGAGCGAACTGATCGGCGCCGCCCGTGGCCTCGGCTACTACACCAACCTGATCACCTCCGGCATCGGCCTGAGCGAGGCGCGCATCGCCGAGTTCGCCACGGCCGGCCTCGATCATATCCAGATCAGCTTCCAGGCCGCCGACGCGCAGCTGAACGACCTGCTGGCCGGCTCGGGCAAGGCCTTCGCCCGGAAGCTGGCCATGGCCCGCGTGGTCAAGGCCCAGGGCTATCCGATGGTGCTCAACTTCGTTACCCACCGGCACAACATCGACGCCATCGAGCAAATCATCGAATTGTGCCTCGAATTGGAGGCGGATTACGTCGAGCTGGCCACCTGCCAGTTCTACGGCTGGGCCGAGCTGAACCGTGCCGGACTCCTGCCGACCCGCGCCCAACTGGAGCGCGCCGAGCGCATCACCAACCAGTGGCGGGAGAAGCTCGCCGCGCAGGGCCATCCGTGCAAGCTGATCTTCGTCACCCCGGACTACTACGAAGAGCGTCCCAAGGCCTGCATGGGCGGCTGGGGCAGCCTGTTCCTCGACGTCGCCCCGGACGGCACGGCGCTGCCCTGCCACAACGCGAAGATGCTACCGGTGCAGTTTCCCAACGTGCGCGAGCACAGCCTGCGGCACATCTGGTACGACTCCTTCGGCTTCAACCGCTTTCGCGGCGACGACTGGCTGCCCGAGCCGTGCCGTTCGTGCGACGAGAAGGGTCGCGATTTCGGCGGCTGCCGCTGCCAGGCCTTCCTGCTCACTGGCGATGCCGAGGCGACCGATCCGGTGTGCGCCAAGTCGGCGCATCACGGCCTGATCCTCGACGCCAGCCGCCAAGCGGAAGAGGCGCCGCTCGGCCTGGAACGGCTGGTCCATCGCAACGCCCGGACCTCGGAGATCATCTGCAGGAGTCGTTCGGAGTGAATCGGAAAATCCCGCCGGCGGCTTTCCGTCCGGCGTCCGCTGTGTTTCGCCATCGACCTTGACTGGCCGTTTCCCGGGAGGTTCGTTCGTGCCCACGCATTCCATGCCCTACGGTTCCTGGCCCAGCCGCTGGTCGGCGGCGGATGCCGCCGCGGCCAGCCGCGACTTCGCCGGGCTGCAGGCCGGTCTCGGCGGTCTGGTCTGGCTGGAATACCGCCCAGAGGATGGGCGTTGCCGCCTGTGGCTGTGGCGGGACGGCACGACGCGCTGCCTGACCCCGGCGAGACGTTCGGTGCGCAGCCGAATCTACGAATACGGCGGCGGGGCCTTCTGCATCGTCGACGACGGCGTGGCCTGGGTCGACGAGTCCGACCAGCAGGTGTACCGCACACGCCTCGCCGAGGCTCCTGTCGCCGAGGCGCTGACCGCACAGGCCCGGCGCCGCTATGGCGACCTGCACCATGCGCCGGCCTGGAACGCCGTGCTGGCGGTCGAGGAAAGCCACGCGGCGAAGGGGGTGGCGCACCGGCTGGTCGCCCTGTCGCTGCATGACGGTACGCACCGGGTGCTGGCCGAGGGCGCCGATTTTTATGCCGCGCCGAGGCTGAGCGCCGACGGCCGGCGCCTAGCTTGGATCGAGTGGGACCGCCCCGAGCTGCCGTGGACCGCCACCCGCCTGTGCCTGGCCGGCGTGGACGCCGAGGGCGTTATCGGGCCAGCCGTGACGCTGGCCGGTGCGACGGGCGACGATTCGCTGCAGCAACCGACGTTCACTGACGACGGCCGGCTGATCTGCCTGAGTGACCGCGCCGGTTGGTGGCAGCCTTGGGCGGAGCGGGGTGGGCAATGGCATCCGGCTCCTGGGGCCGGCCACCCGGCGGAAAACGCTGACGCGGTTTTCCACACTACGTTTGAGGTCGAGCGTAGGGTGGACAACGGCGTAGCCTTGTCCACCAGCGGTGTGGACTGGAGCGAGCCGCGTCCCCTGGCCGCCGCCGACCATGCCTCGGCGCCCTGGCAGCAGGGCACGGTCAGCTACCTGCCGCTGGCGGAAGGCCACCTGCTGCTCGCCCGCCAGGAGGAAGGCTGGGGCTTTCTGATCGAGCGCGATGTCGCGGGTCGCGAGCGCTATCTGGCGGCGGAGTTCAGCCGCTTTCGCCAACTGGCGGCGGACGCCGACTGTTTCTACTGCATCGCCGCCTCTCCTGCGCGGCTGCCGGCGGTGCTGGCGATCGATCGGGCTGGCGGGGCGTTGCGGGTGCTCGCCGGGGGCGAGGCGCCGCTGGCCGAGGCCGAGCTATCGCGGCCGCAGTCGCTGCGCTTCGCCACGGGCGAGGGCGAGTCCGCCCAGGCGTTCTTCTATCCGCCGCGCAACGCCGCCTGCCCGGAGCCCGGGCATGGACGGCCGCCGCTGGTGGTGTTCGTCCACGGCGGACCGACCTCGGCCTGCCATCCGGTGTTCGATCCGCGCATCCAGTTCTGGACCCAGCGCGGCTTCGCCGTGGCCGATCTCAACTACCGGGGGTCCAGCGGCTTTGGGCGTGCCTGTCGGCTGCGTCTCGCTGGCGAGTGGGGACGCATCGACGTGGAAGATGTCTGCGCCCTGGTGCGCGACCTGGGCGAGGCGGGGCTGATCGACCCGGCGCGGGCCTTCGTTCGCGGCGCCAGCGCCGGCGGTTACACCGCGTTGTGCGCGCTGGCCTTCCGCGAGCTGTTCCGGGGCGGCGCCAGCCTGTACGGGGTCAGCGATCCCGCGAGCCTGCGCCGGGTCACCCACAAGTTCGAGGCCGACTACCTCGACTGGCTGATCGGTGATCCGGAGCGCGACGCCGAGCGTTACCGGCAACGCACGCCGCTGCTGCATGCCGGGGAGATCGGGGCGCCGGTAATCTTCTTTCAGGGCGGCCTGGACGCGGTGGTGGTGCCGTGGCAGACCGAGGCAATGGTCGCCGCCCTGCGCGCGCACGGAGTACCGGTGGAGTACCGGCTCTATCCCGATGAGCGCCATGGCTTCTGCCGGGCCGCCCACCTGGCCGACGCGCTGGAACGCGAGTGGCGTTTCTACCGGTGCCTGCTGGATTGAGGCCTTGGTCCATGGGCGAGCTGCCGCCGCTCGAACAGCGCAGTCTGCGCCTGGACAACGGCGTGCAAGCGACCCTGCTGCGTGACCCGCAAGTCCGCCGCGTGGCCCTGGCCGCCGGAGTGGATGCCGGTAGCCTGCACGAGCCCGAAGCCTGGCCGGGGCTGGCGCATTTTCTCGAACACGCCCTGTTTCTCGGCAGCGCCGGCCTGGCCGAGCCGGGCGCCTTCGCCGGATACGTGCACGGCGCGGGCGGGCGCTACAACGCCCGCACCCTCGGCCTCTGCACCCAGTTCTACCTGGAAATGCCTGCGCGCGAACTGGCGCCGGCCTTCGAACGGCTCTGCAACCTGCTGGCGCGACCGCTGCTATTGCCCGAGCACTTGCTCGCCGAACGCGAGGTGCTGCATGCCGAGTACCTGGCCCGCTGCCAGGACGGTGACAGCCAGTTGCTCGGCGCGCTGGCCGGTCTGCTCGATCCGGCCCACCCGCTGGCGCGTTTCCATGCCGGTGCGCGCGACAGCCTCGATCCGCAGTCAGTGGCCTTTCGCGCCGACCTGCGCGCCTGGCACGACCGGCATTACCGGGGTGAGAACCTGTATTTGTTGCTCTGCGGGCCGCAGTCCCTAGACGAACTGGAGGCAAGGGTTCGCGCCGGTGCCGCTTCGCTGCCGGCCGGCGCGCGCCTGCCGACTCCCGCCTGGCCATCGCCCTGGCCGGCGGGACAGGGCCCGCTGCGCCTGGAGCTGGAGCAGCCGGCGCGGCGGAGCATGAGCTTGTGGTGGATGCTGGAGCATGTCGCCGGACGCGACGATCCGGCCCTGGAACTGTTGCGCCAGGCCTTGCGTCGTGGCGATGCCGGCGGCCTGCCCGGCGCGCTGCGCATCCGGGGTCTGGCGTGCTCGACCCGTCTGGAACTGCATCCTGCGGGTACTGGACAGGCGCTGCTGGCCCTGCATCTGGAACTGCTGGACGAGGGCTGCGGCCGCGAGGAGCGGATCGCCGCCCTCTGCCACGACTGGCTGGCTTGGCTACGGGCGGCGCCGGAGCGGATCGGCGATCCGTTCCTGGCCGAAAACCTGCGCATCGCCCAGGCCTGGGACGAGTACGAGCAGGCGCCGCTGGAGCGCGCCGCACTCTGGCTGGAGCGCTGGCAGCGCCAGGGCGGTGTCGCCCCGAAGCTCTGGCCGCAACCGCCGGCCGCTAGCGCGCTGGCCGACTGGCTGAAGCCGCTGGCGCAGCCGCCGCTGCTCTTGCAATGCTGCCGCGACGCTCTGGCGCGGGGCGGGTTCAGCGCGCGTTTTCCAGTGCGCCATCGGGTGCTGCCGCAGGCCGGGCTATCGCCGCCGCGGCAGGCCTGGTGGCCAGCGCCGGTCAAACCTTCGCCGCCGTTTCCGGCGCCGCTGGCCGTACGGGACTGGCCCGCGCAGTGGCGCAGCGGCGGTGCGGACTTGCTGCGTCCCGGCCAGGCGGCCTTGCTGCTGGCCTGGCAGGCCGCGCCGGGGCTGGAGGCGCAACTGGCCGGCGAACTGGCGGAACTGGCGCTGGCCGAGCGCTGGGCCGCGCTGGCCGGCGAAGCGCGGCCGTTCGGCGCCGACTGCCGGCTGTCGAGCGATGGCGGACGCCTGAGCCTGTGTCTGAGCGGGCCGCCGGCCGTGTTGCCTTCGCTGCTGACGCGCCTCCTGGCGAGTCTACGCGAGGACTATGCGACGAACTGGCACGAGGCCTGGCAACGACGGCGCGAGGCGCGGGAGCGGCAGATTCTGCTGCGTCGTCTGCTGGCGCATCCGGCTGCCCGGACACGTGTGCCGACGGTGGATGAGGATTCGCTCGCCCGGCGACTGGCGACCTTGGACGGCGCTGCTCTGGCATCTCTGCTCGGCGGCTGGTTGGCGGGCGCCAGCCTGTGCGGCTGGCGCATGGGCGAGCTGCCCATGGCCGTACTAGCGCCGCTGCAGGGGCTCGGGCGACCCGCCGTCGTGTCGCCGCCTCGGCAGGTGCCGGGCGGCGAGCACGCGCTGCATCTGGGCATCGCGGGTAGCGAGCGGGCGGTCTTGCTGCGTCTGCTGGCGCCAGTCGGCGACCCCCGGCTAGAGGCGGCCTGGCGCCTGCTGGCGATTCTTCTGCAGGGGCCTTTTCATCAGTCCCTGCGTATCGAGCAGGGACTCGGCTATGCGCTGTTCAGCCGCTTCGTCGACGACGGGGATGGCGCCGAACTGCAATTCGGCGTGCAGTCGCCGCACGCTTGCGTGGCGCGTCTGCGGCAGGCGATTCGCGACTTCATCCTTGTCCAGCGGGACGGCCTCGCCGATCTGGATGCGGCACGTCTGGCCTCCGCTCGCCTCGCGGCGCTGGACGCCCTCGACGCAGGCAGCCGTCCGCAGCGCTTGCAACACGCCATCGACGCCTGGCTCGGCGGCCGGCCAGACAACTGGCCGCAACGGCTGCACGCCGCGCTGCGGCGGCTGCGACGCGACGACCTGCTCGCCGCGTCGCGGGCGATGACGGAACCGCGTACGGGGTGGCGCTGGCTGATCTCCCATTGAGCAGTCGGCGAGGGCGGGCGGGAGGCTTCGACGCCTTTCGGGAGCCTGTCCGCAAGCCTTTCCCCGAGGTGACCTCCGTGCGATACGACGGGAAAAGACGGCAACGCGCCCGGCTTTTAGCGATTTGTTTCGCCGGATCTTTGATAGTCTTAGTAAATCGACACTATTCGATCAATTAAATTCTTTGGAAAGAGGCTGGCGCGTAGCATCGGATTTGTCCCCGATTTCAAACCGCCACAGGAGTTCACAGATGTCCTTGATCAATACCCAGGTGAAACCCTTCAACGCGACCGCTTACCACAATGGCGAATTCATCCCGGTTTCCGACGCCGACCTGAAGGGCAAGTGGTCCGTGGTGTTCTTCTACCCGGCCGACTTCACCTTCGTATGCCCAACCGAACTGGGCGATCTGGCCGACCATTACGCCGAGTTCCAAAGGCTGGGTGTGGAAATCTATGCCGTCTCCACCGACACCCACTTCACCCACAAGGCCTGGCACGACAGTTCGGAAACCATCGGCAAGATCCGCTACCCGATGATCGGCGACCCGACCGGTGCGATCAGCCGCAACTTCGAGGTGATGATCGAGGAAGCCGGCCTGGCCGATCGCGGTACCTTCGTGATCGATCCGCAAGGCAAGGTTCAGATCGTCGAAATCAACGCCGGCGGGGTGGGGCGCGATGCCCTGGAACTGCTGCGCAAGATCAAGGCCGCCCAGTACGTCGCCGCCCACCCCGGCGAAGTCTGTCCGGCCAAGTGGAAGGAGGGCGAAGCCACTCTGGCTCCGTCCCTGGATCTGGTCGGTAAGATCTGAGTCCTGGGGCGCCGGGCACCACGGAGCGCGACGACTTTCCTCTGACTGGATGAGAACCACGGCGTGGTACGGGGTTTTGTGCTGGTGCGCCCAGCATGGGCGCACTCCTGCGGGTGCAAGTCCCGCCCTGAGCTGGTCACAGCGAATAAAGCGAAGCGCAACTGCGTGAGGGCGACCGTGTCTATCAAGCGCTACTGAGCGCCACCGAGATCCAGCAAAAACCGTCAGACGTTGAAGCGGAAATGCATCACGTCGCCGTCCTTGACGATGTAGTCCTTGCCTTCCAGGCGCCACTTGCCCGCTTCCTTGGCGCCGGTTTCGCCCTTGTACTGGATGAAGTCGTCGTAGGCGATGACCTCGGCGCGGATGAAGCCCTTTTCGAAGTCGGTGTGGATCACCCCGGCGGCTTGCGGCGCTGTGGCGCCGACCTTGACGGTCCAGGCGCGCACTTCCTTGACCCCGGCGGTGAAGTAGGTCTGCAGGTTGAGGAGCTGGTAGCCGGCGCGGATCACGCGGTTCAGGCCGGGTTCTTCCATGCCCATGGACTCGAGGAACATCTGCTTTTCCTCGTCGTCGTCGAGTTCGGCGATCTCCGCCTCGATCTTGTTGCAGACCGGCACCACGAGGGCGCCTTCTTCCTCGGCGATGGCCCTGACCACGTCGAGGTGGGGGTTGTTCTCGAAGCCGTCCTCGGCGACGTTGGCGATGTACATCACCGGCTTGCTGGTGAGCAGGTGGAAGCCGCGAACGATGCGCTTCTGCTCGTCGTCCATGCCCTTCATCAGCGAGCGGGCTGGCTTGCCTTCGCTGAAATGCGGAATCAGCTTTTCCAGCAGGGCTTTTTGCGCCAGGGCTTCCTTGTCGCCGCCCTTGGCGCTGCGCACGACCTTCTGCAACTGCTTCTCGCAACTGTCGAGGTCCGCGAAGATCAGTTCGAGGTCGATGATCTCGATGTCGCGCTTGGGATCGACCGAGTTGGAGACGTGGATGACGTTGTCGTCCTCGAAGCAGCGCACCACGTGGGCGATGGCGTCGGTCTCGCGGATGTTGGCCAAGAACTTGTTGCCCAGGCCCTCGCCCTTGGAGGCACCCGCGACCAGGCCGGCGATGTCGACGAACTCCATGGTGGTCGGCAGCACGCGCTCGGGCTTGACGATGGCGGCGAGGGCATCCAGGCGCGGATCGGGCATCGGCACTATGCCGCTGTTCGGCTCGATGGTGCAGAAGGGGAAGTTCTCGGCGGCGATGCCGGACTTGGTGAGGGCGTTGAACAGGGTGGACTTGCCGACGTTGGGCAGGCCGACGATGCCGCAGTTGAATCCCATGGTGTGTCCCTCGCAGAGCTGGAGTCGGTGGAAAAGGGTGGCTCAGGCTTTCCTGCTGTGCAGCTGCTGCATGGCGCGGGTCCAGTTGCCGTCGAGCATGTCCGGCAGCACGTCGAGGGCGAAGTCGATGCAGGCCTCGAGCTTTTCCTGTTCGCTGCGCGGAGCCCGGCCGAGCACGAAGCCGGAGACGAGATTCTTGTCGCCGGGATGGCCGATGCCGAGTCGCAGGCGATAGAAGGAGTTCTGGTTGCCGAACTGGGCGATGATGTCGCGCAGCCCGTTGTGCCCGCCATGGCCGCCGCCCTGCTTGAGTCTGGCGGTGCCGGGGGGCATGTCGAGTTCGTCGTGGGCCACCAGGATGGCCGCCGGCGGAATGCGGAAGAAGTTCGCCAGCGCCGCCACGGAATGGCCGCTGCGGTTCATGTAGGTGGTGGGGATGAGCAGACGAACGTCGCGGCCCTGATGGCTGAATTTGCCGACCAGGCCGAAATATTTCTTGTCGGCGCTGAGGCGGACACCCTTGGCGGACGCCACGCGCTCGACGAAAAAGGCCCCTGCGTTGTGCCGGGTCTGCTCGTATTCCGGGCCGGGATTTCCCAGGCCGACGATCAGTTGCACGGCGGTCATGCAGGGGCCCTCCAATGGCTCCGAGCGATTACTCGGCGCCTTCTTCCTTCACGCGGGAGGCGTGGATGTTGGCCACGGCCAGGTCGTTGCCATGGGCCAGGGCCACCAGCTCGACGCCAGCCGGCACGCTCAGGTTGGACAGGTGGACGATCTGGCCGACTTCGACCTGGGCCAGGTCGACTTCGATGAACTCCGGCAGGTCCTTCGGCAGGCAGGACACTTCCACTTCGCTGATCACATGGGAGACTTCGCCACCCTGCTGCTTCACGCCAACCGAGGTCTCGGCGTTGACGAAGTGCAGGGGCACCACGGCGCTCAGCTTGTGGCCGGCGACCACGCGCAGGAAGTCGGCGTGCATCACCGTGGCTTTGGACGGGTGGCGCTGCAGGGCCTTGATCAGCACGGTCTCGGTGGCGCCGGCGATGTTCAGGGTGACCACGTGGCTGAAGGCGGCCTCGTCCTCGATCAGCTTGGCGATGTCCTTGGTCAGGATGCTGATGGATTGGGGCTCCTTGTCGCCACCGTAGATCACGGCGGGAACCTGGGCGGCGTTACGACGCAGGCGGCGGCTCGCACCTTTCCCCAAGTCGGAACGCACTTCGGCATTCAGGGTAAAATCGGTCATTGCGTTTCTCCAAAATGACAGCGCCGCCCGCACGCTTGCGACCAGCGTCCGGGCGATGGCTGAAGGCCCCGCGCGGGGCAGGGCGGTGATATCGGCGCCGGTTCCCTAGCGGAACATGGCGCTGATGGATTCCTCGTTGCTGATGCGGCGCACCGCTTCGGCCACCACCGGGGCGATGTCCAACTGGCGGATGCGCGTACAGGCCTGGGCCGCGGCGGACAGCGGGATGGTGTTGGTCACCACCAACTCGTCCATCACCGACTTCTCGAGGTTCTCGATGGCGCGGCCGGATAGCACCGGATGGGTGCAGTAGGCGTAGACCTTGGCGGCGCCGTGCTCCTTGAGTGCCTTGGCCGCGTGGCACAGGGTACCGGCGGTGTCGACCATGTCGTCGACCAGGATGCAGGTGCGGCCTTCCACGTCGCCGATGATGTGCATGACTTCCGACTGGTTGGCCTTCGGCCGACGCTTGTCGATGATGGCCAGATCTACGCCCAGGGACTTGGCGACGGCACGCGCGCGCACCACGCCGCCGATGTCCGGGGAGACGATCATCAGGTTCTCGAAGCGCTGGGCGTGGATGTCGTCGACCAGTACCGGCGAGCCGTAGATGTTGTCCACGGGGATGTCGAAGAAGCCCTGGATCTGGTCGGCGTGCAGGTCGACGGTGAGCATGCGGTTGATGCCGACCACGTCGAGCATGTCGGCCACCACCTTGGCGCTGATCGCCACGCGGGCGGAGCGCGGGCGGCGGTCCTGGCGGGCATAGCCGAAGTAGGGGACGACCGCGGTGATCCGCGAGGCGGAGGAGCGACGGAAGGCGTCGGCCATCACCACCAGTTCCATGAGGTTGTCGTTGGTCGGTGCGCAAGTCGGTTGGATCAGGAAGACGTCCTTGCCGCGGACGTTCTCGTTGATCTCGACGCTGATTTCTCCGTCGGAGAACTTGCCCACGTAGGCGTCGCCGAGGGGAATATGCAACTGACGTACGACGCGACGCGCCAGGTCGGGGTTGGCGTTCCCCGTGAAAACCATCATCTTGGACACGCGCAGTACCTGCCGGCTGAGGGTGGACCCGATGAAATTAAAAAGCTGCTCAAAAAGGCGGCTCGAGGGCGGCGTTTTTGAACAGCTTCCTGAAATATGGCAGGGGCGGCTGGATTCGAACCAACGCATGGCAGGATCAAAACCTGCTGCCTTACCGCTTGGCGACGCCCCTGTGGCGTTACATCCCGGAATGCCCGGTCGATGCGTGCAAACCCTCTGGAATATGGCAGGGGCGGCTGGATTCGAACCAACGCATGGCAGGATCAAAACCTGCTGCCTTACCGCTTGGCGACGCCCCTACGACACACGATCATCGAATGCTAGGCATTCACTCCCTGCGCCAATGTCTCTAGCCTGCGGTGCAACATCGATATGTTGCGCCCCTGGGCAACGAAACCCGGCATGGTCACTGGAAGTTGGCGGGCGACTTTATCAGCATCGCCCCGATTTGGGAAGCTCCCAAATACGCAAGCCCCAGTTCCGGTCATTCTGGCCGGAACGAATTTGCTCAGCCAGCTCAAGGCGTTACGCACTTCCGGGTAACGCCTTTCGACGACTGCTTGGCAGTCGTTACGACCTTCCCCTGCAAGGAGGCTGCGAACTGTAATGGCCGGTGTATTACGTGTCAACTCCGGGTCGGCAAAAATTTCTGCTGTGCTGACAGTGACTTGCGGTGCCACGACGAGGAACCAGGGTTCCTCCAGTTCGACCGGTCGCAGGCGTTCGCCGACCCCTTCGGCGAACGCAGCGCGGCCACGTACGAAGACCGGCACATCGGCGCCCAGGGCGAGACCCAGCGCAGCCAGGCGTTCCTCGTCCCAACCCAGTCGCCAGAGGCGGTCGAGGCCGAGCAGGGTGGTCGCCGCGTCCGAACTGCCGCCACCGATGCCGCCGCCCATCGGCAGGCGCTTGTCCAGCCAGATGTCGGCGCCCAGCCGGCAACCGCTTTGCCGCTGCAATTGGCGGGCAGCACGGACGATCAGGTTGCCGTCGTGGGGAACGCCGGGGATTTCCGTATGTAGGCGGATCGCACCGTCCTCGCGCACGGCGAAGCCCAGTTCGTCGCCGTGGTCGAGGAACTGGAACAGGGTCTGCAACTCGTGGTAGCCGTCGGCGCGGCGGCCGAGGATGTGCAGCATCAGGTTGAGCTTGGCTGGTGCCGGCAGGATCAGTTGTGCGTGTCGCATGGCGTTCAGAGTCCCAGTCGGCGCGGTTGCCAGTCCTTGATCACCAGGGTGACGACCAGGTCCTGGCCGTACAGCTTCAGGCGTTCGGGCAGCCAGAAGCCGTTCTGTTCGACATAGCGCTGGTATTCGACCTGCCAGCCGTCCTGGCTCAGCCAGGCCAGGTGGCTATCGCCGTCGAGGGTGAGCTGGCTGCGGCTGCCGGGCGCCGGCAGGCCGCGTACCCACCAGAGCAGGTGGGAAACTGGCAGGCGCCAGCCGAGTTGCTGTTCGAGTAGGGCTTCTGGCGACTCGGCCCGGTAGCGTCCCTGGCCGGCGACCTCCAGTTCGATACCGCCGGGACGCCCGGTCAGGCGCGTCGCGCCGCGGCCGAGCGGGCCGGACAGGCGGATGTCGTAGTAGTCCTGGCGCTGTAGCCAGAACAGGGTGCCGCTGGCGGATTCGCGGGGGGCCTTGATGCCGACCTTGCCGCTGATCTGCCAGGCGTCGAGGGCGCCGATCTCGCGCTTGTGCGCCCGCCAGTGCTCGGGATCGCCCTGGCCCTCGAGGGCTTCCCGGGAGGTCAGGCCGGTGCAGCCGGCGAGCAGGGCGAGCAGGGCGAGCGGCAGGATGTGACGAAGAGACGGGATGGACATGGCTCAGAGGGTCTCGGATCCGGTCAGGCGCAGCAGGGTGCTGCGCAGGATGGCGCTGTCGGGTTGTTCCTCGAGCGCCTTGGCCCAGACCTTGCGGGCCTCGCGCTGCTTGCCGCGGGCCCAGAGCACTTCGCCCAGGTGGGCGGCGATCTCGTGGTCGGAAATGTGCTCGGCGGCCTGACGCAGCAGGCGTTCGGCTTCGCCCAACTGGCCCAGGCGGTAGTTCACCCAGCCGAGGCTGTCGAGAATCGACGGATCGTCCGGGTTGAGCTGGTAGGCCTGTTCGATCAGTGCCTTGGCCTCGGCGTAGCGGGTGGTGCGGTCGGCCAGGGTGTAGCCGAGGGCGTTCAGGGCCATGGCGTTGTCCGGCTCGCGCGCGATTATGAAGCGCAGGTCGCGCTCCAGTTGGGCCAGGTCGTTGCGCTTCTCGGCCAGCATGGCACGGGTGTAGAGCAGATTGAGGTCGTCCGGGAAGTGGCGCAGGGCGCGCTCGATGACCTGCCAAGCCTCGTCGAGCCGTTCGCGATTGGTCAGTGCCTCGGCCTCGACCAGATAGAGCTGCAGGGCGTAGTCCGGCTGGTTTTCGCGGGCCTGCGCCAGACGCGCCGAGGCTTCTTCCGGGCGGCCGCGCTCGAAGAGGATCTCGGTCTGGCGCAGTTGCGCCGGCAAGTAGTGGTTGCCGGGGCCGACCAGGGCGTATTCGATCAATGCGCTTTCCGGGTCCTCGCGCTCCTCGTAAACGCGACCCATCTGGTAATGCGCGGCATCCACGTAGCTGCCGCGTTCGATCAGTTCCTTCAGGTAGACCACGGCCTCATCCCAGGCCTTGGCTTCCAGGCAGACCAGCGCCAGGGACAGGCGCTGGTCGTCGTCCTCGGGAAACTGCCGGACCAGGGTGACGAACTCGTTTTTGGCGTCGTCGAGGCGGCCCTGCTCGACCAGCAGGCGGGCGTAGGTCAGGCGCAGGCGCTTGTCGTCGGGGTACTCGCGCATGCCCTTCTTCAGCAAGGCGTTCGCCTCGTCACTGTGTCCCAGCCCCTGCAGCAGGCGCACGCGCAGCAGTAGCGGGGCGATTTCGTGCTCGCTCGCCGGGTGCTTCTCGAGCAGTTCGAGAGCGGCCTTGGGCTGGTTGTCCTGCTGCAGCAGCAGTGCCTTGCCGAACAGCAACTGGCCGTTTTCCGGCGACTTGGCGAGTAGCCGGTCGAAACTCTGCAGCAGTCCGGCGCGGGTTTCCGGGTCGCTTTCCGCCGCGGCCAGAGCGAGGAAGTCGAAATGGGTATCCCCCTGTGCCTGCAGGACCCGCTCCATGTAGCGCATGGAGTCGTCGTAGCGGCCGTTGCGCGCCAACTGGACGGCGGCGGCGCGCTGCGCGTCGAGGTCGGCCGGGGCGTTGTCCGCCCAGATCAGCGCGCTGTCCAGCGCGTTCTGGTCGGCACCGAGGTATTCGGCGATGCGGAAGGCCCGTTCGGCGATGCCAGGGTCCTGGGTGGCCTGGGCCTGGGCTGCGTAGTTTTCCAGGGCGATGTCGAAGCGGTTGCGCTGCCCTGCCAATTCGCCGACCAGCAGGCTGTAGAGGGTGTCTTCGCGGAACGAGCCGACCGGTTGCGGCGGCGGCGAGCTGGCCGGAGCGGGCGACGGTGCGGCCTCTTCTTTCGCCGGCGGTCTGCCGCCCGGCTGGGAGAGGCTCTGACAGCCGCCAAGAAGCATCATGACGGCCAGCAAGGCGAAGATTTTATTCATAAGGAAGGGAAAGCGATGGTTGTGCCGGAAAGAGTCGGGCGCATCATGACACAAGCCGTCGGTCAAGCCCATGGCCACGGGGGCTGGAGGGGCGCAGGGCGGGTGGACGGAGGTTGTCCTCCATTTGCCGAAGTAGGACAATCGCGTGCTTTCTCTGTTCGGACCTGCGCACCTGAATGGCATTCATCGCCCTCGGTATAAACCACAAGACCGCTTCGGTGGATGTCCGCGAGCGCGTGGCGTTCACGCCCGCGCAGCTCGTCGAGGCGTTGCGGCAGCTCTGCCTGCATACGGATAGCCGCGAGGCGGCGATTCTCTCCACCTGCAACCGCAGCGAACTCTACCTGGAGCAGGATAGTCCGGGAGTCGAGGTGGTACTGCAGTGGCTGGCCGACTATCACCGGCTGAGCTTGGACGAACTGCGCACCTGCGCTTACGTGCATCGGGACGAATCTGCCGTGCGCCACATGATGCGCGTTGCCTCGGGGCTCGACTCCCTGGTCCTCGGCGAACCGCAGATCCTCGGCCAGATGAAGGCCGCCTATGCCGTGGCGCGCGAGGCCGGCACCGTCGGCCCGTTGCTCGGCCGGTTGTTCCAGGCCACCTTCAGCACCGCCAAGGCGGTGCGCACCGACACCGCCATCGGCGAGAGCCCGGTGTCGGTGGCCTTCGCCGCGGTCAGCCTGGCCAAGCAGATTTTCAGCGACTTGCAGCGCAGCCAGGCCCTGCTGATCGGCGCCGGGGAAACCATCACCCTGGTCGCCCGCCACCTGCACGAGCAGGGGGTCAGGAGCATCGTGGTCGCCAACCGCACCTTGGAGCGCGGCCGGTCCCTGGCCGAGCAGGTCGGCGGCCAGGCGATCCTGCTCGCCGACATCGGCCAGGAGCTGGTCAATAGCGACATCGTCATCAGCTCCACCGCCAGCCAGTTGCCGATCCTCGGCAAGGGCGCGGTCGAACGGGCGCTGAAGCAGCGCAAGCACAAGCCGATATTCATGGTCGATATCGCCGTGCCGCGCGACATCGAGCCGGAGGTGGGCGATCTGGACGACGTCTACCTGTACAGCGTCGACGATTTGCACGAGGTCATCGAGGAAAACCGCAGGAGTCGTCAGGACGCGGCGAGGGCCGCCGAGGAACTGGTCGCCGCTGGCGCCGGCGATTTCATGCTGCGCCTGCGCGAACTGGCCGCGGTGGACGTGCTCAGGGCCTACCGCCAGCAAGCCGAGCGCCTGCGCGACGAGGAACTGATCAAGGCCCAGCGCCTGCTGGCCAATGGCGGCGATCCACTGGATGTGGTCGCCTCCCTGGCGCGCGCATTGACCAACAAGCTGCTGCACGCTCCCAGCGTGCAACTGAAGAAGCTCTCCGCCGACGGCCGCTTCGATGCGCTGGCCGTGGCCCAGGAACTCTTTGCCCTCGACGAGGGTGAGTCGAAACGATGAAAGCCTCCCTGCTGAACAAACTGGACCTCCTGCACGATCGCTACGAGGAACTCACCGCGTTGCTCGGCGATGCCGAGGTGATCGCCGAACAGGGCCGTTTCCGCGCCTATTCCAAGGAGTACGCCGAAGTCGAGCCGGTGGTCGCCGCCTACCGCGAATTCTGCAAGGTGCGGGACGATCTGGTGGGCGCCCAGGCGTTGCTCAAGGACAGCGACCCGGATCTGCGCGAGATGGCCGCCGAGGAGGTGGCCGAGGCCCGCGAGCGGCTGGCCGGCCTGGAGGATCGCCTGCAGCGCATGCTGTTGCCCAGGGACCTCAACGACGCGCGCAACGTGTTCCTGGAGATCCGCGCCGGCACCGGCGGCGACGAGGCGGCGATCTTCGCCGGCGACCTGTTCCGCATGTATTCGCGCTACGCCGAGAAGCAGGGCTGGCGGATCGAGGTCCTCTCGGAGAACCCCGGCGAGCACGGTGGCTACAAGGAGATCATCACCCGCGTCGAAGGCGACAACGTCTACGGCAAGCTGAAGTTCGAGTCCGGCGCGCACCGCGTGCAACGTGTCCCGGAAACCGAGTCGCAGGGCCGCATCCACACCTCGGCCTGTACTGTCGCGGTCCTGCCGGAGCCGGACGAGCAGGCGGCGATCGAGATCAACCCGGCCGAGTTGCGTGTCGATACCTACCGCTCCTCGGGCGCCGGCGGCCAGCACGTCAACAAGACCGATTCGGCGATCCGCATCACCCACCTGCCTACCGGCATCGTTGTCGAATGCCAGGAGGAGCGCTCGCAGCACAAGAACCGCGCTAAGGCCATGGCCTGGCTGGCGGCCAAGCTGCAGGACCGCCAGGACGCCGCCGCGCACCGGGAAATCTCCGAGACGCGCAGGCTGCTGGTCGGTTCGGGCGACCGCTCCGAACGCATCCGCACCTACAACTTCCCGCAGGGGCGGGTCACCGAGCACCGCATCAACCTGACCCTCTATGCCCTCGACGAGGTCATGGCCGGCGGCGTGGAGGCGGTGATCGAGCCTTTGCTCAGCGAATACCAGGCCGACCAGTTGGCCGCGCTGGGGGATTGATCTCGTGATCAAGAGGCGCGGCATACCCCGTACTTTTAGTGCGGGGAAGGATAGCGCGGACGGCGTAGCCGTCCCTTCATCGGGTAAAATGCCGGCATGAAGCAGACCAAGACCCTGCACGTTCGCGTTCGAGACAAGCATGCTCCGCTGCTGCGCCAGATGGCCCGCGGCGTCAACTTCGTCTGGAATTACCTGAACGAACCGAGCCAGCGCTCGATTCGCGAGCGCGGGGTCTTTCTGTCCGCCTATGACATGCATCCCTACACCAAGGGCGCCGGCAAGGATCTCGGTCTGCACAGCCACACCTTGCAATGCGTGGCTGCCGAGTACGTCACCCGGCGCGGGCAGTTCAAGAAGGTCCGGCTGAATTGGCGAAAGTCGGGCGGTGCCCGTCGATCCCTCGGCTGGGTTCCGGTCAACACTGGAGCGGCAAGCTGGAAGAACGGGCAGGTCTACCACAACGGGCACTACTTCAAGGTCTGGGACAGCCACGGCCTGAGCCGGTACGGGTTCCGCTTGGGCAGCTTCAGCGAGGATGCGCGGGGCCGCTGGTACTTCAACGTCGCCGTGGAGATAGAGGCTGAGCTTTCACCAGGGCAAGGGGCGCTCGGCATCGACCTGGGCCTCAAGGACGTGGCGACCTGCAGCGATGGCACGAAGTTGGAGAGCGGCCGCTTCTACCGCGACCTGGAAGCGAAGCTGGCCATTGCCCAGCGCGCCGGCAAGAAGGCCCGCACCAAGGCCATTCACGTCAGGATCGCCAACCGCCGCCAGGACGCCTTGCACAAATTCAGCCGGAAACTGGTCAGCCAGTACGGCGAAATCCACGTGGGCGATGTGTCGTCCACGAAACTCGTGAAGACCCGGATGGCCAAGTCGGTGCTCGACGCCGGCTGGGGCCAGTTGAAGACGATGCTGGAATACAAGTGCGCACACGCAGGCATCGTCTTCAAGGTGGTCGACGAGCGCTACACCACCCAAGCCTGTTCGAATTGCGGCTGCCTACCCGGTTCGAGGCCAAAAGGTATCGCGGGCCTTGGAATAAGAGAATGGATCTGCTGTGAGTGCGGTGTCACTCACGACCGCGACGTGAACGCGGCCAGGAGCATTCTCGCGGCCGGGCATGGCCGTCCAGCAGTGGGAATTCCCATCCTTTAGGGCAGGGAGGATGTCAAGTCTCAGGGTAGAAGCCCGCATGGCGCTTTTCCACCTTCGAACCCGCGGTGGATTGGGCCGTCCACCCTCTGACCGGAGATAGCCGTCGTCATGGCAAGCATCGAAACCCTCCTCGAATCCGCCGACCTGCCCGACTCGCCGAGTCCGCGCCTGGATGCCGAGTGGTTGCTCGCCGCGGCCCTCGGCAAGCCGGCCAGCTATCTGCGTGCCTGGCCCGAGCGCGAGGTGCCGGAGGCGCTGGCCGCGCGTTTCGCTGCCGACCTGGCGCGCCGCCGGGCCGGCGAGCCGGTAGCCTACATCCTCGGCCGCCAGGGCTTCTGGAGCCTCGATCTGGAGGTGGCGCCGGCGACCTTGATTCCCCGCCCGGACACCGAGCTGCTGGTGGAAACCGCCCTGGCGCTGTTGCCGGCGACTCCGGCCGAAGTGCTCGATCTCGGCACCGGTAGCGGCGCCATCGCCCTGGCGCTGGCGGCGGAGCGGCCGGCCTGGCGGCTGACCGGCGTCGACCGGGTGATAAAGGCGGTCGCGCTGGCCGAGCGCAACCGCCAGCGCCTAGGGCTGGGCAATGCGACTTTCCTGCCGAGCGACTGGTTTTCCGCGCTGGCCGGCCGGCGTTTCGCGCTGATCGCCGGCAATCCCCCCTACGTCGCTGCCGACGATCCGCACCTGGCCCTGGGCGATGTGCGCTTCGAGCCGGCCAGCGCGCTGGTGGCCGGTGCCGACGGACTAGACGATATCCGCCGGATCATCGTCGAGGCTCCCGGACATCTGCAGGCCGGCGGCTGGCTGCTGCTGGAGCACGGCTTCGCGCAGGCCGGTGCGGTGCGCGGGTTGCTGACGGCCCACGGCTTCGTCGAGGTGCATAGCCGTCGCGACCTCGGCGGCCACGAGCGCATCAGCCTGGGGCGGCTGGCGGCGTGAACCCACGCGAGGAGGCTGCCGGGCTCCCGGGTATGTCCCTTTATCGAATCCATCTTTTGCCAGGACAAGTCCATGCTCAGTGACCAAGAACTGCTGCGCTACAGTCGTCAGATCCTCCTGCCGCAGGTCGACGTGGACGGCCAACTGCGGCTGAAACGGAGCCGCGCACTGATCGTCGGCCTCGGTGGGCTGGGCTCGCCGGTGGCGCTCTACCTGGCGGCGGCGGGCGTCGGCGAGCTGCATCTGGCGGACTTCGACAGCGTGGACTTGACCAACTTGCAGCGTCAGGTTCTGCACGACACTCCGAGCGTCGGCCAGGGCAAGGTGGATTCGGCGCTGGCCCGGCTGGCGGCGCTCAATCCCGAGGTCGTCCTGCGCCCGCTGCGCGGCGCCCTGGACGCCGATTCGCTGGCCGCGGCGGTGGCGGCGGTGGATCTGGTGCTCGACTGCAGCGACAACTTCACCACCCGAGAGGCGGTCAACGCCGCCTGCGTGGCCGCTGGCAAGCCGCTGGTCAGCGGCGCGGCGATCCGCCTCGAAGGCCAGCTCTCGGTATTCGACCCGCGAAGCGAGGGTAGCCCCTGTTACCACTGTCTCTATGGTCACGGCAGCGAAGCCGAACTGACCTGCAGCGAGGCCGGGGTGGTCGGTCCGCTGGTCGGTTTGGTAGGCAGCCTGCAGGCGCTGGAGGCGCTCAAGTTGCTGACCGGCTTCGGCGAGCCTTTGGTCGGTCGCCTGCTGCTGGTCGATGCGCTGACCAGCCGCTTCCGCGAGCTGCGCGTGCGGCGCGATCCGCAGTGTCCGGTGTGCGGAGCGCGGCATGGCCAGTGAGGCGCCGGTCGGCGTCTTCGATTCCGGGGTCGGTGGGCTGTCGGTGCTGAGCGAGATCCGCGCTCGGCTGCCCGGCGAGTCCCTGTTCTACGTCGCCGACAGTGGCCACGTGCCCTATGGTGAGAAGAGTCCCGAGTACATCCGCGAGCGCTGTCGGCATATCGCCGCCTTTCTCCTGAAGCGGGGCGCCAAGGCGCTGGTGCTAGCCTGCAACACTGCCACCGCGGCGGCAGTGGCCGAACTGCGCGAGCTGTATCCGCAACTGCCGGTGGTCGGCATGGAGCCGGCGGTGAAGCCGGCGGCGGCGGCCACCCGCAGCGGCCGGGTCGGTGTGCTTGCGACCAGCGGAACCCTTAAGAGCGCTAGGTTCGCCGCGCTGCTGGACCGCTTCGCCGGCGACGTGCGGGTGATCACCCAGCCCTGTCCCGGTCTAGTCGAGCGGATCGAGGCCGGCGATCTGGACGGACCCGCAACCCGCGAGTTGCTGCGGGGCTTCGTCACGCCGCTGCTGGCCGAGGGCTGCGACACCCTGATTCTCGGCTGCACCCATTACCCCTTCGTCAGGCCGTTGCTCGGCACACTGGTGCCGGACTCGATCAGCCTGATCGATACCGGCGCTGCGGTGGCCCGCCAACTCGAACGTCTGCTGCAAGAGCGCGACCTGCTGGCCGCCGGGCCGGCCGCGGCGCGCTTCTGGTCGAGCGGCGATCCGCTCGGGCTGGAGCGGGTGCTGCCGCTATTGTGGGGTACGCCCGCGGCGGTCGAGGCGTTGCCCCGCTGAATGAAGTCGTTCAGCCGCGGCGGCGCAGGGCCTTGAAGGCGGCCAGGGCGCGTTCCCGGCTGAACGGCAGGTCGACGATCGGCAGCGGGTAGCCGGCGGGGCGGAGCGCTTTGGCCGGTGCGTGGATGTCGCGGTTGTGCAGACTCGCCAGTTCCGGCAGCCACTGGCGGATAAAGCGCCCCTCCGGGTCGAACCGGCGCGACTGGGTGAGCGGGTTGAACAGACGGAAGTAGGGTGCCGCGTTGGTGCCGGTGGAGGCGCTCCACTGCCAGCCGCCGTTGTTGGCGGCGAGGTCGCCGTCGATCAGGTGGTGCATGAACCAGCGCTCGCCATGCCGCCAGTCGATCAGCAAGTTCTTGCTCAGGAACATGGCGACCACCATGCGCAGGCGGTTGTGCATCCAGCCGGTAGCGAGCAGTTGGCGCATCGCCGCATCGATCAGCGGAAAGCCGGTACGCCCCTGCTGCCAGGCCGCCAGCTCTTGCGGAGCGTCGCGCCAGGGCAGGGCCTCGGTTTCCGTGCGCAAGGCACGGCCCATTGAAACCCGCGGATGGCTTGCCAATATATGTTTGTAGAACTCGCGCCAGAGCAGTTCGTCGAACCAAGCGGAGGCCTCCGGACGGTCGAATCCGCCAGTGCGCAGCAGCGCATGCAGGCACTGGCGCGGCGACAGCACGCCGGCGGCGAGGTAGGGCGACAGCCGGCTGGTGCCGGGCTCGGCGGGAAAGTCGCGGGCTTCGGCGTAGGCGGCGAGCTGGTTCCCGACGAATTCATGCAGGCGTCGCTGCGCGGCTATCTCGCCGGCCGGCCAGAGCCGGCGCAGGGATTCCGGTGGCGTGGCGAAACCCTCCAGCGCAGCGGGAACGTCATTGCCGACGACGTTCAGCGGCAGTTGTGCCATGGGCAGGCCGCCGACTGCCGGCAGGCTGACGGCCAGGTGCCGGTGGCAGGCCTTGCGGAACTGAGCGAATAGCCGAAAGCTGCCGCCGGAGCGGGTCCGCAGGCTGTCCGGGGCGAACAATAGCTGGTCCAGGTGTCGCTGCAGACCGACGCCCTGCGCCTGCAGTGCGCGCTCCACCGCCGCGTCGCGGCGGTTTTCGTGGACCCCGTATTCGTCGTTGACGTGTACCCGGACGATGTTCTGCTCATGGCACAGGCGGGTGAGGAGGGCGGGTGCCTCGTCCCAGGTATCGACCCGGCGGATCAGCAGTGGTACACCCAGGCTTGCCAGGCCGTGCGACAGCTCGGCGAGGTTGCGCAGCCAAAAATCGACCTTGCATGGGGCGTCGTCGTGC
The DNA here is from genome assembly GCF_043587585.2 of Azorhizophilus paspali. Classification (GTDB taxonomy): domain Bacteria; phylum Pseudomonadota; class Gammaproteobacteria; order Pseudomonadales; family Pseudomonadaceae; genus Azotobacter; species Azotobacter paspali. The sequence goes on from NZ_CP171449.1 coordinate 741,970, forward strand.
ATGCGCCACTGAACGGGGCTGAGCAGGTAGAGGGCGAGGCTCGGCCCGGCGCCCATGGCCGCGCCCAGGGCGCGGTTGTCGCGAACGCGCAGGTCGCTGCGCAGCCAGATCAATTGGCGCATGGCGCTTTCCCGTGCAGCTCCTGCAGAAGCCGCAGCGCGGCGGGCGGGTTCTCGGCCAGCGACAGGCCGGGTAGCCGCGCCAGCGTTTCCCATTGTACGAGCGTCCCCGGACCGGCGAGCAACAGCGGAAAAGCATTGCCGCTGGCCAGGCATTCGAGCTGGCGCAACTGCGCCGCGGTCAGCGGCTGGGCAGCATGCAGCAGCAGGCCGCACGGTGCCAGACGCGGCAGCGCCGGCTCCAGTTCGGCGAGGGATACGGGCCCGTCGAGCACCTCCAGCGGGCGGCCGGTCGCCGTGGCGAGCCAGGCGCAGAGCCACAGGTCGGGCTCGATCGGTTGCCCGGCGAGACCGGCGAGCAGCAACGGCCTGCCGCCGCTCTGGCGGCTGTGCTGCTGCACGCGGGCAGCGAGCCGGCTGCGCAGCCAGGACAGAAAGAACGAGCGCTCCAGCCCGACGCCGGCCCGCTCGTGCCGTTTTAGCTCGTCGAGTAGCGGCTGGAACAGGCGCTCGCAGAGCAGGGGGGCGGGATAGAGCGAACTGGCTTGGTCGAAGAGGGCATCGAGACGGCGGCTGGCCAGTGCTTCGGTGGCGGCGAGCAGCTCGGCCTGCAAGACCTGCCAGGGGCTGTCGGGAGTCGTCCCGGCGTCGCTCGGCGGCTTGCGGTCGAGCAGGTCGCGGACCTGGCCGACCGCCACGCCGCGCTTCAGCCAGGCGAGCACCGCATGGATACGCGCCACATGGCCATCGTTGTACAGGCGGTGCCCCTTGGGCGTGCGGCGAGGTAGGATCAGGCCATAGCGGCGTTCCCAGGCGCGCAGGGTGACCGGGTTGACCCCGGTCCGCCGGGCAACCTCGCGGATTGGCAGCCAGCCGGGCTCGGCGGCAGTTTCGGATTCATCGCGCAGCGAGGTGGGCAGTTGTTCTTCGGACATCGTTCAAATCGCGTTGCGTAAGCCGAGTTCTTCGGGATGCGGCTGCAGGTAGACCTGCCGGGCCACGTAGGGATGAGGATGGCGACGGAAATGGTGCTTGAGCAGCGTCAAAGGCACCACCAGGGGCAGCATGCCGAGGCGGTACTGCTCGATCAGCCGCTGGAGTTCCGCGCGCTCGCCGGGTTCCAAGGCCGGACGCAGGTAGCCGCAAAGGTGCTGCAGCACGTTGCCGTGGCCGCCACGGCTGGCGCATCGGCGCAGCGCGGTCATCAAGCGGGCGAAATAGCGTGGGCCGAACTCCTCCGGCGCGTGCCGGCCGAGGTCGCCGAGCAGCCGGCCGAGGGTCCGGTACTGCCGCGGATGGTTAGCCATCAGCAGGTACTTGTGGCGGGCATGGAAGTCCAGGAGCATCTGGCGGCTCAAGCCCTGGCCGAGCGACTGGCGCCATTCGGCATGCACGAACACCCGGGTCACGAAGTTCTCGCACAGCACCGGGTCGTGCAGGCGGCCCTCTTCTTCCACCGGCAGCTCCGGACGGTGCGCACAGAAGGCAGCGGCGAACAGGCCGCGACCGGTGCCTTCGGCGGGATGCCCGTTGGCTTGGTAGACCTTGACGCGCTCCAGGCCGCAGGACGGGGATTTCTGCATGAAGATGAAGCCGTCGATGTCGTCCAGCTCGCCAGCCATGCGTTCGCCATAGGCGGCGAGCGGTGCGCCGACGTCGAGTCTGGCGTCGCGCGTGCCGACCGCCCGCGGACTGGCCGGATCGCCCACCAGGCGGATCGGCTGGCGTGGCGTGCCGAGGCCGATGGCCATTTCCGGGCAGAGCGGAACGAAGTCGAAGTGTTTGGCGAATTCGCGGCTGCACAACCGCGACTCCTTGTGGCCGGCATTGAAGCGCACCCGTTCGCCGAGCAGGCAGGCGCTGATAGCGATCTTCGGTCTGGCAGTGGACATGGACGACCTCGCGGATACTTGTACAGCTTTCATGGTTTGTATAAGTATGTGTCGAGCTTAGGTGCATTCCTGTACATGATCAACAATTCGTACAGCTTTTGGCGCAGGGCCGGGCAAGAAGGAAAGGAAACATGGCATGGCCACGAGACGGGAGGGTGGAGGGCGGGCATCGATGACGGCCGCCATGCGGTGGCCGTCGGGCGAATATGTCGCGGGAGGGGTGTGGAACTCAGCTCGCGCGGTGTTGCAGCAGCTTGCGGGCAACTGCCTGGCCGCTCAGCCAGGCGCCTTCGACGCGCCCGGACAGACACCAGTCGCCGCAGGCGTAAAGGCCCAGGCTGGAGTCGGCCAGGGCGCCCCAGCCATGGTTGCCGACCGGCCGGCCGTAGAGCCAGCGGTGGGCGAGACCGAACACCGGTTCCGGCACGGTGCAGCCGATCATTTCGGCGAAGGCGCCGTACAACTGTTCGATCACCTGATCCTTGACGAGATCGAGATACTGGCGGGTCCAACGGCTGTTGGCCTGCAGCACCCAGGTGTCTGGCTGGCTGGCGCGACCGGGCTTGCCGTGGTTGCGCGACGCCCATTCGAGCGGGCTGTCCTGGATGAAGCAGCCGTCCACCGGGGTGTCCAGCGGTTGCTCGAAGGACAGGGCGACCGCCCAGTTCGGCTCCATCGCCACGCTGGCCACGCTGCTGGCCAGCTTCGGCGCGGCCGCCAGCAACTGCGCCGCCTCGGGCGAGGGCGTGGCCACCACTACCTGATTGAACGGGCCGTAGGCCTTGCCGTCGGCATCCTGCAGCATCCAGTGCTGTTTGCCGTGGAAGACCTCGGTGATGCGGCAGGAGAAGCGCACCGGCATGTCGCCGAGCAGACCGCGGGTCAGGGCACTCATGCGCGGCGTGCCGATCCAGCGGATCTGCTCGTCCTGGGAAGGACGCAGCGTGCCGTTGGCGGAGTCGTAGAGACTGGGCTGCCATTCGGCAATCCAGCCGCGGTCGCGCCATTGCTGGACCGCCTCGGCGAAGCGGCGGTCGCGGCAGGTGAAATACTGGGCTCCCAGGTCGAGGGCGCCGACCTCGGTGCGCTTGCTGGCCATGCGACCGCCGCTGCCTCGGCCCTTATCGAACAACTGGACTTCGAGTCCTGCCGCGTGCAGCGCCCCCGCCGCGGAGAGCCCCGCGATACCTGTGCCAATGATGGCAATAGGAAAAGTCATGGTTTACCTCATACCCCTTAGCAGGTGCGCCGCTGACGAATTCCCCATTCCGTACGTCCGGCGCAGATCACAACGGTTGGTGCTCCTTCATCTGTAATCCTAAATCGATAAGTGCGAAAGCGAAAAAGCATTATAAATTCAAAGTAGGGCCATGCATGCCTTTGGGCAACGCGAGGAGACGGCAATGCACATTTTGCTGACTGGCGGTACTGGATTGATAGGGCGTTCCCTGTGCCGGCGCTGGGTCGTCGAAGGGCACCGGCTGACGGTGTGGAGCCGCTCGCCGGAGCGGATTCCCGCTCTCTGCGGGGCATCCGTGCGTGGTGTCGGACGGCTCGAGGAACTGGATGGCGAGACGCTGGATGCGGTGATCAACTTGGCGGGCGCGCCGATCGCCGGGCGGCTGTGGACGAGCCGGCGCAAGGCCGTGCTCTGGTCCAGCCGGATCACCCTGACCGAGCATCTGGTGAACTGGCTGCAGGCGCGCCTGCAGCGGCCGCGGGTGCTGGTTTCGGGTTCGGCGGTAGGCTGGTACGGCGATGGCGGCGAGCGCGAACTGCACGAGGACATGGGGCCGGTTGGCGAGGATTTCGCCAGCCAGTTGTGCGGCGCCTGGGAGGACGCGGCGCGCCGCGCCGAAAAATTGGGCATACGTGTCGTGTTGCTGCGCAGCGGGCTGGTGCTGGCGCCCGACGGCGGCTTTCTCCAGCGGCTGTTGCCGATGTTCCGCCTAGGCCTGGGCGGGCCGCTCGGCGATGGCCGGCAGTGGCTGTCCTGGGTGCATATCGCCGATCAAGTGGCGCTGATCGACTTTCTCCTGCATCAAGAAGATACCCAGGGTCCCTATAATGCCTGCGCGCCGCAGCCGGTGCGCAACGGCGAGTTCGCCCGCGCCCTGGGCCAGGCGCTGCACCGTCCGGCGCGGTTGCCGGCGCCGGCCTTCGCCTTGCGCCTGGGGCTGGGCGAACTCGCCGGACTGTTGCTCGGCAGCCAGCGCGCTGTGCCGGCGCGCCTGTGCGAGGCGGGCTTCGCGTTTCGCTTCTCCGATCTCAACACCGCCCTGGCCGATCTGCTAGGCGATTATCGACTCAAGGATGCTGCATGACCGATCACGCGCTGTTGCTGGTCAACCTGGGTTCGCCCGACTCCCCCGAGGTGGCCGATGTGCGCCGCTACCTCGACCAGTTCCTCATGGACCCCTACGTGATCGATCTGCCCTGGCCGCTGCGCCGCCTGCTGGTCTCGCTGATCCTGCGCAAGCGGCCGGAGCAGTCGGCGCATGCCTATGCCTCGATCTGGTGGCCGGAAGGCTCGCCGCTGATCGCCCTCAGTCGCCGCCTGCGGGAGGCGGTGCAGGCCTACTGGCACGAGGGGCCGGTGGAGCTGGCGATGCGCTATGGCAACCTGTCCATCGAGGCGGCGCTGAACCGGCTGGCGGAGAAGGGCGTGCGCCGGGTGACCCTGGCGCCGCTCTATCCGCAGTTCGCCGACAGCACCGTGACCACCGTGGTGGAGGAGACCCGTCGGGTGCTGCGCGCCAGCGGCCTGACGCTGGAGCTGAGGGTGCTGGAGCCCTTCTTCGCCCGGCCGGAGTATCTCGACGCCCTGGCGCGAAGCGCCGAACCCCATCTGCAGCAGAAGTTCGACCATCTGCTGCTGAGTTTCCACGGCCTGCCGGAGCGCCATCTGCGCAAGGCCGATCCGAGCGGCCGGCACTGCCTGAGCAGCGTCGACTGCTGCCGCGAGGCGCCGGCCGAGGTGCTGGCGCGCTGCTATCGGGCGCAGTGCCTGCGGAGCGCCGAGGGTTTCGCCCGGCGGATGGGGCTGGACGAGGGGCGTTGGTCGGTGTCCTTTCAGTCGCGCTTGGGGCGTGCCCGCTGGATTTTACCCTATACCGAGAAGCAGCTCGACGCGCTGGCCGCGCGCGGGGTGAAGCGGCTCCTGGTGATGTGCCCGGCCTTCGTCACCGACTGCATCGAGACCCTGGAGGAGATCGGCCAACGCGGCCGCGAGCAGTTCCAGGCGGCCGGTGGCGAGGAGCTGATCCTGGTGCCCTGCCTCAACGACCATCCGGCGTGGGCATCCGCACTGGCGCAACTGTGTCGTACGCCGGGTTAGGGTCTGTCGAGGTTCGGGCGTGAGCCGCGACAGACTCTAAGCCTCAGCTCGGCTTCTGCTTGGTGCCGAACACCTTGTCGCCGGCATCGCCCAGGCCGGGGATGATGTAACCGTTTTCGTTGAGCCGCTGGTCGATGGCCGCCGTGTAGATGGTCACGTCGGGGTGGGTTCGTTCGAGCAGGCGGATGCCCTCCGGCGCGGCGACCAGCACCAGGGCGCGGATTTCCTTGCAGCCGGCCTTTTTCAGCATGTCGACGGTGGCGGACATGGAGCCGCCGGTGGCGAGCATGGGATCGACGATCAGCGCCAGGCGCTGGTCGATCTCGCCCACCAGTTTCTCCACGTAGGTGTGCGCGACCAGGGTTTCCTCGTCCCGCGACAAGCCGACCACGCTGACCTTGGCGTTCGGGACCAGTCGCAGCACGCCGTCGAGCATGCCGATCCCGGCGCGCAGGATGGGCACCACGGTGATTTTCTTGCCGGCGATCTTCTCCACCTCCACCTGACCGCACCAGCCCTCGATTTGGCAGTTCTCCAGGGGCAGGTCCTTAGTCGCCTCGTAGGTGAGCAGGGCGCCGACTTCCTGGGCCAGTTCGCGGAAACTCTTGGTGCTGATGTCGGCACGGCGCATCAGGCCTAGCTTGTGGCGGATCAGCGGATGGCGGATTTCGTGGATGGGCATGCAGGGCTCCGGCACTCGAAGATGGGATGCCTGAATTAAAACACGGTTGGCCAAAGAGTGATGCAGGCTACCGGCGGTGGCCGTGGGGCTTGCCCGCGGCGGGAGCGCTGGGTAACGTTCCCGCTTCGATTGCCGGGGCCGGTCCGCCGCAGCGCACCCTTTCATGCTTCACCCACCCGAGGTAAATGTCATGTCTGTCGATCTCGCCCATATCCGTCAAGTCATGGCGGAGGCCGATTGCCTGTTCAACCATGCCGAAGTCGAGGCGGCGATCGATCGTGTCGCCACGGCGATCAACGACGAACTGGCCGAGCGCAATCCGGTCGTGTTCTGCGTGATGAACGGTGGCCTGGTCTTCGCCGGCAAGCTGCTGCCTCTGCTGGGCTTCCCGCTGGAACTGTCCTATCTGCACGCCACCCGCTACCGCAACGAGACCCGTGGCGGCGACCTGTTCTGGAAGGCCAAGCCGGAAATCGCCTTCATCGACCGCGACGTGCTGATCGTCGACGACATTCTCGACGAGGGGCATACCCTGGCGGCGATCATCGACTTCTGCCGCCACGAGGGCGCCACGGCCGTGCACACCGCGGTGCTAGTGGACAAGCGACACCAGCGCAAGGCTTCGCCCGGCCTGAAGGCCGACTACGTGGGATTGAGCTGCGAGGATCGCTACATATTCGGCTACGGCATGGACTACAAGGGCTACTGGCGCAATGCCGCCGGTATCTATGCGGTCAAGGGGCTGTGAGACGACGCCTGTCGGGGACGGCTAGAATGGGCCCTTTCCCGACTGATCAATGGAGCGAAGCATGGGCAAGAAAGACAAGAAGCAGGTGATTGGCGAGGAAATCGGCGACGACAAGATCCGCTTGTTCCTCGATGTCGAGCCAGCGGACGCCACGCCGCCTTCCCTACACAAGCTGATCAAGGCTTACCGGGGGTTGCGGGTGGACGATTTCGAACGCTTTGTCAGGTTCTTCGTCGAGGCCGGCTACGACCTTTCGGCGAAAGACGCCCAAGGCCACGACTTCATCGCGCTGATCCAGGACCAGCGTCTTGCCGAGCCCTACATCGAGATCGTGCGGACCGCTCGGCGTTGAGCCGAACCTTTCCCCGCAAACGAAAAAACCGCCTGAATAGGCGGTTTTTTCACGGCCGGAGCTTCGATTAGCTGTCGGCGCTGGCAGCCGTGGGCGCGGCCTTGGCCTGAGCGGGAGCGACCAAGCCCAGACGCTGGTTCGAGGCCGCCTGAACGCTGCGGTACAGCTCGGGGCTTTCCTGCAGGTCTTTGGCCGAAGCTTTGAAGATTTCCTTCAGGCGGGCGATCCAGGCTTCGGATTTCATCTGCCCGGCGAAGCAGCGCTGCAGCAAGTCGAGCATGGCCGATACGGAAACCGAGGCGCCCGGCGAGGCCCCCAGCAGGGCGGCGATGGTACCGTCCGCGGCCGCGACGATCTCGGTACCGAATTCCAGCTTGCCGCCGCGCTCGGCGTCCTTCTTGATGATCTGCACGCGCTGGCCGGCGATTTCCAGGCGCCAGTCCTGCGGATTGAGTTCGGGATAGAAGCCGCGCAGGGTTTCCAAGCGATCGGCCATGGACTGCTTCACTTCCTTGATCAGGTAGCGGGTCAGGTCCATGTTGTCGCGGGCCACCGCCAGCATCGGGCCGATGTTGCTCAGGCGGATCGACAGGGGCAGGTCGAGGAAGGAGCCGTGTTTGAGGAACTTGGTGGTGAAGCCGGCGTAGGGTCCGAACAGCAGGGACTTCTTGCCGTCGACCACGCGGGTATCGAGGTGCGGCACCGACATCGGCGGTGCGCCGACCGCAGCCAGACTGTAGACCTTGGCCTGGTGCTGCTTGACGATTTCCGGGTTGTCGCAACGCAGCCACTGGCCGCTGACCGGGAAGCCGCCGTAGCCGTGGCCTTCCGGAATGCCGGACATCTGCAGGAGGGGCAGGGCACCGCCGCCGGCGCCGAGGAACACGAAGCGGGCCTTGATGACGCGGCTCTCGCCGGACTTGCGATCCTTGACGGTGACTTGCCAGCCGCCATCGCTGCGTTCGAGGCCGGTGACCTTGTGATCGTAGCTCTGGGTAGTATCGGGTTTGCTAGCCAGGTGCTGCAGCAACTGGCTGGTCAGGGCGCCGAAGTTGACGTCGGTGCCGCCCTGCGAGCGAGTCGCGGCCAGGCGCTCGTTCGGGTTGCGGCCGGCCATCATCAGCGGCATCCATTCGTCGAGGGTCGCCTGGTCCTCGGTGTATTCCATGTCGGCGAAGCAGTGATGCTTCTTCAGTGCCTCGAAGCGTGTCTTGAGGTAGCCGATGTCCTTGTCGCCGCGCACGAAGCTCAGGTGCGGGACCGGGTTGATGAAGGACTGCGCCGAACCGAAGGTGCCCTGTTCCAGCAGGTAGGCCCAGAACTGCTTGGAGACCTCAAACTTGGTGTTGATCTCGACGGCCTTCTGCGCCTTGACCGTGCCGTCGGCCGCCTGCGGGGTGTAGTTCAGCTCGCAGAGGCCGGCATGCCCGGTACCCGCGTTGTTCCAGGGGTTGGAGCTTTCCAGAGCGTCGGAATCCTGCATCTCGACGATTTCCAGCCTGATGCCGGGATCGAGTTCCTTCAGCAGCACGCCCAGTGTCGCGCTCATGATGCCGGCGCCGACCAGCACCGCATCGACTTCGTAGTTTTTCTGCGCCATTAACGCCTCCAAATCTGCAACATCAATTGGCAGTACGGCCTTGTGCCGACTCCTCGGGCATCGGGTTGCGCCCTTGCCTGCGAGGATGACGCTTCGGCTGTCCGGCCGGCCTGTTATCCGTTGTTCCTCGACGGGCACCTGCCGATTGAATCGGCCGTGCTTCCTACGGGATACCCAGGCGGCTGCCGGGGAAGCGGGCGGAGCCTCGATCCGGCAGTCGGCGACTCACGTCGCGGCATCCATTTGGGCGGCCCTAGCGGGTAGACCCCAATTTCTCGGTCAGTGGATCATCGATGGGCGAAGGAGCATGAATATTCGCTCGGAACGCATCGTCGTTCATTCGCCACACTCTTTTGTAGTGAAAAACCGCATTATCATGCCCTTTTCGAGAGGCATGAGCCTTGCTCGTCGTGGTCTGCGGCACGCCGATACTCCGAGGCGTAACGAGACACGCCGCGTCCTTGCAAGCGAAAGTATTCTGTGCGATGGGCGGAAAGCAAAAGCGGTGCTGACCATGGGGCAGCGGATGGGCGACTCTCTGGGGAGGTCCTGCCAAGCTGCGCGGCTGTGCATGACGATGCCCGATCAGGAGACGACCTTATAATCGGGGGTCGAGTATACCGCCAAATCGACAAGTTTGACCCTTTGGCTTTAGTTTTATTCGGAGGCTATCGATTCCGGCACGGCCCATGCTCCGTGGCCTTCGCGTCGGCTGCGGGCGGGAATCGCTGTCGCTATACTGCGCTTCCTTGGCGTACTCTGGAGAATCGCGCATGCTGTATCGTCTGTTGCCAGTGCTCGGCCTGATCGCCGTCGCCAGCCTGGGGCTGGCCGGCTGTGCCCTCAGCCCGCAACAAATCACCCCCGAGCCGAAGATCAACACGCCGCTCACCGCGGTCGGATCCGGTCAGCCTGTCGTCGTGCGGGTGGTTGACGGACGCGCTTCGCCGAACCTGGGTACCCGCGGCGGTCTGTATCCGGAGACCAGCATGATCGTCGTGCGCGGACAGGACGTGCTGCCCCGGCTGCAGACCCAGGCCGAAACGGCGTTACGTCTACTCGGTTTCACCCCCTCGGCCAATGCCTACAACGCGCCACAACTGACGCTGACCCTGGCCGAACTGAAGTACCAGTCACCGAAGGGGGGAACCTATGTCACCGAGGCCGATATCGGCGCGACCTTCCGGGTCGATGTGCAAAATGCCAGCCGTCGCTACAGCGGCCGTTATGGCGCCTCGCTGAACCAACGCTTCGGCATGGCGCCGAATCAGCAGACCAACACCAAGCTGGTCAGCGACGTGCTCAGCGATGCCCTGACCCGCGCCTTCAAGGACCCGGCCATCGGCCAACTGTTGCTGGAGCGCTGAGGCGTGCGCCCCGGCCCGTTCGCCGGGGCCGGGGCGCCTTTCCTGCCGGAGCTGGCGGCCGCCACTCCGGCCGGCGCCTGCCGGCATGCGGTCAGGCGGCCCTGGCGTAGCCTTTTTTCGGCCGCTCGGCGACGGGGAATTCGTAATGCTCGTGGCCGCCCAGCCGGCAGTAGTCCAGCCAGTCCTGATCATGGGTGCAGAAGTCCAGTCCGATGCGTTCTTCCAGCTCATCCTGCAGATCGGTCGAACATTCGAGGGGTTTGGCGTATTGCATGTCGATTCCTCCATGGCTGAATGGCTGATCGGATGCCTTGCCTCGTAACCAGGACTTCAGGATGGTCGGCTATGGCCGTTTCGCGGCAAAAGCAGAACTTCGGAGCCCATGGGCATTAGTCGAAAACGACGCTTGCAAGGCACTTGGCTTGCACAGAACGTGTCCGGGTCTTCCCTGTCCGCGCCAAAATGCCATGCAAGTCGTCGGCCAGCCTCCCGCGCGGCGCGCGAAGGTGTCGGGCCGCGCTGCGATGGGCATTTTACGCACTTGACGGTGGGCGGCGAAGTTTTCGGCCCGCTACGGAGAGTGGTCCGTCTTTCCCTTTTATGGTGCGCGCGGCTCCTTCGCGCACTGCACTAATGCGGAGGTTTCGATGCTATTGCTGGTTCCTGGGGTCCCCCTGCCGTTTTCCCCGTCGTTGCTGCTCAATGGCGCGGCCCTGTTATTCGCCATTGCTGGAAGCTGGCTGCTACTCGCCACGCGCCTGCGCGAGCAGCGTGCCCTGGCACGCCTGGTCGGCGAGAGGGAACTGGATGATGAAGAAAGGACCTGGGCGCTGGAGGCGGCGACCGTGCAAATCAACCGCTTCTTCTATCGCTTCGGCGCCGGCACCCTGCTGCTGGCGCTGCTCCTTTCCTGGAGCAGTACCCGGCTCTGAAGGGCGCCGGCATCCTTACAGCGGCAGGCCGGCCTTGACTCGGTAGCGGTTGCGTACCGGATTGGCGTATTGCAGGACCAGATAGGGACGTTGCTCTTCGGGACAGGCGGCCAGGCGTTTCTGCCATTCCGCCTCCGCGCGGGCGATCTCCTCGGCGGAGAACAACTGCGCCGCCGTCGGCACCTGCAGCTTGGGATCGCGCCCGGCGTATTGCTCATAAGCCAGGTGATGGGCCGGGAACAGCCGATAGTTGCCGAGGATCTGCCGGTCGATCTCCGCGGCGAGCTGCTTGGCGTCCTCCGGCGATGCCTCCAGCGGCGCACCGAAGTGGATGTGCACCCGCCCTTTGTAGCCGGTGATGCCGAGGGCGATGCTCTGGTCGTCCTCGCCCGGCGCCTTGGTGTAGCTGCCGGTGGTGGCGCGGGTGTACAGCTCGCGGGCCTTGGCCTGGTCGCAGGGGTCGTATTCGTAACTGATCGACACCGGAATCAGGTTGAGGGACTTCACCGCCTCGGCGAAGAGCTCGTCCCTGCGGCTCATGTGGAACATCTTGAGGATCGCCGAGTCGGTACGGTCGTCGCCGTCCTTGGCACGGCCTTCGGCTTGGGCGATCCAGATCGACTCGCCTTCCTCCCGGATCGAATGGTTGATGTAGGCGGAGAGCAGTTGATAGGCGGCGAGTTTCTCCCGCCGTCCGCTCAGCGAGCGGTGCACGATGAAGCTTTTGTTCAGGCGCATCAGGTCGCTGACGAAGGGCCGTTGCAGCAGGTTGTCACCGATGGCGATGCGCGGGGTGCGCAGTCCGGCGTGGTAGATCGCGTAGTTGACGAAGGCCGGGTCCATCACGATGTCGCGGTGGTTGGCGAGGAAGAGGTAGGCCTTGCCGGGCCTGAGCTGCTCCAGGCCGCTGTAGGTCACGCCATCGGTGGCGCGCTCGATGGTGCGGTCGACATAGGTTTCGATCTTCGTCTGCAGGGCCGCGACGCTATCGATCCGGGCGAACTCGGTACGCAGCCGCATGGCGATGAGCGGCTTGAGCAGCCAGCCGAGCGGTCCGGCCAGGCGCGGAAAGCGGAAGCGGGTAAGAATGTCGAGAAAGCCGGCGTCGGCGATCAGCCGCTGCAGGACGGCAGGGACCTCGGCGTCGGCATAGGGTCGGATGGCATCGAATTCGCCCATCATGTGCTCTTGATCAGGACTGGATAGATAGCGAAGGAGGCGGAGGCGCGGGCCTGCACCTCTTATCGCGGGGAAAAATCGGTCGGGCATTATAGCGGCAACTCGGGAGAGTCCACGATGTCGGAAACACCGACCAAGGCAATCGCATGAAGCGCTCGCCTGATACCAGACTGGAAAGATTGTGTGCCTGGTCGTTCCGGCCTGGTCTTCAAATCCGGTGCATCGGCTGCTTGCCGAGGGGCCGAAACGGGGACTATCCAGCTACTCGGCAAGCAGCCATGCCAAGGATCACACAATCTTTCCAGTCCGGTATCGGAAAGACATTTCATGCGACTGCCCTGAAACACCGACCCGTCGAGCTTCACGCGAAGGGCCTCGCCGCTACAATGGACGGTAGCTCGATTCCATGTCGCTTCCCCGCCCCCGAGTGCCCGTCGTCATGAGTGGACGTTACGCCCTGTTTCGCTGGCTGCCGGCCTTGACTGCCCTGCGCGGCTTTCCCACGGATTTGGCGCCGCACTGGAGCATCGCTCCGGCCGCCCAGGTACTGATGCTGCGCGATGCCGACGGTGCGCGCGAGGCGGCGTTGGCACGTTGGGGCTTGACCCCGGCCTGGCTGACCGATCTGTCGCGTACGCCGGCCCATGCCCGGGCGGAAACCCTGGCCGGGCAACCGATGTTCCGCGAAGCTTTCCGGGCACGCCGCTGCCTGTTGCCGGCCAACGGTTTCTACGAGTGGCGCGGCGCCGCCGTGCGCAAGCGCCCCTACTGGATGAGCGGCGAGGCGCTGTTGCTGTATTTCGCGGCAGTTTGGGAAGCCTATCCGGTCGGCGGGCAGGTCTACCTGAGCGTCGCCATGGTCACCCAGGCGGCTGCCAGCCAGCGCCGGCCCCTGATTCTCGACGAGGCCGGCCAGGCGCTCTGGTTGGACGCTGCCAGCCCCATGAGCGAGCTGCAGGAACTATTGTCGCGACCCGCTTCGGCGCTGCGCGAGCGGGCCCTGGCGGATCTGGTCAACGATCCACGCCTGGATGCCCCGGCATGCCTGACGCCGGCCTGAGCCGAGGCCGCCACGGAAGCTTTCCGGTACGGCGCGGTTCTCTTGCCGGCTCCGCCTGCGGGGTCGCTGGCTTATTGCCATTGGTTTCCTGGTCCCGGTTGTCGTCCCCGTGTCGGCGACCTAGCATGAAGGCCGTGTTTTTCAGGAGTACCCATATGGGCAAGTCGTCTTATCTCTCCGGCGTGGCCGTCGCCTTGCTGCTGGTCGCCTGCCAGCCTGTCCAGACCACCAGTGGCGGCGCCGTGGGGGTCGAGCGCAAGCAGTACATGTTCAGTACGCTCTCCACCGAGCAGGTCAACCAGATGTACGCCAAGTCCTATCAGCAGACGCTGAGCGAGGCTGCCGAGAAGGGGTTGCTGGATACCAGCAGCCAGAATGCCCGGCGCTTGGACGAAGTCGCCCGCCGGCTGATCGCCAAGGCGCCGCTGTTCCGCGCCGATGCCGCGCAGTGGCAATGGGAGGTCGCGCTGATCGATAGCGACGAGCTGAACGCCAGTTGCGGGCCAGGTGGCAAGATCATTTTCTACAACGGGCTGATCGAAAAGCTGCGGCTGACCGACGATGAGATCGCCGCGGTCATGGGCCACGAGATCGCCCATGCCTTGCGCGAGCATGGCCGCGAGGCGCTGTCCAAGGCCTATGCCGTGGAAATGGCCAAGCAAGGCGCCAGCGCGCTGCTCGGGGTGGGGGAAGTCAGCATGGCCATGGCGGACGTGGCGGTGCAGTACGGCATGACCCTGCCCAACAGCCGCAGCAACGAGAACGAGGCGGATCTGATCGGTTTGGAGCTGGCCGCCCGTGCCGGCTACGACCCGAACGCGGCACTTACCCTGTGGCAGAAGATGAGCCAGGCGGAGAGCAACGGCACGCCGCAGTTCATGAGTACCCACCCCTCGCCGGGCAACCGCACGGCGGCGCTGGAGGCGGCGATTCCCAAGGTCATGCCGCTATACCGCCAAGCCAAGGGCGGCAGTTGAAGCGCAGGGCCCGGCTCCGCGAGCGGGGGCCGGGCCGGCTCGGCTATAGCCAGCCGGCCAGTTTCGCCGTCTGATAACCCGAATACACCGCCAGGCAGAGGAAGGCCAAGGCGGCGATCCGGCGGATCAGCTTCAGCGGCAGGTTCTGGGCGACGAAGTTGCCGGCCAGCAGTACCACCGGTGCGTTGGAGATCACGATGCCCAGCGTCGTGCCGATCGCCACGAAGAAGGGATAGGTGTACTGCGCGGCCAGCACCAGGGTGGCGACCTGGGTCTTGTCGCCCATCTCGGCGAAGAAGAAGGCGACGGTGCTGGTCAGAAAAGGACCGTAGCGCTTGAGCCTGGAGTCGTCCTCGTCGCCCCGCTGGTCGGGCAGCATGGTCCAGATGGCGATCGCGGCGAAGGCCACGGCGAGCATGCCGTTCAGTGCGACTTCCGAGAGGTGGCCGGCGACCAAGTGGCCGATTTCGGCGGCGAGTATATGGTTGCCGAGGATGCCGATGAACATGCCCCAGACGATCGGCCATGGCTTGCGGAAGCGCAGGGTCAGCAGCATGGCCAGCAACTGGGTCTTGTCGCCGATCTCGGCGAGGATGGAGATCTGGGTAGGGATGAAGAGGGATTCCATCGGATTTCCTGGGGGCGGGGTGACATTCTTCCGGGACACGCACGCCTCCCCGCCCCGGGTGTGAGGGACGCGTGCCATACCTTCGGCATATGTACGACGGGCCTGGAGCACACACGCTTCGAGATCGGGCGAGGGCTCCGGACAGGCGGGAGAGAACTCCCCTAGGACGGCGGGCATTGTGCCCAAGGGGGCCGCGCCGGGCAAGCGCGACCCCGCCTGGAGGGCTTATAGCCAGCCGGCCAGTCGCATCGCCTGGTAGCCGGTGTAGACGGCCAGGGCGGCGAAACCGGCGGCGGCGATGCGGCGGATCAGATCCAGCGGTAGGCGGTCGGCCGCGAAGTTGCCAGCCAGTACCACCGGTACGTTGGCGATCAGCATGCCCAGCGTGGTGCCGATCACCACCAGGACGAAGTGTGGGTACTGCGCGGCCAGCATCACCGTGGCGATCTGGGTCTTGTCACCCATCTCGGCGAGGAAGAAGGCGATCAGGGTAGTGAGGAAGGGGCCGTGGCGCTTGAGGCCGGACTCCTCGTCCGCATCCAGTTCGTCGGGGATCAGCGTCCAGATCGCCACGGCGGCGAAGGCGGCAGCGAGGGTGGCGCTCAGCACGGCGGGCGAGAAGAACCCGGCGACCCAGTTGCCCACCGCGCCGGCGGCAAAGTGGTTGGTCAGGGTGGCGACGACTATGCCCCAGATGATCGGCCAGGGCTGCCGGAAGCGGGCGGCGAGGAGCAGGGCGAGTAGTTGCGTCTTGTCGCCGATTTCGGCCAGGGCAACGATCAGGGTAGGGACGAAAAGGGATTCCATCGAATTTCCTGCGGGGGCGGGTCGACGACTCTTCCATGACACGCACGCCTCCCCGCCCCGAGTGAGGTGTACGTGTCATGGGTCTTGTCGAACCCTGCGGCCTACATGAGGCCGGGGTCGCACCCGCCATGGCCTGCGGGCCAAGCATGTTGACGGGTGCCGGGCGAGCGGTCGCTCGCGGGAGACTACTCCCCCAGGACGGCGCGCATTGTGCCGAAGCGGCGGGCGGTGGGCAAGTTCCAGGGCAATCGCATGAAGCGCTCGCTCGATACCGGACTGGAACGGTTGTGTGAGCCTTGGCATGGCTGCTTGCCGAGGGGCCGGACAGTCCCTGTTTCGGCCCCCCGGCCGAGTCACTTTCTCTTTGCGCGCGCAAAGAGAAACTAACCAAAGAGAAAGCGCGCCCGGTCATTCGGCCCCGGCTGCGCCGGGGTTCCCTCGCTCCGGCCCCGCTCCGAGGGTCGTCGCACAAGGGGCATCCATGCCCCTCGTACGACTCTCGCCGCCTCCCTGCGGCTCGCCCCTCTACGCGACGCCTGCGCTCGGCCTTCTGAACGGGAGTCGGGTTCCGGGTTGCCTGAAAGCGCTTTCGCTCTTGCAGCACGGCTTGTCAGGCAATGCCGGATGCCCCCTTCAGGAGGCCGAGCGGAATCGTCGTGGAAGGGGTCGAGCGGCAAGGATGCCGCGAGAGCCGCGATGGGCCATGGATCGCCCTGCGCGGCGAGCCCCTGGAGCGGCGATGCAGGGAGGGAACCCGGAGCGAAGCGCAGGGCCGGATGAGGGGGTGGCCTTCTTTTGGGTTACTTTTTCTTGGCCAGGCAAGAAAAAGTGACTCGGCCGGGGGGCCGAAACAGAAGGTATCCGACCACTCGGCAAGCAGCCAATGCACTGGATCTGAAGACCACGCCGGAATGACCAAGGACACAACCTTTCCAGCCTAGTATCGGGCAGGCATTTCATGCGATTGCCCTGGCAAGTTCAGCGTTCCCGTCCGGCGCGGTAGACGCGAAAGCCGTTTCCTTCGGCGAGCACCTGGCAGGGGCCGAGGTGACGCTCGATCAGCGGCGGATACTTGAGGAAGCTGTTGGCGACCAGGCGCAGCTCGCCGCCGGGACGCAGATGCCGAGCGGCCTCGCGCAGCAGGTCCTCGGTGGCCCGGTAGTCGGTATGCACGCCCTGGTGGAACGGCGGGTTGCTGACGATCGCCGCCAGTCCGTCGGGCGCGGTCCGGATGCCGTCGCCGGCGATTGTCTGCGCTTCCAGGCCGTTGGCCGCCAGGGTCAGGCGACTGCTGGCCAGGGCGAAGGCGTCCACGTCCAGCAGGATCACCCGGCTCTGCGGATAGCGCCGCTTGAGCAGCGCGCCGAGCACCCCGGTACCGCAGCCGAAGTCGAGCAGATCCCCCGGCGGCAGATTGTCGAGCCGTTCGAGGAGCAAGGCCGTGCCGCGGTCGAGGCGGCCATGGCTGAACACCCCGGGCAGGCTGACCACTTCGAGCGGGCCGTCGGTCGCCTGTAGCCGATAGCGCTGGGCGCGCTCCTCCAGTACGGGAAGTGCTGGCGCCTGCTCCACCGTCACCTGCCACAATTGGCAGTGGCGGGCGCTGTCCAGCTTGCGCGGCCGGCCGAAGGCCTGCAACTGGCGGGCGGCGCTCTCGATGCCGCCGCGCTTTTCCCCCACCAGGTACAACTCGCCGCTGGGCAGGCGGGCGGCCAGGCTGTCGAGCAGGTAGCGGGTCAGTTCGGCGGACTTGGGCAGGAACAGCACGGCGGCGGCGAAGGGCCGCTCGTCGGGGATGATGCCGAACCGGCAGCGGCCGGCGAAGCGCGCGGTCAGCGTCGCATGCTCTCCGGCGTGCCAGCTCCAGCCATGGGCGGCGGGCAGCCGGCCGAGCAGGTCGTCGGCCGGGAGGCCGGCCAGCAGCAGCTCGCCGCCGAGCAGCTCGACCTGGCGCAACAGTACTTCGCTACGCGGGTCCATGGAATATCCTCGGAAAAAGCCCGCAGCTTAGCAGACGCTCGTTCAGGCGACCCGGCGCTTCGGTGTGCCGGCGAAATAGGCCAGGGCGTTTTCCGCCAATTGGCCGACGATGCGCTGACGCGCCTCGCGGCTGCCCCAGGCGCTATGCGGAGTAAGTATCAGCCGCGGGATATCCGGCGCCAGCAGCGGATTGCCGTTGCGTGGCGGTTCCTCGCTGAGCACGTCGCAGGCCGCGCCGCCCAGGTGGCCGCAGCGCAGGGTGTCGGCCAACGCCTGCTCGTCGACCAGTCCGCCGCGGCCGGTATTGACCAGGAAGGCGCTGGGCTTCATCGCCTGCAATTGTTCGGCGCCGATCAGGTTGCGGGTCTGCTCGGTCAGCGGGCAGTGCAGGGTCAGTGCATCGACCTGCGGCAGCAGCTCGGCCAGCGGCAGGCGGTCGGCGCGTTCGGGACGGCCCGGCAACTGGCCGAGCAGTACGCGCATGCCGAAGGCTTCGGCGAGCCGGGCGACGGCGCTGCCCAGTTCGCCGTGGCCGAGCAGGCCGAGGGTCTTGCCCTCCAGTTCGACGATGGGGAAGTCCAGCAGGCAGAACTGCGCCGCCTGCTGCCAGCGGCCGGCGCGGATCGCCGTCTGGTAATCGGGCAGGCGGGTGGCCAGGGCGAGCAGCAGCATCAGGGTGTGCTGGGCCACCGAGGGCGTGCCGTAGCCCTGGCAGTTGCACACCGTCACGCCATGGCTCCGGGCGGCGACAAGATCGATGTTGTTGGTGCCGGTGGCGGTGACCAGCACTAGCTCCAGGTCGGGACAGGCGGCGAAGGTGTCCGCGTCCAGCAATACCTTGTTGGCGATCGCCACCCGCACGCCGCGCAGCCGTCCGGCCACCTCGCCGGCGTTGCTGGCGTCGTGCAGCACTAACTCGTCGAAAGCCTGGCGCAACGGGGAGAGATCGAGGTCGCCGAGATCGAGGGAGGCATGATCGAGAAAGACGGCGCGGCGTGCGTTCATCGAAGGTTCCTTGGCTGGAGGAGTGGGGCAATCGGGGAGCCTAACAGAGATGTTCTATTCGGCGCGAAAGGCGTTTCGGGGTGGCGGCGGTCCGCAGGAGGCGGGAACAATAGAGGCTTTGCCCGTCGGGGCAAAGCACCATGGCCCATCCTGGAGTGCCGCGATGTCATCCCTTTCCGTCCTTCGCTACCTGGCCGCCGCCTGCGTCGTCTCGCTGGCGATGCCGGCCGGCGCCGTGAGCTTCAATATCGGCTCGATCGAGGGACAGCTCGATTCCAGCCTGTCGCTGGAGGCGGCCTGGTCGACGGCCAGGAGGGACAAGGATCTGATCGGCGCCGGCGGTGGGCGTGCCCTGTCGCCGATCAGCGACGACGGCCGGCGCAACTTCAAGCGCGGCGAAACCTTCGCCAAGCGCCTGCGCGGAGTGCACGGCCTGGAGTTCAAGCGTGGCGATGACGGTCTGTTCCTGCGCGGCGACTACTGGTACGACTTCGAGCTGAAGGACGAGCGGCGTCCGTTCCGGGACATCGACGACAGCAACCGCAAGGAGGGGGTGCGTGCCTCCGGCGCCCGGCTGCTGGATGCCTTCGTCTATCGCAACTACCTCGTCGGCGAACTACCGGGCTCCCTGCGTCTCGGTCGGCAGGTGGTGAACTGGGGCGAAGGCCTGTTCCTGCAGGGCGGCATCGATGCGATCAATCCTCTGGATGCGCGGACTTTCCAGCGCCCCGTTGCCGAAATCCGCGAAGGACGGCTGCCGGTCGCCCTGCTGCATCTCGCCCAGAGCCTCAACGCCGCCTTCACGCTGGAGGCCTTCTACCAACTGGCTTGGGACCAGAGCTTGAGCGACAACTGCGGCACCTTCTTTTCTCAGGTGGACATGCTGGCCGACGGCTGCGACCGCAATCTGGCGGTGCTCGGCCAAGCCAGCACCCTGAGCGCGGCCGAGATCGCCGCACTCGAGGCCAAGGGCGTCGCCTGGACCTCGCCCGACGAAGGCGTGCTGGTACGCCGTGGCGGCGACCGCGATGCCCGCGACGGTGGCCAGTGGGGGATCGCCCTGCGTTATTTCTCCGAACCGCTGGACACCGAGTTCTCCGCCTACTTCATGAGCTACCACAGCCGCACGGCGATCTTCAGCACCGTTGCCGCCGGCCCGGCGGCGTTCGCCGCGAACCTACCGGCGGGCCTGCGGCCGCTGGCGGCGGCCGGCAACGCCCGCTACTTCGCCGAGTACCCCGAGGATATCCGCCTGTTCGGCCTGGGCTTCGCCACCACGCTGGCGACGGGGACCCGCTGGCGCGGCGAATTGAGCTACCGGCCGAACGCCCCGGTACAGATCAATATCAACGATCTTCTCGGCGCCACCCTGACGCCGCTGGAGTCGGACGCGGCGCTCCTGCAGGCGACCGCTGGACAGGATATCCACGGCTACCGGCGCAAGGAGATCATCCAGGTGCAGACCGGTTTCAGCCAGGAACTGGATGCCGCCATGGGCGCCAGCCGTCTGACCCTGGAAGGGGAGGTCGGCTGGACCCACGTCGGCGGTCTGGAAGGGACGCGCGAGCTGCACTACGGCCGCGATCCGCTGTTCGGCGCCGGACCCTTGCCGGACGGCGCCTGCCAGGCGCAGAACGCCGCCCTGCTGGCCGGCCGCTCGCAGAAGAACCTTGCTCGGCATTGCGAGAGCGACGGCTTCACCACCCGCGACTCCTGGGGCTACCGGCTGCGCGCGACCTGGGAGTACCGCGATGTCCTGCCGGGCCTGGACCTTGAGCCGGGCATCGCCTGGTCCCACGACGTGGATGGTTATTCTCCCGGTCCCGACGGCAACTTCGTCGAAGGTCGCAAGGCGTTCGGCCTCGGCCTGGACGCCGTCTACCTGGACACCTACAGCGCCGGGCTGTCCTATACCGACTTCTTCGGCGGCGAGTACAGCACCCTGGCGGACCGCGACTTTCTGCTGCTGAGCCTCGGCGTGCGTTTCTAACCGGCGACAGGCATGTGCCGTTCAGCGCGAGGCGTTCAGCGCCGCGACGAGCTTGCCGTCATAGGCATAGATATCCGGGCGGAAGACCAGCTGGCCGTCGTCGTCGACCTGGACGGTCCAGTAGGCCAGCAGGATCGGCACCGGCCTGGGCAGGTTCAGGTTGCGGGTCTTGCCGCTGGCGAGGATTTCTTCGAAGCGCTGGCGTTCGGCCGGGTTGCTGCCTTCCAGCAGCAGGTCGGTGAGTTGCATTGCCCGCTCCACGCGGACGCAGCCGGAACTCAAGGTCCGCGTCTCCTTGGCGAACAGGTGCTGGCTTGGCGTGTCGTGCAGGTACACGGCGAAAGGGTTGGGGAAGCGGATGGCGATCCGCCCCAGCGGGTTGTGCGGGCCGGGGTCCTGGCGAAGCATGATGCCGCTGGGGTTGTGCCAGTCGACGTTGCTCGGGTTGAGCTCCTTGCCCTGAAGGTCGATCACCCGGAGGTTCTGGCTGGCCAGAAAGCCGATGTCGCGGCGGATCTGCGGCAGCTTGTCCTCGCGCAGGATAGTCGGCGGTACGGTCCAGGTCGGATTCAGGGTCAGGTGGGTGACCTGCGACTTTAGCAGCGGCGTGGGGCGGGTCGGCCGCCCCACCTGGGTGCGCGTCTGCCAGCGCGGCTGATGGTCGTGGAAGAAGGTCAACTGGGCGCCGGCGACATCCACCAGCAACAGGGTCGGCTCCATCTCCCGGGCGAGCCAGCGGAAGCGCTCGAGATTGACGCGGACCTGCGCCAGGCGCTCGGCGGGCGTGACGTTCAGTTCCGTCAGGGTGGCCGGGCCGACGACGCCGTCGTCGTCGAGGAAGTGCCGGGCCTGGAAGCGCTTCATGGCCTCGACCAATTGCGGCGTGTAGCGTTGGCGGTCGCGGCCGGAGGCCCGCTCGCTCAGATAGCCTTCGGCGGCCAGGCGCTGTTCGAGTAGGGGGACGCGCTTGTCCGTCATGCCTGGGCGCAGCAGGCTGCCGTCCGGCATGAACCGCCAGGCGCGTGGCGCATTGCGGCGCAGTTCCGCGTAGGCGTGGCGCAGCGCCCGGTAGGGTTCGAAGTCCGGACGGGCTTCGGCGAAGGCGGCGGGCAGATCGTCCAGACGGGTCGCGGCGAAGGCGGGAAACAGTGCGGGCGATGCCGGCGCGGAGCTGTCCGGGGCATGCCAAAGCGGCTCCACCCGGGCTTGGTCGAGCCGGCCATAAGCAAGGTGGCGCAGGGCTTGCAGGTAAGCATGGGTGGCCAGGGCGTCGGCGCAGGCGCTGCGCTGCGGATGGCCGGCCGGGTCGTCGGCCAGCCGGCGTAGGGTTGCGAGCTGGTAGTTGGTCGGGTCCAGGCCGTCGTCGGCCAGTTGCTCGAGCTGTTCGAGCAGTCTTTCCAGGCGGCCATCGTGTGTCCAGACGCGCTGGTCGCCGAGCTGGCGATAGAAGGCCGACAGCGCCTCCTGGTCGAAGGCGTCGAGTTCGACGGCTGGGGAGGCGCAGCTCAGCGATGGCTGCGCCAGTTGTTGCTGAAGCGATTCGTCGCCGGGTGGCAGGGTATCCGGGGCCGCCAGGGCGAGCTCGGTGGTCAGAAGAAAGAGGCCGGTTAACACGGCTGTGCACGTTTTATACAATGGCTGGCTCCCAAGCCTGCAGAACATTCGGATCGCAGGTTGCCGGCTAGACTGCAATCATGTGGCGCGCATCATCAACCCAATCGCCCGGAGAGGCAAAGGGGCGTTTCGATCGTTCGCCATGTAACCCAAGAAACTTTAAAGAAAAAGAGGCGCGTTTTTCATGTTTACTCTTTTCCGGTTGCTCGTTCTGGCGCTGGCGGGGTTTTCCGTATCCGTCCACGCGGCACCGGCTTCTCGTTTCCTGCTCGATGGCCTGTCCAGGGCTGCCCCGAAACTGAACCGCGAGGTGCTGGACAGCGCCCTGGCGGCCATGCAGTGCGCCATCAACAACGGCTCGGCGCCGGCCAAGCGTCTGGCGGTGATCGACTTTTCCCTGCCCTCGTCCGAGCGCCGGCTGTGGATTTTCGATCTGGAGCGCAGGCTGCTGCTGCTGGAGGATTTCGTCGCCCACGGCCAGAACTCCGGCGAGAACTACGCTACGCGCTTCTCCAACGCCGAAGGCAGCCATCAGTCGAGCATCGGCCTGTTCCGCACCCAGGAAAGCTACGAAGGGCAGCACGGCTACTCGCTGCGCATGGACGGCCTCGAACCGGGGATCAACGACCGCGCGCGCGAGCGGGCCATCGTCATCCATGCCGCCCACTACGTGAGTCCGGCCTGGATCGCCCGCGAAGGACGCCTCGGGCGCAGCCACGGCTGCCCGGCGGTACGCCCGGAAGTGGCGCGTATGGTGGTCGACAGCCTCAAGGGTGGACAGTTCGTGTTTTCCTACTATCCCGACCAGAAGTGGCTGGCCTCGTCCCTCTACCTGAACTGCCGGCCGTCGCGGGTCGCCGCCATCCTGGCGTCGACGGCGGGAGTGGGCGGCTGAATGGATAGGACGACTGCCTCGCGGAGAGACGCTTGATCGAGTCGGGGAGGCGGGCCTTGGCGATGTTCGGAGCACTCCTTCGCGCAGAGGTAAATTTCGCACCGGCAAAACAGTTGTAGGCGAAACGGGCCGATACTGCCGCGCAAGGCATACGCCGCTGCTTGATGGGCGCGATGTTTTGCAAGGATAGTCGTGAAGTCTTGCCAAATATGCCGGCCGGATACAGCCGCTACCACGCATCGATGATCCTGTATGGGTGCAGAGTCCTCTATTTCGCCTGTCGGCACCGACTTTCGCTGAGCGATGGCCGGGGACGGGGAATGGCGCCCGCGCTCGCCTGAGGCCAGCCGTCCCTGGTGGAAGTCGAGTACTTTTCACAAGCCTCTCCGAACGGGAATAGCGGTCCGCTCCCGAGCCGCTCTGCGCGGGCGGGATGGTCGAGGCGGACCGCGAGGTTCGTTTCCGGAAAACAGAGTCATGCACAAGGAAGGTTATGATGGCTGGCGGCAGGGGTAGGAGGAGCGGTCGCGGCTGGCTGTTGCTGTCATTGCTGCTGTACCTGCCGATGGCCTGGAGCGAATCGCTGTCCCTTGTGTCGTGCGACCTGGAGCGCCTGGCGCTGCAACCCTGGCTACAGGTGTTCGAGGATGCGTGGGCGGACATGCGCCTGGAGCAGATCCTGGCTTTGCCCGAGGAGCGTTTGTCGACCGCGACGGCGCATCTGCTGGCCCCGGGTTACAGCCGGTCGGCGTTTTGGTTGCGCCTGGAACTGGAAAACCGCACCGGCCAGGCGTGCCAATGGTGGCTGTTCCCCGGCTCGGCGCAAGCCCGCGACATGATTCTCTATCAGCAAGAAGCGGACGGCTGGAGTCGCCAGGTCGCCGGAGCCTGGTATCCTCTGGCCGAGTGGACCATGCCGATACGCCTGCCGGCGTTCGAGGTGGGGTTGCCGGCGGGGGCGAGCAAGGTCCTGTGGTTGCGTCTGGCCAGCGATTACGCATTCGTCATGCAGCCGATGCTGTTGTCGCATACTGGCCTGCTCAAAGAGCGTATGGCGGAAAGCCTGGCCGATGGATTGGTTTTCGGCATAGTGCTGCTGCTGGTGATTTTCAGCGTGGCACTGGGCCGTATCTTCCGCCTGCCGCTGCTGGTGGTCCATGCCATGTCGATGCTCGCCTACTGTCTAAGCGTGGCACTAGCCACCGGCTATGGTTTCGTCTATTTGTGGCCGACGGCGACGGAGTGGGATGGTAAGGCGATCCTGCTCTCCAGCGCCTTGACACGGATTCTGGTCATCGCCTACCTGCGTATTCTCCTGCTGGTGCGCCAGCAGCCGCCTTTCTGCGGGTATTTCCTGACCTGCTGCCAGCTCGCCATCGGCGGCCTAGCCGTGGGCCATGTACTCTGGCCGGAAGTCGAGCTGCTGGCTCCAGGAGCCTGGCCGAGCATGTTGGCGGTCGTGGCGGCTTTGCTGGGGATCGCCGGCGCGACCCTGGTCGGACACCGGCAGAAGTTGCCCTACGACTGGTTCTGCTACCTGGTGCCGGGGCTGATCCTGCTGCAAGTGCTGTTGATCTATGCCTTCCTGTTCGGCATGGCCAGCCGTCCGCCGGCGGAATATGCGTGGCTGTCGCTGTCGACCCTGTATGGCGGTGCCTTGCTCTGCTACACCCTAGTCAGCCAGACGGCGCGCAGCCGGGGCCGCGAGCAGCGTGTCCTGGACGATATCGAGCAGCTCAAGCGGGCCGAGCAGGAGCGTCTGGAGCACGCCGTGGAGGTGCGCACCGCCCAGTTGCGCGACTCCCTGCGCGGACAGAACCTGCTGCTGGCTCGGATCAGCCACGACCTGCGCTCGCCGCTGCAGGGCATGCTCGAGCATGTGCGCCGGTTGCAGGCGAGGCCGGCCGGGCTCACCGACTATTCGCGGCAGATCGAGCACAGTGTGCGCCATCAGCTCGAACTGATCGACGAGTTGCTGGAGTATTCGCGTGGCGAGCTGAAACAGATGGAATTGTTGGTGGCGCCGGGCTACCTGTTCGGTTTTCTGCGCGAGATCGAAGAGCAGGGACGTTTTCTCGCCGAGCGTAATCACAACCGGCTGGAGTGTCATTTCGCCAACGATCTGCCGCCGCTGGTGAACGCCGATTTCCGCCGCCTGCGCCAGATTCTGGTGAATCTTCTGGCCAATGCCGGAAAATTCACCTGCGATGGCTGCATCGTGTTGTACGTCGCTTCGCTGATGTCGGTGACGGCTGAACGGGTAAAGCTGTATTTCAGCGTGGCCGACAGCGGTATCGGCATCGCCGTGGCCGATCGTGAGCGGTTGCTCGAACCCTTCAGTCGCGGCAGCAATGCCGGCGACCGGGAGGGCTCCGGACTCGGGTTGTACATCGTCCGCCAGTTGCTGAGTTCGATGGGCAGCCGCCTGCTGATCGACGAGTCGGATCTGGGCGGCAGCCAGTTCAGCTTCGTCCTGGAGCTGGATCTGGCGGCCGAGCAGCAACTGGAGCAGGTCTACATCGAAAGCCACGTGACTGCCGGCGAAGGGCACGATCGCCGGATACTGATCGTCGACGACGTTCTCGTCAGTCGGGAAATGCTCCGTGAACTGCTGGCCGGCTACGGCTACGATCCACTGGCCTGCGGTAGCGGCGAAGAGGCTCTGGCCCTGCTGGCGGAGGAGCCGGTGGATCTGCTGATCCTCGACCAGCTCATGCCCGGCATGAACGGTTGGATGGTGCTCGCCGAAGTGCGTAGGTGCTGGCCGGATCTGCCGGTATTGCTGTATTCGGCGTCGCCTCCGCTGCGTCCGTCATCCTTGCCCGGGCATTTGGAGTTCGATGCCTGCCTGCTCAAGCCGGCCAATAGCGGCGACCTGCTGTCCATGCTGGCGCTCCTTTTGCCAACCGTACCGGACAGAGCGTCGCACGAGGCTTAATGATCGGCACGGACCGGCGCGGCGATGGCCGCGCTCCAAAACGGTCGTATCGGCGGTGCTTGCTGCTTTGGGAAAAGCCTTTGCCCTGCCTGCAAGGATGCGGACCCCGTCACTCGCCAGATCGCATAGCGCGCCAACGCCATGGCGGGATGATTTCGGGGAGCGGCAGTCCCCAGACACCGCGCTGGAGCGATCTGGCTTCCGTTTCCAGCGATAGCAATTGCGGGCTGTCGCTGGCTTCGTTGGAAACCCAGGCCGCGCCCTGCTGGATCATTTCCGCGTTGATATGGCGCTCGCCGAGATAGATGTTAGCCAGCTTTATGCCATAACGTGTCTGCCTGAGTACATCTAGCCTGATGTTCCGGTTGTAGACGAGATAGAAAAGCTGCAGTTGCGCCAGTTCGCCATAAGACTGCAACAACTCCGGGGCATCGATATTGGCCAGTTGAACCTCTATGCGTTGTTTGCTTTTGCTCAGGCAAGTCAGGCTGTCGCCATCCTGTACGCGGATAACCTTGCAGGTTATTTCGGCGGCTGAAACAGTCCCTGCGAACAACAGTACGGCAATGAGTCCGATTTTAATGGGAATTTTTATCAAATGGACGAGCTGCCTTGTCGGGCGAGATCCTGTCCGGGCGGGATAAGTACGATTCGCATGTTCCGCATGATTTATTTCTTGCATCTTTCCCATTCAAGACCGCCAAGTAATCGAGTGGAAAGCACAACCATTCCTAGGCTCCCGACAGCCAATGGCTGATTCTGTTGAAAAAGTAGCTGCTTCCCCATGCCGTCGGCAGAGTTACTCTGCCAGCAGGTGTAGGGGCGAATAGCATGATGGGACAGTAACCGGGAGGACAGCAGCGCCTGTTCGTTGCCGGGTATGAGTTGATAAGACAATCACCATGATTTAGGAATGGAGGATCATGGATGTTTTCATCGAGTTCGCGGCTAGCCTAATGTTCGGTGAACCCAGCGACTTTTGTTGCCACGGAAAAAACCTTTGTCGGCCGGTCTTGCCGCAAGGCACGGGACCTTACCTTTTGGCGGTTGGATGACATGCACGAAGATTCATTTCGGCTGGGCAGCGGAGCGCATATCCTGCTGATCGACGATCAGCCCGAGGAGTTGCGCTCCCTGCGGACCCTGTTGCAGGCGGAAGGATTCCGAATCTCCCTAGCCAGCGATCCGCGGCAAGGGCTGCAGCGGGCCCTGGCGCTCTATCCGGACCTGATCCTGCTCGATGTGCGCATGCCGCAGGTGGACGGCTTCGCGCTGTGCCGCCTGCTGCGCGAGGCGCCAGGCGGCAAGCAGGCGCCGATCATTTTCTTGACCTCGGCGGCGAGCATCGACGAGCGGCTGACGGGTTTGCAACTGGGCAGTGTCGACTACGTGCTCAAATCCTGCGTGCCCGAGGAAATCCTCGCGCGCATCCGCATCCATTTGCAGTTGGTGTGGCGCGAACAGCTCCAGGCTCCCCTGCCGCCTCCGCAGCCGGTGGACCCCGATGAAATGATCCTGCATGCGGCGATGCGCCTGATCGCCCGTCACCTGGACTGCCCGCCGCCCTTGAGCGAACTCGCCCGCCAGGTGGGAACCTACGACAAGCGGCTTTCGGGCGTTTTCCGCCGCCGCCTGGGAATGACAGTGTTCGCCTGGATTCGCGAGGAGCGACTGCGCAAGAGCCAAGAATTGTTGAGAGACAGCAGCATGTCCATCCAGGACATCGCGGAACTGGTCGGCTTCAGTAGCGCCGGCAACTTCGCCACGGCCTTTCGCGAACGTCTGGGCATGACGCCCAGCCAGTTCCGCGAGCGGGTATGGGAGAGCCGGATGGAGTGCTGAGGGGATGGGCCTTCGCGGTTTCCCGGACGGGTGTCGTGGGCAACCATCCTTTCTTCCTTTGCTCCGCAGTATGCCAAGATGGTGCACCGAAGCTTCCGGAGCCCCGCCCATGACCGCGCCCACCGCTCTGATCCGCGAAACCTTTCCTGTCGGCCCTCTGCGCTGCAACTGCACCATCGTCGGCGATCCCGCCAGCAAGAAGGCCATGGTCGTCGATCCGGGCGGTAATCCGGAGCTGATCCTGGCGCGTCTGCAGCGCCACGGGTTGAGGGTGGTGAGCATCGTTCACACCCATGCGCATTTCGATCACTTCCTCGCCGCCGGCCAGTTGAAGGAGCTGACCGGTGCGACCCTGCACCTGCATCAGGACGATCGTTTCCTCTGGGACAACCTGGAGATGCAGTGCCGCATGTTCGGCGTGCCCTACGCCCCGGTGCCGGCGCCCGACCGCTGGCTGACCGACGACGAGGAGCTGGCCTGCGGCTGCGGTGTCGCGCTGCACACGCCGGGACATACGCCCGGCTCGATGAGCTTCTGGTTCGCCGATGCTAGGCTGCTGATCGCCGGCGATACTCTGTTTCATCGCAGCGTCGGGCGTACCGATCTCTGGGGCGGCGATGCCGCCGCGCTCAAGCGCTCGATCAGGGAGCGGCTCTATACGCTGGACGAGGAGGCCACGGTGGTCACCGGCCACGGTTCCGACACCCGCCTGGGCGACGAGATGCGGGAAAACCCCTTCGTCCGGGCCTGAGGCGGCGGGCGATCCGTTCGCCCACGTTGCAAGGGCACATGAAATCCCCCGACAATGGCAGGGAGATTCCCCTATCCGAGGCCTTGCGGATTGCGTAGGAATTTCCCGCCGTTTTCGTGTTCCAATCATCCTCTTTTTTCGGGGCTGATGAATCTCTTAGGAGCAATACTGCATGTTTACTCCGTCTCGCCTGTTGATCGCTGCGACTGCCATGGCGTTGCTGGCCGGTTGTGCTTCGAACGATAACCCCTACCAGACCCAGAACCAGGCCGGGCAGAGCGGCATGAGCCGTACCGCCAAGTACGGCGGTCTCGGTGCGCTGGCCGGCGCCGCCGCGGGTGCGCTGATCGATCACGACCACCGTGGCAAGGGCGCTTTGATCGGCGCCGCGGTGGGCGGTGCCGCCGGCGCCGGCTACGGCTACTACGCGGACAAGCAGGAAGCCCAGTTGCGCCAGCAGATGGCCGGCACCGGCGTCGAAGTACAGCGCCAGGGCAATGACATCAAGCTGATCATGCCCGGCAACATCACCTTCGCCACCGGCTCGGCGGAAATCGCCAGCAACTTCTACACCCCGTTGAACGATCTGGCGAACTCCTTCAAGCAATACGACCAGAACAGCATCGAGGTCATCGGCCATACCGACAACACCGGTTCCTACCAGACCAATATGAACCTGTCGCAGCGCCGTGCGCAGAGCGTGGCCAATTACCTGATCGCCCAGGGCGTCAACGGCGCGCGGGTCACCACCCGCGGCGCCGGTCCGAACTCGCCGGTGGCGAGCAACGCCACCGAGTCCGGCCGTTCGCAGAACCGCCGCGTGGAGATCAACCTGCGCCCGCTGCCGGGCGCCGAAACCCAGCAGCCGTAAGCCGAAAGGTTTCGCGCAGTAAAAGAGCCCGGCCGATGCCGGGCTTTTCCGTTTCAGCCGGTGGCGGTTTCGGCCTGGATCGCGGTGAGGGCGATGGTGAAGACAATGTCGTCGACTAGCGCGCCGCGAGAGAGGTCGTTCACCGGCTTGCGCAGGCCCTGCAACATGGGGCCGACGCTGACGCAGTTGGCGCTGCGCTGCACCGCCTTGTAGGTGGTGTTGCCGGTGTTCAGGTCGGGGAACACGAACACCGTGGCGCGGCCGGCCACCGTGCTGTCCGGAGCCTTCTGCCGGGCGACTTCGGCGATTGCCGCGGCGTCGTATTGCAACGGACCGTCGATCGGCAGGTCGGGACGGGCCTGGCGGGCCAGTCGGGTAGCTTCGCGGACCTTCTCAACGTCCGCCCCTTCGCCGGAGGCGCCGGTGGAATAGCTGATCATCGCCACCCGCGGCGGAATGCCGAAGGCCTGCGCCGAGGCCGCGCTCTGCAAGGCGATGTCGGCCAGTTCCACGGCACTCGGGTCGGGATTCACCGCGCAGTCGCCGTAGACCAGCACCTGCTCCGGCAGCAGCATGAAGAATACCGAGGAAACCAGCTTGCACCCCGGCGCGGTCTTGATCAGTTGCAGCGCCGGGCGGATGGTGTTGGCGGTGGTGTGCACGGCGCCGGAGACCAGGCCGTCGATCTCGTTCAGGGCCAGCATCAGGGTGCCGAGCACCACGTTGTCCTCCAGTTGAGCGCGTGCCGCCGGGGCGCTCAGGCCCTTGTGCCGGCGCAGCTCGACCATGGGCTCGACATAGCGCTCGCGGATCTGCTCGGGATCGACGATCTCCAGGCCGGCGGGCAGCTCGATACCCTGCGCGCGGGCCACCGCCTGCACCTCCTCGGGCTTGGCCAGCAGTACGCAGCGGGCGATGCCACGCTGCTGGCAGATCGCCGCGGCTTGCACGGTGCGCGGTTCGCTGCCCTCCGGCAGGACGATGCGCCGGTTCGCCGCCTTGGCCCGCTTTACCAGTTTGTAGCGGAACGCCGGCGGCGACAGGCGCGGCTCGCGGGGCGTGCCACAGCGCTCGATGAACCAGGCGCGATCCAGATGACTGGCCACGTAGTCGCTGATCCGCTCGGCGCGTTCCAGGTCGTCGATGGGGATTTCCCGGTTCAGGCGCTCCAACTCGCGTAGGGTGTCCTCGGGATCGCGTTCCACGGCGAGCACCGGCAAGCCGTCGGCCATGGCCGGCCGGCACAGCTCGAGCACCCGTTCGTCGGCGGGCAGGGCGCCGCACAGCAGCAGGCCAGCCAGCGACATGCCGTTGCGGCTGGCCAGGCCGGCGGCGAGGATCACGTCGTGGCGGTCGCCGGGCGCCAGCAGCAGGGTACCCGGCTTGAAGCGCGGCAGCAGGCTCGGCGCGGCGGCGGCGCACAGCAGGCTGTGCTGTACCCGGCGCTGGCGGTAGTCGCCGGGGTTGAGCAGACGCGCGCCGAGCAGGTCAGCGATGTCGCTGGTGCGCGGGGTGTTCAGCATGTCGCGCCAGGGCACGCAGCCGAGTAGGCGCAGATTCCGGCCCAGCGCTTTGGGCCGGCACAGGTGCTCGGCCAGCGGCCCTGAGCGCACCTTGTTGAGGATCGCCCCGGCGACCGGCGTGTCTTGGCCGGCGCCTAGCAGGCGGGCCTGGATCTCTAGGTGGTCGCGCAGTTCCTCGAGGCTTTCCTCGGCCGGCGTGGAGACCAGGATGACGTCGGCGTTCAGGCTGCGCGCCAGATGTCCGTTGAGGCGCGCGGCATAGCCGACCTGCGGGCTGGGCACCAGACCCTCGACGATCAGCACGTCGTGGTCATCTTCTAGTTGTTGCAGGCGGCCGACGATGTCTTCCAGCAACTCGTTCAACTGGCCGTCGCCGAGGCGCCGTTCCACTTGTGCCAGGGGCAGGGGTTCCGGTGGTTCGAGGTTGTGGGTGCGGGCGATCAGCGCGCTGGTGCGTTCCGGGCCGCAATCGCCGGGGTGCGGCTGGGCGACCGGCTTGAAGAAGCCGACTTTCAGGCCGCAGCGCTCCAAGGCCCGGACCAGGCCGAGGCTGATCGAGGTGAGACCGACGCCGTAGCTGCTGGGGGCGATCAGGAAGGTCTGCATGGGGTTGTCCTTATCGAGGGGCGGAGGCGTCGAGCAGCGCCAGGGTGTCCAAGGCTATCTGCTGCTCTTCGTTGCTGGGGATGACCAGCAGGCGCGGATGGCCGGGGGCGTTGATCGCGCCGCTGACGCCGCCGACGCAACGGGCGTTGGCGGTTTCGTCGATGGCCAGGCCGAGCAGACCCATGTGGGCGACGGTCCTGGCGCGTACCAGCGGCGAGTTCTCGCCGATGCCGCCGGTGAAGATCGCCCCGTCCAGGCGCGGCAGGGCGCAGAACAGCGCGGCCAGCGACTTGGCCAGGCGGTAGCAGAACACCTCGATGGCCAGGGTCGCCTGGCGGTGGCCCCGGGCGCGCTCCCGCTCTAGGTTGCGCATGTCGTTGGACAGCCCGGACAGGCCGAGCAGGCCGCTCTCGCTGTTCAGCAGGTGGTCGATTTCGGTGAGGCTCCAGCCCAGGGTGCGAGCCAGGTGGCTGTGCAGGTTAGGGTCGACATCGCCGCTGCGGGTGCCCATCACCAGGCCTTCCAGCGGGGTCAGGCCCATGCTGGTGTCGCGGCTCTGGCCGTCGACGATGGCGCAGGTCGAGCAGCCGTTGCCCAGGTGGGCGCTGAGCCAGCAACTGTCGCCGGGGGATAGGCCAGTGATCTCGGCGGCGCGCCGGCCGATGTAGCGGTGGCTAGTGCCGTGGAAGCCGTAGCGGCGCACGCCATGTTCGCGATAGAAGCGCTCTGGAATGGCGTAGCGGTAGGCGTGTTCTGGCATGCTTTGGTGGAAGGCGGTGTCGAACACCGCGACCTGCGGCAGGTCGGGGAACAGCGCCAAGGCGGTCTCGATGCCGAGCAGGTTGGCCGGGTTATGCAGCGGTGCCAGCGGTACCGTCTCGCGGATCGCCGCGAGCGTCCGCGCGTCGATCAGGCAGGACTGGGTGAACTGCTCGCCGCCGTGCACCACACGGTGGCCGATGCCGTGCAGGCTTTCGCCGCAGGCCGCTTCGATTAGCGGCAGCAGCGCTTGGAGCGCGGCGCGGTGATCGGCGCCGGGCAGTTCGCGGCGCTGGCGGATGTTCGCCGCCTGCCACCAGTACAGCGTGGCTTGCGGGCCGGCCAGGCGCTCGGCCTGGCCGGCGAGCAGGGGCGTGGAGTGGGGCTGGCTGAGCAGGGCGAACTTGAGCGACGAGCTGCCGCAGTTGAGCACGAGTATGTTGCGCGTGGCCATCGATCCTCCTTGGGGCATTCCTTCCGGCGCCAGCCGCGGTAAAGAAGGTTGACCGGGCGGAGGCCGACGATGTTCCAAAGCGGGCGTTCGAGCCGGTTCCGCCGGGATGCGCGCCGGCTGGACGACGTCTGACGGGAACCGCTGGCGCGCGCGCTCCCGGCCCGCTCATCCTCGCTCGGTTCGCTTTCCCGCAAGGTGACGGTTACACTGAGAACTTAATTCTTCTTTCGCAAAAGGTTGTTCGCCCATGCTGATCGCCACCAACAAGGCCGTCTCCATCGACTATACCCTGACCAACGATGCCGGTGAGGTGATCGACAGCTCCGCCGGCGCCGCGCCGCTGGTCTACCTGCATGGGGCCGGAAACATCATCGTCGGCCTGGAAAAGGCGTTGGAAGGCAAGCAGGCCGGCGACGAACTGAAGGTATCCATCGAGCCGGAAGAGGCCTATGGCGAGTACAGCCCCGAACTGGTCGCCACCCTCAACCGCGCCATGTTCGAGGGTGTCGACGAACTGGCGGTGGGCATGCAGTTCCATGCCTCCGGCCCGGACGGCAGCATGCAGATCGTCACCATCCGCGACCTGGACGGCGACGACGTGACCGTCGACGGCAACCATCCGCTGGCCGGCCAGCGCCTGAACTTCCAAGTCAAGGTGGTCGACGTGCGCGATGCCCATCAGGAAGAGATCGCCCACGGCCATATCCATGGCGCGGGCGGCCACCATCACTGAAGCCGGTCCGCCGGCCGGTTGCGACACATCGGAAAGGCGCCGTTCGGCGCCTTTTCTCTTGGCAAGCAGGAGAGTCGAGAGATGAGTGCGTTCCATGATCTGACCTTGCGTAGCCTGGACGGGCAGGACCTGCCGCTGGCGCAGTTCCTAGACAAAGTGGTGCTGGTGGTCAACGTCGCCTCCAAATGCGGGCTGACGCCCCAATATGCCGGCCTGGAGAAGCTTCACCTGCGGTATCGCGAACGCGGCTTCAGCGTGCTCGGCGTGCCGTGCAACCAGTTCGCCAGGCAGGAGCCGAACAGCGAGACGCAGATCCGCGAGTTTTGCTCTCTCAATTACGGCGTGACCTTCCCCCTGGCGGCCAAGCTCGAAGTCAACGGCTCCGGCCGTCACTCCCTGTACCGCCTGCTGGCTGGGGAGGGTGCCGAGTTTCCCGGCGATATCACCTGGAATTTCGAGAAGTTTCTGGTGGGACGCAATGGCCGTGTGCTGGCGCGCTTCTCGCCGCGCACCGCCCCGGACGACCCGGCGCTGCTGCAGGCGATCGAAAAGGCGCTCGGCTGATCAGGACCGGTCCTGCACCTTGAGCAGATCGCGAATCTCTTCGAGCAGTTGCTGGTCGCGGGTCGGCGCCGGCGGCAGGCTCGGCGCTTCGGCCTCCTGGCGCTTGAGCTGGTTGAGTGCCTTGACGCCGATGAAGATGGCGAAGGCAATGATCAGGAAATCGATCACCGTCTGAATGAACCGGCCATAGGCGAGCACTACCGCAGGCGTGTCGCCCAGGCCTGGCCTGAGGGTGATGGCCAGATCGGAGAAGTCCACTCCGCCGATCAACAGGCCGAGCGGCGGCATGATCACGTCCCCGACGAAGGACGAGACGATCTTGCCGAAAGCCGCGCCGATGATGATCCCCACCGCCATGTCCACCACGTTGCCCTTGACGGCGAAAGCCTTGAATTCGCTGAGCATGCCCATGGAAGCGCTCCTTGCTGAGGTGACTGGATTGCAGTTTAGGACACGCCTGTCCGGCTATCGCCCTGGTTGCTGGAGGTTCGCCGCTGCCTCCCGCTCCCCGGTGCCGGCGATGCCACGGAACGCCTGGCGCACGGGCCGATCCGTTCGCCGCGCGGCCCGGCGGCCGTGTTGACCGGCTGCTAAGGTGAAAAGGTCCGTTCACCATTTTCAGAGGAGGAGTGCTGCATGTACTACGTCGATCCCCATCCCCTGAGCAAAGATTTCCCGGACATGGCCGAAGTGTTGCGACGCTTGCGGCAAACGAATCCCAGCTTCTCCTGCCTGGTCGAGGATTACGAGGCGCTGGACAAGCGTATCTGCCTTATCGAGGGTGGCACGGAGAACATGGACGACCTGCAACTGAACGCGCTGAAGCAGGAACGGGTGGTGATGAAGGACGATATCGCTCGCCAACTCAGAAAGGCGCTCGATAACGGTAGTTGAGTGCGCGCACGGGCCCGGCCCCGGCCGTTATCATGTGGGTTTTTCCCGAAGCGGAGTTCCCATGGCCAAGGCCAAGCGCATGTACGGCTGTACCGAGTGTGGCGCCACCCTCCCGAAATGGGCCGGCCAGTGCGGCGAATGCGGCGCCTGGAACACCCTGGTGGAAACCCTGCTGGAGGGCACGGCGACGCCGAGCGGGCGCGGCGGCTGGGTCGGCCAGCAGGCCAGTGTCAGGACCTTGGCGGAGGTCAGCGTCGAGGAGCTGCCGCGCTTTTCCACCGCTTCGAAGGAGCTCGACCGGGTGCTCGGCGGCGGTCTGGTGGACGGTTCGGTGGTGCTGATCGGCGGCGACCCGGGAATCGGCAAGTCGACCATCCTTCTGCAGACCCTGTGCAATGTCGCCGAGCGCTTCCCGGCGCTCTACGTCACCGGCGAGGAATCCCAGCAGCAGGTCGCCATGCGCGCCCGGCGGCTGGACCTGCCGCTGGACAAGCTCAAAGTAATGACCGAGACCTGCATCGAGGCGATCGTCGCCACCGCCCGCCTGGAAAAGCCCAAGGTGATGGTGATCGACTCGATCCAGACCATCTTCACCGAGCAGTTGCAGTCGGCGCCCGGCGGCGTCGCCCAGGTGCGCGA
The DNA here is from genome assembly GCF_043587585.2 of Azorhizophilus paspali. Taxonomy (GTDB): domain Bacteria; phylum Pseudomonadota; class Gammaproteobacteria; order Pseudomonadales; family Pseudomonadaceae; genus Azotobacter; species Azotobacter paspali. The sequence goes on from NZ_CP171449.1 coordinate 777,708, forward strand.
GAGCGCGGCGCTGTTGGTGCGTTTCGCCAAGCAGAGTGGCACCGCGGTGTTTCTGGTCGGCCACGTGACCAAGGAGGGCTCGCTGGCCGGCCCCCGGGTGCTCGAGCACATGGTCGATACCGTACTGTATTTCGAGGGCGAGTCCGACGGCCGCCTGCGCCTGTTGCGGGCGGTGAAGAACCGCTTCGGCGCGGTCAACGAGCTGGGTGTGTTCGGCATGACCGACAAGGGCTTGAAGGAGGTTTCCAATCCCTCAGCGATCTTCCTCACCCGCGCCCAGGAGGCGGTGCCTGGCAGCGTGGTGATGGCCACCTGGGAGGGCTCGCGGCCGATGCTGGTCGAGGTGCAGGCGCTGGTCGACAACAGCCACCTGGCCAACCCACGGCGCGTCACCCTCGGCCTCGACCAGAACCGTCTGGCCATGCTGCTGGCCGTGCTGCACCGCCACGGCGGTATCCCCACCTACGATCAGGATGTTTTTCTCAATGTGGTCGGCGGGGTCAAGGTGCTGGAAACCGCCTCGGATCTGGCGCTGCTCGCCGCAGTGATCTCCAGCCTGCGCAACCGGCCCTTGCCCCACGACCTGCTGGTGTTCGGCGAAATCGGCCTGTCCGGTGAGCTCCGTCCGGTACCGAGCGGCCAGGAGCGCCTCAAGGAGGCCGCCAAGCACGGTTTCAGGCGCGCCATCGTGCCCAAGGGTAACGCACCCAAGGAAGCGCCGGCCGGGCTGGCAGTGATCCCGGTGACGCGCCTGGAACAGGCCCTGGATGCGCTCTTCGAATAATGGGCGGATGCCAGGGGGAGGGCTCGCTGGCGCTACAATCGGACTTTCCCGCCAAGGAGTGCCGTCATGTCCGCTCGTCCCATCCCCCGCATCCTGCCGCCGCCCGTCATCTACCTGCTCTTCGTCAGCCTGGCTTGGGGGCTGGATGCCTTATTGCCGGTGCCGCTGCCGGACAACGTCTGGACCTGTTGGATCGGCTGGGGATTGATCGACGCCGGCCTGCTGCTGATGCTCTGGAGCGCGCTGCAGATGATCGGCCAGCGCACTACCGTCAACCCCTACGGCACCCCAGCGAAACTGCTCGAAGAAGGACCTTTCCGTTTCTCGCGCAACCCCATCTACCTAGCCGATACCCTGGTCTACGCCGGCATCGCTCTGCTCCTGGCCAGCCTCTGGCCCTGGTTGCTGCTGCCGGCGCTGATCGTCTTCATGGACCGCACGGTGATCCGTCATGAGGAGGCGCTGCTGAGCGAACTGTTCGGCGACGCCTACCGGTCCTACCGGGAGCGGGTACGGCGCTGGATCTGATCGAGTCTGCCCGGCGGGGGCGCGAGGCCGTGGCCGAATGGGCGGATTTCATCCGCCGGGCTGCCGTTCCATCGGCGGAGCACCCCGTCAGAGCCGGGAGGCGCTCAGGGCGTACTTGATCAATGCCGCGAAGCCGTCGATGTTCAGCTTGCGGCGGATGCTCAGACGGTGGGTTTCCACCGTGCGCACGCTGATATCGAGTTCGCGGGCCATGGCCTTGCTGTCCAGCCCCTGGGCGAGCATTCGCAGGATTTGATGCTCGCGGGGCGTGAGGTTCTGCGGGTCCGAGCCGCGGTCGGCCAGCTTGCGGGCGACTTCCGAGCTGTAGAAGCTGCCGCCGGCGGCGATGGCCTCGATGGCGGCGACGATTTCCCGCGACGAGGCGTCCTTCAGCACATAGCCGCGGGCACCGGCACGGATCGCGGTGCGGACGTGTTCGATGTTGTCGTACATGCTGAGGATCAGCACCTTGAGATTCGGGTACTGCCGGTCCAGGGTACGGGTCAGCTCCAGGCCGTTGGTGTCTTTCAGGCCGATGTCGAGCAGCAGCAGGTCCGCCGGCCGCCGGTCAAGCAGTTCGAGCGCTTCGGCGGCGCTTTCCGCCTCGCCTACCACTTCGATCCGTGGCATGACAGTCAGCAGTGCACGGATGCCCTCGCGTACCAGTGCGTGATCGTCGACCAGGACGATCCGGATCGGGTTGCCGGAATTCATGCTGCGACTCTTCTTATAGGGGGCACGGGCAATATTACACAGATCTCGGTATGACCAATGCTGGACGATAGGCTGAAGCGACCGCCGAGGTGCTCGACCCGTTCGCGGATATTGCGCAGGCCGATGCCTTCCTGCGTCCGCTCTATGGTCCACGGATCGAAGCCGATGCCGTCGTCCCGTACCCGCAACTGCACGCCGTCCACACAGGGTTCGAGGTCGATGAGGACGCTGCTGGCCCGGGCGTGGCGCTCGATGTTGGTCAGCGCCTCCTGGACGATGCGGAACAGCGCCACCGCCACTTCGTCGAGCAGCCGGGCGTCGTGCAGGCTATTGCGGTAGACGACGCTCAGGTTGCAGCGCTGCTCGAACTCGGTCGCCAATTGGCCGATGGCGGCCGGCAGCCCCAAGGTGTCGAGCAGCGAGGGGCGCAGATCGTGAGAGATGCGGCGGATCTCGCCGATGGCGCCGCCCAGTCGCTCGGTGGCCTGGCCGAGGATCGCCAAGCCATCGCTGTGGCCGGCCTCCAGTTGATGGCCGGCCAGTTCGAACTGGAACTTGATCGACACTAGCAATTGGCTGATGCCGTCGTGCAATTCCCGGGAAACCCGCGAACGTTCTTCTTCCTGCAGGTGGACGATGCGCCGGTTGAGCGATTGCAGCTTGCTGTCGGCCAGCCGGTGTTCCCGGACGCTCAGGGTCAAGCCGCCGGCGAAGACCAGCAGCACCGCCACCAGGGCGATGGTGGCGATGGCGATCATGGTCGAGCGTATGCCGCCGGCCACCTCGTCGCGGACCTGGCGGGTCGCTTGCTCCACGTCCTCGAGGTAAATCCCGGTGCCGAGCATCCAGCCCCAGGGTTCGAGCGCCACCACGTAGGCCAGCTTGTCGGTCACCTGGCCGGTCGAGGGTTTCCTCCAGGCGTAGCGTTGGAAGCCGTCCCCATGAGTGGCGCTCTCGATCAGTGCCCGGACGGCGGGCAGACCGTGGGGGTCGGTCAGGTTCCACAAGTCGCGGCCGACCAGTTCGGTCTGGCGGGGATGCATCAGGTTACGGCCCCGGATGTCGTAGACGAAGAAGTAGCCGTCCCGTCCGAAACCGAGCTTGGCCAGGGCTTCCAGCGCCTGCCGGCGGGTCTGGGCATCGTCCGAGGCGCCGGCCTGCAGCGGGGTGATGACGCTCAGTGCCATGGCCACGTAGTTCTTCAGTTCGGCCCGCTTGCTGGAGAGAATGGCGTTTTCGATCAGCCAGGCCTGATCTTCTCCCAGCCGCTGGTTCTGCACGATGACCAAAGCGCAGATGAGCGCCATGGCCAGCAGCAGCGGCAGGATGCTGAGAGCGACGATCTTGTGTTTGAGCTGCATAGACCTTCTCATGCGGAATGGAGCGGAGCCGTGGGGCGCACCGGGATCGTTTGCCGAAAGCGCATCTACCGGACGACCGGTATGGGAGGCCGTCGGGTCCGGAGATTCTGTCCTAGGATTTCTGGTAGGGGCGTTTTGCTAGCTGCCTGCCTGCGACCGCTGGCCAGGCCCCATGCCAGAGGGCTGCCAGGCCCGTCCGGGGCCGGACAGGGACATGCCCGGCCCGCCGTGTCTACGTGGTTCTACGTAGTGGCTCTGAGTAGCACTGCGAATATCGGCACCGGCGGGATCTGGCGATAGTAACAAGGCTCCATCTCCGGGGCGCGATAATTCCAACAATGACGCCGCAGGCTCCCGGCCGGCGGCAGGAGAATTCAATGAACCGATTGGTCTCTCATCTCGCCTGGCTCGCCCTGGCAGTACTGGGCGCCGCCGCCTTGGGTGTCGTGGCCCTGCGGCGTGGCGAAGCCATCAATGCCTTGTGGATCGTGGTCGCCGCGACGTCGATCTATCTGGTCGTCTACCGCTACTACAGCTTGTTCATCGCCAACCGGGTGATGGGGCTCGATCCGCGCCGCGCCACCCCGGCGGTGCTCAACAACGATGGTCTGGATTTCGTGCCTACCAATAAGCACGTGCTCTTCGGCCATCACTTCGCCGCCATCGCCGGCGCCGGCCCGCTGGTCGGCCCGGTGCTCGCCGCGCAGATGGGCTATCTGCCCGGCACCCTGTGGCTGATCGCCGGGGTGGTGCTGGCCGGTGCGGTGCAGGATTTCCTGGTGCTGTGCATCTCCACCCGCCGCAACGCTCGCTCGCTGGGCGACATGGTGCGCGAAGAAATGGGCCAGGTTCCCGGTACTATCGCGCTGTTCGGCTGTTTCCTGATCATGATCATCATCCTCGCGGTGCTGGCGCTGATCGTGGTCAAGGCCCTGGCTCACAGTCCCTGGGGCATGTTCACAGTGATCGCGACCATTCCGATCGCCATGTTCATGGGCCTGTACATGCGCTACATCCGTCCCGGACGCATCGGCGAGATCTCGGTGATTGGCATCGTCCTGCTGCTGGCCTCGATCTGGCTGGGCGGCGTGATTTCCACCGATCCCTACTGGAGCGAAGTGTTCACCTTCAGCGGTGTGCAAATCACCTGGATGCTGATCGGCTACGGCTTCGTCGCCGCGGTATTGCCGGTATGGCTGATCCTCGCCCCGCGCGACTATCTGTCGACCTTCCTGAAGATCGGCACCATCGCCGCCCTGGCGATCGGCATCGTGATTCTCAACCCCGACCTGAAGATGCCGGCGGTAACCCAGTTCATCGACGGCAGCGGTCCGGTGTGGAAAGGGGCGCTGTTTCCCTTCCTGTTCATCACCATCGCCTGCGGCGCGGTGTCCGGCTTCCACGCGCTGATCTCCTCGGGTACCACGCCCAAGCTGTTGGCTAGCGAGGGCCATGCCCGCTACATCGGCTACGGCGGCATGCTGATGGAGTCGATGGTGGCGATCATGGCCATGGTCGCCGCCACGGTGATCGAGCCCGGCGTGTACTTCGCCATGAACAGCCCGCCGGCCATCGTCGGCGCCGATGCCGCCAGCGTGGCGGCGACGGTCAGCGGCTGGGGTTTCGCCATCACGCCCGAAGCGCTGGAAAGCGTCGCCCGCGATATCGGCGAAACCACTATCCTGGCGCGTGCCGGCGGTGCGCCGACCCTCGCCGTAGGCATCGCGCAGATCCTCCACCATGTGTTGCCGGGGGCGACTTCCATGGCGTTCTGGTATCACTTCGCCATTCTGTTCGAGGCTCTGTTCATCCTGACCGCCGTGGACGCCGGCACCCGCGCCGGGCGCTTCATGCTCCAGGACCTGCTCGGCAACTTCGTGCCGGCCCTGCGCCGCACCGACTCCTGGGGCGCCAACGTACTGGCTACCGCCGGTTGCGTGGCGCTCTGGGGCTATCTGCTGTACCAGGGCGTGGTCGATCCGCTGGGTGGCATCAACACCCTGTGGCCGCTGTTCGGCATCTCCAACCAGATGCTCGCCGGCATCGCTCTGATGCTCTGCAGCGTGGTGCTGATCAAGATGAAGCGCCAGAACTACGTCTGGGTCACCCTGCTGCCGGCCGTCTGGCTGCTGATCTGCACCACGGTGGCGAGCTTGATCAAACTGTTCGATCCGAACCCGGCGGTCGGCTTCCTCGCCCTGGCTGGCAAATACTCCGCGGCGATGGATGCCGGCCAGGTCCTGGCTCCGGCCAAGGACATCGGCCAGATGCAGAACGTGATCATGAACGCCTACACCAACGCTGGTCTCAGCGTGCTATTTCTGATGGTGGTGTTCAGCATCCTGTTCTACTCGCTGAAGGTCGGCCGTGCCGCCTGGATCGTCGAGCAGCGCACCGACAAGGAAACGCCCTTCCAGGCGGTTCCCGGCGCCTGAGTGCTGCCGGGCCCCACGGGGCCCGGCCCTTGAGAAAGGAGAGAGGCCGTGTTTAACGATCTCAGCCGTATGGGTAAGTATCTCGGCCAGGCCGCGCGCATGCTGGTCGGCATGCCCGATTACGACACCTATGTCGAGCACATGCGTAGCAAGCACCCCGAGCAGCCGGTAATGAGCTACGAGGATTTCTTTCGCGAGCGTCAGGACGCCCGCTACGGCGGCGGCAAGGGACGGCCGGTGCGCTGCTGTTGAGCCCGACTCGCCAAGCTGCCGCGGCTGGCCTTCGAGCGCGACCAGGCTCGACGGCGCAGCCGCCCGCCGAACGCGCCCCGGCGCGGCCCGGAGGGTGGGCGTAGCGAGTCAATCTTCCTGTACTGCGGTACATTGCGGCTCCCCCGCGCTGCTTGTCCTCAACCTGCCTGCGCTCGCCGCGCTCGTCGAGTCTGGTTGTCGCGTGAGCAACCGTATTCACGCGCCACGCTTCGCCGTGGCGCGCTTCGTTTCGAGGATCGCTTCCATGTCCCAACTTCCCATCCCGGTCACCGTGCTCAGTGGTTTTCTCGGCGCCGGCAAGACCACCCTGCTGCAGTACCTGCTCAAGGCCGAGCACGGCCTGAAGATCGCGGTGATCGAGAACGAGTACAGCGAGATGCCGATCGATAGCCAACTGCTCGGCGCCGAGCCGGTCGAGGTGGTGACCCTGGCCAACGGCTGCGTATGCTGTTCCATCCATATCGAACTGGAAAAGGCGCTGTTCCTCCTGCTGGAGCGCCTGGACGCCGGCGAACTCGATTTCGACCGCCTGGTCATCGAATGCACCGGTCTGGCCGACCCGGCGCCGGTGGCGCAGACCTTCTTCGCCGACGGTGAAGTGTGCGACCGCTATGTGCTCGACGGTATCGTTACCCTGGTGGACGCCGCTAATGCCGGGCGTCACCTGCAGGAGGCCATCGCTCAGGCCCAAGTCGGCTTCGCCGACCGCATCCTGCTGAGCAAGACCGATCTGGTGGCGGCCGAGGCGGTCGAGGCGCTGAGCCAGCGGCTGCAGCGCATCAACCGCCGCGCGCCGATCCGCATCGTCGAGCACGGGCGCATCGAGCTGGGCGAACTGCTCGACGTGCGCGGCTTCAACCTCAACGCCGACTTCGGCCAGGCCCTGAGCCTGCGCCCGCTCGTTCCGACCGCCGATAAGGACCGTATCGCCACCCTGGTGCTACGCAGCGAGCGGGCGCTGGACCTGCAGAAGCTTGGCCTGTTCATGGAGGGCCTGCTGGCGCGCTACGGCGATTCGCTGCTGCGCTACAAGGGTGTGCTGAACCTGGCTGGCGAATCGCGGCGCATGGTGTTTCAGGGTGTGCTGCGCCTCTACGGCTTCGACTGGGCGGAGGAGTGGGGCGCCGACGAGCCGCGCGAAAGCGTGCTCGTGTTCATCGGCGACGAACTGCCGGAAGAGGAAATCCGGACAGGATTCGCCGAGATGCAGGGCTGAGCGCGACAGGCGCAGGCACGGTCCGGGAAACAGCCCATCAGGAATGCCCGGATCGCCGGCCAGGAACGAAAGAGCCCGATGCGGAGGCCGGGCTCTTTCCGATGGGCGGAGCTTACCGAAATGCGCGGAAAGCCCCGTACTTCTAGTGCGGGGATGAATAGCGTGGACGGCGCTAGGCCCTGTTGACGTAAGCCCAGCGCTAAAATTTGGCTTTTGCCATGACCGACAGAAACCAGCTGAGCGATAACGCTTGGGCACAGATACAAACTCTGCTGAGCACCACGAAGGGCGCCCGACTGCTGAAGGCCCCGAGCTGCCGCCGGTTCGTCGAAGCGGTGTTGTGGATACTGCGCACCGGTGCCCAATGGCGGATGCTTCCCAGCCGCTTCGGAGCTTGGAACAGCGTCTTCAAGCGCTTTTCACGCTGGTGCAGGCTCGGCATCTGCAACAAGCTCCACTCGGCGCTCAGTCTTGAGGCCGACCTCCAGCATGTCTGCATCGACAGTTCCATTATCCGTGCTCATGCCTGCGCGGCAGGAGCGGCCCATAGCTCGGCTTCCGAGGAGGCATTGGGGCGCTCGCGCGGTGGCTTTGGCTGCAAGATCCATGCGCTGACCGATGCATTGGGTCTGCCGATTCGCTTCATTTTGACGGGGGGCCAGACGGCCGATATCACCCAGGCGGTCTCGCTCTTGGAGGGGATCAGTACGTCGGCGCTGCTGGCCGACAAGGGCTATGACGCCAACACGCTTCTGGCATGGCTGGAGGCGCGTCAGATTCAGGCGGTGATTCCGCCCCGGAGCCACCGGCTTGAGCAGCGCTCCTGCGACTGGCATCTCTATAAGGAACGCCATGTCATTGAGTGCATGTTCGGCAAGTTGAAGCACTATCGGCGGATCGCTACGCGGTACGAGAAGAAGGCCAGCCATTTCCAGTCCATGCTGGCCTTCGCTGCTGCTCTGCTGTGGTTACGCTGATACGTCAACAGGGCCTAGTGAAGGCTACTGGCTGGCTTTGCAGAATGCCTACGATCTGGAGGAGGCCCGTCGGGCAGTAGACTACGACGGAATCCCCAGGCATGCCGCCTGAAAACTGGCAACGGAGTGACAGGAACCCTATCCGCTTCTGCTTCTAACGGACAGCACCCTACACTTTCAGCTGGCCTGCTCGATCTGCGTGGTGCCGATGATTTGGAGCTGGCCGGTCGAGTTGCCCACCGGGGTAAAGAGGAAAGCATCGGCAAAGAGCTGATCGTCGTAATCGCCCTGCAGGGCGATCTCGAAGCGCTGTCCTTCGGCATTCGCCTCGAAGCTCTTGAGGTAGGTGACGGTGCTGGCGCTGTTCACCTGCACCGCCAGGGTGCCGCCGTAGCCGTCGCCCAGGCCGCTGAAGCCCAATGCCGACAAATCGATGCGGTCCTCGCCGGCCTCGAAATCAAGGATCAGGTCGCTGAAGCCTTCGCTATCGGTGCGGTAGCTGTCCTTGAGGCTCGAAAAGCGGAACAGGTCGGCGCCGCTGCCGCCGGCCAGGGTGTCGCGCCCGAGGCCGCCGTCGAGAATGTCGGCGCCGGCGCCGCCATGCAGATAGTCGTCGCCAGCCCCGCCGGCGAGGCTTTCCGCCGCCGGAAGGCCGATCAGGCTGTCACCGGCCTCGGTGCCCTCGATGGCCACAGGTGCGAAGAGCACATTGTCGCTGTCGAGCCGGTTGGCGAGGTCGCCGTCCAGGACGATCTCGAAGCGCCGTCCTTCGGCATCTACTTCAAAGCTTTTCAGATAGGTTCGCGTGCCGGCGTCGTTCACCTGCACGGCTAAGGCGCTATCGTGGCCATCGCCAAAGCCGGTGAAGCCCAGCGCCGAGAGGTCGATGCGGTCCTGGCCGGGATCGAAGTCGAGGATCCGGTCGCTGAAACCCTCGCTGTCGGTGCGGTAGCTGTCGGTGCGGGCCGAGACGCGGAACAGGTCGGCGCCCGTGCCCCCGCTCAAGGTATCGCGCCCGGCACCGCCGTCGAGCAGGTCACCGCCGCCGGCCCCATCCAGGTAGTCCTCGCCGCCCTGGCCGACGAGGATCTCCGCCACCGGGCTACCCTGCAGGTTGTCTCCAGCCTCGGTGCCTTCGAGGACAAGCGGCTCGAAGATCAGATGGCTATTGTCGAGCAGGCCGGTGAGGTTGCCCTTCAGCGAAATCTCGAAACGCCGTCCCTCGGCATCCGCTTCGAAGCTCTTGAGGTAGGTAAGGGTGCCGACACTATTCACCCGCACGGCCAGGGTGCCGTCATGGCCGTCGCCCAGCCCGGTGAAGCCCAGCGCCGAGAGGTCGATGCGGTCTTGGCCGGGATCGAAGTCGACGATCCGGTCGCTAAGATTTTCGCTGTCGGTGCGATAGCTGTCGTTGCGGGCCGAGATGCGGAACAGGTCGGCGCCCGTGCCGCCGTTCAGGCTATCGCGCCCGGCGCCGCCATCGAGAACGTCGTTGCCGTCCTTGCCAAGGAGCCGCTCGTAGGCGTCGCTGCCGATCAGTACATCGTTGTTGCCGTGGCTGCCCTCGAGCGTTAAGAGCAAATCCTCGGGTAGTGCCCCAAAAGTCTTATCGAGGGTGCCGTCGGCGTTCAGCCTGATCACGCTAAAATCGTACCTGCTTGAGTCGTAACCATTGCCGCTGGGGTTATAGCTATATCCCGACACCAGGATCTTGCCGTCGGGCTGCACGGTCAGGCTGTGCCCTTCATCGTTGCCCCACGCTATATCAAAGATGGCCTTGCCGTCGCCGCTGAAACCGGTGTCGAGCGAGCCGTCGACGTTCAGCCGGATCACGCTGAAGTCGTAAGTAGCGTTGTCGGGGTTATAGCTCTGTCCAGCCAGCAGGATCTTGCCGTCCGGTTGCAGGGCCAGGCTATTGACTTGGGCGTAGCCTATCCCGAGAGCGAAGCTGGCCTTGCCGTCGCTACCGAAGCTGGCATCGAGACTGCCGTCGGCATTCAGTCGAGCCACGCTGAATTTGGTGCCATAGCGATAGCTAGAATTGTCGCTCCCTCCGGCCACCAGGATCTTGCCGTCGGGTTGCACGAGCAGGCTATTGCCGTAATCGCTGTTCCCATCGATATCGGCGGTGGCCTCGCCATCACTACCGAAGCTAGTATCGAGCGTGCCGTCAGCGTTCAGCCGAATCACGCTGAAGTCGAAATAGGTGCTGTTCTCGGAATAGTCATAGCTGAATCCCGCCATCAGGATCTTGCCGTCGGGCAGTACCGTAACGCTATGGCCTTGGTCGTCGCTATATCCGAGCTCGAAGATAGCCTTGCCATCGCTGCCGAAGGTGGTGTCGAGGGTGCCGTCGGCGTTCAGCCGGATTACGCCGAAGTTGTCATCGCTGCCGTTATCGCTCCGTCCAGTCACCAGGATCTTGCCATCGGGCTGCATGGCCATGCTATAGACATAATCGCCCCTCCCGAGATCGAAGGTGGCCTTGCCGTCGCTGCCGAAGCTGGTATCGAGACTTCCGTCGGTATTCAGCCGGATCACGCCGAAGTCGCCATTACTGCTGCCGCTCAGCAGGAACTTGCCGTCGGGCAGCACGGTCAGGCTACGGCCTTGGTTGCTTCCTCCAATATCGACGATGGCCTTGCCATCGCTATCGAGGCTGGTATCGACAGTGCCGTCAGCATTCAGCCGGACCACGCTGAAGTCATCATTACGGCTGACGGGATCATAGCTCTGTCCGGCCAGCAGGATCTTGCCGTCCGGTTGCAGGGCCAAGTCATAGTTGAGATCGCTATGCTCTGCTATGTCTATCAGCATCTTGCCTGTGGCTATGCGGGAAGTAGGGCTTGGCGCGTCATTGCTTGGTGTCGGGGTTTCCATTCAACGATCCTTTTGGGTTTTGAGGTGTTTTAACGAGCGTTTTAGAGGCGATCCGCGGCTGACTGATCCCCAGAAATTTTCCCGTAAAATCAATTAGGTAGGGCTTGAAGAGGCCTGCATGGACGGGCACGTTGGTTGTCGCCAAACAAAAACAGCGTCCCCGGTCCCATGCAGACCGGCTCTGTTGCAAAAAGTTTGGATTGCAAGGACGTTCCCACTTTCTCCATTGTCAGGCGGTTTGAGTTTCGAGTTTCCGGGCGAGCAGAGCCACGGCTTCCGTTAATGCGCTCTGCCCAATCCCAAAAGCTCGTTCAACGATACGAGCTTCGCCACGGACGTCGTCGGTCAGGTTGAAAATCGCAGCCTGCCCCTTGCGTAAAGCCCGCATCACCTCGAATCCTTTGATCGTCGCATACGCGGTTTTCAGCGTCTTGAAACTTCTAACTGGCCTGATCAGTTGTTTGAGCTTGCCGTGATCGGCCTCGACCACGTTATTCAGATATTTGACCTGCCGGTGCACAAGCTCTTTTGGGCACTTGCCTTCGGCCTTTAATGCCGAAATCGCGATGCCGTAGGTCGGCGCCTTGTCGGTGTTGATCGCTGTTGGCTTTTCCCACTCCTTCAAGCCGTTCAAAGCCTTGCCCAGAAATCGTTTGGCTGCTTTGGCATTGCGCGTCGGCGACAGATAGAAAGCAATCGTGTTGCCGAACTTATCGACGGCGCGATACAGATATGTCCATTTACCACGAACCTTCACCTAGGTCTCATCGACGCGCCAACTCGTCGATTGCGGTCGCCGCCAATGCCAACGCAACCGCTTTTCAATTTCCGGTGCGTACTTTTGGACCCAGCGATAGATCGTGGAATGATCGACGGACACACCGCGTTCGCCCATCATTTGCTTAAGGTCGCGGTAGCTTACTCCATAGCGGCAATACCAGCGCACGGCCCACAAGATCACTTCGCCCTGAAAATGACGCCACTTAAAATCGCTTATCAAAAGTCTCGCTGAAAATCATCCGCGCTCTTTCGGCGATCAACCGAATTTTTGCAACAGAGCCATTTAAAGCACGCTAAGGAATGCATTACCCAGTAACAGCGCGGCTTTGCGTCGAATGGCTGCTGTCGGATGTCGCGTTGCGGTATTTCTCGAAACTCGGCTTTGGCGGCACACCATTACGAGAATATTTTTCGAAAATCACTTGAGCAAGGCCAGCACTGGCGCGGGCGTCATTTTCAGAAGGCAACTGCATGGAAGGTCAGAAGCGGACTGCACTGCAATCGACGTGAGTGTTGGGATTAGGACAGCGAGACGCAGAGATGCCGCTCAGTAGATTGCCGCTACCGGCCCTATATAGGATGCCTACTCTTTCCTAATTTGTTGGGACATCCACTGGTTCATACTGCGTAGCTCGGTAAGGTAGGTTTCGCTTGAGGCCGTTGGATCATAGGCCTGGTTTAGAAAAAATTGAATAGGCATTTCCATTCCTGGGTAACGTTCTATGAATGCCTGAGCATGGTCTTCCAGCGTTATGGGCCAGAGCAGATCTTCCTCTGAACGCAGAACGTTAGTTGAGCGAAGCAGTTTCCGTGCGGCCTCTCGCTGCAGCCGTTTTATTTCTACTGGAGAGGATGCAGCTTCGATGCGGCCTGCATATTTGGCCAGCACAACGGGGAAGTCGCCGTTCACTGCCAAGGCTATGGAGCGAGAAGGCTTGAACGGCTTGAAATGTTTTCCTAGATCGTTGCCCCAAACGCATCGGCAATGGTGCTTGAGCCAGTAACCCCAGCGATAGGCATTTTCCTCGGCTAAAGCCTCGGAGCCTGAGTGATCCCCAGAAACTTTCCAAGAAAATCAATTGGGTAGGGCTTGAAGAGGCCTGCATGGGCGGGCACGTTGGTTGTCGCCAAACTGACCGATGCCCCCCTACCCATGCAGACCGTCCAATTCTTGCACGATGCCTTCGCCCAAGCACTCCCCACGATCCATGCCCGCCGTCTCGAAGCCCTGATGGCCGCAGTGGCCGCCCTGCTGCAAGGCCGCTGCCTGAGCCTGACCGCGCTGGGGCGCTTCCTGCCCGGCTCTGCCTGGCCCAAGCATGCGATCAAGCGGGTCGACCGCCTGCTCGGCAACCGGCAGTTGCAGGCCGAGCGGGGGGTGTTCTACTGGGCCATGCTCCGCGCCCTGCTGGGGTCGCTCGAGCATCCGTCGATCCTGGTGGACTGGTCGCCGATCGATACCGCCGGCACGCTGTTCCTGCTGCGCGCCGCGATCCCGCTGGCCGGGCGTTCGCTGCCGGTCTGTGGAGTCGTCTATCCGCGCGAGGGCTGCCCGCGTTGCCAGAAACGCCTGCTCGAGGCGCTCGCGGCGATGCTGCCAGCCGGCTGCACGCCCATCCTGGTCACCGATGCCGGTTTCCGGCGGCCCTGGTTCCAGGCCGTCGAAGCCATGGGTTGGCATTACGTCGGCCGTGTGCGCAATCGCGACCTGTGCCGATTCGCCGAGCAGCCCTGGCAGCCAGTGAAAAGCCTGTACGCCCTGGCCTCGGCATCGCCGAAACGGCTCGGTGGCCTCGAAATGACGCGCTCGGCGCCCTGGTCCACCCCACTCTACGCGGTAAAGCATGCGCCACGGGGGCGCAAGCACCGGCGCATCACCGGAACCGTGGCCCGGGATAAACGCAGCCGGCAAAACGCACAGCGCGAAAGCGAGCCCTGGCTGCTGGCCAGCAACCTGCCCGAGGCGCAGTGGAATGCCGCGCGGGTCGTGGCGATCTACAAGTGGCGCATGCAGGTCGAGGAAGGCTTGCGCGACCTGAAGAGCCATCGGCTGGGGTTTGGCCTGGAGCTGCATCGAAGCCGCTGTCCGCGCCGCATCGAGATCCTGCTGCTGATCGCCGTGCTGGCTAACTACGCGCTGTGCCTGCTGGGTCTGCAGGCGCGAGAGGCGGAGCACGAACGGTGCTTCCAGAGCAACAGTCTCAAGTGCAAGCACGTGCTGTCGCTGTGGCGGCTGGGACTGGAGTATGCACGCACTTATGTGGGAGACATTTCCCGAGAGAGGCTGCGGGAGCTGGAGTTGGCCCTGCGGCAGGAGGTCCACCGGCAAGCGCGGGAACTGCGGTGATTTTGTGGGGATCACTCAGCCTCGGAGCGGTAGCCGATATCGAAATCAATCTTGGTGACCTCTGGATGTTGGCATTCAAGGTCTTGCCGTACCTGTTCAATCCACTCGTTCTCAATACTTGTAATGGATCGGCCAAGAATGAGAGTGACATCGAGATCCGACACACCGAGCCTAGCGCAGCCTTTTGCAACGCTGCCGTAGAGATAGATTCCATCGATCAGTGCCTTAGCAGGTGTCGCAAGCGATTTACATAGCTCTTGCATCAACACTCGATACGCCGGCTGAATCGGAAGCTCCGGCATAGCCAAAATGCAACTGTCGGCATCTACCCCCTGGACGCTACTCATCATTTTTCGCAAATGAATTCGATACATCAGTGTCTTGGTTAGCTAATGTCCTTTATAGCCAAAGGCCGTCTGTTTGAACGAAGGATCTATGTTGCATTCTTTGAGTCGGCATCGGCTGGCGTTCCCTGGTGGAAAACCATTTGCCAACCAATAGGCTCTAGCTGCCAGATTATTGATGATCGTAGAGTGTGACGTTCAAGAACGCCAGCTTCGTTGAGTTGCGCGGATCTGTAGGTGGGATAGCCTGATTCGGGCAGACAGTCTCGATTGCTACCATCAGTGATCGGGAGTGAAACATGATCAGAAACAGTTACCCCAGAGAGTTCCGCGCCGAAGCGGTGAAGCTGGTCCTCGAACAAGAACTCAGCCGTAAAGAGGCGGCCAGCCGGTTGGCATTCCCAAGGGAACGCTGGCCACTTGGGTGGCGGCTGCCATGGCAGGCAGTGAGAAACCAGCCCCAGGGGCGAGAACCGTTGCCGAGCGGGAGGCGGAGAATGCTCGTCTGCGCAAGGAGCTCGCCGATGCCCGCACGGAGCGGGATATCGTAAAAAAGCAGCCGCGTACTTTGCTCGGGAGTCACTGCCCGGTACGCGTGGCGCGGGCTTCTACGACTGGCACGCGCGGGCCCCCTCGGCGCGAGACCGGGAGAATGAGCGGTTACGGGTGGCTATCCGGGCAGCCCATGGCAAAAACCGGGAGACCTAGGGTATCCGCCGCTTACAGCCAGAACTTGCTGCGATGGGCTTTGCTGCCGGGCGCGACCGTATCGCTCGCCTGCGCCGTGAAATGGGCCTGCGTTGCCGGCAGAGGCGCAAATTCAAGGCGACCACTCACCCGTCGCATACGTTGCCAGTCGCCGAGAATGTGCTGGGACAGGTGTTCAGGCCGAACCGGCCGAATGCGCTGTGGACGGCCGATATCACGTATATCCCGACTGGGGAGGGGGCTGTACCTGGCGGGCGTGAAGGATGTGTTTACCCGCGAGATCGTTGGCTACGCATTCTCGGAGCGGATGACGACCGATCTGGTGAGCAGGGTCCTGTTCCGGGCACTCCAGCAGCACCGCCCACCGCCAGGCCGCATCCATCGTTCGGATCGCGGCAGTCAGTACTGCGCGAAAGCTTACCGTGATTTGCAGGAGCAGTTTGGCCTGCAGCGTTCGATGTCAGGCAAGGGGAACTGTTTTGATAAGGCACCGATCGAGAGCTTCTGGGGAACGCTGAAGAACGAGCTCGTTCATCACCGTGGCGCTTATCCCCATCAGGAAAAACGGTTGCGAGAAAGTCCGCCTCGCCTTCAAGGTAGCGCTGCTATAGATGCGGGTCTGCTGCTATGATGTAGAAACATACCTACATTTACGTTGGAGGAGCAGACTATGCCGACGACCCTTTCTAGCCGGGAGTTCAATCACGACACCAGCCGGGCAAAGAAGGCCGCGCTGACCGGGCCTGTGTTCATCACAGATCGTGGGAAACCGGCTCACGTTCTGCTGTGCATCGAAGAATATCAGCGACTTACCGGCAGCCAACCCAGCATCATCGACATCCTAGCGATGCCTGGGGGAGAGGACATGGAGTTTGAAGCCCCTCGCGCCACGATCAAGACGAAGCCGGTGGATTTTTCTTGATGTTCTTGCTCGATACCAATGTTGTCTCCGAGCTTCGCAAGGCCAAGCAGGGCAAGGCCGATACCGGTGTTGTTGCTTGGGCGCAAAGCGTTCAGGTCGGGGAGTTGTACCTGTCGGCCATCTCCGTGATGGAGTTGGAAACCGGAGTATTGCTGTGTGAACGAAAGGATGCAGCTCAAGGGGCGCTTCTGCGAGCGTGGCTCGATCAGCACGTCCTTCCTGGCTTTGCCGGACGCATTCTGGCAGTGGATACCGCCGTGGCTCTCCGGTGCGCGAGGCTGCATGTGCCGGATCAGAAGAGCGAGCGCGATGCGCTCATTGCCGCGACGGCGCTCGTTCACGGCATGACGATCGTGACCCGGAACGTGGCGGATTTTGAATTGACCGGCGTTTCAATCCTCAACCCCTGGAGCCAGCAGTCACGAACCCTCATCAGCGACTCCTGCTCGAGCACCTACGCTGGCTCGAAACACAGCCCGACGACTACCGCAACGGTCATCTCGACAAAGCGGCCTTGCTGACGATGACCACCGAGGCCTTGGCGTCCGTCGAAGCCTTGGACCGAAGGTGTTCAGGGATCTGGACTCGTGGCTACGCCGACGACTCAGGGCAATCCAGCTCAAACACTGGTGAACGGGGACGACATCTACAAGTCCCTTCGCCGTCTTGGGGCAACCCATGGGCCGGCGAGTCTTGCTGCTGGGGTTGGTGGCAGAGGGTGGCATTGCAGTCTGTCGGAGATTCACTGTGTCCTTTCGGTGAGCTACTTCGACAAGCTCGGTATACCCCGACTCACATAACCTCAACTTCTCGAACCGCCCGGTGCGGACCCGCATGCCGGGTGGTGTGGCAGGGGCGCAGCTTCATGGCTGCCCCCTATGCCGATCAATTGCCGTATACCGGGAACCTGGCGCAGATCGCCTGGACCTTCTCGCGCACGCCGTCGACCACCGCTTCGTCGTTCAGGTCGGCGAGGATGTCGCAGATCCAGCCGGCCAGTTCGCGACACTCGGCCTCCTTGAAGCCGCGGGTGGTCACCGCCGGGGTGCCGATGCGCAGGCCGGAGGTGACGAAGGGCGAGCGCGGGTCGTTCGGCACGCTGTTCTTGTTCACCGTGATGAAGGCGCGGCCGAGGGCGGCGTCCGCATCCTTGCCGGTGATCTCCTGCTTGATCAGCGAGAGCAGGAACAGGTGGTTCTCGGTGCCGCCGGACACCACGTCGAAGCCGCGCTCGATGAACACCTGGGCCATGGCCTTGGCGTTCTTCACCACTTGCTGCTGGTATTCCTTGAATTCCGGCTGCAGGGCTTCCTTGAAGCACACCGCCTTGGCGGCGATCACATGCTCCAGCGGGCCGCCCTGGCCGCCCGGGAAGACTGCGGAGTTGAGCTTCTTCTCGATCTCCTCGTTCCGGCGGGCGAGGATCAGGCCGCCGCGCGGACCGCGCAGGGTCTTGTGAGTGGTGGTGGTGACCACGTCGGCGAAGGGGATCGGGTTCGGGTACACGCCGGCGGCGACCAGGCCGGCGACGTGGGCCATGTCGACGAACAGGTAGGCGCCGACCTTGTCGGCGATGGCGCGGAAGCGCGGGAAGTCCAGCACCTGGGAATAGGCGGAGAAGCCGGCGACGATCATCTTCGGCTTGTGCTCGACGGCCAGGCGCTCGACTTCGTCGTAGTCGATCAGGCCGTTGCCATCGATGCCGTACTGCACCGCGTGGTACAGCTTGCCGGAGGAGGACACGCTGGCACCGTGGGTCAGGTGGCCGCCATGGGCCAGGCTCATGCCGAGGATAGTGTCGCCAGCGTTGAGCAGCGCCAGGTAGACCGCGGCGTTGGCCTGCGAGCCGGCGTGCGGCTGGACGTTGGCGTAGTCGGCGCCGAACAGTTGCTTGGCGCGCTCGATGGCCAGTTGCTCGACCATGTCGACGTATTCGCAGCCACCGTAGTAGCGCTTGCCCGGATAGCCTTCGGCGTACTTGTTGGTGAGCACCGAACCCTGGGCCTCCATCACGGCGGGGCTGGTGTAGTTCTCGGAGGCGATCAGCTCGATGTGATCTTCCTGGCGCTGGGCTTCTTGCTCCATGGCGGCGAACAGTTCGGCATCGTAGCGGGCGAGGGTCAAATCACGGCTGAACATGGCAATCCCCTGGGGTTCGGCTGGGCGATAATTAAAGAGGGCGCGAATTCTACCCCATCCGCACCGGGCCGGCACATGAAAGACAATCAAGCGTGGGCGAGCCGGGCTCATTCGACTGGGCAGGCCATCTTTGATCACAGTAAAGCCGCCTCCCGCCCGGAGCACCCTTCGTCTGGCCTGCCCGGCGCATTTCGGGTAGCTTTGCTGGCACGTGCGGGGGCCGGGCAGCCGGTGTCTCCGGAATATCGCGGATCGCCCCGGCCGCGCCCGGCCAGGCGCCCCTGGCCGGGCTGCTCCCGTCTTCCCGTTTCCATTTCCGGTCGAAACCAAGGTCATCCATGGCTCAATACGTCTACACCATGCATCGGGTCAGCAAGGTCGTGCCCCCGAAGCGTGAAATCCTCAAGGACATCTCCCTGTCGTTCTTTCCCGGCGCCAAGATCGGCGTGCTCGGACTGAACGGCGCCGGCAAGTCGACCCTGCTGCGGATCATGGCCGGGGTCGACAGCGAGTTCGACGGCGAGGCCCGGCCGATGCCCGGCATCAAGGTCGGCTACCTGCCGCAGGAGCCGCAACTCGATCCGCAGAAGAGCGTGCGCGACATCGTCGAGGAGGCGGTGGGCGAGATCAAGCAGGCCCAGGCCCGCCTGGATGAAGTCTATGCCGCCTATGCCGAACCGGACGCCGACTTCGACGCGCTGGCCGCCGAGCAGGCCAGGCTGGAGGCCATCCTCCAGGCAGCCGACGGCCACAATCTGGAGCGCCAGTTGGAAGTCGCCGCCGACGCCCTGCGCCTGCCACCGTGGGACGCTAAAATCGAGCACCTCTCCGGCGGCGAGAAGCGCCGCGTGGCGCTGTGCCGCCTGCTGCTGTCGGCGCCCGACATGCTGCTGCTGGACGAGCCGACCAACCACCTGGATGCCGACTCGGTAGCTTGGCTGGAGCATTTCCTCCACGACTTCCCCGGCACCGTGGTGGCGATCACCCACGACCGCTACTTCCTCGATAACGTTGCCGGCTGGATTCTCGAACTGGACCGCGGCCACGGCATTCCCTTCGAGGGCAACTACTCGCAGTGGCTGGAATCCAAGGCCGCCCGCCTGACCCAAGAGGCCAAGGCCGAAGCTGCCCATGCCAAGGCCATGAAGGCCGAGCTGGAATGGGTGCGCCAGGGCGCCAAGGCCCGCCAAGCCAAGTCCAAGGCGCGTCTTGCGCGTTTCGAGGAGATGCAGTCCCAGGAATTCCAAAAGCGCAGCGAGACCAACGAGATCTACATTCCGGCCGGTCCGCGGTTGGGCGACAAGGTCATCGAGTTCCACAACGTGCGCAAGGGCTACGGCGACCGCGTGCTGATCGACGACCTGTCCTTCGCGGTGCCCAAGGGCGCCATCGTCGGCGTGATCGGCGGCAACGGCGCGGGCAAGTCGACCCTGTTCCGCATGATCCTCGGCAAGGAGACGCCGGATGCCGGCAGCATCGACATCGGCGAAACCGTGCAGGTCGCCAGCGTCGACCAGAGCCGCGACAACCTGGACGGTGGCAAGACTGTCTGGGAGCAGGTGTCCGATGGCCTCGACCAGATCCGTATCGGCAGCTACGAGGTGCCCTCGCGCAGCTACGTCGGCCGCTTCAACTTCAAGGGCGCCGACCAGCAGAAATTCGTCAAGGATCTCTCTGGCGGCGAGCGCGGCCGCCTGCATCTGGCGCTGACCCTGAAGCAGGGCGGCAACCTGCTGCTGCTCGACGAGCCGTCCAACGACCTTGACGTGGAAACCCTGCGCGCCCTGGAAGAGGCGCTGCTGGACTTCCCCGGCTCGGCCATCGTGATCTCCCACGACCGCTGGTTCCTCGACCGCATCGCTACCCACATCCTCTCCTACGAGGACGACGGCAGCGTGGTGTTCTTCGAGGGCAACTACACCGAGTACGAGGCCGACCGCAAGAAGCGCCTCGGCGAAGCCGCCGCCCAGCCGCACCGGGTGCGCTACAAGAAGCTGGCGTAATGTCGACGCCCCGGCCGTTCGGCCGGGGCCTTCTTCCTTTCGCCCTGCAGTGACGGGGCGTTACCCGATTGGCCGGCTGCGGCTTGAACGGCTCGTCTCCTTTGGTGGAAAATGCGATAAATTATCATTTGCGCAGATTCCGCCGTCATGCCCGCTCAGCCTCCCGGCCCCTTCCACACCCTCTACAGCCAGCATCACGACTGGCTGAAAGGCTGGCTGCGCAGCCGCATCGGCAACACCAGCGACGCCGCCGACCTGGCCCAGGACACCTTCGTGCGCGTGCTGGCGAACCGCAGCGCCGACAGCATCCGCGAGCCGCGCACCTACCTGAGCACCATCGCCCGCGCCCTGCTGATCGACCACTTCCGCCGCCAGAGCATCGAGCGTGCCTACCTGGAAGCACTGGCCGCG
This sequence comes from Azorhizophilus paspali, assembly GCF_043587585.2. Taxonomy (GTDB): domain Bacteria; phylum Pseudomonadota; class Gammaproteobacteria; order Pseudomonadales; family Pseudomonadaceae; genus Azotobacter; species Azotobacter paspali. Next base: position 798,530 of record NZ_CP171449.1, read on the forward strand.
CGCCCTGAGTCGCTGGCCATCTCCCCCGAGACGCGGCTGGCCATCCTGGAAACCCTCACTGCCATCGACGCCATGCTCGACGGATTGGGCGAACGCACCCGCGCGATCTTTCTCGCCGTCCAGCTCGAAGGGCTCGGCTACGCCGCCGTGGGCGAACGCCTCGGCGTCTCGGTCACCACCGTGAAAAAACACCTGATCCGCGCCATGACCCACTGTCTGCTGCTGATGGACGACTGATCCCATGGCCCTCGATCCTCGCACCCTAGAAGCCGCCGCTACTTGGTACGTACAGCTCCGGGCCGAACACAGCGAGGCCGACCGCCAGGCCTGGCGCGACTGGCTCGACGCAAACCCGGCCCATGCCCAGGCCTGGGAGCGGGTGGAACGCCTGCAGCGACAACTGGGCGGACTGCCCCCGGAAGCCCTGCCGGCCCTGGCCAACGCACGGGCCCGGCGCCGCGCCGTCCTCAAGATCCTCGGCCTGCTGGGCATCGGCATCGGCGTCACGGGCCTGGCGCTCGAACGCAACCCGCCCGGCCATTGGCTGGCCGAGCACCGCACCGCTACAGGACAACGGCGCAGCTTGCAGCTGGCCGACCGCAGCCACCTCGAACTGAACACCGACAGCGCCCTGGACCTGCTCTTCGACGACCGGCAGCGCCTGATCCGCCTGTACCGTGGCGAACTGCTGGCGGAGACCGCCGTCGATCCCGCCGGCCGTCCCTTCATCGTGGAAACCGCCGAAGGCCGCGTGCGGGCCCTGGGCACCCGCTTCAGCGTCCGTAGCGAGGACGGCCGCAGCCGGGTCACGGTACTGGAACAAGCCGTCGAAATCCGCCCGGCACAGTGGACAGGACAGCCCGTGCGGCTGGGCGCCGGCCAGCGGATCGACTTCGCCGCCGACCATCTTGGAGAACCTGGAACCGCACCGGAAGGCGTGGACGCCTGGACGCGCGGCATGCTCAGCGTGGTCGAATGGCGCTTGGGTGACTTCATCGCCGAACTGGCCCGCTACCGGCCGGGCTTCCTGCACTGCGACGAAGCCGTCGCCGGTTTGCGGCTGTCCGGCGCCTTCCGTCTCGACGACACCGACGTGGTATTGGAAAACCTCGCCCGCTCGCTCCCGATCCGGCTGCGCCACTTCACCCGCTACTGGGTGCGCATCGAACCCGCCTGAGCCTTGGGGGGACTCATTGCCTGGAGGGGCAGGAGCCGGTCAGGAAAAAATCATTCACAGGGGTTGCCGATTTTCATTCTCGTTCGGCCTGGCATTGAAACGGCCCGATGCCGCTTCCGGTTCCGCCCAACGAAAGGAATACCCCATGACCCGACGCACCCCGTTGGCCTGCGCCATCCACCTGGCGCTTTCCGGCCTCATCCTGGCGCCCCTGCCGCTGTCTATCCTGCTCCCCGCCCTGGCGGCGGCCCAGGACCGTTCCGGCATCCGCGACTACCGCATTCCCGCCGGCCCCCTGGGCGCAGCGCTCAGCCAGTTCGCCACCCAGGCAGGCGTGACCCTCTCGTTCGCCGCCGAACAGACCCGCGACCTGACCAGCCAGGGCCTGCACGGCGCCTACAGTTTGGAAGAGGGGCTGGCGCAACTGCTGGCCGGCAGCGGATGGCTGGCGCAGCGGCAGGAGAACGGCAGCTATGTGCTGGTGAAGGCGAAAGCGGATTCGGACCTGGTCAGCCTGGATATCATGCGGGTAGAAGACAATTCGCTCGGCACCATCACCGAGCAGACCAAGTCCTATACGCCGGGTACTATCGCTTCGGCTACCCGTTTGGTGTTGACACCACGCGAAACACCTCAGACTGTTACTGTTGTAACTCGCCAGCATATGGACGATTTCAATCTAACCAGTCTTGATAAAGTCATGGACCACACGCCTGGCGTTACTCGAACGAGCTGGGATAGCTATCGCTCTCAGTATTACGCCCGGGGCTTCCAGATTACTAACTTTCAATACGATGGCATTCCTACACTGGCGGACTCGATCAACTACACTGGCCAGACCTCGGGCGACATGATCCAATATGATCGAATCGAGGTCATTAAAGGCGCCAGCGGCCTGACTACCGGCGCAGGTGGCCCTGGCGCCACCCTCAACTTGGTACGCAAAAAACCTACCCATGAATTTTCCGGTCACGTGACCGCCGAAGCCGGCCGCTGGGATAACTACCGGTCTGAACTGGATATTAGTGGACCTTTGAACGAAAGCGGTACTTTCCGCGGACGTATCGCCGGGGCTTTCCAAGACAGACAATCGTATCTTGACCGTTTCAAAGAGCAGACCAGAGCTTACTATGGTATTTTGGAGTACGATCTGACTCCCCAGACGATGCTTACTTTCGGTGGAAATTCCGATGAAAGAATCCCAACGGCTAACAGTTATGGCGGAATTCCCATGTTCGACTCCAACAATAACGAGGTTCATGTATCACGCTCTTATAATACAGGTACAGACTGGAGCCGATCGGAGCAGTTCAGTCATGCCTTCTTTACCCAACTAGATCATGAATTTGACAACGGATGGAGCGGCAGGGCCTATTATACTTATCAGAGAAATGCATACGATTCAAAATTGGGCGGAATTAGAGGCATGCCAAACGTCGACGATGACAATAGCAGTTATGTACTCATGGGATATGATAGATACAGAGTAAGAACCAAAGCACTAGAAGCTTATGCTCGCGGTCCTTTTGAGTTGTTCGGTCGTACGCATGAGTTGGCCGTAGGGGCTAGTGGATATAAAAACGACACGGAAGGAAAAGGGTCTGGAGCAACCGTTAGAGTCCCTATAGATGACTTTTATAAATGGGATGGAGATATACAACAGATATCAAACCTTACAGGTATCAGGACCAAGTGGGGCGAGCGTGTCAACCAACGAGCTTTTTATTCCAGCACTCGCTTTAGTCTGAGCGATGATCTCACCCTGATTCTTGGTGGGCGAGTCACCAACTACAAGGCTGGCGGTGACAATCACATGCGAGAGACCGGGGAGATGGTTCCCTTCGCTGGCATCACATATGATTTGAGTGAAAACTATTCCATCTATGCCAGCTACACGAAAATATTCCAGCCACAAAGCGCCCGTGACAAAGACAACGCAGTACTTGAGCCTGATGAGGGAGACAGCTACGAGGCTGGGCTCAAGGGGGAGTGGTTTAATGGTCGCCTAAATGCCAGCCTGGCCTATTATGAGATTCGTCAGGACAACCGCGCTGAGTCTGTAGGCTGGGATGATGTACGTAGCCGAACCATTTACGAAGGTAAAAAAGCCAAAACCAAGGGGGTTGAGCTGGAAGTCACAGGTGAATTGGCTCCGGGGTGGAATATTCAGGCGGGACTAACCCATCAGGTCATTCGGGAAGACAGAACGAATGACAAGTTGACGACTCAAGCCCCCGAGAATCAATTCAAGATTTAAACTACCGACTACCCGGCACATTGAACAAGCTGGCTGTAGGCGGTGGAGCGAGCTATCAGGGTACTACTTGGCAAAATGCCGACTACCTTGATCCACCTCGCCAACTTAGACAAGAAGCATTCTGGCTGGTTAACCTGATGAGTAAATACCAGTTTACCGATGATATTTCGGCAACGCTCAATATCAACAACCTGTTCGACAAGCATTACTACAGCGGCTATGGTGATAAATTCTATCCAAACGTCGCTGTAAAAACCTATGGCGACCCCCGCAATATGATGCTAACCACCCGCTGGGATTTTTAGCATCTCCCCGCTTGGCCTCGAGTCGGCCCCTTGGCGCCTTACGGGCACGGGAAAACCGCTGCCCCATGCCCGGAAAACTCCGGGCAGACCGCTCTGACCGTGTAGCGTAACGCCGGAGCCGGAGCGGGCTGGCCAGCATCTCCATGACCAGGTATCGGTACGGGGCAGGTTTCAACCAGCCGTCGGTTGGCCGTTCTCGTCGAAGTCGAGCACCGTGACTTCCTCGTCGGCGTCGGTGATCTCGGCCCGGCGCAGCGCGCCGTTGGCGTGGTAGCTGTAGATGTGCTGCAGCTCCAGTTCGCCGTAGACGATCTTCTCCAGCCTGATCAGACGTTCTTGGTCGTCGAAGTGGCCGCGGAAGAAGGTGTTGCGGTTGTGGAGACCGGCCTCGTCGAGTTCGTTCATCAGCTTCAGCGGCAGTTTGACGCCGCTGTAGGTGACGAAATGGCGACAGGTGCCGGAGGCTTCGCTGCTCATGTTTCCTCTCATCGGGTGTGGTTTCGCGAGGGCGCGATGATCGCATAAAGCGCGAGCCGTGCGGCATGGCCGGCGTTTCGCGACGCTCGAAGGGGCCGCCGAGGGGCAGCGCGGCGCGGCGATTGCGCGTCGGGCCGCGCTTCCGGCAAGCTGCGTCGCCGGATAGCTGCGAAGCGAGACGACAATGTTTTCCAAACTCCTGATCGGCCTGCTCGGACCGCTGCTCAAGGCGCTCGTCGGGAAGGTCCTGGACGAGTTCTCCGACTGGCTGTTCGAGCGGCTCCGGGAAATACTGCGTCGGCGTCGGACAACCAATCTGGACGAGCTCGAGGCTCGGGCCGCGCAGGCGGACGAGCGGGCGCGCCGGGCCGGCAGTGCGGACGAGGCGCGCGAGCAGGAGGCGGTCGCCAGGGTCTGGCGCGAGGTGGCGGAAATGTTCCGCCGGGAGAACGAGGCCCTGAAAGCGGAGCTGGAGGACGTGCGGCGCGGTGCCGGGCGCCGGGCGCGCCAGGCGGTGGCCACCCTGCCGATCGGGCAGGTCGTCGAGTCGGTCGGGAAGGCGTCCGAACGCGAGGAGGCCGGGAGCCCGCTTCGGCTCGACGGGCCGGCGGCCGAGCGGGAGTGAGGTGGGGCGTCCTCGGTTTCGTCGCCGGCGATCCGCTTCGCGCGCACGGGCGCCGCTGGTGGGAGCGGCGGGCCGCTCTTGCCTGTTTTCGGAGTTGCGGACTCCGCTTCCTCTCAATAGTGATACCAACGCAACTGCAGGCTCAGCTCGCTGGCCGGCGCGCCCTGCTGGCTGAATTCGCGCCGGGCGGCCAGGCGCAGGCCGAGGTTGCCGGCGATTTCCCATTGCTGGACCAGGCTCAGCTCGCGGCGTACCTCGCCGTTGTGGAAGTAGTCGGCGTGGGCTTCGAGGCCGAGGTTGCCCAGGCGGTTGCGCCACAGCAGGCCGGCATCGAAGCCGGCCGCCGGGCTGAGGAGGGCGGCGAAGTCCCCGTTGTGCTCCAGCCGGGCGGTGGCCAGGGCGAAGCCGAGCAGGTCGTCGGCGAGGTGCCAGGTGGCGCCGGCGCCGCCGTTCAGATGGCCGACCAGTTGCTCGTCGTCGTGACGGCCCTTGCCGACGACCCGCTCCAGACCGCCGCCGACCTGCCAGGACAGGGGTGAGAGCAGAGTGCTGCGCGGGGTCAGCGAGCGGATATTGGCCACATCCAGCCGTTGCAGTTGCCAGTGGCCGCCCTCGTACTGGCGCAGCTTGAGCTGGGCGATCTCGATTTGCGCGCCGAGCGGGAAGCCATCCAGGTTGTCCGCCAGGTCATGGTAGGCCATACGCAGGCCGTATTCGGCGAAGCTTTGGTCTTCGCGGCTGCCGAGGGCGAGTTGCCAGGTACGCGACTGGTGGCCGTTTTCCGGCGGCACCGGGCGCGCCACGGCGAGGCGCGGCGGCGGCGCGCGGTTGATCGCCTGCAGCAGTCGGTAGCTGTCGCGGGCGCTGGTGTCGTCGCGTTCCTCGCCGTTCTTGCGGTAGCGGATCAGCCGGTAAGCGGCGTCCTGTATCAGTGCCCGGCGTTCGGCCGGCAACGCCTGGAAGGCCGCAGCGTCGAGCGCGGCGCTGTCCCCGGCCAGGCGCCGCGTCCAGTCGCGCTCGGCGCGACTCAGCGGGTCGGCGCGCGCGAGCAGTTCCTTCTCCCGCGAGGGACGGTAGGCGCTGCGCTCGATCAGCCCGGCCTGCTCCACTGCGCGCACGGTGTCGGCGGGGATGGCGGTGAGCGGGAAGCGGTCGGTCAGCTCCAGGCCCGGACGGGCGATTTCCAGCAGCTCGAGCAGGCGGTAGGAGCAGTTTTCGTCGAAGAAGTAGTAGTCGAACTGGATCTGCCGCAGTTCCCAGACGTGCTCGACCATCCGTCCGGTTTCCTCGGCGCTGAGGTTCAGGCGGTATTCCCAAAGGTCGCGATTTTCCAGACGGCTGTATTCGGCGAGCTTTTCCCGGTACGGCAGCAGGGCGAAGAGACCGGGATAACCGCCCATCAGGCCCTTCCAGGCATAGAGGATGCTGTTGTCGCTGCCCTCGATGTAGGCGCCGAAGTTCAGCGCATAGCTGAGCAGCGGGCTGCCCTGGCTGTCGATGCCGGGCGGATCGATGCGTAGCAGGGTGTGGCCGAACATCGACGAGGGGCTGTTCAGGTAAGCGGCGGGGAACACCAGTACCGTGCTGTGCGGGGCGATGTCGGCGTACCAGTCGGCGTATTCGCGGCACTGCGGTTGCGGCAAGTCGTCCAGCGCCAGGCGCTCGCGCAGCCAGCGGGTACGGGCCGGGAAGCGGCACTGCGGATGGCGGTCGGCGAGGATCGGGTCCCGGTAGAGGGCGGCCAGGGTGGCGGCGAGTTCCGCCGCCGGATCGCGTTCGCCCCGCTCGGCGAGGAAGAATCCGGCGTCGTCGACGTGGCTGCGCCAGCCGCCCAGCCGGTCGCGCTGGTAGTGGCCGAGGGCGAGCCAGAAAGGCTCCGCAGCCAACTCGTGCAGACGCGCCGCCGACGGTTGCGGATCGGCCTGGAGCGTGGCGCAGGCGCCGCCCAGCAGAAGGGGAAGTAGGCGTTTGAACATGAGGGGATGAGGCGGTCAGACAGGAAAGTGCCCGCCGGAGCGGGCACGGGACAGCGGCGGAGCGGCCGGCTCAGGCCCGTTCGGCGTACTTGGCCAGGCGCTCGTCCTTCTTCAGCACGGCGAGAGTGGCGTTGTGCACATCCTCGGCGGTGACGTCGGCGGAGCTGAAGATTTCCGTGAAATGCTCGCGGGTCACGGCGGCGAAGCGGGCGCGGTCTTCCGGTTGCACGCCGAGCACCACGGCATAGGTGGTCAGGGCTTCGCCTTCGCCTTTGGCCATGTCCTCGGAAAGCTCGTCCATGATGCCGCCCAGCACCAGCATCGGCTTGCCCTGGTAGGACAGGGAACCGTCGGTGCGGCAACCGTTGGTGCCGGAGGTCATGCCGAAGGTGGCATTGCCCGAAGAGCCGTTGGTGGTCGAGGCGACCAGATGCGAGGCCAGGCCACGTTGTCCCTTGAACAGCATGTTGCCCCAGCCGCAGCCCGGACCGCCCGGCGCCTCGGCGAAGGCGTTAGCGGAGGCGATAGCGAACAGGGAACCTAGCAGAATCCTTTTCATCGATGATCTCTTCTTCTTCAATGGTGAAAAACGGGCCGGTCTTCGCCGGCCGGTGCGCAGCATTTTGCAATGCGGTGGAGCTGTCAAGCCGGCCGTCCCGCTGGTGGCCAGGCGCTTGATACAGGTCACTGCATATCGCTTCGTCTGAGCCACGCTGAAAACGAGTATGGCCGATTCTCGGGAGCGAGCATATCTGACGTATTCGATCCAAAGACCATCCTGGAGCGTCTACACCGGGACTATCGGCAATGCGCCGAGGCCATTCGCGGCGATCTGGCCCGGCCGCACGACACGGACGCCGTCGAGCGTGCCGGTGAGCCGCAGAACGACGAAGTCCTGCAGGCCCTGCTAGCCGAGGCCGAGGCGGGCATGCGCTAGTCGAGCGGGTTTGCCAGCAGTTGGTGGAGGGGCACTATGGCATCTGCCGGCGCTGTGGCCGGCCCATCGAGCCGGCGCGCCTGGCGGCGAACCTTGCTTCCAGTGTGCCGGACTAGAACCCTGAGACCTAGCGTGGCCGGTCGTCCGGATGTCGTGCGGTACCGAGGGGCGCCTTGCGGCTGACCGGTGCGAAGGCCAGAATGACGTCTGTTTTTCCCCTCTCCGCGGCACCTGCCGCACGATGTAAGGATTTTCGATGCCCGACTCCGTTGCTGCCGGCCTGCGCCTGGCACCCGATGAGCTGACCCGTCCCTTCGATCCCGCTCAGTTCGCTTTCGCCAGTACCGACGAACTGGAGCCCTTTCGCGGCGTGCTCGGTCAGGAGCGCGCGGTGGAAGCACTGCAGTTCGGCGTGGCGATGCCACGCCCGGGTTACAACGTCTATGTCATGGGCGAGCCGGGCACCGGCCGCTTTTCCTACGTCAAACGCTATTTACAGGCTGAAGCCAAGCGCCTGGAAACTCCGTCGGACTGGGTCTATGTCAACAACTTCGACGAGCCCCGCGAGCCGCGCTCGCTGCAACTCGCGGCGGGCAGCGCCAGCGAGTTCATCGCCGACATCAATCTGTTGATCGACAACCTGCTGGCAACCTTCCCGGCGGTATTCGAGACGCCGACCTATCAGCAAAAGAAGAGCGTCATCGACCGTGGTTTCAACCAGCGCTACGACCGCGCCCTGGATTGCATCGAACGGCAGGCGCTGGACAAGGGGATCGCCCTCTATCGCGATAGCACCAACATCGCCTTCACCCCGATGAAGGATGGCAAGACGCTGGACGAGGGCGAGTTCGCTCTGTTGCCGGAGGCCGAGCGCGAGCGTTTCCACGAGGACATCGGCTACCTCGAGGAGCGCCTCAACGAGGAGTTGTCCAGCCTGCCGCAGTGGAAACGCGAGTCGAGCAACCAGTTGCGCCAGCTCAACGAGGAGACCATCACCCTGGCCCTGCAGCCGTTGCTCGCGCCGCTCTCGGAGAAATATGCGGAAAACGCCGGGGTCTGCGCCTATCTGCAGGCGATGCAGGTCAATCTGCTGCGTACCGTGGTCGAGCTGCTGAGCGACGAGAACGTGACGGACGCCCAGCGCCGCACGCTACTGGTCGAGCAGTACTGCCCGAGCCTGGTGGTCGGCCATCATAGCCAGGGGGGCGCGCCGGTGGTGTTCGAGCCGCATCCCATCTACGACAACCTGTTCGGTCGCATCGAATACGGCACCGATCAGGGGGCGCTCTACACCAGCTATCGCCAGTTGCGTCCAGGCGCGTTGCACCGTGCCAACGGCGGCTTTCTGATCCTCGAGGCGGAGCGGCTGCTCGACGAGCCCTTCGTCTGGGACGCTCTCAAGCGCGCCCTGCATTCGCGCCAATTGAAGATGGAGTCGCCGCTGGCCGAGATGGGCCGTCTGGCCACCGTGACCCTCACTCCGCAGGTCATTGCGCTGCAGCTCAAGGTGGTGATCGTCGGCTCGCGGCAACTCTATTACGCGCTGCAGGAGCTGGATCCCGATTTTCAGGAGATATTCCGCGTACTGGTGGATTTCGACGAGGAGATCCCTCTTGGCGACGACAGCCTTGAGCAGTTCGCCCAGTTGCTCAAGACACGCACCTCGGAGGAGGGCATGGCGCCTCTGACCGGTCCGGCGGTAGCGCGCTTGGCGACCTACAGCGCGCGCCTGGCCGAGCACCAGGGGCGGCTGTCGGCGCGCATCGGCGACCTGTTCCAACTGGTCAGCGAGGCCGATTTCGTCCGCCAACTGGCCGGCGAGGCGCTGACCGACGTCGGTCACATCGAGCGCGCCCTGAAGGCCAAGGAAACCCGTACCGGACGGGTTTCGGCACGCGTTCTCGACGACATGCTCGCCGGCATCATCCTGATCGACACCGAAGGCGCGGCGATCGGCAAGTGCAACGGGCTGACCGTGCTGGAGATCGGCGACTCCGCCTTCGGCGTGCCGGCGCGGATCTCCGCCACCGTCTATCCGGGCGGTTCGGGGATCGTCGACATCGAGCGCGAAGTTAACCTCGGCCAGCCGATCCATTCCAAGGGGGTGATGATCCTCACCGGCTATCTCGGTAGCCGCTACGCCCAGGAGTTTCCGCTGGAGATATCGGCGAGCATCGCCCTGGAGCAGTCCTACGGTTACGTCGATGGCGACAGCGCCTCCCTCGGCGAGGTTTGCACGCTGATCTCGGCGCTGTCGCGTACGCCGCTCAGGCAATGCTTCGCCATTACCGGTTCGATCAACCAGTTCGGTGAGGTGCAGGCGGTCGGCGGGGTCAACGAGAAAATCGAGGGCTTCTTCCGCCTCTGCGAGGCGCGCGGACTGACCGGCGAGCAGGGGGTGATCATCCCGCGCGCCAACGTCACCAATCTGATGCTCGACGAACGTGTGCTGCAGGCGGTGCGCGCCGGGAACTTCCATGTCTACGCGGTGCGCCAGGTGGACGAGGCGCTCAGCCTGCTGCTCGGCGAGCCGGCCGGTACCCCGGACGGGCAGGGCCGCTTCCCGGCTGGCAGCGTCAATGCGCGGGTGGTCGAGCGACTGCGGGAAATCGCCGAAATGGGCATGGAAGAGGATTCGAGCAAGCCGAAGGAGCCGCAGGTCGGCCTGTCGGAGTGAGGCACCGTCGGCTCGAAACCGGGACGGCGGGATATCGTCGGGCGATGCCGGTTTTTCCGGACTCGTTCACAGACTTATCCACAGGTCGGGTAGAAGCAAAAGTTTTCCCAGGCGCTTCGCGAGGTGTACGCTGAAAGCAAGACCCTGAAGGGGGATTGCCCTATGTCACGTACGCTTTGTTTGATCCGCAACTGCCTGGGGCTGACCGTTCGCATCGAACTGGTGACCCGTCCGCTGGCGGGGGAGCAGGGGCTGTGGATCCTGCTCTTCGCCGCCGGCCTGTCCGGCGCGCAGCCGTCCTCGGTCAAGGCCCAGGGGCCGTTTCGCGGACCCGTGGCGGCGGGGCGGGTGCTCGACGAGGTGGCCGCCAGCCTGGCTGGTGTGGGTTACCAGGAGTGCTCCGACCCGCTCATCTGGTGCCTGCACTTGCAGGCCGAACTGCGCCGGCTGAACGGGCCGCGGCGCTGTCGGCCGAGCGGTTGCGAGTCGCGGCCGGAGCTTTGAGCGCGGACTGGTCGAGATTTGTTCGGCGGCGGCGAGGATGCGTCCGGCGGGCCTTGGGGAAATCCTTCCGCTTTCCATTCACAGGTTTATCCACAGTGGATGGGGATATGTGGTCAGGCATTTCCGGCTCCGGCGGGGGCTTCAATCCCGCTCCGGGCCATGGGTATACTCGCCGCCATTTTTGGCTTAGTGGATGCCCCATGGAACGTTTCGTTGAAAATGCGATGTATGCCTCCCGCTGGCTGCTGGCGCCGATCTATGTCGGCCTGTCCGTAGCCCTGCTGGCGCTGACCCTGAAGTTCTTCCAGGCGGTCTATCATTTGCTGCCGCACGTGCTTGACATGGCCGAGGCGGAATTGATCCTGGCCCTGCTTTCGATGATCGACATGGCGCTGGTCGGCGGCCTGCTGGTGATGGTGATGATTTCCGGCTACGAGAACTTCGTCTCCCAACTGGACATCGACGACGGCAAGGAGAAGCTCGACTGGCTAGGCAAGATGGATTCTGGCTCGTTGAAGCTGAAGGTGGCCGCTTCCATCGTCGCCATCTCCTCGATCCACTTGCTGCGCGTGTTCATGGATGCGCAGAAGATCCCCAACGACAAGCTGCTCTGGTACGTGCTCATCCATATAACCTTCGTCGTTTCCGCCTTCGTCATGAGCTATTTGGAGAGGATGGCCAAGCACGCCCATTGAAGGGAAGAGGTTTTCCTTCGGAGGCTTTCGCATGGGCGATGGCCCGTGGAAGGGGCCTGGCCATCGTCTTCCCGGTCCCGTTCCCGCGCTTGTGCTAGTCTGTCGGGCCTTTTCACCGACTGGAAATCCGCCATGAGCGAACTCAACCTTTCCACCGACGAAGCCCGCGTCAGTTACGGCATCGGGCGCCAGTTGGGCGACCAGATCCGTGACAATCCGCCGCCCGGGGTCGAGCTCGAGGCGATCCTCGCCGGCCTGGCCGATGCCTTTGGCGGCCAAGCCAGCCGCGTCGAGCCGGCAGCGCTGTCGGCAAGCTTCAAGGTCATCCGCGAGCGCATGCAGGCCGAAACCCAGGCCAAGGCCGAAGCGGCGGCTGCCTCCGGCGTTTCCTTTCTCGCCGAGAACGCTAGGCGCGAAGGCGTCACGGTGCTGGCTTCCGGTCTGCAGTACGAAGTGCTGAAGGTCGGCGAGGGACGCAAGCCGGGCCGCGAGGATCGAGTGCGCACCCACTACCACGGCACCTTGATCGACGGCAGCGTATTCGACAGCTCCTACCAGCGCGGGCAGCCGGCCGAATTTCCGGTCAGTGGCGTGATCGCCGGCTGGACCGAGGCGTTGCAACTGATGAACAGCGGCAGCAAATGGCGTCTTTATGTTCCGAGCGAGCTGGCCTATGGCGATCAGGCCATCGGCAGCATCCCGCCGCACAGCGTGCTGGTGTTCGACGTCGAACTGCTGGACGTGCTGTAAAAGGCGGATACCCGCCGGTTTACCGCCGGTAAAACGAAAAAGCCGGGCCATGGCCCGGCTTTTTCGTTCCGCCCGAACCCCGGCTCGGCGTCAGTGGGTGCGTGCCACGGCGAAACGGCTCAGATCCACGAGAGCATCGCGATATTCGCCGGGCGGCAGGGTATCCAGGCAGGCGATGGCGCGCTCAGCGTGCTCGCGGGCCAGGCGGGCGGTGTAGTCCAGGGCGCCGGCGGCCTCCACGGCGGCGACGATGGCGGTCAGGTCCTCGATTCCGCCCTTCTGGATCGCCCGGCGTACCAGGGCGGCCTGCCCGGGAGTGCCTTCGCGCATCGTGTAGATGAGCGGCAGGGTCGGTTTGCCTTCGGCCAGGTCGTCGCCGACGTTCTTGCCCAGGGTCTCGGCATCGCCGCGGTAGTCGAGCAGGTCGTCCACCAACTGGAAGGCGACGCCGAGCGAGTCGCCGAAGCAGCGCAGCGCCTCGGCCTGTTCCGACGTGGCGCCGGCCAGGGTAGCGGCGCCATGGCTGGCGGCCTCGAAAAGCATCGCGGTCTTGCCGCGGATGACTTCCATGTAGGTTTCTTCCGTGGTGCTGGCGTCGCGCACCTTGGACAATTGCAGTACTTCGCCCTCGGCGATCACCCGGGTGGCCTGGGACATGATGCGCATCACCGGCATGGAGGCCAGCTCGACCAACATCTCGAAGCAGCGCGCATAGAGAAAGTCGCCGACCAGCACGCTCGGCGCATTGCCCCAGAGGGCGTTGGAGGTGGAGCGACCGCGGCGCAGCTCGGAGTCGTCAACCACGTCGTCGTGCAGCAAGGTGGAGGTGTGCAGGAACTCGATGGCGGCAGCCAGCAGGCGCATCCGCTCGTCGCACTTGCCAAGAGCGTTGCCGCACAGTAGCACCAGCAAAGGACGCAGGCGCTTGCCACCGGCGGAGATGATGTAGTCGCCGATCGTTTCCACCAAGGGGACACGCGATGTGAGCTGTTTGCGGATGATGCCGTCAACAGCGCTGAAATCGTCCGCGACCACGCGGTAAAAGGCCTGGGGTTGCATCAACGCATCGAGCTCCTGATCAATTGCCGCGGCATGCTAGGTGGCAGGGTATGGGCTGTCAAGGCGAGGCCCGGCGCCGCTTGCGCGGCTTCTGGTGCTTGCGTACAATCGCGGACCCTAACTTTCCTGGGTATTTCCCTGTCTTACGCAATAGCGCAGGCGGTCGAACCCGTCCGCGCAGCCATGCCGGCCAACGACTCCTTCTATAAAGCGCCGGGTGAGCAGGATCAACGGAGACATACCATGTACGCAGTAATTGTGACCGGCGGCAAGCAATACAAGGTTGCCGAAGGCGAATTCCTCAAGATCGAGAAGCTCGAAGTGGGCACTGGCGAATCCGTCACTTTCGACCGCGTGCTGCTGGTCGGCAACGGTGACGACGTGAAGATCGGTGCCCCCGTGGTCGATGGCGCCAAGGTGACCGCCGAGGTCGTGGGCCAGGGCCGTCACGACAAGGTGAGCATCATCAAGTTCCGCCGCCGCAAGCACCACATGAAGCACCAAGGCCACCGTCAGTGGTTCACCGAAGTCAAAATCACCGGTATCCAGGCCTAAGCCTGAATAGCCGCTATCTGGAGTAACGAACTCATGGCACACAAAAAAGCTGGCGGTTCTACCCGCAACGGTCGCGACTCGGAAAGTAAACGCCTTGGCGTGAAGATCTTCGGCGGCCAGGCCATCAAGGCCGGCAACATCATCGTGCGTCAGCGCGGCACCCAGTTCCATCCCGGTTTCGGTGTGGGCATCGGCAAGGATCACACCCTGTTCGCGAAGGTGGAGGGCGTGGTCAAGTTCGAAGTGAAAGGTGCTTTCGGTCGTCGCTACGTGAGCGTCGTATCCGCCTGATTTCGAGAACGCCGGAAAAGCCCTGTCAAGCGACGGGGCTTTTTTGTTTCTGTATCCTGTATCACCCGTTTCACTCGGCCCGTCCCATTGGCGGGAGGCGTACCCATGAAATTCGTCGATGAAGTTTCAATTTTTGTAAAGGCCGGTGACGGTGGCAACGGCATGATGAGCTTTCGTCGCGAGAAGTTCATCGAAAAGGGCGGCCCCAATGGTGGCGACGGTGGCGACGGCGGCTCCGTGTATCTGGAGGCCGACGAGAACCTCAACACCCTGGTGGACTACCGCTATACGCGCCGCTTCGAGGCGCAGCGCGGCGAGAAGGGTGGCAGCAGCGACTGCACCGGGGCCAAGGGCGATGATCTGGTCCTGCCGGTGCCAGTCGGTACCACGGTAATCGATGCCGGCACCCAGGAGATCATCGGCGACTTGGTCCGTTCCGGGCAGCGCCTGCTGGTCGCCCAGGGGGGCTGGCACGGCCTGGGCAACACCCGCTTCAAGTCCAGCACCAACCGCGCGCCGCGGCAGACCACGCCGGGCAAGCCGGGTGAGGCGCGGGATCTCAAGCTGGAGCTCAAGGTGCTGGCCGACGTGGGGCTGCTCGGTTTGCCGAACGCTGGCAAGAGCACCTTCATCCGTGCCGTATCGGCCGCCAAGCCGAAGGTCGCCGACTATCCCTTCACGACCCTGGTGCCGAATCTCGGGGTGGTCAGTGTCGGCCGCTACAAGAGCTTCGTGGTCGCCGACATCCCCGGACTGATCGAGGGCGCGGCGGAGGGCGCGGGGCTAGGCATCCGTTTCCTCAAGCATTTGGCTCGTACCCGGCTGCTGCTGCATCTGGTGGACATGGCGCCGCTCGATGGCGGCGATCCGGCCGAGGCGGCGGAAACCATTCTGCGCGAGCTGGAGAAGTTCAGTCCGGCGCTGACCGAGCGCGAGCGCTGGCTGGTGCTGAACAAAGCCGATCAGTTGCTCGACGAGGAGCGCGAGGAGCGGTTGCGCGCGGTGCTCGAGCGACTCGACTGGCAGGGGCCCGTATATGTGATCTCCGCGCTGGAGCGGGAGGGTACCGAAGCACTCTGCCAGGACATCATGCACTACCTGGACGAACGCACCCGGCGCATCGCCGAGGAGCCGGAATACGCCGAGGCGCTGGCCGAGCTGGATCGGCACATCGAGGACGAGGCGCGTACGCGCCTGCAAGCGCTCGACGATCAGCGTGCGCTGCGCCGTGCCGGCTTGAAGAGCGTCGATGCGCTGGAGGATGAGGACGACTTCGACGACGAGGACGACGGTGACGGACCGGAGATTTTCTACGTGCGGTGATCCTGTGGGGCGGACGGGGTCCGCCCGCGATTGGCGGCGGGGTAGGCCCGCCATCTGACAGACAGAGCGGAAAGGCGGAGATGATGCGCGATAAGGTGACAGCTGCGCGGCGTTGGGTGGTGAAGATCGGCAGTGCCTTGCTGACTGCCGACGGTCGTGGCCTGGACCGTTCTTCGATGGCGGTCTGGGTCGAGCAGATGGTGGCGCTACGCGAGGCCGGCGTGGAACTGGTGCTGGTGTCCTCCGGCGCCGTGGCGGCCGGCATGAGTCAACTGGGCTGGAACGCCCGCCCGAAAGCCATCCACGAGTTGCAGGCGGCGGCCGCGGTGGGGCAGATGGGGCTGGTGCGAGCCTGGGAGTCGAGTTTCGCCGAGCACAGCCGGCATACCGCGCAGATCCTGCTGACCCATGACGACCTCTCCGATCGCAAGCGCTACCTGAATGCCCGCAGTACCCTGCGCACCCTGTTGGATTTCGGTGTCGTCCCGGTGATCAACGAGAACGACACCGTGGTCACCGACGAGATCCGCTTCGGCGACAACGATACCCTGGCGGCGCTGGTGGCCAACTTGGTAGAGGCGGACCTGCTGGTCATCCTCACCGACCGCGACGGCATGTTTGATGCCGATCCGCGCAACAATCCCGATGCCAAGCTGATCTTCGAGGCGCGCGCCGACGACCCGCGCCTGGACGGCGCCGCTGGCTCCAGCGGTGGCGCCCTCGGCCGCGGCGGCATGCAGACCAAGCTGCGTGCGGCGCGGCTAGCGGCCCGTTCCGGGGCTCACACGGTGATCATCGGCGGGCGTATCGAGCGGGTGTTGGATCGGCTCAAGGCCGGTGATCGGCTGGGTACCCTGCTGGCGCCTGAGCAGGGCATGTTGGCGGCGCGCAAGCAATGGCTGGCCGGGCATCTGCAAATGCGCGGCACCCTGGTGCTGGATGCCGGGGCGGTAGCGGCGCTGACCCACCATCACCGCAGCCTGCTACCGGTGGGCGTGAAGTCGGTGGTGGGGAATTTCCGCCGTGGCGAGATGGTGGTTTGCGTCGATCAAGAGGGGCACGAGATAGCCCGTGGCCTGGTGAACTACAGTTCCGCCGAGGCGCAGAGGATCGCCGGCCATCCGTCCGAGCAGATCGAGCAGTTGCTGGGTTATGTCGATGAGCCGGAACTGGTGCATCGCGACAATCTGATTCTGGTTTGAAGGAGGACGCTATGCGCAGGATTCCGTTGTTGCTGGCGCTACTGTCGCCGTCTCTGGCCCTGGCCGAGCGGATTGGCGAAGTGTCGACCGTGTTCAAGTGGTTCGGCCCGAACGACCGGATCGTCATCGAGGCTTTCGATGACCCCAAGGTCGAGGGGGTGACCTGTTATCTGTCGCGTCCCAGGACCGGCGGCGTCAAGGGTGGGTTGGGGTTGGCCGAGGATCGTGCCGAAGCCTCCATCGCCTGTCGTCAGGTTGGCAAGATCCATTTCCGCGAGGAGATCAAGGATGGCGAGGTGGTCTTCAAGGAGCGTACCTCCCTGGTATTCAAGAGCATGCAGGTGGTGCGTTTCTTCGATGAGAAGCGCAATACCCTGGTGTACCTGGTCTACAGCGACCGGGTGATCGAGGGTAGCCCGCAGAACGCGGTGACGGCGATTCCGATCCTGCCCTGGGGGGAGTGAGGGGTCTATACCACCTTCCCGGAAATTTTCCGGAATGCGGAGCGATGGCTGTCGTGGAGTTCTTGCTGGAACGGGTGGAAACACCGCTCGGCCAAATGTTGCTCGTCACGGACGAGCAGGGCAAGTTGCGCGCCCTCGATTGGCACGATCATGAAGACCGCATGCACCTGCTTATGCGCAGGCAATACCCCGGCGTCAGGGTCGGCCTGCGGGAGGCCATGTGCGAGTCGTGTGCCGCGCAGGCGATGTGTGCCTATTTCGACGGTGACATCGCGGTCATCGACAAGCTGGCCGTTGCAACGGGCGGCACGGATTTCCAACGCCAGGTCTGGGCGGCACTGCGCGACATCTCTGGCGGCGAAACGCTCAGCTACCGCGATCTTGCCACGCGAATCGGACGGCCTTCGGCTGTACGCGCGGTGGGTCTGGCCAACGGCGCGAACCCTGTCGGCATCGTAGTGCCTTGCCACCGGGTCATCGGAAGCGACCGCACGCTGACCGGCTACGGCGGAGGTCTGGAGCGCAAACAATGGCTGCTCGACCATGAGCGCAAGTGGCGGGATGCCAGGTCGGTCTGAATTCAATCGTCAATTTCCGAGTTCTTGCGATTGGTTCCAGACACGGGCGGGGCGCACGCGCGAGCCCGGAGCCGCCGGCGGAAAACAAAAAACCGGCCTTCGGCCGGTTCTTCGCGGAACGCTTCGAATCAAGCAGCGGCTGTGCCGAGTGCTTTGATGTGTGCGTTCAGGCGGCTCTTGTGGCGAGCGGCCTTATTCTTGTGGATGATGCCCTTGTCGGCCATGCGG
The DNA here is from genome assembly GCF_043587585.2 of Azorhizophilus paspali. Lineage (GTDB taxonomy): Bacteria > Pseudomonadota > Gammaproteobacteria > Pseudomonadales > Pseudomonadaceae > Azotobacter > Azotobacter paspali. The sequence goes on from NZ_CP171449.1 coordinate 816,610, forward strand.
TCGATCACCGGAACGGCGGCAGTGTAAGCAGTCTTGGCCTTGTCCAGGTCCTTGGCGTCGATCGCCTTGACCACGTTCTTGATGTAGGTACGAACCATCGAGCGCAGGCTGGCGTTATGGCTACGACGCTTCTCAGCCTGTTTGGCGCGTTTTTTGGCAGAAGGTGAGTTGGCCACCGTCAAGCTCCTCGAAACTGGGGATACGAACAAATAAGGCCGCGAATCATGCCGAGACGCGGAATGGATGTCAAGGGAAAGGCTCTGCCAGGTCAATCGCGTGAACGATACGTCAATTGTCCAGGACAGTCGCTTGAAACGCCCGCCGGATAGCGGGCTGGAAAGATTGTGTGAGCCTCAACATGGTGGCGGTTGGTTATCTTCACTTCCGCGCCTCGGGAGAGTAGTTGGCATGGGGGCTTTGGCTGGGAGAGTCTTCCGGGTGAGCGGTGAATGGTCGGCGTAATGTGCCGTCAATGCTTGGCGGTGCTCGGTATAGCGCAATATGGGGAACCGAATAGGCCGACAGTACATGTGGTTTTATGTAGGCGACCACCGACTGCGCCACCAGCCTTAGCTAGACGCAAAAAGTGAGAAAAGCGAGTCACCCAGAGCAAAGCTAGGGTCGAAACGTGGGGACAGCGTTTGGAGTTTCGTCTAAGGTGTGTGGTTGCGACTGGCATAGGTGACTCGCCGAAATGGGCTAGCCAGAAGATATCCAAGACGTCAAATGCCAGGGGACCGATAAAGCTAGGCACCAAGGTCACCCGGGCGATGGAGTCTCTGAGCGCGACCTAGAATTGAGCCTATCATTGCCAGCCATCCGCTGAGCGCAGGCGAGCAGGCCTGCTATGCGCGGATGGCACGCCAGTTGCTGGAAGAACAGGCGGAAATCGAAGCGGCACCCCAGGGCGATTTCGACACCTTCGTGGCGGCGTATCAGGCGAGTATTTTGGCGACGATTGGGGTGTAATCTTTCGCGCCGGGAAGCCCGCCTAATCCACAGGAAGGTCAGATAACATGCAGCAAGCCATCATTGAACTGTTCGCCGATCTTCCCCTGCAGGGGCCGGGCTGTGATGAAGACACCCTCGAGGTGCTCGAGCGAATTAAACGTGGTCTGCCTTCCACACCTCGGATAGCGGACTTCGGTTGCGGAACCGGGCGGAGCAGTCTCGCGCTCGCGCGTTCCCTCCCCAATGCGAAGGTTACCGCCGTTGATGCCTTGCCACTTTTCATCGAAACCCTGCAGGAGCGAAGCCGCAGCCTAGACCTGCACGAACGGATACAGGTACAGGTGAGTGACATGCTGGCTCCAGACATGCTGCCTGCCTCGCTGGACCTGATCTGGTCGGAAGGTGCTGCTTATGCAGTCGGATTCGAGACGGCATTACGTGCCTGGCGCCCCTTGTTGAACGAGAACGGGCGCTGCGTGCTCTCCGAATGCGAATGGTTGGCTCCGGATCGTCCAGCAGAGGTACAGGCCTTCTGGGATACCCACTACCCTGCCATGGGCGATCGCACAGCGAATCTTGCCCACGCCGAGGCCGCAGGTTACCGCGTTATGGGCACTCACGAACTTTCCGCCGCAGGCTGGACGAATTATTACAGTGCACTGGCCGCCGCAGTAGACGTCAACCGGACGACACTCGACCCAACATTCGTCCAGGCCATAGAGCAGGAAATCGCCATACGCGCCCTGGGCAGCCACTGCTTTGGCTATGTGTTCTATCTGCTCGAAGCCAGCTGAAGCAGGGACGCCGGTTCCAGTGTCCGCCGGAAGATCCAACGACACCTAGAGCATTTTTAGAAAATACGAATATTTCGGTTCTCCTCTCCCGCTCGGACAAGGGGACCGGAATGGCTCGGGCATACAGTGCCGATCTTCGCCAGCGCGTCGTCGACGCGGCCATGGGGGGCTGTCGGCTCGGCAGGCCGCCGAGCGATTCGATGTCGGCACAGCAACAGCGATCGTCTGGGGACGGCGCTTCCGGGAAGGTGGGGAACTTGTCGCCCGCCGACAGGGCAAGCCCCGGAGCTTGCGGCTCGATCCCCATGTGCACTACCTGCTCGGCCTGCGCGAGCAGATCCCCGACCTGACGCTGGCCGAACTCGCCGCGCCCCTCGAACGGGAGCGTGGCGTCCGTGTCAGCTTGGCGACGGTGTGGAGGTTTCTCGACCGGCACGCCATGACGTTCAAAAAAAGACGGCGCCTGCAGCCGAGCAGCAACGGCCGGACGTCCAGGCAGCCGGACAGGGATGAATCGAGGAGCAGTCCGGTTTCGATTGGCGCAAGCGGATCGTCGTCGACGAAACCGCCGCTTCGACGAACCTGGCCCGCCTGCGGGGCTGGGCCCCTCGCGGCGAGCGCTGCCGGGGCGCGATCCCCCATGGCCACTGGAAAACCACGACCGTTACCGCCGGCCTGCGGCTGGATGGCCTGCGCGCGCCGCTGGTGCTCGATGGCGCTATGAACGGCCCGGCCTTCCTGGCCTATGTCGAGCAGGTTCTGGTTCCCGAGCTGACGCCCGGCGCTATCGTGGTGATGGACAACCTGCCGGCCCACAAGGTGGCGGGGGTACGCCAGGCCATTGAAGGCGCAGGAGCCACACTGCGCTACCTGCCTCCCTATAGCCCCGACCTGAACCCGATCGAAAGGGCATTCTCCAAGCTCAAGGCGCTGCTGCGAAAGGCGGCGGCGCGGACCGTGCCGCAGCTGTGGCAGAGCATTGGCGAGGCGATTGCGCAGTTCTCGGCGCAGGACTGCAGGCACTCCTTCGAGGCAGCCGGATATGAATCGGGATATTCCCGCCAGCATAGGGGCAGCCATGTAGCCCATGACTACGGATACCAGCGACAGGGCGATCCGCGACGGAATAGACAGTTCTGCATTCGCGATGAAGTAGACGCACCGTTCTGTTAGACCTATCCAAAGCTCCCCATAGGTAGCTTTTTGCTAACTTCCTGCTTCGACGGGGCCGGTTTCACCCTGGCGTTGCCGCCAGGGCCAGCGCCTTCCCCTCCACAGGCCGACACCGTGGAACTCACGGCGTAATGCTTCAAATTGATTGCCGCGTTGCCGTCCCGGTCGTGCCGGGCCTGGCAGTCTGGGCACGTCCAGGTACGCACCGCCAACGGCAGGCTCTCCCGCACCTGCCCGCAGCACGAGCAGGTCTTGCTGCTGGCGAACCAGCGGTCGGCCACGCGGGAAATCGTGGCCGAGAGGATCTTGCCGGAGAAGCGCAACGCCTCCCGCATCCGCACCCAGCCGAGATTGGGGATGCGGATGCGGCAGCCGTCGAGGGCGAACTGATCGTTGGTCAGGGTGAAGCGGTCATGCACGCCCTTGCGGCGCAACCTCGGGTACCTGGCCCGGCCGGCGAAGAAGTTCTTGAACGCATCCCCGAGCTGGATGATGGCCATCTGCGCGGCGTTCTTGGTGACCTCGAGCATCCAGGGGAACTGCTCGCGCTTGATCGCGTTGAGCTGCCGGCGCAGAGCAGCCTGCGACGGCCTGGGTTGCGCCGGGTCGGCCTTGTGTGCCTCGTACTGCCGGCCCCACTCGGCCAGCGCCCAGTTGTAGGCAAACCGCGCCACGCCCGCGGCACGGGCGAAGTAGGTCGCCTGTGCGTTGTTGGGGGCGAGTGCGATCTTGTGGGCGAGGATCACGACTGCGAGTCCTCCACAGCCTTTTTCACGCCGTCGAGCAGCTTTTGGTTCTTCCGGCTACGGGAGCCGTACAGCCGGGCGCTGAACACGGTGATGATCTCCAGCACATCCTTGGCCAGATCCTCCTCGAAGGTAGTGTCTTCACCCTGGTTCAGGATGACCACCTCGACGCTCTTCGCTTCGCACATAGCGAACACCAGCTCCGCACCGAAGCGCAGCAGCCGGTCTTTGTGGGTGATGACCAGCCGCCCGACCTGCCCCTCGATGATGGATTCCAGCAGGCGCTTGAGCCCTTTCTTCTGGTGGTTCATGCCGGAGCCCAGGTCGGCGATCACCTCGAACGTCCAGCCCTGGCGGGCGCAGTACAGCTCCAGCACCTGCTTCTGGCGCTCCAGGTCGTCCTTCTGGTCGTGGCTGGAAACGCGAGCGTAGGCCACCGTCCTGCGGCAGGCCTCGGCCTCCGAACGGAACAGCTCAGGCTTCAGTTTGGCGAGGTCGTAGCGGCGATGGCCGCCTGCCATGTGCTCGGCAACCAGTTTGCCCGATGCCTCCCAGCGGCGCAGCGTCGTGATCGACACGCCCAGCGCCTTGGCGGCTTCACCAATGCTCACCAATCTACCCATATTGGGTAGTATTGCACAGCTATGATGGTTTTTAAATCAAACTGTTAAAGCCCTCCACAGAGCGCGCCAATCGCCGCCTCGCCGTTGATCATCAGGCCAGCACCAATCGATAACTCCAGGTATAGGGCGCCGCCCTCACCGCCGGGATGGTGACCGTATTGGGTCGTAAAAAATAATCAAAAGTGTTGCATTAACATCATTTGTGTTGCGTAATAACTCCATCAACAGCAACGAGATGGGGTGATGAAGTTCAGCGAGTTCAGGCGATGGTTGAAGGCCCAAGGAGTGATGTTCGAACCTGCCAAAGGCAGCCACTGGAAAGTCACTGCACCGAACGGAAAAACGACGATCTTCGCGGACCACGGCAGTAAGGAAATGAAGGAGCCGACCCGCAAAGTAATCATCAAACAACTGGGACTCGAATGAGCCCCTTCGCTGCTCGCAGAATTGATCGCCCAGGAAGATCTATGTACGACTACGCAGTGACCCTGCATACCGACGATAACCCAGGCGTGGCGATCACCTGCCGCGACCTTCCCGAGGTCAACAGCTATGGCGACAGCATCGAGGAGGCGCTGCGCGAAGCTATCGACGGCATCGAGTCTGCCCTGAGCATCTACATCGACCAGCGCAGGCCAATCCCGGCAGCCTCGGAGCCTGAGCCTGGCGAGCGCGTCGTGTACATGCCGGTCGTTACCGTGGCCAAGATTGTCCTCTGGAACGCCATGATGGAGCGCGGCATGCGAAAGGCTGATCTCTGCCGCCTGCTGGACGTCAAGCCAGTTGCCGTCGACCGCCTGGTGGACTTTCTGCACACCTCGAAGATGGAGCAGATCGAGCGGGCATTGGCAGCTCTCGGCAAGCGCCTTGCGGTTTCCGTTGAGGCGGCTTGAACGAGAAAGCCCCGGCAGATCGCTCTGGCCGGGGCTTTGAATTTGGGAAGACCAGATTCGAACTGGCGACCTCCAGGCCGATGGTCGCCGCCACAGCGCCCCGTCGCGTCCACTGCCAGCTCCCCAGCCAGCCACTACGTCCAGGTCGGTGGCCGGGTTGGCATCCACGTTGCCCTTGGCCAGCCCGAAGCGGGAATATCTGGCTCAGCCACTGGCGGGCCTTCTTGGCGACGTTGTGCGCGCCCCGGTCCTCGATCTTGCGTAGCAGGTCCACCAACTCAGGACGGGTGATCGCCTTCACCGGGCGATTGCCCAGGGCGGGCAGCAAGTCTGACTCCAGGTAAGCAGCGGTCTTGTCGGCGGTGGACTTCGCCCAGCGCGGCGCCCGGTAGGCGTGCCACTCTCGCGCCAGCGTCTCGAAGGTCAGGCCATCACTCTGCTGGGCTTCCTGCTCGGCCTTGCGTTCGGCGCTGGGGTCTTTGCCTTCGGCCAGCAGCTGGCGTGCGGCGTCACGCAACTGGCGGGCTTTCTGGAGCGTAACGGCAGGGTAGACGCCAAGCGCCAGCATCTTTGCATTGCCGTTGAAGCGATAGCGGTAGCGCCACAGCTTGGAGCCGGTGGGCGTCACCTCCAGGCATAGGCCGTTGGCGTCCGCCAGCCGATACAGCTTTTCTCTCGGTTTGGCGGTGCGGATGGCTGAGTCTGATAGCGGCATGGGGCGCCCGGGTGTGAGTAGATTTGAAAACCAAACTCGGTCTACTCGCGAATCTACTCACAATATTTTGGGCTTACAAGGGAAGGGTCGGGAATCACAGGCAACAAAAAACCGGCTCTAAGGCCGGTTCTTCGTGGGTTTCGAGCTTTCTTGGGAAGGCTCGAAAAGATTGTGTGGTGCCGGGAGGGACTAGAACCAATCGCTTGAGGCTGCGCCATTACTGGCTTTGGCTTGAGTACGGTTTTTGTAATGCCCCCAAATATGCCCCCAAATCGAAAAGTACCCACCTTTTCGGCTGCTTTTTGACCAGTTCCAAGCCTGTCAGGGTGACGCACTGCTGGCGCTGGTGATCGCCGTCACTCCCCCGCCTCGGGGTGGTGTTCCCCCGGTGGGGGATGACGTTTCCTCTGCTGGTGAACATCTCCTGATCTTTCAGGCGGTCACTACACCAAAAGGGCAGTGGCCATCCTCAGGCGCACGCGGATCAGGCTCTATTTTTCTCTACTTTTGATGTGCCAGGGGCATCCGCTCCGGGCGCACGCGGATCAGGCGCTTACAAAATTTTTGTAAGCCTGAATTTTGTAAGCCTGAAGTTCGGGGTCATCCCCACGCGCACGCGGGGCGGGTGAGAACCTGTCAAAACCTGACATTCAGGCGGCGGCGATCCCCACACGCGGCGGGGCGGGTTTTCAGGTTTTTTCAGGTTCCCTTCGCCGATAGGTGATGCCCACTCGCAGGCGGGGCAGGTAGATCGGCTGAACTTCCAGCCGATGCCCGTAGCGCTGGCGCTGGCGGCAGGAATACTCCGATTTGAAATCGGAGAAACCTAGCAGGAACCGAGTCGGTTTTTTCCGCTAACCCGGCCCACATCAGCCGAGCTTTCGGCCAATGTCCGAAACCGCCACGGCGGCGGTTTGAGCATCCGAGCGTGGTCCAGTTCTGGACCATCCATCCCCCGCTGGGGGATGAAGCGTGCTCAGTGAGACGATTTGGTCTGTCTCGGCTCTGCTGGTCCGAGTCGGAGCGGACCGATAGTTTCGACGCAGAGTGCCATTCCCAGCACAGTGTGTTGATTTCGACACGGCGTGTTGATTCCAACACGGTGGCGGCCCGGCCACAGCGTGGCGCTGTCCCCACGCTCGGAACCTGTCCCGATCCGGGGACTTGATCCAGGCCGGCGGACAGGTTGATCCGTTTCAAACGCCAGAACTGGCGGAAGCCTCGTCGATGATCTCCGCCTCTTCACGCATTTCGCTGTGCGTGAAGATCGTGCGTGAAGGAGTGCGTGATGATCGGCTGAAATCCCAGCCGGTCCCCCAGCGGCGCCAGCACCAGACGCGGACATGGCTCAAGTCTGAGCCATCGGCTACCCGGATCGCTGGCGCATGCTATTCCGGAATTTTCCCGGCTTTACGCGGGGATGCCTTGGGGTGTGGTCATCATGGCCACCCCTTCATCCTTACCGTGTTCTTACCGTTCCCGGCCTCATTCATGGGGTTGGTTTTCGCAAATCGGTCTTGCCGTGATCTTGCGGCGCCCAAGGCTTGACGCAGGGTTGCATAAGGTTAATTTCGCAAAAGCCGGAATGCCGGCCTTTCATGGGGTGTTTTGCCGCATCGGGAATCTCCGTCTCGGAGACACCTTTTCCGCCAATCAGCGTTGATGCCGGGTTTTCCGACTTCAAATCGGAGAACCGCCCCGGATTGGCCGGTACATATCCGGATTTCCAGGCATGTAGAACAGGCGGCCCCTCAGAATTGAGGAGCCAGATTGCCCGGCTCGATGGAGCGCACCAGGCTAAGCAGTAATTCTTAGCTTGCTCGTAGGTCTTGCCATTGCCGAAGCCGGCAGCCTTGGCGGCTAGGTCGCGGGATCGACCTGCCACCTCGGGAAAATTTTCCCTAGCTGCTGAGGTGTCGTGGCGAACTCCGTTCCTACCCTGCAGTTCCCGCTCAATAGCCTCGCCAATCGCCACGCGCTCAGACGGGGTGAAGTCTTTGCGGAACTCGTTTTCGGCCAGTTCGCCCTTCAGGATCGAATCAAGATGGACGGTGCGCGCCGGGATGTTTTCCCAGCCAAGCGACGGCCTGCCCGACAATTCCCTCTGATTCGAGGTATTTGGGCGCGTCGCTCAATGTGCCGGCTATGTCCGATCATTTCCGCATGGCTATCGGCCTCTGCGCGGCTGCTGGCGCGGCTTTCAGGCAAAACCGGAACCGGAAACAGGCCGGCGGCAGATTGCCCGTATGTAGTCCAGGATCGGGGCTCGAATTACCCGCAGTTCACCACGCGGGAGCCGCTGGCGTCATGTACGGTCAGGTCCGGGCGCTTGATGGTCACGGTGCCGTCCGGCTGAACCATGCGAATCGGAGCGCCGTACAGCGGGCCACCGGGGGCGAACGGATCGGGCAGCACGTCCTTGGGCGCGGTGCGGCAGAACTCCATCATGGCCTCAAGGCATGCCTCGAACAGCGGGCCACGCTTGAAGTCCTCGCCGCGATGGCTGGCGCTGTCCTCCAGGTTGTGAACGAAGATCAGCCCGGACAGATCGTCCACCCCGTCGCGGCGGGCCTGTTCCCGCTCCACGGTGTTGACGTTGAGCAGGTCGCACACGGCGTCGAAGCCCAGGGCTTCCATATAGCCGGAATGGTCGCGGATCAGGTCGCCGCCATAGGCCAGCAGCACCGGGCGGACAGCTTCCAGCTTGGCGGCACCATAGTCCCGCGCCTGCTGCTCCAGGGCATCGGCCTGTTGCTTTGTGAACGGCTCGAACTGGCGTAGCACGGCAGCCCCTCGGCGCAGCATGCGGCGCTCGTCGTGGATGGCCTCGGCGCTCTCGCAGAAGTAGCGCGCCAGACGGCGAGCGACTATCAGGCTATCGCGCTTGGTGATGCTCGGTTTCATGGCGATGTTCGCCAGGGCGGTTGCTTGAGTCGGGGTCATGGGGTCAGTCCTCATTCGCGGCCTGGCGCTCAGCAAACGCCTGCTCCCTGTTCGCTTTCCAGACAGCAAAGCGGTAAGACCATAGGCCGCTATCGTTGAATACAACTCCGCTGCGCCTGTCCAGAACACCCCATCCTTCGGCATCCAGATGCTCTGGCTCTAGCCAGCCGAAGGCAACGGGGATGATATCGAGTGGTGCGCCGTCTTCCGGGTGCGCCTCGACCCTCCAGCCAATGATTGGGTATCGGCACGGCTCGAACTCGTATACCCCGTCGCAATCAACAAAGCCCTCCTCGATGACTACCAGGTCGTGGTTGGTGTTCGGGATGAAGTGGTAAGGCATATCTCTATCTCCAGGGTGGGGGTGTTCATTCGATATCAGCATCCGGCCAGCGCCAGCGGGCTTCGGCCAGGGCTTCGTCGTAGGTCATGGGGGTGCCGCATATCGTGCAGATCGGCTTGCCCCCTCGGGTGATCGTCCAGGCGTTGCGCTTAGGCTCCACGACAGCCTCTGTAGCGCTTTCCGCTGCTGGCGTCGCTTGTGGCGGCTCCGGGACGGGCTGCGAGTCGTTGACGGCGATCAGCTCTGCCAGCAGCTCGGCCTTGTGGTCGCGCAGGTATTGGCGATAGGCGTCGGTGAGGCGGTCGGCTGGAGTGACGCGCAAACGCTCGCCCTCCAGCTCGATGGCAAGACCAGCCCGGCGCAGGTAGTCCAGGGCGGCCATGTCAGAAGTACTCCGCGTTGTCTTCCGGCTGTAGGGGCGTTTTATCCGCAACACCGCAACAAGCCGCGCCAGCCGTGGCTTTCAGCGTTTTTTCATCCGCAACAGTGGCGGACAGTGTTGCGGTTCCAAAACCGCTGGATGCCGCGCCATTACTGGCTTGTTGCGGTGTTGCGGGTTTTTTGGGGGTGTCTGAGGACAAGTAACGGTTCCATGCTTCCTCGAACTGCTCCCGCATGTAGCCTTTCGGCGTTCTCAGTCCAATACGGACGGTTGTCGACTTGATGCCGAACTCGGTAAGTCGCTTCGATAGCTGGTGGGGTGTCATGGGCTTTCCCCGGTTCCAAGCGGCCCAGGGCGCTTCGTCGTCCTCTGCCAGTGCCTCCAGCAGATCGGCAGTCGATAACCTGTCCGTGCGCCGGCTGTCGAAGGCGTCACGGATGGATGCCAGCAGCTCGGCGCCGATGCTGGGCGTCTCTCCCTCCAGTCCATGAAGAGTGATGGCGGCATGGCGAGCCAGGCGCGGCCAGTCGCCCCCGGCTGCCTTGGCGATGGCCAGCAGCGGCTCCCAGCAGTCGTTCGCCCGGTCGTTCAGCCCTTCGATTTCTGCCGGCCTGGCCGTGCGGACGGCCTCCCGGTTGTCGAGGGCGAAGCGCGCCAGCTTGCCGGCCAGCTCGGCAAAGGCGGCATGATCGGCGTGGCGAATCTTGGTCGTGCGCTCGCCGGGCAGCTTGCGGCGCAGGCGTAGGGGAATGCTGCGGTCTATCAGGGTGGCGGCGATCCTGCCGATACCGCACAGCACCTTGGCGCCCCATACGTTGAAGCGGGTTGGCATGTGATCGTCGCCGACGCAGCGGATCACGAATGCGCTGTCACGGGTGAAGCCGGCATTGAGGATGCCGCGCGCCTCCTCATGCTCGGCCAGGAAGGCGTCCACCTCGTCTATCAGTAGGGTCGGAGACCACAGCTCAATGGAGCGGAACAGCGCCGCCGGGGCGATGTTGGATACGGTCAGCGGGCGGCAGACCAGACGCGCCAGCACGCCGAGCAGCACGCTCTTGCCGCAACGCGGCTCCGGGGCGGTGATGTTGGCGATGGGCGCCACGTCCACCACGTCGATAAACCAGGTGAAGGCAGCCCACAGGGCGGCAGCATGGACGGTCGGCGGGTCGGCTATCACATGGCGGCGGATGATGGCGCTCAGCTCCTCCAGCAGCTCGGCGCCGTCTACCGGCTCGGGCCACAGCGTCACCTCGGGGAACAGCTCGCTGGTGCCGGCAGCGGCCTCGCTGGCGCCGTTGCCGGTCAGCTTGTCCAGGTCGGCCAGGCTTACCGTTTTCGCCTCCTTGATGGCGTGGCGGATGCGCGCCCAGCGGGCCGGCTGCTCCTCCCGCACCTTGCGCAGCAGCGCCAGCACCTCGGCTTCGAACACGGCGCCGGGGTCTTGCTTGACCTTGGCGACCGCCTCCGCGATGGGATCGGGCGTCTCGGCCTCGGGCAGCAGCTCGATACTGGTCATGGGTGGGCCTCCAGCCATAGGCGCAGGTCGTTGAAGTCGGACAGGGACAGCGGCGCATCAGCCGGCCAGGGCGGGAACACCACGCCACAGCCGAGCAGGGCAGCGGCTTGGTTGGCCTTGGTGCGGCCGGGGTTGCCCTCGGTCTGGCGGTCGTCGTCGCCGGCCACCACCAGCACGTCATCCGGGTAGGCGCGGCGCAGGCGGACACCAGCGGGATAGAGGTTGTCCGCATTCATGGCGCAGGCCACGGCGGCGCCGTTGTGTTCGTGGATCGTCGCCCCGGTCGCCCAGCCCTCGCAGAGGTAGAGCTTCTGCCCCGGCGCACGCGGGCCGATGGGCGAGTAGCAGCCCTTCACCAGTCCACCCGGCAGGAAACGCTTGTCCCCGTCCGGGTGGATGCGTTGCAGGTTCACCAGCGCGCCGTCCCGGTAGAGCGGCACCAGCAGCACGTCACCCCGCTGGCGCAGGGCATGCGGCTTGACCCTCTTGCGGCTCAGATAGGGGTGTTCGGGATCGGCAGGCGTGGCAGCCCTCCACAGGTGCCATGCCCGGATGGCGGCATCCTGCTGGCGCCGGTGCTGCTCGGCCTCCCGCTGGCGCCGGGCCTGCTCGATGCGCTGGCGCACCTGCTCGGCCTCCTGTGGGTCGGCAGGCGTGCGGCTACTCCAGTGGTGGGCCTCGCCTACCTTCCAACTGCCGAAGGCGCCAGCGGCCAGCCCGTCCGGGAACAGCACGTACCAGCCATTGCGCGAGCCGGCGCGGTCGCCGGGGACGTGGAAGCGGTGGAGCTGGCCATCCGGTTCGGGCAGCCAGTCCAGCGGGCCGTAGACCGCCTGCAAGGCATCACGAAAAGCGGTCACGCAATCAAGGCTCATGCGGCCCCCTTCGGCGGGGTGAACCGCCCGGCCAGGCGTTCCAACTGCCGGGTCAGACGCTCCAGCTCGGTGATATCCCAGCCTTGGTCGCCTTCCTTGACGCACAGCTCGAACAGGCCGATCAGGGTATCGAGCAGTTGCGTATAGCTCTCGGCGTCGATGTGCGGCGGCTCTCCGCCGTTGCCGCCACCCTTCGACTTGAACGGGACGATGGTCATGGCCGGTCCTCCTCGATGCTCTCCAGGCGGGCGACCAGCGCCACGGCCAGCCGCTCGGCAGCAGTAATCCAGGCTTCGCGATCCTCTGGCGCAGGGTTCTCCTTGATCGCACGATGGAGTGCGGCCCGCGCTTGGCGGATCAGCTCCAAGTGGTGGTTGGTCAGTTGCAGGGCCGGGCCTTTCTCCGGGCAAGCCGATCCCGTCGCCGCCGGCTGGCAGCGTTGAAAATCCGTCATGGGTCAGTCCTCTTGAAGGGTGGCGCGGCGTGCGCGGATGCCGTTTCCGGTGTCGATCAGCTTGGCGGACAGCTTGCCCAGCGTTTCCAGCAGCCAGCCAAGGTCGCTCATGGCATCGGGATCGAGGCCGTGAGCGCCGTTCGTGGCCGTGCTGGCCAGCAGGTTGCCGATGGCGGCGATGCCGAAACCGATGTTCATGCCGTAGTCCTCGGCGGCCTCCAGCTTCTCCGGGCTCATGGCTTCGATGGTTTCGTAATTCGGCAACAGGGCATTCCAGTCGGAGCGGATCATTTCGCCACCTCCTGCGCGTCCAGCTCGCGGCGAAGGTCGCTGGATTGCGTGTCCAGGTAGTTGGCGCAGTCGCTGGCCAGGTAGTGCCCCAGGGTGGCCAGATCGGCCACGCGGCGGCTTTGGTTGTGCTCGGCGTCGAGGCGGATGGCGGTCATCAGGGCGGACAGCCAGGTCGAATGCTCTTGGCCAAAGGCAATGGTGCAGATTGCTTCATCGGCGATGGCGTCAGTGGTGCGGACGATGGTGCTCATGCCACCACCCCCACTTCCAGGGCACGAGTACGAACCTCGGCGGCAAGCTGCTGCTCGACGTGCTTCTCAAGCGACGGAGAGCCGGCAGCCAGGGCCAGACGCTCTAGGTCGGCCAGGCTCAGGTGGGACGGAAGACGCAGATTGCCCAGCACGCGACCGGTGCTGTCGATCAACTGGACGGCGATCACAGGACCACCCCCTGAGCTTCCAGGGCGCGGGCGATGTTGATGTGGTGGTTGTAGCGGCGCAGGCGGACGAACAGGGAGGAATCGGCGCGCAGGGCGGCAAGGGCCATGGCGCGGTGGGCAGCGGCGCGTTGCCAGAGCGCGGACGGATTGAGGGCGTGCGGGTGCTTCATGGGGTAGTGCTCCGTGTGTGTTGTGGAGCCGCCCCCGACCGTCGCCAAACGGTCATTGGAGGCGACTGTGCGCAGGTTGGCGAACCGGGACACACGGAACCCGGCAGACCTTTCGGTCTCCCACGCACAGCCGCCATGACACAGCATTGCGGGCATAAAAAAAGCGCCTGCAATAGTCTTGGTGGCGCTGGTGCGCCGTGTAGTCTTCGGGTCGCCAAACCCGGCCACGGGATTGACCGTGACGGGCGCACCATAGCGTTGGCTGCTGGCGCATGCAACCCCCGGTTTCAGGCTGGCAATCGTCATCACTGCAAACCCTCCAGTGCCTCATGGGTCGGCAAGCGGGCGGCATCAATGGCGCGGACCAGCACGTCACGTCCCAGCCCCCTAGCTTGCAGGACGGTCGCCAGGGTCAGGAGCACGGCGAAGGCGACTACCTCCGTCGGGGTATCGCTGGCGCCAGCATGGTCGACGATCAGCGGCAGAAGCTGCTCCAGGATGAAATCCTCGTGGTCTTCTACGCGGTGTCCGGTGTAGGTCGTCATGCTGCGCGGCCTCCTTCCAGACGCTTGCCATGCAGCGTCTGTACGTACCGGCGAAGGGCAACCTTGCGCTCGTCGTAGGGCATGCCTTGGGCGATCAGCAAGGAGTTGCGTTGCTCGACCAGGGTGACAAACTCCAGCTCGCTAGCGCTCAACTGGCTCCGGTCGCGGCCGGAGAAATTCCCGGTGATCACCCAGTTAATCAGCTTGGCCTCGTTCTGGAACTGATGCGGCTTGGCCGTCTTTCCGCTTGCCTCGCAGTTGAGCATCACAGCATCGCTCATGCCCCGGTAGCCAATGGATGCTTCGCGCCTGGCGGTTGCCCAGGGCTTGGAATCGCCGCGCAAAAGGCCGTCGACCTTCATGTCACACCAGATTTCAAAGTCGACATCCAGCCAACGGGCGAACTTCACTGCCAGTTTCGGGTGGAGCCAGGTACCGCCGCCGCGATCTTTCCGGGCGCGGCTGGTTTTTACATATGTGATTTTCCCATATGTACGCTCCAGACCTTCCAGATAGCGCGCTGTGTCAGGGAGCCGAAGCCATTGCGCAGGCTCCTTTCCAAACCGCTCGGCGATCTCGGTCGCATGGAGCCAGCCATCAACGTTGAATCGTACCGGCTGGCCTTCGTAGTCGAAAGGGATGATGCGGGCGCTCATTCGGCATCCCCCTTGCGGCCCTTGGCCGGCTTGTTCAGCAGCGCCAGCACGGCACAGGCACGCGGATACTGGCTCTCCGGCAAGCTGTAGCGGGTCACGTCGCAGGGAGCGCCCCAGCGGTTGGGCACCTTCTCCGGCCGGCGCTGGAACTCTAGGCCGTAGTCATTCGCCAGCTTGGCAATGGTCGAGTTCAGGCAGTGGTCGCCCAGCAGTTCGGCCTCGAAGCGGTTCAGCGAATTGCAGGGCACCAGAACGTAGGCCAGGATGCGGGCGATCTTGGTCGGCATATCCACCAGCAGCACGTCGGGGCTGGCGCTGGCGGTGATAGACTGGCCTTGCAGCAGGCGGCTTTGTTCTTCGGGACGGGTCGCCTTTTTCATGTCAGGCCACCTCGCCACGGCTCTCGGCGATGCGCGCCTCGCACCAGGCCAGCACCTCGGCTTCGATCCAGACAACGGATTTCGGGCCAAGGGTGACTTGAGCGGGGAAGGAGCCGGCAGCGACCCGGCGGTAAATCTCAGAGCAGGACAGGCCGGTAATGTCTTCTACGGCCTGGCGCTTGATGAAGCGGCGAATGGGGTGGGAATGGGTGGTAGTTGCAGCCATCGTCTGCGCCCTCCGGGGCAGTTTGGGTAACGTCGATGGCTAAATGGTGGTACAGCGGTTCGCCAGGAAAAACTCTCTCCCCGTAACGGATATGTGGTTATCCGTCACGGATAAGGGGTTATCCGATACGCTCAGGTGGTTTTTCGGCGGCGGCCACCCTTGCGGGCGTAGTCCGGGGCGACCGGCTTTATCCATTCCTTGATACGCTCGGTAGTGTCCGGCAGCGAATCGGCTAAGCCTTCGGCAGCGAGTGCGCGGTAAACCTGCTCGGCCATATCTAAGAGGCGGAACTCGTGTGCAGTATCGGCTTGCCATAAATCTGTAGCAATTTCTCTTGCTCTTTCTATGGCTCTTGCTTTGCATTGATTTATATTGCTGATTCCTAAAAGCATTTTTTCTAATTTTTTTTGATTCGATGCAACTTTAATTGTTCGCTCGCATGTGAGTGCGGTTAATGCTCCCGCTAATGCGTCTAGGGCTGCATGGTTG
Organism: Azorhizophilus paspali; assembly: GCF_043587585.2. Taxonomy (GTDB): domain Bacteria; phylum Pseudomonadota; class Gammaproteobacteria; order Pseudomonadales; family Pseudomonadaceae; genus Azotobacter; species Azotobacter paspali. Next base: position 832,214 of record NZ_CP171449.1, read on the forward strand.
TCTTTTATTTCATTGATCAATTGAAATATATATGTTGTTGCTCGATCCATGCTGGCGAATTGGTTGTCAACTGAGTCTTTTTTACTGTCTATTGTTGTTATGATATTTAGCATTCCTAGTGCATAGCTCGCAGCACCAAGAATATCTTTTGGGGGGGTTAGCTTTCCTTTTTTGAGATTTTTTTGAAGGTGCTCGATTTCGTTTGTAAAAGTTTCCACAGATTTATCCAAATAGTGTGTTGTTAGCATTCATGCTTATGCCCTCTTGATGCTCACCACGTTGGCGCCAGTACACAGCGCGTCTATCGAGTCGGCCCAGGCTTGCATCATGTCCCGGCGTTGCTCCAGGTAGGTGGCATGGTTGTAGGTGTCGCGCATCTCGTCTTGGTCGCCGTGGGCGAGCTGGCGCTCGATCCAATCACGGTTGTACCCCCGGCTGTTGAGTTCGGTGCTTAGCAGGTGGCGGAAGCCGTGGCCAGTCTGGCGGCCCTTGTAGCCGGCATCGGCCAGGGCCTTGTTCACCGTGTTTTCGCTCATCGGGCGGACACTGTTGTTGCGGCCTGCAAAGACCAACGCATAGCCCCCGGTGATCTCTTGAAGCTGGCGCAGGATGGCCACGGCTTGGCGGGGCAGGGGGACTACATGTGGGCGGCGAGCCTTCATCCGTTCTTTCGGGATCGTCCAGACGGCGGCCTCCAAGTCGAACTCGGCCCAGGGCGCGGCGCGCAGTTCACCCGGGCGAACCCCGGTCAGCACCAGCAGGCGGATGGCGTGGCGGGTCAGGACGTTGATGCTGGCACTCTCGATCCTGCCCAGGAGTTCGGGCAGTTCGGCAAAGGTGACGTGTGGGTGATGGCGGGTGGCCGGCGCATGGGCCGCTACCACGTCCAGATCGGTGGCGGGGTTGCTGTCTACGCTGCCCTTGGCCAGTCCGAAGCGGAAAATCTGGCTCAGCCACTGGCGGGCCTTCTTGGCGACGTTGTGCGCGCCCCGGTCCTCGATCTTGCGCAGCAGCTCCACCAGCTCGGGGCGGGTGATCGCCTTCACCGGGCGATTGCCCAGGGCGGGCAGCAGGTCCGACTCCAGATAGGCGGCGGTCTTGTCGGCGGTGGACTTCGCCCAGCGCGGCGCCCGGTAGGCGTGCCATTCCAGCGCCAGCGTTTCGAAAGCCAGGCCGTTGCTCTGCTGGGTTTCCTTCTCGGCCTGGCGCTCGGCACTGGGGTCTTTACCCTCGGCCAGCAACTGGCGGGCTTCGTCGCGCCTCTTGCGGGCTTGCTGTAGGCCAACGGCAGGGTAGGCGCCGAAAGCGAGCCCCTTCTCTTTGCCGGCCACTCGATACTTGAGCCGCCACAGCTTGGAGCCGTTTGGGTTGACCAACAGATAGAGCCCGTGGGCATCGCTCAGCTTGTAGGGCTTCTCCTTGGGCTTGGCGGTTTTGATGGCACTGTCAGTCAGGGGCATGGCCATTGCTCTCCGGATCGGCAGCCAGCAGGAAGGCGCGGACGGCGGCTGTCTGCTCTGGCGTCAGCCGCAGGACTTGGCGCGGCGTCTCGATGGTCAGGGCGTTTTCTTGGCTCAGCACCAGGCGGAAGGTATTGGCTCGCTGGCGCTGCGGCATATTGGCTTCCCGCCCAGCCTTGCGGGCTGCGCTCGGATCGGTGCCGGCCTTGAGCATGGCGCGGGCTTCGTCACGGGCTTGGATGGCCTGCTCCAGCGGCACGGCAGGAAAGGGTCCCATGCTCAGGCTCTTGGCTACCCCACCGAAGCGATAACGGAAGCGCCATTGCTTGGAGCCGCTCGGATTGACCAGCAGGGCAAGCCCTTGGCCAATAGTGATCTTGTACGGCTTCGATTTCGCGGGTGCCGCTGCAAGGCTGGCAGCGTCTGGTGTTGTGCTCATTCTGGGGGAATCATCCGTGACCGAACTCAGATTCCCCCAGATATACCCCCAAATGTTTGGGCTTACAAGGGAAGGGTTGGGAATCACAGGCAACAAAAAACCGGCTCTAAGGCCGGTTCTTCGTGGGTTTCGGGCTTGGTTGGGAAGTCCCGAAAAGATTGTGTGGTGCCCCGGGAGAGACTCGAACTCTCACTCTGTCGCCAGAAACGGATTTTGAATCCGCCGCGTCTACCGATTCCGCCACCGAGGCACAATGGTGGCGCAGTATAGGGAGGTGTGCGAGGTGGGTCAATCGTGCCGCGTGGTCACTTGTGACGCTTTCCGGTAAGCTTTGCGCCCCGAAAAGCTGGCCTCTTCATCATGCGTGTCGCCGATTTCCATTTCGAGCTTCCCGAGTCGCTGATCGCTCGTCATCCGCTGGCCGAACGTCGCGCCAGTCGATTGCTGGTGCTCGATGGGGTGACCGGAGATCTGCAGCATCGGCGTTTCGCCGATCTGCTCGACCATCTCCGGCCCGGCGATCTGATGGTGTTCAACAATACCCGGGTGATTCCCGCACGTCTATTCGGGTGGAAGGCTTCCGGCGGCAAGCTAGAGATTCTCGTCGAGCGCGTGCTGGATGATGAGCGGGTATTGGCCCACGTGCGTGCCAGCAAGTCGCCCAAGGCCGGTTCGAGGATTCTCATCGAGGGCGGCGGCGAGGCACAGATGCTCGCCCGCCACGATGCGTTGTTCGAGCTGCGCTTCGACCAGCACGTGCTGTTCCTGCTCGAGCGTGTCGGGCACATGCCGCTACCTCCTTATATAGATCGTCCCGACGAGGCGGCCGATCGCGAGCGTTACCAGACGGTCTACGCCGCGCGTGCCGGTGCGGTGGCGGCGCCTACCGCCGGGCTGCATTTCGACGAGGCGCTACTTGCCGCGATCGGCGAGAAGGGCGTGGCGACTGCTTTCGTCACCTTGCATGTCGGCGCCGGCACCTTCCAGCCGGTGCGTGTCGAGCGTATCGAGGATCACCACATGCACCGTGAATGGCTGGATGTCGGCCAGGATGTGGTCGATGCCGTAGCGGCCTGCCGGGCGCGCGGTGGACGGGTGGTCGCGGTCGGCACCACCAGCGTGCGCGCGCTGGAGAGCGCCGCTCGGGATGGCGTGCTTCGGCCGTTCAGCGGCGATACCGATATCTTCATCTATCCGGGGCGGCCCTTCTATGTGGTCGATGCCCTGGTGACCAATTTCCACCTGCCCGAATCCACTCTGCTGATGCTGGTGTCGGCCTTTGCCGGCTATCCCGAGACCATGGCCGCCTACGCAGCGGCCGTGGCACAGGGTTACCGATTCTTCAGCTACGGCGATGCCATGTTCATCACCCGTAATCCCGCTCCCCGCGGTCCCGAGGAAACCCCATGAGTCACATGACCTTCGAGTTGCTGGCCACCGATGGCAAGGCCCGCCGCGGCCGTCTGAGCTTCCCCCGCGGAGTGGTCGAGACTCCGGCGTTCATGCCGGTGGGTACCTATGGCACGGTGAAGGGCATGCTGCCGCGCGACATCGAGGCGATCGGGGCGCAGATCATCCTCGGCAATACTTTCCATCTCTGGCTGCGGCCAGGGACTGAGGTGATCCGCCAGCATGGCGATCTGCACGACTTCATGCAGTGGCATGGACCGATCCTCACCGACTCAGGTGGTTTTCAGGTGTTCAGCTTGGGGGCGCTGCGCAAGATCAAAGAGGAGGGGGTATATTTCGCCTCGCCGGTGGATGGCGCCAAGGTCTTCATGGGACCCGAGGAGTCGATGCGGGTACAGCGCGATCTCGGCTCGGACATCGTGATGATCTTCGACGAATGCACGCCCTATCCGGCCGACGAGGAGGTAGCGCGGCGCTCCATGGAGCTGTCGCTGCGCTGGGCCGGGCGCTCGAAGATCGCCCACGAGGGCAATCCGGCGGCGCTGTTCGGCATCGTCCAGGGCGGCATGCACGAGGATCTGCGCCTGCGTTCGCTGGATGGGCTAGAGGAGATCGGCTTCGACGGCCTGGCTATCGGCGGCCTGTCGGTCGGCGAGCCGAAGGAGGAGATGATCCGCGTGCTGGACTTCCTGCCGCCACGGCTGCCGGCGGACAAGCCGCGTTACCTGATGGGCGTGGGCAAGCCGGAGGATCTGGTCGAGGGCGTACGCCGTGGCATCGACATGTTCGATTGCGTGATGCCGACCCGCAACGCGCGCAACGGCCATCTGTTCGTCGACAGCGGGGTGCTGAAGATCCGCAACGCAGTGCATCGGCACGACGAATCGCCGCTGGACCCGGCCTGCGATTGTCACACCTGCAAACATTTCTCCCGCGCCTATCTGCATCATTTGGACAAATGCGGCGAAATGCTGGGCAGCATGTTGAATACAATTCATAACTTGCAGCATTACCAACGTCTGATGGCTGGTTTGCGCGAGGCTATCCAACAGAGTAAATTGGCCGCCTTTGTCGATACCTTCTACGCGCGGCGTGGTCTGCCGGTGCCGCCGCTGACCTGATCGGCCATCCTTTCCTCCGAATCCTTTTAACAGGAGAGCTATATGAGTTTTCTGATTCCTGCCGCCTACGCCGAAGCCGCCGCTCCCGCCGGTGCTCCTCCGGGAGCCGGCTTCGAGTGGATCTTTCTGGTCGGTTTTTTGGTCATCTTCTACCTGATGATCTGGCGTCCTCAGGCCAAGCGCGCCAAGGAGCACAAGAATCTTCTGAGCGGTCTGCAGAAGGGCGACGAGGTGGTGACCACCGGCGGTATCGCCGGACGGGTGAGTAAGGTGGCCGATGATTTCGTGGTGCTGGAGGTTTCCGACACCGTGGAACTGAAGATCCAGAAAGGCGCGATCGTCGCCTCCCTGCCCAAGGGCACCCTGAAGGCCATTTGAAGCTCCACTTCTTTCATCCGTGACGGGGCGCGCAAGGCGCCCCGCGTCTCAACCGGACGGCGTCATGCTCAACAAGTATCCCCTGTGGAAGTATCTGCTGATCCTGGCTGTGCTGCTGGTCGGCATTGTCTATTCCGCACCCAATCTCTTTCCCGACGACCCGGCCATCCAGATCAGCGGGGCAAGCACGGCCCGCCAGATCGGACAGGGCGATCTCGAGCATGTCGGCAAGGCGCTGGCCGAGGCCGGCATCGCCGTCAAGGCGAGCAGCCTTACCGATGAAGGCAAGACCGGACTGTTGCGCCTGATCGACCAGGGACGCCAATTGGAAGCCAAGGACGTGGCGCGCAAGGTGCTCGGCGACGACTACGTGGTCGCGCTGAACCTGGCGCCGACCACGCCCGGCTGGCTGCGTGCCCTGGGCGCCAATCCGATGAAACTGGGCCTGGACCTGTCCGGCGGCGTGCATTTCTTGCTCGAGGTGGACATGGACAGGGCGCTGGATGCGCGCTTGAAGGTATACGAGGGCGAAGTGAAGAGCCTGCTGCGCAAGGAGCGCCAGCGCTATCGCAGCCTGCCGCAGCAGGGCGGCGCCATTCAGCTTGGCTTCGCCGACAGCGGGCAACTGGAACAGGCGCAGGCGTTGATACGCAAGAATTTCAACGACTTCGATCTGAGCGCCGGCGAACGCAATGGCCAGCCGGTGCTACGCCTGACGCTGACGGCGGCGAAGCTGGCGGAGATTCGCGAGTACTCGATCAAGCAGAACCTGACCACGGTGCGCAACCGGGTCAACGAGCTGGGCGTGTCCGAGCCGCTGGTGCAGCGCCAGGGTGCCAATCGCATCGTCGTCGAATTGCCCGGCGTGCAGGATACCGCCGAAGCCAAGCGGATTCTCGGCAAGACCGCCAGTCTCGAATTCCGTATGGCTGCCGAGTCCGATGCTCCGCGCGCCATGACCGAGATTTTCGAGTTTCGCGAGGGAGGGCGTCCGCCGGTGGCCTTGGAGCGCAGTCTGATCATCACCGGTGATCAGGTCACCGACGCCCAGGCCAGTTACGACGAGAATGGCCGCCCGCAGGTCAACATCCGTCTCGATGGCCATGGCGGCGAGTTGATGAGCCGGGCGACCCGCAATAGCGTCGGGCGCGCCATGGCCGTGCTGTTCATCGAGCAGAAGCCGATGACCCGCTACGTCAAGCAGACGGTCGACGGTGTCGAGAAGGAGGTGGCGGTCGAAACCTTCCGCGAGGAGAAGAAGATCATCAGCCTGGCGACCATCCAGTCGCCGCTCGGCAGCCAATTCCGTATCACCGGCCTCAATGGCCAGGGCGAGTCCTCGGAGCTGGCGCTGTTGCTGCGGGCCGGTGGCTTGGCGGCGCCGATGTACTTCGCCGAGGAGCGTACTCTGGGGCCGAGTTTGGGGGCGGAGAACATCCAGTTGGGCATTCAGGCCTCGCTGTGGGGATTCCTCTTCGTCACCCTGTTCATGCTGCTGATCTACAATTTCTTCGGCCTGCTGGCCGCGGTGGCGCTGGCTTTCAATATGGTGCTGCTGGTGGCGCTGATGTCGCTGCTCGGCGCGACCCTGACCCTGCCGGGCATCGCCGGCATAGTGCTGACCATGGGCATGGCGGTGGATGCCAACGTACTGATCTTCTCGCGCATCCGCGAGGAAATCGCCAATGGCCTGTCGGTCCAGCGGGCCATCCACGAAGGCTTCGACCGTGCCTTCTCGGCGATTCTCGACGGCAACCTGACCACTCTGCTGGTGGGCGGAATCCTGTTCGCCATGGGGACCGGACCGGTCAAGGGCTTTGCTGTGACCATGTCGTTGGGGATCGCTACCTCCCTGTTCACCGCCATCATCGTGACCCGCGGCATGGTCAACCTGATCTACGGCGGCCGCGATCTGAAGAAACTGTGGATTTGAGGGGTTCGGCATGAAGCGTGTCATCAATTTCATGGGTATTCGCCGGGTCGCCTTCGCCGCGACCCTGGTGCTGACCCTGTTGTCCCTGGTCAGTCTGGCTGTCCGGGGGCTGAATTTCGGTCTGGATTTCACCGGCGGTACTCTCATCGAACTGAGCTACGAGCGTCCAGTTGAGTTGTCGGACGTGCGTGCCGGACTGGAGACGGCCGGCTACGGCGATGCTCTCGTGCAGAGTTTCGGGGCGACCACCGATGTGCTCGTGCGCCTGAAGGGCGACGATCCGCAACTGGGTGAGAGGGTGGCATCGGCACTGCGCCAGTCCGCCTCCGACAATCCGATGACGGTCAAGCGGGCCGAGTTCGTCGGCCCGGCGGTGGGCGAGGAGCTGCGCGACCAGGGGGGGCTGGGCATGCTGCTGGCGCTGGGGGGGATACTGGTCTACGTGGCCTTCCGCTTCCAGTGGAAGTTCGGCTGCGGCGCGGTATTGTCCCTGTTCCACGACGTCATCGTCACCCTCGGTGTCTTTTCCTTTCTCCAGATCCCCTTTGATCTCACGGTGCTGGCCGCTGTGCTGGCGATCATCGGTTATTCGTTGAACGACACCATCGTGGTGTTCGACCGCATCCGCGAGAATTTCCGCCTGCTGCGCAAGGCCGACCTGGTCGAGAACATCAATATCTCCACGACCCAGACGCTGCTGCGGACCATGGCGACTTCGATTTCCACGCTGTTGGCGATACTGGCCTTGATGCTGTTCGGTGGCGAGCCGCTTTGGGGCTTTTCCCTGGCGCTGTTCATCGGAGTGATGGCCGGCACCTATTCTTCGATCTACATTGCCAACGTCGTGCTGATCTGGCTGAAGCTGACCCGCGACGACCTGATTCCTCCGGTGGCCCAGGAGGCCGAGACGGACCTGCGGCCCTGAGTGCGGGGCCGTGCCGGACGAGTTGTCCGGCGACGTCTTCCTGCTGACAATAAAAAACCCGCATTTGGCGGGTTTTTTATTTTCCGGCGTCGCCTCAGCGTTTCAGCGCTGGCGGCAGATGCGGCTGGATGGCAGTCAACACGGCCTTGAAGCACTTGGTATTGCCGGCCACCACATGACCCTTTTCGAGGAATTCGTGGCCGCCGCCGAAGTCGCTCACCAGGCCGCCTGCCTCCTGGATCAGCAGGGCGCCGGCGGCCATGTCCCATTCGGATAGGCCGAACTCCCAGAAGGCGTCGTAGCGGCCGGCGGCGACATAAGCCAGATCCAGGCTGGCGGCGCCGGCGCGGCGGATGCCGGCGGTCTGGCCGGTCAGAGCGCGGAACATGCCCAGATAGTTCTCGAAGTATTCGAGCTGGCTGTCGCGGAAGGGGAAGCCGGTGCCCAGCAGGGCTCCATCCAGGCTCTTGCGCGAGCTGACGCGGATGCGCCGGCCGTTGAGGGCGGCGCCGTTGCCGCGGCTGGCGGTGAATTCTTCCTGACGGACCGGATCGAGCACCACGGCGTGCTCCAGGCGGCCCTTGTGTTTGCAGGCGATGCTCACCGCGAAGTGCGGCACGCCGCGCAGGAAGTTGGTGGTGCCGTCCAGCGGATCGATGATCCACTGATAGTCGGCGCCCTCGCCGCTGCCCGCCTGCTGTCCGCCTTCCTCGCCGAGGATGGCGTGATGCGGATAGGCCTTGCGCAGGGTGGCGATGATGGTCTGCTCCACCGCGCGATCGATCTCGCTGACATAGTCCTTGGCGTCCTTCTCGTCGACCGAGATGACGTCCAGGCGTTCGATGGAGCGGAAGATCAGTTCGCCGGCGCTGCGGGCCGCGCGCAGCGCGATATTCAGCATGGGCTGCATGGAGGTTTCACCTGGGTCGTTGTCGAGGAAAGCCGGCCATACTAGCAGAAACGGGTAGGGTATGCAGTCGCCGGGCGCGTGGCGTTCGCCACCCGGCTTCTGTAAGATTCCAGCCCCTTTGGCCGTATAGCGTCGTGGAGCCGGTGTTGCTGCAGAACATTCGTGTTGTCCTGGTGAATACCAGTCACCCCGGCAATATCGGAGGGGCGGCCCGTGCCATGCGGAACATGGGGCTAAGCCGTCTCTATCTGGTCGCTCCCGAAGACTTTCCGAGCGGCGAGGCGGTTGCCCGGGCCTCCGGCGCCACCGACATCCTGGACAATGCGCAGGTGGTCGCCACTCTGGAAGAGGCGCTGGTCGGCTGCACGCTGGCGCTCGGCACCAGCGCCCGCGATCGGCGCATTCCCTGGCCGTTGCTGGACCCGCGCGAGTGCGCCGCGACCTGTTTGGAGCAGGTCGGTCAGGGCGCCGAGGTGGCGCTGGTGTTCGGTCGCGAATACGCCGGCCTGACCAACGAGGAACTGCAGCGCTGCCAGTTCCATGTGCACATTCCTTCGGACTCTTCGTTCAGCTCCCTGAATCTGGCGGCGGCGGTGCAGGTGCTCGTCTATGAGGTGCGCATGGCTTGGCTGGCAGCCGAAGGGGTGCCGAGCAAGCAGGAAAAGCTGGAAACCACGGCGATGCTCAATTCCCTGCCGGCCACCATGGATGAACTGGAGCTGTTCTACGGGCACCTGGAAAGCACCTTGGTGGAGATCGGCTTCCTCGATCCGGAAAAGCCGCGCCACCTGATGTCGCGCCTGCGCCGCCTGTATGGCCGCAGCGGGATCAGCAAGCTGGAAATGAATATCCTGCGTGGCATCCTGACGGAAACCCAGAAGGCGGCCCGCGGCGAGGCCCATACGCGGAGAAAGCGGTGATGTTCGAACGCATGCGAGAAGATATCCGGAGCGTTTTCCAGCGCGATCCTGCCGCGCGCAATGCCCTCGAGGTGCTGATCTGCTATCCGGGGCTGCACGCGCTGTGGTTGCATCGCCTGGCGCACGGACTGTGGTGCTCCGACTGGAAGCTGCTGGCGAGGCTGGTTTCGCATGTGGGGCGCTGGCTGACCGGCATCGAGATCCATCCGGGCGCGCGGATTGGCCGGCGCCTGTTCATCGACCACGGCATGGGCGTGGTGATCGGCGAGACCGCCGAGATCGGTGACGATGTCACTCTCTATCACGGGGTGACCTTGGGCGGTACCAGTTGGAACAAGGGCAAGCGCCACCCGACCCTGGAGGACAGGGTGATCGTCGGCGCCGGAGCGAAGATTCTCGGTCCCTTCACCGTCGGCGCCGGCGCTAAGATCGGCTCCAACGCCGTGGTGACCCGGGCGGTGCCGGCCGGCGCCACGGCGGTGGGGATTCCCGGACGCATCGTCGCCAGGCCGGACGACGAGCAGGAGGTCAGGCGCCGGGCGATCGCCGAGAAATATGGCTTCGACGCCTACGCGCTCGGCCAGAACACGCCGGACCCGGTGGCGCAGGCCATCAGCCAGTTGCTCGACCATCTGCAGGCCGTCGACGAGCGGCTCGAGGGCATGTGCCAGGCGCTCAAGGCGCTGGGTAGCGATTATCATGCCAAAGAGCTGCCGGCGCTTCGCGAAGAGGATTTCTCCGGTGTCAAGGATGAGGGCGGCAAGTCGTCGGCCTGAGCTTTCATGATTCTTTCCGGTCGATTCGCTGAGTCGATGCAATTCCGAGTGAATTGCAAGGATTAATAGTTGATCTTGTTTGTCGGGTATTGCATACTCGGCGTAAATCAGCGATTCCCTGGTATCGATCATGCGACTGACAACCAAAGGCCGATATGCCGTTACGGCCATGCTCGATCTGGCATTGCATGCCCAGAACGGCCCCGTTTCCCTCGCCGACATCTCCGAGCGCCAGGGCATTTCCCTTTCCTACCTGGAGCAGTTGTTCGCCAAGTTGCGGCGCAACAGCCTGGTGACCAGCGTTCGCGGTCCCGGCGGTGGTTACCAGCTTTCCCGCGGTATGGCCGCCATCCAGGTGGCCGAAGTGATCGATGCGGTCAACGAGTCGGTGGACGTGACGCGCTGCCAGGGCGATCGCGGTTGCCGTTCTGGAGAGGTCTGCCTGACCCATTACCTCTGGTGCGACCTCAGCCAGCAGATCCACGAATTCCTCAGCGGCATCAGTCTGGCCGACCTGGTCGCCCGCAGCGACGTCCAGGATCTCGCCCGCTTGCAGGAGCGGCGCCAGGGGGGTGGTTGTCCGCTGCCGTATGCCGGAAAGATCGAAGCGTCCGCCATTGAATGAGCCGGATGCCAGCCCGACAGGAGAGACTCATGAAGTTGCCGATTTACCTGGATTATTCCGCCACCACTCCGGTCGACCCGCGGGTGGCGCAGAAGATGTGCGAATGCCTGACCATGGAGGGCAATTTCGGCAATCCGGCCTCGCGTTCCCACGTCTTCGGCTGGAAGGCCGAGGAGGCCGTGGAAAACGCCCGCCGCCAGGTGGCGGAACTGGTCAACGCCGATCCGCGGGAGATCGTCTGGACTTCCGGTGCCACCGAGTCCGATAACCTGGCGATCAAGGGTGTCGCGCACTTTTACGCGAGCAAGGGCAAGCACATCGTCACCTCGAAGATCGAACACAAGGCGGTGCTGGATACCACCCGCCAGCTCGAGCGCGAAGGTTTCGAGGTTACCTACCTCGAGCCTGGCGAGGATGGTCTGATCACTCCGGCAATGGTCGAGGCAGCGCTGCGCGAGGACACCATCCTGGTCTCGGTGATGCACGTCAACAACGAGATCGGCACGGTCAACGACATCGCCGCCATCGGCGAACTGACCCGTTCGCGCGGCGTGCTCTATCACGTGGATGCCGCCCAGTCGACCGGCAAGGTGGTCATCGACCTGGAGCGCATGAAGGTCGACCTGATGTCCTTCTCCGCCCACAAGACTTACGGTCCCAAGGGGATCGGCGCTCTCTACGTGCGGCGCAAGCCGCGCGTACGCCTGGAGGCGCAGATACACGGCGGCGGCCACGAGCGCGGCATGCGTTCCGGTACCCTGGCGACCCACCAGATCGTCGGCATGGGCGAGGCCTTCCGCATCGCCAGGGAAGAGATGGCCGCGGAAAGCCGGCGTATCGCCGGGCTCAGCCATCGCTTCCACGAGCAGGTCAGCACCCTTGAAGAGGTCTACCTGAACGGCAGCGCCATGGCACGGGTGCCGCACAACCTCAATCTCAGCTTCAACTACGTGGAAGGCGAGTCGCTGATCATGTCGCTCAGGGATCTGGCGGTTTCCTCTGGGTCGGCCTGCACCTCGGCGTCTCTGGAGCCGTCCTACGTGCTGCGCGCTCTGGGCCGCAACGACGAGCTGGCGCACAGCTCGATCCGCTTCACTTTCGGTCGTTTCACCACCGAGGAAGAGGTCGATTACGCTGCGCGGAAGGTATGCGAGGCGGTCGGCAAGCTGCGCGAACTGTCGCCGCTCTGGGACATGTACAAGGATGGGGTCGATCTGTCCAAGATCGAGTGGCAGGCCCACTGACGCCCTTTCTGGAAATTGCCCGTAATTAACGAGGTATTGCACCATGGCTTACAGTGACAAGGTCATCGACCATTACGAAAACCCGCGCAATGTCGGCAAGCTCGACGCGCAGGACCCCGACGTCGGCACCGGCATGGTGGGCGCCCCCGCCTGCGGCGACGTGATGCGCCTGCAGATCAAGGTCAACGAGCAGGGCATCATCGAGGACGCCAAGTTCAAGACCTACGGCTGCGGTTCGGCTATCGCCTCCAGTTCCCTGGCCACCGAGTGGATGAAAGGCCGGAGCCTGGAGGAAGCCGAAACCATCAAGAACACCCAGATCGCCGAGGAACTGGCCTTGCCGCCGGTCAAGATCCACTGCTCGGTCCTGGCGGAGGATGCCATCAAGGCCGCTGTGCGCGATTACAAGCACAAGAAGGGCCTGGTTTGAACCACCCTAAACATAAGGAGTTGCAATGGCCGTCACCATGACCGAAGCCGCCGCCAGCCACATCCGGCGTTCCCTCGATGGACGCGGCAAGGGCGAGGGCATCCGCCTGGGCGTTCGCACCAGCGGTTGCTCGGGGCTGGCCTACGTGCTCGAGTTCGTCGACGAGGTGGCCAGCGAGGACCAGGTGTTCGAGAGTCATGGGGTCAAGGTGATCGTCGACCCCAAAAGCCTGGTCTACCTGGATGGCACCGAACTGGACTTCGTTCGCGAAGGGCTCAACGAAGGCTTCAAGTTCAACAACCCGAACGTGCGTGGCGAGTGCGGCTGCGGCGAAAGCTTCAACGTCTGAGGTCATCGCATGGGTAATGCTAGCCATTTCGCCCTGTTCGACCTTGAGCCGGATTTTCGCCTCGATCAGGACCGGCTCGCGGTGCGTTACCGCGAACTGGCGCGCCGGGTGCATCCCGACCGTTTCGCCGGTGCCCCCGAACGCGAGCAGCGCCTGGCGCTGGAGGAAGCCGCCCGGCTCAACGAGGCCTATCAGACGCTGAAAAGTCCGTCGCAGCGCGCCCGTTACCTGCTGTCCCTGCAGGGAGAGGAACTGCCCCCGGAAACCACGGTGCAGGACCCTGCGTTTCTCATGCAGCAGATGGAATTGCGTGAAGAACTCCAGGAGCTGCAGGACAGCGCCGACCTAGATGGGGTGGCGCGATTCAAGCGCCGGCTCGTGCAGGACCAGGAGCAACTGAACGAAGGTTTCGCTACCTGCTGGGCCGATCCGCGGCGGCGCGACGAGGCCGAACGCCTAGTACGGCGCATGCAATTTCTCGACAAGCTCTTTGCCGAGGTCCGTCAGCTCGAAGAGCGTCTCGACGACTAACCCCGCGCTGCTCCGGCCGCGCCTCCGACATATCTGAATGCCATGGCCTTATTGCAGATCGCCGAACCCGGACAAAGCCCGCAACCCCACCAGCGTCGCCTGGCGGTCGGGATCGACTTGGGAACCACTAATTCGCTGGTCGCCACCTTGCGTAGCGGCCTGGCCGAATCCCTGAAGGACGCCGAGGGGGAAACGATCCTGCCGTCGGCGGTACGCTACCTGCCCGACGGCCGGGTCGAGGTCGGCCGCGCAGCCAAGGCTGCCGCCGCCGTGGACCCGCTGAACACCGTGCTCTCGGTGAAGCGCCTGATGGGGCGCGGCATCGCCGATGTCAAGCTGCTCGGCGAGCAGTTGCCGTACCGTTTCGCCGCGGGCGAGTCGCACATGCCCTTCATCGAGACGGTGCAGGGACCGAAAAGCCCGGTCGAAGTGTCGGCGGAGATCCTCAAGGTACTGCGCCGGCGCGCCGAGGAAGCTCTGGGCGGCGAACTGGTCGGCGCAGTGATCACCGTGCCGGCCTATTTCGACGAGGCGCAGCGCCAGGCCACTAAGGATGCCGCGCGGCTGGCCGGCCTCGATGTGCTGCGCCTGCTCAACGAGCCGACCGCGGCGGCGGTCGCCTACGGCCTCGACCGGGGCGCCGAGGGCGTAGTGGCGATCTACGACCTGGGCGGCGGTACCTTCGACATCTCCATCCTGCGCCTGACCCGCGGGGTTTTCGAGGTTCTCGCCACCGGCGGCGACAGCGCCCTGGGTGGTGACGACTTCGACCATGCCATCGCCAACTGGATCATCGAGCAGGCGGGACTGTCCGCCGATCTCGATCCGGGCGTCCAGCGTCATCTGCTGCAACTGGCCTGTGCGGCCAAGGAGGCGCTGAGCGACAGCGGCTCGGTGGCGCTCGCCTATGGTCCTTGGCAGGGCGAGCTGTCCCGCGAGCGTTTCGAGGCACTGATCGAGCCCCTGGTGGCGCGCAGCCTCAAGGCCTGCCGGCGGGCGCTGCGCGATGCCGGGATCGAGCCGCAGGAGATCGCCGCGGTGGTCATGGTCGGCGGCTCTACCCGTGTGCCGCGGGTGCGCCGGGCGGCCGCCGAACTGTTCGATCGCCAGCCGCTGACCGACATCGACCCCGATCAGGTGGTCGCCATCGGCGCGGCGCTCCAGGCCGACACCCTGGCTGGCAACGGGCGCGATGGCGAGGAGTTGCTGCTGTTGGATGTCAATCCGCTGTCCCTGGGCCTCGAGACCATGGGCGGGCTGATGGAAAAGGTCATCCCGCGCAACACCACCTTGCCCGTGGCGCGGGCTCAGGAGTTCACTACTTACAAGGATGGCCAGACGGCCATGCTGATCCACGTCCTGCAGGGGGAGCGCGAACTGGTCAAGGACTGTCGTTCCCTGGCGCGCTTCGAGCTGCGCGGGATTCCGCCCATGGTGGCGGGAGCGGCGAAGATCCGGGTTACCTTCCAAGTCGATGCCGATGGCCTGCTCAATGTCTCCGCCCGCGAGCTGGGCTCCGGTATCGAGGCGAGCGTGCAGGTCAAACCGTCCTACGGCCTGACCGACGGCGAAATCGCACGGATGCTCAAGGACTCTTTCGAGCATGCCGGCGGCGACAAGGCTGCCCGCACGCTGCGTGAGCAGCAGGTCGAGGCGCAGCGTTTGCTGGAAGCGGTGCAGGCGGCCCTGGAGGCCGATGGCGAGGCGCTGCTGAGCCCCGCCGAACGGGTCGCCATCGAGGCACAGATGCAGGCGTTGCGCGGCGTGCTGGGCGGGCAGGACGCCGCCGTCA
This sequence comes from Azorhizophilus paspali, assembly GCF_043587585.2. Taxonomy (GTDB): domain Bacteria; phylum Pseudomonadota; class Gammaproteobacteria; order Pseudomonadales; family Pseudomonadaceae; genus Azotobacter; species Azotobacter paspali. The sequence goes on from NZ_CP171449.1 coordinate 847,457, forward strand.
TCGAGGCGCACGTCCGCCATCTGACGCAGATCACCGATGCCTTTGCCGCCCGACGCATGGATGCTTCGGTGAAGGCCGCGCTGTCCGGGCGCCGACTGAATGAAATCGAGGAGTGAATGATGCCGCAGATCGTTTTTCTGCCCCATGAGGTGCATTGCCCCGAGGGCCGGGTGGTCGAGGCCGAGACTGGCGAGAGCATTCTCGAGGCCGCCCTGCGCAACGATATCGAGATCGAGCACGCCTGTGAGATGTCCTGTGCCTGCACCACCTGCCATGTGATAGTGCGCGACGGCTTCGATTCCCTCGAGCCGTCCGACGAACTGGAAGACGACATGCTCGACAAGGCCTGGGGATTGGAACCGGAGTCGCGGCTATCCTGTCAGGCGAGGGTCGGCACTGAGGATTTGGTGGTGGAGATTCCGCGCTACACCATCAATCAGGTTTCGGAAAAGCACTGAGGGCATGCGCGTGAGGCTGAAATGGACCGACGTACGGGAAATCGCCCTGCAACTGGCCGACACCCATCCGCAGATCGATCCTCGCTACCTCAACTTCCTCGACCTGCACCAGTGGGTGCTAGCCCTGCCGGAATTCGACGACGACCCGGCGCGAGGCGGCGAGAAGGTGCTGGAGGCCATCCAGGCGGCCTGGATCGAAGAAGCCGACTGATCCTCGAGCTAGTCTTATGTATTTCACCGGAACCCGCGTATAATTCGCGGGTTTAATTTTCCGCTTTTCAACCCTCCCCGATTGACTGGAGCTATTCCATGGCCGTTGAACGTACCCTTTCCATCATCAAGCCCGACGCCGTCGCCAAGAACGTCATCGGTGAGATCCTCACCCGTTTCGAGAAGGCCGGCCTGCGCGTCGTCGCGGCGAAGATGGTCCAACTGTCCGAGCGTGAAGCCGGCGGCTTCTACGCCGAGCACAAGGAGCGTCCGTTCTTCAAGGATCTGGTGTCCTTCATGACCTCCGGCCCGGTCGTCGTGCAGGTGCTAGAGGGCGAGGGCGCGATCGCCAAGAACCGCGAACTGATGGGCGCCACCGATCCGAAGAAGGCCGAGCCGGGCACCATTCGCGCCGATTTCGCCGTGTCCATCGACGAGAACGCCGTGCACGGTTCCGACTCCGAGGCTTCCGCTGCCCGCGAGATCGCCTACTTCTTCGCCGCCACCGAGGTGTGTGCCCGCATTCGCTGATCAGGCGATGGGGGAGGGTGAATCCATGAACGAAACCACCAAGGCGAATCTGCTGGGATTGACCCAGCCGCAATTGGAGAGCTTCTTCGAGTCCATCGGCGAGAAGCGCTTTCGTGCCGGGCAGGTGATGAAATGGATTCACCACTTCGGCGTCGACGACTTCGATGCCATGAGCAACATCGGCAAGGCCTTGCGCGAGAAGCTCAAGGCCTGTGCCGAGATCCGCGGTCCAGAAGTCGTCACTCAGGATATTTCCGGCGACGGCACCCGCAAGTGGGTGGTGCGCGTGACGTCCGGCAGTTGCGTCGAAACTGTTTACATCCCGCAGGCCGGGCGGGGAACCCTGTGCGTATCGTCCCAGGCCGGCTGTTCGCTCGACTGCAGCTTCTGCTCCACCGGCAAGCAGGGCTTCAACAGCGACCTGAGCGCCGCCGAGATCATTGGCCAGGTGTGGATCGCCAATAAATCCTTCGGCACCGTCCCGGGCAAGATCGACCGCGCTATCACCAACGTGGTGATGATGGGCATGGGCGAGCCACTGATGAACTTCGACAACGCGGTCGCCGCCATGCAGATCATGATGGACGATCTCGGTTATGGCATCTCCAAGCGCAAGGTGACCCTGTCCACCTCGGGCGTGGCGCCGATGATCGATGAGTTGGGCAAGATCATCGACGTGTCCCTGGCGCTGTCGCTGCACGCGCCCAACGACGAGCTGCGCAACCGTCTGGTGCCGGTCAACCGCAAGTACCCGCTGGCCCAGGTGCTCGACGCCTGCAGGCGCTACATCTCGCGTCTCGGCGAAAAGCGTGTGCTGACCGTGGAATACACCCTGCTCAAGGACGTCAACGACCAGCCCGAGCATGCGGCGCAGATGGTCGAACTGCTGCGCGACGTGCCGTGCAAGATCAACCTGATCCCCTTCAATCCCTTTCCCCACTCCGGTTACGAGCGGCCGAGCAACAACGCCATCCGCCGCTTCCAGGACCTGTTGCACAAGGCCGGGCATAATGTCACGGTGCGTACCACCCGGGGTGAGGACATCGATGCCGCCTGCGGCCAACTGGTTGGTCAGGTCATGGATCGCACCCGGCGCAGCGAGCGCTATATCGCCGTGCGCCGGATCGGTGACGAAGCTGCGCCATCCTCCGGCGCCGCCGATCGGACCTGAACGAGGATGTTTATGACCCCGCACGCTGCGCTGCTGCTGTTTTCCGCCACGCTGCTGGCCGGTTGCGTCTCGACCGGAGCGGTCGATCCCATGCGGACCGAGCAGGGGCGCAAGGAGGCTCGCGAGGCGTATATCCAGCTCGGCCTCGGTTATCTCAAGCAGGGACGGACCGACCGTGCCAAGGTGCCGCTGGGCAAGGCTCTGGAGCTGGACCCGTCCGATGCCGACGCCCACGCTGCCCTGGCCCTGGTGTTCCAGACCGAACTCGAGCCCGACCTGGCCGACCGGCACTATCGCAAGGCGCTCGCCGAGCGTCCCGGCGATGCGCGTATCCTGAACAACTACGGCAGCTTTCTGTTCGAGCAACGTCGCTACCAGGATGCCTACGAGCGTTTCCAGCAGGCCGCGGCCGATACTCTGTACCCCGAGCGCGCGCGGGTCTACCTCAACCTCGGGCTGGCCGCCATCGGGCTCGGCCGGCAGGATCTCGCCAAGGCTCATCTGGAAAAATCCCTGCGGATCAACTCCCGGCAGCCGCTGACGCTGCTGGAGATGGCCACACTGAATTTCGAGACGCGCGACTACGTGGCGGCGCGTTCCTATTACTCCAGTTTCAGCCGCATGGGCGAGCAGAGCGCCCGCAGTCTGTTGCTGGGGACCCGCCTGGCGAAGGTCTTCGATGACCGCGACCAGGCTGCCACCTTCGGCTTGCAACTGAAGCGTCTTTACCCGGGCACGCCGGAATATCAGCAATATCTGTCGGAGCAATGATGAACGCGTCGCAAACTGAGAGCACGGCCGCGGCCTCCGTCAACCCGGGCGAGATCCTGCGCAAGGGCCGCGAGGCCAACGACTGGTCTCTGGCCCAGGTGGCCGGCCACCTGCATCTCCCCGCCCGCACCCTGGCCTTGCTGGAGGCCGGCGAGTTCGAGCGGCTACCGGGGCATACCTTCGCGCGTGGCTACGTGCGCTCCTACGCCAAGCTGCTGGGAATGGATCAGGTCCGCCTGGTCGAGGCCTTCGACCGCTACACGGGCACCGACGCCAAGGGCAGCGAAGTGCACAGCCTGGGAAATATCGAGCAGCCGGTGCGTCTTTCTCAGGGCATCCTGCGTCTGGTCGGTCTCGCCCTGATCCTCCTGCTGGTTGGTTCCGGCCTGTTCTGGTGGCAGGAGCGTTCCGCATACCAAGGGGTCCGGAACGCGCTCAACTTAGCCCATGTCGAAGTCGACAGCGCCGATGGCACCACCCAGATCCATCCGCTCGACGAGCCCGAGGATCAGGCCGTGGCCCAGGCGCTCCAGCCCGCCGAGCCGCAATCCCGGCCGGCTCCGCTGTCCGGCGCCGTCGTCGTTCCGAACGGCTCGCCGGCGGCCGGAGCCACGCCACCGTCTCCGCTGCCGCTCGCACGCGGTACGGACAGAGTGCCGGTCGAGTCGGCGCCCGCGCCCGTGGCACCGGCCACTCCCGCCCCTGCCGTGGCCTCCGTTCCGCAGGCCGCTCCGGCCACCGCCGTTTTGCCGGAAGCCGCTCCCGCTTCGCCGCCGGTCGAGCCGGCCGCCGGCGAGGGTTTGCTGAACATCCGCTTCACGGCCGATTGCTGGGCGCAGGTCATCGATGCGCGCGGCAAGGTCCTGCTGCGCGGCCTGAAGCGTGCCGGCGACACGCTCGAACTGCGCGGTCAGAAGCCGCTGGACGTGCGCCTCGGCTTCGCCCACGGCGCCGAAGTCAGCTTAGATGGCCAACCGGTCGATCTGGCCCCTCACACCGTGCGTGGTGCGACCGCCCGCCTGAAACTTGGGAATTAATCGCCATGCATAGCGAATCCCCCATCCAGCGCCGTCCGTCGCGCAAGATCTGGATCGGCCCGGTGGCGGTCGGCGGCGATGCACCGATCTCGGTGCAAAGCATGACCAACACCGACACCCACGATGTCGAGGCCACCGTGGCGCAGATCCGCCGTCTGGAGGCGGCCGGCGCCGACATCGTCCGCGTCTCGGTGCCGGATATGGATGCCGCCGAGGCCTTCGGCCGGATCAAGCGGCAGGTACAACTGCCGCTGGTCGCCGACATCCACTTCGACTACCAGATCGCCCTGCGCGTGGCCGAGCTGGGCGTCGACTGCCTGCGCATCAATCCGGGCAACATCGGCCGCGAGGACCGGGTCCGCGCCGTGGTGGATGCCGCGCGCGACCGGGGTATCCCGATCCGTATCGGTGTCAACGCCGGCTCCCTGGAGAAGGACTTGCAGAAGAAGTACGGCGAGCCGACTCCGCAGGCTCTGCTGGAGTCCGCCCTGCGTCACGTCGAGCACCTCGACCGCCTGGATTTCCAGAACTTCAAGGTCAGCGTCAAGGCGTCCGACGTGTTCATGGCGGTGGCCGCCTATCGCCTGCTGGCCGGGCAGATCGAGCAGCCGCTGCACCTGGGCATCACCGAGGCCGGCGGGCTGCGCTCCGGCACCGTGAAGTCCGCGGTGGGCCTCGGCATGCTGCTCGCCGAGGGCATCGGCGACACCATCCGCGTCTCGTTGGCCGCCGATCCGGTGGAGGAGATCAAGGTCGGTTTCGACATCCTCAAGTCGCTGCACCTGCGCTCGCGCGGCATCAATTTCATCGCCTGTCCGAGCTGTTCGCGGCAGAACTTCGACGTGGTGAAGACCATGAACGAGCTGGAAACCCGCCTCGAGGACCTGCTGGTGCCGCTCGACGTGGCGGTGATCGGCTGCGTGGTGAACGGCCCGGGCGAGGCCAAGGAGGCGCACGTCGGCCTGACCGGCGGCACCCCGAACAACCTGGTCTACATCGACGGCAAGCCGGCGCAGAAGCTGGGCAACGAAAATCTGGTGGACGAGCTGGAGCGGCTGATCCGCCGCAAGGCCGCGGAAAAGGCCGCGGCCGATGCCAGCCTGATCGTCCGCAGCTAAGGAATCCGCGTGAGCAAGAACATCCAGGCCATCCGTGGCATGAACGACATCCTGCCGGAGCAGACCCCGCTCTGGCGCTATTTCGAGAATAGCGTGGCCGGCCTGCTGGACAGCTACGGCTACCGGCAGATCCGCATGCCGATCGTCGAGTTCACCGAGCTGTTCAAACGCTCCATCGGCGAGGTCACCGACATCGTCGAGAAGGAGATGTACACCTTCGAGGACCGCAACGGCGACTCCCTGACCCTGCGCCCAGAAGGCACCGCCAGTTGCGTGCGGGCGGTACTCGAGCACGGCATCAGCGGCGGCGGCCAGGTGCAAAAGCTCTGGTACGTCGGTCCGATGTTTCGCCACGAGCGCCCGCAGAAGGGCCGCTACCGGCAATTCCAGCAGATCGGCGTGGAGGTCTTCAACCTTCCGGGGCCGGACATCGATGCCGAACTGATCGTGCTGACTTGGCGCCTCTGGGGGCTGCTCGGCCTGCGCGAGGCGGTGACCCTCGAACTCAACAGTCTGGGCAGCAGCGAGGCCCGTGCGCGCTACCGCGAGGCGCTGGTCGAGTACCTCTCGGCGCGTTTCGAGCGGCTCGATGAGGACAGTCAGCGGCGCCTGTCGAGCAACCCGCTGCGCATTCTCGACAGCAAGAACCCGGAGACACAAGCCCTGTTGGTGGATGCGCCGAGGCTGGCGGACTATTTGGACGAGGACTCGCGCCAGCATTTCGAGGGCCTCAAGGCGCGCTTGGATGTCGCCGGCATCCCCTACGTGATCAATCCCAAGCTGGTGCGCGGCCTGGACTACTACGGCAAGACAGTGTTCGAGTGGGTCACCGACAAGCTCGGCTCCCAGGGCACCGTCTGCGCTGGCGGCCGCTACGACGGTCTGGTCGAGCAGTTGGGTGGCAAGCCGACCCCGGCGGTGGGGTTCGCCATGGGCGTCGAGCGCCTGGTGCTGCTGCTGGAAACCCTGGAGCGGGTGCCAGCCGAGCTTTCCCGGCAGGTCGACGTGTATTTCTGCGCCTTCGGCGAAGCGGCCGAGCTGGCGGCTCTGGGCCTGGCCGAGCGGCTGCGTGACGCGCTGCCGGGGCTGCGCCTGGCGGTCAACGCCGGAGCCGGCAGCTTCAAGAGCCAGTTAAAGAAGGCCGACAAGAGCGGCGCGCTCTACGCCCTGGTGCTGGGCGAGGACGAATTGGCCGGGCGCATCGTCGGCCTGAAGTCGCTGCGTGCCGAGGGCGAACAACAGAACGTGGGCTGGGACGAGCTGGGCGAGCGCCTGGCGGCTTGCCTGCGGGCTTGAACACTGGATTGAGGAGTTATCGGGGTGACCTCGCATACCGAGAATGAAGAGCTGGCGCAGATCAAGGATTGGTGGAAGCGCAGCGGCAGGCCCCTGCTCAGCGGTGGTGTCCTGGCCTTGACGCTGGTACTCGCCTGGCAGGGTTGGCAGAAGTACCAGAGCGGACAGGCGTACGGGGCTTCGGCACTCTACCAGCAATTGCTGGATGCCAGCCTGAGGCCGTCCGGGAAACCGGACACGGCTCGGATCGCCGAACTCTACGGGCAGTTGCAGAGTAATTTCGGCGGCACCCATTACGCCCAGTACGGCAGCCTGCTGGTCACCAAGGTGGCGGTGGAGGAGGGCCGGCTCGACGAGGCCGCCGCCGCGCTGCGGGGGATTCTCGACAAGCCGGCCGACGCCACGCTCGGTGAAGTGGCGCGTCAGCGCCTGGCACGGGTCCTGGCGGCTCAGGACAAGGCCGAGGAGGGACTCGCCCTGCTCGCCGGCGAGGCCGATCCGGCCTTCCAGGCGGCCCGTGAGGAAGTCCGTGGCGATCTGCTGGTGCGGCTCGGCCGCCTCGACGAGGCACGGGCCGCCTACGAGAAGGCCAGGAGCGCCCAGCCCGCCGATGCCGGCCCAGGGCCTCTGCAGTTGAAGCTCGACGAGCTGGCCAAGGGAGACGCCTGACGTGAAGCCTTGGAAGCACGCCACGGTGGTGCTGGCGATGGCCGCGACGCTCGCCGGCTGCAGTATCGCCAACTGGCTCAACAGTTCCAAGGAGCAGCCGCCGGCCCCGTTGCAGAAGTTCAAGGCGGAGGTTCGTCTGCACAAGGAGTGGAGCCGCAGCATCGGCGAGGGACAGGGCAAGACCTACAATCTGCTGGTGCCGGCGGTGGAGGGCGACACCCTGTTCGTCGCCGATGTCGGCGGCCTGGTGATGGCCCTCGACCGCTTCAGCGGCAAAGTCGTTTGGCGCAAGAATCTAGATGTTCCGGTATCCGGAGGTGTGGGTGCCGGCTATGGCCAGGTCCTGCTCGGCACCCTGCAGGGTGAGGTGATCGCGCTGGACTCGGGCAGTGGCGAGGTGCTCTGGCGCAGCCGCGTCAGCAGCGAGGTGCTCGCTCCTCCGGTGAGCAATGGCGATGTGGTGGTGGTGCAGACCCAGGAAGACCGCCTGATCGCCCTCGAGGCGAGCAGCGGCAGCCAGCGCTGGACTTACGAGAGCACCCCGGCCGTACTCACCCTGCGCGGAACCGGCGCGCCGCTGGTCACCAACCAGTTGGCGGTCGCCGGCCTGTCCAGCGGCAAGGTGCTCGCCCTGGAAACTCAGCGTGGCCTGCCGATCTGGGAGCAGCGGGTGGCGGTGCCCTCCGGGCGTTCCGAACTGGAGCGGGTGGTGGATATCGACGGCGGCCTGGAGATGTCCGGTGGCACCCTGTACGTCGCGACTTTCCAGGGCAGCGTCGCCGCGCTCGACCTGCAGACCGGACGCCCCCGCTGGCAGCGCCAGGCCTCCAGCAACGGCAGTGTGGCGCTCGGCTATGGCAACGTCTACGTGAGTCTGGCCGAGGGCGCAGTCGAGGGTATCGACGAAGGTAGCGCCTCGGCGCTGTGGAAGAACGACGGGCTGGCCCGCCGCCAGTTGTCGTCGCCGGTGGTGTTCTCCAGCTATGTCGCGGTCGGCGACCTGGAGGGCTACCTGCACCTGCTCAGCCAGGTGGACGGTCGCTTCGTCGGGCGCATCCGCATCGACAGCGAGGGTCTGCGCGCCCGTCCGCTGGTGGTGGGCGACTGGCTGTACGCCTATGGCAACGGCGGCAATCTGGTCGCGCTGACCATTCGCTGAATGCGGGCCTGTTGACTCTAGTGCGCGCGACCGCGGCGGAGCCTGTTTTTACGTGGTAAATGGCGCCATGCGTCGTTGCGGGATTTGGCGAAGGAGTGCCATTTCCTGCGGTCGCGCCTAGCCGTACGCGGCCTAACCTGGCGCCATTCGCCGCGGCAACGCGGCTCGCGGAGGCCGGTGTCGACAGGCCCATGGTCGGCACGGACCGACCTTCTCATCCGGCCGCTGCCTCGCGCAGCGGCCGTTGTATTTTCCGAACATTGCAGGTGAGAGCCTTATGGTTCCCGTAATTGCCCTGGTGGGCCGCCCGAACGTCGGCAAGTCGACGCTGTTCAACCGTCTGACCAAGACCCGCGACGCCATCGTCGCCGAATACGCCGGACTGACCCGCGACCGCCAGTACGGCGAGGCCAAGTGGCAGGGCCGCACATACATCGTCATCGACACCGGGGGCATCTCCGGCGACGAGGAGGGCATCGATGCGAAGATGGCCGAGCAGTCGCTGCAGGCCATCGAAGAGGCCGACGCCGTGCTGTTCATGGTCGACTCCCGCGCCGGGATGACCGCCGCTGACCAACTGATCGCCGAACACCTGCGCAAGCGCAACAAGCGCAGTTTCCTGGTGGCGAACAAGGTCGATACCGTCGACCCGGACATCGCCCGCGCCGAGTTCAGCCCGCTGGGCTTGGGCGACGCCCTGCCGATCGCCGCCGCCCACGGGCGCGGCATCAACGCCATGCTCGAGGACGCCCTCAGCATCTTTCCCCGCGACGACGAAGGCGAGGAAGGGGAAGGCGAGACGGAGATCGTCGCCGAGGGCGAGGAGCCCAAACGGGTGCCCGGTCCCAGCGAGAAGGACGGCATCAAGATCGCCATTATCGGCCGGCCCAACGTCGGCAAGTCGACCCTGGTCAACCGCATGCTCGGCGAGGAGCGGGTGATCGTCTACGACCAGGCCGGCACCACCCGCGACAGCATCTACATCCCCTTCGAGCGCGACGAGGAGAAGTACACCTTGATCGACACTGCCGGCGTGCGTCGCCGCGGCAAGATCTTCGAGGCGGTGGAGAAGTTCTCGGTGGTCAAGACCCTGCAGGCCATCCAGGACGCCAACGTGGTGATCTTCGTGATGGACGCCCGCGAAGGGGTGGTCGAGCACGACCTCAACCTGCTCGGCTTCGTGTTGGAAACCGGCCGCGCCCTGGTTATCGCGCTGAATAAGTGGGACGGCATGGAACCGGGCCAGCGCGACTACGTGAAGACCGAACTGCAGCGCCGGTTGATGTTCGCCGACTTCGCCGACATCCACTTCATTTCCGCCCTGCACGGCACCGGCGTCGGCCACCTCTACAAGTCGGTGCAGGCCGCTTTCCAGTCGGCGGTGACCCGCTGGCCGACCAGCCGCCTGACTCGCATCCTCGAGGACGCGGTGCAGGAGCACCAGCCGCCGCTGGTCAACGGCCGGCGCATCAAGCTGCGCTACGCTCACCTGGGCGGCGCCAACCCGCCGTTGATCGTGATCCACGGCAATCAGGTGGAGGCGGTGCCCAAGGCCTACACGCGCTATCTGGAGAACACCTACCGCCGCGTACTCAAGCTGGTCGGCACGCCGATCCGCATCGAATACAAGGGCGGCGAAAACCCCTACGAGGGCAAGAAGAACAGCCTCACCGAGCGGCAGGTGAACAAGAAGCGCCGCCTGATGAGTCATCATAAGAAGGCCGAGAAGAAGCGCAGGGACAAGAAGCGCTGAACCCGTCGGTCTTCGGGTTGTCGCGGTCATAGCGACGATGAGTCTAGGGGCGGCGCTTGCCGTCTCCGGTCACGCCGGGCCGATACGCCACGGGGTGAGAATTCCCGATCCGGCTGGAATAATGCGAATTATTGTCAAGTACGGTCCGGCTGTCCTCCCATGTCGAGCTCCCACCTCCCGATGACTTGATGGATACCCTGGCGCTGCATTATCACGACCTGGTCGAATACATCCGGCGCCGCTTCAGTTGCCGCCAGTTTGCCCACGACGTGATGCACGATGTCTGCGTCCAACTGCTGGAGAAGCCGCCGCAACGGCCCGTCGTCCGGCCATTCGCCTTCCTGCGCCGGGTATCCTTCAACCGGCCCCATCGACCGCAACCGTTCGGACTGCGCGCGCAGCGCCCGCTTCAAGAGCATGGCGGAGTTGCCCGACACCCTCGGCGACGATTGCGATGGCGCCATGGCGCTCGATTTCGAATAACAACTGAAGGCGCTGCTGGCCATTATCGATGCCTTGCCGGCGCGCCCACGGCAGATCTTTTTGCTGCAGCGCATCCATGGCATGCCGCAGCGGGAAATCGCGGATGAACAGGGAATCTCGCTCAATAGGGTGACCCAGCATTTCGGTCGCGCCATGCGCACCATCGTCCGCTATTGGGAGCCGGCGCGCCGTGCTGCCTGGACATTGCTATGGCGAACCGCGCAACACGATGCTGGCCGCCCGCTGAGACTTCTGAGGCCGCGAGCCAGGGACGGCTTTGTACAGTGCGGATTCATCCGCGACCGGGGTCACGCCCAAAGCCCCATGTCCATTCCGGTCGCGAACGAGTTCGCTTCTGCGGGAGCGCATCGGAAATCCGCTGCCATGGGGCCTGACGTTCGCTTTCTGGGCGGCGGACTCATCGGCTATGCTCGCGACTTCGCCCGTCGCTTGTCCGTGTATCCAAGCCATGATCCAGAGCAAACTGCCCAACGTCGGCACCACCATCTTCACCACTATGTCCCAGCTCGCCGTGCAGACCGGCGCCATCAACCTGTCCCAGGGGTTTCCGGATTTCGACGGCCCGCAGGCACTGCGCGAGGCGGTCGGCCACCATGTGATGGCCGGGCACAATCAGTATTCGCCGATGACCGGCCTGCCGGCGCTGCGCGAACAGATCGCGCGCAAGATCGCTCGCAGCTACGGCCGCCAGGTGGACATGGACGAGGAAATCACCATCACCCCCGGCGCCACCGAGGCGATCTTCTGCGCGCTGCAGGCGCTGGTCCGGCCGGGCGACGAGGTGATAGTCCTCGACCCCTGCTACGACAGCTACGAACCCTCGGTGGAGTTGGCCGGCGGGCGCTGCGTGCACGTGCCGCTGGCCCTGCCGGATTTCTCCATCGACTGGCAGCGCCTGGCCGACGCCCTCAGTCCGCGTACCCGGTTGATCATCCTCAACAGCCCGCACAACCCCAGCGGCGCGCTGCTTTCCCGCGACGAACTGGAGCAGTTGGCCCGGCTGATCCGCGGCTCCGACATCTATCTGGTCAGCGACGAGGTCTACGAGCACCTGATCTACGACGGCGCGCGCCATGCCAGCGTGCTGGCCCACGAGGAGCTCTATGCGCGCGCCTTCGTGGTCAGCTCCTTCGGCAAGACCTACCACGTCACCGGCTGGAAGACCGGCTACGTGGTGGCGCCGCCGGCGTTGAGCGCCGAACTGCGCAAGGTCCACCAGTTCGTCGCCTTCTGCGGCGTTAGCCCGCTGCAGTGGGCGTTGGCCGACTACATGGCCGCCTGCCCGGAACATGTCGACGAACTGCCGGCCTTCTACCAGGCCAAGCGCGATCTGTTCTGCGACCTGCTAGCCGGCTCGCGCTTCACCTTCACCCGTGCGCCCGGTACCTATTTCCAGCTCGCCGACTACTCGGCGATCCGCGACGACCTCGACGACGTCGAGATGTCCCTGTGGCTGACCCGCGAGCACGGCGTGGCGACCATCCCGGTGTCGGTGTTCTACCAGAGCCCGCCGGCCGGCCTGCGGCTGGTGCGCTTCTGTTTCGCCAAGCGCGAGGAGACCCTGCGCCAGGCCGCCGAGAAGCTGTGCCGGGTCTGAGGACCCGCAGGCCTGTAGAGTGGATAACCGCGCAGCGTTATCCACCATCGAGCCCCAATGTATGCCCGACGACCAAGGATTTGTGGAGGCTTCCCATGCGCGACCTGACCGCCTTGCCCGACCTGACGCTGGCCCTGGTACAGACCGCCCCGGTTTGGCAGGAACCCGCCGCCAACCACGCCCACTTTGGCGCGCTGCTGGAGCGGGCCGCCGGCGCCGACCTGGTGATCCTGCCGGAGATGTTCAGCACCGGCTTCTCCATGGACGCCGCGGCGCTGGCCGAGGAGGAGGACGGTCCGAGCCGCGCCTGGCTGCTGGCGCAGGCCTCGCGCTTGAACGCGGTGGTGGTCGGCAGCGTCATCACCCGCGCCGGCGACGGCAGCTACCGCAACCGTCTGTACTGGGCGCGCCCCGATGGCAGTTGCGCCCACTACGATAAGCGCCACCTGTTCCGCATGGCCGGCGAGCACGAGCACTACGCCGCGGGACAGGAGCGCGTGCTGCTCGAACTCAAGGGCTGGCACGTGCGTCCGCTGGTCTGCTACGACCTGCGCTTCCCAGTATGGAGCCGCGATCCCCACGACACCGACCTCTTGCTCTACATCGCCAGTTGGCCAGCGGCTCGGCGCAACGCCTGGAACCGCCTGCTACCGGCGCGCGCCATCGAAAACCTGTGCTTCGTCGCGGCGGTCAACCGCGTCGGCGCCGACGGTAATGGCTATCCGCACGCCGGCGATAGCCAGGTGCTCGACTTCCAAGGCGAACCACTGCTGGCCGCGGGCGAGGACGACGGCGTGTTCCGGGTCACGCTCCCGGCTCAGGCTCTGGCCAAATTCCGCGCGCGCTTCCCGGCCTGGCGCGACGCGGACGGCTTCGAACTGAAGGGCTGAGCCGTGCGTCAGGCTTCCCGCGCCTCGCCGGGCGCCTGGCGCTCCTCGCGCACCAGATAGGCCTGCTTGTGGCCGCGTCGTTCGTACTCGCGCATCAGCGCCTCCGCCTCGGCGCGTTCGGCGAAGCGGCGCATCTCCACTTCGTTGCCGTTGTCGTCGATACGGTAGAGAAGCCAGCGCGTTTCGTCCCGTGCCGCCATGGTGTCGTTCAAGAGAGGACCCTCGCACGCTCCCGGATGGGACTATGGTTGATGGGGACGCCATTCGTTTTTGTCCGGGAGTAGTTTCATGAAAGTCCAGCTTCCCCTCGCCGAGGTTTATGCCGTCCTCGAGCCCGGGCCGGTGCTGCTGCTCAGCACCAGCCACGCCGGGCGCGGCAATCTGATGCCGCTGTCCTGGCATTGCATGCTGGAGTTCGAACCGCCGCTGGTGGGCTGCGTGGTCAGCGCGGCGAACTTCACCTTCGCCGCGCTGAGCGAGACCGGCCAGTGCGTGCTCAACGTACCGACAGTGGAGCTGGCGGAACAGGTGGTCGGCTGCGGCAACTGCTCCGGGCGCGAACTGGACAAGTTCGCCCGTTTCGGCCTGACCGCGCGGCCGGCCAAGCAGGTGTCGGCGCCGCTGGTGGCCGAGTGTTACGCCAATCTGGAGTGCCGGGTGACCGACCGCCAACTGGTCGGCGGCTACAACTTCTTTATCCTCGAAGTGGTGGAAGCCTGGCACAACCCCGCGGTAAGCGCGCCGCGTACCCTGCATCACCGCGGCTTCGGCAAGTTCATGCTGGCCGGCGAGGAGCTAAGCCTGTCCTGAGCGCTCCAGCTCGTCGATCTGCCGGTCCTGCAGGCGGCCGAGGCCGAACAGAGCGGTGCCGGCGCCGATCAGCGCGAGGAAAATGTCCGACTGGGTATCCCAGGGATCGCCCTGGGTGCCGAGGAATTCCACCGCGCCTTGGCCGGCGAGCAGCGCCACCCACCATTCGATCAGTTCGTAGAAAGCGCTGACCGCCAGCGCCACGCATAGGCTGAGGAAGGCCAACATCCGCCCGTTGGCCAGGAAGCGCCCGCGCAGCAAGATCTCGCGGGCCAGCAGCGCCGGCACCAGACCCTGCATGAAATGACCGAGCTTGTCGTAAGGATTGCGGCTCAGGCCGAACAGCTCCTGCACCCAGAAGCCCGGCGGCACCCGCGCGTAGGTATAGGCGCCGCCGAGGATCAGCACCAGGGCGTGGACAGCGATCAGCACGTAGAGCAGGGTGGTCAGCGGAAAACGCTCGCGAGTGCAGGCCAGCAGCGGCGTGGCGATCAGCACGGGAGCGACTTCCAGCAGCCAGGTGGCCCGGTCGTAGGGCGCGATGGCGGAGACGAGCAGGGCGGCCAGGACGGTCAGGCCAAGGATCGCAAGAAGTCGATTCCGTTGCATGGTGCTCCTCGCCAGGGTTGTCGGGGAGCACGACAGTTAGCATTGCGCCGCGTCTCTGGCAAGGGATCGGCCAGCTACTTGTTCTTCGCGCAGGCGCGTAGGTCGACCTCGCCCACCAGCGGATTGGCGTTGCCTTGTGCGCAGGCGATGCGCTGGTTGCGCCAGCGTTCCCATTCGCTCACGGGATACTGGCGGTTCCAGATGTCGTAGAGGCGCTGGTCCTGCCGGGACAGGCGCAGCCGGTAGCGCTGGCTCATATACAGGTAGGTGCGGGCGATGACGCCGCGGGTGTATTCCGGCGGCATGGCGGTGCGCTGCTTGAAGTCGACCACGAAGGGACAGGCGCCGTACTGGGTGGGCTCTTCGGTGAGCATGCCGAAGCCGAAGTTGCTGCGGTCGCCGTTGACCTCGCCGACCACCGGCACCAGGTTGTGCAGGTCGGCCTCGGCCTGGCTGAACAGCGGGTCGTTCTCCGAGCAGTTCTTGCGTCCGCCGTCCTGCCAGCACTGGCGCTGGTGGCCGAGCACCCAAGCTGGGACTATATGCTCCCACTCGACGCGCCCGGCGCGGTTGGCGTCCTTACGCGGCTGGTAGCCGCAGCTTTTCTGGTCGATGCGATTGCCCTGGTAGGCGCACTGGCAATAGAAGTCCACCGGTCGCTCGGCGTAGATCTTCCAGGCGATCTTCTTCGCTTCGCGGAAGGTGCGCGGGGCGTCGGCCTGGGCGAGGGTGAAGGGCAGCAGGAGCAGCAGGAGCAGCAGGGGAAGAACGAAATGGCGCATAGGACTCTCGTGGTTGATTTAGTACGAGCGTCCATGCCAATGCGTCGAATGTTACCCAGTTATAGAAAAAAATCCAGGCAACCACGGATTCGTTAGAAGCGTTCGGTATAACTCGAAGAAAGCGGAAAACGGGGGAAGAGCGGGTATCCCGCCCCTCTCCCCGGCGGGGAGAGGGGCAGCAAAGACTCAGGCGGCGCGGATCGACGCCTGCTGGCCGAGGGCGCGGTTCAGGGCACTGAACAGGGCGCGGATGCTCGCCGTGGTCAGGTTCTCGTCGATGCCCAGGCCATGCAGCGGACGCTGGCCTTCGACACGCAGCTCGATGTAGGCCGCGGCCCTGGCATGGCTACCGGCGCCGATGGCGTGCTCGTGGTAGTCCATGATCTCCACACGGACCGGCAGGCAGGCGACCAGCGCCTCCAGCGGACCCTTGCCGATGCCGCGCCAATGGTGGCTCTCGCCCTTGTCGAAGACTTCCACGTCCAGCGCGCAGGTACCGTTCTCCTCCTGCAGACGATGGCCCTTCAAGGTGTAAGGCGTCTCGGCGCGCAGGTACTCGGCTTCGAGCAGCGCGTGGATCTGCGCGGCGCTCATCTCCAGGCCCAGGCGATCGGTCTCCTTCTGTACCACCTGGCTGAACTCGATCTGCATGCGCCGCGGCAGGCTGATGCCGTACTCCTGTTCGAGCAGGTAGGCGATGCCGCCCTTGCCCGACTGGCTGTTGACGCGGATCACCGCCTCGTAGCTGCGGCCGATGTCGGCCGGGTCGATCGGCAAATAGGGCACCTCCCAGACGCCCTCCGGGTTCTGCTGGGCGAAGCCCTTGCGGATCGCGTCCTGGTGCGAGCCGGAGAAGGCGGTGTGCACCAGGTCGCCGACGTAGGGATGGCGCGGGTGTACCGGCAACTGGTTGCATTCCTCGACCACCTTGCGCACCGCGTCGATGTCGGAGAAGTTCAGCTCGGGATCGACGCCCTGGGTGTAGAGGTTCAGCGCCAGGGTCACCAGGTCGACGTTACCGGTGCGCTCGCCGTTGCCGAACAGGCAGCCCTCGACGCGGTCGGCGCCGGCCATCAGGCCCAGCTCGCTGGCGGCCACGCCGGTGCCGCGGTCGTTGTGGGTGTGCAGACTGACGATGACGCTGTCGCGCCTGTCGACATGGCGGCAGAACCACTCGATCTGGTCGGCGTAGTGGTTCGGCGTGGCGCATTCGATGGTGGCCGGCAGGTTGAGGATCAGGCGGTTGGCCGGGGTCGGCTGGAACACCTCGACCACCGCGTTGCACACCTCGACGGCGAAATCGCTCTCGGTGGAGCTGAACACCTCGGGGGAATATTCGAAGCCCCACTGGGTTTCCGGCGCGGTGGCGGCCAGGCGCTTGATGGTCCGGCCGGCGGCGACGGCAATCCGCTTGACGCCTTGCTTGTCCTGGTCGAACACGATGCGCCGGAAGCTCGGCGCGCAAGCGTTATAGTAGTGGACGATGGCCTTCTTCGCGCCCTTCAGCGATTCGAAGGTTCGCTCGATGAGGTCGTCGCGGGCCTGGGTCAGCACCTGGATGGTGACGTCGTCGGGGATGTGGCCGCCCTCGATCAGTTCGCGGACGAAGTCGAAATCGGTCTGCGAGGCGGACGGGAAGCCCACCTCGATCTCTTTCAGGCCGACCTGCACCAAGGTCTTGAAGAGGCGCATCTTCTTCGCGGCGTCCATCGGCTCGATCAGCGACTGGTTGCCGTCGCGCAAATCGGTACTCAGCCAGAGCGGCGCCTTGTCGATCACCCGGTCCGGCCAAGTGCGGTCGCGCAGGGCGATCGGCGCGAAGGGGCGGTATTTCTGCGACGGATCTTTGAGCATGGGCATGGCGACTTCCTGAGTCTGTTCTCGGCTCTGATTAGCCGGCCGGAAAAGCGGGGCCGGGCAGCATTCGTGGAGCGTACGCTAGAGTCTTGATCTTATGTATTGCAAGTTTTGTCTTAAAATTGGTTATTTTATTTATTTTTTTCGATGTTAATGGGTATTTATTGCGTAAAAATCCCTTGTTATTGGGGTTTGTTGTTTCGCGCTCTTGCGCTGTGTTGTCGTTGGCCGGTCATGCTCCGCTCGTGCGAACATCCCCTCCCACGCCGGAGGGGCCGGCGGTACGGCAGGGTGTCCCGTGACGCGCAAGGGCAGGACGACAGCAGGAATCTGGCCTGGCCTGTTCGCCATGCCGATGATCCATGCCGGTCCCCTGTATTTGGCCTTGCGCGCCCTGCCGGCGCAGCAAGTCATCCAATCGCCGGTGCTGGGCAATTCCGCCTTCTGCGGCGAGGCGCCCGAACCCGCTGTCCACCACCATGCGCCGGCGGCCGATGGCGAACCCGCTTGGCTGGCGGCCCTAAAGAAGAGCGCCGACTTCGGCGTGCCCTCCTTCAACGGCGCGCACTGTTTCAACCGGCACCTCAGGTTCAGCGCCGGCGTCGACAACCTGCTGGACAAGCGCTACAGCGAACACCTCAACCTGGCGGGCAATGTCGGCTTCGACTATCCGGGCGACACGCGGATCAACGAGCCGGGGCGGACCTTGTGGGCGCGGTTGGAGCTGAGCTTCTGAGGTCCGCTACGGCCGGGGGCGTCGCTGTCCAGAGGGAGCGAACCTGTTCGCGAGGTTTCCGGCTTTTGGCGCCGCCATCGCCGATCGATCGGTCCGCTTCCGCACTCCAGTCGTTCATCGCACCGCTTGGGGCGTGTCACTACGGTGTGCTGGCCTTTCGGTTAGAAAATATTAAAAGGTTATTAGTTTAATAATTTATTAGATCGAAATCGGATAAAAGATTTAGGCTCCCCAGCTTCTCAGTGGCTTGCGCGGGGGCGCGGGCCGGCCAAGCAAAGGGAGTCAGAAAATGCGTTCCATAACCTTCCATCGGCGCCTACTGGGGGCTTTGACGCTCGTCGCCGGCCTGGCGCTCGGATTGCCCGGTGTCGCTAGCGCCGAGCAGCAGACCCTGAAGATCGGTTTCCAGAAAGGCGGCGGCCTGCTGGCGGTATTGAAGTCCCAGGGCGTCCTGGAGAAATCCCTGGGCGAACAGGGCTACCGGGTGACCTGGCACGAATTCCAGGCCGGCCCGCAACTGCTCGAAGCGCTGAACGCCGGCAGCGTCGATTTCGGCTACACCGGGGCGCCGCCGCCGATCTTCGCCCAGGCGGCCGGCATCGATCTGGTCTATGTCGGCGCCGAACCCCACGCGCCGAGGACCGAGGCGATCGTCACCCACAAGGATTCGCCGATCGCCGACATCGCCGGGCTCAAGGGCAAGAAAGTGGCGGTGCAGAAAGGCTCCAGCGCCAACTACCTGCTGGTGGCTTCGCTGGCCAAGGCCGGCCTGAGTTTCGCCGACATCCAGCCGGTCTACTTGCCGCCGGCCGATGCCAGGGCGGCCTTCGAGAACCGCAGCGTCGATGCCTGGTCGGTATGGGACCCTTACTTGGCGGCCATCGAGAAGGGCGCATCGGTCAGGGTGCTGGGCAATTACGAGGGGCTGTCGCAGACCAACGCCTTCTATGAGGCGTCGCGCCGTTTCGCCGAGGCCAATCCGAAGTTGCTCCAGGCGCTCCTGGACGAGCTGGCCAAGGCCGGTGCCTGGGCCAACGACAACCCCGGGGAGGTGGCGCACCTGCTCGCCCCGCAACTGGGGCTGCCCGAGGATGTCCTGATCTTTTGGCAGAAACGTGCCCGCTATGGCGTGCAACCCCTGTCGGCGGAGATCGTCGCGGTGCAACAGAAGGTCGCCGATACCTTTTATGAGCAGAAGCTGATCCCCAGGGCGGTGAAAGTCGAGGAGGTCGTCTGGAAGGCACCGCAATAGTTCTCAGACAGGGTCGTCTCTTTCCCCGAGCCGGCTGCTCCTTCCGCGCATGCGCCGTGCTCGCCGGCGCATGCCGCTCTCTTCGAGCCGCCCATGCACAATTTCGACGGCAGCCCCAAGGACGGATTCGGCCGGCTCGACGTGGCGCTGAAGATGTGCCTGTTCGACGCTGCGCTACGGCGATATCCGCCCGCTCACCCCGGTGGTCAACACCAGTGACATCCGCCTGCTGCCGCAGAGCTTTCGCGGCGGCACCGCGATAAACACCTCGATCGAAGCCTGACCCTGCAGGCCGGCAAGCTAGAATCCAACGCCGACCGTACCGCTACCGCCCACAACGGCGGCCTCGGCACCGCCTACGGTAGGCGCTTCAAGGAGTCCGACGACTTCGTCTACTTCGGCGCCGACTACCAGGTCAACGACCGCCTGCTCCTGCGCCTGCACCATGGCTGGCTCGACGACGTGTGGAACCAGGCGTTCCTTGGCGTTGAGTGGAACCAGCCGCTGCGCGAGGGCTTGAGGCTCCGGGCCGGCGGCAAGTACTACCGCACCCGCGACACCGGCAAGTCGCTGATGGGCGATATCGACAACGATTCTTGGAGCGCCCATGCCGGCCTCGACGTCGGCGCCCACAGCTTCACCGTGGCGCGCACCCACATCGACGGCGGCACGCCGTTCGACTGTGTATGGAACACCTGGGACTTCTACCTGGACGCCTTCTCCCAGTCCTTTGCCTTCAACAACCCCAACGAACGGGTATGGATAGCGCGCTAAGACTACGGCTTCGCCAGCATCGGCATCCCCGGCCTGAGCTTCACCACCCGCTGCATGCGCGGTACCGACATCGACGGCACCAAGGCCGGGCCGCACTACGCCGCCTACCAGAATATCCGCGACGGCCGCCACTGGGAGAGCGACGTCTGGCTCGGCTACGTGGTGCAGGGGGGCCGGCCAAGGACATGACCTTCCGCATCTGGCACGCCACCCACCGCGTCTACGTTGACTACACGGCCGAGGCCAACCTCGACGAACTGCGCCTGATCTTCGAATACCCGCTCGACTTCCGTCTGTTCTGAACAGGTCCTTGCCCCTGCGGGAGCATTTCCCGCAGGGGCTTTTTTCGTTTCGCGGTCGTGGTTGCGGCCAATCGAAGCTCTTGCCTTCGTCTTTCGCACTACTCTTGTTCGATAATCAAAGTTGCCGGCCCGAATCGGACAGGTTCCCGGTCCGCCATGCCGCCGGTGTTTTCCGCTACGGGACAGACACGGGTAGGGAGGCACGAATGGTCACGACGAGGACGGCGCAGCCGCTGCGCATCACGCTGACCGGGATACTGGCGCTGCTGATGGGCGCCCTGATGGCGCTCGGCGGCGCCTATCTGGCGATCCTGGGCGGCTCCTGGTACTACCTGCTCGCCGGCCTCGGGCTGCTGGCCGTGGGCATCCTGATCTTGGCGAGGCGACGGCTGGCGATCTGGCTGTATGCCGTGCTGCTGCTCGCCACCCTGGCCTGGACGATTTACGAGGCCGGCTCCGATTGGTGGCGGCTGGTGGCGCGCATCGACCTGTGGTGGGTGCTGGGGCTCTGGCTGCTGCTGCCCTTCGTCAACCGCCATATCGGCGTCCCGGCGCGCTGGCGGGACGGCGCCAGCGGTCTGCTCGGCATCGCTGTGCTGTTCGGCGCGCTGCTGGCCGGTTACGCGCTGACCCGGGACCATTCGCGCATCGCCGGCGAATTCGCCGCCGAGCGCATGGCCGGCGCAAGCCCGGCGGGAGCGGCCGACCGCTCGGCGAGCGAGTGGCCGGCATACGGCGGCTCGGCGCGCGGCGACCGCTATTCGGCGGCCGACCTGATTACTCCCGGAAACGTCGGACGGCTGAAGAAGGCCTGGGAATACCATACCGGCGACTGGCCCCGTGAAGGCGACCCGGCCGAATTCACCAACCAGGTCACGCCGCTGAAGGTCGGCGACAGCCTGTTCATCTGCACACCCCACAGCCTCGCCATCGCCCTGGACGCGGACAGCGGCGAGGAACTGTGGCGCTTCGATCCGAACATCAACCGTGACGCCAAGTACTACCAGCACATGACCTGCCGCGGCTTGGCCTACCACGATGCGGCGGCCTACCCCGGCGCCGGGGGAGAGACCGCCGCCGGCGCTCCCGCGCGCTGCAGCCGCAGGCTGTTCCTGCCGACCAACGACGCCACGCTGTACGCGCTGGACCCCGGCGACGGCAAGCCGTGCGAGGACTTCGGCACGGGCGGCATGATCGACCTGAAGGTGGGCCTGGGCGATCAGGCGCTGGGCGTATACCTGCCGACCTCGCCGCCGGTGGTGACCGAGAAGCTGCTGATCGTCGGCGGTTCGGTGACTGACAACGGCTCGGTGGACTCCCCCGGTGGGGTGATCCGCGCCTACGACGTGCGCAGCGGCGCGCTGGTGTGGAACTGGGACCCGGGCAACCCGGAAGCCACCGAGCCCCTGCCGGCGGGCGGGACCTACGTGCGCAGCACGCCGAACTCCTGGACCATCGCCGTGGCCGACGAAGGGTTGGGGCTGGTCTTCATCCCCACCGGCAACCAGACCCCGGACCAGTGGGGAGCGCGGCGCTCGCCGCAAGCCGAGCGTTTCACCGCGTCCCTGGTGGCGCTCGATCTGGCCAGCGGCAAAGTGCGCTGGGAATTCCAGGCCGTGCACCATGACCTATGGGACCGCGACCTGCCTTCGCAACCGACCCTGGTCGATCTCGACGGCCCGCAAGGCAAGGTGCCGGCGATCATCCAGGCGACCAAGGGTGGCGATCTGTTCGTGCTGGACCGGCGCACCGGCCAGCCCATGGTGCCGGTGCACGAGCGGCCCGTGCCGCAGGGCGCGGTCGCGGGCGATTTCACCGCGCCGACCCAGCCGGCCTCCGATCTCAGCTACGCCCCGCGAGAGCCGCTGCGCGAGCGCGACATGTGGGGCGCCACGCCGTTCGATCAACTGCTGTGCCGCATCCGCTTCCGTAAGTTGCGCTACGAGGGGGATTTCACGCCGCCGAGCGAGCAGGGCTCGCTGATCTACCCCGGCAATGTCGGCACCTTCAACTGGCCATCGCTGGCGGTCGATCCGCAACGGCAACTGCTGTTCGCCGCGCCCAACTACCTGGCCTTCATCTCGCGGCTGGTCGAGCGCGGCGAGGTCGAGGCCAGGGAGCGCCGCGAAGGCGGCGGCGAACTCGGTCTGCAACCCAATCTCGGCGCTCCCTACTTAGTGCACCTGGGACCGTTCGTCTCCCCGCTGGGCCTGCCCTGCCAGTCGCCTCCCTGGGGCTATGTCACGGCGGTGGATCTGCGCAGCATGCAGCCGGTATGGATGCACAAGAACGGCACCAGCCGCGACAACGCGCCATTCATCCCATTCGCCGTGGGCGTTCCCGCGCTGGGCGGGCCCCTGGTCACCGCCGGCGGCGTGGCCTTTCTCAGCGGCACGCTGGATTACTACCTGCGCGCCTACGATCTGCGCAACGGCGAGGAACTGTGGAAGGGGCGCCTGCCCGCGGGCGGCCAGGCGACGCCGATCACCTACCTGTCGGAAAAGACCGGCAAGCAGTTCGTCGTGGTGATGGCCGGCGGGCACAGCTCGTTCGGCACCCGGATCGGCGACTCGCTGGTCGCCTGGACACTGGAGGACGAGACCGAACGCTGAGCCCGCCGGTGGAGTCGCTGACTGCGACATTGTTGCATTTGGCCAATTCCGGTTTTCCGGGCTACGTTGAAAGAGGAGCGGCGCATGATGCGAAGGCGTCCCGGATAGAGCGAAAAATGGATAAGGAGATTGCAGTGGGTGACTTTTATCAAGTCGGAAGCAAAGTGATTTCTGGCGAAGACTATGGATTCCAGATTGAGGAGGAAGAAGAGGAAGAAGAGGAGGAAGACCTTTTTTATCCAGATCTCGACTATGTAGCGAAACTCAGCGATAACTGAACAGGAAGGCCGCGAAATGCGGCCTTCCTGCTGTATGGGTATCTGGTTTGCCCAGGCGTCCGGCGGACGCAGCCATGGGCGCTGTCGTCTACCCTTTCTCAAGGCGTTTCGCTGCATCTCTGGCGGGCTGAAAGGGAGAAAAAGCAATGACGCTCAAAGACTTGGCCGCTCGCTCCGCAAGTTTCGACATGCGTCTGCGCAGCTTGCAGGGTTCCTGGGAGCCGGACTGGGAGAGGCTGCGAATAGGGATGGACGAACGGCCCGCGATTCTGCGGCAGATGCGCCGGGATTCCGTCCTGTGGCTGTACGGCTACATCGTCGCCTTGGCGGACAAGAAGCTGGTCGACGTGGGCGACGCGGAGCGGATGCAGTGCGAAATCCTGGACATGCGGGATGCGTTGTAGTTTGTGCTTGGTCGATCCGCATGCTGCCACGGTGCTCAAAAGTATGGCGCCTCGTCGGCGCCGCTACTCCTGCCGGTGCCGGCAAGCGGCGGCGGGCTGTGTTTAAAGCAATCGGCCAATCGGCCGCACGGCCTGGCGGCTGCCCGCCCGCCATATCATGAAGCCTCGATAGCGCATTCCACGCCGCGGTCGGTCGTCATGAAGAATATCCGTGTCGCCTACCTTGTTCTGTTCGTCGGGTTCGGCCTGCTCTGGCTGCTGGCCGACGAGCGGCTGGGGGCGCCTTACGAATTCCTCGCTCTGCGCCATTCACTGGTGAACTTTACCGGCATCCTGGCCATGGGCGCGATGAGCCTCGGCGTCTTTCTGGCGGCCCGGCCTTCCTCGAGTCTTTTCTGGGCGGCCTGGACAAAAGGGTTACCGGCTGCACAAGTGGCTCGGTCTCTCGGCGCTGGCGATGGCCATCGTCCACTGGCTATGGGTCAAGACGCCGAAACGGATGGTCGGCTGGGGCTGGTTGGAGTGGCCGGCGCGCAAGGCGGCCTCGCGGACCGCCCGCTCGTCGCGGAACAGGCGCACCACCTCGTTGAACTCACCGGCGAAGACCGGCTCGGAAACGTAGGCCAGGCCCCCGGACGCAGCACCCGACGGATTTCCCGCAGCGCGCCGTCCATGTCGCCCACCGGCACGTGATGGAGCGACTTGAACATCAGCACGATATCGGCGGCGCCGTCTTCCAAGGGGATGGCTTGGCCGCCGGCAGATCGGCCAAGGAAACCGCCCGATCTTTGTGGAAACGAAGAGAGGGCTGTCGCCGCTCGTCGGTCAGGGTGTAATCGCAGGCGGTTTTTCGTATGGTTGCCGCGTATCTGTATCTGGCTACGAAGAATCCACTGATTCGGTTTATGGAAAACTCGAATGAGGCGACGCGCATGAAAAAATGGATCGGGAAACCAGGGGCGCCGGCTTCCACAACATCGGCACCGGAGGATGACGGCCAGCCATCCGTCCGCGAGCGGGCCGAGGATGCCCCAAACTTGTCGGCTGCCCGTGAGAGCGCCGCCAACGGCTATACCAGAGCCGCCCTCGACAAGGCGAAGACGCTCACGGCAGCCGCAGCGAGCGGGACGAGGAAGATTCCCGGCAAGGTCGTGGCCAAGGTCAGGGAAATGGATGCGAACCACAAGGATGTGGCCGACAGAATAGACACGCTCTCGATGGGGCTGGGCATCACTTCCGGCGTGGTGAGCGCCGGTGCGGTACTTGCCGCCCCGACCGGGTTGAGCGCGCTGAGCGTCGCCCTCGGCCTGAGCAGCGCGCCGCTGATCGTGACCGCCGCGCCCATCGTCGGCGCCGCCGCTGCCGTGACGGGCGCGCTCTCGGGCGGAGCCTATTTCTATTCGAAATGGAAAGCCTCGAAGGAACGGCGCGCCGTCCGGGACTCCCTGCCGCCCGACTCGCCAGATGCCGAGCAATAGGGAACGCGGACGGAGGCCCCCGAAGGGGCCGCCGGTTTTCAGAGCGTCAGGGTGAAGCATCCGAGCAATGCCCCCGGCAGCGTCCGGGAGCCGCTCTGCCGCGCGCCGTAGGTGCCCGCCGGCAGGATGCTCTCGGGCTCACGGGTGAGGGCTTCCAGGTGCGGACCGAGGAAGTCGAACACCGAATCGTCGAAGCGCATGGTCCCGACCGGAGCCTGGATGCGGCCGTTCTCCACCCAGAAGGTGGCGAAGCGGGTCATGCCGGTCAGGCGCCCGGCCGGGCGGTCGGAGAAGTTGAGGTACCAGAGGTTGCCGATGTACAGGCCGGTATCCAGGCGGGCCAGGATGTCGCGCTCGTCCAGCTCGCCGCCGGCCATCGCCAGCGATAGCGGCTGTTCGTGGTCCCCCGCGCCGTTGGCGGTCAAGCCGTATTCGGCGGCGCTGCGCGAGCCGATCAGCCGTTCGCCGGGCAGGCCGGCGGCGAGCAGGCGCAGATCGCGGCGCGGTCCTTCGCCGGTGAAGGCCGGAGCCAGGCCGCCGGCGACACGCTCGTCGAGGGTCACGAGCGGACTGAGCCGGGCCGAACCGGCGAACAGGCGCTGCAGGGGACTGGCGCCGCTGGCTAGGGCCTGGGCCGAGAAGCCGCCGGCGAGCATGTCGAGGATTTCGTCCAGCGCCGCTGGGGCCAGGTAGGCCCGGTAGTTGCCCGGCGCCAGGGTCAGTGCCGGGCGGCCGAGGTATTCCAGTCGTTCGCGCGCCGAGGCCATGCGCCGGGCGAAGGTTCCGGCATCCCAGTGCTGGCCGGCATAGGCGCTCTTGACCGCCTGGCCGTTGGCGTGGAACAGGCTCCAGTCGAAGTTGAAGCTGCTCGCCGCATGCCAGCCGAAAGCCCCCCAGGAACTGGCGAAGCCCTGGTATTGCGGGCCAGCGGCATGGATGCCGACCAGATCGAAGCCGGCGGCGGCGTCGAGGATCTGCCCGACCGCCGTGGCGACTTCCGGCAGCGTTCCCGCCTCGCTGCTCTCGCTGCGCCAGGGTTCGCGATTGAGGCGTAGGTGCGGGTCGGGAGCCAGCGCCGGCAGCAACGCGCGTAGCCGTTCCAAGGCGTGGCGCAGGTGGGGGCGGTCTTCCTCGAGCGTGCCGCTCAGGCTCAGCTCGAAGCGGGCATGGCGTTCGCCGAGGTAGAGGGCGAGGGTGGCGTGGATCTGCCGCACCTGCCCGGCTTGGCGTACTCGCGCCCGGTTGAGGCGCACGAATTCCGAGTCCTCGGCGCGGTAGTCGAGGGTGAAGCCTTCGTCGCCGCGCAGCAGCGGCCGCAGGCTGTCGAGCAGGGCGTGGAAATGCTCGCGAGCGTCCATCAGGCGGCCCCTCCGAATACGTCGATTTTCTTGAATACGCAGGCCGGCGAGGCGTGGCCGACGCGCACCGCCTGGTTCGGCTCGCCCTTGCCGCAGTAGGGCGTGCCGAGCACCTCGATGGTGCTCGCGTCGCCCACCGCGGCGAGGTTGCGCCAGAAGTGCGCGGAAATCCCGCGGTAGTTGGGGTTCTTCACCACGCCCTGGAGTTCGCCGTTCTCGATCAGCCGGCCCCATTCGCAACCGAACTGGAACTTGTTGCGGGCATCGTCGATGGACCAGGAGCGATTGGTGCTCATCAGGATGCCGCGCTCGATACCGCCGATCAGTTGCGCCAGGCTCTGGTCGCCCGGTTCGACGTTGAGGTTGGCCATGCGGTCGATGGGCGCGCGGTTCCAACTGCAGGCGCGGCTGCAGGCCACCCCTGGCAGGCCGCTGCGCATCTGCGACAGGGCGCCGCCCAGCGGACGCTGCAAGACACCGCCCCGGATCAGGTATTCGCGCCGCGCCGGCGTGCCGTCGTCGTCGTGGCGGTAGCTGGCCAGTTCCTCGGGGCGGCCGGGGTCGAAGGTGACGTCGAGCAGCGGCGAGCCGTACTGGTAGCGGCCGAAATCTTCCAGGCGGACGAAGCTGGTGCCGGCATAGTTGCGCTCGTCGCCGAGGATGCGGTCCAGCTCCAGGGGATGGCCGATGGATTCGTGGATCTGCAGCACCATCTGGTCGGGCATCAGCAGCAGGTCGAGGGGGCCGCTGGGAGTGTTGGGGGCGAGCAGCAACTGCAGCGCCTCGTCCGCGATGCGCGGGGCCGCGCCCACCAGGCCGAGCCGTTCGACCACCTCGGCGCCGCCCTGCTGGCCGAAGTTGAAGCCGCCGAGGCTGCGGGTTTGGCTGTCGTGGCCGTCGCTGGCGGTCACGCTCAGGGACGGGTAGACGAAGCGCTGGGCCCGGCGCAGGCAGGCGCCGGCGCTGTCGAGCAGGATCTGTTCCACGCAGGTGACGGCGAGCCCGACGCTCCAGTCCACCAGCCGCGCATCCGGGGGCACCCGCGCCGACTCGGCGCTCAGCACCTCGTACCAGTGCGCCGGGCCGTCCAGCGGCCGCTCGTAGCCGGGCGCCACGTCGTCCGCCGCGCCGGTCGGCACCGGCAGTTCCCGTACTTCCAGCAGCGCGTGCCCGGCCAGGGCGCGGGCCATGCGCTCGGCCCGCTCCAGGGCCGCTTGCAGCCCGGCCTGGGTCAGATCGCTGGTGGCCGCGTAGGCTTCGATGCCGGCAACGCGCGCGGTCAGCATGGCGCCGCAGTCCTCGCCGAAGGAAGGCGGCAGGGCGACGTTACGGCGCACCCGGTAATGCTCGCTGCTTTCCCGGACATGCCGCAGCGACCAGAAATCGGCGCTGCTGCGCAGGGCGGCGAACCGGCGCGACAGCTCGGAGGCGGATTCGAACATGCGGAGGGTCCTGTACGTGCGGGGATGGACCGGATTGTAGCGAGTTGGTGTGGAGAGGGGGCTATCTCCGACCGTCTTCGCGTTTCGCCGGGAGGGCTGGACGAGCCTGCGTGGGTGCGTCGCCCATGTTCGGCGACAGGCGACTTGCAGGCCCATCCAACCTTGTTACATTGGTTCTCCGATAAGCTTGAGCAGCCGGTTCTAGAGCGTGTTATGAACTTGGTGCCGGTGAAGCTATCGTAGTTGGATGAAGCCCGCACGCCCTTACCCGACAGACGTTTCTGATGAAGAATGGGCCTTCGCTGCGCCCTACCTGACCCTGATCGATCCGCGAGTGCCGCAGCGCAGGTACGATCTGCGCCTGATGTTCAACGCGTTGCGCTGGATGGCCCGGGCCGGTGCTCCCTGGCGACTGATTCCCAACGACTTTCCGCCGTGGGAGGCGCTTTACCAACAGACTCAGCGGTGGCTGCAGGCCGGCTGCTTCGAAGCCATGGTCAACAATCTGCGCTCGGTGTTGCGTGTCTCTCAAGGCAAGCAGGGCCAACCCAGCGCCGTGATCCTGGACGGCCGCACCTTGCAGTCCACTTGCGAGAGCGGGCCACGGGCCGGTTATGACGGCTATAAACGTAAGAAGGGCAGCAAGGTGCACATGGCGGTGGACACGCTCGGCCACCTGCTGGCGGTCCACGTCACACCAGCCAATGAGCAGGAGCGTGCCCAGGTGCGATCGCTGGCACGGCAAGTCCAGCAGGCCACGGGCCAGACGGTGAAGCTCGCCTTCGTGGACCAGGGCTACACCGGTCATGATCCGGCGCAAGCGGCCCAGGAAGAAGGCATCCAACTGCACGTGGTGAAACTGTCTGAAGCCAAGAAAGGCTTCGTGCTTCTGCCGCGCCGCTGGGTCGTGGAGCGCAGCTTCGGCTGGGTCAATCGGTTCCGGCGCCTGGCTCGCGACTACGAGCGCCTACCGGAAACATTGGCTGGCTTGCACTTCGTCGTCTTCACCATCCTCATGCTCGGCAATGCCGCATCTCTTCTTCAAAGTTCATAACACGCTCTAGGGCGGGGAGAATGTCAATTGCTGAACGCACCGATGAAGATCGCCGGATCGATCCGTGCGTCGTTGAGGCTGACGTTCCAGTGCAGGTGCGGCCCGGTGGCCCGGCCGGTGGCGCCGACCCGGCCGAGCACGGCGCCACGGGGCAGTTCGTCGCCGACCTTCACCTCCACCTTGGACAGGTGGCAGAACATGCTCACCAGTCCCTGGCCGTGGTCGACGAATACCGTCCGGCCGTTGAAGAAGTAGTCGCCGACCAGGGTCACCCGGCCGGCGGCTGGCGCCTTGACCGGAGTGCCGGCCGGCACGGCGAAGTCCAGCCCGGAATGCGGGTTGCGTTCCTCGCCGTTGAAGAAGCGGCGCAGGCCGAAGGGGCTGGAGAGCGGGCCGGCGACCGGTTTGTCGAACAACAGGTTGCTCGGCTGGCGCGGGTCGAAACGCCGGTAGGCATCGGTCTGTTCGGCCAGTTCGCGCTCGATGCGCTTGAGGTCGGCCGGGTTGGGGTTGACCTGGCGCTGGTTCTTCAGGGTGATGCGCTGCTCGCGGTAATGACGGGGCTCGACCCGGAAGGCCAGGCTGCGGCCGTCCGCCTCGATCCGCTGCTCGCCCAGCTTGACCGACAGCGGGATGCCGACGATAGCGATCCAGCGC
Source organism: Azorhizophilus paspali (assembly GCF_043587585.2). Lineage (GTDB taxonomy): Bacteria > Pseudomonadota > Gammaproteobacteria > Pseudomonadales > Pseudomonadaceae > Azotobacter > Azotobacter paspali. The sequence continues at coordinate 877,026 of NZ_CP171449.1, forward strand.
CTGCCGTCCTCGCGCACCGTCAGCACTGGCTTGTCCTGGTAGCGCACCCTGGGCGCCGCGGGGCCGTCACCCAGGTCGATCACCGCCACGCCGCCGGGCACCGGCTTGTCCAGCAGGCGGGAGATGAAGCCGTCGGCGTGAACGGGCAGGGCGAAGAACAGGGCGCAGCAGGCGGCGAGCAGGCGTGACATGGCGGATTCCGGCAGATGGGGTCAGATGGGGGCGGCAAAGCGTTCGGCCAGTTGCTGTCGCCACAGCTCTTCGAGGCCGGGCGGCGCGGTCGGGCCGTAGAGCGCCGCCGGCCGGCCGCGATGCCAGGCCCACAACTGGTCGCCGTAGTCGTAGTGCCACCACTCGCTCGGTAGGTTGGCGAAGCCGGCTTTGAGCATGGCGTCGTGCAGCAGGCGGCGGCGGTCGCGGATGGCCAGCGCGGCGGCATCGTCGGCGGCCGCGTTCTCGTAGTGGGCGCTGAACGAGCGCGGGCCGACCTCGTCGAAGCGCGAGCCCATGTCCAGCCAGCGCCCCTGGGCGTCGCACAGGGTCACGTCCACCGCGCCACCGGTCAGGTGCGGGCTCGGCGCCTGCGGATCGCGGCTGGGCGGCGAGACGAATTGGCGGGTCAGGCGCTGCAGGGTCGCCGCGTCGGCCTGCGGATGATGCCGGGCCACGGCCGCTTCCAGGGTGCGGTATAGGTGCTGCTGCACGGCGATCGGCCGCCAGCCGTCGAGCACCACCAGCGCCAGGCCGGCGGGCAGGTGCGCGGCGGCGCGCAGCAGACGCTCGAAGACCTCCAGGCGCACCAGGCAGTCCTCGACCGCCTCGGGGATGCCGAGATGGCGGTAGGCCGGGTAGACCCGCAGCGCGGAAGCCAGGCGCAGGCTGCACAGCGCCTCACCGCATTCGGCCACGGGAATGCGGGCGACCTGTATCCAGTCGGGTTCAGCGTAGGCAGGGATCGCCCGGTTCGGCTCGCGCATCGGTTCAGTCCTGCTGTGACGGGGAAGGGAAGGCGGCTTCGACCCGCAACTCCAGTGCCCCTCCGGCGAGACGCGCGTGCAGACGCTGGCCGGGATGGGCTTGGACGGCGGCGCGGATCGCCCGGCCCCGCTCGTCGAGGAGGATCGCGTAGCCGCGGCCGAGGGTCGCCAGCGGGCTGACCGCCTGCAGGGTCTGCGCGGTGGCTTCGAGACGCTGGCGCCGCTCGCGCAGGCTGCCGCGCATGGCGCGCGGCAGGCGTTCGGCGAGATGCTCCAGGCGCTGGCGCAGAAGGCCGAGCAGGCGTTCGGGGTGCTGGGCGGCGAGGCGGGTGTCGAGGCGCGCCAAGCGCTCGGCGTCGCCCTGCAGACGGCGCTGCATGGCGCGCCTGAGGCGCAGCTCCAGGTCGTCGAGGCGCTGGGCCTGCTGCTGTAGGCGCTCGCCGGGATGGCGCAGGCGCCGACGCAGGCCGTCGAGCTGCAGGCGGCGCGCGGCGAGCAGGTGTTGCATGCGCAGTTGCAGGCGGCGCTGCAGACCGTCGAGGCGGCGCTGCAGGTCGCTGCTGTCGGGGGCCAGCAGTTCGGCGGCGGCCGAGGGGGTCGGGGCGCGCAAGTCGGCGACGAAGTCGGCGATGGTCACGTCGGTCTCGTGGCCGACGGCGCTGACCACGGGCGTCGCGCAGGCGGCGACGGCGCGCGCCACGACTTCTTCGTTGAAGCACCAGAGGTCTTCCAGAGAGCCGCCGCCGCGAGCCAGGATCAGAGCGTCGAAGCCCTGACGATCGGCCAGTTCGAGGGCATGGACGATCTGCGCGACCGCCTCGCGGCCCTGCACCGCGGTGGGCACCAGGGTCAGTTCGACCTGCGGCGCGCGGCGGCGGAACACCGAGACGATGTCGCGGATCACCGCGCCGGTCGGCGAACTGACGATGCCGATGCGCTGCGGATGGGCCGGCAGCGGGCGCTTGCGCTCGGCGGCGAACAGGCCTTCGACGGCGAGTTTTTCCTTGAGCGCCTCGAAGGCCAGGCGCAGGGCGCCGTCGCCGGCCGGTTCGAGCAGATCGAGGATCAACTGGAAGTCGCCGCGCCCCTCGTACAGCGAGACTCTGCCACGCACCCGCACCGCCAATCCGTCGCGCAGGATCTCGCGCACGCGCAGGGCGTTCTGCCGGAACAGCGCGCAGCGCACTTGGGCCTGGCGGTCCTTGAGGGTGAAATAGAGGTGGCCGGAAGCCGGGCGGGAGAGGTTGGAGATCTCGCCCTCGACCCAGACCTGGGCGAACACGTCCTCCAACAGCGTACGGGCGCGGCCGTTGAGCTGGCTGACGGTGAGGATTTCCCGGTCGAGGCCGAGGCGTTGGAAGGGATCGTTGAGCATGGCCGGCATGATAAGCCGCCATGGCGGCGGCGGGAACCGCGTTGGCGCTTGTATACCGGCCGGGACCTGGCTCGGCCGGGCCGCCGTTTCATTCGCGATCGTCGGCCCGCGGGGCATGCCGGCTCAAGCGCGCAAAAAGCAGCGCGGCCAGCAGGATCAGCGCGCCGCCGGCGGGTATCCGCGTTCCGGGGGCGTTCGTCGAACACCCCCCTGGCGAAGAGGATACCGTGGACCGCTTCAAGGGTGAACACCACCGAGGCGCTGCGCGCGTTGAGCACGCGCAGGCTGGCGACGAACAAGCTGTGCGCCAAGGCCGTGCGGAGCAGGGCGATTTAGCCGGTCGAGGACGCTTGCGGCAGGCAGGTGTGGCCAGGTCGGCGGCAGGCCGCAGACGAAGATGGCGAGGTTCTGCCAGAGCGCGGCCTACGCCGGTTTCACGCCAGGGGTGATGGCGCGGTTGGACACCGACAACAGGGCGAACAGCAGGCCCGAAAGCACTGCCCAGGCGAGACCGAGGGTGGTTTAGCTGGCAAAGTCGAAATTCGGGCCGACCAGCACCAGCCCGAGGCTGACCAGAGCGACCAAGCTCCATTCGGCCGCGCGCACCCGCTCGCGGAACGGCAGTCTCTCCAGCAGCACTGTGAAGGCCAGGAAGCTGGCGAAGCCCAGGGTGGCCAGGGTCACGCCGGACACCTTCACCGCGACGAAGAAGCTTTACCAGTGCCCGCCCAGCAGCAGGCCGGCGCCGGCCAGCGCCAGGGGACGCCGCCAGCCGGGGGAGCGGTAATCCGCATCCGGGCTGGCGAAGGGCAGCAGGGCGGCCACGGCGAACAGCGCGCGGCCGAACACGATCATCGCCGGCGTGGCCAGGGCCAGCTTGCCAAAGATGCCGGACAGGCCGAAGAGCAGGGCGCCCAGGTGCACGGCGGAACGGTGGCGCATGGGAGTTCCCGCGGCGATGGAGTGGAGCCTGCGATGGCCGCGGCTTCCTCCGCCGCGGGAAGCCGGGAGGGTGGGTCTGCGATCAGCGTTCCGCCAGCACTTGCGGATTGGCCAGGTTGAGCGGCTGGCCGGCGAAAAAGGCCAGCAGGTTGTCGAAGGCATCGCCGAAATACAACTCGTAGCCGTGCTTCTCGACATAACCCAGGTGTGGGGTGCAGAGCACCCGCGGGTGGTTCGGCAGTGGGTGGGTGGGGTCGAGGATCGGCTCCTGCTCGAACACGTCGAGAGCGGCGAATCCGGGGCGGCCGGCGTCCAGGGCGCGGAGTAGGGCATCAGGGGCGATCAGTTCGGCGCGGCTGACGTTGACCAGCAGGGCGTCGGGCTTCATCCGCGCCAGGTCGTCGAAGCCGACGATGTGCTGGGTGGACGGCGACAGGCGCAGGTTGAGGCTGAGTACGTCGGCTTCGGCGAAGAAGGCTTCGCGGGAGGCGGCGGCGCGGTGGCCGTGGGCGACGGCGGCCTGGCGCGAGGCCTCGCTACCCCAGACCAGCACCGGCATCTCGAAGGCCTGGGCGTAGCGGGCCAGGCGCTGGCCGATCTTGCCATAGCCCCAGATGCCCAGGGTCAGCCCGGCCAGGCGCTCGCCGATATTGGTCTGCCAGCGGCCCTCGCGGAACGCGGCGATGGCCGGCAGCAGCCGGCGGCGGGCGTTGAGGATCAGCGTCCAGGCCAGTTCCGCCGGGGCGATCGGCGAGCCGCGCCCCTCGGCCACGGCGACGCCGCGGCGGGTGCAGGCGTCGAGATCGAGATGGGCGGCGATCTTGCCGGTCTGGCTGATCAGCTTGAGCTTGGGCAGGCGGACCAGCAGGGCTTCGTCGATGCGTGTGCGTTCGCGGGTCAGCACCAGCGCGTCGGCGCTGGCGAAGCGTTCGGCGAGGCGTTGCGGGTCGCTCTCGGCGTCGTGGAATAGCTCGACGCTGTGCCCGGAATCGCGCAGCCGTGCGAAGCAGTCGAGGCTGCGGATGACATCCTGATAATCGTCGGGGATGACGATATGCATGGCGGTGGTTCCTTGGCGGGTGGGCCCGAGTTCTAGCAGGGCGGGGGTGGGTTCGTCACGAGCCGGGAGCGCTTCGCCTGGGGCGATCCGCTGCCAGGGCAATCGCATGAAGCGCTCGCCTGATACCAGACTGGAAAGATTGTGTGATCCTTGGCATGGCTGCTTGCCGAGTAGCCGGACAGTCCCCGTTTCGGCCCCCGGCCGAGTCACTTTTTCTTGCCTGGCCAAGAAAAAGTAACCCAAAAGAAGGCCACCCCCTCATCCGGCCCTGCGCTTCGCTCCGGGTTCCCTCCCTGCATCGCCGTTCCAGGGGCTCGCCGCGAAGGGCCATCCATGCCATGGCCCATCGCGGCTCTCGCGGCATCCTTGCCGCTCGACCCCTTCCACGACGATTCCGCTCGGCCTCCTGAAGGGGGCATCCAGCGCGGCCTGACGGGTCGTGCCGCAAGAGCGAAAGCGCTTTCAGGCAACCCGGAGCCCGACTCCCGTTCAGAAGGCCGAGCGCAGGCGTCGCGTAGAGGGGCGAGCCGCGGGGAGGCGGCGAGAGTCGTACGAGGGGCATGGATGCCCCTTGTGCGACGACCCTCGCAGCGGCGCCGGAGCGGGGGGACCCCGGCGTAGCCGGGGCCGAATGATCGGGCGCGCTTTCTCTTTGGTTACTTTCTCTTTGCGCGCGCCAAGAGAAAGTGACTCGGCCGGGGGGCCGAAACAGGAAGTATCCAGCCCCTCGGCAAGCAGCCGATGCACCGGATTTGAAGACCACGCCGGAACGACCAGGCACACAATCTTTCCAGTCCGGTATCGGAAAGACATTTCATGCGATTGCCCTGGATCCGCTGCCGGAAATGAGACTCCTGTATTGGAAATCCTCTACCATTCGTGCTTTTTCGCCGCCCGTGGGGCGAACTGGTCGCAATTGGTAACAGGGGGCTGCATGGCCAAACTCATCCCGGCGCCTGGCGCCTGTCTTTCGCGCATGACGGCCGGGGAGCGGCAAGTCGCCCACGTGTTGCTGGACGGCCTCGAAGACGATTGCCTGATCTGGTACGACCTTTTTTCCGGCGAGGGGCGCCGCCATCCCAGTTTCATCGTACTGCACCCCGAGCGCGGTCTGTTATTTCTCGAGGTGCGGGACTGGCGGGCGGGCAGCCTCAAGCGGATGTCCCGTGCCACCTGTACGCTAGAGAGCGCCGAGGGCCGCCGCGAGGTGGCGCATCCCCTGGAGCTGGGGCGGCAAGGCGTGCAGCGGCTGCTGAAGGAACTGCTGCGCGATCCGCGATTGTGCCGGGACGGGGAGGCGCGTCCGCCTTTCCCCTGCGGTTGGGGGCTGGTCCTCACTGGCATCGCCCGTAGCCAGTTGGAGCGGGGCATGCCCGCCGGAATACGCGAGCGGTTGCTGCCGCAGCGGCAGGTGCTCCATCGGGACGAGTTGCACGAAGTGGAGCCCGGCGTCCTGCGCCGGCGCCTGGAGTCGATGTGCGTGCCCGGCGGCTCCGGCCGGCTGACGCGGACGCAGATCGATGCCATCCGCTGGCATCTGTTTCCCGAACTGCGCATCGGCGACGACGGTCTGTCGCTGCCGGAAAGCGCTTCGCCGCCGGCGAGCGGCATGCGCGTCATGGACCTGCGCCAGGAGTACATCGCCCGCAGCCTTGGCGAAGGGCAGCAGGTGGTTTGGGGTAGCGCCGGCTCCGGCAAGACGCTGATTCTCGGCTACCGCTGCCTGCATCTGGCCGCGACGCTGCGCCGGCCGATCCAGGTGCTGTGCTTCAACGCCGCCCTGGCGGCCAGGTTGCGCGGCTTCGTCGCCGCGCACGGCATCGACGGGCAGGTGCGGGTCGAGCACTTCCACGACTGGTGCGAGCGGCAGCTCGAAACCTGGCAGGTCGAGTTGCTGGCGGGCGAGGACGAGCATTACTGGCGGGTCGCCGACTCGGTGATCGCCGCGGTGGAGCGCGGGCGGATTCCCGGCGGCCAGTACGGCGCGCTGCTGATCGACGAAGGGCACGACTTCGAGCCGGACTGGCTGCGCCTGCTCGCGCGGATGATCGACCCGGCCGAAGGTTCGCTGCTGCTGCTCTACGACGAGGCCCAAGCCCTCCATCGGCGGCGTTCGGCGCAGGGCTTCGATCCAACTAGCGTAGGCTTCCGGGCGTTGGGCAGCGTCGGCGTGCTCCGCCGCAATTACCGCAACAGCCGGGAAATCCTCGCCTTCGGCCGTTGCCTGGCCGGCAGGTATCTGGCCGACGACGAGGGCGACATGCCACCGGCAGCCGCCGCTCCGGGGCCGCGGCCAGCGTTGCGGCGTTTCCCGCGCCTGTCCGGGGAGACGGCCCATGCCGTCTGCTGCCTGCGCCAGTGGCATGCCGAAGGGCTGGCCTGGAGCGACATGGCGCTGCTCTATCCGCAGGGCGGTGCCGGCGAGGCCATGGTCGAGGCGCTGGTCGCGCTCGGCATTCCTCATGCCTGGCTGGAAGACGACGAGACCCGCCGCGGCTACCGCGCCGATGCGCAGCGGGTGTCGGTCATGCCCATCCAGGCCGCGAAGGGGCTGGAGTTCGCCGCGGTGGTGCTGTTCGACGCTTCCTTCTTGGCGCCTGGCGAGGAGGTCGACAGTTCGCTGCCCGAGCGGGTGCGGCTGCTGCACATCGGTATCGGCCGGGCGCGGCAGCGACTGCTGGTCAGTTTCCATCGCAACAACGCGCTCGCCCGGGCGCTGGGCACGGACGAGCTGAGCCGCTACGCACATTGAGCCGGACCTGGGGGCTGGGTATAATGTCGCGCTTCCATTTTTTCCCGCCTGGGAGCCCCCCGCCATGCTGCGTATCAGTCAAGAAGCCCTGACTTTCGACGACGTTCTCCTGATCCCTGGATATTCCGACGTACTGCCCAAGGATGTCAGCCTCAAGACTCGCCTGACGCGCGGCATCGAAATCAACATTCCGCTGGTGTCCGCCGCCATGGACACCGTCACCGAGGCCCGCCTGGCCATCGCCATGGCCCAGGAAGGCGGCATCGGCATCATCCACAAGAACATGACCATCGAGCAGCAGGCCGCCGAGGTGCGCAAGGTCAAGCGCTTCGAGGCCGGCGTGCTGCGCGACCCGATCACCATCGACGCCGACGCCACTGTCCGCGACCTCTTCGAGCTGACCCGTCAGCACAACATCTCCGGCGTGCCGGTGCTTTCTAAGGGCGATCTGGTGGGGATCGTCACCTCCCGCGACGTGCGTTTCGAAACCCGCCTGGATGTTCCGGTACGCGAAGTGATGACGCCCAAGGAGCGCCTGGTCACCGTCCGCGAGGGCGCCGACAAGGAGGAGGCCCGCCAGTTGCTGCACAAGCACCGCATCGAGCGCGTGCTGATCGTCGACGAGGCGTTCCGCTTGAAAGGCATGATGACCGTCACCGACATCGAGAAAGCCAAGGCCTACCCGCTGGCCAGCAAGGACGACCAGGGCCGCCTGCGCGTCGGCGCCGCGGTGGGCACCGGCGCCGAGACGCCGGACCGGGTGGCCGCGCTGGTCGCCGCCGGGGTCGACGTGGTGGTGGTGGACACCGCCCACGGTCACTCCCGAGGGGTGATCGAACGGGTGCGCTGGGTCAAGCTGAACTTCCCCGACGTGCAGGTGATCGGCGGCAACATCGCCACCGGCGAGGCCGCCCTGGCGCTGGCCGAGGCCGGTGCGGACGGCGTTAAGGTGGGCATCGGGCCGGGCTCGATCTGCACCACCCGCATCGTCGCCGGGGTCGGCGTGCCGCAGATCAGCGCCATCGCCAATGTCGCCGCGGCCCTGCAGGGCACCGGCGTGCCGCTGATCGCCGACGGCGGCATCCGTTTCTCCGGCGACCTGTCCAAGGCCATCGCCGCCGGCGCCTACTGTGTGATGATGGGTTCCATGTTCGCCGGCACCGAAGAGGCGCCGGGCGAGGTCGAGCTGTTCCAGGGGCGCTCCTACAAGGCCTATCGCGGCATGGGCTCGCTGGGCGCCATGGCGCAGAGTCAGGGCTCGTCGGACCGTTACTTCCAGGACTCCTCCGCCGGCGCCGAGAAGCTGGTGCCCGAGGGCATCGAGGGGCGCGTGCCCTACAAGGGCGCGCTGGCGGCGATCATCCACCAACTGATGGGCGGCCTGCGTGCTTCCATGGGCTATACCGGCAGCGCCGATATCGAGGCGATGCGCACCAAGCCGCAGTTCGTGCGCATCACCGGCGCCGGCATGGCCGAGTCCCACGTGCACGATGTGCAGATCACCAAGGAAGCGCCGAACTATCGCGTCGGCTGAAACAGCGATTTGGTGCCGCTGCGCTCGGGCAGGCTGCGGCGAGAAGAGGTTCGGAATGCTCGTTCGCTTCGGCGAACCCCGCTTTCTCGCTTCTTTCCGCCTCGGCTGGTCCGCGCTCGCGATGCGGCGGATCGTTCTTACGAATCGAAGACACGGGGCTGCTGCTGTTGCGAAGAGACGGGGCAGCCTCGCGTCGTTTGTGAATTCCGTTACGAGAGACGGCCATGGCCCACCAAGATATTCACGCCCACCGGATTCTGATCCTGGATTTCGGTTCCCAGTACACCCAGTTGATCGCCCGCCGAGTGCGCGAGATCGGCATCTATTGCGAGCTGCATCCGTTCGACATGAGCAATGAGGAGATCCGTGCCTTCGCCCCGCGCGGCATCATCCTCGCCGGTGGGCCGGAGTCGGTGCACGAGGCCGACAGTCCGCGCGCGCCGCAGGCGGTGTTCGACCTGGGTGTGCCGCTTTTCGGCATCTGCTACGGCATGCAGACCATGGCCGAGCAACTTGGCGGCAAGGTGCAGGGCTCGGATCTGCGCGAGTTCGGCTATGCCCGTGTCGATGTGGTCGGCAAGGCGCGCCTGCTCGACGGCATCGAGGATCACGTGGACGACGACGGTGTGCTCGGCCTCGACGTGTGGATGAGCCACGGCGACAAGGTCACCGGGATTCCCGAGGGCTTCCACGTGCTGGCCAGCACTCCGAGTTGCCCGATCGCCGCCATGGCCGACGACAAGCGCCGCTACTACGGCGTGCAGTTCCACCCGGAAGTGACCCACACCAAGCAGGGCCTGCGCATCCTCGGCCGCTTCGTGCGCGAGATCTGCGGCTGCGAGGCGCTGTGGACACCGTCCAACATCGTCGAGGACGCCATCGCCCAGGTGCGCGCCCAGGTCGGCGGCGCCAACGTGCTGCTCGGCCTTTCCGGCGGCGTCGACTCCTCGGTGGTCGCCGCACTGCTGCACCGCGCCATCGGCGACCGGCTAACCTGCGTGTTCGTCGACAACGGCCTGCTGCGCCTTCACGAGGGCGACCAGGTGATGGCTATGTTCGCCGAGAACATGGGCGTCAAGGTGGTCCGCGCCGATGCCGAGGCGCAGTTCCTCGCCAACCTGGCCGGCGTGTCCGACCCGGAGCAGAAGCGCAAAATCATCGGCCGCACCTTCATCGAGGTGTTCGATACCGAGGCGGCGAAGCTGGAGAACATCCGCTTCCTCGCCCAGGGCACCATCTATCCCGATGTGATCGAATCGGCCGGCGCCAGGACCGGCAAGGCCCATGTGATCAAGTCCCACCACAACGTCGGCGGCCTGCCCGAGGATATGAACCTCAAGCTGGTCGAGCCGTTGCGCGAGCTGTTCAAGGACGAAGTGCGCAAGATCGGCCTGGAGCTGGGCTTGCCCTACGACATGGTCTATCGCCACCCGTTCCCCGGTCCGGGCCTCGGGGTGCGCATCCTTGGCGAGGTGAAGAAGGAATACGCCGACCTGTTGCGCCGCGCCGACCATATCTTCATCGAGGAACTGCGCAAGGCCGACTGGTACCACAAGGTCAGCCAGGCGTTCGTGGTGTTCCAGCCGGTCAAGTCGGTCGGCGTGGTCGGCGACGGCCGCCGCTACGCCTGGGTAGTCGCCCTGCGCGCGGTGGAAACCGTCGACTTCATGACTGCCCGCTGGGCGCACCTGCCCTATGAATTGCTGGAGAAGGTTTCCAACCGCATCATCAACGAGATCGACGGCATCTCCCGAGTCACCTACGACGTGTCGAGCAAGCCGCCGGCGACTATCGAGTGGGAGTGAGGCAGCGGCCCGCGCGCCGGTATCTGCCCCGAACGATTCTGTCTTGTTTTTCGCCGCTGGTGTCCTTGCGGATGTCGGCGGTATTTTTGGCTCGCCGTCTTTTTCGTCGGTTCCTTTCGTTGCGCTCCGGAGGGTTGATCCGGTCTTCCCGCATTCTTGCGCGTTATATGTTTTATATATGGAATTCTCATTTGAGAATTTGATGCGGATAAGAACTTAATAAGGTTTTCGGTTGATGGGCAACTATTTCGATGCTGGGCTAATAATTGGTCTGGAAACTTCTTCGTAACTTTGTCATGATAAAAGTCATTGTCTTAGTGGCATCGGGTAAGTACTATCGCTCACACAGTCCTGTTGATTAAAGGGTTGTTTCTGCAGCGTTCTGCAACTTTTCAAGTTGTTGTCCGGTGCTGCCGTATTTCCGCGCTCAATGGGGCGGGTATACGCGAGTTGGTCTGTTGATTAATTACGGAAAGGATTTTTGTATGGCTACCATTTATTTTTCTTCGCCGCTCATGCCGCATAACAAGAAAGTCCAGGCAATCGCCGGTAAGCGCTCGACGCTACTGGGAGTCGCTCAGGAAAACGGCGTCAAGATTCCTTTCGAGTGTCAAGATGGCAACTGTGGTTCCTGTCTGGTCAAGATCACCCATCTCGACGGCGAGCGTATCAAGGGCATGCTGCTGACCGACAAGGAGCGGAATGTGCTCAAGTCCGTCGGCAAGCTGCCGAAGTCGGAAGAGGAGCGCGCGGCCGTGCGCGACCTGCCGCCAACCTATCGTCTGGCCTGCCAGACCATCGTCACCGACGAAGACCTGCTGGTCGAGTTCACCGGAGAGCCGGGCGGCGCCTAATCGCCATTGGTTCCGGCAAACCCCATGGCCGTCGCGGCCATGGGGTTTTAATGAGATGGTCACCCCCACACCCTGCGAAAGCTAACTTTCGCAGGGTGTTTTATTTTCGCAGACCATCGCCATGAGCACAGTCGCACTGGTAGGCATCGATCTTGGCAAGCACAGTTTCCATCTGCATGGGCAGGACAAGGCGGAGCGGGAAGTCTTCGGCAAAAAAGCGACACGCCTACACAGATGATGCGTTTGCTGGGCAATCTGCCAGCCTGCAGCGTGGCGCTGGAGGCCTGTACGGGGGCTCACTTCATTGCGCGCCAACTGATCGCGACCGGGCATGAGGTGAAGTTGATCGCGCCACGGTTTGTCCGTCCGTTCGTCAAGAGCAACAAGAACGACTTCATCGATGCCGAGGCGATCCGCGAAGCGGCTTCTCGACCGACCATGCGTCTTGTTACGCCGAAGACAGAGGTACGACAGACGTTATCGGTGCCGCACCGCATACGCGACTCCTTAGAGCGCGACCGTACGAAAACCGTCAATCCGGTCCATGGCTTCTTGTTGGAGTTCGGCGTCAGCTTGCCCAAGGGGCTTTCGCTGATTAGGCGCTTGCCAACAACATTGGCTGAGCACGAGCTGCCGCACCGACTGGTCGTATTGCTGATGCGTTTGCATAGCCACGTCTGTTACCTGGACGAGCAGATCAGGGATTTGGACCAAGAAATGACCCACCAGTTGGCCGATGATGACCTGGGGCGTCGCCTGATGACCATTCCCTGCATCGGTCCGATCACGGCGAGCTTGTTGTCGGCGCAGGTTGGGGATGGCAAGCAGTACAGCTGTAGCCGGGACTTTCGCCTCGGTCGGCTTGGCGCCACGGCAATACAGCACGGGTGGTCGGAGCAACCTGCTGGGCATCAGCCAGCGCGGTGACAAGAACCCGCGACGGCTACTGGTGCGGTGCGCCAGGGTTTATCCGCAACGACTGGAACACCAACAAGGGGCATTGGCCGACTGGGTGCGCTCGCTACTCCAGCGACGCCATTCGAACGTGGTGGCATGCGCCCTGGCCAACAAGCTCGCCCGGAGCGCTTGGGCTATCGCCGCCAACCATTCGAAATTTGAAGCAGGGCCAAGCTCTTGCGCCGCCTGACCCTGCGGTTACCGCTGTACCACGAAACGCTCTTCAGGTTTTGCGATAACCGAATAGCCGATGATGCGAACGGCTCACCGGCCTGGTGGACACCCTGTAGAAACGATTGGCTCTCGAAGCCGCGGTTTTTCTTAGGACCATCAGGCGCGACTCTCATCGTGGCGCGGGGCATGCCCCAGACAGACGCCGGATAGATTCAAGCAAGGCAAATACTCATCGCTGATCAGTGTTGCAAAAACGGGTATGACCATAGATTCGTTTTTCGGGGCGAGGACCCCTCCGCTCGGCTCCTCAGCTTGTCGCTCGCTCGGTCGTTTGCCGCATGTCTTCGGATATCCCGGCGCAGTTGATACACGATGGTTGTTCTCGATGGATAATGAGAAACTATTTCATCCATAGCTGAATAGCGCGTCCACGATCGACCGCCCGCGAGGCAGGAGCCGACTTCATGAGTGTTACCCGCAGACAGATCCTCGCCGGCCTGGCCGGTGTCTCCGTGCTCGGCCTGGGGGCCGGCGGGGCGCGCTATTGGCTGGGTCGGCCGGAGGAGGCAAAGACCCACGACTACGAGCTGATCGCCGCGCCGCTGGACGTGGAACTGGTGCCGGGCCGCAAGACGTCCGTCTGGGCCTACGGCGGCCAGGCGCCGGGGCTGGAGTTGCGCGCGCGACAGGGCGACTGGCTGCGGGTGCGTTTCGTCAACCGCCTGCCCGAGCCGAGCACCATCCACTGGCATGGTATCCGCCTGCCTCTGGAGATGGACGGTGTGCCCTACCTGTCGCAGTTGCCGGTGCTGCCGGGCGAGTCTTTCGACTATCGCTTCCGGGTGCCGGACGCCGGCAGCTTCTGGTATCACCCGCATACCGCCAGTGGCGAGCAGCTTGGGCGCGGACTGGTCGGTCCGCTGATCGTCGAGGAGCGCGAGCCGACGGGGTTCAGGCACGAGCGCACGCTGAGCCTAAAAAGCTGGCATGTGGACGGGCAGGGCGTCTTCGGCGAGTTCAGCGTGCTGCGCGAGGCGGCCCGTGGCGGTACGCCGGGGCGCCTGAGCACGGTCAACGGCCAGGCGTCGCCGACACTGGAGCTGCCCGCCGGCCAGGTTGTGCGCTTGCGCATCCTCAACCTCGACAATACCCTGACCTACCGCCTCAACCTGCCGGGTGCCGAGGCGCGCGTCTACGCGCTGGACGGCAATCCCGTCGCTCCCCGTCCGCTTGGGCGGGAATACCTGTTGGGGCCGGGCATGCGTATCGAGCTGGGGCTCCGGGTTCCGGCGCTCGGGACGGCGCTGCCCTTGCGCAACGGTCCGCTGCGTCTGGCCACCCTGAAGAGCGTGGACAGCGGCGAGGCGGCCGCCGACTGGCCTGCCGCGCTACCGGCCAATCCCGTCCCGGAACCCGATCTGGCCGCCGCGACGAGCCTGGGCTTCAATTTCGAATGGGTCGGAGCCCTGTCGGGGAACATGGAGCAGGGCGGGGCCTTCAAGTTCTGGCAGATCAATGGCCAGGCCTGGGACATCAACGACAAGCGTTGCGCCGAGCGCCCCATCGCCACCCTGCAGCAGGGGCGCAGTTATATCTTCGAGTTGCGCAATGTCAGTCAGTACCTGCATCCCATACACCTGCACGGGATGGCCTTCAAGGTGCTGGACTCCAACCGCCGGAAGATCGACCCGTACTTCACCGATACTTACCTGCTGGGACGCAACGAGACCGCACGGATCGCTCTGGTGGCGGACAATCCCGGGGTATGGATGTTCCACTGCCACGTCATCGACCACATGGAGACGGGCCTGATGGCGGCGATCGAGGTAGCGTAAGGCGATAACCTTCATCTCCCTTTTTCGATCCGATGCTTGTTCATGAAAGTCCCGCAGATCATCGACCGTAGTCAGGACGAACATTTCATGCGCGAGGCGCTAATCCTGGCCGCCGAAGGCGCCGGGCTGGGCGAGGTACCGGTGGGCGCCGTGCTGGTGTGGGGTGGCGAGATCGTCGGGCGCGGCTTCAATTGCCCGATCTCCCGTCGCGATCCCAGCGCCCATGCCGAAATGGTGGCGATCCGCGCCGCCGCCGCCGTGCTGGACAACTACCGGCTGCCCGGCAGCACCTTGTACGTGACGCTGGAGCCCTGCAGCATGTGCGCCGGGCTGATCGTCCATGCGCGCATCGCCCGGGTGGTGTTCGGCGCCAGCGAGCCGCGCGCCGGCGTGGCGGTCAGCCGCGGCGATTTCTTTGCCCAGGATTTCCTCAACCACCGGGTGCTGGTCGAGGGCGGGCTGCTGGCGGAGGAGTGTGGAGCGATCCTCAAGGCCTTCTTCAAGGCGCGGCGCGGTTGAAATCGCCGCGCTCTACAGCGGTGGCTTCGCGGCCGGTGGCTTTTTCGGCAAGCCGGGTACGTGCAGGCCGCTTTCGGCGATGCGCGAGCCTTCCATCTGTGGCTGGGTCACCCAGGTGAGGATGTCGTAATAGCGGCGGATGTTGGCGACGAAGTGCACCGGCTCGCCACCGCGCGCATAGCCGTAGCGGGTCTTGCCGTACCACTTCTTCTCCGCCAGGCGCGGCAGCATCTTTTTCACATCCAGCCATTTGTTCGGGTTCAGGCCCGCCACCTTAGCCAGTTTGCGAGCGTCGTCCAGGTGGCCGCTGCCGATGTTGTAGGCGGCCAGGGCGAACCAACTGCGGTCGGGTTCGCGGATGCTTTCCGGCAGGCTCTGGTGGACATGGACGAAATATTTGGCGCCGCCGTGGATGCTTTGCTTGGGGTCGAGGCGGTTGGCCACGCCCATCGCCTCGGCGGTGCGCTGGGTGAGCATCATCAGGCCGCGGACCCCGGTCTTGGAGGTGGCGCTGGGCTGCCACTGGGACTCCTGGTAGCCGATGGCGGCCAGCAGGCGCCAGTCGATCCCGTGCTTCTTGGCGGCCTCGCGGAACTGTCGTTCGTAGCGTGGCAGGCGCTGCTGCAGGTGCTGGGCGAAGGTGTAGGCGCCGACATAGCCGAGCACTTCGACATGCCCGTAATAGCGCTCCTTCAACTGCTGCAGGAGGCCCTTCTTCTGGGCCCGGGCGAGGAAGGCATCGACCTTTTCCAGTAGGCTGCGATCGCTGCCGGCGGCCACCGCCCAGCTCAGCGCGCGAGCATCGCCCAAGTCGAAGGCCACGCGCACATTGGGAAAATACACCTGATTCATCGCCAGCTCGTTGGAGTCGACCAGGGTCGCATCGATCTGGCCCTCGTCGACCATGTGCAGCAGGTCGGCGATTTCCAACTCGGCGGTTTCCTCGTATTTGAGTTCCGGCAATTGCCGCTTGATCTCCGCCAATTGGTCGGCATGGCTGCTGCCTTCAAGGACCAGGATGCGCTTACCGACCAGATCCTGCGGACGGGTGGGGCGGCGTTGGCCGTTGCGGTAGACGACTTGTGGGGTGACCTCCATGTAGGGCCGGGAGAACAGCGCCAGATGGCTGTGGGATGCGCTGGGGATCAGGCCGGGCGTGGCCAGCTCCGGGCCGCCGGGCTGGTTGAGCCGGGAGAAGATGGCGCCGAAGTTGTCCGCAGTCTCGATCCGCAGGCTGACTCCCAGATCGTCGGCGAAACGCTTGACCAGTTCGTACTCGAAGCCGGTTTCGCCGTTGCGGTCCTGGAAGTAGGTGGCCGGGCTATTGCGGGTGACGACCCGCAATACACCCTCTTCCTGTACGCGCTGGAGGGTCGACGGCCGGGGAGACTCGCTGCAACCCATGAGCATCAGGAAAAGTAAGGTCGGCAACAGCCGGCGGTGGGCGCGGCGCCCGCGGAGCGCGGTTCGGTCGGTCATCGGCGTAGTATACGCAATTCGGCAGGCGGGTGGCTCGGCCGTCGGTGTGCTGCCGGGTGTGGGCCTGCCTGCCGGCGTTCTTAGCGTCCGGCGGCGCCATGGAGTAGAATGAACGGCTTCTCTGCTCCCCCCTTCGAGGCTGTTCCGACGATGTTGATCCTGCGCGGCGCTCCCGCCCTTTCCTCCTTCCGTCATGGCAAGCTGCTCGATCAGTTGACCCAGAAGGTCCCCGCCGTCAGCGGGCTGTATGCCGAGTTTGCTCACTTCGCCGAGGTGAGCGCCGCCCTTCACGGCGACGAGGAGAAAGTGCTGGCCCGTCTGCTCGAGTACGGGCCCGGCGTGCCGGTGCAGGAGCCTGCCGGCCGACTGTTCCTGGTCCTGCCGCGTTTCGGCACCATTTCGCCCTGGTCGAGCAAGGCCACCGACATCGCCCGCAACTGCGGCCTGGCCAAGGTCGAGCGCCTCGAGCGCGGCATCGCCTACCATGTCGCCGGCGAACTGTCCGAGGCCGACGCGCAGGTCGTCGCCGCGGCCTTGCACGA
This sequence comes from Azorhizophilus paspali, assembly GCF_043587585.2. Taxonomy (GTDB): domain Bacteria; phylum Pseudomonadota; class Gammaproteobacteria; order Pseudomonadales; family Pseudomonadaceae; genus Azotobacter; species Azotobacter paspali. Next base: position 893,831 of record NZ_CP171449.1, read on the forward strand.
CCGCATGACCCAGATGGTGCTGGACGACCTGGAGCAGGCTGCCGGCCTGTTCAGCCACGCGCAGCCCAGGCCGCTGAGCGCGGTCGACGTGCTCGGTGGTGGGCGGGCGGCCCTGGCTCGGGCCAACGTCGAGCTGGGACTGGCCCTGGCCGAGGACGAGATCGACTATCTGCTCGGCAGCTTCACCGAGTTGGGACGCAACCCCCACGACGTCGAACTGATGATGTTCGCCCAGGCCAACTCCGAGCACTGTCGGCACAAGATCTTCAACGCCAGTTGGGACATCGACGGACAGGCCCAGGAAAAGTCCCTGTTCGGCATGATCAAGAACACCTACGAGCTGCACTGCGAAGGCGTGCTTTCCGCCTACAGTGACAATGCCGCGGTGATCGAGGGCTTCACCGCCGGGCGCTATTTCCCCGATCCCGAAACCCGTCAGTACGGCACCAGCCAGGAGCCGGTGCATATCCTGATGAAGGTGGAAACCCACAACCACCCGACCGCCATCGCGCCCTTCCCCGGCGCCTCCACCGGTTCCGGCGGCGAGATCCGCGACGAGGGCGCCACCGGCCGCGGTGCCAAGCCAAAGGCCGGCCTGACCGGTTTCAGCGTTTCCAACCTGAACATCCCGGGCTTCGAGCAGCCCTGGGAAGAGCCCTACGGCAAGCCCGAGCGCATCGTTGGCGCCCTGGACATCATGATCGAAGGCCCGCTCGGCGGCGCGGCTTTCAACAACGAGTTCGGTCGGCCGGCGCTGACCGGCTATTTCCGTACCTTCGAACAACGGGTCGGCAGTCCGCGCGGCGCGGAAGTGCGCGGCTACCACAAGCCGATCATGCTCGCCGGCGGCATGGGCAACATCCGTGCCGAGCACGTGCAGAAGGGCGAGATTCCAGTCGGCGCCAAGCTGATCGTGCTGGGCGGTCCGGCCATGCTGATCGGTCTGGGCGGCGGCGCGGCTTCCTCGATGGCCACCGGCACCAGTTCGGCGGACCTGGACTTCGCCTCGGTGCAACGCGACAACCCGGAAATGGAGCGCCGCTGCCAGGAAGTCATCGATCGCTGCTGGCAACTGGGCGAGGCCAACCCGATCCGCTTCATCCACGACGTCGGCGCCGGCGGTCTGTCCAACGCCTTTCCCGAACTGGTCAACGACGGCGGACGTGGCGGTCGCTTCGAGCTGCGCAACGTGCCCAACGCCGAGCCCGGCATGAGTCCGCTGGAAATCTGGTGCAACGAGTCCCAGGAGCGTTACGTGCTCGCCGTGGATGCCGCCGACTTCGAGCGCTTCAAGGTCATCTGCGAACGCGAGCGTTGCCCCTTCGCGGTGGTCGGCGAGGCCACCGAGGAGCCTCGGCTGACGGTGGCCGACAGCCATTTCGCCAACGATGCCGTGGACATGCCGCTCGAAGTGCTGCTCGGCAAGCCGCCGCGCATGCACCGCAGCGTCGTGCGCGAGGCCGGGCAGGGCGACGACTTCGCCGCCGACGGGCTGGATATCGCGGAGGCGGTTTCCCGTGTACTGCGCCATCCGGCGGTGGCCAGCAAGAGTTTCCTGATCACCATCGGCGATCGTTCGATCACCGGACTGGTGGCTCGCGACCAGATGGTCGGTCCATGGCAGGTGCCGGTGGCCGATTGCGCGGTGACCGCGACCAGCTTCGATGTCTACACCGGCGAGGCCATGGCGATGGGCGAGCGCACCCCGCTGGCCCTGCTGGATGCCCCGGCCTCCGGGCGCATGGCCATCGGCGAGACCCTCACCAACCTGGCGGCGGCGAGCATCGGGAAGATCTCCGATGTCAGGCTGTCGGCCAACTGGATGGCCGCCGCCGGCCATCCGGGCGAAGACGCACGTCTGTACGACACCGTGAAGGCGGTCGGCATGGAGCTGTGTCCGGCGCTCGGCATCACCATCCCGGTGGGCAAGGATTCCATGTCGATGAAGACCCGCTGGCAGGAGGCGGGCGAGGAGAAGAGCGTTACCGCGCCGTTGTCGCTGATCGTCTCCGGCTTCGCCCCGGTGCGGGACGTGCGGCGCACCCTGACCCCGCAATTGCGTCTCGACAAGGGCGAGACCGACCTGGTCCTGATCGACCTGGGACGCAGCCGGAATCGCCTGGGCGGCTCCATTCTCGCCCAGGTGTACGGCAAGCTCGGTCGCGAGGTGCCGGATATCGACGATGCCGAGGACCTCAGGGCCTTTTTCGAGGTGATCCAGGGATTGAACGCCGACGGCCACCTGCTGGCCTACCACGACCGCTCCGACGGCGGCCTGCTCGTCACCGTGCTGGAGATGGCCTTCGCCGGCCACTGTGGCCTGAGTCTTGACCTCGATGGCTTGGCCGACGGTCGCGACGAACTGGCCGGCGTGCTGTTCAGCGAGGAACTGGGGGCGGTGATCCAGGTGCGCCAGGATGCCACTCCGCAAGTGCTGGCGCAGTTCAGTGCCGCCGGTCTGGGCGACTGCGTGGCGGTGATCGGCCGGCCGATCAATGGCGCCGAGGTAGCCATCGGTTTCAACGGCGAGTCGGTGTTCGCTACCGAGCGCCGGGTGCTGCAGCGTCAGTGGAGCGAGACCAGCTACCGCATCCAGCGCCTGCGCGACAACGCCGACTGCGCCGACCAGGAGTTCGACGGCATTCTCGAGGAGGACGACCCCGGCCTGTCGGTGCAGCTCTCCTTCGATGTGGAGCAGGACATCGCCGTGCCCCATATCAAGAAAGGCGTGCGTCCGAAGGTGGCGATCCTGCGCGAGCAGGGCGTCAACGGCCAGGTGGAGATGGCGGCGGCTTTCGACCGCGCCGGCTTCGCCGCGATCGACGTGCACATGAGCGACATCCTCGCCGGGCGCATCGATCTCGCCGAATTCAAGGGGCTGGCGGCCTGTGGCGGCTTCTCCTACGGCGACGTGCTCGGCGCCGGCGAGGGCTGGGCCAAGTCGATTCTGTTCAACGCTCGCGCCCGCGATGCCTTCCAGGCTTTCTTCGAGCGCAAGGACAGCTTCGCCCTTGGCGTGTGCAACGGCTGCCAGATGATGTCCAACTTGCACGAACTGATTCCCGGCAGCGAATTCTGGCCGCATTTCGTGCGCAACCGTTCGGAACAGTTCGAGGCGCGGGTGGCCATGGTGCAGGTGCAGGAGTCGGCCTCGATCTTCCTGCAGGGCATGGCCGGTTCGCGTCTGCCGATCGCCATCGCCCATGGCGAGGGGCATGCCGAGTTCGAGAACGAGGAGGCCTTGCTCGGGGCCGATCTGTCCGGCTGCGTGGCACTGCGCTTCGTCGACAATCACGGCAAAGTCACCGAGCGCTATCCGGCCAACCCCAACGGCTCGCCGCGAGGCATAACCGGGCTGTCCAGTCGCGATGGCCGGGTGACCATCATGATGCCGCACCCGGAGCGGGTGTTCCGCGCCGTGCAGAACTCCTGGCGTCCGGATGCCTGGCAGGAGGACGCCGGTTGGCTGCGGATATTCCGCAATGCCCGGGTCTGGGTGGGCTGACCGGGCGGTACTGCGGTTTTTTGGAGGGTTCGGTCGCCCCGCTATCGCAGGGCGCCGTACCGTCCGTCCGGGCCGGCCCGCTTCAGGAGATTCCGATGTACAAACTGTGTTTCTACGTACCGGAGAGCCATGTGGAAACGGTCAAGGAGGCCGTGTTTGCCGCCGGCGGAGGGCGCATCGGCGCCTACGACAGTTGCTGCTGGCAGGTTCCGGGGCAAGGGCAGTACCGCCCGCTGGAGGGCAGCCAGCCCTACCTGGGACAAACCGGCAGGCTGGAGCGAGTGGCGGAATGGAAAGTGGAGATGGTGGTCGCCGATGAGCGCATCCATGACGCTGTCGAGGCGCTGAAGCGGGCGCATCCCTACGAGACGCCGGCCTTCGAGGTGTGGCGGTTGTCCGATATGTCGTTCTGATTCCGCTCCGGGAAGAGAAAAGCCCCGGCCCGTCGTCGACGAGCCGGGGCTTTTTCGTGGTTCAGGGGCGGATTTCGATTAGGGTTCCATCCTTGACGAGGTTCCAGACCTCGCGGATGTCGTCGTTGCGCATGGCGATGCAGCCTTCGGTCCAGTCTAGGCTTTGGAAGTACCACTCGGGGTAGTTTTCATCCAGCGGCGTGCCATGGAGCATGATCATGCCGCCGGGCGGTACACCCTCCGCACGGGCCTGGGCCTGGTCGCGGATATTGGGGTAGGAGATGTGCATGGACAAGTTGTACTTGTCGCTGGCCTTGCGCCAGTCGATCCAGTAGAGGCCTTCCGGAGTGCGCTGATCGCCTTCGCGCCGCTTGGGGCCTGTCGGCCGCTTGCCCAGGGAAACCCTGTAGGACTTGAGGGGCTGGCCCCGGCTGAGCAACATGAGCTTGCGCTCGGATTTCACCACCAGAATCTTGTCGACGACCCGGTGTTCCTCTCCGGGTGAAGGTACGCTGGCCTGCGAGAGGCCGACAACGGACAGGCAAAGGGATGCAAGCAACCAGCGCATCGAAAGTTCCATATTTGCAGTCAGAATCGTTCCAAGGGTTTCATCGGTAGGGGTGCAAGCGGCTCGTTGCGCACCGGGTAGAGCTGCCGGACCCGGTCTTCGAAAAAATATTTTAGAGTATGACCGACGGTCGGAAAAGCCAGCTCCCGCCAGGGAATTTCGGCTTCACGGAACAATCGTACTTCCAGGCTTTCCTGGCCTGTTGCAAAGCGCGTGTCGACCAGTCGAGCGCGGAAGAATACATGTACCTGATCGATGTGGGGCAGGTCGAACAGGGTATATAGCTCGAGTCGCTCGACGTGCGCGCAGGCTTCTTCCAAGGTTTCCCGGGCCGCCCCCTGTTTCATGGTTTCGCCGTTCTCCAGGAATCCGCCGGGCAGTGTCCAGAAGCCGCGGCGTGGCTCGATGGCGCGCCGGCACAGCAGTACCTGCCCGCGCCAGAGCGGCAGGCAACCGGCCACTATCCTGGGGTTCTGGTAATGCACGGTGCCGCAGGACGAACAGACGAAGCGTGGTCGATGATCGCCGTCGAGCGTCTGCCAACTCACCGGGCTACCGCATTGGCTGCAAAATTTCATGGGATTTCCCGCAGGTTGCCGTCGACCGACTGCCTCTGGCGGGGCGAAAGGTGGGCCGGTTGTGTAGTTCGTGTCATGATGTTTTCCCATGGAGTAAAGATAGAGGATGAAGATGCAGGAAGATCTGCTCCGACGCATGCGCAACCATTCGCCTCGTCTCCTGGGGACCGACGGGCGTTTTCCCGAGGCTGCGGTGTTGGTGCCGATCACCCGTAGCGACGAGCCCGAGCTGGTGCTGACCCTGCGTGCCAGCGGCTTGTCCACCCATGGCGGTGAAGTGGCCTTTCCCGGCGGACGCCGCGATCCGGAAGATCCCGATCTGGTACATACCGCCCTGCGCGAAGCGGAGGAGGAAATCGGCCTGCCGCCGGGGCTGGTCGAGGTGGTGGGGACGCTCAGTCCCCTGGTGTCTCTTCATGGCATCCTGGTGACGCCCTATGTGGCGCTGGTGCCCGACTATGTCGAATACCGGCCCAACGATGGCGAGATCGCCTCGGTCTTTTCGGTGCCCCTGGCGTTCTTCTGCGAGTGCCCTCGGGAAGCCACGCACCGCATCGACCACCAGGGGCGCAGCCAGTACGTGCCCTGCTACCGCTACGGCCCGTACAAGATCTGGGGGCTGACCGCGATGATGGTGGTCGAACTGGTGAACCTGCTGTTCGACGCCGGAATCGAGACCCAACGGCAGCCGGCGAGCTTCGTCGAGCTGGACTGAAGATATGGCGATTGTCGTCGGCTGCTCGTATGCGAGTGGCGGAGTTTGGTCCGTGGCGGAGGGCCGAAGGAAGATCCATCCTGCCGTTCCGGATGCCGGTGTCTGTCCCATGTGTCGGCGTGTGCCAAACGAAATCGGCTGCTGGCGACGATCGGACAATTCCGAACAGCGCCGGTTGATGGCATTGTGCGCCGAGCAGGCCCGCGTCGAGGGCCTGTTCTCATAGGTTGCGTCCGTTACCGTCCACCGCTGTGGACGGGACGTACGCATGTTGAAGGAAATCCCATGTCCCGTATTGGAACTCCGCTGTCGCCGGGTGCGACCCGTGTATTGCTGTGTGGCTCAGGTGAACTGGGCAAGGAGGTGGTGATCGAGCTGCAGCGCTTCGGTGTGGAAGTGATCGCCGTGGATCGCTATGCCGATGCGCCGGCTATGCAGGTCGCCCACCGCAGCCATGTGATCAACATGCTCGATGGCGCTGCCTTGCGCGCGCTGATCGAGCAGGAGCAGCCGCATTACATTGTGCCGGAAATCGAAGCCATCGCCACTGCGACGCTGGTCGAGTTGGAAAGCCAGGGCTTCACTGTGATCCCCAGCGCGCGTGCCGCTCACCTGACCATGAACCGCGAGGGTATCCGCCGTCTGGCGGCGGAGGAGTTGGGGCTGCCGACTTCGCCCTACCGCTTCGCCGACAGCTTCGAGGAGTACAGCGCGGCGACGAAAGTGCTCGGCTTTCCCTGTGTGGTCAAGCCGATCATGAGTTCCTCCGGCAAGGGACAGAGCCTGCTGAAGGGGCCCGAGCAACTGCAGGCCGCCTGGGACTACGCCCAGGAAGGCGGGCGGGCCGGCAAGGGGAGGGTGATCGTCGAGGGCTTCATCGATTTCGACTATGAAATCACTCTGCTTACCGTGCGTCATGCGGGGGGGACCACCTTCTGCGCCCCCATCGGCCATCGCCAGGAGAAGGGCGACTATCAGGAGTCCTGGCAGCCGCAGGCGATGAGCGCGACGGCGCAGGCGGAATCCGAGCGCATCGCCAGGACCGTCACCGAAGCCTTGGGCGGGCGCGGACTGTTCGGCGTAGAGCTGTTCGTCAAGGGCGACCAGGTCTGGTTCAGCGAGGTTTCGCCGCGTCCCCACGATACCGGTCTGGTGACACTGATCTCCCAGGATCTTTCCGAATTCGCCCTGCATGCGCGAGCCATTCTCGGCCTGCCGATTCCGGCGATCCGCCAGTTCGGCCCGGCCGCTTCGGCGGTGATTCTGGTCGAGGGGCACTCCCGCGAAGTAGGCTTTGCCAACCTGGGACAGGCACTCGCCGAACCGGATACCGCCTTGCGCCTGTTCGGCAAGCCGGAGGTCGCCGGTCAGCGACGGATGGGCGTGGCCCTGGCGCGGGATGTCTCGGTTGAAACCGCGCGGCAGAAGGCAACGCGTGCCGCGCAGGCGGTCGAGGTGCAGTTGTAGTACCTGCGGGGGCTGCTCTCCGGGCAAGCCTTCGTCAGTCGTACGTCGGCGAGGGGCGTGCATCGGCTGTCCAGACGCGCGCGTTCTTCACCCGATTTCCCGATGTCTCGAGGATCTCCAGTCGATAGCGGCCGATGCTCAGGCAGACTCCGCAATCGGGAATATTTTGCAAGGCCTCGGTAATCAGCCCGCTGAGGGTGCGCGGGCCGTCGCTCGGCAACTGCCAGCCGAGCGTCTTGTTCACTTCGCGTACGTGGGCGGCGCCGTCGATGATCTGGGAGCCGTCCTCCTGCGCTCGGATATCCGCAGCGAATTGGTGGTCGCGGTTGGTGAACTCGCCGACGATCTCCCCCAGGATGTCCTCGAGAGTGACGATACCCTGCACGTCGCCGTATTCGTCGACCACTATGGCGATGCGCCGCTTCTGTTGCTGGAACTGGATCAACTGGACGGCCAGTGGCGTGTTTTCCGGGACGAAGTAGGGTTTCTGACAAGCCTCGCGCAGATTTTCCTTGGTCAATCGGTTCCTGGTGAGCAGGTGGGCGATGTGGCGCATGTGCACCACACCCTCGATCCGGTTGATATCTCCACGGAACACCGGCAGGCGCGTATGCGAGGTGCTGCGCAGCAGCTCCACCATGGCTTCCATCGTCTCGTCCAGATCGAGGCCGACGACCTCGTTGCGCGGGATCATGATGTCGTTGACGCTGACCCTCTCCAGATCGAGGATGCCAAGCAGCATGCCCCGGTGGTTCGGCGACAGCGTTTCGCCGGACTCGTGGAGCATGCTGCGCAGTTCCTCGCTGGTCAGGCTCGCGATGCCTTTGTCCTGCGGGGCGATGCCGGCCAGGCGGAGCAGGCCATTGCTGATCCAGCCGAGCAGGATCACCAGCGGATACAGGATCTTCTGCAACTGCGCCAGCGGCCGGCTGAAGGGGTAGGCCATCAGCTCCGGTCGAATGGCCGCCAGCGTCTTGGGAGTGATCTCGCCGAAGATCAACAGGGCGAGGGTCGTGCCGAGGGTGGCGATGGCGATACCGACCTCGCCCCACAGGCGTGTGGCCAGCACGGTGGCGATGGCGGACGCGAGAATGTTGACGAAGTTGTTGCCGATCAGGATGGTGCCGAGCAGGCGATCGGGGTGTTCGAGCAGCGCCTTGGCGCGTTTGGCGCCGCGATGCCCTTTCTCGGCATGCTGGCGCAGGCGATGGCGGTTGAGACCGAGCAGGCCCGTCTCGGCACTGGAGAAGAAGGCCGAGCATGCCAGCAGAAAGATCAGCAGGCCAACCAGGTAGCCGGGATGCAGGGCTTCCATGTACGGTCCGGGGTGTGCTCGGAGATGGGGGCCAGGCGTGCGTCCCGGCGGCTCGCCTGCCGGCAAGGGTTGCCCTTCTGTCGGACGGCCCTAAACATGCACGATGAATTCGCGGACCAATTTGCTGCCGAAGTAGGCGAGCATGAGCAGGCAGAAGCCGCTCAGGGTCCAGCGGATCGCCGTGTGCCCGCGCCAGCCGAGGCGGTGGCGGCCGATCAGCAAGGCGGAGAAGACCAGCCAGGCCAGACAGGCGAGCAGGGTCTTGTGCACCAGGTGCTGGGCGAACAGGTCGTCGAGGAACAGCCAACCCGAGAGCAGCGATAGCGAGAGCAGTCCCCAGCCTGCCCAGAGAAAACCGAACAGCAGGCTTTCCATGGTCTGCAGGGGCGGGAAGTTGCGGGCCAGGCCAGAAGGATGCTTGTGCTTGAGTTGATAGTCCTGCAGCAGCAGCAGCAGGGACTGGAACATGGCGATGGTGAGCATGCCGTAAGCGAGAACCGACAGCAGGATATGGGCGAGGATCCCGGGCTCCTCGTCGACTCCCTTCAAGGTGCCGACCGGCATGAACTGCGCCAGCAGCACGGTGAGCGCACCCAGCGGCAGCAGCAGCAACAACAGGTTCTCCACCGGCATGTAGAGGCTGGCGAGCAGAGTCAGGGCGATCACTGCGGCGGCGATTAGGCTGGAGGCGTTGAAGAAGTGCAGGGTCAGGCCGTTCGACCCCAGCAGTTGCAATGCCAGGCTGATACCGTGGGCGATCAGGGCCAGGATGCCCAGCAGCAGGAGTAGGCGCTTGTCCGGCAGGCTGTGCCTGGTCAGGCGCATGCCTTGGTAGAGCGTGGCGGAGGCGTATAGACCGGCGGCGGCGAGGCTAGGCAACAGTGGATGCATGAGTCCGGGTCTGGCAGATCCTAAAGCCCCGAGTGTGGCATACAACCGGCTTCTCACGAAAGACCGCCCGCGGTGTCGGCTCTGGGCTCTTCGTTATATAATTGCCGGCCCGCTGCAAGCCCACCCTGGGCTCTCGAGCCCGAAAGGAACGTGCATGTTCGAAAACCTTACCGATCGCCTTTCCCAGACCCTTCGTCATGTCACCGGCAAGGCCAAGCTGACCGAGGACAACATCAAGGATACCCTGCGCGAAGTGCGTATGGCTCTGCTCGAGGCCGATGTCGCGCTGCCGGTGGTCAAGGAGTTCGTCAATCGGATCAAGGAGCGTGCTGTCGGCACCGAGGTTTCGAAGAGCCTGACGCCGGGGCAGGCCTTCGTGAAGATCGTCCGCGTCGAGCTGGAAACGCTAATGGGGGCGGCCAACGAGGATCTGTCGCTGAATGCGACGCCGCCGGCGGTGGTGTTGATGGCTGGCCTGCAGGGGGCGGGCAAGACCACCACCGTGGGTAAGCTCGCGCGCTTTCTCAAGGAGCGCCGCAAGAAGTCGGTCCTGGTGGTGTCCGCTGACATCTACCGTCCGGCGGCGATCAAGCAGTTGGAAACCTTGGCCGAAGAGGTCGGCGTCACCTTCTTCCCATCCGATACCGCTCAGAAACCCGTGGATATAGCCCAGGCGGCGATTCGCGAGGCGCGGCTCAAATTCATCGACGTGGTGCTGCTGGATACCGCCGGCCGTCTGCACGTCGATGCCGACATGATGGAGGAGATTAAGCTCCTGCATGCCGCCGCCAAGCCGGTCGAGACCCTGTTCGTGGTCGATGCGATGACGGGCCAGGATGCTGCCAACACGGCCAAGGCCTTCGGCGATGCTCTGCCGCTGACCGGCGTGGTGCTGACCAAGGTGGATGGCGACGCGCGTGGCGGTGCCGCCTTGTCGGTCCGCTACATCACCGGCAAGCCGATCAAGTTCATCGGCATGGGCGAGAAGAGCGATGCCCTGGAGCCCTTCCACCCGGATCGCATGGCTTCGCGCATCCTCGGCATGGGCGATGTGCTCAGCCTGATCGAGGAGGCCGAGCACAAGCTCGACCGCCAGAAGGCGGAGAAGCTCACTAGCAAGTTGAAGAAGGGCAAGGGCTTCGACCTTGAGGATTTCCGCGATCAGTTGCAGCAGATGAAGAACATGGGGGGGCTCGGCGGGCTAATGGACAAGCTGCCGGCCATCGGTGGCGTCAACTTGGCGCAGATGGGTAATGCCCAGGGCGTGGCGGAAAAGCAACTGATGCAGATGGAGGCGATCATCAACTCCATGACCCCGGCCGAGCGCCGGGATCCGGACATCATCAGCGGTTCGCGCAAGCGGCGCATCGCTCTCGGTTCTGGCACCCAGGTGCAGGATGTCGGCCGTTTGATTAAGCAGCACAAGCAGATGCAGAAGATGATGAAGAAATTCACCGCCAAGGGGGGCATCACCAAGATGATGCGTGGCATGGGTGGCATGTTCCCCGGCGGTCGGCTACCCAAGATCTAGCGGCCGCCCGCTCGATGCCGAGCTCGGTGGCATGAACTCGAAAAGCCGTTTGCAAAATGCTGCATAACCTTTAGAATATGCGGCCTTTCGGGCCATGAGCCCAGTGTGCAATCTGGTTTTGCAGCACCGACTACAGGAACAATGTTCACATGGTAACCATCCGTCTTGCCCGTGGCGGCTCCAAGAAGCGCCCCTTCTACCACCTGACCGTGACCGACAGCCGCAACGCTCGCGACGGCCGTTTTGTCGAGCGCATCGGTTTCTTCAATCCGGTCGCCTCGGGCGCCGAAGTGAAGCTGTCCGTGGACCAGGAGCGTGCTACCTACTGGCTCGGCCAGGGCGCCCAGCCGTCCGAGCGCGTCGCTCATCTACTCAAGGAAGCAGCCAAGGCGACCGCCTGACTTCGACATGGACATGACGCCTGCATCCGTCGATGGGCTGATCGTTATCGGCAAAATCACTTCGGTGCATGGCGTCCGTGGCGAAGTGAAGGTCTATTCCTTCACCGATCCGATCGACAATCTGCTGGATTACCGTTTCTGGACGCTCAGGCGTGGCGACGAACGACGTCAGATTGAGCTGGTTCGAGGGCGCCCGCAGGGCAGGCTCTTGGTGGCCAAGCTGAAGGGAATCGAGGATCGCGACGGGGCGCGCGCCCTGGCGGATTTCGAAGTCTGCGTTCCCATCGCTCAACTGCCCCGGTTGGACGAAGGTGAGTTTTACTGGCATCAGCTCGAAGGCCTGCGGGTGGTCGACCAAGAAGGTCGCTTGTTCGGCAAGGTCGATCATTTGCTGGAAACCGGTGCCAACGATGTACTGGTGGTCAGGCCCTGTACCGGTAGCCTGGACGACCGGGAGCGCCTCCTGCCCTATACGGAGCAGTGCGTGTTGCGGGTGGATCTGGCGGCCGGCGAGATTCGGGTGGACTGGGATGCGGACTTCTGAGCATGCAGGTCGAGGTCATCAGCATCTTCCCGGAGATGTTCGCCGCCATCCGCGATTTCGGCATAACCAGCCGGGCGGTCAAACAGGGATTGCTCAGGCTCAACTGCTGGAATCCTCGCAGTTTCACGGAGGATCGTCACCAGACGGTGGACGATCGTCCGTTCGGCGGCGGTCCGGGCATGGTCATGAAGATCCAGCCTCTGGAGCGTGCGCTGCTTGCGGCCAAGACGGCCATCGGGGGGCGGGCGAAGGTGATCTATCTGTCGCCGCAGGGCCGTCGGCTGAAGCAGCAGGCGGTGCTCGAGCTGGCGCGGGAGGAGGCATTGATCCTCATCGCCGGCCGTTACGAGGGTATCGACGAGCGCTTCATCGAGGCGCATGTGGATGAGGAGTGGTCGATCGGCGATTATGTTCTGTCCGGCGGCGAATTGCCGGCCATGGTGCTGATCGATGCGGTTACCCGGTTGTTGCCCGGTGCGCTGGGGCATGCCGATTCCGCCGAAGAGGACTCGTTCACCGATGGCCTGCTCGATTGCCCGCACTACACCCGACCGGAGGTGTATGAGGGAAAACGTGTTCCTGAGGTGCTGCTGAGCGGCAATCACGAGCACATCCGGCGCTGGCGTCTGCAGCAATCCCTCGGGAGGACCTGGGAGCGCCGCGCCGATCTTCTGGATAGCCGCTCGCTTTCTGGAGAAGAGCAAAAGCTGTTGGCGGAATATCTTCGCCAACGGGACGATAGTTGACGTATCGATGGCGGGCCAGGGGCCTGTCTCAGGAGCACTCAGATGACCAACAAGATCATTCAGCAGCTCGAAGCCGAGCAGATGAGCAAAGAGATTCCGGCTTTCGCCCCGGGCGATACCGTGATCGTGCAGGTGAAGGTGAAGGAGGGCGAGCGCCAGCGTCTGCAGGCTTTCGAGGGTGTGGTCATCGGCAAGCGCAACCGCGGCCTGAATAGTGCTTTCACCGTGCGCAAGATCTCCAGCGGCGTGGGCGTCGAGCGTACTTTCCAGACCTACAGCCCGTTGGTCGACAGCATTACCGTCAAGCGCCGCGGTGACGTGCGCAAGGCCAAGCTGTATTATCTCCGCGAACTGTCCGGCAAAGCGGCACGCATCAAGGAAAAGCTTTCCTAATCAAGGGCTTTTCCCTCGAAAAAGCAGCCGGAAGGCTGCTTTTTCGTTTGTATGTCCGCCGACAGGCGTAACTCCTGCCTTGCAGCGTACAACAACAAAATACCGCCAGTGGCATCCATCTATTTTTATCTGGAAGTAGTGGCATGACCCCTAGAGAGCAAGAAATCCAGCGTCGGATCGCGTTGTCCGAAACCCGCATCACCAAAGCGGTCTTTCCGTTCACCACCAACCACCACAACACCCTGTTCGGCGGTACCGCGCTGGGCTGGATGGACGAGATTTCATTTATTACGGCGACGCGCTTCTGCCGTCTGCCGACGGTTACGGTTTCCTCCGACCGGGTCGACTTCAGGCATCCGATTCCGGGCGGTTCGATCGTCGAACTGATCGGTCGGGTGGTGCAGGTCGGCAATACCAGTTGCAAGGTCGAGGTGGAGATCTTCGTCGAAGGCATGTATTGCGGTACCCGCGAGAAAGCCATCACCGGCGTATTCAGTTTCGTCGCCATCGACGAAAACAAGAAACCACGGGCTATACTGCCCGGCTTTTCACCGGAAAAGGACGAAGTGGCCTGAGTGGTTGCTCGCCAATGTGAGTTCCCGGACTCCCTGGCGGCTTTTTCCGGTCTGTTCTGGCAAGGATCGGCATGCCTGGCGTCGAGCATCCACAGATCGAGCGTTTTCTCGAAGCCCTCTGGCTGGAAAAGGGCCTTTCGGCGCATACCCGGGCGGCCTATCGCAGCGATCTCGAACTTTTCAACGGCTGGCTGTGCGAGCGCGGCCTGGAGCTGGTCGAGGTTGGGCGCGAGCTGATCCTTGATCATCTGGCTTGGCGGGTCGATGCCGATTACAAGGCGCGCTCCACGGCTCGTTTTCTTTCCGGTCTGCGAGGCTTCTTCCGCTATCTGCTGCGCGAGGGCGTGATCGCCAGCGATCCGACCCTGCAGGTAGATCTGCCGCAATTGGGCCGTCCCCTGCCCAAGTCCCTTTCCGAGGCCGATGTCGAGGCGCTGCTGGCAGCGCCGGAAGAGGACGATCCGCTCGGGCTGCGCGATCGGGCCATGCTCGAGGTGCTGTATGCCTGTGGCCTGCGGGTCAGCGAACTGGTCGGCCTACGCCTGGAGCAGTTGAACCTGCGTCAGGGGGTGGTGCGGGTGTTCGGCAAGGGCAGCAAGGAGCGCCTGGTGCCTCTGGGCGAGGAGGCCATCGCCTGGCTTGAGCGCTATCTGGTCGAGGCCAGGCCGCTGCTGCTGAGCGGGCGGCCGAGCGACGTGCTCTTTCCCAGCCTGCGTGGCGAGCAGATGACCCGGCAGACCTTCTGGCACCGCATCAAGCATCACGCCCGAATGGCGGGGATCGGCAAGAATCTGTCGCCGCACACCCTGCGCCATGCCTTCGCCACCCATCTGCTCAATCACGGTGCCGATCTTCGCGTGGTGCAGATGCTTCTCGGCCACAGTGACCTGTCGACCACTCAGATCTATACCCATATTGCTCGGACGCGTCTGCAGGAGCTGCATGCGCGACATCATCCGCGTGGCTGAATGAGCCGTCCAGGGTATCCGCCTGTGATAGGCTCTGCCCATTCGCATCGTTCCTCTGGAGTATCCATGCGCGTTTCCCCCCTTTTCGCTGCCGTGGCGCTCGGTTTGGCAAGCACTCTGGCCCTGGCGGCCGATCCCGGCCAGGCCATTCGCAAGGCCCTGCAACAGATGCAGCCGGGGCTGCTGATCGAGTCCATCGCTGAAAGCCCGATGACGGGGCTCTACCAGGTCCAGTTGAAAGGGGGGCGAATGCTCTATGCCAGTGCCGATGGCCAATTCGTCATGCAGGGCTATCTGTATCAGCTCAAGGACGGCAAGCCGCTCAACCTCACCGAGAGGGCGGAAAGCCTAGCCGTGGCGAAGGCCATCAACGGTATACCGGCCGGCGAGATGGTGATCTTCGCGCCCAAGGAACCGAAGACCCACATCACCGTCTTCACCGACACCGATTGCGGCTACTGTCAGAAGCTGCACAGCGAGGTGCCCGAGCTGAACCGGCTCGGTGTCGAGGTGCGCTACGTGGCTTTTCCGCGCCAGGGCATCGGTTCCCACGGCTACGGGGATCTGGTGAGTGTCTGGTGTGCCAAGGACCGCCAGGCGGCGATGAACAAGGCCAAGGCGCGGGAGAAAGTGCCGGCGGCCACCTGCGAAAACCCGGTCGCCAAGCAATTCGAGCTGGGTCAGATGATCGGCGTGCAGGGCACTCCCGCCGTGGTGCTGGCCAATGGACAGATGATCCCCGGTTACCAGCCGGCGGCGCAGTTGGCCAAGCAGGCCCTGACAGCCCAGTCGACCGACTGAGCGGGGCGCCGCGCCTTCGGCGTTCGCGGGCGGCACGCTAATTGACTAAAGGCCGAGTGCTTCGTAATGTGCGGCTCTTTTCTCTGCGGTCGGGGCATATCCGGCCGCTCTCTGCGGTGAAGATGGGGGAGTTTCAGCGTGAAACCGGTCAAAGTAGGCATATGTGGACTGGGTACCGTCGGCGGCGGCACCTTCAATGTGCTCAAGCGCAATGCCGAGGAGATCGCCCGCCGCGCCGGGCGTGACATCGAGATCGCCCAGATCGCCATGCGCAGCTCCAACCCGAAATGCGATATTGCCGGCGCCCCCATCGCCGCCGATGTCTTCGAACTGGTCGACAATCCGGAGATCGAGGTCGTCGTCGAGTTGATCGGCGGTTGCAGCCTGGCCCGCGAATTGGTGCTCAAGGCCATCGACAACGGCAAGCACGTGGTCACCGCGAACAAGGCGCTGATCGCCGTGCATGGCGACGAACTCTTCGCCAAGGCCCGCGAGAAGGGCGTGATCGTCGCCTTCGAGGCAGCGGTGGCCGGCGGCATCCCGGTGATCAAGGCGATCCGCGAGGGTCTGGCCGGCAACCGCATCAACTGGGTGGCCGGCATCATCAACGGTACCGGCAACTTCATCCTCAGCGAAATGCGCGAGAAGGGCCGGGCCTTCGCCGACGTGCTCAAGGAGGCTCAGGCGCTGGGCTACGCCGAGGCCGATCCGACCTTCGACGTGGAGGGCATCGATGCCGCCCACAAGCTGACCATCCTCGCTTCCATCGCCTTTGGCATTCCGCTGCAATTCGACAAGGCCTACACCGAAGGCATTTCCAGGCTCATCAGCGCCGACGTCGGTTACGCCGAGGCGCTGGGTTACCGCATCAAGCACCTGGGCATCGCACGGCGCACCGCCGAGGGCTTCGAGCTGCGCGTGCACCCGACGCTGATCCCGGCTGACCGCCTGATCGCCAATGTCAACGGTGTGATGAACGCGGTGATGGTCAACGGCGATGCCGTGGGCTCGACCCTGTTCTGCGGCGCTGGCGCCGGCATGGAGCCGACCGCCTCGGCGGTGGTGGCCGACCTGGTGGACGTGGTCCGTGCCATGACTTCCGACCCGGAGAACCGCGTGCCGCACCTGGCCTTCCAGCCCGATGCGCTGTCCGCCCACCCGATCCTGCCGATTTCGTCCTGCGAGAGCGCCTACTACCTGCGCATCCAGGCCAAGGACCATCCGGGCGTGCTGGCCCAGGTAGCGGCCATCCTTTCCGAGCGTGGCATCAATATCGAGTCGATCATGCAGAAGGAGGCCGAGGAGCACGACGGCCTGGTTCCCATGATCCTGGTCACCCACCGAGTCCGGGAGCGCTGTATCGACGAAGCCATCGCCGCCATGGAGGCACTCGAGGGCGTGGTCGGCAAGGTCGTCCGCATCCGCGTCGAACAGCTCAACTAATCCGCTACAAGCCGCCCGCCGTCCGCCGCCAGTCGAGCCCCGCTGCGGCCCGGGGCCGCGGCCCGAACCTAAGGTTTGCACACATGCGCTACATCAGCACCCGTGGCCAGGCGCCGGCCCTGAATTTCGAAGACGTGCTGCTGGCCGGCCTGGCCAGCGACGGCGGCCTCTACGTGCCGGAAAGCCTGCCGCGCTTCACCCTCGAGGAGATCGCCTCCTGGGCCGGCCTGCCGTACCACGAGCTGGCCTTTCGGGTGATGCGCCCGTTCGTCGCCGGCTGCATCGCCGACGCCGACTTCAGGCGGATTCTGGAAGAGACCTACGGCGTGTTTGCCCACAAGGCGGTGGCGCCGCTGACCCAACTGGGCGCCAACGAGTGGGTGCTCGAACTCTTCCAGGGCCCGACCCTGGCGTTCAAGGACTTTGCCCTGCAGCTGCTCGGCCGTCTGCTCGACCATGTGCTGACCAAGCGCGGCGAGCGCGTGGTGATCATGGGCGCCACTTCGGGCGACACCGGTTCGGCCGCCATCGAGGGCTGCAAGGCCTGCGACAACGTCGATATCTTCATCATGCACCCGCACAACCGCGTGTCCGAGGTGCAGCGCCGGCAGATGACCACCATCCTCGGCGACAACATCCACAACATCGCCATCGAGGGCAATTTCGACGACTGCCAGGAGATGGTCAAGGCCAGCTTCGCCGACCAGGGTTTCCTCAAGGGTACCCGGCTGGTGGCGGTCAACTCGATCAATTGGGCGCGGATAATGGCCCAGATCGTCTACTACTTCCATGCCGCCCTGCAGCTCGGCGCGCCGCATCGCTCGCTGGCCTTCTCGGTGCCGACCGGCAACTTCGGCGACATCTTCGCCGGCTACCTGGCGCGCAACATGGGCCTGCCGGTCAACCAACTGATCGTCGCCACCAACCGCAACGACATCCTGCACCGCTTCATGTCCGGCAACCGTTACGATAAGGACACCCTGCACCCGTCGCTGTCGCCGTCCATGGACATCATGGTGTCGTCTAACTTCGAGCGCCTGCTGTTCGACCTGCACGGCCGCAACGGCGCTGCCGTCGCCGCGCTGATGGAAGCCTTCAAGGCCACCGGCAAGCTGTCGGTCGAGGACGACCGCTGGACCGAGGCGCGTCGTCTGTTCGACTCGCTGGCGGTGGACGACGAAACCACCTGCGCGACCATCGCCGGGGTGCACGGCGAAACCGGCTACCTGCTCGATCCGCACACCGCGATCGGCGTCAGGGCTGCCCGCGAATGCCGGCGCAGCCCAGCCCTGCCGATGGTCATTCTGGGCACCGCGCACCCGGTCAAGTTCCCCGAGGCGGCGGAGAAGGCCGGCATCGCCGCCGTTCCGCAACTGCCGGCGCACCTGGCCGACCTGTTCCAGCGCGAGGAGCGCTGCTCCGTGCTGCCTAACGACTTGAAGGCGGTGCAGGCCTTCGTCAGCCAGCACGGCAATCGCGGCAAGCCTCTGTAGAGCGCCGCAGCTCGAACCCTAAAGCCGTTTTCCAGCAGGAGGGCGGCTTTTTCCTTTTCCTTCATATCCTCCATGATCGGGCCGCTCGCGGTTCCTCCGTCTCCCGCGAGCGCCTGTCTTGCTGCCTGGAAAACGGGCCCTGCGGAAACTTTCCGCGTGCCGGCAAGTCATTTGCGGGCTGCAAACAGCCTTCTCATCACTTGGAGTGTCTGGATATGGAAAGCACGCGTGAGTTGCTGGTCGAGGCGCTGGCGCCTTACAAGATCGATATAGGAGGAGTTCGTTCGGATGGCAGTCGGTTGCTGACGTTGCAGAACGGAGCTGGCAAAATCCTGATCGAGCGGCCGTTGAGTCCGGTGCAGTTGATGGACAAATGGTTGCTCATCGATGTCGTGGACGGCATCCATCGCGACCTGCGCATCCTCGAGGGACGGCTCACTCCCAAGGTGATCGCGGCGCTGGAGCGGGGGCAATGCGCCCGGCAGAGCGACGTGTTCTGAGTCCGATGGGCGACCGGATGCGCGATGATCGTTGCGGGCCTTTCGCTTGCGCCCGGATACTGGCGCATTCCGTTTCCATGCCGGGTGGTGGGTCGCTCCGGCAACGGACGTTGCGCATGGGCGGACCGGAGGAGGAGAGCACGGCACAGGGAAGTGTGGCCAGGCACGTCAGGAAACCTGCGGGTTGCTAAGACGCTGACTCATGGCGCCGCGCCCGAACGGTTCGGGCATGGCTTCCGAGGGCTGGTGCCATGCCATTGGCGCACGTAAAGTCTCGCCTCCCGGTCCCGGCCCCAGCCTGTCCATGACCTTGCATCTGCCCACCCTGCTGCTGACGGTTGTCTACGTCCTGATCCTGCTGGGCCTGCTGATGCTGCATGCTTGGTGGCGCAGCGAAGGCGAGTCGACCCTCGGCTACATGGCCAGCACGCTGCTGGTAGCTGCTGCCGGCATGCTGCTGAGCAGCCTGCGCGGCGTCGGCATCGATACCCTGTCCATCGTGCTCGGCAACATGCTGCTGCAATTGTCGGGCGGATTGGGCTGGACGACTTCGCGGGTGTTCGCCGGGCGACCGGCTTGGTGGCCGGGAATCATAGGCGGCGCGTTGCTCTGGGGGCTACTCTGCCTGTGGCCGACATTCCTGGCCTTGCTACCGCTGCGGGTGGCGATCGCCAACCTGCTGGTCATTCTCTACAGCGCGCTGGGGGCCTGGGAGCTCTGGCGTGTCCGCGCCTCCCTGACGGTCTCCGTCGCGCCGGCGCTGGGGATGCTGGTCCTGCACGGCACTTTCTACTGCCTGCGGTTGTTGTTCGATCACGGCGCCTCCATTGGCCTGCGCTGGAGCGAAAGCGTTGCCGACTTTATGGCTTGGGTGGTGCTAGAGGCCTTCCTGTTCGCCAACGGCATCGCCTTCGCCACCTTGGCCATGGTCCGCGAGCGCGCCGAGCAGCGCTACCGAGCGGTCGCCTATCGCGATCCGCTTACCGACATCGGCAACCGCCGGGCCTTCACCAGCGGCGGCGAGGTTCTGTTGGCCCGCTGCGCCGCCGAGGGACGGCCGGTGGCCTTGCTGCTCTGCGACCTCGATCATTTCAAGCGACTGAACGATACCCATGGGCACGCTATGGGCGATGCAGCGCTGGTCGCCTTCGGCCGTCTGCTCGCCTTGAAGATCCGCCAGCAGGATATCTGCGGGCGTATCGGCGGCGAGGAGTTCGCCTGTTTGCTGCCAGGGGCGGACAGAACGGTATCGCTGCAGGTGGCCGAGCGCATCCGCCAGGCCTGTAGCGAACTGTCGCTGGAACCAGGGGTGCGCGTCAGCGTCAGCATCGGCGTCGCCTCCAGCGAACAGGCCGGGTACGACCTGTCGCGCCTGCTGGCGCTGAGCGATCAAGCGCTGTACCTGGCCAAGGCCAACGGTCGCGATCAGGTCGAGTGTTCCGCCGACTGACGCCCGCAGCGCGGATTCGGGGTACACTTGCCGCCTTTCGAAGCGGACCGGATGCCTGCCCATGGCCCTGCAAGCCACGCCTTACAAAGTCGAACTCAATCTCACCGACCTGGATCGCGGCGTCTACGAGAACTTGCGCTTCACCGTCGCCCGGCATCCTTCGGAAACCGAGGAGCGCCTGGCCGTGCGGCTGATCGCCTATGCTCTTTGGTACGACGAGCAACTGGCTTTCGGCCGCGGCCTGTCAGACGTCGACGAACCGGCGTTGTGGCTGAAAAGTCTCGACGACCGCGTCCTGCACTGGATCGAAGTCGGCCAGCCGGACGCCGAACGCCTGACCTGGTGCTCGCGCCGCGCCGAGCGGGTCAGCCTGCTGGCCTACGGCAGCCTGCGGGTCTGGCAGGGCAAGGTGCTGGAGGCGGTGAAGGGCCTGAAGAATCTCAGCGTGGCGGCTGTGGGCCAGGAGGCCCTGGAAGAACTGGCCCGCGACCTGCCGCGTTCGCTCAGTTGGAGCCTGATGATCAGCGACGGCGCCTTGTTCGTCACCGACGAGCGCGGTCAGCACGAGATTCCCCTGGAGTGGCTGCTCGGCGAGCGCTGAGCGACGTTTCCCCGTAAGGCGGGAGTGTCCCGCCAGTCTTCGAATCCGGCGGCGGCTGCCGCCCTAAAATTACCATCCAATGCGAATCGAATCCCGTCCACTGCCCGAGCCCTTGCCCGACCTGGGCGATCTGCCGCCGCTTCTGACCCGGCTCTATGCCGCCCGTGGCGTGCAGTCCGCCGCCGAACTGGACAAGAAGCTGGCGCAACTGTTGCCCTACCGCCGGCTCAAGGGCATCGAGGCTGCGGTGGCGCTTCTGGTCGAGGCGCTGCGCGAGCGTCGGCGCATCCTCTTCGTCGGCGACTTCGATGCCGACGGTGCTACCGCCAGCACGGTCGGCGTGCTCGGCCTGCGCCTGCTCGGCGCCGTGCATGTCGACTATTTGGTGCCGAACCGCTTCGAATACGGCTACGGTCTGACTCCAGAGATCGTCGCCGTGGCCCTGGAGCGCCGGCCGGAGCTGCTGGTGACGGTGGACAACGGCATTTCCAGCCTTGACGGGGTGGCCGCGGCCAAGGCCGCCGGCCTGCAGGTGCTGGTCACCGACCATCACCTACCGGGCCACGAACTGCCGGTGGCGGACGCTATCGTCAATCCCAACCAGCCGGGCTGCGACTTCCCCAGCAAGGCCCTGGCCGGGGTCGGGGTGATCTTCTACGTGCTGCTGGCGCTGCGCGCCCGTCTGCGCGAACTGGGCTGGTTCGCCGGGCGGAGCGAGCCGAACTTGGCCGAACTGCTCGATCTGGTCGCCCTGGGCAGCGTCGCCGACGTGGTACCGCTGGACGCCAACAACCGCATCCTGGTCCACCAGGGGTTGGCACGCATCCGCGCCGGACGGGCGCGACCGGGGTTGCGCGCGCTGCTCGGGGTGGCCGGGCGCGACCCGCGACGGATCACTTCCACCGATCTCGGCTTCATCCTCGGGCCGCGGCTCAACGCCGCCGGGCGGCTGGACGACATGTCCCTCGGTATCGAATGCCTGCTCTGCGAGGATGAGGAACTGGCCCGCGAGATGGCGGTGCAGCTCGACCAGCTCAACCAGGACCGCAAGGCCATCGAGCAAGGCATGCAGCGTGAAGCCCTGGCCCAGCTCAGGGAACTGCCGGTCGAGAAACTGCCCTTCGGCCTCTGCCTGTTCGAGCCGGATTGGCACCAAGGGGTGATCGGCATCCTCGCCTCGCGCCTTAAGGAGCGCTACCACCGCCCGGCCATCGCCTTCGCCGACGCCGGCGACGATCTGCTCAAGGGCTCGGCGCGTTCGGTGCCGGGGTTTCATATCCGCGATGCGCTGGATGCGGTGGCGGCCCGGCAGCCGGGGCTGATCAGCAAGTTCGGTGGGCACGCCATGGCCGCTGGGCTGTCGCTGCCGCGGGAGAACTTCGGCGCCTTCGCCGCGGCGTTCGATGCCGAAGTACGCCGCCAGCTCCGCGCCGACGACCTGAATGGGCGACTGCTCTCCGACGGCCCGCTCGGCATCGAGGAGTTCCACATCGACCTGGCCCGGGCCCTGGGCCAGGCCGGCCCTTGGGGGCAGCACTTCCCGGAGCCGCTGTTCCACGGGGTCTTCCAGCTCGTCCAGCAGCGGCTGGTTGGCGAGCGCCACCTGAAGCTGGTGGTACGCAGCGAGTGCGGTGCGCTGCAGCTCGACGCCATCGCTTTCAATATCGATCGCGAGCTATGGCCGAATCCGACGGTGCGCTGGGCCGAACTGGCCTATCGGCTGGACGTTAACGAGTACCGTGGGCGGGAGAGCGTGCAACTGCTGGTGGTGCACATCGAAGCGCGCTGAGTGGGCTTGGCGTTGCCTGGCACCGCTTTGCCGGCGGCGCCAGGCGGTGCTCAGCGACGGCTGATGGCCAAGGCGAGCAGGCTGCCGGACACGATCACCCCGGCCAGCAGGTACAGGGCGGCGTCGGTGGAGCCTGTCGTGTCCTTAATCCAGCCGACTAGGTAGGGACTGAGGAAGCCGGCCATCTGTCCCATCGAGTTGATCAGGGCCAGGCCGCCGGCGGCGGCGCCGGCACTGAGGAAGGCGGTCGGTAGCGGCCAGAACATCGGCAGGCCAGTGAGTGCGCCCATGGTCGCGATGCTCAGGCCGAGGATGGCGAAGATGGGATTGTCAGCGAAGTTCACCGCGATCAGCAGGCCGGCGGCGCCCATCCACATCGGTACCACCAGGTGCCAGCGGCGTTCGTTGCCCAGGTCGGCCGAGCGGCCGGTCAGCAGCATGAACAGCCCCGCCAGCAGGTAGGGAATGGCGCTGATCCAGCCGATCACCAGGGCGTCGGTGAAGCCAAGGCTTTTGATGATCGACGGCAGCCAGAAGTTGATCGCGTAGACCCCGCTCTGAATGCAGAAATAGACCAGGCCGAGGGCCCATACGGTGGGGTTGCGGAACACCGCGGCGAAGGAGTCGGTGACCTTCTCTGCCTTGTTCGCCGCCTCTTCGCGCAGATCGGCTTCAAGCAGGCTGCGTTCGGTGTCGTTCAGCCAGCGGGCCTTGGCGAAGCCGTCGCTGAGCAGGAACAGCGCCAGCACGCCGAGCGCCACGGTCGGCAGACCCTGGATCAAGAACATCCACTGCCAGGCGGCGAGGCCGCCCTGGCCGGCCGCGAAATGGTTAAGGATCCAGCCGGAGAAGGGCCCGCCGAGCAGCCCGGAGACCGGGATCGCCGACATGAACAGGGCCATGATGCGGCCACGACGGCTGGCCGGAAACCACTGCGACAGGTAGAGCACCATGCCCGGGAAGAAGCCGGCCTCTGCGGCGCCAGTGAGCAGGCGCAGGGCATAGAACTGGCCGGGGCTCTTGACCAGCAGCAGAGCGGTGGAGAACAGGCCCCAGGCGATCATCATCACGGCGATCCAGCGGCGCGGGCCGAAGCGGGTCAGCGCCAGGTTGCTGGGCACGCCGCAGAGCACGTAGCCGATGAAGAAGATCCCGGCGCCCAGGCCGTAGACGGTCTCGCTGAACGACAGAGCTTCGAGCATCTGCAGCTTGGCGAAGCCGACGTTGACGCGGTCGATGTAGTTGAACAGATAGCAAATGAAGATGAATGGAATGAGCCGCAGGGTGATCTTGCGGTACAGCGCATTCTTTTCCTTTTCGTCACTGCCAGCGGCAGGGCAGGCAGTGCTATTCGACATGGACATGCTTGTCTCTCTCAATGGCTGTTATGGAGCCGGTACACTCCTTATCGGTCAAGTATCGGTGATCGTTTCACAGTTGTCTTTGGCGATCTGCACGGATGGATATCCGCTTATTTGTGCAAATGAACAGTTCTTTCCGCCATAATACCGACCGCTCCGGCTGGACGATCGGTCAGGGACTCGGTCGAGGTGCTGGGGCGGGGAAAGCTGGAGTCTGTCGCCGACCGTTTGGCCGCCTGGAGGGAAGGGGCAATGGCTGGCTCCAAGGATTGAAAGGGCTCTTCTGGCAAGGCCGGACAGAGGTCCCAACAGGGAGCGGACTTGCATGTTCGAATTGGACTACGGACTGGCGCAGGATATCGTCTCGCGTGCAATGGCGATCCTGCCGTACAACGTCAATGTGATGGACAGCCAGGGGCTGATCCTCGCCAGTGGCGAGCGCAGCCGGATCAATACCCGCCACGAGGGCGCGCAGCTGGTACTGGCCAACGGCCGGGTGGTGGCGATCGACAGCCAGGTGGCGGCCTGCCTGAGGGGCGTGCAGCCGGGGATCAACCTGCCGCTGTTCCTCGACCGGCGGCTGATCGGGGTGCTCGGCATCACCGGCGATCCCGAGCAGGTGCGCATCTATGCCGAACTGGTGCGCATGAGCGCCGAAATGTTGGTCGCCCAGCGTTATCAGCAACAAGTGGAGCGGCACTGGCGCCGACAGCGTAGCGACGATCTGCTGGCGTTACTGCTGGAAGAGGGGGGCGACATTCTCCGGCTGTTCGACGAGGCCCACCTGCTCGGCCTCAAGCCGCAGCTGGGGCGCACTCCCTGGCTGTTCGAGCTGGCCGAGGGAGTGTCTGCCGAGCGGCTGGGCGACTGGCTGCTGGCGTGCTATCCGGACAGCTGGTGCGTGTCGCCGGCGGCCAGCTCGCTGCTCTGGTGCCGGCCGGGAGCCGTCGTCCATGACGAGGCGCGCCTGCTGGAAAGGATCGAGGGACAGGGTTGGTGGATTCTCCGCGTCGCCGTCGGCGAACGGGCCGAGGGCGTCGACGGCGTGCGTCGCGGTTACCGCCGGGTGCGCGACCTGCTTGCCTATGGTCGGGCGATCCTCGCCGACCAACGCCTGCTCAGCCTGCAGCGGCACCGCCTGCCCGCCTTGCTCTGGCGTTTCCGCGACGACGAGGCGGTCGACGAACTGCTACGTCCGTTGCGGCGTCTGCGCGCGCGCGATGCCGGTGGCCAGCTATTGCGCACCCTGCGCAGCTGGTGCGAGCACGGCGGACAGAATCAGGCCTGCGCCGATGCCCTCGGCGTGCACCGCAACAGCCTGCGCTATCGCATGGAACGGATCGCCGAGCTGAGCGGGGTCGATCCACTAAGCCTGGACGGTCTGCTGAGCCTCTATCTGGGCGTGCAGCTGTTGCCGGAGGAGCCGCCGGCCTGAGTTTTTATTCCTTTGCACAGAGCTTGCGTGCTGAACTTTGTCGTTCCGTCGACGCGCCTTGGGCGATTGCTCAGCAGAGTGAGTCTGGCGCGTGTGCGCATCCCATACTCCAAGACAGGAAAAGAAAGTTCGCCATGAAAATCGTAATTGCTCCCGATTCGTTCAAGGAAAGCCTGTCCGCCGCCGAGGTGGCTGCGGCCATCGCCGTCGGGCTCGGTGAGGTCTGGCCGCGGGCCGAACTGCTCTGCCGGCCGATGGCCGACGGTGGCGAGGGTACAGTGGAGGCGGTGATCGCCGCGGTCGGCGGCGAGCGGCGTGAAATTCTGGTACGCGGCCCGCTTGGCGAGCCGGTGCTGGCGCACTGGGGATGGATCGCCGAGAGCCGCAGCGCGGTGATCGAGATGGCCGCGGCCAGCGGCCTGCATCTGGTGCCGCCGGACCGCCGCGATGCCTTGCGCAGCTGCACCTATGGCACCGGCGAGCTGATCCTTGCGGCGCTGGAGGCCGGCGCCGAGCGGATCGTCCTCGGCTTCGGCGGCAGCGCCACCAACGACGCCGGCAGCGGCATGCTGAGTGCTCTCGGCGTACGCCTGGAGGATGCCGAAGGCCGGCCGTTGCCACCCGGCGGGGCGGCCCTGGCGCAGCTCCACAGGATCGATCCGGCGGGACTCGATTCGCGCCTGGCGGCGGTGGCCTTCGAGGTCGCCTACGATGTCGACAACCCGCTCTGCGGGCAGCGCGGCGCCTCGCAGGTGTTCGGTCCGCAGAAGGGCGCCACGCCGGAGCAGGTGCGTCAGCTCGACGCCGCCCTCGGCCATTTCGCCGATGTCTGTGCGGCGACGCTGGACCGCGACGCCCGGGACCTCCCCGGCAGCGGCGCGGCCGGCGGCATCGGCTTCGCGGCGCGGACCTTCCTCGGCGCGGCCTTTCGCCCCGGTATCGAGCTGGTCGCCGAGGTCAGCGGTCTGGAGCAGGCCGTGATGGGCGCCGACCTGGTGATCACCGGCGAGGGGCGGCTCGACGAGCAGACCCTGCACGGCAAGACGCCGATAGGCGTGGCGGGCATCGCCAAGCGCCACGGCGTGCCGGTCGTAGCCCTGGCCGGCGTGCTCGGAGACGGTTACGAACGCCTCTACGGGCACGGCATCGATGCCGCCTTCAGCCTGGCACCGGGACCGATCAGCCTGGCTGCCGCCCTCGCTGACGCCTCCGTCCTGCTGCGTCGGCGCGCCGCCGACATCGCCCGGCTCTGGCAGCTGGCGCGTGGCTGAAAATCGTGGTATTCCCGGCTGCTTGCCGGGCCTGTCCCTGCGGGTGCAGGCCTGGCTCCCGTCTAGAGTTGAAGTGTCGACCATTCGTTCGGATTCAAGGGAGTGTTGCCATGAGCCTGTTGTTCGAGCCCCTGACTTTGCGTCAACTGACCTTGCCCAACCGCATCGTCGTATCGCCAATGTGCCAGTACTCGGCCCGGGACGGGCTGGCTAACGACTGGCATTTGGTGCACCTGGGCAGCCGTGCGGTGGGCGGAGCCGGGCTGGTGATCTTCGAGGCCACCGCGGTCGTCGCTGAAGGGCGCATTTCCGCCCAGGATCTTGGCCTCTGGAATGACGAGCAGATCGAGCCGCTGCGCCGCATCACCTCTTTCATCGAGTCCCAGGGCTCGCTGGCCGGCATCCAGTTGGCCCATGCCGGACGCAAGGCGGGCGTCTGGCAACCCTGGCTGGGCCGGCCGGGCAGCGTGCCGCTCGAGGAGGGCGGCTGGGTTCCGGTCGGCCCCTCGGCAATTCCCTTCGATCCTCGCCACAGGGTGCCCGAAGTCCTCGACGAGGCCGGTATCCACGAGGTCGTCCGGGCCTTCGTGCAAGCCGCCGAGCGTGCCCTGGCCGCCGGTTTCAAAGTCGTCGAAGTGCACGCCGCCCATGGTTACCTGTTGCATCAATTCCTCTCGCCGTTGTCTAACCAGCGTCGGGACCAGTACGGCGGCAGCTTCGACAACCGCATCCGCCTATTGCTGGAGGTGACCGAGGCGGTACGCGCGGTATGGCCCGAGACCCTGCCGTTGTTCGTCCGCCTGTCGGCCACCGATTGGGTGGAGGAAGGCTGGAACCCGGAGGAGACGGTAGCGCTGACCCGGCGCCTCAAGGCACTGGGCGTCGATCTGATCGACGTGTCTTCCGGCGGCACCGCGGCCGCGGCGGAAATTCCCGTCGGGCCCGGCTACCAGACCCGCTTCGCCGAACAGATACGCCGCGAAGCGGGGATCGCCACTGGCGCGGTGGGCATGATTACCGAGGCGGCGCAGGCCGAGCACATCCTGCGCACCGGCCAGGCCGACCTGATCCTGCTAGCCCGCGAGCTGCTGCGCGATCCCTACTGGCCGCTGCATGCAGCGGACTTTCTCGGCGACAAAGCGGTGCCCTGGCCGGCGCAATACGTGCGGGCCGCGCATCGCGACACGCCGTTCCGCGAGTCCGGCGAACTCGACTGACCCGCCGGCCTCGTTTTCCGATCCAAAGGAGACTGCGCTATGAATACCAGCGGATTGCTCGACCAACTCCTCAAGTCCGCCCAGACCTTTCGCCAGCAAGGACAGTCGATGCCCGGCGGCGGGGACAGGGCGGGCGGTAGCTTGCTCGGCGATATCCTCGGTGGTGCCGGTGGCGGTTCCCTGGGCGGCTTGATGGGCGCTGGCGGCAAGGGTGCCCTGGCGGCAGGCGCCCTCGGCTTGCTGCTCGGCAAGCGGCGGCTCGGCAAGCTCGGCGGCAACGCCATGGCTTACGGCGGTCTTGCCGCTCTCGGGGTGCTCGCCTACAAGGCCTTCAGCAACTGGCAGGCGCAGCAGGCCGGGACTCCCGGGCGCGAGCCGCAGACCCTTGACCGCCTGCCGCCGGAAAAGGCCGAGAGGCATAGCCAGGCCGTACTCAAGGCACTGGTCGCTGCGGCCAAGGCCGACGGGCATGTGGACGAGCGCGAGCGCCAACTGATCGAAACCGAGTTGGCGAAGGTCGCGGAGGATGCCGAGTTGCAACGCTGGCTGCAGGCCGAGCTGAGCAGGCCGCTGGATCCGGCCGAGGTGGCTAGGGCCGCCGACACGCCGGAGCTGGCTGCGGAGATCTACCTCGCGAGCCTCCTGGCGGTCGACGAGGAGCAATTCATGGAGCGCGCCTACCTGGACGAGCTGGCCCGGCAGTTGAAGCTAGACCCGCAACTCAAGGCGGAGCTGGAAACCCAGGCCAAGGCGGCCTGAACCCGCTGGCGTGGCACGGCGTGCGGACCAGGGCAATCGCATGAAATGTCTTTCCGATACCGGACTGGAAAGATTGTGTGCCTGGTCGTTCCGGCCTGGTCTTCAAATCCGGTGCATCGGCTGCTTGCCGAGGGGCTGGATACCTCCTGTTTCGGCCCCCCCGGCCGAGTCACTTTCTCTTTGCGCGCGCAAAAAGAAAGTAACCAAAGAGAAAACGCGCCCGGTCATTCTGCCCCGGCTACGCCGGGGTTCCCTCGCTCCGGCGCCGCTGCGAGGGTCGTCGCACAAGGGGCATCCATGCCCCTCGTACGACTCTCGCCGCCTCCCCGCGGCTCGCCCCTCTACGCGACGCCTGCGCTCGGCCTTCTGAACGGGAGTCGGGCTCCGGGTTGCCTGAAAGCGCTTTCGCTCTTGTGGCACGGCTTGTCAGGCAATGCCGGATGCCCCCTTCAGGAGGCCGAACGGAATCGTCGTGGAAGGGGTCGAGCGGCAAGGATGCCGCGAGAGCCGCGATGGGCCATGGCATGGATGGCCCTTCGCGGCGAGCCCCTGGAGCGGCGATGCAGGGAGGGAACCCAGAGCGAAGCGCAGGGCCGGATGAGGGGGTGGCCTTCTTTTGGGTTACTTTTTCGTGGCCAGGCAAGAAAAAGTGACTCGGCCGGGGGCCGAAACGGGGACTGTCCGGCTACTCGGCAAGCAGCCATGCCAAGGATCACACAATCTTTCCAGTCTGGTATCAGGCGAGCGCTTCATGCGATTGCCCTGGCGTGCGGACGCAGCGGGCTGTCAGTCACAGATCGCTGCGTTATACTCACCGGCTTTTCGAACTGTCCGACCGCGAGTGCTGCCCACCATGGAAATCAACCCAATCCTCAACAGCATCAAGGACCTGTCCGAACGTACTCAAACCATTCGGGGGTATCTTTGACTACGATCAGAAACATGACCGCCTGATTGAAGTCAACCGCGAGCTGGAAGACCCGAGCGTCTGGAACAACCCGGAATACGCGCAGAACCTGGGTCGCGAGCGCGCCCAGCTGGCGCAGATCGTCGAAACCCTCGATGAGATGAGCAGCGGTCTGGCCGACTCCAGCGACCTGCTGGAAATGGCCGCCGAGGAGAACGACGAGAGCGCGGTGAACGACGTCGCCGCCGAAGTCGAGCGCCTGCGTGGAATTCTCGAAAAGCTGGAATTCCGCCGCATGTTCAGCGGCGAGATGGATGCTAACAACGCCTACCTCGACATCCAGGCCGGTTCCGGCGGCACCGAGGCCCAGGACTGGGCCAACATGCTGCTGCGCATGTACCTGCGCTGGGCCGACAAGCATGGCTTCGACAGCGAGATCGTCGAGCTGTCTGAAGGCGAGGTCGCCGGCATCAAGAGCGCGACCGTGCATGTCAGGGGCGAATACGCCTTCGGCTGGCTGCGTACCGAGATCGGCGTGCACCGTCTGGTGCGCAAGAGCCCGTTCGACTCCGGCAACCGTCGCCACACCTCCTTCTCCGCGGTGTTCGCCTCGCCGGAGATCGATGACAACATCGAGATCGACATCAACCCTGCCGATCTGCGCATCGACACCTACCGTTCCTCTGGCGCCGGCGGCCAGCACGTGAACACCACCGACTCCGCGGTGCGCATCACCCACCTGCCGACTAATACCGTGGTGAGCTGCCAGAACGAGCGTTCCCAGCATGCCAACAAGGATCGCGCGATGAAGATGCTGCGCGCCAAGCTGTACGAGTTGGAGGTGCAGAAACGCAATGCCGCCGCCCAGGCCCTGGAGGACACCAAGTCGGACATCGGCTGGGGCCACCAGATCCGTTCCTACGTGCTCGACCAGTCGCGGATCAAGGATCTGCGCACCGGCATCGAGAACAGCAACTGCGATGCGGTGCTGGACGGCGATCTCGACGAGTTCATCGAGGCCAGCCTCAAGAAAGGCCTGTGACCCTCACCGAATCATTCGCACCACATGCCAGATAGACAGAGACCATGAGCGAACAACCGCTGAACCAGCATGCCCTCCACGAGGAAGAAAACAAGCTGATCGCCTTGCGCAAGGAAAAGCTTGCCGCCGAGCGCGAGAAGGGCAACGCCTTCCCCAACGACTTCCGCCGCGACAGCTACTGCGCCGACCTGCAGAAGCGCTATGCCGAGGCGGGCAAGGAGGAGCTGGACGCGGCCGCGATCCCGGTCAAGGTGGCCGGGCGCATCATGCTCAACCGCGGTGCCTTCATGGTCATCCAGGACATGACCGGGCGCATCCAGGTCTACGTCGACCGCAAGGGCCTGCCGACCGAGACGCTGGAGGCGGTCAAGCACTGGGACCTGGGCGACATCATCGCCGCCGAGGGCACGCTGGCGCGCTCCGGCAAGGGCGATCTCTACGTGCACATGAGCACGGTGCGCCTGCTGACCAAGTCGCTGCGCCCGCTGCCGGACAAGCATCATGGCCTGACCGACACCGAGCAGCGCTACCGCCAGCGCTACGTCGACCTGATGGTCAACGAGGAAACCCGCCATACCTTCCGCGTGCGTTCGCAGATCATCTCCTACATCCGCAGGTTCCTCGCCGAGCGCGACTTCCTCGAGGTGGAAACGCCGATGCTCCAGGTCATCCCCGGCGGCGCCGCGGCCAAGCCCTTCCAGACCCACCACAACGCGCTGGACTTGCCGATGTTCCTGCGCATCGCCCCCGAGCTCTACCTCAAGCGCCTGGTGGTCGGCGGCTTCGAGCGGGTTTTCGAGATCAACCGCAATTTCCGCAACGAAGGCGTTTCGACCCGCCACAACCCCGAATTCACCATGCTTGAGTTCTACCAGGCCTACGCCGACTACGAGGACAACATGGATCTCACCGAGCAGTTGTTCCGCGAACTGGCGCAACTGGTGCTGGGGACCACCGACGTGCCCTACCAGGGCAAGGTGTTCCACTTCGGCGAGCCCTTCGCCCGCCTGTCGGTGTTCGACTCGATTCTCCACTTCAACCCAGAAATCTCCGCCGCGGACCTGCGCGACATCGAGAAATGCCGTGCCATCGCCAGAAAGGCCGGCGCCGACGTCAAGGGTTTCGAGGGACTGGGCAAGCTGCAGACGATGATCTTCGAGGAGCTGGTCGAGCACCGCCTGGAACAGCCGACCTTCATCACCCGCTATCCCTTCGAGGTGTCGCCCCTGGCGCGGCGCAGCGACGACGATCCGAGCGTCACCGACCGCTTCGAGCTGTTCATCGGCGGCCGCGAGATCGCCAACGCCTACTCCGAGCTGAACGACGCCGAGGACCAGGCCGAGCGCTTCATGCAGCAGGTTCGGGACAAGGATGCCGGCGACGACGAGGCCATGCACTTCGACGCCGACTTCGTGCGCGCCCTGGAATACGGCATGCCGCCGACCGCCGGCGAAGGCATCGGCATCGACCGTCTGGTGATGTTGCTGACCGATTCGCCGTCGATCCGCGACGTGATCCTTTTCCCGCATATGCGTCCGGAAGTCTGATCCGACGGCGGTACGAGTAACGCCCGACGAGGCCCGCACCAGGAGGAGGCGGGCCTCGTCGGACGCGCAAGATACGCTCCGCTGGTCGCGACCCATGGTGCCGAGCTATCACGATGGATTGCTTCTGGCACGGAAAGCCCTAACAATGAGGGCAGGTCTTAGTTGGAAAAGGATGCCCGTCTTGACCCAGTTCCTCTCTCTGAACAGTGCTGCTCACATGGCTAGCGCCGTTGCCCATAGTGTCCAGTATCGGGGGCGGAAGACCAGCCGGCGCGGTAGCGAACAGCGTCGCCAGGCCATTCTCGATGCCGCCATGCGTATCATCATCCGCGACGGTGTGCGCGCCGTGCGCCACCGGGCGGTGGCCGCCGAGGCCGGCGTGCCGCTGTCGGCGACCACCTACTATTTCAAAGACATCGACGATCTGCTCACCGATACCTTCGCGCTGTTCGTCGAGCGCAGCGCGGCCTACATGGCCGGTTTCTGGGAGCGGACCCAGGGCCTGCTGCTGGAGCAGGTCGGTCGCCTCGACGACAGCGGCGATTCGCGCCGCCAACTGGCCGAGGAGATCGCCCGGCTGGCAGTCGGCTATGTTCGCCACCAGTTGCATTCCCGGCGCGACGAACTGGTCGCCGAGCAGGCTTTCCAGCAGGAGGCGCTGATCAACTCGCGCCTGCATGAACTGGCCCGTTCTCACCGGCGGATCCTCCAGCAGGGCGCCATCCAGTTCTTCCAGGTACTCGGTTCGCAGCATCCCGAGCAGGATGCCAGCGTGTTGACCGGAATCATCGGCCGCATGGAGTACCAAGGACTGCTCGAAGGTCCGGGACGCCTTGACGACGAGGAAATGCTAGCCGTTCTGAGCCGCTACATGTATCTGGTTCTCGGGCTCTGACAAGATGGCTGTCCCGCTGGGTGCCGGGGTGGTCCTTCCTGGCGGGGGAAAGCGTTATGCGAGCCTGGCGTCTTGCCCTCCTGCTGCCCTTCTTCCTGCTTGCCGGCTGCCTGGTGAGCTTCACCGAGCAAATCGCTCCCGGCGAAACGGCACCGGCTCCCTTGCTCGGTGAGTGGAGTCGGCGCAACGAATGGGGCGAACGACTAGCCCTGGAGATTTGCCCGGTCGGCCCCGCCCGCTACCGCGCCCGGCAATCCCTGGAAGGGGCCGACGACGGGCTGCAGGCCGAATTCACCGTGACCCGCCATGGCTGGCGCTGGTATCTTTCCGCCGGGCTGCCGGACGACTTCGGTGGCGGTTTTCTCATCCTCGGCTTCGAACTGACGGCGAACAACGAGTTGGTGCTCTACAACCTGGAGCCGGCGCGGGTTCGCCAGGCGCTGGAGCGGGGGATACTGGCCGGTAAGCCGATCGTCACCGCCTGGGGACCCGGGGTGCGCGTTCTCAGCCCGCTGGACAGGGTCTTCGCCTATCTGGACGATCCCGCCAATTCCGACGTCTTCAGCGAAGTGGCGCGCTACCGGCGCGTCGACCAGTGAGAGCTCGATGAGCAGACGCAAGCAGCAGTACGAGTACCAACAAATCATCCGCAGCCTTTCCGACCGGTTGGTCGAGGCGCAGATGCCGATCCGCGTGCTGGACGCGGTGAAATGGGACGACGAGGTGCGCCAGCGCTTTTTTGCCGCCGGTTGTCGCCAACTGCCGCCGGTGGACCGGGGCTATTACGAGAGTCGCCCCCTGTCCTTCGATCCTGTAGCGAAAAAGCAGGATTTTCAGAGTATCGAGCGGGATATCACCCGCCAGCTCGGCCAGTTCAGCCCGGTCGGGCAGATCATGCGGCGCATGTGCAAGGAATACCGCATGGTCATCCGCATGCTTGAGGCGCGCGGTACCGCGGATTTCGGGCTGATTTCCGAGGAGCTCTACGGCGCCGCTTCGGATGCCTTCCACGCCGGCGATCCGACCCTGGCCGATTTCGGCCTGATGCTGTCCGACTATCTGAACCAGATCGCCGATCGCGGCGACCTTAAGGACGAGCCCAAGACTCTCAATGCCAGCGCTGCCGTGCAGAAGCTTCAGGAGCGCCTGAACCGGGTGTTCGGCGAGCACGAGAGCACGGTTCGCGTGTTCGAGTCCGACGGTATCGTCGCCGACGCCGCGGCCGGCGCCGACTACATCAAGATCCGCAGCGACGCGCTGTTCAACGAGCGCGACGTGCGCGCTCTGGAGGTGCACGAGGGGCTGGTCCACGTGGCCACCACGCTTAACGGGCAAAACCAGCCGATCTGCACTTTTCTGGCTAAGGGGCCGCCGTCCTCCACGGTGACCCAGGAGGGACTGGCGATCCTGATGGAGGTGATCGCCTTCGCCTCCTATCCCAGCCGCCTGCGCAAGCTGACCAACCGCACCCGTGCCATCCACATGGCCGAGCAGGGAGCCAATTTCCTGGATATCTTCGACTTCTTCCGCGACCAGGGGCTGAGCGACGAGGACAGCTACACCAACGTCAGCCGCGTATTCCGCGGCTCGTGCCCGGACGGCATGCCTTTCACCAAGGATCTGTCGTATCTGCGGGGCTTCATCCTAATCTACAACTACATCCAGTTGGCGGTACGCAAGGGCAAGCTGGAGCAGATCCCCCTGTTGTTCTGCGGCAAGACCACCCTGGAGGACATGCGCACCCTGCGCCAACTGGTGGACCAGGGGCTGGTGGTGCCGCCGAAGTACCTGCCGGAACAGTTCCGCGACCTCAATGCCCTGTCGGCTTGGATGTGCTTCTCCAACTTCCTCAATCACCTCAGCATGGAACGGATCGAGGCGGACTATGCCAACATCCTCTGAACGGTGCGCGGCGATTCGCGTCGCCGCGCCCGGCGGCGTCTCCACGGAGTATCCTGGCGGACTTCCCGTCTCGATAAGGACCCTTTTCCATGGCCAGCCATCAGCTCGATTACGAAATCCTCGGCTCCCACGCCCAGTCGGTGGAAATCATCCTCGATCCCGGTGAAACGGTGATCGCCGAGGCCGGCGCGATGAACTACATGACCGAGGGCGTACGCTTCGAGACCCGTATGGGCGATGGTTCGGAGAGTAGCGTGCTGGGCAAGCTGTGGGGCATGGGCAAACGCATGCTGACCGGCGAGTCGCTGTTCATGACGCATTTCTCCAATCACGCCAAGCGGCAGGCGCGGGTCGCCTTCGCCGCACCCTACCCGGGAACAGTGGTACCGGTGAATCTCGCCGAAATCGGCGGCACCCTGATCTGCCAAAAGGACAGCTTCCTCTGCGCCGCCCGCGGTACCGAGATCGGCATCAGTTTCAGCAAGCGCATCGGTGCCGGTTTCTTCGGCGGCGAGGGTTTTATCCTGCAAAGGCTGTCCGGTGACGGCCTGGCTTTCTTGCATGCCGGCGGCGCGGTGATCCGCAAGGAGCTGCGCGACGAGACCCTGCGCCTGGATACCGGCTGCCTGGTCGGCTTCAGCCGAGGCATCGACTACGACATCCAACTGGCCGGCGGGCTGAAGAGCATGTTGTTTGGCGGCGAGGGCATTCTCCTGGCGACCCTCAAAGGCACCGGTACCGTCTGGCTGCAGAGCCTGCCGTTCTCGCGGCTGGCCGAGCGGGTCTACGAGTCGACCGTCAAAGCCCGCGAGGACGTGCGCGGCGGTGGCGACTGATGGGCACCTCTAAAAATGTAGACGAGGCAGTCAGCGCAAGGCAAAAACAGGCGAAAAAGCGGAGTTTACGCGCTGTAAATGAGCATTTTGAGCCTGTTTTTAACGCAGCGATGACCACGCAGGTAGTTTTTAGATGTGCCTTGATGCCGCATCGAGCGCTGTGTCCGCTCCTGCTTGGCCTGTTCCTGGCCGCCGGTGCCGGCTGCAGTTCCCTACTGTTCTATCCCGAGCCCGGCCAGCCCCTCACGCCGCGCGCGGCCGGTCTGGACTATCGCGACGTCTACTTGCGCGCCGCAGACGGTACGCGCCTGCATGCCTGGTGGCTGCCGGCCCGGGCGGGACGGGAGGTGCGCGGCACCGTGCTGCACCTGCACGGCAACGGCGGTAACCTGGCCTGGCATCTGGGCGGCAGTTGGTGGCTGCCGGAACAGGGCTGGCAGGTGCTGCTGCTGGATTACCGCGGTTATGGCCTGTCCGAGGGCTTGCCCGCCCTGCCGGAGGTATACCAGGACCTGGAGGCGGCTTTCGCCTGGCTCGAGGCGGAACCGGCGGTGCGCGGCAGGCCGCTCGCCG
Organism: Azorhizophilus paspali; assembly: GCF_043587585.2. Classification (GTDB taxonomy): domain Bacteria; phylum Pseudomonadota; class Gammaproteobacteria; order Pseudomonadales; family Pseudomonadaceae; genus Azotobacter; species Azotobacter paspali. The sequence goes on from NZ_CP171449.1 coordinate 930,263, forward strand.
TGCTCGGCCAGAGCCTCGGCGGTGCCCTGGCAGTGCATTTCCTGGCGCAGCGGCCGCAGCGCCGCGCCCGGCTTTCGGCATTGGTGCTCGACGGCGTGCCGGCCAGCTACCGGGAAGTGGCGCGGCACATGTTGAGCGGCGCCTGGCTGACCTGGCCATTGCAGGTGCCGCTGTCCTGGCTGGTGCCGGACGGCGACAGCGCGGTCGACGCGATGCCGCGGCTGCGGGGGCTGCCCGTACTGATCTACCATAGCCGCGACGACGAACTGGTCCCTCTGTCCAACGGACTGCGTCTGTACCGGGCTGCGGCTCCGCCACGATTTTTCCAGCCGACCCGCGGTGGCCATGTGCAGACCTTCGCCGAGCCGGCGTGGCAGGCGTTGATGCTGCGCTTTCTCGCCGATCCCCGGAACGCAGGCGGACTGGCCCAACCTTCCGCAGACGAGATTTCCCGATGAGCGCGACCAACCCCGTTCACCTGATCCTCACCGCCGTCGGCAGTGTCGCCGTCACGGTGGTCGCGCTCGGCCATTATGGCTACCTGCATGTGGCCAGGCCGGAGGATGCCCTACTGCTGTCGGAGTTCACCATGCTCAAGACCGTGCCCGGCGAGGATTACCGGATTTCCCTGAAGCCGGCTAGCCAGGTGGCCCAGTGTATCGATGGCGTGCTGGTGCTGTTCGATACCGAGCAAAAGGGTCTCACCGGCGTGCTGGTGGACCAGCGTAGGCAGGCGGTGCGCTGTCCTGGCCAGGGAACTCTGGAGGGTGAGCAATGAAGGTTGTGGTCTGGCAGGGTGACCTGACGAATCTGGCGGTGGACGCGGTAGTCAATGCCGCCAATCCCGACCTGCTCGGCGGCGGCGGGGTGGATGGCGCTATCCATCGCGCCGCAGGTCCGGGGCTGCTCGCCGCCTGTCGCCGGCTGGGCGGCTGTCCGACCGGCGAGGCGCGCCTGACGCCGGGCTTTCGCCTGCCGGCGCGCTATGTGATCCATACGGTCGGGCCGGTCTGGCGGGGCGGCGGCCAGGGCGAGGCAGAACTGCTCGCCGCCTGCTACCGCAACAGCCTGGCCCTGGCCGAACGGCACGATCTGACGAACATCGCCTTCCCAGCAATCAGTTGCGGCATCTACGGCTATCCGGCGGATCAGGCGGCCGCCATCGCCGTGGCCGAACTGTGCCGTCCGCGCCCGGCCGGCAGCTCCCTGCGCCAGGCGCTGCTGGTGGCCTTCTCGGCGGACATGGCCGCCCTCTACCGGCGCTTGCTGGACGTCTGATTTCAGTGACTGGCGCCGTCGGCCTGTGCACTCATCTCCTGCAGGTAGCGGCGCGACAGGGCGAGAAAGCGCGGCGTCGGGCCGATGTCCTCGTAGAGTGGGTCGCCCTGCTCGTCGAGGGAGACGACCTGGCTGCCTTTCACATAGGGCATGCTGGTTTCCAGCTCCTCAAGAGCTGCGCCGATCAGTTCGCCGAGCAATTCCTCGACGTTGCGTCTGGGATACATTTCGGCCAGCGCGGCAAGGCGCGCGGCAGTTTCCAGGTCGAGTCGGATGTGGTACGGACTGGGCGTCAGACGACCTCTGGCGCCGCGTTCCCAGTGCTGGAGCAGTTCGCGGATCTTCATGAGGCACCTCATCTGCTGCGTGGATGACCCGCCAGGCGGCGGTGACAAGTCGTGCTCGAGTATCGACTTCAGACTAGCCCAGCAGCGCTTCCCCCTTGTCAGAAATCGGTATGCTGGGCACTCTACGGCAAGTGATCCGGTGCGACGGATGGACATCGGAAGTCCGGTCGGCTGGATATCCCCGAACTGCTCCTGGAGGTTCTCAATGGAGGAAATCGACGCCCGCCTGCGCGAGGACGTCCGTCTGCTCGGCGAATTGCTTGGCGAATATATCCATGCTCAGTGCGGTGAGGTCTTCTTCGACAAGATCGAGCGCATTCGCCTGGGGGCCAAGACGGGACGCCTGGGTTCGGAGGAGGGCGCCGAGCAGTTGACCCGTACCCTGGGAGAGCTGCGGGAGGACGAGCTGCAGCCGGTGGCGCGGGCCTTCAACCAGTTCCTCAACTTGGCCAATATCGCCGAGCAGTACCACGAGATCCGCCGCCGCGCTCCCGAGGAGCCGCCGCCCTTCGCGGTGCGCGCCCTGCCCGAACTGCTCGAGCGGCTGCTGGCTGGTGGCCATGCCGCAGACGCATTGGCCCGCCAGCTCGGGCGCCTGGAGATCGACTTGGTGCTCACTGCCCATCCCACCGAGGTGACGCGCCGTACCCTGATCCGCAAGTACGAGGCGATCGCCACCGAACTGGCCGTGCTGGATCATGGCGATCTGCTGCCGGCCGAGCGCGAGGTGGTGCACGAGCGCCTGCGCCGGCTGATCGCCGAGGCCTGGCACACCGACGAGATCCGCCGCAGCCGGCCGACCCCGGTGGACGAGGCCAAATGGGGCTTTTCGGTGATCGAGCATTCCCTCTGGCAGGCCGTGCCGGCTTTCCTGCGTGGCGTCGACCGCACGCTGCACGAGGCCACCGGTCTGCACCTGCCGCTGGAGGCGGCGCCGATCCGCTTCTCGTCCTGGATGGGCGGTGATCGCGACGGCAACCCCAATGTCACCGCCGCGGTCACCCGCGAAGTGCTGCTGCTGGCGCGCTGGGAGGCTGCCGACCTCTATCTACGCGACGTCGAGCAACTGGCCGCCGAGTTATCCATGCAGGAGGCGAGCAGCGAGCTGCTCGCCCGAACCGGCAAGGTCGACGAACCCTACCGGGTTCTGCTCAAGCAACTGCGTGAGCGCCTGTTCGCCACCCGCGACTGGGCCGCAGCGGCCCTGCACGGCGAAGCCGTGCGTTCGCCGGCGGTGCTGCAGAATAACCGCGAGCTTTTGCAGCCGCTGGAGCTCTGCTACCGCTCGCTGCATGCCTGCGGCATGGGGCTGATCGCCGACGGTCCGCTGCTCGACAGCCTGCGTCGGGCGGCCACCTTCGGCCTGTTCCTGGTGCGCCTGGACATCCGCCAGGATGCCGCCCGGCATGCCGCGGCGCTCAGCGAGATCACCGAATACCTAGGTCTTGGCCGCTACGCCGACTGGGACGAGGAAACCCGTACCGCCTTTCTGATGCGCGAGCTGGACAGCCGCCGGCCGCTGTTGCCGGTGCATTTTCCTGCCTCCGCGGAAACCGCCGAGGTCCTCGCCACCTGCCACGAGGTGGCGCAGGCCCCGGCGGCCTCGCTGGGCTCCTACGTTATCTCCATGGCCGCGGCGCCTTCCGACGTGCTGGCCGTGCAACTGCTGCTCAAGGAGTGCGGCCTGCAGCGGCCGATGCGCGTGGTACCGCTGTTCGAAACCCTGGCCGACCTGGACAACGCCGCGCCGACAGTGGAGCGGCTCCTGCTGCTGCCGGGCTACCGCGCCCGCCTGCACGGTCCCCAGGAGGTGATGATCGGCTATTCCGACTCGGCCAAGGACGGCGGTACCACGGCTGCCGCCTGGGCACAGTACCGCGCCCAGGAGGGCCTGGTGGAGGTCTGCCGGCGGCAAGGCGTCGAACTGCTGCTGTTCCATGGTCGCGGCGGTACCGTTGGTCGTGGCGGCGGTCCGGCCCATGCGGCGATCCTCTCCCAGCCGCCGGGCTCGGTGCCCGGACGCTTTCGCACCACCGAACAGGGCGAGATGATCCGCTTCAAGTTCGGCCTGCCGGACACCGCCGTGCAGAGCCTGAATCTCTATCTGTCCGCCGTCCTCGAGGCCACCCTGTTGCCGCCGCCGGCGCCGGAGCCGGCCTGGCGCGAACTGATGGACCGCTTGGCCGCCGAAGGGCTGGCCGCCTATCGCGGCGTGGTGCGCGAGCATCCGCAGTTCGTCGAATATTTTCGCCAGGCCACGCCTGAGCAGGAACTCAGCCGCCTGCCGCTGGGCAGCCGCCCGGCCAAGCGGCGGGCCGGCGGGATCGAGAGCCTGCGGGCGATTCCCTGGATCTTCGCCTGGACCCAGACGCGCCTGATGCTGCCGGCCTGGCTGGGCTGGGAGACGGCTCTGGGCAATGCCCTGGCGCGCGGCGAGGGCGAACTGCTCAGGCGGATGAGCCGGCATTGGCCGTTCTTCGGCACGCGCATCGACATGCTGGAAATGGTCCTGGCTAAATCGGATGCCGCCATCGCCCAACTGTACGACGAGCGGCTGGTGGAGCCGGACCTGCTTCCCCTGGGGCAGCAACTGCGCGGCCTGTTGTCGCAGGCCTGCGACGCCGTGCTTGAATTGACGGAGCAGGATCGCCTGCTTGGCCACAATCCCGGGGTTCGTGCCGCCTTCAGCGTGCGCAATACTTACCTGGACCCTCTGCATCTGCTGCAAGTCGAACTGCTGGCCCGCTACCGTCTGCACCAGGAGCAGACCGGCAGCCCTCTGGAGCAGGCATTGCTGGTGAGCGTGGCGGGCATCGCGGCCGGTCTGCGCAACACCGGCTGACGAACGGTCGGCGGGGGGCTTGCCGGCATCGCTCCCAGGACGGGTGCCTTGCAGTGCCTTTCGCCGGTTTTTTTTCTGTTGTTCATGTCAAGTTCGCTGCATTTTTGGCTGGCTTGTGCACCCCGAGGTCGGCTGTGTATCTTGTGCGCCTTTTGGCTGCCCGATGGCGCCAGGTTTGTTGTTCGGAAAGTCGATCCGAGACAATTCGAAGCTTTTAACAATCATTCAAGGAGCTACATCGATGCGCGTGATTCTGTTGGGGGCGCCCGGTGCCGGCAAAGGTACCCAGGCCCGCTTCATTACCGAGAGGTTCGGCATTCCGCAGATTTCCACCGGCGACATGCTGCGTGCCGCGGTCAAGGCCGGCAGCCCGCTGGGGCTCAAGGTGAAGGAGGTGATGGACAGCGGCGGCCTGGTTTCCGACGACATCATCATCGATCTGATCCGCGAACGCATCTCCCAGCCCGACTGCGCCCAGGGTTTCCTCTTCGATGGTTTCCCGCGCACCATTCCCCAGGCCGAAGCCCTGAGAGATGCCGGCGTGAGCATCGATCACGTGCTGGAAATCGCCGTCGACGACGAGGAGATCGTCTCGCGCATGGCAGGCCGCCGCCTCCACCCGGCCTCCGGGCGCGTCTACCACGACTTGCACAACCCGCCGAAGATGGCCGGCAAGGACGACGAGACCGGCGAGGATCTGATCCAGCGTGAGGACGACAAGGAGGAGACCGTGCGCCATCGCCTGGCTCTCTACCATTCGCAGACCAAGCCACTAGTCGACTTCTACCAGAGGCTCGCCGCAACTACCGGCATTCCCCGCTATACCCGCGTCGAGGGCATTGGCTCGGTGAGCGAGATCACCGCCCGTGTGCAGGCCGCCCTGGCCTGATCCGCCGTGCCCGCGTTGGATGGCTCGCTTCGTGCGCGCCGTCCGTTTTCCGTTCTCCGCCAGGACAGGGATTTATAATACTTGTCCTTTCAGCTCCTCCCGGATGACCCGATGACCACTCTGCTGGCCCTGGATACCGCCACCGAAGCCTGCTCCGTCGCCCTCCTGCACAAGGGCTGTGCGTTCGGCCGCCATGCGGTGATCCCGCGGTTGCATGCCCAGCGCGTGCTACCCATGGTTCAGGAGCTGCTGGGCGAGGCGGGCATCGCTCTGTCGGCGGTCGATGCTATTGCCTTCGGTCGCGGACCGGGTGCCTTCACCGGCGTGCGCATCGCCGTCGGCGTGGTTCAGGGGCTGGCCTTCGCCCTGCAGCGGCCGGTGTTGCCGGTTTCCGACCTGGCGCTGCTGGCCCAGCGCGCCCACCGGGAGCGGGGAGTCGATCAGGTGGCGGCGGCCATCGACGCGCGCATGGACGAGGTCTACTGGGGCTGCTACCGCCTGGAGGAAGGCGAGATGCGTCTGGTCGGCGGCGAGGCGGTACTGGCGCCGGAACGGGTCGAGCTGCCGCGCCTGGCGAGCGGCGACTGGTTCGGCGCCGGGACCGGCTGGACGCACGCCGGGCGCATGCCGGTCGCGCCCACCGCCTGGGACGCCGATCTGTTGCCCGATGCTTTGGATTTGCTGAGCCTGGCCGGCTTCGCCTGGCGGCGCGGCGAGGCCGTGCCGGCCGAGCAGGCGCAGCCGGTCTACCTGCGCGACAAGGTCGCCACCCCCAGCGGTGCACGGTAGGCTCGCAATGCTGCCCTATTATCTCGGCTGTCCCTCCTGGAGCGAGGCGGGCTGGCGCGGCCGCCTCTACCCGGACGGCACGCCGGCGTCCGACTATCTGGCGCTGTACGCCCAGGTGTTCAATGCGGTCGAGGGCAACACCACCTTCTACGCCCGACCTTCGGTGGCGATTGTGCAGCGCTGGGCGCAACGGATGCCGGCGCATTTCCGCTTCTGCGCCAAGCTGCCGCGTGACATCAGCCATTCGGCCGAGCTGCGCCTGCAGATGCCGGCCGCCCAGGCCTTCGTCGAGTCGCTGGCGCCCCTGGGCGAGCGGGTCACGCCGTTCTGGCTGCAACTGCCGGCCAGCTTCGGACCGGCGCGCCTCGGCGAGCTGGCGGACTTTCTCGCCGGTTTCGAGCGCCCTTTGGCGGTGGAAGTTCGCCACCCGGCCTTCTTCCAGCGCGGCGAGGAGGAGCGGGCGCTGAATCGCCTGCTGCGCGACCGGGACGTCGAGCGCCTGTGCCTGGATTCCCGGCCGCTCTTCAGTTGCTGCGAGGACACGCCGGCAGTGCGCCATGCCCAGTCGCGCAAGCCGCGCCTGCCGGTGCGCCCGGCGGCCCTCACGGCGTTTCCGCAGGTACGCTTCATCGGCCATCCGCTGCTCGCCGCCAACGATCCCTTCATGACGCCCTGGCTGGACAAGGTCGCCGCCTGGATCGAGGAGGGCAGGCAGCCCTACGTTTTCCTGCATACCCCGGACAACTTGCTGGCCCCCGAATTGGCTCGGCGCTTCCATGAACGGTTGCGGGAGCGCCTGCCGGGACTGCCGCCGTTGCCGGCGGCGGCCGACGATTCGCAACTCGATCTGCTCTGAGCATGCAACCAAGTTCCCTGTTCGTTGCCTCAAGGGCATGCCCATCGTTCGTAGGTTCCTGGTGTGTGCGTTGCTGGCAGGGCTCGCCTGGGGGGGCTGGCAGGCCTGGCCGGCCGTGCCGCCCCGCTGGAATCCCTGGGTGCCGCTGGATGTGCGGGATTCGCCGAACCTGCTCACGCCCTTCAAGCAATGGCGCCTGCGGCACGATCCGGCGCTCTGCGCCACGGCGCTGGCCAGTTCCGCACTGCGTTATACCGTCCTGGCCGACAGCCGGCCGGCGCCCGATTGCCCGATCGAGAACAGCGTGCGTCTGCACGCCGCCAAAGTTGCTTTCAATGCCAGCTTCATCGCCACCTGCCCGCTCGCTGTCGGCTATGCCCTGTTCGAGCGCCATGGCCTGCAATCGGCGGCCCGGCGGGTGTTCGGCCAGCCGGTGGTGGGCATCGAGCACTATGGCAGCTTTGCTTGCCGCAATATCGCGCGCAGTGCTAGGCGCAGCCAGCACGCCAGCGCTAATGCCCTGGATATTGCCGGTTTCCGCCTGGGTGACGGCCGGCGCATTAGCGTGGCCCGCGACTGGGGCGGCGATGACGAGGCGGCGCGCTTTCTGCGCTTGGTACGCGATGCCGCTTGCCGTTCCTTCAACGTCACCCTGGGCCCGGATTACAACGCTGCGCACCGCGATCACCTGCACGTCGACATGGGGCCGGGCCGGCTCTGCCGTTAGGGCCGGCGGTTCGGTCCAGGGCAATCGCATGAAATGTCTTTCCGATACCGGACTGGAAAGATTGTGTGATCCTTGGCATGGCTGCTTGCCGAGTAGCCGGACAGTCCCCGTTTCGGCCCCCCGGCCGAGTCACTTTTTCTTGTCTGGCCAAGAAAAAGTAACCCAAAAGAAGGCCACCCCCTCATCCGGCCCTGCGCTTCGCTCCGGGTTCCCTCCCTGCATCGCGGCTCTCGCGGCATCCTTGCCGCTCGACCCCTTCCACGACGATTCCGCAGGGGGCATCCGGCGTTGCCTGACAAGCCGTGCCGCAAGAGCGAAAGCGCTTTCAGGCAACCCGGAGCCCGACTCCCGTTCAGGAGGCCGAGCGCAGGCGTCGCGTAGAGGGGCGAGCCGCAGGGAGGCGGCGAGAGTCGTACGAGGGGGCATGGATACCCCTTGTGCGACGACCCTCGGAGCGACACCGGAGCGAGGGAACCCCGGCGTAGCCGGGGCCGAATGACCGGGCGCGCTTTCTCTTTGGTTACTTTCTCTTTGCGCGCGCCAAGAGAAAGTGACTCGGCCGGGGGGCCGAAACAGGAGGTATCCAGCCCCTCGGCAAGCAGCCGATGCACCGGATTTGAAGACCAGGCCGGAACGACTAGGCACACAATCTTTCCAGTCTGGTATCAGGCGAGCGCTTCATACGATTGCCCCGCGGTTCGGTCTGCCGGGACGCCGAAACCGGTCGCGACTCTGGCAGAATGCCGGGCCTGGAGTCGACGGCCTCCGTGGCGGCCCCTTTTCGAGCGTTTTGCGATGACTGATGAATATCCTGCGGTACGGGTTCGGGTCGAAGCCCTGGATGCGGTTTACCATGAGGCGGCGCAGACTTTGGCCGGGCGCCTGGGTCTGCCGTTCGATGGCGAGGCGCAATTCGCCCTGCAGCTCGGCGAGCAGGGGCTGCAGTTGGCCGAACTGGGAGCGCAGGCGCCAGGGCCGGTGCGGGTCGACTTCGTCGAGGGCGCGTCGGCGCACCGGCGGTTGTTCGGCGGCGGCAGCGGACAGATGATCGCCAAGGCGGTCGGCGTGCAGCCGGGCGTGCGGCCTCGGGTGCTCGATGCCACCGCCGGGCTGGGGCGCGATGCCTTCGTGCTCGCCTGCCTGGGTTGCGAGGTGACCCTGATCGAGCGCCAGCCGCCGATCGCCGCACTGCTCGAGGATGGCCTGGCCCGTGCGGTCCGGGACCCGGAAGTCGTTCCCATCGTCGCACGCATGCGCCTGTTACCGGGCGACGCCATCGCGCGAATGCGCCAGTGGCCGGACGAGCCGCCACAGGTGATCTACCTCGATCCGATGTTCCCGCACCGCGATAAGAGCGCCCTGGTGAAGAAGGAGATGCGTCTGTTCCGCCCGCTGGTCGGCGACGACCTGGATGCGCCGGCCCTGCTCGAGGCTGCCCTGGCGCTGGCCAGTCACCGGGTGGTGGTCAAACGCCCGCGCAAGGCACCGAGCGTCGCCGGGCCGAGGCCGGGCTACAGCCTGGAGGGCAAGTCCAGCCGCTACGATATCTATGCGCGGCAGTCGTTGAAGGGCTGAACACAGTGCGTTACAAGGCGCTGAACACTTTCTTCGCCAGGCTGGTGGCGGCGGCGGTCGGGTTCTCGCGGATCTTGGCTTCCTCGCCGGCGATCACCTCGAACAATCCGTCGAGCGCCTGCTCGGTGACATAGTTTTCGAGATTGGCGCTTTTCGCATCGATCGCGCCGAAGCCAGCCGCCTTGGCGGCGAAGGCGTTGTACTGGCGGGCCAGGCCGACCTGGTCGGTCGCCTGCTTGACGATGGGCAGGAACTTGGCGCGGATCTGCTCGCGGCTGCTGCGGTCGAGGTATCGGGTGGCCGCATCCTCGGAACCGGAGAGAATCTCCTTGGCGTCGGTCACGGTCATCTTGCGCACCGCATCCAGCAACAGGCTCCCAGCCTGGGGAACGGCGGCCTCGGCGGCTTGGTTCATGCTGGCCTCCAGTTGCTCGACCTGGCTGCCCATGCCCATCAGTTTCATGGTTTTGGCGAGCTTGCCCAGACTGCCCGGCAGCTCGATGCGCAGCGCGGGATCGTTGCTGAAGCCGCCGGGCTGACCCAGTTGCCGTACGGCCAGTTGCGCCCCCTGGCTGAGTGCGTCCTTGAGTCCGCCGCTGGCATCCCCCTGGCTGAGATCGGCGAGGGAGAGGGCGAAGGCGTGGGTACTCAGCACGAGGCCGGCGAGCAGCGGGGCGATTCGACGCATCATGGCATTCCGCGCGGAAAAGGGACGGCCAGCTTAGCCGAGGTGGGCGGAGTGGAACAGTCCGGCTCCCGCGAGTCGGGCTTTCCGCCCGCGTGGCAGAGCGTTTGCGGGGGCAGAGCGTGGCACCGGGCAGTGGCTTGCCAGGCTGGCAGCGGACTCCTTATAGTCCGCCGGCATTCACCACTGGCCGTTGGAAGGCTCCCGATACGCGGCCATCGGCGCCGGACCCGTGCGCACAGGGCGGGCTTTTTCAACGGATCGAACGAGGCGTTTCCCGCCTGCGGCCGTCGGCCGGCGGGAAAGTTTCACTGCACGGATGAGAGGCCATGATCGAGATAGAGAAGCTGACCAGGCGCTTCGCGCAGCGCACCGCGGTGGACGATCTGTCCTTCCGCGTCCAGCCGGGGGAGGTGCTGGGCTTTCTCGGCCCCAACGGTGCCGGCAAGTCCACCACCATGAAAATGCTCACCGGCTTTCTCGCGCCGACCTCCGGCACCGCGCGCATCCTCGGCTTCGACATCCGCCGCCAGACCCTCCAAGCTCAGCGGCTGATCGGCTACCTGCCCGAGGGCGCGCCCTGCTATGGCGACATGCGCGTGGCCGGCTTCCTCGGCTTCATCGCCGAGGTGCGCGGTTTCCGTGGCGCGGAGAAGCGGCGGCGGGTCGCCGCGGCGGTCGAGCGGCTGGAACTGGAGAAGGTGCTCGGGCAGAGCATCGATACCCTTTCCAAGGGCTTCAAGCGCCGGGTCGGCCTGGCCCAGGCGATCCTCCACGAGCCGCCGGTGCTGATCCTCGACGAGCCGACCGACGGCCTCGATCCCAACCAGAAGCATCAGGTGCGCCAGTTGATCGGCGATCTGGCCCGTGACCGCATCGTGGTCATCTCCACCCATATTCTCGAGGAGGTGGCGGCAGTGTGCAGCCGTGCGCTGATCATTGCCGCCGGCAGGCTGGTGGCCGACGGCACGCCGCTGGAGCTGGAAAGCCGCTCGCGTTACCACCAAGCGGTGACCCTGGTCGGCGAGGGCCTGGAGCAGGACGCGCTGGCGGCACTGCCGGGCGTCGCTGGAGTCGAGAGCAATCCACGCGAGGGCAGCCTCACCGTGCTGGCCAGGCCGGGGGAAGTGATCTTTCCCCAGGTCAATGCGCTGATCCACCAGCGCGGCTGGCAGGTGCGCGAGCTGGACGTGGAGCGTGGCCGCCTCGACGAAGTGTTCCGCAGCCTGACCCGGGGGGAGGCGGCATGAGGCAGCTACCGGTGGTCTTCAAGCGCGAACTGGGCAGCTATTTCGCCACGCCCCTGGCCTATGTGTTCATCCTGATCTTCCTGGTTCTCTCCGGGGTGTTCACCTTCTACCTAGGCCGCTTCTTCGAGAGCAACCAGGCGAGCCTCGCGCCTTTCTTCGATTTCCATCCCTGGCTCTACCTGTTCCTGGTCCCGGCCATCGCCATGCGCCTCTGGGCCGAGGAGCGTAAGTCGGGCTCGATCGAGCTGCTGATGACCCTGCCGATCGGCCGCTTCGAGGCGGTCGTCGGCAAGTTCCTCGCCGCCTGGGTGTTCGCCGGCCTGGCATTGCTGCTGACCTTCCCCATGGTGCTCACCGTCAATTACCTGGGCGACCCGGACAACGGCGCGATTCTCACCGGCTACCTCGGTAGCTGGCTGCTGGCCGGTGCCTACCTGGCGATCGGCTCGTGCATGTCGGCGCTGGCGAAGAACCAGGTGATCGCCTTCATCCTCGCCGTCAGCCTGAGTTTCCTGTTCATCGTCAGCGGCTTTCCGCTAGTGCTCGACGCCTTCGCCGGCTGGGCGCCGCAATGGCTGCTCGATGCGGTGGCCTCGTTGAGCTTCCTGGTACGTTTCGACGCGATCAGCAAGGGCGTTCTCGATCTGCGCGATCTGCTCTATTTCCTCTCCCTGATCGCCGCCTGGCTGGCCGCCACCGCGGTGGTGGTCGATCTGAAGAAGGCCGATTGACATGAAGAAGATCCTCTATTCGGGCGTCGGGCTGCTGCTCATCGCAGCGGCGTTCCTGGCCTTCAACGTTCTTTCCAGCCAGTTGCCGGGCAACGCCCGCCTGGATCTCACTGAGCAGAAGCTCTACACCCTGTCCGCCGGCACCGAGCGCATTCTCGCCGGGCTGGAGCAGCCGCTGGACCTGTATTTCTTCTACTCCGACCAGGCCACACGCGAACTGGCGCCGCTGCGCAACTACGCCCGGCGGGTCGAGGAGATGCTCAAGGCCTACGAGCGGGTGGCGAACGGCAAGCTGCGCCTGCACATCGTCGATCCCGAGCCGTTCTCCGAGGACGAGGACCGCGCCGCCGAGTTCGGCCTGCAGGCGGTGCCGCTGAACCAAGGCGACGAGCAGGTCTACTTCGGTCTGGCCGGACGCAACGCGGCGGGCAACACCCAGGCGATCCCGTTCTTCCCGCTGGATCAGGAGGAGTTTCTCGAATACGAGATCAGCCGCCTGGTGCAGGGCCTGACGCATGCCCGCCTGCCGGTCGTCGGAGTGCTTTCCGGGCTGCAGTTGAACGGCGGCTTCGACATGCTCGCCGGACAGCCGACGGCGCCCTGGATGGTGCTCGAGGAGATCCGCCAGTTGTTTCGCATCGAGAGCCTCGAGCCCGGCGTCGACCAGATTCCCGAAGAGGTTTCGGTGCTGCTGCTGGTACATCCGAAGCAGTTGCCGGAGCAGACCCTCTATGCCATCGATCAGTTCGTGATGCGCGGCGGCAAGCTGCTGGCCTTCGTCGATCCGCTCAGCGAGATCGACAGCGGTATGAGCCTGTCCGGCGAGATGGGTGCTGGCCGGGCATCCGATCTGGAGCCGCTGTTCAAGACCTGGGGCGTGCGCCTGCGCCCCGCCGAGGTGCTCGGCGACGGTGTCTATGCCATGGCCGTGAGCATCGGCCAGGGACAACGGGCGGTGCGCCATCCCACCTGGCTGAACCTGCCGCCCGAGGCGCTCGATCAGCAGGACGTCACCACCGCCGGACTGGAGAGCCTGATCGTCGCCAGCGCCGGTATCCTCGATCCACTGGAGGGCGCCTCGACCCGTTTCGTGCCGCTCATCCAGAGCTCCACCCATGCCATGCCGCTGGACGCCGAGCGCGTCGCCGCGGTCGACGATGATCCGCAGAGTCTTTATGCCGATCTGCAACCGACCGGCGAGCGTTACACCATTGCCGCGCGAGTCGACGGGCCGGCCAGATCGGCCTATCCGGACGGGATCGAGGGGCGCAAGGATAGTATCAAGTCGGCCGACAACATCAATCTGATCCTGGTCGCCGACAGCGACCTGCTCAGCGACCGCATGTGGGTGCGGATACAGGACTTCTTTGGCCAGCGCATCCCACAGCCGTTCGCCGACAACGCCAGCTTCGCGATCAACGCGCTGGACAACCTGGCCGGCTCCGACGCGCTGATCGAGGTGCGCTCGCGCGGCCGCTTCAGCCGTCCGTTCGAGGTGGTCGAGGCGCTGCAGCGCGAGGCGGAGGCGCGCTTTCGCGAGAAGGAAAACGTGCTGCAGCAGCGCCTGGAGCAGACCGAGCGGCAACTCGCTGCCCTGCAGCAGGGCGAGGAGCCGGGCAAGGCCCTGGAACTGAACCCCGAACAGCAGGCCACCGTGCAGCAGTTCCTCCAGGAAAAGCTGCGTATTCGCAAAGAGCTTCGCGAGGTGCGCTACCAGTTCAATGCCGACATCGAGGCGCTCGGGCGTACCCTTAAGTTCCTCAACATCGCCCTGGTACCGATGCTACTGACCCTGGGCGCGCTGGCTGTCTGGCTGTGGCGCCGGCGGCGGGCCTGAGAGGAGGGCAGGGACCGGCTCCAAAAGATATTTTGGAGCCGATAGCAACCTCCAAATCGATGAAAATAGTGGAATTTTCGACTAATTTGTTGATCTGGAGGGGTTGCGCTTGCAACAAAAGTCCTTTTCTGCCTGGGTGGTTGCTTTATACTGCCCAAGCGGTGCTTCCAGGGATGCGCCTTCAACACCCAAGCCTAAGAGCATGTTTGAGGGTTTGGAGCACGTCCGCGGGCCATGGTGGCTTCTAGTAAGTCGAACAAAAATTGCATGTGTGGAGAGAGTGGTAATGGCTGATCGTGAGGTCGGAACCGTCAAGTGGTTCAATGATGCCAAAGGCTATGGATTCATTCAGCGCGAGAGCGGCCCGGACGTGTTCGTCCATTACCGCGCCATCCGCGGCGAAGGTCACCGATCCTTGACCGAGGGACAGAAGGTGGAGTTCTCGGTGATCCAGGGCCAGAAAGGCCTGCAGGCGGAAGACGTCTCCAAGGTGTAAGACAACCGGCAGGTCCGTCGGCGACGGGCCTGTCCGCTTCCCCACGCTTCTCTCCAGGCTTCGTCAGGCGCCGAGGCGTCCCCGGCCCTCAGTGGGTCCGCCAGATGAACTCCTGTTCGCCCGTATCGTCGATCTTGATCCAGCGGTCGGCGGCATCGACGCTTTCCTCTTCCTGCCAGCCCCCCGGCGCGCAGCGGATCTGCACGCCCAGCGCGGCGAAGGCGGCGCGGGCGAAGGCCAGGTCGTCCTCCCAGGGCGTCCGCTCGCTTTCGATGAACAGGCTGTGCCACTTGCCCACCGCGTTCGGCAGCCAGGTGATGGGCACGCCGTCGGCCGCCTGGCACTTGAAGGTCTGGCCCTGGCGCCGCCAGGGCGTACAGGGCCCTATGACGGCGTTCAGCCAGTCGGTGACCGCCTGCTGGTCGCCGTCCTTCAAATAGATTTCGATGTCGGGTTGGCGCATGGCGAATTCCCCAGGGTCGACAGTCCCTTGCGTCAATTTCGTTCGATCCAATCGTAGCGTATGGCGATCGTGACCTCTAAAGGCGCGGCGATCACCGCGGCGCGACGTTCGGCATTGGCGCGCCAGCCGTGCGGGGTCATCGCCAGGAGGTCGGCGCGATCCCCGGCGGCATCCAGACGCAGCCGGTAGCTCAACGTTTCGCTGTGCACGAGCTGCATGCCGGGCGGAATCAGCGATAGGTGCTTGGCGTCGTCGTATTCGCGCACCTCGTCATAGAGCAGGCCGCGCAGCTCCAGCAGGTGCTCGCGAGTCGGCCCCATGCGCAGCAGGCCCCCACCGGGAGCCAGCAGGCGCCGTGCCTCCTGCCAGTCAAGCGGGCTGAACAGGCTGGCCAGCAGTTCGCAACTGGCATCGGCCAGCGGTACTCGCGCCATGCTGGCCACCAGCCATGTCAATTGCGCAGCCCTGTGGCAGGCCCGCTTGACCGCCTCGCGGGAGATATCCAGGGCGTAGCCATCGGCAGTGTGTAGAGCCGAGGCCAGTTGTGCCGTGTAATAGCCCTCGCCGCAGCCGACGTCTAGCCAGCGGCGCGGCGCGCGTTCGGCAGCCAGCTCGGTCAGGCGCCGGGCCAGTGGGGCGTAGTGGCCGGCCTCCAGGAAGCGCCGGCGTGCTTCAACCATCGCCTGGTTGTCGCCGGGATCGCGGCTTTTCTTGTGCTGCACCGGCAGCAGATTCAGGTAGCCCTGGCGGGCGCGGTCGAAGCGGTGGCCGGCCGGGCAGGCCGCACCTTTCTCGTCGGGCTGCAGCGTGCCCCGGCAAAGCGGACAGATCAGCATGCCAGCAGCCGCATCAGGGTCTGGTAGTGGATTTCGGTGAGCAGCTCCAGGTCGCTGGCCAGCACGCATTCGTCGACCTGATGGATGGTGGCGTTGAGCGGACCGACCTCGACCACCTGGGTGCCCAGGGTGGCGATGAAGCGGCCGTCCGAGGTGCCGCCGCTGGTCGAGGGCGTGGTGTCCCTGCCGGTCACCGCGCGGATGCTGGCCGACACGGCATCCAGCAGTGCGCCCGGTTCGGTGAGGAAGGGCAGGCCGGACAGCGCCCAGTCGATATGCCAGTCGAGGCCGTGGCGGTCGAGGATCGCCGCGACGCGCCGCTGCAGGCCTTCCACCGTGGACTCGGTGGAGAAGCGGAAATTGAACAACACCCGCAGCTCGCCGGGGATCACGTTGGTGGCGCCGGTGCCGGCCTGGATATTGGAGATCTGGAAGCTAGTCGGCGGGAAGAAGGCGTTGCCGTCGTCCCAATGCTCGGCCGCCAGTTCGGCCAGCGCCGGCGCGGCCTGGTGGATGGGATTTTTGGCCAGTTGCGGATAGGCCACATGACCCTGCTTGCCGCGCACCGTCAGGGTCGCGCCGAGCGAGCCGCGCCGGCCGTTCTTCACCACGTCGCCGAGCGTCTCGCTGCTCGACGGCTCGCCGACGATGCACCAGTCCAGGCGTTCGCCGCGCGCGCGCAGGCGCTCGACTACCGCCTGGGTGCCGTGCAGTGCCGGGCCTTCCTCGTCGCTGGTGATCAGGAAGGCGATCGCCCCGCGATGGCGAGGATGGTCGGCGACGAAGCGTTCCACAGCGACCAGCATGGCCGCCAGGCTGCCCTTCATGTCCGCCGCGCCGCGCCCGCGGAGCATACCGTCGGCGTCGAGGGTGGCAGTGAAGGGCGGGGTTTGCCAGGCTTCGTGCGGACCTGTCGGCACCACGTCGGTATGGCCGGCAAAGCAGAGGACCGGCCCCTCGCCCATGCCGCCGTCGCGGTGGGCCCAGAAATTTTCCACCTCTCCGATGCGCATCGGTTCCAGGGCAAAGCCGAGGGCGCCCAGGCGAGCCATCATCAGCGCCTGGCAACCCTCGTCCAGCGGCGTGACCGAGGGCCGGTCGATCAGTTCGCAGGCGAGCGCCAAGGTGGGGGAGAGGGCAGTGGCGGTCATCACGGCTCCGAAGCGGCGGGAAAAGGACGGCATTTTAAGACAAAAGCCGCTGCGGGGCTGCAGCGGCTTTCGGGGCGTAGGTGGGGTTGGCATTGCCGGAGCGCTGTCTGGCAATGCCGACCGCCTGTCAGACGGCTTCGACGAGCGGGGCCTCCTGAACCTTCTTCGGCTGTGACGACAGCAGTGCCATGATCAGCGCCGCCAGATAGGGCAGCGACTGGATCAGCAGGACCGCCACCCAGAAGATCACGTCGTTGCTCGGGAAGCCCTGCACCAGGGCGATGCCGGCGGCCGCGCCCCACAGCACCAGCATGATCACCACCTCCTCGCGGGCTTCCGACAGGGCCACCAGGATGCCGTGGTTGTTCGCCATCTTCGGTGTGCGGAAGAACGGGATGCTGCTGGTGAAGAAGCCGTAGAGCACTGCCTTGGCGATGGTGTGCGACAGTGCCAGGCCGGCGATCGCGGCGTAGAAGGCGTCCTTGAGGTTGACGCCCACCGCGCGGCGGTAGAGGAACAGGATCTTGCCGACCTTGAAGAAGAACAGCGCCAGCGGCGGGATGGCGAAGATCAGCAACGGCGGGTCGACCCGGTGCGGGACGATGATCATCGCCGCCGACCACAGCAGGGCGCCGAGGGTGAAGAAGATGTTCAGCCCGTCGGCGATCCACGGCAGCCAGCCGGCCAGGAAGTGGTAGCGCTGGCCGCGGGTCAGCTCGCTCTCCTTGCCCCACAGCAGGCTGCGGGTGTGGCGCTTCATGATCTGGATGGCGCCGTAGGCCCAGCGGAAGCGCTGCTTCTTGAAGTCGATGAAGGTGTCGGGCATCAGTCCCTTGCCGTAGCTGCGTTCGGAATAGGCGGCCGAGAGGCCCTTCTCGAATACCCGCAGGCCCAGCTCGGCGTCCTCGGTGATGCACCAGTCGGCCCAGCCCAGTTCGTCCAGCACCGAACGCCGGGTCATGGTCATGGTGCCGTGCTGGATGATCGCGTCGCGGTCGTTGCGGGTGATCATGCCGATATGGAAGAAGCCCTTGTATTCGGCGTAGCAGAGCTTCTTGAAAGCGCTTTCGCGGTCGTCGCGATAATCCTGCGGCGACTGCACCACGGCGATCTTCGGGTCGGCGAAGTGCGGCACCATGTGCTTGAGCCAGTCGCGTTCGACGCAGTAGTCGGAGTCGATCACCGCGACCACTTCGGCATCCGGCGCGGTGTACTGCAGCACGTAGTTCAGCGCGCCGCCCTTGAAGCCGGCCAGCGGCGCGACGTGGAAGAACCTGAAGCGCGGGCCGAGGCGCGCACAGTGCTCCTCGAGGGGCTTCCAGACCGCCGGGTCCTTGGTGTTGTTGTCGATCACCAGCACCTCGAAGTCCGGGTAGTCCAGGCGCGAGAGGGCGTCGAGGGTCTGCTTGACCATCTCCGGCGGTTCGTTGTAGCAAGGCACGTGGATCGACACCTTGGGCCGGTAGGCTTCGTCGGCGGTCACTGGCGGGAACGGCCGGCGGCGCTTGAGCGTCCATACCGTCTCGGCCAGTTCGTGGGCCTCGGTGAGCAGCACGATGAACACGCCGAGCGCACCGAGGGCGAGCAGGAAGCCGACGGTGAGGCTGAACCAGGTGCTGTACTGCTGGCTGTAGTCGTAGCCGATCCACACTAGGATCGAGCCGCAGGCGAAGGCGACGAAGGTCAGGAAGGTGCGTCCACGCTGGCGCAGCGCGCTGCCGTCGATCAGCAGCAGAGCCAGGGCGAGTACGGCGAGGACCACCGAGCCGACCGCCAGCAGACGCCACTGGGGAATGGCCACTACCGGTCCCTCGAAGGCGAACTTGGGCTGGCGCGCGAAGTTGTAGACGCCCCAGTAGGCGCCGACCGAACCCTCGTCGTCGATCTTCCAAGGCTGGTCGAAGGCTTCGATGACGAAGTAGTTGTAGCCCTGGGCGTTCAGGGTATTGACCAGGGTGCGCAGGTAGATCGCCTGGTCGATCTGGGTGGCCTCGGCGCCGCCGCGGCTACGGCCGTTGCTCGGCCAGCCGACTTCCGAGAGCAGCAGCGGCTTTCTCGGGAACAGTTTCTTCAGGTCGCGGGCGCGGTCGAGGGTGAACTGGACGGAGTCCTTCATCGGCACGAATTCCCAGTAGGGCAGGATGTGCGCGGCGATCAGGTCGACGTGGCGGCCCAGCTCGGGATATTTCTGCCAGATGTGCCACTGTTCGGAAGTGGTCACCGGCACCTTGACCGCGGCGCGGACCCGGTCGATGTAGGAGATCAGCGCCCCGGCGGTGATCTCGTTGCGAAACAGCGCCTCGTTGCCGACCACCACGCGCACCACGCTGCGCGAGCTCTTGGCCAGCTCGATGGCCTTGGCGATTTCCCGCTCGTTGCGCTCCATGTCCTGGCTGATCCAGATGCCCAGGGTCACGCGCAGGCCCAGCTCCTCGGCCAGGCGCGGCACGTCAGCCAGGCTGCCGTCTACCGAATAGGTACGGATGCTATCGGTCTGCTGGCTGAGCAATTCCAGGTCGGCGCGGATTTCATCGTCGCTCGGGTAGCGGTTTTCCTGGGGATTCTGCCCGGGGCGGAAAGGGGAAAAGGAATAGCCGGAGATCTGCTCGGGCCAGTCCGGCGCGGTGACCGGCAGGTTGTAGAGCGCCCAGATTCCGGTGAAGAGCGCAGCGACTGCTACGACCACCACCAGATTGAGTCCGAATTTATGCGATGACATGACTGATTCAGGTTCCAAGAGGTGGAGCAGGAGAAGCCGGCGAACGCCGTTGACGCATCCTACGTTGCCATCCCTGACCTGTATAGCTCCCGCCTATCCTGTCACGCCCCACCCTTTGGCAGCGGATGGCCGGGCAAGTTCGGCGCAGGCTTCAATCCCGCCGTGCCTGCGCCGATAATAGCCGCCGGTTCGCGAGGTGAAACAATGATTACTGAAGATCGGCGCTTCGGCGGCATCGCCCGCCTCTACGGCAGCGAAGGCCTGGCCCGCCTGGCCGCGGCCCATGTGGCGGTGGTCGGCATCGGCGGGGTCGGCTCCTGGGCGGCGGAAGCGCTGGCGCGCAGCGGGGTCGGCGAGATTTCCCTATTCGACCTGGATGATATCTGCATCACCAACACCAACCGGCAGATCCATGCTCTGGATGGGGCGGTGGGCCGGCTCAAGGTGGAGGCGATGGCCGAACGCCTGCGCGCTATCAGCCCCGAATGCCGGGTGCATGCGGTGACCGACTTCGTCACCCGCGAAACCATGGCCCAGCACATCACCGAAGATTTGGATTTCGTCATCGACTGCATCGACAGCGTGGCGGCCAAGGCGGCGCTGATCGCCTGGTGCAAGCGGCGCAAGATCGGCATCGTCGCCACCGGCGGCGCCGGCGGGCAGATCGATCCGACGCGGGTCCAGGTCTGCGACCTGAACAAGACCTTCAACGACCCGCTCGCCGCCAAGGTGCGCTCGACCCTGCGCCGCGACTACGGTTTCTCGCGCACGCCGGGGCGGACCTATGGCGTGCCCTGTGTGTTCTCCAGCGAGCAGTTGCGCTACCCCAAGCCGGATGGCACGGTGTGCCAGAGCAAGGGCTTCGTCGGCGAAGGCGTGAAACTCGACTGCGCCGGCGGCTTCGGCGCGGTGACCATGGTCACCGCTAGCTTCGGCATGGCCGCCGCGGCCAGGGCGGTGGACAAGCTGGTGGCCGGCGCCCGTCGTCCGGCGGAGCGCCGCGTTCCTTCCGCCTGACCCCCTATTGCATCTGGAAGCGATACCCCACTCCCGGCTCGGTCAGGATGAAGTCGGGGTTGGCTGGGTCGTTTTCGATCTTTTTGCGCAGATGGCCCATGTAGACGCGGACGTAATGGCTGTCCTCCGCGTGACTGGGGCCCCAGACCGCCTTGAGAAGTTGCCGGTGGGTCAGCACGCAGTCCGGATTCGAGACCAGGTAGGCGAGCAGGCGGAACTCGATCGGGGTGAGATGGATGGGCTGGCCGTTCTTTTCTACCAGGCGCTTTCTGAAATCGATCCGTACCGGGCCGAAGCAGACCGATTCCGCTCCTTCCGTAGTGTTCCGGTAGCGCCGCCTGAGATGGGCACGGACCCGGGCCAGCAGCTCGGCGGAGCCGAAGGGTTTCGACAGGTAGTCGTCGGCCCCCGCGTCCAGGGCGGCGACCTTTTCCGCTTCGGCCGTCCGGGCCGACAGCACGATGATCGGGATGTCGGACCAGGTCCGCAGATCCCGGATCAGCTCGATGCCGTCCCCGTCCGGCAGGCCAAGGTCCAGGATGAGCAGGTCGGGCTTGCGGGTGCCCGCCTCGATCAGGCCGCGCTTGAGCGAATCCGCTTCGTGGACCTCGCAATCCTCGGCCTCCAGGGCCAGGCGCACGAAGCGGCGCAGGTTGGCTTCGTCCTCGACGATGATCACTCGCGGCGTTGGCGTAGACATGCGGCTCACTGCTCGACTGGAGAGGATTGTCCGTCGTCCAGGGTGACGACCGGCGGGTTGCCGAGGGGCAGACTGACCACGAAGCAGGCACCGCCCTCCGGGCGCGGGCGGGCCAGGATACTCCCCCGGTGCGCTTCGACGATGGCCCGGCAGATGGCCAGGCCCAGGCCGACGCCCGGCATGCTGCCTTCCTGCTGTCCCCGCTCGAACTTCTTGAATATCGCCTCTTCGCGTCCTTTCGGCAAACCCGGGCCATTGTCCTCGACATGGACTTCCATCTGCCGGTCCGAGGTGAAGGCGCCGATCCGGATGCTGCTGCCGGGCGGAGTGTATTTCGCCGCATTCTCCAGGAGGTTGCAGAACACCCGCTGCATCAGCACCGAATCGACTTCGACCAGCGGCAGGTCGTCCGGCAGATCCACCTTGAGCCGGTGCGCGGCGAGCATCGGCCCGAGGCTCTTGATGGCGCTGCCGATCACTTCCTCCAGGGGTTGCCATTGCCGGTCGAGATGGATGCGACCGGCCTGCAGGCGCGCCATGTCCAGCAGGTTGCTCACCTGAGCGTTGATGCGCAGGGCCTGTTCGCGCAACTGGTGGGCGATGCCGGCCTGGGCCGCATCGAGGGCCGGCCGGGTGAGGAACATGGAGTCGACCAGGCCGATGAGTACGCTTAAGGGGGTGCGCAGATCGTGGGAGATCGCCGACAGCAGGGAGTTGCGCAGGCGCTCCGACTCCATCTGCAATATGGTTTCCTGGGCCACGCTGACGTAATGCACCCGCTCCAGGGCGATGGCGATCAGGGAAGCGAAGGTGTCCAGGAGCCGCCGCTGCTCGGGATTCAGCAGCCGGGCCGGGTCGCGTGTTTCGAGGGCCAGGACGCCGCGAAAGCGCATCGGCGCCTTGAGTGGCAGGTAGAGGATCGGGCTGGCCGGCAGGGTATTGGTGCCCTGGCCGGCCGCCTCGCCATGATCGAAGGCCCACTGGGCGATGCCCTGGGCGATTTCCGGAAAGCCGGCCGCGACCTGTGCCGGCACCTGCAGTCGGTCTGCGGCATCGGTCAGCAGGAAGGCCGCGCGCGTGTTCATCTCGGTGGCGAGAAAGCGGCTGCCGATCTCGGTGATCTGCTCCGGCACCAGGGCCCCGGAAAGATCCCGCGACATCTCGTAGAGGGCTTTCACCCGCGCCTCCCGCCGACTGGCGACCTGCGCCTGGTATTTGAAGCCGGCCGTGAGCTGGCCGATGACCAGCCCCACCACCAGCATTACCGCGAAGGTCATTAGGTACTGAACGTCACCGAACGCCAGGGTGAAGCGCGGCGGAACGAAGAAGAAGTCGAAGATCGCCACGCCGAGGAACGAAGCGAACACGGCCGGCCCGCGGCCGAAGCGGACGGCGACCGCCACCACCGCCAGCAGGTAGACCATCACGATGTTCGCTAGATCGAAGAGGGGATGCAGCGGCATCGCGACCAGTGTGGCCAGCCCGCACACCACGCTGCTCCAGGCGTAGGCCGGCCAGTTCGTGGGGCCGCTGCGGGCTCCGGCGAGCCGGCCCTGCCGGGGCGTTTCGTGCTCGGCCCGGGCCACCTGGATCACGTCCAGATCCGCCGCGAGCCGGCCGATCCGATCGGCGACGGAACGTTGCCAGAAGCGCCAGGACGGCGGATCGTCGCACCCCACCATGATCCGAGACAGGTTGTGGCTCCGGGCGTAGCGGACGGTTTCGTCCTCCACGCGGGTTCCGAACAGGGTGGCGGTCTGGGCGCCAAGCTCCTGGGCCAGCCGTAGGGTCCGCAGGGGGCGCTCACGGTCGGCCGGGGACAGCCGCTGCAGGTCGGGCGTCTCCACATGGACCGCATGCCAGGAGGTTTCCAGCCGTCCGGCGATACGCGCTGCGGTTCGTACCAGTTTCTCGCTCCCGGCACCTGCGCCGATGCACACCAGCAGGGCGTCATGGGTCTGCCAGACCGGGGTGACCAATTGGTCGCGGCGGTATTGCTGGACGTCCTCGTCCACCCGGTCGGCGGTGCGGCGCAGGGCCAGTTCGCGCAGGGCCAGCAGGTTGCCCTTGCGGAAGAAGTTGCGGATCGCTCGTTCGGCCTGGTTGGGCAGGTACACCTTGCCTTCCCGCAGGCGCTGCAGGAGCTCGTCCGGCGGCAGGTCCACCAGCACCACCTCGTCCGCCTCGTCGAACACCCGATCCGGCACGGTTTCCCAGACGCGGATGCCGGTGATCCCGCTGACCACGTCGTTGAGGCTCTCCAGATGCTGCACATTTATCGTGGTGTAGACGTCGATACCGGCCGCGAGCAGTTCCTCCACGTCCTGCCAGCGCTTGGGATGGCGGGAGCCGGCGACGTTGGAGTGGGCCAGTTCGTCGACCAGGATGAGCGCCGGATGCCGGGTCAGCGCCCGGTCGAGGTCAAACTCCCGCAGTATCCGCTCGCGGTAGGGGATTTCCCGCAACTCGATGCGCTCGATCCCCTCGACCAGCGCTTCCGTCTCCTGGCGTCCGTGGGTTTCCACCACGCCAATGGTCAGGTCCGCACCCTGAGCGAGCTGCTGGCGGGCCGCGACCAGCATGGCGAAGGTCTTGCCCACGCCGGCCGAAGCGCCGAAGAAGATCTTCAGGCGTCCCTGCCCGGCCCGTGCTTCCGCCTGCTGGACCCTGGCCAGCAACTCGTCCGGATCGGGGCGGCGCAGGGCTGGATCGGTGGGTGCTAGCATGGTTGATTTTCCTTCTTCGAAGGGAGCGGCGTTGCCAGTGCGTCGGAACAGGTCCGGGCTACGATTGCTGGCAATAATTAATGACATTACCCGAATGGCCGATAGTCATGGCGAAGTTTTCGGGATTCTTCGATATATGTGGTTTTGTCGTCCGATCAATGCATGCTTGGCACTCGTGTCCGTGATATATCGATAAAGTACATGGCGAATGACATCGGGCAGAGTCATTCGAAACAGCTAGAAGCGTGTGGAAAAGCCCGTATAGATTTGCATGTCGGGCGTATGTTCGTTCAATCCGAAGTTTGCGCCGATATCGAGCTGCAATGTTTTGCCGAGTGCATAAGCCGCGGCGAAATCCGCCGAATATTGACTGTAGGTTCCATCCGGTTCGAAGTTGTTCGACATCCATAATTCGCCATAGAGCGTAAGCTCGGGAGTCGCCGCTCCGCTCAGGTTCACGAGGTTCACGAGGTTGATGTGGTAACCGTTTCGATCCGCATCGAGCAGCGCATCGATCTGCGGCCCTAGGGTGAGCGTGAGGCCGTTCGACAGCGCGAAACTGATTGGCATGGCAACGCCGCCCTCGAACCGCTCATTGCCGATGCCTCGCTTCGCCGTGGGAAGCTTGAGGTAGGGGACGATCGAGGCGCCGAACGAGGCACCCTGGTCCGTCAAGCGACGCTTATAACGCAGATAGGCATCGCCGATGCCGTTCAATCGATGTTCGTCGCTGGTTTTGACCGATACATAGGGCGCCCAGTTGAGTTCGATGTCGGATCTGTCGTCCAAACCGTATTTAATGGTTGGATTGGGTACGAGCCAAGTGTCGGTCGTGACGCCTTCGTCCCGGTAGTGGGTGAAGCTGAAGGCATCGCTTTCAATCTGCCAGAGTCCTTCGGGTACCGTGCACACGCTATTGGCCTTGGTCGGGCGATCGGTGCACAGGGGCGGCTCTTCTGCCCTGGCGGTTGCCAATACGAGCGTGGCGATGGCTGCGATAAAGTCTGTTCGGCGCGACATGAAACCTCTCTCTGTTAATAGCGGTGGTCAATCGGCGCTTGCTTGAAGAGTCACTCTGGGGGCGGGCTCGAGTCCGTTTGCATCGGTCGACTGGAGGCGATTCATTCGGTACGCTCGAGAAGAAATCGAACTTCCGTTTTCGAACTCGTCGGGTAAATGTCGGGTAAATAAAGACTTCGGGCCCCTGGAAAGCGGCATGAGGCCCGGTCTTTTCCATGTCTCCAATCCGTAATGGTTTTCGCTGGCTATCCGGGCCGGAACCCCGTGGTCCCCGTCCCGTTACGACAGCGGCTTACGAAAGGAGAGGCATCACCTCCCCAGGTCATCCAACGCGCGGTTGAGCTTCAGCACGTTCACTCGCGGCTCGCCGAGCAGCCACCATTGGCGACCCTCGGTATGGCTTTCCACCAAGGACCCGACCTGCTCCTCGGGCAGGCTCCTGGCGCGGGCCACCCGAGACACCTGCCAGAGCGCCGCGGCCGGACTGATGTGCGGATCGAGGCCGCTGGCCGAGGCGGTGACCAGATCCACCGGCACCGGCCGGGTGTTACCCGGATCGGCGACGCGCAGCGCCTCGATCCGTGCTCCGACCGCCTCGACCAGGGCCGGGTTGAGCGGTCCCTGGTTGGAGCCGGACGAGGCGACCGCGTTGTACGGCCGGGAAGCGGTCGCCGAGGGGCGTCCCCAGAAGTAGCGCGGCGAGTCGAAGTGCTGGCCGATCAGTTCCGAACCGACCGCCCGGCCGTCCTCGATGATCAGGCTGCCGGCGGCCTGTTCGGGAAAGACGGTTCTGGCGATGCCGGTGACCGCCAGGGGATAGGCGAGGCCGGTGACGGCGCTCAGCATCAGGAACAGGCTGACGGCGGGGCGAACGAGGGTTTTCATGAGGGAATCTCCGGATCAGGCCAGGCCGCTGGCGGTCAGGAACAAGTCGATCAGCTTGATGCCGGCGAAGGGCACCAGGATGCCGCCGAGGCCGTAGATGGCCAGGTTGCGGCGCAGCAGGCTGGCCGCGCCGAGGGAGCGGTAGGGCACGCCCTTGAGGGCCAGGGGGATCAAAAAGACGATGATCAGCGCGTTGAAGATCACCGCCGAGAGGATCGCCGAGGTCGGGCTGGACAGCTCCATCACGTTCAGCGCGGCCAGTTGCGGGTAGGTGCCGACGAAGGCCGCGGGAATGATCGCGAAGTACTTGGCGATGTCGTTGGCGATGCTGAAGGTGGTCAGCGAGCCGCGGGTCATCAGCATCTGCTTACCGGTTTCGACCACCTCGATGAGCTTGGTGGGGTTGGAGTCCAGGTCCACCATGTTGCCGGCCTCCTTGGCGGCCTGGGTGCCGCTGTTCATCGCCACCGCCACGTCGGCCTGGGCCAGCGCCGGAGCATCGTTGGTGCCGTCGCCGGTCATCGCCACCAGGCGGCCTTCGGCCTGATACTGGCGGATCAGCGCCAGCTTGGCCTCCGGGGTGGCCTCGGCGAGGAAGTCGTCGACCCCGGCCTCGGCGGCGATGGCGGCCGCGGTGATCCGGTTGTCGCCGGTCACCATCACCGTCTTGATACCCATCCGGCGCAGTTCGGCGAAGCGTTCCTTGATGCCGCCCTTGACAGTGTCCTTCAACTCGATCACGCCCAGCACCCGCTTGTCCTCGGCGACCACCAGCGGCGTGCTGCCGCGCCGGGAGACCTCGTTGACCAGCAGGGTCACGGAGCGGGGCAGGCTGCCGCCGAGGCCTTCCAGGTGCGCGCGGATCGCCTCGGCCGAGCCCTTGCGGATCTGCCGGCCGCGCAGATCCACGCCGCTCATGCGGGTCTGCGCGGAGAAGTGGATGAAGTGGGCGTCCAGGTCGTGGATGTTGCGTTCCCGCAGGTTGTATTTGTGCTTGGCGAATACAACGATGCTGCGTCCCTCCGGCGTCTCGTCGGCGAGGGAGGCCAGTTGCGCCGCGTCGGCCAACTCCGCCTCGAATACCCCATCCGCCGGCAGGAAGGCCGAGGCCTGGCGATTGCCGAGGGTGATGGTGCCGGTCTTGTCCATCAGCAGCACGTCCACGTCGCCGGCGGCCTCCACCGCGCGGCCGGAGGTGGCGATCACATTGGCCTGCAGCATGCGGCTCATGCCAGCCACGCCGATGGCCGAGAGCAGGCCGGCGATGGTGGTGGGGATCAGGCATACCAGCAGGGCCACCAGAACGGTGATGCCCACCGGACTGCCGGCGCCCGTGGCATCCACGGCGAACAGCGAAAAGGGCAGCAGGGTGACGGTGACGCCGAGGAAGACGATGGTCAGGGCCACCAGTAGAATGGTCAGGGCGATCTCATTGGGGGTCTTCCGGCGCTTGGCGCTCTCCACCATGGCGATCATGCGATCGACGAAGGTTTCCCCCGGATTGACGGTGGCCCGCACGACGAGCCAGTCGGAGAGCACCCGCGTACCGCCGGTGACCGCCGAGAAGTCGCCGCCCGACTCGCGGATCACCGGCGCCGATTCGCCGGTGATCGCCGATTCGTCCACCGAGGCCACGCCTTCGATCACTTCGCCGTCGGCGGGGATCAGCGCGGCGGCCGGATCGCCGGCCTCGACCAGCACCACGTCGCCCTTGCGCAGCTCGCTGCCGCGCACCGACTGCCATTCGGCGCCATAGCGCGGTTCCCGTAGCCTGCGGGCCCGGGTTTCCTTCTTGAGCCCGCGCAAGGAGGCGGCCTGGGCCTTGCTGCGGCCCTCGGCGAGCGCCTCGGCGAAGTTGGCGAAGAGCACGGTGAACCACAGCCACAAGGTCACCGCGAGGATGAAGCCGGCCGGCGCCTCGCCTTCGCCGGCCAGGGCCTGCAGCCAGAGCAGGGTGGTGAACAGGCTGCCGACGTAGACCACGAACATCACCGGGTTGCGCCATTGCACCGCCGGATGAAGCTTGCGCAGGGCTTCGCCCATGGCCGGCAGCAGCAGGCCCGGGTCGTAGAGGGTGAAGGTCTTCTTGGTCACGATGTTTTCCATGGGTTCTCCTCAGGCATCCATCCACAGCAGCAGGTGTTCGACGACCGGGCCCAGGGCCAAGGTCGGCACGTAGTTGAGCAGGCCGAGCAGCAGCACCGTGCCGATCAGCAGGGCCACGAACAGGGGGGGATGGGTGGGCAGGGTTCCGGCGGTCGCGGCGATCCGCTTCTTGGCGGCCAGGGAACCGGCCATGGCCAGTACCGGTACGATCACACCGAAGCGCCCGAACCACATGGCCACCGCCAGCAGCAGGTTGTAGAACGGGGTGTTGGCGGACAGGCCGGCGAAGGCGCTGCCGTTGTTGTTGCCCGCCGAGGCGAGGGCGTAGAGGATCTCCGAGAAGCCGTGGGTGCCGGGGTTGGCGATACCGGCCCGGCCGGCTTCGGTGCTCACCGCGAGGGCCGTGCCGAGGAGCACCAGCAGGGGGGTGACGAGGATGGCGATGGCGCTCATCTTCATCTCGTGGATTTCGATCTTCTTGCCCAGGTACTCAGGAGTACGGCCGATCATCAGGCCGGCGATGAACACCGCCAGGATGGCGAACACCAGCATGCCGTAGAGGCCGCTGCCGACGCCGCCGAACACCACCTCGCCGAGCTGTATGTTGACCAGGGGCACCAGGCCGCCCAGCGGCGTGAAGGAGTCGTGCATGGCGTTCACCGCGCCGCAGGACGCGGCGGTGGTGATGGTCGCGAAGAGCGCCGAGTCGGCGATGCCGAAGCGGGTTTCCTTGCCCTCCATGTTGCCGCCCGCTTGCCGGAGGCCTGCCTCCTGATCCACACCCAGGGCGGCCAGGCGCGGATTGCCTTGTTGTTCGAAATGCACCGCCGCCCCGGCGGCGACCACGAACATCAGGGTCATCGCCGCCAGGATGGTCCGGCCCTGACGGGGATCGCCGACCATGCGCCCGAAGGTGACGCAGAGCGCCGCGGGAATCAGGAAGATCGCCAGCATCTGCACGAAGTTGGTCAGGGGCGTGGGATTCTCGAAGGGGTGGGCCGAGTTGGCGTTGAAGAAGCCGCCGCCGTTGGTGCCCAGCATCTTGATCGCCTCCTGGGAGGCCACCGGCCCCATCGCCAGAAGCTGCGGCTCTCCCGCTGCGTCGAGGCTGGCCACCTCGCGATAGGCGTCGAAGTTCTGGATGACGCCCTGGCCGACCAGGAACAGCGCCATCGCCAGGGAAAGGGGCAGGAGCAGGTAGAGCGTGGCACGGGCCAGGTCCACCCAGGCATTGCCGAGCGTCGAGGCGCTGTGACGGGCGAGGCCGCGGATGAGGGCGATCACCACCACGATGCCAGTCGCTGCCGAGAGGAAGTTCTGCACCGTCAGGCCGAGCATCTGCACCAGGTAACCCATGGTGGATTCCCCGGCATAGCCCTGCCAGTTGGTATTGGTAGCGAAGCTCACCGCCGTGTTGAACGCCGAATCCGCCGCAACGGCGGGCATCTGCTGGGGATTCAGGGGGAGCACGGCTTGCAGGCGCTGCAGCCCGTAGACGGCGAGGATGCCGAGGGTGTTGAACAGGAGCAGCGCCAGGGCATAGCGCAGCCAGTTCATTTCCTCGTCGGGGCATACGCCGCACAGGCGATAGAGGCCGTTCTCTAACGGCCGCGCCCAGCGCAGCCGGCCCTCCATGAGGTGCGCGATGTAGAGGCCCAGGGGTTTCGTCGTCAGCAGCAGGATGGTCAGGAAGGCCCCGAGCAATAGCCAGGCGTGGAGGTTCATGAGAAGTCCTCCGGCTCGAGAAGGACGGCCAGCAGGTAGGTCAGCAGGCCGGCGGCGGCAATGCCGCCGAGCACGTAGGGCCAGCTCATCGGCGGCCTCCCAGGCGGTCGCAGCCGACCGCCAGTCCCACCATCAGCGCGAAGAGCAGGCCGATGGCACCCAGGTATACGAAGTCCATGAATCCTCCTTGTGGATTCGTTCAATCGGTACCGGGCATGCTAGGAAGGGCGGTATCAAAAGGTTCGAAAAAAGGCTGGGCGGCGGATAAAGATCCTGTAAACGCGGCCATCCCCGCTGGCCAGGACTCTTTACCCACGCTTACCCATCTTGACCTAACTCTTGCCACCCGCCTGACATAATCGACCGCCGTTGCGAACCGCCCCGGAGTCCGTGCGAATGTCGAAATCCAGGCTCTTGCATCTTTCCCTGCCATTGCTCATCAGCGCCGTGCTGGCCGCTTGCGCCGGGCGCCCCGAACCGCCCGGTCCGCCGCCTGGCGAAAACCTCGAACGTCGCCTGGAGGGCGCCTACCGGCCGGCCGCGCGGTCGCCGGTGCGCGGCTGGGATGACGAATGGCAGGTGGCCGGGCAGGTGGTGGAGGTCAGTTGGCTGGCGCCGGAACAGGTCCAGGGGATGCCGCTGATCCTCTATCTGCCGGGGCTCGGCGAGAGCAGCCGGGACGGTGTGCAATGGCGCCGGGCTTGGGCCGAGGCCGGCTACGCGGTGCTTTCAATGCAACCCCGGCAGTACGGACGGGCGATCTACTCCAGCTCCGAGGCATAGGTGGGGGTATTCCGCTCCCTGGCGCAGAAAAGCTTCGCCGACCAGGCCCTGGCGGCGCGCATCGCCGTGCTCGATCAGGTCCTGGCGGATCTGCGCAGACGGGCGTAAGCCGGCGAGCCGAACCTGGCCAGGGTCGACTGGCAGCGGCTGGCGGTGGTCGGCTTCGATCTCGGCGCGCAGACCGCCGCCGCCCTGGCCGGCGAGCGCGTGGTCGGAGCATCGGCACCGGCCGGCTGGCAGCCGAAGGCGGCGATCCTGCTCAGTCCCTATGTCGCCGAGGACAGCGGGGGCGACCGCTTCGGCCGCATCGGTACGCCGCTGCTGGCGGTCACCGGGCCGCACGACGAGGACCCTTTCGGCTGGGTCGACTCGCCGAGCCGCCGCCAGCGGCTCTAGGAGGAGGTGAGGACCTCCGGCAGCTATCAACTGATCGCCGCCGAGGCCAGTCATCGGCTGCTGAGCGGTTCGTTCGAGGACATGGTCGGAGCGGGCGGAGGGCGTCAGGGCGGACCTTCGTCCGGCGGCCGGCCGGAGGGGGCGTTGGTCGTGGCGGTCCTGCTGGCGGCGGTCCCAGCGGCGGCGGACGCGCCGGTGGTCCGGGCGGCAAGGGCGGCGGCCCCGGTGGCGGCAGCCGGATGGGCCATGGCCAGGGTATGGCGGAGCGCATCGATCTGCGCCAGATGGCCAGCCTGCAGAGCCTCAGCCTGGCCTTCCTCGACGCCCAAGTGCGCGATGCCGCGCCGGCGCGCCTGTGGCTGGAATGCGACGCCGTCCAGTGGCTGGAGGCGACCGGCCGGCTCGAGCAAAAGCCCTAATCGGCCAGTTCGCGCATCCGCTGCAGTACGGCATTCAGGCCGTTGCTGCGCGACGGCGAGAGCTGGCGGGACAGGCCGAGGCGGGTGAACCAGTCGTCCAGATCCACGGCCCGCAAGGCCTGCGCATCGAGGCCATCGACTCGTGCCAGCAGCACGGCCAGCAAACCGCGCAGCAGCCGCGCATCGCTGCCGGCGCGGAAATGCCAGTAGCCGTCCCGTTGTTCGCCGAGCAGCCAGACCTGGCTCTCGCAACCCTGCACTTGGTTGGCCGGGCAGCGCTCCGCGTCGCTCAGCGCTTCGAGACGCTCGCCCCACTGCAACAGCAGGCGTGCCCGCTGTTCCCAGCCGGGGCATCGGGCGAAGGCCTCTAGGGCCTCGCCGGCGGCGGCGGGCAGGCTCATCGCAGCAGCTCCAGGGCATGTTCGAGGGCGGCGAAGAAGCGCTCCAGATCGTTCCCGTCGCTGTACAGGCCGAGCGACACGCGCAGCGCGCCGGGCAGGCCGAGGTGGCGCAGCAGCGGCATGGCGCAGTGCTGGCCGGCGCGCACGGCGATGCCCTGTTCGGCGAGCAGATGGGCCAGATCGGCGTTGTGCACCCCTTCGATCACGAAACTGGCCAATGCGCTGTGCGGCTCGGCGAGCAGGCGCAGGCCGCCGACGGCGCGCAGTCCGGCGAGCAGGCGCCGGTGTAGGGCCGCCTCGTGAGCGGCGACCGTCGTGCCGTCCAGGCTCTGTAGGTAGTCTAGGGTGGCGCCGAAGGCGACGGCCGCACCGATCGCCGGGGTGCCGGCCTCGAAGCCGAGCGGCGCCGGACGAAAGCGTGCCTCGTGGTAGTCGACCTGCTGCACCATCTCGCCGCCGAACTGCCAGTGTTGCAGGCGTTCCAGGGCTTGCGGACGGCCGTGGAGCACGCCGAGGCCGTCCGGGCCGTAGAGCTTGTGCGCGGAGAACACGTAGAAGTCGCAGGCCAGCGACCCTAGGTCATGGCGACCGTGGACTGCGCCTTGGGCACCGTCGACCACTGTCAGCGCGCCCTGGGAACTGGCCAGGGCGAGCAGTGCGTCGAGCGGCTGCCAGCGGCCGAGCACGTTGGAAAACTGGCTGACCGCGAGCAGCCGGGTGCGCGGGCCGATCAGCCGCTCGGCCTGCTCCAGATCGATGTCGCCGGCACCATCCAGCGGCAGCACTACCAGGTCGAGGCCGCGGCGCTGCGCCAGGCGCTGCCAGGGTAGCAGATTGGCATGGTGCTCCAGGGCACCGACGGCGATCGCGTCGCCCGGCGCGAACAGGTGTTCGAGTCCGTAGGCGAGCAGGTTAAGGGACTCGGTGGCGCCGCGGGTGAAGACGATCCGCTCGGCGCTTCCGGCGTTCAGCCAGGCGGCGACCTTCGTCCGCGCCGCCTCGAAGGCCCGCGTGGCGCGTTCGCCGGGGCCATGCTGGGCGCGGTGCACGTTGGCCGCGCCGCCGGCGTAGTGGCCGAGCAGGGCGTCCAGCATCGCTTGTGGCTTTTGCGCGGTGGCGGCACTGTCCAAGTAGGTCTGGCCGTCCCGAGCGAAGGCGGCGAAGGCCGGGAAGTCGGCCCGCCAGGGGGAGGGAAGGGACATGGTCGGTGCGTCGTCGTGAATGATGGGGAGGCCTTCGGGGCGGCGACGTTCGTCGTCATGCGATTCGTTGTAAACACCGTTTTTGTAAGAAACGGATTCGTCCGCGATCCGTAGGGTGGAAAACCGCGCAGCGTTTTCCACCAATCGCCGCCCGGCGCCCGCCAGGGTGGATGGCTTCGGCCATCCACCCTACGCCTGTGGTCGCGTCCGCAGAAGGCGGCGCGGTGGATCAGTTGTGGGCGTGCAGCGCCTCGTTCAGCTCGATGGCCGACTTATGGGTCTTGCACTCCACCGCGCCGCTCTGCGAGTTGCGGCGGAACAGCAGGTCCGGCTGGCCGGCCAGCTCGCGGGCCTTGACCACCTTGACCAGTCGGCCCTGCTCGTCGAGCAGATTGACCTTGGTGCCGGCGGTGACGTACAGGCCGGATTCCACGGTGTTGCGGTCGCCCAGCGGGATGCCGATGCCGGCGTTGGCGCCGATCAGGCAGCCCTCGCCGACCGAGATGACGATGTTGCCGCCGCCGGACAGGGTGCCCATGGTCGAGCAGCCGCCGCCGAGGTCCGAGCCCTTGCCGACGAACACGCCGGCCGAGACGCGGCCCTCGATCATCCCCGGACCTTCGGTGCCAGCGTTGAAGTTGACGAAGCCCTCGTGCATCACCGTGGTGCCTTCGCCGATGTAGGCGCCCAGGCGGATGCGCGCGCTGTCGGCGATGCGTACCCCGGATGGCACCACGTAGTCAGTCATCTTCGGGAACTTGTCCACCGAGAAGACCTCCAGCAACTCGCCCTTCAGGCGCGCCTCCAGTTGGCGAGCCGGCAGTTCGCCCAGATCGACGGCGCCCTGGCTGGTCCAGGCCACGTTGGGCAGCAGCGGGAAGATCCCGGCGAGGTTCTGTCCGTGCGGCTTGACCAGGCGATGGGAGAGCAGGTGCAGTTTGAGATAGGCCTCCGGGGTGGAGGTGAGAGCGGCGTCCTCGGCCAGCAGGGTGGCGACCAGCGGCTTGTGGGATTCGGCCAGGCGAGTGAGTAGGGCGGACTGCGTCGGGTCGATGCCTTTCAGCGCCACGGCCAACTCGGCGGCCCGGTCGGTATCGATGGCGATCGCCTGGTTGCCGCCGTCGTAGCCGATAAGCGGCGCGACCGCCGCGACCAGTTCGGCGGCCGGGTGCAGCAGCGGCAGGGCGTAGAAGACTTCCAGCCAGGCGCCTTGGCGGTTCTGGGTGCCGATGCCGAAGGCCAGGCTGAACAGGGTGGTGGACATGGGGGCGTTCCTTGTTGCTGATTCGTGAAGGCGCCGGCCTCAGGCCAGCGCGGCGGAATAGAGTTCCGGCTTGAAGCCGACCAGGCTGCGTTCGCCGAGGTCGAGCACCGGGCGCTTGATCATCGATGGCTGGGCGAGCATCAGCTCGATGGCCCTGGCCTGATCAAGATCGGCCTTCTGTGTGTCATCCAGTTTGCGGAAGGTGGTGCCTGTGCGGTTGAGCACGACCTGCCAGCCGTGCTCGGCGCACCACTTCTCCAGGTGCGCGCGGTCGATGCCGGCGCTCTTGTAGTCGTGGAAGCGGTAAGCCACGCCCTGCGCGTCGAGCCAGGCGCGGGCCTTCTTCATGGTGTCGCAGGACTTGATGCCGTATATTGTTAAATCATTGATTTTAATGGTTTTTTTGGTCATTCCCAAAATACCCTAAAATACCGCCGAAACTAATCTTACATTATGCCACGTCGATCCACTCGGCGCCCCGGCTGTCCCGGTAGATATCAGGGCAATCGCATGAAGCGCTCGCCTGATACCAGACTGGAAAGATTGTGTGATCCTTGGCATGGCTGCTTACCGAGTAGCCGGACAGTCCCCGTTTCGGCCCCCCGGCCGAGTCACTTTTTCTTGTCTGGCCAAGAAAAAGTAACCCCAAAGAAGGCCACCCCCTCATCCAGCCCTGCGCTTCGCTCCGGGTTCCCTCCCTGCATCGCCGTTCCAGGGGCTCGCCGCGAAGGGCCATCCATGCCATGGCCCATCGCGGCTCTCGCGGCATCCTTGCCGCTCGACCCCTTCCACGACGATTCCGCTCGGCCTCCTGAAGGGGGCATCCGGCGTGGCCTGACAAGCCGTGCCGCAAGAGCGAAAGCACTTTCAGGCAACCCGGAGCCCGACTCCCGTTCAGAAGGCCGAGCGCAGGTGTCGCGTAGAGGGGCGAGCCGCGGGGAGGCGGCGAGAGTCGTACGAGGGGCATGGATGCCCCTTGGGCGACGACCCTCGGAGCGGCGCCGAAGCGAGGGAACCCCGGCGCAGCCGGGGCCGAATGACCGGGCGCGTTTTCTCTTTGGTTAGTTTCTCTTTGCGCGCGCAAAGAGAAAGTGACTCGGCCGGGGGGGCGAAACAGGGACTGTCCGGCCCCTCGGCAAGCAGCCATGCCAAGGCTCACACAACCTTTCCAGTCCAGTATCGAGCAGGCATTTTATGCGATTGCCCTGCGGTAGATGTCGGTCATCTTGGCCGACTTGTGGCCGAGCAGTAATTGAGGATCGCGGCCTTCGGCAGCGTGCAGTCGGGCGGCGAAGGAGCACTGTTCGTGAAAGGTCGGTGGGTTCTCTCCAACAATAATTGCGTCTTTCGCAACGGCTCGATCTCGCGCTTCGGCGAATGTTTTGCTCAATGTATCGGGCATGATCGGCTGACTGCCGACGAGCGCAAAGCGCTCAAACGCATCATCGAGACGTGGAGGTAACCGTTCTGTTAGACCTATCTAAAGCTACCCATAGGTAGCTTTTTGCTAACTTCCTGCTTCGACGGGGCCGGTTTCACCCTGGCGTTGCCGCCAGGGCCAGCGCCTTCCCCTCCACAGGCCGACACCGTGGAACTCACGGCGTAATGCTTCAAATTGATTGCCGCGTTGCCGTCCCGGTCGTGCCGGGCCTGGCAGTCTGGGCACGTCCAGGTACGCACCGCCAACGGCAGGCTCTCCCGCACCTGCCCGCAGCACGAGCAGGTCTTGCTGCTGGCGAACCAGCGATCCGCCACCACCACCTCGCCGCCGCGCATCTCGCGCTTGTAGTCGAGCTGGCGGCGGAACTCGAAGAACCCCCTGTCCGCGATGGAGCGTGCCAGACGGCGGTTCTTCATCATCCCGGCCACGTTCAAGTCCTCGATCCCGATCACCGGGAAGCGGCGGGTCAGGCCCGTGGTAAGCGGGTGCAAAGCATCCTGGCGGATGTTGGCGATCCGAGCGTGCAGCCTTGCCAGTCGGGCGCGGGCCTTCTTGCTGTTGGCCGAGCCTTTCTGCTTGCGGCTCAGGCTGCGCGACAGCCGGCGCAGGCGCTTGAGCAGGGCGGCATGCGCCTTCGGCCCGGCGATCACCTCGCCCGTCGAGAGCGTGGCCAGGGCGGCCCCCCCCAGACCCACACCAACCGCGCCTTGGTTTTCGGCTTTGAGCAGGTGGGTCAGGTCTTGGGTATCCACGCTGATGCTGGCGAACCAGCGGTCGGCCATGCGGGAAATCGTGGCCGAGAGGATCTTGCCGGAGAAGCGCAACGCCTCTCGCATCCGCACCCAGCCGAGATGGGGGATGCGGATGCGGCAGCCGTCGAGGGCGAACTGATCGTTGGTCAGGGTGAAGCGGTCATGCACGCCCTTGCGGCGCAACCTCGGGTACCTGGCCCGGCCGGCGAAGAAGTTCTTGAACGCATCCCCGAGCTGGATGATGGCCATCTGCGCGGCGTTCTTGGTGACCTCGAGCATCCAGGGGAACTGCTCGCGCTTGATGGCGTTGAGCTGCCGGCGCAGAGCAGCCTGCGACGGCCTGGGTTGCGCCGGGTCGGCCTTGTGTGCCTCGTACTGCCGGCCCCACTCGGCCAGCGCCCAGTTGTAGGCAAACCGCGCCACGCCCGCGGCACGGGCGAAGTAGGTCGCCTGTGCGTTGTTGGGGGCGAGTGCGATCTTGTGGGCGAGGATCACGACTGCGAGTCCTCCACAGCCTTTTTCACGCCGTCGAGCAGCTTTTGGTTCTTCCGGCTACGGGAGCCGTACAGCCGGGCGCTGAACACGGTGATGATCTCCAGCACATCCTTGGCCAGATCCTCCTCGAAGGTAGTGTCCTCACCCTGGTTCAGGATGACCACCTCGACGCTCTTCGCTTCGCACATAGCGAACACCAGCTCCGCACCGAAGCGCAGCAGCCGGTCTTTGTGGGTGATGACCAGCCGCCCGACCTGCCCCTCGATGATGGATTCCAGCAGGCGCTTGAGCCCTTTCTTCTGGTAGTTCATGCCGGAGCCCAGGTCGGCGATCACCTCGAACGTCCAGCCCTGGCGGGCGCAGTACAGCTCCAGCACCTGCTTCTGGCGCTCCAGATCGTCCTTCTGGTCGTGGCTGGAAACGCGAGCGTAGGCCACCGTCCTGCGGCAGGCCTCGGCCTCCGAACGGAACAGCTCAGGCTTCAGTTTGGCGAGGTCGTAGCGGCGATGGCTGCCTGCCGTGTGCTCGGCAACCAGTTTGCCCGATGCCTCCCAGCGGCGCAGCGTCGTGATCGACACGCCCAGCGCCTTGGCGGCTTCACCAATGCTCACCAATCTATCCATATTGGGTAGTATTGCACAGCTATAATGGTTTTTAAATCAAACTGTTAAAGCCCTCATGAGTAAGTTTTCGACGACCTCATGGAAAGCGTCGTGCAAATGGACGAAATCGTTCGCGGCGAACGCCAGCCGTCCCGTGAGTTCACCGTGGATGCCTTGCAGGTGAAGCAGATCCGCAAGGCCACCGGTCTTTCGCAGGCCAAGTTTGCCGCGATGATTGATGTGCAAGTGGGCACTCTGCGCAACTGGGAACAGGCCGCCGCGAACCGACCGGCCCGGCCAGGGCTTTGCTGCGCGCCGTCCACAATGACCCGGAGCACGTCATTCGGGCGCTGGCGGGCTAAGGGTCACAATCATGCCTTTGACCGCGCAAGCCGGATAGACAACGGCGCAGCCTTGTCTACCGATGTCACTGACCGTAGCCGGCGTGCATGACGTGCCACCGCTGCCGTCGCTCGACGACGTGCTCTTCCTTCGAACTGCTGTTCGGGATGCTTGGCCTTGGGACGCTACGAACGCTGGAACGGCGGCAGCGGGGGACTGTGATCACGTCCAATACTCGACCGGGAGGATGAGTCGCCAGGGGAACAAAAGGAGTCGAGGAGTCGGTCAGTAGGGTGGGGGCGACGGGGAGCCTTGTCTTGTTTCGCGTCGGGAAGGGGAGTGGAAAGGATTTCCCGGTCTCGCTCGGCTTGTGGAAAGGCGGGTGGACGGTCGTTCGAGCCGTCTTCGGGTTCGTCGAGGCTGGCCCGATTCTGCAAGGTATGGGATATCAACTTTATGAGCAGGAACATTACCAGGGCGGACAGGAGCTGATAGACCAGAACGACAATCGCGAGTATCAGGACTCCATTCATCGAGTATGCCTCCAAGTTGGTGTGGTGGGGGGCATTACGAGCAAGAGGGGCGACTGATACTTCTCGTTGCGCTACTGCGGACCAGCAAGGGTCTAGACACTCAGGACGGCCGCTCTAGCCGGAACCCTAGGGGAGGGAAGCGTCGGAATTCTTGACCTGAGCCAATGTCGCGCACGGTGCGCGATACGACGCGACGGAAGGCACCGAGCAGGATGAGCCACTGAAAGTAGCAATGGATGGCCGGTTACGCCGGCCGGGCGGGCACTCTGTCGCCACTGGCATGCCTACCAGTTTAGGGGGGGGGGAATAGACCCTGGCTTGCAGATTACTCGAACCGAATGCGCGCTTTACCGAGGCCGTCAGGCCCGGATAACCAACTTCTTCGCATGGTCAGCTAACGCTCCCGGCATGCCGATCTGCCGACGGTCTGCCGGATAATATCAAATAGATATTGCAAAGTGTGTCTGTGTGTGGCTGTCAGCCTCGGAGTGCTGCGAACGCTTGAGTGGTGGCTGCGGGTGAGCGCGATGACGAAGTAGGGGGGCGGGCAAGAAGGGTGGTTGTTCTGCCCCAAAAAGCATTAGGGCCTGTTGACGTTTGGGCATAGGCCTCGTCCCTACGGGTGGGGCCGCCCAGGCTGCGCGTCAAATGCCGCCATGCGGCGTTGCGGGTCTTGGCAAGGGAATGACCATTACCGGCGACCCGCGCCTTAACTGGCGGCATTTGACGCGGCAACGCGGCTCATGCCCAAACGTCAACAGGCCCTGCCCTAGCAAGTGATTGATTTTATTTAAGCCTAACGCATTAAAAACAGCGGTTACTTTTGCGCTGTTTTATTGCTTATTTGACTGATTTGAAAGGATTTTCTGCTGATCATCGGAGCATCCGAGGCCTTGATGCCGTAGAGGGCCGGGGTTCCGTCTGTCATCTGGGTATCCTGTGGTCGGGAAGGAGGACGGAAATTATGCGATGTCGGTTCCGTACCGGCCGCAGTTCGGAAGGAATTTACCGGACAATCCGGCGGTCTCTGCGCAAGTCGCCCTCAGGCGCTAAACTGCCAGCCTTTTCGGCTGCCGCCATCACCGTGTTTTTCCGAAGGACCCGCATGCCCGGCCTGAATCGCATCATCCTGATCAACACCCACCTCCGAGGCGTGGTGGAACTGGTCGTCGACGACCACACCAACATCTGCGGTACCAATGCCTCCGGCAAGACCACCCTGCAGCGGCTGGTGCCGGTGTTCTACGGCGAATACCCGAGCCGCGTGGTGCCGGCCACCCGCGACAGCTTCGAGCGCTGGTACCTGCCCACCGAGCAGAGTTTCATCGTCTACGAATACCAGCGCATGGACGGCCAGCTCTGCCAGGCGGTGCTGGCCGCCGCCAGCGACGGCCGGGGGGTGACCTACCGCCTGGTGCAGAAGGGCTTCGAACTGGACGACTACGTGAAGAGCCGCCAGGGCGACGCCATCGTCTGCCTGAGCATGGAGGAGCTGGGGCGGCGCTTCCGGCAGGGCGGCGTCAACACCACCCGGCTGATCAACACCACCCAATTCCGCGCCATTATCCAGAACGACCGCAGCCTGCTCGCCGCCGACGGTCAGCGCGCCGAACTGCGTGGCTGGGCCCGGCAGTTCTCGCTCTGCGATCCGGAACACTCGCTGCGCCATATCGAGAAGCTGGCGCGCGCCGTGCACTCGCGGGAAGGCAAGATGGAGACCATCAAGTCGATGGTCGCCGCGATCCTCGAGGAGGACGGCGTCAGCCCGCCGGCCACCCACCTTAACCTGCAGCGGGTCGAGGACTGGATTCGCGACAGCCGCCTGATCGAGGGCTTCAACGCCATCCGCCCGGAGTTCGAGCGCCTGGAGCGCGAATACCAGGACCTGCTGGGCGGCGAGCTTCGCCTGGCCGGCCTGCTGCTCGGCTACAAGGTCGACGAGCCACGCCTGTTCCAGTCTCAGGAAGAGACCGAGGCGTCGATCGAACGGAGCGGCTTTCAGCTCCGCCAACTGGAAGAGAGCTGGAAGGAGCGGCGCGACGCGCTCAACCAGGAACTGTCCGCCGCCCGCGGCGACATCGGCCGCATCGACGATGAATTGGAGCAGATCGAGCGGCAGTACCAGGGCTATCTGGACGCCGACATCGAGCAGGCCAAGGCCGATCTCGAACAGGTCGGCGCCTGGCGCGACGAGATGGCCAACCTCGACGCCCGCCACCGCCTGCTCACCGAGCGCCACCAGGACGTCGAGCGCGCCTGGCTAGAGCGCCAGCAGGCGATCAAAGACCAGCGCGAGTTGGCGCTGGAACAGTTGCGCGGCCAGGAAGAGGCCCTGCGCGGGGAGCGCGACGAGCGCAAGGCCCGGCAGGACGAGGCGCTGCACGCCCTCGAGAGCGCCTTCGCCGCCCGCCGCCAGGAAGGCTTGGAAGACTTCAACCGCCGCGAGTACGAGCGCAGGCTCGAACGCGATCGCCTCGACCAGCGGAGCCGCAACCTCGGCTACGGCGAGGAGGAGAGCCTCGCCCTGGCGATCCTCGACCGTCGTCTCGAGGAGGCCGACGAGAGGGTCGAGGCCGCCGAGGCCCAGGTGCGCCATCTGGAAACCCAGGAGCGCGGCCTGCGTGCCCGCCGCGAAGAGGCCCATGGCGCCTTCACGCTGGGCGCACGGCGGCTGGTCGAGCGCCAGGAGCAGCTCGACGAGATCGAACTGATGCTCTATCCCGGCCAGCACACCCTGCTGGAATTTTTGCGCCGCGAGCAGCCGGGCTGGGAGAGTCGGATCGGCAAGGTCATCCATCCGGAACTGCTCAAGCGCGCCGACCTCAAGCCGGCGCTGAGCGATGACGGCGAAGGCGGTCTGTTTGGCGTGCACCTGGACCTGGCCGCCCTCGAAGTCCCCGGTTACGCTGCTAGCGAGGCCGAGCTGCGCCAGCGCCTGCAACTCGCCCAGGATGCCCTGCAGGATGCCGAGAACCAGCAGAAGGAAACCGAGGCCCGACTGGTCGAGGCCAACGCCGCCTTGGAGGAGTCGCAGCGGCAACTGGTGGTGGCGCGCAGCGAGGCGCAGAACCGCCGCGACGACCGCCAGCGCCTCAAGGAGGAGCGCCGCGCCCAGAAGGATCGGCTGGACGCCGCGGTGGCCGAGCGGCGCAGCCAGGCGCGCAGGCAACTGGTCGAGTTGGATGGCGCGCTCGAACTGCTGGTCGCCGAGCGCGATGCCTGGCTGGCCGAATTGAAGAGCCGCTACGGTGAGGAGCGCCTGGAAACCTCGGCGCATTGGCAGCAGGTGCTCAGCAGCCTGGACAGCCAGATCCGCCAGCTCAAGGCCACCGCCGAGGCGCGCCGCGCCGGCGCCCAGGCCGAGC
Organism: Azorhizophilus paspali; assembly: GCF_043587585.2. GTDB lineage: Bacteria > Pseudomonadota > Gammaproteobacteria > Pseudomonadales > Pseudomonadaceae > Azotobacter > Azotobacter paspali. Next base: position 971,908 of record NZ_CP171449.1, read on the forward strand.
TGGAGGCGTGCGAGCGCTGGTATAGGGACGAGTTGAAGTCGCGTGGTGTCGACGAGAACGCCATCGTCGAACTCAAGCGCCAGATGAAGGCGCTCGGCGAGCGGATCGCTCGTACCGAACAGCGCCGCGACGAGGTGCTGCGCTATGACGACTGGTACCGGCACAGTTGGCTGGCGCGCAAACCCAAGCTGCAGGGCCAGTTGGGCGAAAGCCGCGATCTGGCCGCGGACCTGGAGCAGCGGCTGGGCGGTGCCAGCGCCGCCTACAAGGCCGAGCGCAGCCGCTTAGAAGAAGGCCGCCAGCGCGCCGTACAGCTCAGGGGTCAGCTCGACGAGGCGCTGAGCCGTGTCAGGACGCTGCTGCGCCGCCTCGGCGAGCTGAAGCTGCCGCGCGAGGCCAGCCCCGCCGAGGGCGAGCTGGACGAGCGCCTACGCCTCGGCGAGGAACTGCTGCAGGCCCGCGAGCGGCAACTCGCCGCCATCAAGGTCCACGTCGAGCGTTTCGACGGCCTGATCGCCGGGCGGTCCGGTTCCGGCCTGGCGGAAACCTGGGAGCGCAGCCGCGCCGAATGCACCCAGGTCGGCGAGCGCGGCATCCCGAGCCTCGATTACCGCCGCCTGGTGCCGCACCTGGCGGAACTGCTTAACGTCCTGGTGCCGCAGAAGATCGCCGCGCTGCGCGATCTGGGCAAGAACTTCGGCATCGAGCTCAACCATTACTACGAAGTGCTCGCCGACATCGACCGCAAGATCGACACGCAGAGCGCGCGGATCACCCGCGAGGTCGGCGAGGAACTGTTCCTCGACGGCGTCTCCGAGTCGGCGGTGCGCATCCGTTCGCGGATCGGCGAGCTAGAGTTCTGGCCGGAACTCAAGGCTTTTATCAAAGCCTTCCGTGCCTGGCGCGAGGACGGCTACGGCGAACTGCCCGGCGAGGACTACACCGGCAGCATGCGCCGGACGCTGGACATCGTCGGCCGTTCGGCGCTCGGTGGCGGCATCGCCGGGCTTCTGGAGATCGAGCTGCGCCTGCGCGAGGGCAACAGCGACCTGGTGATCCGCACCGACCGCCAGCTCAACGAGTCATCCAGCCACGGCATGGCTTACCTGATCCTCTGCAAGTTCCTACTGGCCTTCACTCGCCTGTTGCGCGGCGCGGCGCCGGCCGTCGTCCACTGGCCCATCGACGAGCTGGGCACCCTGCACCACAACAACGTGAAGAAGATCTTCGACGCCTGCAGCAACAACAACATCCGCATTCTCGGCGCCTTCCCCAACCCGGATTCCGAGGTGCTGTCGTTGTTCGCCAACCGCTACATCGTCAACAAGCAGACCCGCCAGTTGCAAGTGGTCAAGCCACGCCTGGATGTCATCGCCGAGCGTCTGAAGAACCTGAAAAGCGGAGAGGTGGCCTGAATGCTCTCGACTAGGGGACAAGTGATCGAGCGCCTGCTCGGGGGCGAATTCATCTGCCGCACCAGCGACGAGGACGCTTGGCGTTTCCTGAAGACGCCGGCCAACCGCGAGCAAATCGACGACTATTTGGCCACCCTCAACCGCATGGTCGCCACCGTCGGCGGCGCCGGCGAGGGCGACGTGTTCTTCTGCGCCTACCGGCAACTCGGCGAGGACGAGCGGCGAGTGATCGGCCAGCAGTTCCGCGACGTCTGCGCCGCCCTCTCCCCGCTGGTGGAGTGGCTGGTGCTGGTCCAGGAGGCCGGCGCCCAGGATGCGCCGCTCACCGAGGGTAGCGCGCTGCGTCTCAACGAGCTGCAGAGCATCGTCGAGGACACTCCGGCGTTCCGCGAGCAACTGGCGCGGATCAGCCACTATCGGCTGTTCGGCTCGACCAGCGCCGGCGTCGACGGACAAATCAAGCAGGTGTTCAAGCGCCTGTGCGAACTGGGCTACCTGGTGCGGCCCAATCCGGATAAGCAGATCTACCTGGGTACCGGCAAGCTCGACTACCTGTACGAGGTGATCCGTTTCGTCGACGAAAGCGAGGGCCTCGACCTCGAAGGCCGCGCGGAAGGCGCCAGCCAGGGCTCGCTGCTATGAGCGGCAGCCTGCATCAGGCTGGGGTGCGCTTTTTGCGCCTGCTGGGCCGGCATGCCGAGCCGATCATGGACGCCTACCTGGCCGGCTCGGTGGCGGATCAGGCGCTAGAGCCGGCGGTCGAGGAGCGGCTGATCAGGGACGGCATCCTCTACCGTCCCGAGCCCGGCGCCGACCTGCACCTGCGCCGGGCGGTGCGCGCGCTGCTGGAGGAGGCCCTGCGCGACGACCGCAACCGGCAGATCGATGCCAACGCCGGCGCCGCCCTGGCCACCTTCAAGACCCTCGCCGCCCATTACAAGGAGGCGCGCCACCAGGGCGACTACGCGGCCGCCGACGCCTACCTGGGCGAACTGCGCGAGCACGTCTACGCCTTCGGCGAGACCTTGGGCCACGGCATCCGCGTGCTGTGGAGCCGGATCAATAACGAGTTCGGCTACGTCGGCACCCTCAACGCCAAGATCCGCGAGAACGAGCTGGCCCAGTCCCAGGTGAGCGAACTGCTTGCCGGGCTGGAGCTGATCAGCTTCGAGGAACTGGCCGAGACCGCCGGAGACCTGCGCGAGCTGCGCCGCCTGCTGGTCACCAGTCTGCAGCGCACGGTCAGCGCTTGCTCCCAGGAGCTGAGCGTGGTCCAGGGCCGCCTGCTCGAACTACTCGGCCGCTTCCGCCAGATCCGCGGCCGCACCCGTCTGCTCAAGGGCTGGCTGCTGCACATGGAGCAGCAGCCGGACTACCGGGTGGCCAACCACGCCGCCCAGCCGCAGGTCCCGCTGCTGTTCAACCAGGCCCCGGCGATCCTCGCCCCGGCCGCGGCGGACGTCCACAACCCGCTGCAGGAAGAGGTTTTGCTCGCCCTGGTGGCCCACGCGCGCAGTCTGCAGCCGGCCGAGCGCCTGGGCCAGGCGCCGGGCGAGGCCGGCGAATTCGTGCTCGGCGCGCCCGAGGACTTCGAGGTCGTCGCCAACCCGATCCGCGCGGCCGTCGAGGCCTACTTCTGCCGGATCATCGACAGTGGCGAGCGGCTTTCGGCCCTGGAGTACCGGGCGCGGCACGAACTGCCCTGGGATGCGGAAAGCTGGCTGTACCAGGTGATCGGCGGCTACGAGGGGCTGCCGGAGGAGCAGAAGCGCCACTTCGAGCTGGACCCCATCGGCGAGCCGCATCCGGTCTACTCGGGCAATTTCATCGTGCGGGACGTCAGGCTGTGGCTGGCCTGAGCGCGCATCACTTGCAGGCCATCCACAGCCTGTTGCGCAATCGGCGCCACAGGGTACCGCTCGATGCGACCTGGCAGTTCATCCGGGAAGAGCAGGAGGTTGGCGAGCCACGGGGAAACAGCCTTTACTTCGACGATGCCATGCTGCGTGTCCTGCGCCGGGCGGCCGAGTGCGCGAGCGGTGCCGCAAACCTGTTGGCCAGCGCTCCACGCGGTAATCGCCCGCAGGCGGCTGCACAGGGTTTCATCGACGAGAAGACCGCCCGCCAGCGCCCCGACGACGGCTTCGTGCTGCTCAAGGGGCGTCTGCCCACGCCGTTGCCGACCCTGTCGGCCTGAGCCTACGCGTGCCGTTGGAGAGCCTGGACCTTTCCGCCGTTGTCTAAGTACTGGTGATCGAAAATCTCGATAGCTTCGATGACTGGGAGGGCTACCGGACCCCGGCCGGGCTGGCCGACGGCCTGATCCTCTATCGCGGTCACGGCAATCTGGCGCGTGGCGCCCGGCGTTTGCTCGGCGCGCTGCCGGCGGCGGTGCGCGTCGGCGTGTTCGCCGACTACGACCTGGCCGGCCTGTGCATCGCGGCCGGCCTGCCGCGCGCCGATTTCCTGCTGCTGCCGGAACCAGCATCGTGCCTGCTCGATAAGGGCAATCGCGAGGACTATGCCGACCAGTTCCGGCAGACCGCCCATCTGGAACGCATCGAACTGGGCGGCTGGCAGGGTGTGTGGGAAGAGATGAAAGAGCACGGGGTCGGCATCAAGCGGCAGCACATGTTGGCGCTCGGCGTCGCGCTGCGACAGATAACACGTCGCCGGAGCGACGGAACTTGACCATGGTGAATTCTCGCCGCTTTGCTTGAGGGGTAGACTGGGAACTTCTCAAGCGCCTCTTCCCGCATCCCATGCAACTTCTCTATACGATTCTGATCATGCTGCTGGTCGTCGGCGGCACGCGCATCACTGCGCAGTTCATCCCCATTCCCCTGCCGCTCATCCAGATCGCCATCGGCGCCCTGCTGGCGCTGCCGGGGTTCGGTCTGCACGTGCGGCTCGATCCCGAACTGTTCCTGCTGCTGTTCATTCCGCCCTTGCTGTTCGTCGACGGCTGGCGGATGCCCAAGGGCGAGTTCTGGCGGTTGCGCACGCCGATTCTGCTACTGGCCTTCGGCTTGGCGTTGTTCACCGTGCTCGGCGCCGGCTGGCTGATCCATCTGCTGTTCCCCGACATCCCGCTGGCGGTGGCCTTTGCCCTGGCGGCGGTGCTGTCGCCCACCGATGCCGTGGCGGTGTCGGCGATCGCCCATGGTCGTCTGCCGCGCACCTTGATGAACATCCTCCAGGGCGAGGCGCTGATGAACGACGCTTCCGGCTTGGTGGCTTTCAAGTTCGCCGTGGCGGCTGCCCTGACCGGCTCGTTTTCCCTAGCCGAGGCCGGTCTGGAGTTCGTCCTGGTGGCCCTCGGCGGGCTAGCGGTCGGGGTGGCCCTGAGCTATGTGCTCGGGCGTTTCCGGGCTTGGATGATCGGGTTCGGCTGGGAGGAGCCGGCGCCGCACGTGATGTTCATGCTGCTGCTGCCGTTCGCTGCCTACGTGGCGGCCGAGCATCTGGGCGTCTCCGGGATTCTCTCGGCGGTGGCGGCGGGCATGATGCAGAGCCGTCTCGATCTGCTGCCGCGGCAGACCACCACGCGGCTGCTCAACCGCAGCGTATGGGCGCTGCTGGAGTTCACCTTCAACGGCCTGATTTTCCTGCTGCTCGGCCTGCAGTTGCCGGACATCGTCAAGGTCACGCTAAAAGAGGGCGAGCTGTTCTGGGCGAGCACCGTCGAGTTGGGACTCCTCGTCGGCCAGGTGTTCCTAGCGCTGATCCTGCTGCGTTTCGTCTGGACCTGGCTTTACTGGCTGGTGTCCGGTGCGCTGCGCCGTTGGCGCGGCCTGCCCAGCAGCTTCGCCGGGCAGTCGTCGCTGCGCCTGGCGGCGCTGCTCACCTTGGGTGGGGTACGCGGTGCCGTGACCCTGGCCAGCGTGCTGTCGCTGCCGTTGCTGCTGGGCAATGGCGAAGCCTTTCCGCAGCGCGATTTGCTGATCTCCGTCGCCGCCGGAGTGATCCTGCTGTCGCTGCTGGTCGCCACCCTCGGTCTGCCGCTGCTGCTGCGCGGCCTGCCGGTGGACAACGGGGAGGCGCGCGAGCAGGAGTTGCGCCGCAACCGGGTAAAGACTGTCGAGGCTGCAATCCGCGCCCTGGAGGCGCAGAGCGAGGAGCCCGGCCTGAGTCCCGAGGAGATGGCCCTGGCGGCCGAGGTCAAGGCGAAGATTATGGCCGAATACCGCCAGCAACTGGAGCCCGACGATTCCGTGGAGGCGCGTACGCGCCTGCGTCAGATGAATGCGCTGGAGCAGCGCCTGCGTCTGCAGGCGCTGCGTTCCCAGCGCCTGGAGCTATACCGTTTGCGCCGTCGCCATCAGGTCGACGACGACTTGCTCGGCGAGATCCTGCGCGAGCTGGACATCAGCGAGGCGCGGCTGTTCCGTAGCACTTGAGGGCGAACGGCGGGCGAGGGGCGCCGCTCAGCCCGCGCGAACGAAGTCGCGGATGCGTTCGGCGGCTTCCACGCATTCGTTTAGGGGGGCGACCAGGGCCATGCGCACGCGGTCGGCTCCGGGGTTGAGGCCGTCCACGCCGCGCGACAGGTAGGCGCCCGGCACCACGGTCACGTGTTCGCGGGCGAACAGGTCACGGGTGAAGATCTGGTCGTCCACTGGAGTGCGCGGCCACAGGTAGAAACTGCCGTCCGGGCGCTTGACGTCGAGCACCGGCTGCAGGATGCCCAGCACGGCGTCGAACTTCTCCCGGTACAGCACACGGTTGGCGCGCACATGGACTTCGTCGTTCCAGGCGGCGATGCTGGCCAGTTGGGTCGGCACTGGCATGGCGCAGCCGTGGTAGGTGCGGTAGAGCAGGAAGCTCTTGAGGATCTCGGCGTCGCCGGCGACGAAGCCCGAGCGCAGGCCCGGCAGGTTGGAGCGCTTGGACAGGCTGTGGAACACCACGCAGCGACGGAAGTCGTCGTGGCCCAGCTCGGCGCAAGCGGTGAGCAGGCCGGGCGGCGGGTTCTGTTCGTCGAAGTACAGCTCGCTGTAGCACTCGTCGGCGGCGATCACGAAGTCGTGCTCGTCGGCCAGGGCGATCAGTTTCTTAAGGGTAGCGAGCGGCACCAGGGCGCCGGTGGGGTTGCCCGGCGAGCAGAGGAACAGCAACTGACAGCGCCGCCAGACGTCCGCCGGTACCGCGTCGAAGTCGGGATTGAAACCGTTCTCCGGAAGGCACGGCAGGTAGTGCGGCGTGGCCCCGGCGAGCAGGGCCGCGCCTTCGTAGATCTGGTAGAAGGGGTTGGGGCTGACCACTAAGCCGTTGTCCGTGCGCTTTACCACGGTCTGGGCGAAGGCGAACAGCGCCTCCCGGGTGCCGTTGACCGGCAGCACGTGGCGCGCCGGGTCCAGCCGGCCAGCCGGCACCCGGAAACGCCGCTCGCACCAGCGGGCGATGGCTTCGCGCAGCGCCGGCAGGCCGAGGGTGGTGGGGTAGACCGCGAGCTGTTCGAGGTTGGCGGCCAGAGCCTCGACGACGAAGCTCGGCGAGCGGTGCTTGGGTTCGCCGATGGACAGGGCGATGGGCTTCTTACCGGCCGGCGGCTGCACGCCGGCGAGCAGCGCGCGAAGCTTCTCGAAGGGATAGGGTTGCAAAAGGTTCAGGGCGTCGTTCATGGGGCTTTCCTGGTAGCCGCGGGCGGCGAGCCATCCCTGCGCGGGGCGGGCCGCCGTCCGGTTCTGGGTTCAGATGCTGATCCGGCTCGGCTGAATATAGCTGTCGCCGTCGGCCAGTTGTTCGACGATCGCCAGTTGCAGGCGGGCGCAGAGTTCCGGGTCGGACAAGGGCTGGTTGTGCGCGTCGGTGACGAAGAACACGTCCTCGACCCGTTCGCCGAGGGTGGCGATCTTGGCGTTCTGCAGTGACAGGTCGAAGTCCAGGAAGATCTTGCCGATCCGCGCCAGCAGGCCGGGGCGGTCCGGGGCGATGATATCGAGGATGGTCACCGGGCGCAGGGCGTCGTTCTGGATGATGACCTGCGGGGCGAAGGCGAAGTGCTTGAGCTGGCGCGGCACGCGGCGCTGGATGATGGTGGGGTAGTCGGCCGGGTTGCGCAAAGCTTCCACCAGCCCCTGGCGGATTTCTTGGATGCGCGCCGGGTTGTCGCCGATCGAGCCGCCGTCGGCGTCGAGCACTATATAGGTATCGAGGGTGAACTGGCTGGTCGAAGTGATGACGCGGGCGTCGTGGATGCTCAGGTTGAGCTGGTCCATGGCGGCCACGGTCACGGCGAAGAAGTCGTGCTGGTCCGGCGCGTAGATGAAGATCTGGGTGGCGCCCTCGAACTCGCGCTGGGTGGTTTCCTTGATCAGCACCAGCGGTCCGCCGCTGCTCGGGTGCTGAAGGATCGCCTCGGTGTGCCAGGCGATGTCGCTGGAGGTGTGGCGCAGGAAGTAGTCGTCGCCCAGTTGTGTCCAGAGATGTTCGGCGTCGTCGGGATCGGTGCCGCTGCGCACCAGGATGTCCAGCGCGGCCTTCTGCGTCTGGCGGATCTGTTCCTCGCGGCCGACCGGCTGCTCCAGTCCGCGGCGCAGGGCATGCTTGGTCTCGGTGTAGAGCTGGCGCAGCAGGCTGGCCCGCCAGGAGTTCCAGAGGGTCGGGTTGGTAGCGTTGATGTCCGCCACGGTCAGTACGTAGAGATAGTCCAGGTAAGTCTGGTCGCGGACCTTCTGAGCGAAGTCGAAGATCACCTGCGGATCGGAGAGGTCCTTGCGCTGGGCGGTGGTGGACATCAGCAGGTGGTTGCGCACCAGCCAGACGATCAGTTGGGTGTCCATGGCCGGCAGGTCGTGGCGTTCGCAGAATGCCAGCGCGTCGGCCGCGCCGAGTTCCGAATGGTCGCCGCCGCGGCCCTTGCCGATATCGTGGTAGAGCCCGGCCAGGTAGATCAGTTCGGGCTTGGGCAGCTTCTCGATCAGTTTGCTGGCCAGCGGGTATTTCTCCGCCAGTTCCGGCCAGAAGAGTTTGCGCAGGTTCTTGATCAGGTTCAGGGTGTGGGCGTCGACCGTATAGATGTGGAACAGGTCGTGCTGCATCTGTCCGACGATGTGGCCGAACTCCGGCAGGTAGCGCCCGAGGATGCCGTAGCGGTTCATGCGCCGCAGGTTGCGGTGGATGCCCTGGCGGCTCTTGAACAGTTCGATGAACAGGCCGGTGTTGTGGGGATCGCGGCGGAAGGCGTTGTCGATCAGATAGCGGTGGTCGCGCAGCAGGCGGATGGTGTCGGCGCGCACGCCGCGGATCTCCGGGCGCCGGGCCAGCAGCACGAAGATTTCCAGCAGGGCGGAAGGCGTTTCCTGGAAGACGCTGGCGTGGGTGACCTCTAGATAACCATCGCGCACCTGGAAACGTTCGTTCAGCGGTTCGACCCGCCCGGCGGCGTCGCCGGGCAGGATGACTTCCTCGAAGTGCTGGAAGACCAGCTCGGTCAGCTCGGCGATGCCGAGCACCACCCGGTAGTACTTCTGCATGAAGCGCTCGACCGCCAGCTTGGCGTCGCTGTCCTCGTAGCCGAGCAGGCCGGCGATCTGCCGCTGCAGGTCGAACAGCAGGCGGTCCTCGGCGCGTCCGGCGAGCATGTGCAGGGCGTAGCGCACCTTCCAGAGGAATTCCTGGGAGGAGGCGAGCAGGGTGTATTCGCTTTCCAGCAGGAAGCCCTGACCGACCATGGCGTGCAGATTAATGGTGCCGAACTGGCGGCGGGCTATCCAGAGCAGGGTCTGGATGTCGCGCAGGCCGCCGGGCGAGCCCTTGACATTGGGTTCGAGGTTGTACTCGGTGTCGTTGTAGCGGGCATGGCGAGTCTTCTGCTCGTCGCGCTTGGCGAGGAAAAAGGCCCGGCTCGGCCACATCCGCTGCGCGCTGGTGACTTCCTGCATGCGCTGGCGCAGGTGCTCGGGACCGGCGATGGTGCGGCTCTCCATCAGGTTGGTGATCACCGTCAGGTCAGCCTGCGCCTCTTCGGCGCACTCGGCCAGCGAGCGCACGCTCTGGCCGACCTTCAGGCCGATGTCCCAGAGCAGGGTGAGAAAGCCCTCGATCGGTTCGCGGAACACCTCGTGGTCGGCGCCGTCCATCAGGATCAGCAGGTCGATGTCCGAGTAGGGATGCAGTTCGCCGCGACCGTAGCCGCCGACGGCGATCAGGGCGATGTCGGCATCCTCGCTCCAGTCGAAGCGGTTCCAGGCCAGGGTGAGGATCTGGTCGACGAACCAGGCCCGGTCCTCGATCAGCCGGCGGATGTCGCGGCCTTCCCGGAAGCGCGCATCGAGCACTTCCCGGGCGCACCGCAGGGCTTTCTTGTAGGCGGGAATGGGGCTGGACTTCAGGACCAGCTCGGCCTGGAACTGTCCGGGGTCGAACAGATCGGGATCCACCTGCGGCATGACTTCACCTCGATCAGCGCGAAGTGCGCGCGATGGTGTCGTCGCGGCGCAGGGTCAGGATCTCGTAGCCGCCAGCGGTGACCAGCAGAGTGTGCTCCCATTGGGCGGAGAGCTTGCGGTCCTTGGTGATGGCGGTCCAGCCGTCGCCGAGCAGGCGAGTTTCCGCGCGGCCCTGGTTGATCATCGGCTCGATGGTGAAGGTCATGCCTTGCTTGAGTTCGAGGCCGGTGCCGGCACGGCCGTAGTGGAGCACCTGGGGCTCTTCGTGGAACAGCGCGCCGATGCCGTGTCCGCAGTATTCGCGGACCACCGAGAAGCCGCTCTTCTCGGCGTGCTTCTGGATCGTCTCGCCGATATCGCCGAGGTGGGCGCCCGGGCGCACCAGCTCGATGCCCTTGTAGAGGCATTCCTGGGTCACCTGGCACAGGCGTCTCGCCCATTCCGGGGGATTGCCGACCAGGAACATCATGCTGGTGTCGCCGTGATAGCCGTCCTTGATCACGGTGATGTCGAGGTTGACGATATCGCCGTCCTTCAGCGGTTTGTCGTTGGGAATGCCGTGACAGACCACATGGTTGACGGAGGTGCAGATCGACTTGGGATAGCCCTTATAGTTGAGCGGGGCGGGAATGGCGTGCTGCACGTCGACGATATAGTCGTGGCAGATGCGGTCCAACTCCTCGGTAGTGATGCCCGGCCTGACGTGTTCGCCGATCATTTCCAGCACCTCGGCGGCCAGGCGGCCGGCTACGCGCATTTTTTCGATTTCCTCGGGCGTCTTGATGGTGACGGTCATGCGGACTCTCTCTCGGCGCCTGGGGCGCGGGACATACGTTCGGAATGGGGGCGATGATAAACCAAATCGCCTGCGCGCCGCGCGGGGCATCGCCCGTCGCCCGGTAGCCTGCGGTCGGCTTTTGTGCTATAAAACGCGCCGCTCGGCGGACCTGCGGTTCGCGAGCATTGACTCCACACACGCATCGGCACGGTATCCTGGGTGCCCGCAAGGGTTGGATATCGGGATGCGTGGAGGCCTAACCCGATTCGAACGAGGAATTGAAATGTCCCAAGTCACCATGCGCGACATGCTGAAAGCCGGTTGCCACTTCGGCCACCAGACCCGTTACTGGAACCCGAAAATGGGCCGGTACATCTTCGGCGCGCGCAACAAGATCCACATCATCAACTTGGAAAAGACCCTGCCGATGTTCAACGAAGCCCTGAGCTTCGTCGAGAAACTGGCGGCGGGCAAGAACAAGATCCTGTTCGTCGGCACCAAGCGCTCAGCCGGCAGGCTGGTCCGTGAAGAGGCGGCCCGTTGCGGCATGCCCTACGTCGATCATCGCTGGTTGGGCGGCATGCTGACCAACTACAAGACGATTCGTGCCTCCATCAAGCGCCTGCGCGAGCTGGAAACCCAGTCCCAGGACGGCACCTTCGCCAAGCTGACCAAGAAAGAAGCGCTGATGCGCACCCGCGATCTGGATAAGCTGGAGCGCAGCCTGGGCGGCATCAAGGATATGGGCGGCCTGCCCGACGCGATGTTCGTGATTGACGTCGATCACGAGCGCATCGCCATCTCCGAAGCCAACAAGCTGGGCATTCCGGTCATCGGCGTAGTCGATACCAACAGCAGCCCCGAGGGCGTCGACTACATCATCCCGGGTAACGACGACGCCATCCGCGCCGTGCAGCTGTACCTGGGCTCGGTGGCCGATGCCGTGCTGCGCGGCCGCCAGAACGCCGGCACCGGCGACGAGTTCATCGAGGAATTCGCCGCTTCCGAGGCCGCGGAAGGCTGAGCGCGGGACATCAGGCGGTACCCGCTGCGCAAGAAAGGGGGCTAGGCCCCCTTTTTGCCACTTTATACATTTGAAGGTCGGAAACGCCCGATCCAGCGGGCGGAATGGTTGAAAACCTTTTCAAGAGGATTGCGAACATGGCAGAGATTACCGCGGCGCTGGTCAAGGAGCTACGCGAGCGTACCGGCCAGGGCATGATGGAGTGCAAGAAGGCTCTGGTCGCCGCCGGCGGCGACATCGAGAAGGCCATCGACGACATGCGTGCCTCCGGCGCAATCAAGGCCGCTAAGAAGGCCGGCAACATTGCCGCCGAAGGCTCCATCGCGGTCAAGGTGTCCGACGACAACAAGGCGGCCGTGATCATCGAGGTCAACGCCCAGACCGACTTCCTGGCCCTGCAGGAAGATTTCAAGGCCTTCGTCGCCGAAAGCCTCGAGAAGGCCTTCGCCGACAAGCTGACCGACGCCGCTCCGCTGATCGCGGACCGGGAGTCGGCCCGCGAGGCGCTGGTGGCCAAGTGTGGCGAGAACGTCAACATCCGTCGTCTGACCCGTGTCGAGGGCGACGTGGTGGGGGCCTACCTGCATGGTCACCGCATCGGCGTGCTGGTCAACCTGAAGGGCGGCAACCCCGAGCTGGCCAAGGAAATCGCCATGCACGTGGCTGCCAGCAACCCGCAGTTCCTGAGCCCGTCCCAGGTGTCCGAGGAGGCGGTCGCCAAGGAAAAGGAAATCTTCCTGGCGCTGAACGCCGACAAGATCGCCGGCAAGCCGGAGAACATTGTCGAGAACATGGTCAAGGGCCGCATCAACAAGTTCCTCGCCGAAGCCAGCCTGGTCGAGCAGCCGTTCGTCAAGGACCCGGACATCAAGGTAGGCGAACTGGCCAAGAAGGCTGGAGCCGAAATCGTCTCCTTCGTCCGCTACGAGGTAGGCGAGGGTATCGAGAGGGCCGAGGTCGACTTCGCCGCTGAAGTGGCTGCCCAGCTCGCCGCCAGCAAGCAATAAGACGGCTTCGATTCCGTCGTCCGACAAGAGGCTGCCCGCTCACGCGCGCGGCCTCTTTGTCGACTGGCAGCCTGTGGTTCGCCGTTCCGCTCCAGGTTGCCAGGGGCGAGCAGTGGCGTACGGCATGTCTGCCACGGCGCTGGAGTCGAGAGTCGCAATCGATTTGCAGGTGGCCGGGACCCGCTTCGCCGGATCGCCTTCCCAGCCGCCGGTCCGCGCCGTTTCCGGTGTGGAGCAAGGCAGGCTTCGCGCCTGTTCCGACTGATACAGATAGAGCCGCAGGAGAGATACGCAATGGCCCAGCAGGTGAGTGGTCGTCAACCTCGCTATAAACGCATTCTGCTCAAGCTCAGCGGCGAAGCTTTGATGGGGGCCGAGGATTTCGGCATCGATCCCAAGGTGCTGGATCGGATGGCGCTGGAGGTCGGCCAACTGGTCGGCATCGGCGTGCAGGTCGGCCTGGTGATCGGCGGCGGCAACCTGTTTCGCGGTGCCGCTCTGTCCGCCGCGGGCATGGATCGGGTCACGGGCGATCACATGGGGATGCTGGCCACGGTGATGAATGCCCTAGCCATGCGCGATGCCCTGGAGCGCTCCAATATTCCGGCGATTGTCATGTCGGCGATTTCCATGGTCGGTGTAACCGATCACTACGACCGGCGCAAGGCCATGCGCCATCTGGCTTCTGGCGAGGTGGTGATCTTTGCCGCGGGAACCGGAAATCCCTTTTTCACCACCGACTCGGCTGCCTGCTTGCGTGCCATCGAAGTCGATGCCGACTTGGTGCTCAAGGCCACCAAGGTGGACGGCGTCTACACGGCCGACCCCTTCAAGGATCCGAATGCCGAGAAGTTCGAGTACTTGACCTACGACGAGGTGCTCGATCGCAAGCTGGGTGTGATGGATTTGACCGCCATTTGTCTGTGTCGCGATCACAAGATGCCGCTGCGCGTCTTCAATATGAACAAACCGGGAGCCCTGCTGAACATCGTGGTCGGCGGTGCCGAAGGAACCCTGATCGAGGAAAGCAAGCATGATCAATGAGATCAAGAAGGACGCGCAGGCGCGCATGAAGAAGAGTCTGGAGTCGCTGGAGCACGCCTTCGCCAAGATCCGCACCGGTCGGGCTCACCCGAGTATTCTGGATGGCGTCATGGTTTCCTACTATGGTGCCGACACCCCGCTGCGTCAGGTCGCCAACGTGGTCGCCGAGGATGCCCGCACCCTGGCCCTGACCGTGTTCGACAAGAGCATGATCCAGGCGGTGGAGAAGGCCATCATGACTTCCGATCTAGGGCTCAACCCGGCGACCGCCGGCACCACCATCCGTGTGCCGATGCCGGCGCTGACCGAGGAAACCCGCAAGGGCTATACCCGCCAGGCGCGCGCCGAAGCGGAGAGCGCACGGGTCGCGGTGCGCAATATCCGCCGCGATGCCTTGGCCCAGATCAAGGACCTGGTCAAGGAGAAGGAAATCAGCGAAGACGACGAGCGTCGCGCGGCGGATGAGGTGCAGAAGCTCACCGACAAGGCCATCGCCGAGGTCGACAAGGCGCTGGAGGCCAAGGAGGCCGACCTGATGGCCGTATAGTCGCGGTCTCACGGGATATTTCATGGATAAGTACAAGACCGCCGCTCCCGCTGTGGTGCCGCGCCATGTCGCCATAATCATGGATGGCAACAATCGCTGGGCGAAGAAGCGTCTGCTGCCCGGCATAGCCGGGCACAAGGCCGGAGTCGATGCGGTGCGCGCTACGATCGAGGTGTGCGTCGAGGTGGGAGTCGAGGTGTTGACTCTGTTCGCCTTCTCCAGCGAGAACTGGCAGCGCCCTGCCACCGAGGTCAGCGCCTTGATGGAGCTGTTCCTGACGGCCTTGCGTCGCGAGGCGAGGCGTCTCTGCGAGAATGGCATCTGCCTGCGCATCATCGGCGATCGCTCGCGCTTCAATCCCGAACTGCAGGACGCCATGCGTGAGGCGGAGCTGCAGACCGCCGGGCAGACAGGCCTGCTTCTGCAGGTCGCCGCCAACTACGGCGGGCAATGGGACATAGCCCAGGCCGCGCAGCGCCTGGCGCGCGAGGTCCAGGCCGGCCAGTTGCAGCCTGACGACATCACTTCAAAGCTCCTACAGAGCTGTCTGTCGACCGGCGACCAGCCGCCGCCGGACTTGTGCATTCGTACCGGGGGAGACCATCGCATCAGCAATTTCCTGCTTTGGCAACTGGCCTATGCCGAGTTGTACTTCACCGATCAGTACTGGCCTGACTTCAGGCAGGATGCCATGCGCCGGGCCTTGACCGACTTTGCTTCTCGTCAGCGCCGTTTCGGCAAGACCAGCGAGCAGGTGGAAGCAGAGGCGCGGACCTGATGCTCAAGCAACGAATCCTGACGGCGCTGGTGCTGTTGCCCCTCGCCCTGGCCGGTTTTTTCCTGCTCGAGGGCGGGGCCTTCGCGCTGTTCATCGGTGCGATCGTCACCCTGGGCGGCTGGGAATGGGCGAGGCTCGCCGGTTTTGCCGAGCAGCGCTCCCGTGTGGGTTTCGCCGCGGCGGTCGCTGCGCTGTTGCTCCTGCTCTATTGGCTGCCAGCGCTGGCGGCCGGGGTCATGCTGCTCGGCATCCTCTGGTGGCTGCTGGTCGTGCCGCTGGTTTTGAACTACCCGCAGAGCAGTCAACGCTGGGCGGGCAGGGGGAGGCGACTGGCAATCGGTCTGCTGATCCTCCTGCCGTCCTGGCAGGGGCTGTTGCTGCTCAAGCAGTGGCCGCTGGGTAACTACCTGATCCTGGCGGTGATGGTGCTGGTCTGGACCGCGGACATCGGTGCCTATTTCGTCGGTCGGGCCTTCGGCCGGCGCAAGCTGGCGCCGCAGGTCAGCCCCGGCAAGAGCTGGGAGGGCATGGCAGGTGGCCTACTCGCCTGTCTGCTGGTCACCGTCGTTGTCGGGTTGTTTCGCGGCTGGCTGGCGGGAGAACTGGCGCTAGCCTTGGCCGGTACGACCCTGGTCGTGTTGATCTCGGTGGTCGGCGATTTGACCGAGAGCATGTTCAAGCGTCAAGCCGGCCTCAAGGACAGCAGCAACCTCCTGCCCGGGCACGGGGGGGTGCTGGATCGTATCGATAGCCTGACGGCGGCCATTCCCATGTTCGTCGTTGTGCTCTGGCTCGCGGGTTGGGGGATATTTTGAATCCACAAAGAATAACGGTGCTGGGTGCCACCGGCTCGATCGGCCTGAGCACTCTGGATGTGATCGCTCGCCACCCCGAACGTTACCGGGCCTTCGCGCTGACGGGGTTCGCCCGGCTGGACGAGTTGCGGGCGCTTTGCCTGCGCTTTGCTCCCCGCTATGCCGTGGTGCCCGAGGCGGCGGCGGCTTGCCAGCTCGAAGGCGAATTGCGCGCCGCCGGCTTGGACACTCGGGTGCTGTCCGGAAGCGAGGGGTTGTGCGAGGTGGCGGCCCATCCCGAAGCGGATGCGGTGATGGCGGCGATCGTCGGAGCCGCCGGGCTGCGTCCCACGCTGGCGGCGGTGGAGGCGGGCAAGAAGGTTCTGCTGGCCAACAAGGAGGCGCTGGTGATGTCCGGTGCCCTGTTCATGCAGGCGGTGCGCCGCAGCGGTGCGCAGTTGCTGCCGATCGACAGCGAGCACAACGCGATCTTCCAATGCCTGCCCGCCGCCTATGGGAACGGTCTGGCGACGGTCGGCGTGCGGCGCATCCTGCTGACCGCTTCCGGTGGGCCCTTTCGCGAAACTCCGGCGGCCGAATTGATCGAGGTGACGCCGGCGCAGGCCTGCGCCCATCCCAACTGGTCGATGGGGCGGAAGATCTCCGTGGATTCGGCCAGCATGATGAACAAGGGACTGGAACTGATCGAGGCCTGCTGGCTATTCGATGCGCATCCCGCACAGGTCGAGGTAGTGGTCCACCCGCAGAGCGTGATTCATTCCCTAGTCGATTACGTCGATGGCTCGGTGCTGGCGCAACTGGGCAATCCGGACATGCGTACACCGATCGCCCATGCGCTGGCCTGGCCCGAGCGAATCGATTCTGGGGTCGTTCCCCTGGATCTGTTCTCCATCGCCCGCCTGGACTTCCAGGCTCCCGACCCTGCACGCTTTCCCTGCCTGCGTCTGGCCCGGGAGGCGGCCGAGGTCGGCGGCAGCGCGCCGGCCATGCTCAATGCCGCCAACGAGGTGGCCGTGGCGGCCTTTCTCGACGGGCGCGTCCGTTTCCCGGAAATCGCGAGTATCATCGAGGACGTCCTGCAGGGTGAGCCAGTCGTCGCCATCGACGATCTCGAAACTGTGCTGCACGTGGACATTCAGGCGCGCGCGCAGGCCCAGGCCTGGTTGCTGCGCCGTGAGCGCTGAGCCGTTCCGGCAGCTTCCCGCCATCGCGGCATGCCGGAGCCGGCCGGCAACCGAGGTGGCGCATCTTCGTCCACGGGGATATGTGGGCACATGGCGGAGGGCAGGCATGCCCCTTCCGGCAGGGGCGGGGATTCGCCAACCTGTTCCGGCCCCCCTCACCGCGACTTGCGTCCGGCCTCATAGTCGCCGGACCGGAGGAGTTCAATGAACGCCCTGTACATGATCATCGGCACTCTGATAGCGCTCGGAGTGCTGGTCACCTTCCATGAGTTCGGCCATTTCTGGGTCGCCCGTCGCTGTGGCGTCAAGGTATTGCGCTTTTCCATCGGCTTCGGCATGCCCTTGCTACGCTGGCACGATCGGCAGGGAACCGAGTTCGTGATCGCTGCGATTCCCCTGGGCGGTTATGTCAAGATGCTCGACGAGCGCGAGGGTGAGGTTCCTCCGGCGCTGCTCGACCAGACCTTCAACCGCCAGGGCGTCCGTCGACGCATCGCCATCGTGGCAGCCGGTCCCGTCGCCAACTTCCTGCTCGCCCTGTTGTTCTTCTGGGTGCTCGCCATGCTCGGCAGCCAGCAACTGCGTCCGGTCATCGGCGCCGTAGAGGCGGGCAGTCCGGCGGCGGCCGCGGGAATCCGGGCCGGCGAGGAGGTTCTCGCGGTGGATGGCGAGGAGACGTCCGGCTGGGCAGCGGTCAACCTACAGATGATTCATCGTCTGGGGGAGACCGGCACGCTCGAGGTTACCGTGCGCGAGGCGGGTTCCAGCGTGACTACTCGGCATCAACTGGTCATCCGGGACTGGCTCGAGGGGGTCGATGAGCCCGATCCCATCGCGAGTCTTGGTATTCGCCCGTGGCGGCCCGCCTTGCCGCCGGTGCTGGCGCAACTGGACCCGAAGGGACCGGCACAGGCGGCCGGGCTGCGCGGCGGCGACCGCCTGCTGGCGCTCGACGGGGAGCCTCTGGATGAGTGGCAACAAGTCGTCGAGCGGGTGCGCGCCCGACCCGGTGCGCGCGTCGTTTTCCAGCTCGAGCGCGACGGTCAGCGTATCGAGCGGCCGGTCGAACTGGCGGCGCGCGGCGAAGGCGAGGCGCGCAGCGGTTATCTCGGCGCCGGCGTGGAGACGGTCGAATGGCCGCCGGAAATGCTTCGTGAGGTCCGCTACGGTCCGCTGGATGCGGTTGGCGAGGCCCTTCGGCGGACCTGGAGCATGAGTGTCCTGACCCTCGATTCCCTTAGGAAAATGCTCTTCGGCGAGCTCTCGGTAAAAAACTTGAGCGGACCGATAACCATTGCTAAAGTGGCGGGCGCTTCAGTCCAGTCAGGGGTGGGAGACTTCCTGAATTTTCTCGCCTATCTGAGCATAAGCTTGGGGGTGCTCAATCTGCTGCCGATTCCAGTGCTCGATGGCGGGCATCTGCTTTTCTATTTCGTCGAGTGGGTCCGGGGACGCCCCTTGTCGGAACGAGTCCAGGCCTTGGGAATGCAGATTGGGATCAGTCTTGTCGTTGGGGTCATGCTGTTGGCTTTGGTCAATGATCTGAGTCGCTTGTGATACATTGCCGAGTTTCGAAACTGCCGCGTTTCGCGGCAGTTTCTTTATTGTCAGTTGAAACAGAAAGGACTTCATGAAACGCCTGCTGCTGCCTGCGGTGGTCTTCGCCGCCATGACGATCACAGAGGTCCACGCTGAGTCCTTCACCATCTCCGATATCCGTGTCAATGGTCTGCAGAGGGTTTCTGCCGGCAGCGTATTCAGTGCCCTGCCGCTCAGTGTCGGCGATCAGGTGGACGACCAGCGCCTTGTGGAGGGTACGCGCGCACTCTTCAAGACCGGTTTCTTTCAGGATATCCAGCTTGGCCGCGATGGCAACGTTTTAGTCATCACGGTCGTCGAGCGGCCTTCCATCTCCAGCATCGAACTCGAAGGTAACAAGGCCATCAAGTCGGAAGACCTGCTGAACGGCCTGAAGCAGTCGGGACTCGCCGAGGGCGAGATCTTCCAGCGGGCCACCCTGGAAGGGGTGCGCAACGAGCTGCAGCGCCAATATGTAGCCCAAGGCCGTTATTCGGCCTCGATCGAGACCGAGGTCGTGCCGCAGCCACGTAACCGGGTGGCACTGAAGATCAAGATCAACGAAGGTTCGGTCGCCGCCATCCAGCACATCAACGTGGTGGGCAATACCGTCTTTTCGGACGAAACCCTGCTCAGGCTGTTCGAGTTGAAGACCAGCAACCTGCTGTCCTTCTTCCGCAACGACGACAAGTACGCCCGCGAGAAGCTGTCCGGCGACCTGGAGCGTCTGCGTTCCTATTATCTGGACCGCGGCTACATCAACATGGATATCGCTTCCACCCAGGTATCCATCACGCCGGACAAGCGCCATGTTTACATTACCGTCAACATCGACGAGGGCGAGAAATACAGTATCCGCGACGTCAAGCTCACCGGCGATCTGAAGGTGCCGCCCGAGGAGATCGAGTCCCTGCTGCTGGTCAAGAAAGGACAGGTGTTCTCCCGCAAGGTGATGACCAGTACCTCCGAGTTGATAACCCGACGCCTGGGCAACGAAGGCTATACCTTCGCCAACGTCAATGCCGTGCCCGAGCCGCATGCCGAAGACAAGACGGTTTCCGTGACCTTCGTGGTCGACCCGGGCAAGCGGGCCTACGTCAACCGCATAAACTTCCGCGGCAATACTAAGACCGAGGACGAAGTACTGCGTCGCGAGATGCGCCAGATGGAGGGCGGCTGGGCCTCGACCTACCTGATCGACCAGTCCAAGACCCGTCTCGAGCGCCTGGGCTTCTTCAAGGAGGTCAGCGTTCAGACGCCGCAGGTACCGGGTACTGACGATCAGGTCGACGTCAACTTCACCGTCGAGGAGCAGGCTTCCGGCTCCGTCACCGCTAGCGTCGGCTTCGCCCAGAACGCCGGTCTGGTGCTGGGTGGTTCGATCAGCCAGAACAATTTTCTCGGCAGCGGCAACAAGGTCACCATCGGCCTGACCCGCAGCGAGTACCAGACCAACTACAATTTCGGCTTCGTCGATCCTTACTGGACCGAGGATGGCATCAGCCTTGGCTACAACGTGTTCTTTCGGACCACCGACTACGACGATCTGGAGGTGGATTATTCCAGCTATTCGGTGGACAGTTTCGGCAGCGGCATCAACATCGGCTATCCGATCAGCGAGACCGCGCGCCTGAGCTTCGGCCTCAGCGCCCAGCGGGACAGCATCGATACCGGGACCTACACGGTCGATGAGATCTTCGACTTCCTAGACGAGGAAGGCGACGACTACCTGAACTTCAAGGCTTCGGCGGGCTGGTCGGAGTCGACCTTGAACCGGGGGGTGATGCCCACCCGCGGCGCCTCGCAGAGTCTGACCTTCGAAACCACGCTGCCCGGCAGCGATCTGTCATTCTACAAGATCGACTACAACGCCCAGATGTTCAAGGCGTTGACGGACGATTACACCCTGCGCTTCCATACCAAGCTCGGCTATGGCGACGGCTTCGGCTCCACTTCGAAGATGCCTTTCTACGAGCATTACTATGCCGGCGGTTTTTCTTCCGTCCGGGGATTCAAGGACAACACCTTGGGTGCGCGCAGTACGCCGAGCCGGGGCGAGGCGGTAACCGGCAACGAGGGGACCGAGGAGGATTCGGATCAGGACGAGCAGCCGTTCGGCGGCAACGTGCTGGTGGTCGGCGGTGTCGAGATGATGTTCCCAATGCCGTTCGTCAAGGATCAGCGCTCGCTGCGTACCTCCCTATTCTGGGATGTGGGTAACGTATTCGATACCAACTGCAGTTCCTCGCAGAAGGAACACAACGACGACAGTTGCGATATCGACTTCAGCAACATGGCCAGCTCGGTCGGGCTTGGCGTGACCTGGGTCAGCGGCTTCGGGCCGCTGAGCTTCAGCCTGGCAATGCCGGTCATGAAGCCCAACGACGCAGAGACCCAGGTATTCCAGTTCTCAATGGGTCAGAGCTTCTAACGGATCTGCCCTCATCACGTAAATGCTGCAAAGCGGGAGTTCATCGTGCGCAAGCTGACTCAGTGGGTTTTGTTCAGTGCTGCCCTTCTGGCGACACCGGCCTTCGCGGAAATGAAGATTGCCGTGCTCAATTATCAGATGGCCCTGCTCGAATCCGATGCGGCGAAGAAATATGCCGTGGATGCGGAGAAGAAGTTCGGGCCCCAGTTGAACAAGCTGAAAACCCTGGAGAGCGATGCCAAGCGTATCCAGGATCGCTTGGTGAAAGAGGGCGAGAAGATGCAGACCGCCGAGCGCGAGCGCCTCGAGCTTGAGTTCAAGCAGAAGGCTCGCGACTTCCAGTTCCAGTCCAAGGAGCTGAACGAGACCAAGGCGGTCGCCGACCGCGACATGCTCAAGTTGATCAAGCCCAAGCTGGACAAGGCTGTCGAGGAGGTCATCAAGAAGGGAAGTTTCGACCTGGTGCTCGAGCAGGGCTCGGTGGTCGAGGTCAAGCCGCAATATGACATCACTCGCGAGGTCATCGAGCGCATGAACCAGATGCGTTGACGATGAGCACACCCGCATTCACTCTCGGCGAACTGGCCGAGCGCCTCGGCGCCACATTGCGCGGTGCGGCGGACAAAACTGTTCGCGGGCTCGCCACCCTCGAGGAGGCGGGGCCGGAGCAGTTGAGCTTTCTCGCCAATCCCAAGTATCGCAAGTATCTGGGAAGCACCTGCGCCGGCGCTCTGCTGCTGACCCCGGCGGATGCCGAATCCTACGCAGGGGATGCCTTGCTGCTGGCCGATCCCTACCTGGCCTATGCGCGCTTGTCGCATCTGTTCGATCCGAAGCCCGTGGCTCCAGCCGGAGTGCACGCCACTGCCGTGGTTGCCGCGGATGCCAGCATCCATCCGACCGCCAGCGTCGGCGCTTATGCGGTGATCGAGGCCGGGGCGCGGATCGAGGCCGGGGTCAGCGTGGGTGCCCACTGCTATATCGGCGCCCGCAGCGTGATCGGCGAAGGCGGCTGGCTAGCCCCGAGGGTGACGCTCTACCACGATGTGCGGATCGGCCGGCGAGTGGTCATCCAGTCCGGCGCGGTGATCGGTGGAGAGGGGTTCGGGTTCGCCAACGAGAAGGGTACCTGGCGCAAGATCGCCCAGATCGGCGGGGTGATCATCGGCGACGACGTGGAAATCGGCGCCAATACCACCATCGACCGCGGTGCACTGGCCGATACCCTGATCGGCAACGGCGTGAAGCTGGATAACCAGATCATGATCGCCCACAACGTGCAGATCGGCGATCACACCGCCATGGCCGGCTGCGTCGGTATTTCCGGCAGCACCAAGATCGGCAGGCACTGCATGATCGCCGGCGGCGTCGGCATGGTGGGACATATCGAGGTGTGCGACGGGGTGTTCGTCACCGGGATGACCATGGTCACCCGCTCGATTCACGAGCCGGGTGCCTATTCCTCCGGTACTGCCATGCAGCCTGCCGCCGAATGGAAGAAGAGCGTCGCCCGCATTCGCCAACTGGACGATTTGGCGCGGCGTCTGCAGCAGATGGAAAAGCGTCTGGGGGGCGTGACTTCCGACGGAGATGCTCCATCAGAGGCTGACCCACTTTGATGGGCGTCCCCAACTTTACCTACAGGCTTTCCTGGAAATGATGGACATTAACGAGATTCGCGAATACCTGCCGCACCGCTATCCTTTCCTTCTGGTCGATCGCGTGGTGGACCTTGATGTCGAGGGCCAGCGCATTCGCGCCTACAAGAATGTCAGCATCAACGAGCCGTTCTTCAACGGCCACTTTCCTCAGCATCCGATCATGCCGGGTGTGCTGATCATCGAGGCGATGGCCCAGGCCGCCGGCATCCTGGGCTTCAAGATGCTGGACGTGAAGCCTGCCGACGGCACAATCTATTACTTCGTAGGCTCGGACAAGATGCGCTTTCGTCAACCGGTGATACCGGGCGACCAGTTGATCCTCGAGGCGAGGTTCCTCAGCGCCAAGCGCAGTATCTGGAAGTTCGAATGCCAGGCCTTGGTGGACGACAAGCAGGTTTGCTCGGGCGAAATCATTTGTGCGGAACGAAAGCTATGAGTTTGATCGATCCTCGCGCCATCATCGACCCGACCGCCACCCTGGCGTCCGACGTACGTATCGGTCCCTGGACTCTAATCGGGCCGAACGTGCACATCGGCGAAGGCACAGAGATCGGTCCCCATGTGATCGTCAAGGGGCCGACCTGGATCGGCCGGCACAACAAGATTTTCCAGTTCTCCACCATTGGCGAGGATACCCCAGACCTGAAATACAAGGGTGAGCCGACCCGGCTGGTGATCGGCAACCACAACGTGATCCGCGAAGGGGTCACCATCCATCGCGGCACTGTCCAGGACCGTTCGGAAACC
The DNA here is from genome assembly GCF_043587585.2 of Azorhizophilus paspali. Lineage (GTDB taxonomy): Bacteria > Pseudomonadota > Gammaproteobacteria > Pseudomonadales > Pseudomonadaceae > Azotobacter > Azotobacter paspali. The sequence continues at coordinate 995,310 of NZ_CP171449.1, forward strand.
ACTATCGCTGACCACAACCTGATCATGGCCTATGTGCACATCGGTCACGATAGCGTGGTGGGCAGTCACTGCATCCTCATCAACAACGCTTCCCTGGCCGGTCATGTGCATGTGGGCGACTGGGCGATCCTCTCCGGCTATACCCTGATCCACCAGCATTGCCAGATCGGCGCGCACAGCTTCGTCGGCATGGGCAGCGGCGTATCCAAGGATGTGCCGGCCTTCGTCACTGTCCTCGGCAGCCCGGCCCAGGCCCGCAGCATGAACTTCGAGGGCATGCGCCGGCGCGGTTTCAGCCCCGAGGCCATGAATGCGCTGCGCCGGGCCTACAAGGTCGTCTATCGCCAGGGGCTGACCGTGGAGCAGGCGCTAGCGGAACTGGAGGAGTCGGCCAAACAGTTCCCCGAGGTTGCGATCTTCCGCGATTCCGTGCGCGCCTCCACCCGTGGGATTACCCGCTGAGATGGCCGGGGTGCTGCGCGTAGCCCTGGTGGCCGGCGAGGCTTCGGGCGATATCCTCGGCGCCAGCCTGATGCAGGCCTTGAAGGCGGTTCGTCCGGATATCGAGTTCATCGGCGTCGGCGGCCCACGCATGCAGGCCGAGGGGCTGCAGTCTTATTTCCCCATGGAGCGACTGGCGGTCATGGGCCTATTCGAGGTACTCGGCCGTCTTCCTGAACTGCTGCTGCGTCGCCGGCGGCTGATTCGCGACCTGCTTGAAGCCCGTCCTGACCTGTACATCGGCATCGATGCCCCGGATTTTAACCTGGGGATCGAACTCCGCCTGCATCGTGCCGGCATCCGTACCGTGCATTACGTCAGCCCGTCGGTGTGGGCCTGGCGGCAGAAGCGCGTGCTGAAGATCCGCCAAGCTTGCGACCTGATGCTCACCCTGTTCCCCTTCGAGGCGGAATTCTACGAGGCCTGGAACGTGCCGGTCCGCTTCGTCGGCCATCCGCTGGCCGACCAGATTCCCTTGCAGACCGATCGCGACGCCGCCCGGGCCGCCCTGGATCTGACGGACGGGGAAACCATCATCGCCCTGCTTCCGGGTAGCCGCGGCGGAGAACTGGCTCGTCTCGGCCCATTGTTCATCGAGGCCGCCGAGCGCCTGCTGGCGCTGCACGCCGGACCGCTGCGTTTCGTCGTGCCCTGCGCGAGCCCCGAGCGGCGCCGGCAGCTCGAAGAGATGCTCAGCCATACCCGCCGCGACCTGCCGGTGATGCTGCTCGACGGTCGTTCCCATGAGGCGCTGGCTGCTTGCGACGCGGTGCTCATCGCCTCTGGTACCGCAACCCTGGAGGCCCTGCTGTACAAGCGTCCGATGGTCGTGGCCTATCGCCTGGCGCCGTTGACCTACAAAGTCGCGCGGCACCTGGTAAAGACGCCGTTCTTCTCCCTGCCCAATCTGCTCGCCGGCCGGGCGCTGGTGCCCGAACTGCTGCAGGACCGCGCGACGCCCGAGGCGCTGGCCGAGGCCTTGATAGCACTGCTGGAGATCGGGGGGGAGCAGACCGAATGCTTCGACGCCATCCATCGCTCGCTGCGTCGGGACGCTTCGCGTCGGGCGGCCGAGTCGGTGCTCGAACTGGCGGAGCGCGCCTGATGCAGTTGGGTCTGGATTTCGGCCGGGTCGAGGCGCTGGTCGCCGGTGTCGACGAGGTCGGCCGCGGTCCGCTCTGTGGGGCGGTCGTCACCGCCGCGGTGATCCTCGATCCGGCGCGGCCGATCCTGGGACTGAACGACTCGAAAAAGCTTTCCGAAGCCCGTCGCGAGGTGCTCTCCGAGGAGATCCGCGAGAAGGCTCTGGCCTGGTGCATCGCGCGCGCCGAGGTGGAGGAGATCGACCGGCTGAACATCCTTCACGCGACGATGTTGGCCATGCGGCGTGCCGTGGAAGGGCTCGCCGTGACGCCCCGCCTGGCGCTGATCGACGGCAACCGCTGCCCTGAACTGGCGGTGCCCTGCGCGCCGGTGATCAAGGGCGACGCCCAGGTGCCGGCCATCGCCGCGGCCTCCATCCTCGCCAAGGTCGCCAGGGACCGGGAAATGCTCGTGCTCGACGCCCTCTATCCCGGTTACGGGCTGGCCCGGCACAAGGGCTATCCCACGGCTGTGCACCTGGAGGCCCTAGCCCGTCTGGGGCCGACCCCGATCCATCGGCGCTCCTTCGCGCCGGTGCGTGAGCTGCTCGATGTCGTTTCCAGCCGCCGTGCCCCGGCCAGTGCCTCGACCTCCTGAGCGAGCGCCCATCGCGAACAGTCGCCGTTGGGGCGGTTACAATCTCGTCCCTGTCGTTTTTCCGTGAGCCAAGGTCTGTTCATGTCCGTTTCCTTCGTCCACCTGCGCGTGCACACCGAGTTTTCCCTGGTCGACGGCCTGGTACGGGTCAAGCCGCTGATCAAGGCTGTAGCCGGGGCTGGCATGCCCGCGGTGGCGGTCACCGACCAGAGCAACATGTGCTCGCTGGTGAAGTTCTACAAGGCGGCCATGGCGGGTGGGATCAAGCCGATCTGCGGCGCCGATATCTGGCTGGCCAGCGCCGAGCCCGATGCTCCGCTGTCGCGCCTGACCCTGCTGGCGATGGATGCCAAGGGTTACCGCCACCTCACCGAACTGGTATCCCGGGGCTGGACCGAGGGTCAGCACGGCGATGGCCTGGTGATCATCCAGCGCGACTGGGTGAAGGAGGCTGCCGAAGGGGTGATCGCCCTGTCCGGGGCGAAGGAAGGGGAGATCGGCCAGGCGCTGCTCAACGGCCATGTCGACCAGGCCGCAGCGCTGCTCGAGGAGTGGCTAGCAGTGTTTCCCGAGCGCTTCTATCTAGAAGTGCAGCGTACCAGCCGGGTCGGCGACGAGGAGTACCTGCATGCTGCCGTCGAACTGGCCGATCGCTACGGCGCTCCGCTGGTGGCGACCAACGACGTGCGCTTTCTCAAGCAGGAGGACTTCGAGGCTCACGAGACCCGCGTCTGCATCGGCGAGGGGCGCACCCTCGGTGACCCGCGGCGGCCGCGCAATTACTCCGACCAGCAGTACCTGAAGACCCCGGCGGAGATGTGGGAGCTGTTTTCCGACCTGCCCGAAGCGCTGGAGAACAGCGTGGAGATCGCCCGGCGCTGCAACATCGAAGTGCACCTCGGCAAGTACTTCTTGCCGAACTTCCCGGTACCGGCCGGCATGACCATCGACGACTACCTGCGCCAGGTAGCCTACGAGGGGCTGGAGGAGCGTCTAGCGGTGCTCTGGCCGCAGGAGACCACACCCGACTACGCAAAGAAGCGCAAGGTCTACGTCGAGCGTCTGGAGTTCGAGCTGAACACTATCATCCAGATGGGCTTTCCCGGCTACTTCTTGATCGTGATGGACTTCATCAAGTGGGCGAAGAACAACGGCGTGCCGGTCGGTCCCGGCCGCGGCTCCGGTGCCGGCTCGCTGGTCGCCTACGCGCTGAAGATCACCGACCTCGATCCCCTGGCCTACGACCTGCTGTTCGAGCGCTTCCTCAACCCCGAGCGGATCTCCATGCCCGACTTCGACGTCGACTTCTGCATGGACGGCCGCGACCGGGTCATCGACTACGTGGCCGATACCTATGGGCGCAACGCCGTGAGCCAGATTATCACCTTCGGCTCGATGGCGGCCAAGGCGGTGGTGCGCGATGTGGCGCGGGTGCAGGGCAAGTCCTACGGGCTGGCCGACCGCCTGTCGAAGATGATCCCCTTCGAGGTCGGCATGACCCTGGAGAAGGCTTACGAGCAGGAGGAGATGCTCCGCGAGTTCCTCAAGAACGACGAGGAGGCCCAAGAGATTTGGGACATGGCCCTGAAGCTCGAGGGCATCACCCGCGGCACCGGCAAGCACGCCGGCGGCGTGGTGATCGCGCCGACCAAGCTCACCGATTTCGCTCCCATCGCCTGCGACGCGGACGGCGGCGGCCTGGTCACCCAGTTCGACAAGGACGACGTGGAGGCGGCTGGCCTGGTCAAGTTCGACTTCCTCGGGCTGCGCACCCTGACCATCATCAAGTGGGCAATGGAAACCATCCATCGCGAGCAGCGGCGCCGGGGCGAAACCGAGCTGGTGGACATCGACCGCATCGCGCTGGATGACAAGGCCACCTACGCACTCCTGCAGAGGGCCGAGACCACCGCGGTGTTCCAGCTCGAATCGCGCGGCATGAAGGAGCTGATCAAGAAGCTCAAGCCCGACAACATCGAGGACATGATCGCGCTGGTCGCGCTGTTCCGCCCCGGCCCGCTGCAGTCGGGCATGGTGGACGACTTTATCAACCGCAAGCATGGGCGCGCGGAGCTTTCCTACCCGCACCCCGATTACCAGTACGCGGGCCTGGAGCCGGTCCTGAAACCTACTTACGGCATCATCCTGTATCAGGAACAGGTGATGCAAATCGCCCAGGTGATGGCCGGCTACACCCTCGGCGGCGCGGACATGCTGCGTCGCGCCATGGGCAAGAAGAAGCCCGAGGAAATGGCCAAGCAGCGCGGCGGCTTCATTGAGGGCTGCGCGAAGAATGGCATCGATGCCGAGCTGGCGGGCAACATCTTCGATCTGGTGGAAAAGTTCGCCGGTTACGGGTTCAACAAGTCGCACTCGGCCGCCTACGGCCTGGTTTCCTACCAGACGGCCTGGCTGAAGACCCGTTATCCGGCGCCCTTCATGGCCGCGGTGCTTTCCGCGGACATGCACAACACCGACAAGGTGGTGACCCTGATCGAGGAATGCCGCAGCATGAAGCTGCGCATCGTCGCGCCGGACGTGAACAACTCCGAGTTCATGTTCATCGTCGACGACGAGGGGCGCATCGTCTACGGCTTGGGGGCGATCAAGGGCGTCGGCGAGGGGCCGGTCGAGGCCATTGTCGAATGCCGCGCCGCCGGCGGTCCCTTCACGGATCTGTTCGACTTCTGCGCGCGGGTCGATCTCAAGCGGATCAATAAGCGCACCCTCGAGGCGCTGATCCGTGGCGGCGCGCTGGACCGCCTGGGTCCGTACTTCGCCGACGAGCCCAAGGCTTACCAGGCCAACATCGACCGCAACCGGGCGGTCCTGTTGGCTGCTGTGGAGGAAGCCGTGCAGGCCGCCGAGCAGACCGCGCGCAGCGCCGACAGCGGCCACCTGGACCTGTTCGGCGGGCTGTTCGCCGAGCCCGAGGCGGACGTCTATGCTAATCACCGCAACGCCCGCGAGCTGTCGCTCAAGGACCGCCTCAAGGGCGAAAAGGATACCTTGGGCCTGTACCTGACCGGTCATCCGATCGACGAGTACGAAGGCGAGGTCCGCCGCTTCGCCCGCCAGCGCATCGTCGAGCTGCGCCCGGCGCGGGAACTCCAGACGATCGCCGGACTGATCGTCAACCTGCGGGTAATGAGGAATAAGAAGGGCGACAAGATGGGTTTCATCACCCTCGACGATCGCTCCGCGCGGATCGAGGCCTCCCTGTTCGCCGATGCCTTCGCCGGCGCCCAGGCGCTCCTACAGACCGATGCCCTGGTGGTGGTGGAAGGCGAGGTCAGCAACGACGACTTCTCCGGCGGCCTGCGCCTGCGCGCCAAGCGGGTGATGAGCCTGGAGGAGGCACGTACGGGACTGGCCGAGAGCCTGCGGCTGCGGGTCGCCAGCGAGGCGCTGGAAGGGGATCGCCTGCGCTGGCTGGCGGAGCTCTGCAGCCGCTATCGGGGCGCCTGCCCCATCACCCTGGACTATATCGGGCACGAGGCTCGTGCCCTGCTGCAGTTCGGCGAAGCGTGGCGGATCGATCCGGCGGACAGCCTGATCCAGACGCTGCGTGACCAATTCGGCAAGGACAACGTCTTTCTGCACTACCGCTGAGACGAATGCCGGCGGAATCATCGTGCGCGGGGATCGTTCTGGACTGCTCCGATCCTCGACGCCAGGTGCCCGATCCCGTAAGGTTGAGGCGCCAAATGGAACAGCAAACGGCCGCCAGGCCGTCGACTCAAGACGGAAACCTATGAACCCAAATTTTCTGGATTTCGAACAGCCGATTGCCGACCTGCAAGCCAAGATCGAAGAGCTGCGTCTGGTCGGCGATGACAATGCGCTGAACATCAGCGACGAGATTTCCCGCCTTCAGGACAAGAGCCATGCGCTCACCGCGAGCATCTTCGGCAACCTGACCAGTTGGCAGATCGCTCAACTGGCGCGGCATCCGCGGCGACCCTACACCCTCGACTACCTCGAATACATCTTCACCGAGTTCGAGGAGCTGCACGGTGACCGCCATTTCACCGACGATGCCGCCATCGTCGGCGGCGTGGCGCGCCTGGACGACCAGCCGGTCATGGTCATCGGCCATCAGAAGGGCCGCGACGTGCGCGAGAAGGTCCGCCGCAATTTCGGCATGCCGCGCCCCGAAGGCTACCGCAAGGCCTGCCGTCTGATGGAGATGGCCGAGCGCTTCAAGCTGCCGATCCTGACCTTCATCGATACGCCCGGTGCCTATCCCGGCATCGACGCCGAAGAGCGCAACCAGAGCGAGGCCATTGCCTGGAACCTGCGGGTGATGGCGCGCCTGAAGACGCCGATTATCTCCACGGTGATCGGCGAGGGCGGTTCCGGCGGCGCGCTGGCGATCGGTGTCTGCGACCGCCTGAACATGCTGCAGTACTCCACCTATGCAGTGATTTCGCCGGAAGGCTGCGCCTCGATCCTCTGGCGCACCGCCGAGAAGGCCGCCGACGCCGCCGAGGCGATGGGCATCACCGCCGTGCGTTTGAGGGAGCTCGGCATCGTCGACGAAGTGATCGGCGAACCCCTGGGTGGCGCCCACCGCAATCCGGCCGCCACAGCCGAGAGCGTCCGTCAGACGCTGCTGGTCCAGTTGGAAAGTCTGCGTGGCTTGGATGCCGACAGCCTGCTGGAGCAGCGCTACGAGCGTCTGATGAGTTACGGCAGGGCTTGATGCGGATCGAGCGGCGCTACTCCGTTGGGAGCGGGCGAAAATACCCGATACGTCCGGCGTCTTGCGGGTGCATGGCCCGCCGTGTGGCGGTTTCCATTGCGCCGCGCTGAGGCTTTCTCGGTTTTCCCGGCATGACCCTGGAGTCCCGCCTGCTCGCCGCCCTGACACCCTGGCGAGAGGCGCCGGCCTGGCGCCTGGCCTTTTCCGGCGGGCTGGATTCTTGCGTGCTCCTGCACTTGCTGGCAGGGCTTGCCCGGCATCACGCCTTGCCGCCGCTGACCGCCCTCCACGTGCATCACGGCCTGCAGAGCGTGGCTGACGACTGGCCGGAGCACTGCCGGCAGGTCTGCGCGCAGTTGGGGATTCCCCTGGTCATACGCCGGGTCCGCGTCGTGGCCGGCGCCAGCCTCGAGCGGGCCGCCCGCGAGGCGCGCTATCGGGCCTTCGCCGAGGCGCTCGGTGCGGATGAGGTGTTGCTGACCGCCCAGCACCTCGACGACCAAGCCGAAACGCTGCTCTTCCGCCTGCTGCGCGGCGCCGGCGTGCGCGGCCTGGCGGCCATGCCGGGGCTGCGCCCGCTCGGCCGCGGCTGGCTAGTGCGGCCCCTGCTGGAGGTTTCCCGCGGCGAGCTGGAGCATTACGCCGTCTCGCGGGCCCTGCACTGGATCGAGGACCCGTCCAACCGGGATTTGCGCTTTTCCCGCAACTTCCTGCGTCATCGTGTATTGCCGTCATTGGTCGAACGCTGGCCGCAGGCCGTGCGCAACATGGCCCGCAGCGCGGCGCACATGGCCGAGGCTCGGGAGTTGCTGGACGATCTGGCGCAACTGGATCTGGCCACCGCGGGGGGGAGGGCGGTCTCCCCTGGCTCGGGCCGCCGTCGCTGGCCCTGGCGCCGTTGCTCGCGTTATCCCCGGCGCGTCAGCGCAATGCCCTGCGCCATTGGTTGGCTCCTTTCACGGCTCTGCCGGATAGCGCCCATTGGGCGGGCTGGGAGGCGCTGCGCGATGCGGCGCCGGATGCGGCGCCGCTCTGGCGGCTGGCGGGCGGAGAACTGCGCCGCGGGACGGGACGGATCTGGTGGCTTGCCGGGGACTGGCTGCGTCCACCTGGCGGACCGCTGGCCTGGAGCCGGCCGGCCGAGCCCCTAGCGCTGCCGGGCAATGGCCTTTTGCGCTTGCAGGGCGAGGTGCCGGATGGTCCTCTCGAAGTTCGCTACCGGCTGGGCGGCGAAGCGCTGAAGGTGCCGGGACGCGGCCACCGCGACCTCAAGCGCCTGCTCAACGAGCGTGGGCTTCCGGCCTTCGCCCGTAGCCGCCTGCCGCTGCTCTATCGGATGGGCGAACTGCTCGCCGTGGCCGCGCTGCCCGGTCTCGACGGGCCGGTCGACGGGGCCTGGCGGCTGCTTTGGAAACCGCCGGGCGGCGTCGAAGTTTGAGCTGAAAACCCCTTTCCGGTAGACTACTCTCCCGTCTTATATCGTTACTGCGGGCTCCGGCCAGGGAACCCGCAATGCTTTGCTGTTGTCGCACTGTGCGCAATCGCTCTTCGCTTCCCCCGGCGGCGCCGGCCGCTTAAACGCAGACTTCTAGGGTTATTCATGACGCGCTACATCTTCGTCACGGGCGGTGTTGTTTCTTCATTGGGGAAAGGCATTGCATCGGCATCCTTGGCGGCCATCCTGGAGGCGCGGGGACTGAAGGTCACCCTGCTCAAACTGGATCCCTACATCAACGTCGATCCGGGCACCATGAGCCCCTTCCAGCATGGCGAAGTGTTCGTCACCCACGACGGGGCCGAGACCGATCTCGACCTGGGGCACTACGAGCGCTTCGTGCGCACCACCATGACCCGCAACAACAACTTCACCACCGGCCGCGTCTACGAGGACGTGCTGCGCCGCGAGCGCCGCGGCGACTACCTGGGCGCCACCATCCAGGTCATTCCGCACATCACCGACGAGATCAAGCGGCGCATCATCAAGGGTGCTGGCAACGCCGACGTGGCCATGGTGGAGATCGGCGGTACCGTCGGCGACATCGAATCCCAACCGTTCCTCGAGGCGATCCGCCAGTTGCGCCTGGAAGTCGGCGCCAAGCGCGCGATGCTGATCCACCTGACCCTGGTGCCCTACATCGCCACCGCCGGCGAGACCAAGACCAAGCCGACCCAGCACTCGGTGAAGGAGCTGCGCTCGATCGGCCTGCAGCCCGACGTGCTGATCTGCCGTTCCGACCATCCGATCGACATTTCCTCGCGGCGCAAGATCGCCCTCTTCACCAATGTGGAGGAGCGTGCGGTGATCGCCCTGGAGGACGTCGACACCATCTACAAGATTCCTTCGGTGCTGCATGCCCAGGGTCTCGACGATATCGTCGTCGAGCGCTTCGGCCTGGCGTGCGGGAGCGCCGACCTCTCCGAATGGGAGCGCGTGGTCGACGCCAAGCTGCATCCGGAGAAGGAAGTCACCATCGCCATGGTCGGCAAGTACATGGAGCTGTTGGATGCCTACAAGTCGCTAATCGAGGCCATGGGGCACGCTGGCATCCAGAACCGTACCCGCGTCAATCTGCGCTACATCGACTCGGAAGACATCGAGAACCAGGGCACCGAGCTGTTGGAGGGCGCCGATGCTATCCTGGTGCCGGGTGGCTTCGGCCTGCGCGGAGTGGAGGGCAAGATCGCCGCGGTCAAGTATGCCCGCGAGAACAAGGTTCCCTACCTGGGCATCTGTCTCGGCATGCAGGTGGCGGTGATCGAGTATGCCCGCGACGTGCTGGGCTGGGTGGACGCCAACTCCACCGAGTTCGACAAGTCCTGCGGCCATCCGGTGATCGGCTTGATCACCGAGTGGCAGGACGCCACCGGTGCCACCGAGGTACGCAGCGAGTCTTCCGACCTGGGCGGTACCATGCGCCTCGGGGCTCAGGAGTGCCAGTTGGAGGCGAACTCGCAGGTACGCCAGTGCTACGGCAAGGACGAGGTGGTCGAGCGCCACCGCCATCGCTACGAGGTTAATAACAACCTGCTGCCGCACCTGATCGAGGCCGGCCTCAAGGTCACCGGCCGTTCCGGCGACGGTGCCCTGGTGGAAGTGATCGAGGTGGCCGACCATCCCTGGTTCGTCGCCTGCCAGTTCCACCCGGAATTCACCTCCACCCCGCGCGACGGCCATCCGCTGTTCAGCGGTTTCGTCAATGCCGCGCTCGCGCAGAAAGCCCGGAAGGCCTGACATGACCCAGAAGACCATTCGAGTCGGTTCTATCGAGATCGCCAACGACAAGTCCATGGTGCTGTTCGGCGGGATGAATGTGCTGGAGTCCCGTGATCTGGCGCTGAAGGTCTGCGAGGCGTACGTGCGGGTCACCGAGAAACTTGGCATTCCCTACGTGTTCAAGGCCAGCTTCGACAAGGCCAACCGTTCCTCTATCGCCTCCTTCCGCGGCCCCGGCCTGGAAGACGGTATGCGGATCTTCGAGGAGGTGAAGAAGGCCTTTGGCGTGCCGGTGCTCACCGACGTGCACGAGCCCTGGCAGGCAGCGCCGGTGGCGGAGATCTGCGACATCCTGCAACTGCCGGCTTTCCTGTCCCGGCAGACCGACCTGGTGGTCGCCATGGCCAAGACCTCCGCGGTGATCAACATCAAGAAGGCCCAGTTCCTCGCTCCGCAGGAGATGCAGCACATCCTGCGTAAGTGCGAGGAGGCCGGCAATGACCGGTTGATCCTCTGCGAGCGCGGCACCTCCTTCGGCTACAACAACCTGGTGGTCGACATGCTCGGCTTCGGCATCATGAAGCAGTTCGAATACCCGGTGTTCTTCGACGTGACCCATGCCTTGCAGATGCCGGGCGGGCGTGCCGACTCCGCCGGCGGCCGCCGCGCCCAGGTCACCGACCTGGCCAAGGCCGGTATCAGCCAGGGGCTGGCCGGATTGTTCCTCGAGGCCCATCCGGACCCCGATAACGCCAAGTGCGACGGCCCCTGCGCCCTGCGCCTGGACAAGCTTGAGCCCTTCCTCGCCCAACTCGTGCAACTGGACTCGCTGGTCAAGAAATTCCCGCCAATCGAAACAGCTTGAACCCTGTCGCTTGCAGTTATCTATGGAGTGTTGAACAACAATGGCAAAGATCGTCGATATCAAGGGACGCGAAGTGCTCGACTCCCGTGGCAACCCCACCGTGGAAGCCGACGTGATTCTCGACAATGGCATCATCGGTAGCGCCTGCGCTCCGTCCGGCGCCTCCACCGGTTCCCGCGAGGCACTGGAGCTGCGTGACGGCGACAAGGCCCGCTATCTGGGCAAGGGTGTGTTGAAGGCCGTGGCCAACGTCAATGGCCCCATTCGCGACCTGCTGCTGGGCAAGGACCCGGCCGACCAGAAGGCGCTCGACCGGGCGATGATCGAACTGGACGGCACCGAGAACAAGGCCAGCCTGGGCGCCAACGCGATTCTCGCCGTATCCCTCGCCGCCGCTAAGGCGGCCGCCAAGGACAAGGGCGTGCCGCTCTACGCGCACATCGCCGACCTGAACGGCACGCCGGGCGTCTACTCCATGCCGGTGCCGATGATGAACATCATCAATGGCGGCGAACATGCCGACAACAACGTCGATATCCAGGAGTTCATGGTACAGCCGGTCGGTGCCAAGAGCTTCGCCGACGCGCTGCGCATGGGCGCCGAGATCTTCCACAACCTCAAGGCCGTGCTGAAAGCCCGTGGCCTCAACACCGCGGTGGGTGACGAAGGCGGCTTCGCGCCGAACCTGAGTTCCAACGAGGATGCCTTGGCCGCCATCGCCGAGGCGGTCGGCAAGGCCGGCTACAAGCTGGGCAGCGACGTGACCCTGGCCCTGGACTGCGCCTCCAGCGAGTTCTACAAGGACGGCAAATACGATCTGGCCGGCGAGGGCAAGGCCTTCGATGCCGCCGGTTTTGCCGACTACCTGGCCGGCCTGACCCAGCGCTACCCGATCATTTCCATCGAAGACGGCATGGACGAGTCCGACTGGGCCGGCTGGAAGGGGCTGACCGATAAGATCGGCACCAAGGTGCAACTGGTCGGCGACGACCTGTTCGTGACCAACACCAAGATCCTCAGGGAGGGTATCGAGAAGGGCATCGCCAACTCGATCCTGATCAAGTTCAACCAGATCGGTTCCCTGAGCGAGACCCTGGAGGCCATCCAAATGGCCAAGGCCGCCGGCTATACCGCGGTGATCTCGCACCGTTCCGGCGAAACCGAGGACAGCACCATCGCCGACCTGGCCGTGGGCACCGCTGCCGGCCAGATCAAGACCGGCTCGCTGTGCCGTTCCGACCGCGTGTCCAAGTACAACCAGCTCCTGCGTATCGAAGAGCAACTGGGCGCCAAGGCTCCGTACCGGGGGCGCGCCGAATTCCGCGGCTGAACCGCGGCATGCTGGAGGGGGGCGGCGCAAGCTGCCCCTTTTCGTGTCGGGCGAGCGAATCCATGAGCAGAGAGCGGAAGAGGCCTTCAGGCCCCGGTACCCGAGCGAAGTGTCGACATGTCATTTCTGCGTAGTCATTACTGGCTTTTCGTCGTGCTGGCCCTGCTGCTGGGGGGGCTGCAGTATCGCCTGTGGGTGGGCGATGGCAGCCTGGCGCAGGTGGCGGATCTGAAGCGGCAGATCGCCGAACAGCAGGGCGAGAACAAACTCCTGCACGAGCGCAACCGGATTCTCGAGGCCGAGGTGCGCGAATTGAAGAAGGGGATGGAAACCGTCGAGGAGCGCGCCCGCCATGAACTCGGCATGCTCAAGGAAGGCGAAACCTTGTACCTGCTGACCGAATGAACATTCCCGATTTGCCATTCTTCTGGGCCGTGATCCCGGCCGCCGGTATCGGCAGCCGCATGCGTGCCGATCGTCCCAAGCAATATCTGCCGCTCGGCGGCAGGACCATTCTCGAACATACCCTCGACTGCTTCCTCGGCCACCCGCAACTGAAAGGGCTGGCAGTCAGCGTGGCGCAGGACGATCCCTATTGGCCACGGCTGCCGTGTGCCGACGATGGGCGTATCTTGCGCGCCGCCGGTGGCCGCGAGCGCGCCGATTCGGTGTTCAACGCCTTGCAACTGCTCGCCGCTCGGGGCGCGGATGCCGCGGACTGGGTTCTAGTGCACGATGCCGCACGGCCGAATCTGGCCCGCGTCGATCTGGATCGGCTGCTGGCCGAACTGGCCGACGATCCGCTGGGCGGGCTGCTGGCGGTGCCGGCGCGGGACACCTTGAAGCGTGCCGATGCCGACGGCCGGGTGCGCGAGACCGTGGATCGCTCGACGATCTGGCAGGCCTATACGCCACAGATGTTCCGCTTGGGGGCTTTGCGCCAGGCTCTGGACGATGCGTTGCGGACAGGCGTGGCGATCACCGACGAGTCCTCCGCCATGGAATGGGCCGGGTACGCCCCTCGGCTGATCGAGGGACGGGCCGACAACCTGAAGATCACCCGCCCGGAGGACTTGCTCTGGCTGCAGCAGGCTTGGGTCCGAAAGCGCTAGCGTGGACTCCCGTGCGCTCCGAGCTGTCTCGGTATCTTCCATCAGGCACTGCGCGGGAGGGCCGAATATATTCGTTTAACGAATGACGATGAAGCAGGAATATTTAAAAAGTTTGTCATGCCAAGGTCGGTTGCCTGTCGTCCGCCGACCGGGCTGCGGCAAGGATGGAACCCTTGGTTGCCACCGCCTTCCGTTAGAGCCTTTTCACCCAGACCAGCCATAACCGTAATGACGGATGTAACGTTCGCATTCGGCGGCCGGAAAGCGCTCCAGCAAGGTGCCGATGGCCGACCACAGGGTACCAACCGTGCGGGTAGCGGCCTTGCGCAGCAGTGCCTTCAGCTTCGCGAACACCTGCCCGATCGGGTTGTAGTTTGGACTGTACGGCGGCAAATAGCGCAGCTCGGCACCTCGTGCCTGGATGTCCTCCCGCACACCGGCAACCCTGTGCGAGCCGAGGTTGTCCATCACCACCATGTTCCCGGCACCCAGGTTGGGCGCCAGCGCCTGCTCGATCCAGGCGCGAAATGCTCGCCCGTTGATCGGCCCATCGAGCACTAGCGGGGCGACCAGCCCGTCGCTGCGCAGCGCACAGACGAAGGTGGTCGTCTTCCAATAGCCATGGGGCACATGTCTCGGACAGCGCCGCCCACGTGGCGAACGTCCCCGGCTCGGGCTCATGTTCGTGCTCGCCCAGGTCTCGTCGAGAAACACCACGTGGCGCACGTCAAGTCGGGACTGCTCGGCGGCCCAGGCGTGTCGCGCCTGCGCTACGTCGGCACGTTGCTGCTCGGTGGCCTGGAATGACTTTTTTTGAGCGTCAGCCCCAACCGTCCCAGAGTCTTCCACATCGTGGTCAGGCTCACCCGCACGCCATGCTCGGCCTCGATCCACTGACACAACTGCGTCAGCGTCTGCTCGGGCGCGGCGGCCATGCGCTCGGTCAGTACCCCTTCGAGCCCCTGGAGTCGAGGGGGGACATGGTTGCATTGGACCCCGGCACTGACCTGGCCCAGTTGCTGTCGCGAGCGTGCCCGCGCTACATAGGAGTCGCTCACCGCAAAGCGACTGGCCACCTCGCGAATCGAGCCCTCGGCCGCCAGCACCCGATCACGCAGATCCTGCCCGTAGGCCTGCCCTCGACGCCATCCCATAAGCCACCTCCAGTACTTGCCGACTCCGCGCTTGTGTTCAGCTTGGCTGCTCGATCCCGGCTTGGCCACAACCACTAGTCAGGACAAAAATGCTCTAGACTTTGGATTTTTCAGCTCATCGAGAACGTATTCATGACCATCAAGTCCCGTGCCGCCGTGGCTTTCGGCCCGAACCAGCCGCTGCAAGTCGTCGAAGTGGACGTGGCGCCGCCGAAGAAGGGCGAGGTGCTGGTACGCATTGTCGCCACCGGTGTCTGCCATACCGATGCCTACACCCTGTCGGGGCAGGACTCCGAAGGTATCTTCCCCTGCATTCTGGGCCACGAAGGAGGCGGCATCGTCGAGGCGGTGGGCGAGGGCGTGACCTCCCTGCAGGTGGGCGATCATGTGATTCCGCTGTATACCGCCGAATGCCGCGAGTGCAAATTCTGCAAATCCGGTAAGACCAATCTGTGCCAGGCGGTGCGTGCCACCCAGGGCAAGGGCCTGATGCCGGACGGCACCACCCGCTTCAGCTACCAGGGCCAGCCGCTCTACCACTACATGGGCTGTTCGACCTTCTCCGAGTACACCGTGCTGCCGGAGATCTCCCTGGCGAAGATTCCCAAGGACGCGCCGCTGGAGAAGGTCTGCCTGCTCGGCTGCGGTGTGACCACCGGTATCGGTGCGGTGCTCAACACCGCCAAGGTCACCGAGGGCTCTAGCGTCGCGATCTTCGGCCTGGGCGGCATCGGTCTGGCGGCGATCATCGGTGCGAAGATGGCCAAGGCCTCGCGAATCATCACCATCGATATCAATCCGGCCAAGTTCGAGGTCGCCGGACAACTGGGCGCCACCGACTTCGTCAACCCGAAGGATCACGGCAGGCCGATCCAGGAGGTCATCATCGAGATGACCGATGGCGGCGTGGATTACAGCTTCGAGTGCGTCGGCAACGTGCAACTGATGCGCGCGGCCTTGGAGTGCTGCCACAAGGGTTGGGGCGAGTCGACCATCATCGGCGTGGCCGGGGCCGGCCAGGAGATCAGCACCCGGCCGTTCCAACTGGTCACCGGACGGGTCTGGCGCGGCAGCGCCTTCGGCGGCGTGCGCGGCCGTACCGAACTGCCGAGCTATGTGGAGAAGGCGCAGAAGGGCGAAATCCCGCTGGATATCTTCATCACCCACAATCTTCCCCTGGAGCGGATCAACGAGGCCTTCGACCTGATGCACGAGGGCAAGAGCATCCGTACCGTCATCCACTTCTGAGCGAGATCGCGTCCACGTTCCGGCGTGGACGTTCCATTTTGTGATATTGCCCAGGGCGCACCCATGACCCTTGAACTGCTCTCCAGCCAGAAAAGCTTCGGCGGCCGCCATGACCGCTACCGTCACCGCTCCGCTACCCTGCAGTGCGACATGGCGTTCGCCGTCTACCTGCCGCCGCAGGCGGAGCGGGGCAGCCGGTTGCCGGTGCTCTACTGGCTGTCGGGGCTGACCTGCACCGACGAGAACTTCATGCAGAAGGCCGGCGCGCACCGGCTCGCCGCGGAGCTGGGATTGGTGCTGGTCGCCCCGGACACCAGTCCGCGCGGCGCTGGAGTGCCGGGCGATCCGGACGGCGCCTGGGATTTCGGCCATGGCGCCGGCTTCTACCTGAATGCCACCCAGGAACCCTGGGCGCGGCACTACCGCATGCACGATTACGTAGTGCACGAATTGCCGGCTTTGATCGAAACCAGCTTCCCGGTGAGCGATCGGCGCGGCATCAGCGGCCACTCCATGGGCGGCCATGGCGCGCTGGTCTGCGCCCTGCGCAATCCGGGGCGCTACCGTTCGCTGTCGGCCTTCGCGCCGATCGCCAACCCGATCGACTGCCCCTGGGGGGAAAAGGCCTTCAGCCACTATCTGGGTGCGGACCGCGAAACCTGGAAAGGCTGGGACGCCTGCGAACTGCTCGCTGGGGCACGGGAACGTCTGCCGATCCTGGTGGATCAGGGCGACGCCGACGGCTTTCTCGCCGACCAGCTCAAGCCTGAAGCCCTGCGGGTCGCGGCCAGCGCCGTCGGACATCCGCTGACCCTGCGTCTGCAGCCCGGCTACGACCACAGCTATTACTTCATCGCCAGTTTCATCGACGACCACCTGCGTCATCATGCCGCCGGGCTGAATCCGTAGGCGCAGGTTGGCTCCCACCGGGGGCGAGTCCTGTAGAATCGCGGCCCGACTTTCCAGGGCGTTCCTATCATGCGTATCGGACACGGCTACGACGTGCACCGTTTCGCCGAGGGTGATTTCGTCACTCTCGGCGGGGTGCGGATTCCTCATTGTTTCGGGCTGCTCGCCCATTCCGACGGCGACGTGTTGCTGCACGCACTTTGCGATGCGCTGCTCGGCGCCGCGGCGCTGGGCGACATCGGCCGGCATTTCCCTGACACCGATCCTCGCTTCAAGGGTGTCGACAGTCGCGTGCTATTGCGCCATGTCGTGGCGCTGGTGCGGGAAAAGGGCTGGCGGGTCGGTAATGTCGACGCCACCATAGTCGCGCAGGCGCCGAAAATGGCTCCGCATATCGAACCCATGCGTCTGTCGATCGCCGAGGACCTGCAGGTCGGCGTGGAGCAGGTCAACGTCAAGGCTACCACCACCGAAAAGCTCGGCTTCACCGGCCGCGAGGAAGGGATCGCCGTGCATGCGGTGGCTCTGTTGCTGGCGCTATGACCGAGTCCGAACTGCTCGGTCCCAGGGCATATGGCGAAGCCTGCGGCCAGGCACTGCTCAAGGCCTGCGCCGAGGACTTCCAGGTCGACGAGGTGCTGGACATTCCCCTGAGCGGGCAGGGCGAGCATCTCTGGCTGTGGGTGGAAAAGCGCGGGCTGAATACCGAGGAAGCGGCTCGGCGCCTGGCCCGCGCCGCCGGGATGCCGCTGAGGGCGATCAGCTATGCCGGTCTGAAGGATCGCCAGGCGCTGACCCGCCAATGGTTCAGCTTGCACCTGCCGGGCAAGGCCGATCCTGACCTCGTGGCCGCGGAGGACGACAGCCTACGTATCCTCGAACGCGTCCGCCACTCGCGGAAATTGCAACGTGGCGCCCATGCAGCCAACGGTTTCAAGCTGCGGCTGACTCGTCTCGCCGCCGATCGTCCGGCGCTGGATGCACGTCTGGAACAACTCCGCCGCCAAGGAGTGCCCAACTATTTCGGCCTGCAGCGTTTCGGCGAGGACGGCGGCAATCTCGCCGAGGCCAAGGTTTTCGCTGCGCGGCGGGAACTGCCTGCGCAACGCAACCTGCGCTCGCGTCTGCTCTCGGCGGCGCGCAGCTACCTGTTCAACCGGGTGCTGGCCGAGCGGGTCGCGGTGGGCGACTGGAATCGCGCGCAGCCGGGAGACCTGCTGGCTTTCACCGATAGCCGCAGTTTCTTCCCGGCGGGCGTGGAGGAGTGCGCCGACCCGCGCCTGGCGCTGCTCGACCTGCATCCCACCGGCCCGCTCTGGGGGGCGGGCGACTCCCCGGCCGGCGCGGCGACCAAGGTGCTGGAGGATGTCGTCGGCCGGTGCGAGGCGCCGCTCGGCGATTGGCTGGGGGAAGCGGGCATGCTGCATGAGCGGCGCATACTGCGCCTCCCCATCGACCGGCTGGCGTGGCATTATTCCGCCATCGACATCTTACAACTGGAATTCGTCCTGCCGGCCGGCTGCTTCGCCACTGTCGTGGTCCGCGAGCTCGTCGATCTGTGGCCGGCAGGCTTAAGGGACACTTCATGCGTATTCTGATCGCCAACGACGACGGGGCTCTTGCTCCTGGCATAGCTGCACTTCACGATGCCCTGGCCGACATGGCCGAATGTGTCGTCGTCGCTCCCATCAAGGACATGAGCGGAGTTAGCGGTTCGCTGACCCTGGACCGGCCGTTGCACCCGCAGCTACTGTCGAACGGCTTCATCGCCCTCGACGGAACCCCTACCGATTGCGTCCACCTGGGACTCAACGGTCTGCTGGACCCGGTCCCGGACATGGTGGTGTCCGGCATCAACCTAGGGGCCAACCTGGGGGACGACGTACTCTATTCGGGGACCGTTGCAGCCGCCATCGAAGGGCGCTTCTGCAAGCGACCAGCCTTTGCCTTCTCGCTGCTTTCGCGCGAGCCGGACAACCTGCCGGCGGCCGCGCATATCGCCCGTACCCTGGTCGAGCACCACGAGCGGCTCGCACTGCCGCCGCGCACCGTGCTCAGCGTGAATATTCCCAACCTTCCCCTGGAGCGCATCCGCGGCATCCGCCTGTGCCGCCTCGGCCACCGCGCCCGGGCCAAGGCACCGGTCAAGATGGTCAATCCGCGCGGCAAGGAGGGCTACTGGATCTCGGTTGCCGGCGATGCCGAGGATGGCGGACCGGGAACCGATTTTCACGCCGTGATGCAGGGGTACGTCTCCATCACCCCGCTGCAACTCGATCGTACCTTCGACGAAGCCTTCGCCGGCCTCGACAGCTGGCTGGAGGACTTGCTCTGATGCGCCGCCGGCCCGACGACCTGTCGCACAGCGGTATAGGCATGACTTCGCAGCGTACCCGCGAGCGTCTGATCCAGCGTCTCTACGAAGAGGGCCTGTCCAGCAGTCCAGTGCTCGAGGTGATTCGTCGCACGCCACGCCATCTGTTCGTCGACGAGGCCCTGGCGCACCGGGCCTATGAGGACACGGCGTTGCCGATCGGTCACAACCAGACGATTTCCCAGCCCTACATGGTAGGACGCATGACCGAATTGTTGCTCGGCGGCGACCGCCTGGACAAGGTGCTCGAGATCGGTACCGGTTCGGGTTATCAAACAGCGGTATTGGTACAACTGGTGGAGCGAGTGTTTTCCGTCGAGCGGATTCAGGCGTTGCAGGCGCGAGCCAAGGAGCGGCTGCTCGAACTCAACCTGCGTAATGTTGTCTTTCGCTGGGGCGATGGTTGGGAGGGCTGGCCGGCGCTGGCTCCTTACAATGGCATCATGGTCACGGCCGCTGCTTCGGATATCCCTTCCGCACTCTTGAATCAACTGGCTCCCGGCGGGCGCCTGGTGATACCAGTGGGCAGCGGCGCCAAGCAGCAACTGTTTCTTATCGTGCGCGAGCCCGATGGCGGCTTCCGCCGTCATGCGCTGGAAACCGTGCGGTTCGTACCCCTGCTCCAAGGTTCTTTGTTCTGACCGTTCGGATGGGCTCCGTGAAATCTTCCTTGCTGCTTTTCCTGAAGGGTGTCGCCATGGGGGCGGCGAATGTCGCCCCCGGCGTTTCGGGGGGGCGGTCGCTTTCGTCGCCGGTATCTATGACGAACTGTTGCGCGAGCACGTCCACACCGGCCTGGCAATGTGCCTGCGACCTTGCTGCTGATTCTTCCGAGCGGCATTCCGGACAAAGTGTTCAGCCTGGCACGCCCGGTCACCTGGCTGCCGGAGCATCGGTCGATCCCGCTCCGGTCGTTCTTCTTCGGGTTGATCCTGGTATCGAGCAGGCCGGTCGGGCGTCGCCAGCCGGCAAGTAACTTGGCCGAATAATCGGGTTCGTCGAAATTCCAGAGTCATCGGAAAGGGGAGGCGCGGGTGAGTTTCAGAGTTTTTCAACTTCGCAGTAGTGGCTGTACCGTTCGGAGCGTGCTGGGGGGGATCGTCCTCGCCCTGCTGTTGGCCGGCTGCGCCAGTTCCTCCTGGAACAACGTGCAGGTGGCGGAGCGCCGGTCGGTTCCGCGCGTCACCAGCGGGCAACATGTGGTCAGGCGTGGCGAGTCGATCTCGTCCATCGCCATGCGCTATGGCTGGGAGTGGCGCGAACTGGCCGCCCACAATGGCATCGCTGCGCCCTACGTGATTCATCCGGGACAGAAGATCCAACTGGGGCCGGTGCGGCAAGCCGCTGCCTCTACGGCAGCCCGGCCGTCAGTCCCGGCGGCGCCCCCTGCTCCAACTGTCCCAGCCACCAGCCAGGCTGCCGTAGCGGTGACACCGGTCAAGCCGGACTCCGGAAAGGTTCAGCCGCCGCTTGCGACAAAGGCGCCTATTGCACAGCCGGCGCTGTCCGCCCGATCGCGGTCCGGCTGGGCCTGGCCGGCGGAAGGCCCTCTGGTGGGACGCTTTTCCTCAAACGGCAGTTTGAATAAAGGCATTGATATCGGCGGTCAATTGGGCCAGCCTGTCCTGGCTGCGTCTGATGGGTCAGTTGTGTACGCCGGAGGTGGTTTGCGGGGTTACGGCGAGCTGGTCATCATCAAGCATAGCGATGTTTACGTCAGCGCTTACGGCCATAACCGCAGGCTGCTGGTCCGGGAAGGACAACAGGTGAAGACGGGGCAGGTTATTGCCGAAATGGGGTCGACGGGTACTGATCGGGTGAAGCTTCATTTCGAGATCCGCCGCCAGGGAAAACCTGTGGATCCTCTGCAATATCTACCCTCCCGGTGAACCGTTGTAGCCCGTTCCAGTCAGAATAAGGGCTTGGGTGTCCAGCCATGGGAGGGTGGCACCGAAGCTTGTTGCTGAACATAGCAGGGGACGACAACGATGGCTCTCAATATAAAAGCAAAAGAAGCGCCGGAGTTTGATGTGGACGATGATGTGCTTCTGATGGACGCCGACATCGTGCTGGAGGATGTCCTGGACGATGAGCCGGACCTCCTCGTCGCGAAGTCCAGGCAGGCGAACCTGAAGCAGCACAAGTACATCGACTACACAAGGGCGTTGGATGCGACCCAGCTCTACCTCAATGAAATCGGCTTCTCGCCGCTGCTGACACCGGCGGAGGAAGTGCATTTCGCTCGGCTGGCGCAGCGGGGCGACCCGGCTGGCCGCAAGCGGATGATCGAAAGCAACCTGCGACTGGTGGTCAAGATCGCCCGCCGCTATGTCAATCGGGGCCTGTCGCTGCTCGACCTGATCGAGGAGGGGAATCTGGGCCTGATCCGGGCAGTGGAGAAGTTCGATCCGGAACGCGGCTTCCGTTTCTCGACCTACGCCACCTGGTGGATTCGCCAGACCATCGAGCGGGCCATCATGAACCAGACCCGCACCATTCGTCTGCCGATCCATGTGGTCAAGGAGCTCAATGTCTATCTACGGGCGGCGCGTGAACTGACCCAGAAGCTCGATCACGAGCCTTCGGCGGAAGAAATCGCCAACCTGCTGGAAAAACCGGTCGCCGAGGTCAAGCGCATGCTCGGACTCAACGAGCGGGTCACCTCGGTCGATGTCTCGCTGGGTCCGGATTCGGACAAGACCCTGCTCGACGTGCTGACCGATGATCGCCCCTCCGATCCTTGTGACCTGCTGCAGGACGATGATTTGTCGCAAAGTATCGACCAGTGGCTGTTCGACCTGACCGAGAAGCAGCGGGAAGTCGTGGTACGCCGTTTCGGTCTGCGCGGCCACGAGAGTTGCACGCTGGAGGAGGTGGGGCAGGAGATCGGCCTGACCCGCGAACGGGTTCGCCAGATCCAGGTCGAGGCGCTCAAGCGTCTGCGGGAGATCCTCGAGAAGAATGGCCTTTCCAGCGATGCGCTGTTCCAGTGAAAAAATGCATGTGCGGCTGGCCGGAAAAAATTCCGGCTCGGCTGGCGTGCAAGCCTCACAGAGCGAGCCGTCGCGTGTCTTCCGTGCACTTGCTGTGTGATTGATCGAGCGGCTTGCGGTTCCTGATCTGCTCGGGAATTAGAAGGGTGGAAGATATGCCTCCACCTTTTTCGTTTCCGGCGACAAGCATTTTGCTTATCGAAAGCCTGCTGGCGGTGGAAATATTCGCTGGTCGCTCGAACCACAGGCTCCGCTGTCCCCACTCTTCCTGCTGGCGTTTGGCTCCGGCATTGAACGGCCTCGATCGCTGTCGCCCGGCCTGGCTCCGCTATTCCATTCAAGAAGCGTTTTCTCCCGGGGAAGTGGGCCAGGGATGGATCTCGTCCAGGCGCTTCCCAAGCTGTTTCGAGGCAGCTTTGATGTCATAAAAGCATCAATACGGTTTTGAAGACTTGTGGGGAAACCCGCATTTTTCTTGTTTCTTCGAACAGTCCTTCTTGAAGAAATCAGGCCTTGCCGCGTATGGCGCGCTTATTGCCTGAAGCTCTCCTATGGCGCCCCTATCCGATTGCCGCCTCTCCTGGCGCTCCACTCCCTGCATGCCTAACTCAGGGAGCATGACGTGAAGTCCAATTGTCTTGTCACCCAGCATGAATACGAGTTGAAGGACGATCGGAACCTGCTTTCCAGGACTGACTTGAAAGGGCGCATCACTTATGCTGCCCCGGTTTCATCGAGGTCAGCGGTTACCGCTACCGTGCAGCAGAACGCAGCCAATGCGAGGTAGGCCAGTTCCCTGTCCCATATGGCCGCCGAAGAGGTTCAGGCCACCGGCTCGGCGATAAAGTCCGTGGTGCAGAGCATGGAGCGGATCAGCAGCAGTTCCGGGAAGATCGCCAAGATCATTCAGCTCATCGATAGCGTTGCCTTCCAGACCAACGTTCTCGCCTTCAACGCCTCGGTGGAGGCAGCCTGGGCTGGTGAGTAAGGTCGTGGTTTCGCGGTGGTCGCCAACGAAGTGCACAACTTCGCAACCCGGAGCGCGGCTGCGGCGCAGGACGTGCATGCCCTGATCGAAGTGTCGAGCCGCGAGAATCATGCCGGCGAACGGCATGTCGGAAAGGCCGAGGCAGCCATCCGGCAGGTGGTCGAGGCGGTACTCGAGGTCGACGGCATCATGAACGAGATCGCCGCCGCCTCGAAGGAGCAGACCCGTGGCATAGAGCTTGTCAACCAGGCGGTCACACAGATGGACGAGGTTACCCAGCGCAACGCCGAACTGGTCCGGCAATCGGCCAGGGATGCCGCGAACCTGGATACCCAGGTAGCCGAGCTGTCCAACGTGATTTCGGCATTGAGAGTCGGCGGGCGGGGGTAGAGTATGTGAGTCGCCAAGATCGCTTCGCTGCCCGTGCCGCCCGGCGGCGCAGCGAGCCCGACCGCAAGGGCGGCAAGGCCGCCGTGCTCCTCGATCCGGGAGCGCTCGGTCGAGTTCTGAGGTTCCTGCCGGCTAACAGAAAGGGCCCGCCGGTTGGCGGGTCCTCGCGTTTCATATCGGCTCAGCGCTCTAGGTGCTGCAGCTTGCCCTTTACACCGTCCCAGTCCTCGGCGTCCGGTAGCGGATCCTTCTTCTCGGTGATGTTCGGCCAGACTTCCGCCAGTTCGGCATTCAACTGGGTGAACTCCTGCATGTCTTCGGGTACTTCGTCTTCGGAGAAGATCGCCTGGGCGGGGCACTCGGGCTCGCAGAGCGCGCAGTCGATGCACTCGTCCGGATGAATGACCAGGAAGTTCGGCCCTTCATAGAAACAGTCTACCGGGCAGACTTCAACACAATCGGTGTACTTGCATTTGATGCAGTTGTCGGTGACGACGAAGGCCATTCCTGTGTTCTCCTCAGGCGCAGCTGCGGAGCCGAACCGGCTCCCTGCTTGTATGTGAAGGGCGCCGAACTTCGGGCTAAAGGTTTCAGCGCTCTCTGAAAGCGCGCGATTCTAGCAGTTTGCTTGGGTATGCGTTAGAGCCGCGTTTTCCACGAGTACAATAGCTCAAGCGCCTGGCGCGGGCTCAAGTCGTCCGGCTTGAGGCGCGCCAGTTCCTCCATCAGGGGATGCGGTAGGCTGGCGAACAGATCGCTCTGGATCGGCGGCTGGGGTTTGCCTGCTTCGCGCAGCGGCGCTTCATGGGGCAAGCTGGTGGTCTCCAGGCGCGCCAGGTGTTCGCGGGCACGGCTAATCACCGGTCCAGGCACGCCGGCCAGTTGGGCGACCGCCAGGCCGTAACTCTGGCTGGCCGGTCCCGGCAGCACATGGTGGAGGAAGACGATGCGCTCGTTGTGCTCGGTGGCCGACAGGTGCACGTTGGCCACTACCGGTTGGCTTTCCGCCAGCACGGTCAGCTCGAAATAATGGGTGGCGAACAGGGTCCAGGCGCGCAGGCCGGCCAGGTGCTCGGCCGCCGCCCAGGCTAGCGACAAGCCGTCGAAAGTGCTGGTGCCACGGCCGACCTCGTCCATCAGCACCAGGCTGCATTCGCTGGCATTGTGTAGGATGTTGGCGGTCTCGCTCATCTCCACCATGAAGGTGGAGCGGCCGCCGGCCAGGTCGTCGCTGGAGCCGATGCGGGTGAAAATGCGATCCACCAGGGAAAGCTCGCAGCTCTGCGCCGGAACGAAGCTGCCGATGTGGGCGAGCAGCACGATCAGCGCCGTTTGCCTCATGTAGGTGGATTTACCGCCCATGTTGGGGCCGGTGATGATCAGCATTCGGGTGCTGTCATCGAGTTCCAGGTCGTTGGCGACGAAGGGCGTGTCCAGCACCTGCTCGACCACCGGATGGCGGCCCTGGCGAATGCGCAGGCAGGGTTCTTCGACGAAACGTGGGCGATTGAAGTCGAGGTTCAAGGCCCGCTCGGCGAGGTTGGCCAGTACATCCAGTTCGGCCAGGGCGGTCGCGGTTTCCTGCAGCGGCGCCAACTGGGCGATGAGGATTTCCAGCAGCTCCTCGTAGAGTGCCTTTTCCCGCGCTAGGGCACGGCTCTTGGCCGACAGGGCCTTGTCCTCGAAGGCTTTCAGTTCGGGCGTGATGAAGCGTTCGGCACCCTTCAGGGTCTGGCGGCGGATATAGTCGGCCGGCGCCTGCTCAGCCTGTACCCGCGGCAGCTCGATGTAGTAGCCGTGGATGCGGTTGTAGCCGACCTTGAGGTTGGGCAGCCCGGTGCGTGCCTTTTCCCGCGTTTCCAGGTCCATGAGGAACTGGCCGGCGTTCTCGCTGAGCGAGAGAAGCTCGTCCAGCTCCGCATCGTAGCCCTGCTTGAGCACTCCGCCATCGCGAATCACCGCCGGTGGGCTATCGATGATGGCGCGTCTCAGCAGCTCGGCCAGTTCCGGATAGGTCCGGATGTTGCCGGCAAGGGCCTGCAGGTGTGGCGCTTCCAGCGGACTCAACGCCGTCTGCAGTTGTGGCAGTGCGGCAAGAGCATCGCGCAGGCGGGCGAGATCGCGCGGGCGGGCGTTGCGCAGGCCGATGCGGGCGAGGATGCGCTCGACATCGCCGATCTCCTTGAGCTGCGGCTGCAGGCTCTCGAAGCGGTAGTCCTGCAGCAGGCAGGCGACGGTGTCCTGACGCTCCTCCAGCACTGTGCGATCGCGCAGCGGGCGATTCAGCCAGCGACCGAGCAGACGGCTGCCCATGGCCGTCTGGCAACGGTCGATCACCGACTGCAGGGTATTATCGCGCCCGCCGGAAAGGTTGACATCCAGCTCCAGGTTGCGCCGGCTGGCGCCGTCGAGGATCACGGTATCGTCTAGGCGCTCGTGACGCAGACCGCGCAGATGAGGCAGGGCTGTGCGCTGGGTTTCCCTAGCGTAGGCCAGCAGGCAACCGGCGGCACCGATGGCCAGACCCAGCCCATCGCAACCGAAGCCTTTCAGATCCTGGGTGGCGAACTGCTGGCAAAGGCTCTTGTAAGCGCTGTCGCAGTCGAAGTCCCAGGGCGCCCGGCGGTGTGCGCCACGGCGCTTTTCCAGCGGCAGACCGGCCGGCCAGTCGTCGGGATACAGCAGCTCTGCCGGATTGAGGCGTTCCAGTTCGGCCAGCAGATTTTCCCAGCCCTGGATCTCCTGAACGTTGAAGCGACCGCTGGTGATGTCCAGTATCGCCAGACCGAACAGCCGTTCGTCACCGACCACTGCCGCCAGCAGGTTGTCGCGGTGCTCGTCGAGCAGTGCCTCGTCGCTGATCGTGCCAGGAGTGATGATGCGCACCACTTGGCGCTCCACCGGTCCCTTGGTGGTGGCCGGGTCGCCGATCTGCTCGCAGATCGCCACCGACTCGCCGAGCTTGACCAGCTTAGCCAGGTAGCTCTCGACCGAGTGGAAAGGAATGCCGGCCATGGGAATCGACTTGCCGGCCGACTGACCGCGGGCGGTGAGGGTGATGTCGAGCAGCTTGGCAGCTTTCTTGGCGTCCTCGTAGAACAGTTCGTAGAAGTCGCCCATGCGGTAGAACATCAACTGATCCGGATGCTCGCGCTTGAGCTTCCAGTATTGCTGCATCATCGGGGTGTGCTGAGAAATTTCAGAAAATTCTTTAAGCATCAGTAGCTTACGTATTTAGTCTTAAAAATAAGGGGCAGGATTGGGGCTTTTACGCTTTGTCTTGCAGGCCGCGCCAGATGTGTTGCAGCTCGTTCGGGGACTCGTCGTCCATCCACTTCGCGTAAACCTCCACCAGCATGGTGAAGTCCTTGTGCCCCATTTGCTTTGCGATGAACGCGAGGTTACCACGCGCCGTCAGGCACCAGCAGGCATATGTGTGCCTGGTCTGGTACGGGCGGCGATGGCGGATCTTGGCGCGCTTCTGGATTGTGGACCACTTGGTGTTCCATGCCGTTGGCACGAACCAGGTGTTGACCCGCTTCCGGCGGGCCTGCAGCGTGGGGGAGAGCAGCGGGGTTACAGTGTCTACCCGGGTTTCGTGCCGGGTTAGCTGGACGGTAACTGGGTGCTGGGGCACTTTGCCGGGGATGGCGAGCAGAGTACGGCAGGCCTCCAGGGCCGGCGGGAACAGCAGTACGGTGCGGGGCTTGCCGGTTTTCGGGACCTTGAACGTGCCGGTGGCGGTGATAGCGCGCCGGACATGGATGACGCCAGTTTCGATGTCGACGTCCTCCCGCGCCAAGGCGCAGAGTTCGCCAGGCCGTAGGCCGGTGTAGACGGCTATAGTGATGGCAGCTCGGTCGGCAGGATGCAGGCAGCCTACGTCCAGCAGCGCCTCGACCTCGGCCTTTGTCAGTGGGTCTGGCTCGCGAGCGCTCATTTCGAAGCGAGTGCATGCCTGTGACAAGCCCGCCCGGCAGTGACCGTTGCTTTCGCACCAGCGCAGGAATCCGGCCAGGGTGGCGAGGTAGTGGTTCACTGTCGAAGTGGCGCGGTCCTCAATCAACTGGACTCGCAGATGCTGGATATCCTCGGGCAGCAGTGCGCTGCCGAGGCGGTCCTTGCCAAGCAGATCGATGCAGATATCCAGAGCCAGGCTGTAGCGGCTCTCGGTTTCCGAGGTGATGTCTACCGCTTTCAGCGGTTTGTATCGCTCCAGTAATGCGCTGATCCGCTCGTCACGGGTGCGGCTGTAGTTGCCGGCGTGCTTGGACTCTGGAAAGTGGCGAGCATAGTCGAAGGTGCCCAGTTTGATTTCATGAAGAATCGCCGCCCTGAGCTGGGCGGCGTGACGGATGTTGGCCTTGGTGGCTGGCAGACCCAGCGTCTCGCGGCAGCGAAGCCTGCGCCACATGAAGCTGATGCGCAGGTTGTTGCCGTGGATCTCGACGCCTTTGTGTTTCGCCAGTTCGGCCTCTAGGCCGCTTCCTGGGGCGCGCTCTCGACCCACTTATCGACCTCCTCCAAGTTGATGAATACCCTGTTGTCCCTGGCCTTTCTCCAGATACGACCCTGCGCCCAAGTGCCGTTTTTCACCTTGTGCCTGATGGCATCTTCGCTGTAGCCGGTGAGTTCGGCTGCGCGCTTGATCAGGACCCAACGAGGCATGCTCATCTGCTCCGTCCTCCATTTTTGCTCTTCTTCTTCCCGCCATGGGTGGTGGCTCGCCAACTGACGAAGGTGGCTTCGTTGCCGATCTCGCCGATGGTGTGATCCATGACGGCGCGCAACTCATCGAATGTGGCGTGCTGGATGGTTTTCTCGCCCTGGACAACGGTGAGGCCTCCCGGGGTTTTGACGACGTAGTCGACGTGCCAGCGCATGGGTTTTGTGGGGATGCCGCCGGTGACCCTGGCCTGTTCGTTGGGCATTGCGGTGCTGTAGAAGAGGGTGCGGGTCATGCCGCGGCCCTCAGCGCCCTGATGATCTCCGCCCCAGCGACCGGCGAAACGGCGTTGCCAGCCATGTGTACGGTCAGTCGGTGGTTCTGCGGGCGCCTGGTGTCGGCTGGGAAGGACATGGCCGGTTCGGCAATGCGCGCGCCGAGCTGCTGCTCCAGCACTTGCCGGGCCAGTTGGGCGTTCGGGGCTTCGATGCGAGTCTCGCCCACTTCAACAATGATGGTGCTCATGTCCATGTCCTCTGGAATTTGGCGTCGACCGCGCTGCGCGCGGCAGTGAAGGGTTGAAGTGGTCAAGGGATGACTTTGAATCTGCGGACGGCGCGAGCCCGAAGGGCGTTGTCCTTGGGGGCGTCGTCCTGGTAGCCATCGTTGAAGTGCCGAGTCCACGCGCGAGTCGGGCCGGACTGCGTGCTGGCCCAGTACCATTGGGGCTCGAACGCCTCCTCGCCGGCCGCGATAAACGGGCTCGCGGTGGTCTTCGCCGGGTTGTCGGCGGTGTACGGGTAGCCTGCCGGTAGGCTGCTGGGGTTGTCTCCGTCGCAAAAGGAGCGGCAATTCTTCCGGTCGGTCGGCTTCAGGTTGCGGTAGCACAGTTCCAGTTCATCACGACTGGGCAGGTACCAGTCCGTGAATCCAGCGATGTCGAGGGCGAGCATCCGGCGGGCCATGTCGCTGCCCGCGGTGGCCATGGCCTGGGTGTTGGCCAGGCCATCATTGCAACTGGTGGCGCCGTCGACGCCCCAGGCGGCCTCGTCCAGTTCGCCCTGGGCTTTCGGGGAGACGATCAGTGCGTATTCGACGGCGTTGAGCATGAAACGCCCAACATAGAAGCTGCCCTCGAACGGAGTCCCTGGAGTGGTGGGGATGGCGAATCGAGTAAGTGCGGTCATGCCCTGGGCCTCGATGTTCGGGGCGGATTGTTGCGACAGGAGTTGTGCGCGAAGACTGTCGCGCTCCTGACGGACGATGCGCAGATCTGCATAGCTCCCCCATGCC
Source organism: Azorhizophilus paspali (assembly GCF_043587585.2). GTDB lineage: Bacteria > Pseudomonadota > Gammaproteobacteria > Pseudomonadales > Pseudomonadaceae > Azotobacter > Azotobacter paspali. The sequence continues at coordinate 1,024,792 of NZ_CP171449.1, forward strand.
AATCCGTAGTGCATGGCCAGGGCGGCGATCAGTTGCTTCGCCTCGTGGCGGGCGTCGTGCAGGGCGTGGTGCTTGGTGCCCTCGAACTCGCCCACGTTCTTGGCCTCTGGGTAGAGGGCCAGCAGGGTGCGCAGGTCGCGGTCGTGACGGAATTGCCAGGGCTCGTCGAGGCCGGCGGCGTCTAAGCTGCCGCGCAGGATGACGTTGTCGAAGCTGCTTCCGTTGCCCCAGACGTGGGCTTCTTCTTCCGAGGCGTGTTCGAGCATCCAGTGGCGCAGGTCGATCAGGGCGGGGCTCAGATGCTCGGTCGGCTCGCGGCCGTCGACCTCGCGGCGTGCCTCGTCGCTCTGCCGCAGCCACCATTGGAGAGTGGATGCGTCGGGCCGAAGGCCAAAGGAGAGCGAGGATTGGAGGTCGATGCGGATGTAGAACTCGTCGACGACCGCGCCCTGGGCAACGCACACGGCGCCGATGGCGGCGATCGGGGCGAGCGGTCCCTTGCCCATGGTTTCTAAGTCGATGACGAAGTGGGTGGCGTTGTTCATGCCGCGGCCCCCTGCTGTTCAGGCGCCAAGGTAGTCGCTAGGTCGCGCAACTGCTGGGCATTGGCGTGGGCGTGGCGGGCCTTGGTAGTGGCGGTCATGGACTCCCAGGTGGTGGCAGCCATGTCGAGGTTGTTCGCGCTCTCGCGCAGCAGGGCGGCATGCTCGGCGTTCAGGCCCTGCGCCTGGTCGAGGCGCAGATTGAGTTCCTCGATGGCTGCGCCGGCCTGGAGGCGGGCTCGGCTGCGTTCGTCCCGCACGCGGCGCAGTTCGGCCTGGGTGGCGGCGAGGATGCGTTCGGCGCTGCTCAGGCGCTGGCCGGATTTGAGCAGCTCGCTGGCGAATTGCTCGCGTGCGGCGTCGTGGCCGTCGCGGTGGCCGCGGTGTAGACCGAAGCGGATACCCTCGGCGCGGCCGAGCAGGTAGCAGCCTGCTGTGACGATGCCGGCGCCAAGGATAATGCCGATCGCTGCTATCTCTGTGGGGATGAATTCCATGTGCTGTGCTCCTGTGCCCGCCGCCGGCGGGTGTGGTGGGTGCTGGTTATTTGCCGGGGTTGAAGATGCCCAGGGTGAGAGCGGCGGCGTCGCCTATCTCGCTGGCCAGGACAGACTTGAAGTCGTGGGCGATTTCTTCGCGGGTCTGTTCCTCGCCGACCCAGCGAGGCTTGAGTACGGGCTTGTCGCCGCCGGTGAGGATCGACAGGCGCAGGGTGATGAGGCGCTTGCCGAGGCCTTCATAGGGGATGCAGGTGAAGTGCAGGGCGCCCGGTAGGGTTTCCTGGCTCTTGGCCTCGATGGCATCCATGGCGCTGCGCTGGGCGCTGAAATTGTTCTCGACGTGGTTGCGTTCGCTGGCAGCCTTGATAGTGATGTTGCGCACGGCGGCGATGGCTTGGACGGTGCTCATCGGGTCGCCGGCTTCGCTCTCGGCCTCGATGTTGGCGTGCCAGTCCTCCATCCATTCGGCCAGGGCCTTCTGGCTGAGCGGCTCGCCGGCGATCGCCTGCACGGCGGAGTAGGCGGCGGTTGGCTTGAGGGTCAGGGTGGCGGTGTCGTCGGCGTGGCCTGGGCAGGCTTCGTCGCCCAAGTTGAAGAAGGCGACGCAGCGCATGGCATCCTGGTCGATAAAGCCCTTGGCAGGGTCAATGCCGCGACGGTCGATCACGTAGCTGGCGAAGTCGGCCAGGCTGGTAGTGCTCAGGGCGCCGCGAAAGCGGGAGCGACCGACTTGATACTTCTCCATATCGACCACGGAGAAGGAGCCCGGAAGGATCGCCACGGGGGTATGGGTGTCCGGGGTGTCGCCGGCGGCGGCGACGGCGTTGTCGATGATGATCTGCAGCGCTTCTTTGCTGAGAGACATGCTGTGTTCCTCGTGGCGGTATTGCTGTGCCTGTGGTGGTCGGTTAGCGCGCTAGAACCGGGGCCTGGTCGCGGTTGAAAAGCTGTTCGGTGGGGTTGGTCTGGAACAGATCGAGGCCGTTCGCGGTGACATACATCGGCGTGGCGAGGGTGGTGTCTTCGCGGCGCTTGCCGCGCTTGGTGGGCTCGATGTAGTCCAGGGTATGGGTAATGGAGACCTGGTTGCTTTCGCCGATGCGCTTCATCTTGAACTTGAGGGTGACTTCGCCCTGCTTGTCGTACTCGACGACGCCGGCGGCCACGGCCGACAGGGCGGCGCCGACCTGCTGGGTGAAGACGGAGGCGTTCAGCGAGTTGATGAACTCGGCAACGTCGGTGGCTTTCATGGTGCTGTGCTCCTGTGGTGGTGGTCAGGCTGCCGCGGTGGCGGCGGTTTTCTCGGCCCGGTCGAGGAAGTCGGCCAGGCTGTGGAGGTAAACGATTCGCCGCGCATTGCGGCTGTTGTCGAGGCGGCTGATCTGGATGTCGATGCGGCCTTTGCGGATGGCGCGGCGCAAGGCATCAAGCGACCCCAGGTGCGGCAGGTGGTCGGCCAGCAGCTGCTCGACGGTGATGTAGTTGCAGCCGTATCGCCGGCGGAGCAGATGCAGGGTGCTCTCCCCGCGCCCCTCGGGCGTGCGTGCTATGCTGGTGGTGTTCACCGGTTCAACTCCCTGCTGTTCGGTCAGGCGGTTGCGCTGGCCGGCGGCATGCGCCGGATCTCGATGCCCAGTTGCCCGGCCAGCCAGGCCACGCCAGCTTCGGTGGTCATCACCACGCCGTAGTGGCTCCAGCCGTTGATGTTGGGGTTCCAGCGCGAGCGGCAGTCGATGAAGAGGCGGCCCTTGTCGCGGTGGGCGCATGCCAGCTCGCCAGCGTGATTGAGCACGCCAAGGTCGCGTAGGCGACGGCGCAGCTTGCGCGGCCCGATGCCGAGCAGAGCGGCGGTGGCGTCGAGGGTGCGGTGCATGCCGGACTCCCTACGCCGCGTCGCCGCCGAACGGGGTGAAACCGCCGGTGCGGTCGGAGGAAGGGGCGGTGGCCAGGTCGGCGCGATTGACCAGCTTTGGCTTGCCGCCGTGGATGACTACGAGGCGGTTGGTGTCGGCCTGGAGCTGCTCGATCAGCCGGCGGTTGGAGGCGCACGTTGGGTGGGCGTGCAAGGTGGCGGCATGCATGTCGGTTCCTTGTCGGTGATTTTCTGGCTTTTCTGTCGAGCGCTGTGTGCGTCGATGTGGATAATGCTGCAATTAAAAATTGTAATATGCAAGTTTAAATTGTAGTTTTTCATGGCCGCCTATGCAGCCAACAAAAAGCCCGCGCTTGGCGGGCTCTGTGTCATTGCTCTGGCCAGCTCCATCGCACAGTGATGCTGCCATCTTTGTGCTTGGTCATCTCGACGTTGTCGCTTTCCTCGATTTCGCTCAGCAGGCGCTCCCAATCCTCGGGATTGTCATGCGGCTCGGGGGCGAGGGTTGCCTGCCGTTCTGCCATGGCCTTCGGGGACGAGGACACCTGATGGTTTATGCGCCGAACAAGCCGGTGATAGCTGGAGATTTGATTCTGGTGGGTGATAGCGCGGGCTCTGAACGACATACAGCACTCTCCTTGCGACTGGATGAATGCCGTAAATGCGTATCGAAAAGAGCCTTATTGATGCCATTTTGATATCAATGCCTTGTGCGCGCAGCCCCGCTTGATATATCGCCAAATTGGCGATATGTTGGCGGCATGTCTACCAAGCACCGCATCCGCGACAAGTACCGCATCGAGCTGCGGGAAAAGGACCATCTTCCCCCGCACGTACACCTCACTGGCGCTGGTGTGGACGTACAGATCAGCCTGGAGACAGGCGAGGTCATGCTCGGCAAGGCGCCCAAGGCGGTACTAGAAGAAGCCCTGGCCTGGGTGCTCGCGCACCGGGCCGAACTACTGGAGGAGTGGAAGCTATGGCATCCATGAAACGCCCCCGCCTGCTGGCTGTGCAGGCGTGCCCCGGCCATCGGCTGGAGCTGACCTTTATCGATGGTCGTCACTTTGTCCTGGACATGCGCGAGGACGTGGCCAAATTCCCTGGCCTCAAGCCGCTGCAGAACGCCAGGGCCTTCGTCGGCGCCGCTCTGGGCGACGATGGCTGGGCAGTGGAGTGGCCGGCGCTGGACATCCAGATCGGCGCCGACACCCTCTATCTCGATGCCCTGGCCCAGGCTGCGCCGGACGAGAATACCCGCATCTTCATCGGCTGGCGGGCGCGCACCGGTTTCGGCCTGGAGCAGGCCGCCAGCGCTCTTGGCGTGGCCACACGCACCATCAGCCGCTACAGCAACGGCCGCGAGGTGGTGCCGCGCTACCTGGCCCTAGCCTGCAAGGGCTGGGAGGCGATACAGGCTGAGCAGCAGAAGAGGATTGCTTGAGCCTGTGCAGGACACGAAGGGCTGAGACGAAAAGCCCCGCGCGGGGGCGGGGCTTCAGTTTCGTTATATTACTTTGTAATCTTCACTCCTTCGGGAGCGTTCGTAACTCTTAATCCTGGACATTCTATAATTTCTCCATCAGCCTCGACTTCAATCCGAATCTTGCATGGCTTGTCAAATGCAATCGGAGATAAAATGCCCATGGTTTGAACTATTCTGAATATACCATCATCCGCGCCTGGTGATACGGCTACAGCCTCATCAATCTGTTCCTTGGTTAATTGAAATTGGAACAATAAATTAACATCCCTATAGGCTTTGAATGTAATTTCTTTAAATGGGTTCTCTATATGTGTCGCGGCACTAATTATGATGCATAGCTTAGGCAGGTGCGCAGGAAATTTATCAAGATACATGCTTCCTTGATAAATACCTATTTGCGAAGTTTTTCCGTTAATTTCATGCCTGACGTCATCGCAAAATAGGCTATAGGCGAATCTGCTCATTTTTTACCCTTTTGGCTATTCAGGGCTTTCTGGCGCTCTAATATAGCCGGTATGTCACCAAAATTCAGGTTAAGAACCTCACAAAGCTTTTGTGCGGTCGAGATGTTCGGTTCGACTCGGCCGCTCTCTAGAGTGGCAATGTGAGGCTGACTCGTTCCAATTAATGAGGCCAACTGCTTTTGAGAAAGACCTTTTCTTAGACGTGCGGTTTTTAATGTTTCGCCATCATCTTTGTAAAAATTATCAGCTACCCAAGCTCCCGCCTCCGCCAAATCTTGTGCGTTGGATGGATCGCTCTCCAGCTCCATCAGCAGAGCATCGAAAGCGGTATGCTTTTTGGAAATGCTCGATGAAGGAACACTTACTTCAAATGTGGCTATTCTTGGCGGGCTTGAGCCAGACGGAGTTGGCTGGTTTTCTTCACCAGTCCCCGTCCACCAGCGCTCTATAAGCTGTTGTGATGCGGACTGAGAGCGGATGGCTGAGCTCATAATCGAACCTTTCATCATTTTCTGCCTGATATTCGGCTTTTTCGGCAATCGCTAGTAAGATGTATTGGTCTTCAAGCGGTAGGAAGGCGTAGATAAGCCTATACCCCTCAACCAGCTCATCGAAGTAGCGCAACCTCCAAAGATTCATTCCATTGTCTTGAGCTGCTACCCAGAACCCAGTATTGAATATGGATTTCTTAGGTCTTGGGCGAGCCGGACTCCCGCCGTAGTCACGCTGGCTAAGCCTGTGGAGAAGGTCTTGGTCGGCCTGAAGCTGCTGTAGAAGCTTTGCTAACCGAAGGCCGGCCGCTCGATTCGTACGTAGAACATCTTGGAGGTCCCCCGTAGCGTCGTCGTGGATGATAAACTTGTACAAATATATCGTCCTAAGTATATTTTCTCAAGCGAACACCATTCCGATGGAGTTCTCATCTCTAGCGAAGCGTCCTAAGGCTTTGTATTTCTTAGGTTATATGCCATTTCCCCGCCCGGCGGGCAGGCGGCTCACACCCTGACCTTGCTCGGCGGGCAGACGGCGCCGACGGCGTGGATCAGTTCGATTTGCTCTACTGGGATCGTGCGGCGCTCGTAGGCGTCATTCACCGAGGCGAGGCTGACCTCCACGTCGTTGGCGTAGAGCAGTTCCTTCAGCATGCATTCCTCGTCGACCAGGCGGACCATGACGTATTCTCCAGGAATCAACAGGCCGTTCGGCTCGATCACGGCCACCCAGCCGCTCTTGATGGCCGGCGCCATGGAATTTCCCTTGAGCCGCAGCGCATAGGCGTGCTTATCGCGTGTCGGCATTTCGACGTAGCCGTCCGCCGACTCCAGGGCATGCCAGTAACCTTCGGTGCCCATCTGGGCTGTGCCAACGATAGGGATCGCTCGCCAAGGGCTGGTGATGGGCGGGCCGGGTTCTACTTCTGCTGGGTTACTAATTGCATTCGCATCGTCCATGAAGTACCCAACGCTTTTGCCAAGCAAGCGGCTCATCTGCTGCATTTTTTGAGGTCGAGGGACATTCCTACCTGCCTCCCAAGCTTGCACAGATTGCGGTTTTACCCCGAGCTGCCGAGCCAGTTCAGACTGGTTCCAACCCTTTTCTTCTCGCGCTAAGGCGATTCGTTTTCCGATTGTGCTCATGCCGCGAAAGATACAACCGAGCGTTGTAGCTCGCATTGCAATTCTATATTGTAAAATCTCAGCACTTTTTGTAACCTTGAGTTGTAGCGATAAGGCAGAGGGCCTATGAAAAATAACGCCGCCGCTCGCGCAGCAGCAGCTGTGGGCGGGCAATCAGCTCTAGCTAGGGCACTTGGGTGTACACCTCAAGCTGTTCAGCGCATGTGCTCCACCGGCCGCGTGCCGGCTGAGCGAGTTTTGAGGATTGAGGCTGTGTCCGGGGTCTCTCGACACGAACTGAGGCCAGATATCTATCCGACGGAATCTGCCGCCTAACCATCCAGCAGCGTAGAAACCGTGTGGCCCAAAAAAGGCCGCCCGGCCTACCCAGCGTCCTCACCACAAGGCCGCTGGACGACATGGCGAGTCGCAAGGGGAGAACAGCACGTACATCCATCCTTCTCGCCATGGTGAAACCGGCGTGGTTTCACGCCACGCCAACAGCAGGCGGTCGGAGCGGTCGTCCACCACGGCGACCGCGCCGGCCATGCCGGGAGCAACCCACCACGGTTGCGCCCGGCGGTGCCAGTAGAGCCATCTGACGATGGCTGTTTCTGGCTGACGCACAACAATACGTCGATGCGGATGATAGGTCAGCGATGACGCATTCGCTACGGCGTTACCAGGGAATTAACGCCAATGTCTCGAATAGACCCCACTCGTGGGCTCGGCCCCGCTCTGACCCTGGAGCAGGCCGTGGACCACGACACCCGCCGCACGCGTGGCGGTCCTGTAGCGGTATGCGCCACCCTCGGATGGTCGTACAACGCCTATCAAAAGAAACTCTCCATCAGCTACCCGGACAACCTGCTGTCGGTGCGTGATTTCGAGCGCTGGCTCGAGCTGGTCGAGGCCGAGGAAACGCTGCGTGCTATCGCTCGCATCCGGGGCGGGGTGTTCTATCTGCCGGCACCGGTTACGGCTTCGGCGGCGGCGCCGCGGGCGCTGGCCGATCCGCTGCGGCACGAGGCCGCGTTCGTCGGCAGCCTGCACCAGGGCGCTGCCGATGGCTGCTGGGAGGAACGCGAGGCGCTCGAGCTGGAGCGCCATGGCAATCAGGTAATCGAGGCGGTGCTGGGCATCATGGCCGGCGCGCGGGCGGCGATGGAGCGGGATCTGGAGGGGCGGGATGAGTGAGATTCAGCAGGGTGTGATGTCGGCCTGGGCACGCCGGTATATCGAGGCGTTCGGGCTGTGCCTGGTGAAGATCGACCCGCGGGAGAAGTTCCCGAAGGATCAGGCCTGGAACCTTCCGGGCGGGTATTTCACGGATGCGGCCGAGGCGGCCGAGTTCTGGCTGCAAAACCCACAGCACAACATGGGCGTGGTGCTCGGGCCGAGCGGGGTCTGTTCGCTGGACGTGGACGATGTGCCGGCGACGCGGCAGGTGCTGGCCAATTTGCTCGGGCTGGATGTGGATGCGATGGCGGATAGCTTGCCGACGGTAATGGGCAATCCGGCGCGGTTCCGCATCATGTTCCGGGCGCCGGCCGGCTTCGAGCTGGGGCGCAAGGCGCTGTCGTGGCCGACGAATGGGGGCGATCCGAAGAAGCGCTGCACGGTGTTCGAGCTGCGCCATGGCCTGGTGCAGGATGTGCTGCCGCCGTCGATCCATCCGGATACGGGCAAGCCGTATACCTGGCGGACAGCGCCGGATGCGGCGCGGGGGCTGCCGGAGTTACCGGAGGAGCTGCTGGCAATCTGGCAGAACTGGGACATTTTCAAGCGGGATGCGCAGGCAGCGTGCCCTTGGGGGCCGAGGCCCGAGCCGGTTGCCAGCCGCAAGCCTGCCGCTGCGCCCAGGTCGGGCGATTCGGTGATCGAGGCGTTCAACCGGGCGATTGATGTTGAGCAACTGCTGTCGGCACACGGTTACAAGCGGCGAGGCAAGAAATGGCTGTATGCGGCGAGCAGCACCGGCCTGCCGGGCATCACGGTGACCGAAGGCCGGGTGTATTCGCACCATGCCGCCGACCCTCTGGCGAACGGGCACCAGAACGATGCCTTCGATGTGTTCTGCCTGCTGGAGCATGGCGGAGATGTGTCGGCGGCGACGAAGGCGGCGGCCAGGGTATTGGGGCTGGAGGCGCAGCGCGCTGCCGCGACCCAGGAGCCGCCGCCGGCGCCGACGGATGATGACTATGCGAACTGTTCGGCTGACCTCCCCGGCACTCCCACCCTGGCGTGCGGTGAAGCAGGGGCCGAACAGGCGGGCGCGCGCACGCCAGGGCGCGCGGGGGGCTTTCGCATTGGCGAGCAGGAGCTGCTGAACGATTTCGTGCTGATCTACGGGACGGACCTGGTGTGGGACTGCAACCGGCGGAGGATGGTGAAGCTGGCGGCGCTGCGCGAGGTGGTCGGCCGGGAGCGAATCAAGCTGTGGCAGGAGAGTCCGCACCGGCGGGTGGCCGAGAATGTGGTGTTCGACCCGACGATGACGTGCGGGCCGACGATGTTGAATTTGTTCGACGGGTTCAGGGCGATGCAGAACCCGATAGGGCAAGCCGGGTGCAAGAAGATCCTAGCGCACCTGGGCCGGCTGTGCGGCAACCGCAAGGACGAGTATCTGTTCCTGCTGCGCTGGATCGCCTATCCGCTGCAGAACCCCGGCGCGAAGATGGCCACTTCGGTGGTGATGTTCGGCGCGGAGGGACCGGGCAAGAGCCTGGTCTGGGAGAGGGTGGTGAAGCCGATCTATGGCGAGTATGGCGTGACGATCGGGCAGGCCCAACTGGAGAGCCAGTTCACCGGTTGGCAGAGCCGCAAGCTGTTCGCGCTGGCCGAGGAGGTGGTGAGCCGGGCGGAGATGCGGCACTACAAGGGGCTGCTCAAGCATCTGGTGACGGGCGAGACGCTACAGATCAACGAGAAGATGCAGGCCCTCCGCGAGGAGCGGAATCATCTGAACTTCGTGTTTCTGTCGAACTCGACGGTGCCGCTGGAGCTGGACCACGGGGACCGGCGCTATCTAGTGTTGTATGTAGACCGGGTACCGCCACAGGAGTACTTCACGGACCTGGTGGCGGAGATCGAGAACGGCGGGGTTGAGGCGTTCTACCACTACGTGATGAACATTTCCCTGGAGGGCTTCAACGAGCACGCGAAGCCGCCTCTGAATGCCGAGAAGCAGGCGCTGATCGAGGGGAGCATGACGCCGCCGCGGTACTTCCTGCGGATCTGGGAGCGGGGCGAGCTGGATCTGCCGTATGGGGCGGCGACGGCCGGCGATCTCTACAAGGCGTTCTGCCGATGGTGCGAGCGGTCGAACGAGTTCAAGCGGCGGGAGCGGGAATTCTATCAGGAGATCCAGCGCGACCTGGTGCAGGTGCGCAAGGACATCAAGTTCCCGACCCAGAACAGCGAGTTCAGGACGTGCCGAATCTACGTGTCGAAGGCGATGGCTGCCCGCCAGAGCGAGCCAGAGTGGTTGCGGGAGGTGGGCTTGCAGGCGCGGGCGTTCAACGGTGCGCTGGATGAGCGCTATCGGATGGCGGGGGAAGCGGCATGAGTTTCCGACATTCCGACACTATTCAGATGGATATTCCGACAGCACGAAAGCCACTGGCGGCGCTGGTTTCCTACGTTCCGACGCTTTTTGGGTGATGCTCTTGCGCGTGCGCGCCCATGCGATGGGTTTTCATTTTTACTGTCTGAGTGTCGGATATTTAGTTAAGTAACTGTTTTTAAATAAAAAATATTCAGACAGATATTCCGACGGCAGCCAGACATATCAGACGAGACAGCAGGAGTGAGGTTATGGGGTGGTTCGAGGAGAAAGCAAAGCAGACCAGTCCGGCCGTGGTCGTGGCCTTCGGTATCGAGCTGGACTGAGATGGGAGGCAGGATGATCAAGGCGATGGATGTTCTGCTCCGTCAGTGGGGCCAGGAGCATGCCGCTCCTGAGTGGGAGGCCTCGGTGCGCTCGCCTCTGGGCGATACCGAGCAGTGGATGGGCGGCGGTCGTGCGACGGGTGGCTGTGTCGGGCTGGGACCTCTGGTGAGCTATGCGCAGCGCAGTCGGGTCTGTCTGCTGGTGGACGAGGCGCTGCGGTCGCTAACCAGTTCGCGGGATGACGGCGGCCTGGGTGGGTACGGTGCGCGGCTCTACACGCTGGCGAAGGTGCGTTATGTGCATGCTGGAAAGATGCCGTCGGTGGCCGTGCAACTGGTCGAGCTGAGGATCGGCGAGCGGGCCTATCGGGCGCAGGTCGACGCGCTCCACCGGGAGCTGGCCGCGCGGCTCAAGGGGGCGCTGGCCGGCTTGGCGGCCTAGCCGTTCGTCGCGATGCGCTGGACCGCTGCGCGACCCTTGCACGACCGCTGCGCGACCCTTCGAAACTGGCTTTAATCGGGCGTTTACGCCACTGCATGTCGGGGGGTACAAAGCCGCTACGTTTGTCGTTGCTGTGATTGCAGCGATCCTCCGAGCACCTGCTGTGCTAGACCGTTTCCCTGGCGGTCACCTTGGACCCCGCTTCGGCGGGGTTTTCTATTTCAGATGACCCTGGCCGAACGCTGGACTTTTCGTTTCCGGCCCCTCGCTCCTTCGCTTCCAGGCAGGATCGCGTAGCGGGCCACCCATTTATCGAGGAGGACCGGCATGGCGGTCGAGCAAGGAGTCGAGTCGTCACTGGCTGATTTGCCCACCTGGATACTGCTCCTGATTGCGGTGGCCGGTCTGGTCGGCGAGATGCGCCAGGCGGATGCCGCCGGCATCGCGGTCGGCGAGATCGTCAAGCGGGTGCTGCTGCGGTTCGGGTCGTCCGCGCTGTTCGGCATGGCGTCGCTGTTCATCGCGCATTCGCTGCTCGGCGATGTGTGGATCTCCGGCGGCATCGGCATCGTGGTCGGGCTGCTGGGCGCGGACATCGCTGGGGCGTTGTATGCGCGGTGGCTGGCGAAGCGGGCGGGGCTGGGTGAGCAGCCCTGATCGGCGCGGCACGGCCGCATCGCGGGGCTATGGCTAGCGCTGGCGATTGGCACGGGAAGACCATCCGCGCCGGCATCCCTGCTGCTCGATGTGCAACACCGAGGCGCGGCCGGTTCCGGCCTCGGTCGTCGACCACAAGCAGCCGCCCCGGCTGGCCGAGGCCAAAGCGAGCAATGAGCCGGTCCGGATCGCCGAGGCCTGGCGGTCGTTCCGGTCGCGGGACAACTGGCAGTCGCTGTGCAAGCACTGCCACGACTCGCTCAAGCAGCGCCTGGAGAAATCCGGGCGCCTGGCCGGCCGTGGTCGCGACGGCCGCCCGCTCGACCCCCAGCACTATTGGAATCGCCGCCCCCGCGCCTGTCCGCCGTGCGACGCGTGCCGGTCCACGACGTCGTGCCGATGGAGACGCCGTATCCCTCCTGAGGCTGGACTATGAAATCAGCAGCAACGCCAGCCCGATCAGCGGGCGAAAGCGGCAGCAGCGCCTCATCTACCTGTCGCTCTGGAGCGACTACCAGGGCCAAGCCGAGGTCAAGGGAATTCTCGGCGAGAGCGTCGCCGCCCTGGACGAGCGCCCCCTGGAGCCGACCACCGGCCGGGCCGTGGCGGTGCGCGTGCCGCGCGGCACCCACCGAGAGCCGGACGGCGTGACCTACCAGGGTTCCGCCACGGTCGGCGTCTTCACCACCTAATTAACCTGTTTTCCCATCCTGCCGCGCGTGCGGCATCTACCATGCCTAGGAGGCCTTGCCATGTCTGGCGTAAACACCTCGGCCGGTATCCGGTTCTACATCGGTCCGGCTTATAGCTCTCCCATCCAAGAAACTTCGGCGGGCCTGACGGCCGCGCTGGCCGCGCTGGAGGCGTTGACCTACGTCGAAGTCGGCGAAGTAGAAGACGCCGGCGAGATCGGCGACACGGTTGGCACCACGACCTTCACGGCCCTGTCCAACCGCCGGGCGCGCAAATACAAGACGATTTTCGATGCCGGCGAGCAGCAGTTGGTCATCGGCCTGGACGGCGCCGATGCGGGCCAAGCGGCGCTCAAGGCCGCCCAGAAAGTGAAGAGCGACTACGCCTTCAAGGTCGACTACGGCGATGGCTCCGTCGACTACTACGTCGGCCAGGTCACCAGTGTACGCAAGGCGCTCGGCACCGCGGAGTCCATCCGCAAGCTGAACGTCGGCATCGCCATCAACTCCGCCATCGTCGAGGACAACGGCGCCTGATCCCGACCCGCTCGGCCAGGGAGCTTCGGCTCCCTTTCTTTTTTCAGTCCGGAGTAATCCCCATGAGCAAAACCCTGTATGGCACCACCCCGATCACCCTGGGCGACAGCATCTACGAACTGGTCCCCAGCCTGGGTGCCGTGCGCGCCATCGAGGCCCGCTTCGGCGGTCTGCGCGGCGCCATCCAGGCCTGCGAAGGCCTATCCATCGAAGGCGTCGCCCACATAGTCGCGGCCGGCGCCGGCCTCACCGGCAAAGCGGCAACGGAGTTGCCCGACGAGGTCTGGCAGACCGGCGTGGTCGAGGTGTCCGTGCAATTGCGACCCTATCTGCTCGCCCTGCTGAATCCGCGCGGCACCCAGGCCGACGAGGGAAACGACAAGACGGCGACCGCCACAGCGCCGTAAAGGACGGCAGCTACGTCGACTACCTGTTCGGCGTGGCGACCGGCTGGCTGGGGTGGACGCCGGACGTCGCCTGGCGCACGCCCATTCCCGAACTGCTGGTGGCCATGGATGCCAGGGTGGAGTGGGCCAACATGACCAACCCCTTCGGCGGGAAGCCGAAGAAGAAACCCGAAAGCCCGGAGGAGAAGCGGGTGCGCATCAAGGCCGCGCTGCGGGGGCGGTCGGGGCAATCGCATGAAGTGCTCGCCTGATACCGGACTGGAAAGATTGTGTGCCTGGTCCACTCCTGCGTGGTCTCCAGATCCGGTGCATCGGCTGCTTGCCGAGGGGCCGGACAGTCCCTGTTTCGGCCCCCCGGCCGAGTCACTTTCTCTTTGCGCGCGCAAAGAGAAAGTAACCAAAGAGAAAGCGCGCCCGGTCATTCGGCCCCGGCTACGCCGGGGTTCCCTCGCTCCGGCGCCGCTCCGAGGGTCGTCGCACAAGGGGCATCCATGCCCCTCGTACGACTCTCGCCGCCTCCCTGCGGCTCGCCCCTCTACGCGACGCCTGCGCTCGGCCTTCTGAACGGGAGTCGGGCTCCGGGTTGCCTGAAAGCGCTTTCGCTCTTGTGGCACGACCTGTCAGGCCGCGCCGGATGCCCCCTTCAGGAGGCCGAGCGGAATCGTCGTGGAAGGGGTCGAGCGGCAAGGATGCCGCGAGAGCCGCGATGGGCCATGGCATGGATGGCCCTTCGCGGCGAGCCCCTGGAACGACGATGCAGGGAGGGAACCCGGAGCGAAGCGCAGGGCTGGATGAGGGGGTGGCCTTCTTTTTGGTTACTTTTTCTTGGCCAGGCAAGAAAAAGTGACTCGGCCGGGGGGCCGAAATAGAAGGTATCCGGCCCCTCGGCAAGCAGCCATGCCAAGGCTCACACAATCTTTCCAGTCCGGTATCGGACGGGCATTTCATGCGATTGCCCTGCGGGGGGCGGCAGCCTTTTGCCGCGTGGTCTTTGACAGTCCATCGGGTTAGTGATGGCGTTTTGACTCATGTTGGGCGGCTTTTTGATGGCATTTTGTATATTTTGTGACTTAGTGCCCTCATTTAATGGAGTAATCATGCCGCTCAGGGTTGTGCGTATAACGGTCATTATGTCTGCTGCGTCGGTGGTGACTGGCTGTGCCAGCTTGTTTGGTGAAACTCAATACCCTGTGGCCATTTCGTCATTCCCTCCTGGGGCTAATTACAAAATCACCAACCAAGCGGGCGAGAGCATAATGTCCGGTGTTACACCGGATCAGCCAACACTGAAGTCCAGCGCCGGCTACTTCGACGGCGAGCGTTACGAAGTCGAATTCACGAAAGATGGGTACGAATCCGAGACCGAAGTTTTGGATTCGGGGATCGACGGCTGGTACTGGTGGAACATCCTGATAGGCGGGCTGATTGGCATGCTTATCGTCGATCCGATCACTGGCGCGATGTACGACCTGCCCGAGAAAGTGCACGCCCACCTCCTACTGGACCGGACTCCAGCTCAGACCCAGCCAGTCGCACCGGCTACCCGGCCCGTCGCACCCGATGCCTGGCCAGTCGTACCGGCTGCCCGGCCCGTCGCACCGGCTGCCCGGCCAGCGACATCGGCTTCTTCCGCGAAGAGTAAGGATCAACTGCTCAATGAGCTGGCCGCCGATAAAAGTATTTCCTTTGAGGAGTACCAGAGGCGCTACCAGATCATCATGAGAGAGCCATAAGGTGGCTCGATAAACCAATACAACCCCGCTCTTGCGGGGTTTTTGCTTTTTTGGGCCTGGCCAAGTGCCGGGCAATTTTTTACCTGGAGAAAGATATGGCCAATCAGGATATCCGGAGCCTGCTGTCCAAGCAGACCTACGAGCTGTCGCGCGAAGTCGAGCAATTGGAGGCGCAGGCCGTGGCTACCCTGAAAGGCCGCGCCGCGCTGGACGAGTACAACGATGCTAAGGCCGTGGCCATTGCCCTGGCCGAGAAACACGTCGACGCACAGAGCGCGGAAGGCAAGGCCCTGGAAGAGGCCATCCGGAAGAGCCGCGAGGCGACCCGGGTGCTGGGGCAGGCCGGCCAAGTCGAGGGGATCATGGATCGCCTGTTTCCCGAGACGAAGCGGCTGCGCGAGTACACCAGGGAGCAGGAGGCACTCAACAAGGCCATCGAACTCTACCCGGAGAGAGCCGACGAGTACCGCGAGGCGCTGCGCCGACTGGGCATCGAGTACAAGCAGAGCCAGATCGAGGCCACGGCCTGGGGGCAGTGGACGAAATCGGCCCTGGAGCGTGTCGACAACGCCTTCGCCGATATGTGGAAGGGCATCGACGGCGACTTCGACAGCTTCGCCAACGACCTGAAAAACTCCCTCTTCCAACTCCTCGCCAAGCTGTCCCACATGGCCACCACCCATCAGCTCGTCGTGCAGATGGGTTCGGTGCTGGGCATTGGCGGGCTGGCCGGGCAGAGCACGAGCATCTTGGGTCCGTCGGGCGGCGGTTCCGGCGGCGCGGGGACTGGCCTGCTCGGCAGCCTAAACAAAGCCTATTCGCTATACCAGGCCGGCACCGGCGAGGGGCTGCTCGGCTCGGTGATCGGCGGCTTCCGCAAGGGTGGTCTGTCGGGTGCCTGGGAGGGACTCAGCGACTACGGCAGCGGTCTGTATAAGGCGGTCGCCTCGCTGTTTGGCGGCAGCGCCTCGTCCGCGGTTTCGAACGTAGGATTCCACTACGGAGGCTCGTTGATCTCCGGTGGAATTGGCAATGCTTCCTATGCGTCGAGCAGCTTGGGTTCTCTGGGGGCCTCGTGGAGTGGCCCTCTCTCCGGCGCGTTCGCCGGCTACCAGGCCGGCGGCCTCGGCGGCGCGGTGGTAGGCGGCCTCAGCACTTGGGGTGGCGCGGCAGCCGGCACGGCGATCGGCCAAGCGATTGGCGGTGCACTGGGCTCGCTTGGAGGCCCGGTCGGCACGGTCATCGGCACTGCGGTCGGCAGTTGGCTCGCTAGCTCGCTGTTCGGCGGCAGCGGCGAACGCTTCAAGGAGACCTACACCACCAACACCGGCTATTACAGCGACGGCAAGTTCGTCGACACCGGGAAGATCGGCTGGTCCACCGGCCACCGCCAGTTCGGCGACAGCTACGACACCTACCTGGAGTCCGTCAACAAGCGGTTTTCCTCGACGCTCGGCGCGCTGTCCGAAGTGTTCGGCACGGGCGACACCGTCTACACGCACCTCTCGGCGCAGTTGCGGCGCACGTCCGGGGCGATTGCCGGCGACCTCTGGACCAACCTGGGCGGGGCAGTCGCCGAGCAGCAGTTCCACCGCACCGCGCGCTACGGCCAGGACGGCGAGAACGTCTCCGACAACCTGAAAGCGTTCGCCAACGATGTGCTGGGCCAGTGGCTGGCCGAGGCCATCAGCAAGTCCAAAGCGCTGCCGGAGTACCTGCGCGGCCAGTTCGAGGACCTGGCGGCCGATGCGCAGACGACCGCCGAGCAGGTGCAGACGCGCATCTCGGAGATCGTCGGCCGATTCGAGGGCCTCAACAGCATGCTGGAGCTGGTCGGCTTCTCGGCGCTAAAGGCCTCGGATGCCGGCTTGCAGGCCGGCGATGCGATCATCGAGCTGGCCGGCGGGCTGGAGGCGCTGCAGAACGCGGTCAACGTCTATTACGAGCAGTTCTACAGCGAGGCGGAGCGAGCGGCCGACACGCTGAAGAAGGTGCCGGCGATGTTCGCCAACCTCGGCATCGAGCTGCCGACGGTCCGCGACGAGTACCGGGCCATGGTCGAGGACATCGACGTCACGACGGCGGCCGGGCAGCGGATGTTCGCGACGATGATGTCGCTGGCCGGCAACGCGGACGCCTACTACGACATCCTGGAATCGCAGGCGGCGGCCGCCGAACAGGCCGCGGCGGCGGCCGCCGCCACGCTGCTGCAGGCCGAGCTGAACTACTACGACCTGTTCACCGACGAGGCGCAGAAAACCGAGGACACGCTTGCCTCGGTGCAGGCGCAGTTCGCCGCGCTGAATGTCGTGCTGCCGTCGGCCCGCGACGGCTTCGTGCAGGCCATCGAGGCCCTGGACCTGACCGGCGAATCCGGCCAGGCGATGTACGAGACGCTGCTCGGCCTGGCTACCTCGGCCGACAGCTACTACGACATCCTGGAGGCACGGGCCGCCGAGGCTCAGGCGGCGGCAGAGCAGGCGGCGGCCGAGCAGGCCGCGTTGCAGGAGGCCATCGCCGACCAGCAGACCAGCCTGCTCGCGCAACTGCGCGACGCGCAGATCGAACTGGCCGAGGCGACCGGCGACAGCGCGACCGCCGAGGCGCTGCGGGCCGGGATTCTGCAGGAAGAGCGGAACGCGCTTTATGAAAGCAACCGGGCGATCTACGACCAAATCCAGTCGACCCATGCGCTGGCCACGGCGGCGGCCGAGCAGGCCGCGTTGCAGGAGGCCATCGCCGGCCAGCAGACCAGCCTGCTCGCGCAACTGCGCGATGCGCAGATCGAGCTGGCCGAGGCGACCGGCGACAGCGCGACCGCCGAGGCGCTGCGGGCCGGGATTCTGCAGGAAGAGCGGAACGCGCTTTATGAAAGCAACCGGGCGATCTACGACCAAATCCAGTCGACCCATGCGCTGGCCACGGCGGCGGCCGAGCAGGCCGCGTTGCAGGAGGCCATCGCCGGCCAGCAGACCGGCCTGCTCGCGCAACTGCGCGACGCGCAGATCGAGCTGGCCGAGGCGACCGGCGACAGCGCGACCGCCGAGGCGCTGCGGGCCGGGATTCTGCAGGAAGAGCGGAACGCGCTTTATGAAAGCAACCGGGCGATCTACGACCAAATCCAGTCGACCCATGCGCTGGCCACGGCGGCGGCCGAGCAGGCCGCGTTGCAGGAGGCCATCGCCGGCCAGCAGACCAGCCTGCTCGCGCAATTGCGCGACGCGCAGATCGAGCTGGCCGAGGCGACCGGCGACAGCGCGACCGCCGAGGCGCTGCGGGCCGGGATTCTGCAGGAAGAGCGGGACGCGCTTTATGAAAGCAACCGGGCGATCTACGACCAGATCCAGTCGACCCATGCGCTGACCGCGGCGGCCATCGCCGATGCCGAGGCTCGGGCGGCGGCGGAAGAGGCTGTCCGGGCCCGTACGGCGGGAGCGGCAACGGCGGCCATCGCGGCGGCCCAGGGCTCGCTGTCGTCGCTGTCCAGCGTGCTCGATGCACAGAAAAGCCTGGTCGCCGAGCAGTACCAGGCCCAGGCCGATGCGATTCAGGCGGCGATGGCCGAGGCGCGGGACTCGATCGGCGAGATGGGCGCGGTGGTCGGCACCCTGCGCGGCACGCTGGGCAGGCTGCGCCTAGAGTCGGACGCGCTGGATGCGGTCGGCCGGCGGCAGGCGCAGGGCGTCATCCAGCAGGCCTTGGCGAGCGTGCGCGGCGGCCAGCGGGTCACCCTGAGCGACGATCTGAAGCGGGCGCTCGACCAGGTGTCGCAGCCGTCGAGCCAGCTCTTCAGCTCGTTCGAGGACTACCAGCGCGACTACTGGCAGACCTATTTCAGCATCGAGAGGCTGGCCGAAACCGCCGAAACCCAGCTCGACGCCGACGAGCGCGCCGCCGCGATGCTGGAGCGGCAACTGGAGTCGACCAAGGCCTACTACAAGGCCGAGATCGAGCGCCTGGATATGGTGCTGGAGGGCGCGCAGGCGCAGTTGAACGCGCTGCTCGGGATCAACACCAGCGTGCAGTCCGTCGAGGCGGCGCTGGCTGTGTTCGCGGGTTCCGTCCAGTCGGCCCAGGCGCTGCAAAACGCCAACGCCTCGATCACCAGCATCACCGGGCTGGCCGGCGTGCGGCGGCAGGTCGACAGCCAGGGCTACATCCTCGACGAGTACGGCAACGCCATAACGCTGCTCGGCGAGGCGTTGCGCGTGGTCGGCGACCATGTGGTGGGCGGCAACGGCGCGCTGTTCAACATCGTCGACGGGCGGATGACCTGGGCGGCCGGGCAGACAGCGAACATGCAGGAGTGGGCGCGGCAGCAAGGCATTCCGGGGTTCGCCTCGGGCGGCCAGTTCGAAGGCGGCGTGCGCCTCGTCGGCGAGGATGGCCCGGAGCTAGAGGTGACGGGGCCGAGCCGGATCTACAGCGCCGTCGACACGGTCGACCTGCTTCGCGGCCGCGCCGACTCCGAGGCTATCGCCCGGCTGGAGCCGGCCATCGTCAGCCTGCAGGAAGGCATCCGCTCCATCGCGAAATACACCATGCAGACAGCCCGGCGCGTCGAGTTCCTGGAGCGCTGGGACTACGACGGCCTGCCGACGGAGAGGGCGTAATGAAGATTATCAAACCGATCGACATCACCGGGGCGCTGCTGATTTCCAGCAGCGTGCCCGAGAATGACTATGCCGCCTGGAGCGCGGCCACGGCCTACGCCGTCGGGGGCAGGGTTGTCCGGGCGCACCGGATCTACGAGGCGCTAATCGCAAACACCGGCGTCGACCCGGCGACCAACGCCAGCAATCCGCCGAAATGGCTCGACCTAGGGGCGACCAACCGCTGGCGGATGTTCGACGACCGGGTCGGCTCGCTGACCGAACGGGTTGGCTCCATCGCCGTCACGCTCCAACCTGGCGCGGTCATCAACAGCTTGGCCCTGTTCAACCTGCGCGGCCGCTCGGCGACTGTTGTGATGACCGACCCGCTGGAGGGCGAGGTCTACCGGCGCGAGGTCTCGCTCGTCGATGCCGGCGTCGGCGATTGGTACGAGTGGTTCTTCGCGCCGATCGGCCGGCGAACCGACATCGTGCTGCTCGACCTGCCGGCCTACGGCACCGCCGAGCTGTCGGTGACGATCGACAACGCAGCGGACACGGCGGCCTGCGGCCATCTGGTCACCGGCAGCCAGTCGGAGATTGGCGTCGCGCTCTACGGCACCGGCGTCGGCATCGCCGACTACTCGCGCAAGGAAATCGATGAGTTCGGCCAGTCCGTGGTCATCGAGCGCGCCTTCAGCAAGCGGGCCGAGTTCGACGTCGTCGTCGACACCGCCCGCGTCGGTCTTGTGCAGCGCCTGCTTGCCACGAACCGCGCCCGGCCGGTCGTCTGGATCGGCGAGGCCTCCTACGAGGCCACGGTGCTGTTCGGCTTCTTCAAGGACTTTTCCATCTCGATCAGCGGCCCCGAGGTCTCTGACGCCACCATCACTGTCGAGGGTCTGACCTGATGACCGCACCCACCATCACCGCGCTACCGGAAGCACCGCAGCGCAATAACGCGGCCGCTGACTACGCCACCAAGGCGGACGCCTTTGCCGCTGCATTGCCCAGCCTCGTCGAGGAGATCAACGAATCGGCGGAATTCATCGAGGAACGCGCCGCCGTGGCCGAATCCAGCGCCGAATCGGCGCAGGAAGCCGCAAAGACCGCGCTTCTGGCCCGCGATGCGGCGCAGGCGGGCGCGAACTTCAAAGGAGCTTGGTCGAGCCTGACCGGACCGCTCGGCTTGCCGGCCACGGTGCTGCACAACGGCCAGATTTGGTCGCTGCTGACCAACCTGCCGAACGTGACCGCCAGCGAGCCGGGTGTGACCGACGACTGGCTGGTACAGGGCGGTCTGGATGCGACGAAGACCGCCAATTTCACGGCCGCGCGTAACGCCCGCTACTGGTTGCCGGCGAGCGTGACCGTGACATTGCCGGCGATTGCCGGCATGCCCATCGGGACATTCGTGGAACTATCCAGCGCGTACGCGGCGACTCCGGTAATTCAGACAACCGACGGCGCGCAAATCGCCGTTGGCGGCCAGGTCGATACGGCCGTGACATACAACGTGGGTATGCGGCTGCTGCTCATATTCAGCGGTACTCGCTGGGAGGTCATGATTTAAATGGCAATCAATTTGGCGGATACCTTCGGAAATGGAGGGCCGAAACTGTGGGTTTCGGGAAAGAGTTATGCGAAGGGCGATCAAGTCATCAGCGATGTCGACCTGTGTACCTATATCCGCAAAGTCGCCGGCGCCGGCTCGACCGATCCGGCGAGCGACACGACGAACTGGCAGCCCTTCGGGGGGAGGCCGATCAAGGCGATTCAGCGGGGAAGTTTTAGCGGTTTCAGCGGCAGCACGACGATTACGATTGCTGCAGTCAATCCGAAGAAAACGGAGCTGAGGTTGCTCTCGAGCACGACTGAATCAAGCTCCAGCGCTGCCGTTAAGTACTGCAAAATCGAACTCAATTCGACAGGCACTGCGATTATTTTGAGCATGTCTTATGGGCCGTCGTATTACGACTTTCCGCCAGGTTCCTGGGAACTGACGGAGTATTACTGATGCCTGTTTACGCACAACTTGATAACAACGCTGTCGTCGTTTCGGTATCGCAACTGCACTCCGCCGTACATGATCCCGCGCTGATCGAAATCGATACCTACGATCAGGGTCTGCTGGGCATGCACTATGTCGATGGGCAGTTCGTCGCGCCGCCGGAACCTGAGCCGGAACCAGCCCCCGACTGGCCGGCACTGATCGCTACTCGCCGCTACGAGGCCGAGACGGCCGGCACCACGGTCGATGGCCTGCCGATCGACACCGGACGCGATAGCCAGGCGCTTATCACCGGCGCGGCGCTGCGGGCGACGCTCGATTCCGACTACACCTGCCGGTGGAAGACGGTCACCGGCTTCGTCGCACTGACTGCCGGGCAGATCATCGGCGTGGCGTCTGCTGTCCGAGCGCACGTCCAGGCCTGCTTCGACCGCGAGGCCGACCTGCTGGCCGCGCTGGAGGCCGGGACGTTCGATCCGGCCTTGCTCGAACAGGGTCGGCCGTGACGGACTACTGCACCGTGTTTTCCGAGGGGTGGTGGTCGCACTGTTGCACTCGACACGATGCCAATTACCGAAATGCGCAAAAAGCCCCGTACTTCTAGTGCGGGGATGGATAGCGCGGGAGGCGAAGCCTTCCTATAGGGCACCTCTAAAAACGTAGGCGAGGCAGTCAGCGCAAGGCAAAAACAGGCGAAAAAGCGGAGTTTACGCGCTGTAAATGAGCATTTTGAGCCTGTTTTTAACGCAGCGATGGCCACACAGGTAGTTTTTAGGTGTCCTCCAGTGGCAGAGCCAGGATGAAAACTTTTTGGCCGCCGGCGGCGGCCGCCACTGCCTGCTGGCGAGCGTGACCGCCAGCCGGCCCGAGCGTCCCCAGCCGGGCGATACGGTCGAGTTCGCGAAAGTGGCCTCGGCCACGCCAATCATCCAAACAACCGACGGCGCACGAATCACGCTGGACGACCAGGTCGATACCGTCGTGACGTACACGCCAATATGCAGTTGCTCTTCGTATTCAACGGCACTCGCTGGGAGGTTTTTATTTAAATGGCGATCAATTTGAAAAGCGCCCTTGGTGGCAATGCCGTGCCGATTGGCGGTTCGGTCTATTTGGCGGACCGGGCAGTGGCGGAGGGAGGATCGCCACTGGTCGAAATCGATGGTGCCGAGTACCTACGCTCCGGGTATCTATTGGTCAACGAGGAGGCCAACTACCCGAAAGTGTTCGAGAACTTCGTGCAGCCAAACACTGATCGGTGGCAGTCGGTCACAAACATCACTGCTGGCTTTACTGGCCTTGCCTATGGCAACGGCCGAACGGTTGCCGTCTCATCGACTAGCGGGAAATACGCATATTCCGACGATGGGATTAATTGGACAGCGGTAACCGGGACTACGGCCGGAACACTCTTGGATGTAGCATTCGGCAATGGGGTTTTCGTGGCGATTGGCCAAAGTGGAAAAGTTGTAACATCGCCAGACGGTATCACCTGGACCGTTCGCACTTCGGGCTTTTCTACTTCTGACTATCTCAATCGGGTGATTTTTGCCAAAGGGCTCTTTGTGGCTTTGGGCAAGACCAGCGATAACCGTGCCGAGATCCGTACATCCGAAGATGGCGTCACGTGGACTTCACGATATGTAGATGAGTCTCAAAATTTTACGCTTTTCGACGTGTGTATTGGAGAAGTGGGAGCGCTCTATGCCATAGGCTACAACGACGCCGCTTCGGGTGGGGGGACGGCACGAATGTGTTTTTCCGTCGATGGACTGAGCTGGACCGGGTATTACTCCTCCAGCTCTGGCGGGCTGGCGTTCTCGGGAGCGCCCTCGTCGGGCGCTCCATTTAACCTTGTTTCCATCGTTTATCATGACGGGCTGTTTGTCGCCGCTTCGCAATATGGGTATGTGTGGACATCTATAGACGGGTTCAACTGGACCTATGCTGGTCGACCCACCTCACGGACAATACTTCGTCTCACTTACTTGGCTGGATTGTTTTGGCTGGTAGGGCTTTACACTGTCTTATGCTCGATCGACGGCAAGGCTTGGAGTTCGTATACAGGGTTTGCAACGGCCGGCCTTTCCTTTCGGGACATGATTAACACGCCCGAGGGAATCATTGTCGTTGCCAGGCAAGATGGCGGGTTTAACACCACTCTGGATAAACAGGTTGGATTCGAAAAAGCAAGATTTGAAGGTTCCGCCGTCCAATATATGAGGGTTAAATAATGCCCATCGTCCGTGCCCACCCAGTTGCCCCTGCTCCTGGCAGCCGAGTCACCCGGCTGGCATTGCTCAACCGCTTCACCGACGCCGAGGCGATCGCCATCGACCTCGCCTCGATCGGCGCCACGGTCGAGGCCGCCACCGTGCGGCGCTACCTCGACAAGATCGAGGCGGCGACCTTCATCGACCTGGCCGCCGCCGACACCCGCGCCGGCGTGCAGAGCCTGGAGGCCCAGGGCCTGCTCGCCGCCGGACGGGCGGCCGAGATCCTGGACGCGCCGGTGCAGCCGCACGAAGTACCGCATTGACCGCCGCACAACCCCATCAAAGCCCGCCTCGCGCGGGTTTTTTTATGCCGCGCCCAGCATGGGCGCACTCCTGCGGGTGCAAGTCCCGCCCTGAGCTGGTCACAGCGAATGAAGCGAAGCGCAACTGCGTGAGGGCGACCGAGCGTGGGGAGGAAGCGCGGAGCGTAAATCGTGAGCCGATGAACAAGAACTGCATGGAAGGCGCTGCCGAGCAGGGTAAGCGGGCCAGTAACCGCGAAGCTCTTGTGACCAAGGCGAGGCGGCGTAGATGCGGCGGTTGTGCGGTGAAGGAGTGCGTTCTTACCTGGGGAGATCTCGCCTCATGCCTGAAAGGGCGACGGTGTCGAGCCGGAGCGAGAAGTCAGCAGAGGTCGTAGTAGCCGCAGTAGCGGGGCCGCAGAGGCCAGATGCGAACCGGTGAAGGACCGGACGAGAGGAAGTGTCGGAAACGATGTCGATGTCGGAGGCCATGCACCAGAAGCCCGCGTGCGCGGGGCGGCATGCTGCGGGCCAGGGTGAAGCCCCGGCCAAGGTATCGCGTGGTGAAGCCCAAGGCCCGCGACATGAGATGGAAGGCACAGGGTCGGCGCTGCTAGAGGCGGCGCTGACGCGAGAGAACCTGCGGCAAGCGTTCAAGCGGGTGCGAGCCAACCGGGGATCGGCGGGCGTGGACGGTCTGGACATCGAGCAGACGGCGCGCAAGCTGGTGACCGAGTGGCCTGCGATCCGGGAGCAATTGCTGCGGGGGACGTACCGGCCCAGCCCGGTACGGCGGGTGATGATTCCGAAGCCGGATGGGAGCCAACGAGAATTGGGTATTCCGAGGGTGACGGATAGACTGATCCAGCAGGCGTTGTTGCAAGTGCTGCAACTGCTGCTGGATCCGAGCTTCAGTGAGCACGGCTACGGGTTCAGGCCCGGAAGACGGGCGCATGACGCGGTGTTGGCCGCGCAATCGTTCGTGCAGTCGGGCCGGCGGATAGTGGTGGACGTGGACCTGGAGAAATTCTTCGATCGGGTCAACCACGACATTCTGATCGACCGCCTACGCAAACGCATCGACGACGCGGGAGTCATCCGGCTGATTGGTGCGTACCTGAACGCGGGGATCATGGATGGCGGGGTGGTCATCGAGCGGGACCAGGGGACGGCGCAAGGCGGGCCGCTGTCGCCGCTGTTGGCCAACGTCCTGCTCGACGAGGTGGACCGGGCGCTGGAGCGGCGGGGCCATTGCTTCGTGCGCTACGCCGATGACTGCAACGTGTACGTACGCAGTCGGCGGGCGGGCGAGCGGGTGATGAACCTGCTGCGCAAGCTGTACGGTCGGCTCAAGCTGAGGGTCAACGAAGCCAAGAGCGCGGTGGCCAGTGCGTTCGGCCGCCAGTTCCTGGGGTATGCCTTCTGGGCAGCGCCGAAGGGACAGGTCAAGCGCAAAGTGGCGGCCAAGCCGTTGGCGACCTTCAAGCAGCCGATCGGGCAACTGACGCGGCGCAGCGGTGGGCGCGGCATGGCGCAAATCGTGCGGGAGCTGCGTCCGTATCTGCTGGGCTGGAAGGCTTACTTCTGACTGTCGCAGACACCGAGAGTCTGGCGTTCGCTGGGCGAATGGCTGCGGCATCGGTTGCGTGCCGTCCAGCTCAAACAGTGGAAACGCGGCAAGACCATGTTTCGGGAACCGCGCGCCCTGGGGGCCAGCCACGAGGTGGCGCAACGGATCGCGGCCAACAGCCGCCGATGGTGGCGCAACAGCGGCAAGCTCCTGAACAGCGTGCTCAACCTGGCGTGGTTCGACCGGCTGGGCCTACCCCGACTCGCCTGACCTCAACCTCTCGAAGCGCCCGGTGCGGACTCGCATGCCGGGTGGTGTGGCAGGGGCGCTGCCTTGACGGCAGCCCCTATGCCGATCCTGGAGAAAACCCATGGCTCGAATCTCTGCCGCCGATGCCGGCGGCATCAATGTGCTCGCCTTCCTGGACATGCTCGCCTGGTCCGAAGGGACCAGCACCATCAAGACCAGCGACGATGGCTACAACGTCTTGGTCGGTGGCGAGCTGTTCGATGACTACGTTGCGCATCCGCGGCGCTCGATCTGGCTACCGCGCTACAAGATCCACTCGACGGCAGCCGGGCGTTACCAGTTTCTGGCGCAAACCTGGGACGCCATCGTGCGCAACTACGGATTTCGCGGACGCTTCATTCCCGAGGCTCAGGACCTGGCTGCCATCAAGCTGCTGGCCGAATGCGGGGCGCTGCCGATGATCCGGCAGGGGCATATCGACCAAGCCATCGCTGCGGCTGTTCCGATCTGGGCCAGCCTGCCGGGCGCCGGCTACGGGCAACGGGAGCACGGGCTGGCCAGCCTGCTGGAGATCTACGCTGCCGAGCGTCATGCCGAGCAGCAGGATGCCGGCGAGTTGCTGGCGATGTACGTGGCCTGTGGCGGGGCGCCGGCATGAGCCTGCTGTCCGCCGCCACGGCGCTGCTGCCGACGATTTCGGGGCTGCTCGATCGCGTCATCCCCGACCCGCAAGCCAAGGCCCAGGCGCAGATCGAGTTGCTCAAGCTCCAGGAGGAAGGGGCCTTCAAGGACTTGCATGCTCAGTTGCAGATCAGTCTTGCACAGGCCGAGATCAACAAGGTCGAGGCGGCGAGCCAGTCCGCATTCAAGTCGGGTTGGCGGCCGCTGGCCGGCTATGTCTGCGTGGGCGGGCTGGCCTACGAGTTCCTGCTGCGCCCGCTGTTGCCCTGGGTGCTGACGGTGGCCGGCGTGCAGGACGTGCCGCCGCTGCCGTCGCTCGACGACGTGCTCTTCGAACTGCTGTTCGGGATGCTCGGCCTCGGGACGCTGCGAACGCTGGAACGGCGGCAGCGGGTGAGCGCGATCGCGCCGAAGGCTAGTCAGTGATCATCGCCCGGATGTGCGCAGGCCCCTTGCGGCGTCCGGGCAGCGCTATGACTTTAAAGGCGCTGCCGTCGCATCCTCGATCATCGTTGTAAGGGCGGCGCGAGGCCTAGAAGATACGGCGCGTGCTGGGGCATTTTTGGGGCAATCGCACCGCCAAAACATGCCATCCAATGCCATTTTGATACGCCACATTCAACGCACGGGCATGGCTGGAGGCCCGATCATTGCTGGCCTTGACGCTATTTCATGAAATTACCTGTACATCATCGGGGTGTGCTGAGAAAGGCTTTCCACTCAATCACTTGGCTTAAAATGTCAATTTAACGACGGCAGGTAGGGACTAATACTACCCTGGCTGCCGCCCGGATTTTGCGGGGGGCGGAATGCCGGTAGCCATCGGCCGTGCGTCGAGCGCTGGTCGTTCAGATCGATAGCGTTGGCAAAATGACCAGCAGGGCGCTGACCACGATGAGCAGCAGCCCGAGTTTTTCCCGTTGTGAAACCTGCTCCTTGAGCCAGTGCTGCGACAGCAGGAGGGTGAAGAACACCTCGATCTGGCCCAGGGTCTTCACTAGTCCGACGTCTTCCAGGTTGACCGCGGTGAACCAGCACAGGGAGGCGACAGAGCTGGACAGGCTGATGCGAAATACCAGCGAGGGGCGATTCCACAGTTTCACCAGCGTCTGGCGATCGCGCAGGGCCAGCCAGCTAGTCAGCGCCGCAACCTGGATGCTGATGGTCCACACCAGCGCCCAGGCGGCGGTGTGCATGAAGGGCAGTTGTAGCTGATGGCAGGCATCGCGCACCCATAGGGTGGTCAGGGCGAAGCACAAGCCGCTCGCCAGACCCAAGAGCAGGGTCGCAAGATCCAGCGAGCCGGGCTCGCCGCGCCCCTTCATCAGCCAGACGGCCCCCGAGCCTACCATTATGCCCAGCCAGCCGACTGGGCCGAGCAGCGCGCCGAAAAAGACCGAGCCCAGCACCGCAGCCAGCAGGGCCTCGCTCTTGGCCAGGCCGACGCCTGTGGCATAGCTACGGCGCTGGAACAGCAGCACCATGAGGATGGTGGCGAGGATCTGTGCGAAGGCGGCGGCGGCCACATCGAAGACGAAACGGTTACTGAAGTGTGGCTGTTCAGCAGGGGTGCTGGCATACAGCAATGCCAGGTAGAGCACGGCTAGCGGCAAGGCCCAGATGAAGCGGGCCAGGGTTACGCCCAGCGCGTTCACCTCGTGGCTGAGCTGTTTCTGCTGGGCGTTGCGTAGCGCCTGGGTGAAAGCGGCGAGCAGGGTGAAGGGAATCCAGAGCATTGAGATAGACCCATGTGAGGACGACACAGGGTCTGGCGCATTCGTTCGGGCGTCAAGCTCGGTGCTTGCGGAGGTGTAGCCCGGTCGGAACAGGGAGCATGTGGGAGGCCGTTGTGATCGACATCTTTCGTTTCACCGTGGTCGGCGGACAGGCCAGCCTGTTTGTCCGGGGAGTGCTCGTTCGCCGATTCGAAAGTTGCATGCCCGTTTGTCGTCCCTGTTGGAAAGGTACCGGAACCGTGAATTCCGTCTACCAAATAACTGAAAAATTTTGCTCGCTGCCCCTTGAAGCCTGTTTGTCCATCCCTATTTAAGAGGTAAGGGACGCCGAAGTCGGGTCTCTGACTCAATGAACTTGCCGATAATTCGGGAGATTGAACATGGCTACTTTCACTATGGCTCCGTTGTTTCGCCAATCCATTGGTTTCGATCGTTTCAACGATCTGTTCGAGGCGGCACTGCGCAATGAAAGCGGGAGCACTTATCCGCCCTATAACATCGAGAAGCACGGCGAAAACAGTTATCGCATCGTGATTGCGATGGCCGGCTTCGAAGAGACCGACCTGGACCTGCAGGTCGAGCGCGGCGTACTGACCGTGAGCGGCAGCAAGCATGCGCCGGCGAAAAGCGAAGAGGCGTCGGCGGTGACCTATCTGCACCAGGGCATCGCCCAGCGCAGCTTCAAGCTGTCGTTCAACCTGGCCGACCACATCGAAGTGAAAGGCGCCAATCTGGTCAACGGCCTGCTGAACATCGAACTGGAGCGGGTCGTCCCGGAAGAGGCCAAGCCCAGGCGCATTGCGATCAATCAGGGCGACAAGCCGGCCCTGCTGAACTGATCCATCGTTAATTCGAAAAGTATGCGGGATGCCGAAGTCGGGTCCCGAACTTAAAAAACTCGCTGATATTCGGGAGATTGAACATGGCTACTTTCACCATGGCTCCGTTGTTTCGCCAATCCATCGGTTTCGATCGTTTCAACGATCTGTTCGAGGCGGCACTGCGCAATGAAAGCGGGAGCACTTATCCGCCCTATAACATCGAGAAGCACGGCGAAAACAGTTATCGCATCGTGATTGCGATGGCCGGCTTCGAAGAGACCGACCTGGACCTGCAGGTCGAGCGCGGCGTACTGACCGTGAGCGGCAGCAAGCATGCGCCGGCGAAAAGCGAAGAGGCGTCGGCGGTGACCTATCTGCACCAGGGCATCGCCCAGCGCAGCTTCAAGCTGTCGTTCGACCTGGCCGACCACATCGAAGTGAAAGGCGCCAATCTGGTCAACGGCCTGCTGAACATCGAACTGGAGCGGGTCGTCCCGGAAGAGGCCAAGCCCAGGCGCATTGCGATCAATCAGGGCGACAAGCCGGCCCTGCTGAACTGAGATCCGGGGCGGCGATTGGAGCGGAAGGGGGCGAAAGCGCCCCTTTTCGCATTTTCGTTCGAGGTGGTTTTTACACCGAAAACCTAGTCAGCTGAGTGAATAAGCAAGGGGCTATGGGACGTCGCTCGGGAAGCCCGGAGCCAGAAAAGACAAGGAGTCTCGTCCTATCGTGCATCGGCCATGGCGGAAGAGTTTGTCAGCGCCTGTCCATCTAGCAGGGGGATGATGGCATGGAGGTTGTCCGAGTCCTCCGTTTGAACGGAGCCGGTCTTGTCCTGTAGGACATGGGATATCAGCTCTATGAGAAGGTTTATCACCATGACGGATAGGGTCAGGTAGAGCAGAGCGGCGATCGTGAGTATCAGGACTCCCTGCATCAACAAGATGATGTGCCTCCAGGTTGACTTGATAAGATGTCATGGCGGACGGGGCCGCTGGTGCTTCGTTTCGTTGCGCTGCCAAGAGCTGGCGAAGGCCAGGCATGTTTGGTATAGGGTCATCCGAGCCGGTACCCTACGGCAGCGAGGTTACGAAATTGTTAACTCGGGCCGATATTCGCCCGGTGTACGCCATGCGGTACGCTTCCGGGCACTTTCGATATTCTAGCTCCCCGGCCATCGCCGAACCTGCAATCCGATCAACGAGCCCCTGTCTCTTCGGCGGGTGCCCCTTGGCGCTTTGAGAGATCTTGGGGACGGAGGATTGAAAGGCGGAAAAACAAAGAGGAACAGTGCCTTGCTTGTCCCCTTGCGATGACGCAGGCATTTTTCGTCACTTTCGAGGAGCGACCTTGTGACCCCACCGCCATCGAAACTTCTGTTTCTTCCCAGCGCTTCCGGCAGCATGCAGTTCTGGCGGCCGACAGCCGATCTGCTCACTCATCCGGCACGGAAAGTCCATATCGGCTGGCCCGGTCTGGGTTCGACGCCGGTCGACCCGAGCGTGACCGGCTTTACCGATCTGGTGGCGCGCGTCGTGGCCGAAATCGACCAGCCCACGGCACTGATAGCGCAGTCGATGGGGGGAGTTGTCGCCATGCTGGCGGCACTCGAGCGGCCCGAACAGGTCTCTCATCTGGTATTGGCCGCGACTTCGGGTGGGATGGACATGGCGAGCCTGGGCGCGCAGGACTGGCGCCCCTTGTTCACCGCCGAAAACCGGACCGTACCGCAGTGGTTCATCGAACACCATGAAGACCTGACGCATCGGCTGGCGGAGCTGCGCATGCCCGTGCTGCTGCTGTGGGGCGATGCCGATCCGATCAGCCCCGTCGGTGTCGGCCAGCGCCTCGCCGCATTGCTGCCTCGCGCCGAACTGCACGTCTTCCCAGGCGCAGGCCATCGACTGGCCAAAAACCTCGCCGTGCAGGTTGCACCGCTGATTGACAGGCATCTGGCCAGAAGCTGATGGCTTGAACGATCCCCGTGGCCTTGCCATCCAGGCTGCCAACGCCGAACGGCCGACCTCAGGATCGGGGGAGGGGCGGCGTGTTGTCTCTGCATAATGGGCGGGAAAGCGCACCACTCAGTTTATGTCCCGCTAATCGGACGCCAGTTCGGGTCCGGTAATTTTCCTTTCGAATCAATAGGTTGATTTCTTTTGCTGCAGGTACGGGAGGAGGTTTTGTCTTGCTGATCTTCAGGGATACCCCTCCTTAAGCATGGTGTATCGATTATTTTATTGATCTGTATCAATCAAAACGGTAATTTTTTACCCCAAGGGAAAGCGAAACGGCGCAGAACCGCGCTCCCAGTCCCAACAGGAATCGACTGGCCACGACCACTGATATCGACCTCGGGGAACCGCCATGAAAAAGTTCGGCATTCTGGCTCTGACCATCGGCATACTCGCCATGAGCAATGTTTACGCTGCTGAAATCGTCAACGAAGTGACGGACGACACCTCTGGCCAGGCTACGGGCGGCATGACCGGCATGATGGCCGGCTCCGTCGGCGGTCCGGTCGGTGCCCTGATCGGTGCCGGCGTCGGTGCGCTGGTCGGCGGTTCCGGCCAGAAGGTAGTTGGTGGTAGCGATCGTGCCTACATCGTGCGTACCGACAGTGGCGAACTGAAAAGGTACCGCTCGCCGAACTATGTCTTCGCTCCCGGCGACAAGGTCGTGATCTATGGCAATCGCCCGCGCCCGCTCGGCTGGACGCCTGAAACTGCCGAGTCCTTTCCCTATAACGGCTGACGACGCTGGTTAGCGGTCAGGGTGGACAACGCTTGATTTGTCCACCGCCACCGACTTTCGCAACGGCCAAGCACATTCCGGATTGCACATCTTCTCCCGCGGCACTTGCGATACGGCTGTGCCGCCGTGTTTCCCCCCCCCCCTCTTGGCGATCCCACTCCGGCAGCCAGTCTTCGCCGTTGGGTTTTCGTGCGCCGGCCGGTTTTCGATGGCGGACGACTCTTCGCGCGAACCTGTAAAAGAAGCGTACCGACGGGTAGATTTTCCTTGTGCCCGGTCGGCTGCCGGGCCATGGGGTTTGTCCCGTATTTCCCGAGCGCCGATTCCGGCTTGCGGCATAGCCGTCGATCTACGCCGGACCGGGTGAAAACTGGAGCGATTCTTTCATTTCAGTGGATTACTAACGTTATCGCCATGGCCGACGCATTAGCGGGACACGCGCGTCGGGGGCTGGTTTATCCATGGGGGCCATGCTTGCGAAAGGTGCGGAATGGGGCTCCATCCAGGAATGGTTTCGCCTTCCGGTGCGGGCGGAGCGGGTCTGCGGCCGGCCCGCCGCTTGCCCTGTGCCGACATCGGAGTAGGGTATCGTTCTGCAACGACTCTGCCTGGAGGACACCAATGGACGACATTACCCGACTCGCCGTCGAACTCGGCGAGAGTCTGCGCGCGCTCGGCGCGCAGGCGAGCACTGCCGAATCCTGCACCGGCGGTGGCATTGCCGAGGTGATCACCCGCATTCCCGGCAGTTCAGCCTGGTTCGAGGCCGGCTACGTCACTTATTCGGATCGCCAGAAGAATGCCCAACTGGGCGTGCCGAGCGAACTGCTCGAGCGTTTCGGTGCGGTCAGCCGAGAGGTGGTCGAGGTCATGGCGCGTGGCGCCCAGGCACACAGCGGCGCCCGCTACGCCGTGGCGGTGAGTGGTGTCGCCGGCCCCGATGGCGGCTCGCCGGAAATCCCGGTCGGCACCGTCTGGCTGGCCTGGGCCGATGGCGAGCGCCTGTTCGCGGTGCGCCGGCAGTTTCCCGGCGACCGCGCCGAAGTACGTCGACGGACGGTGCAGGCCGCCCTGGCCGGTCTGATCCGCCTGATTGCCGGCGGAACGCTCGAATGAGGTGCTGGACATCACGGAAATGGATCGGCCCAGGGGTAGGCGCCCGAGCTTTTCCTATGCTCTAATACTGTCTACTTATACAGTGTATGGCGGCCGCAAGGCCCTCCTGAATACGTGAGGTCTTCAATGGACGAGAACAAGAAGCGCGCCTTGGCTGCGGCCTTGGGCCAGATCGAAAAGCAGTTCGGCAAGGGCGCGGTGATGCGCATGGGCGATCACGAGCGGCAGGCGATTCCGGCCATTTCCACCGGTTCCCTGGGGCTGGACATCGCGCTTGGCATCGGCGGCCTGCCCAAGGGGAGGATCGTCGAGATCTACGGCCCCGAATCCTCCGGCAAGACCACCCTGACCCTATCGACCATCGCCGAGGCGCAGAAGCAGGGCGCCACCTGCGCCTTCGTCGACGCCGAGCACGCGCTCGATCCGGACTACGCCGCCAAGCTCGGGGTGAACGTCGACGATCTCCTGGTTTCCCAGCCCGATACCGGCGAGCAGGCGCTGGAGATCACCGATATGCTGGTGCGTTCCAACGCGGTGGACGTGATCATCGTCGACTCCGTGGCGGCGCTGGTGCCCAAGGCGGAGATCGAGGGCGAGATGGGCGACCAGCACGTCGGTCTGCAGGCCCGTCTGATGTCCCAGGCCCTGCGCAAGATCACCGGCAACATCAAGAACGCTAACTGCCTGGTCATCTTCATCAACCAGATCCGCATGAAGATCGGTGTGATGTTCGGCAACCCGGAAACTACCACCGGCGGCAATGCCCTGAAGTTCTACGCCTCGGTGCGTCTGGACATCCGCCGCACCGGCGCGGTGAAGGAGAGCGACGAGGTGATCGGTAGCGAGACCCGCGTCAAGGTGGTGAAGAACAAGGTGGCGCCGCCGTTCCGTCAGGCCGAGTTCCAGATTCTCTACGGCAAGGGCATCTACCGTAACGGTGAGATCATCGACCTCGGTGTGCAACTCGGCCTGTTGGAGAAGTCCGGCGCCTGGTACAGCTACCAGGGCAGCAAGATCGGGCAGGGTAAGGCCAATGCGGCCAAGTTTCTCGAGGACAACCCGGAAGTCGCCGCAGCGGTCGAGAAGAGCATCCGCGATCAGTTGCTCGCCGTGCCGGCCAGCGCCCGTCCGGCAGCCTTGGCCGACGAGCCAGCCGACGCAAATCTCAATTATTGATGAGTGCGTCGATGCCGGGGCTCGACAGTCCCGCCGCCGTGCGCCGGGCCGCCATGGACCTGCTGGCGCGTCGTGAGCACGGGCGGGTCGAACTGGCCCGCAAGTTGGCCCGGCGCGGTGCTTCGGCCGAACTGATCGAGACGGTTCTCGATCGTCTGGCGAATGAAGGACTGTTTAGCGAGTCCCGTTATCTGGAGGCTTTCGTGGCCAGCCGCGCCCGTGCCGGCTACGGACCCCTGCGGATTCGCGAGGAACTGGCCCAGCGCAGCCTGCCGCGACAGGCCATCGAGCAGGCGTTGCGCGAGAGCGGCCTGGACTGGGGCGAGTTGTTGGCCGATATCTGGCGACGCAAGTTCGCCGGCCGCTTGCCCGAGGATGCACGCGAGCATGCCCGTCAGAGCCGCTTCCTCGGCTACCGCGGTTTTTCTCCCGAGATGATCGGCCGCCTGCTGCGCGGTGGCTTGTCCGACGATCGCTGAATTCCGGCGCTTGTTGCGTCGGTACGGCCGTGACAGGGCCTGGTGCGTTTTTCGCCTGGGAGCGATCCGTGTCGCTGTCACGTCATGCCTGGCGGTGCACGGCCTGGAGCCGAGCGCCGATAGTGAGTGGATCGGACGGGCGAGCGGCAGGGAAGAGGCCGCCGGCCCGGCTGGGCAAGCTTGGCGGTGTCGCCTCTATCAGTCCTTGGCGACCCAGTTTTGTGAAAGGTTGATGAAGTTGAGCAACTCGCGCAGGCGGCCATGGTCGCGGGCGTTGAAGATAAAGCTCAGGCGTATCAGGTGGCAGAGTTCCGGTTCGTCCTGTTCGGTTTCGCAATAGCCCTGCTGTTCGAAGGTGCCACTCAGGCAGAGGTCGGCGAACTCATCGCGCAACCGGGCCAGAGCCGCTTCGCTCAGGGGGTGGTACATGCGGATGACGAAGCGGTCCTTGATCCAGCGGCTGGAGTGGTAGTTGCGGTAGAACTGGGCGATTTCCTCGGCTGCCTCCTCGGCGCTATCGGCCAGATGGAGCAGGTGCATATCGCTGGGCAGTATGTAGCGGTTGCCTTCCAATTGCTTGCGGATGAACTGCAGAGCATCCGCCCAATAGGTTCCGCCCGGCTCGTCCAGCAGGACCACCGGAACCAGCGGGCTCTTGCCGGTCTGGATCAGGGTTAGCACTTCCAGCGCCTCGTCCAGGGTACCGAAGCCGCCGGGGCAGAGGATTAGCGCATCAGCCTCCTTGACGAAGAACAGCTTGCGCACGAAGAAGAAGTGGAAGGACATCAGGTTCGGCGTGCCTTCGACGGTGGCGTTGGCGTGCTGTTCGAAGGGCAGGGTGATGTTGAAGCCGAGGCTATTCTCCAGGCCGGCCCCTTCGTGGGTGGCAGCCATGATCCCGCCACCGGCGCCGGTGATGACCATCAGGTCATGGCGTGCCAGGGTTCGACCGAGTTCGCGCGCCAGGGCGTACAGCGGATGTTCGACCGGTGTGCGCGCCGAGCCGAACACGGTGACCTTGCGGCGGTGCTTGAACTTTTCCAGGCGGCTGAAGGCCTGCTCCATTTCGCGCAGGGTCTGCAGCATGATTTTGGCGTCCCAGCGGTTGCGATCGGCCTTGGCCATGCGGATGACGGTGTGGAGCATCTCCCGGTAGAGCGGGAGATTGGGACTGGTTTCGGGAACGACTTCATCGACCAGTGCATCGACGAGCGCGTTGACGTCGACGCCGCTGGTCTGAAAATGACGAGAGAGGAACTCGTCCGATTCGAAAGGCATGGACTTCTCCTTGGGCGCGGAATCCTGGCGGTGCTGCGAGCAGCACCGTTCCAATGGCGGGGCTGGTCATCATGACGGCTCGATATGGCGACGATCGGTCCATTTTATTATCGGCTCGGGCAGCCAACCTACTGCTGCTTCGCCTCAAATCGCTATCTGCTCACCTCGTTCGGGAATGCTGGCTGTCCAGTTCAGACGTTCGTGCAAGGTCTGTTGCAGGATCAGCATCTTTTCCCGTTCTCCGTGTACCAGATAGAGTTCGGGATGGTGATCGAAGTGCTGCACCCAGTCGATCAACTGGGATTGCCCGGCATGGGCCGAGAAACCGCCGAGGGTGTGCACCTGCGCGCGCACGGCAATGCGCTGATGCAGAACCTTGACGCTGCCGGCGCCGTCGACGATCCGCCGTCCCAGGGTGCCTTGCGCCTGGAAGCCGGGGAATACCAGATGGCACTCCTGGCGCCAGAGGTTGTGCTTGAAGTGATGGACGATGCGTCCTCCGGTGCACATGCCGCTGCCGGCGATGATGATGGCGCCGCTCTTGATCCGGTTGATCGCCATCGACTCCTCGGGAGTGGGCGTCATGCGCAGGATCGGTAGCCAGTCCTCGGCACGCTTGATGCCCTTGGCCCGCAGCAGGTCGCGATCCAGTGGGTCGAACTCTTCGGCGAAACGCGCATAGATGGCGTTGGCGCGGATCGCCATGGGACTGTCGAGGAACACCGCCTGCTGAGGCAGGCGCCCTTCCTGGTAGAAGCGCCCCAGGTAGAAAAGCAGATCCTGGGTGCGGCCGACGGCGAAGGAGGGGATCAGCACGTTGCCACCGTCGCGATAAGCCTTCTGCAGGATTTCGGCGAATTCCTCCAGGGTTTCTTCGCTGTTGCGGTGGTTGCGGTCGCCATAGGTGGATTCGAGCAGCACCACATCGGCCCTGGACAAGGGAGTCGGGTCGCGCATCAACGGCGTACAGGTGTTGCCGAGGTCGCCGGAGAACACTAGGCGACGGGTCAGATGATGATCGTGCAGTTCCATCTCGACGATGGCCGAGCCAAGGATGTGTCCGGCCGGGTGGAAGGTGACGAGCACGCCCGGAGCTACCTGCAGCGCGGCGCTATAGGGCTGCGGGCGGCACAGGGACAGCGCCTTCTCGGCGTCGGCTGTGGTGTAGAGCGGTTGCACCGGCGGCTTGCCGAGGCGGGCCTGCCACTTGTTCTCCCATGCCGCGTCGTTTTCCTGCAGGTGGGCCGCATCCAGCAGCATCAGGTTCATCAGTTCGCAAGTGGCTTCGGTGGCGAAGATCGGCCCCTGATAGCCGGCAGCGGCCAGGCGCGGCAGCAGGCCGCTGTGATCGATATGCGCATGGGAGATGACCACGGCATCGAGGCTGCCCGGATCGAAGGGAAACGGCCGGGCGTTGACCTCCTCTTCCTCGCGGCGGCCTCCCTGGCGCATGCCGCATTCGAGCAGCACGCGGCTGCCGTCGCGCGTCTCGACCAGGTAGCAGGAGCCGGTCACTTCTTGAATCGCACCAAGAAAGCTGAGGAGGGCCATGTTGTTTCCTCGACTTCGGACAATTGGGCGGATTGCCAGCGGTGGCCGTCGGCTTGCCCTAGTGTGAGTCATCATAGCTGCGGACCGAACCGATCGACATATAAGGGCCTCGCCGTGTCCGCCCGGCCGATGGAGTCCGCCGACGGGCTCGGGAAGCGGGAAGATGGCATAGACTGCAATGGGTAATCATGACGGAGCCCGCAATGCCTCAGATTCTCCCGCCCCTAGCCGAACTGGACGAGCACGCCCGGGTCGAGCCTTTCTTCGCCCAGTGGCGCCAGGGTTTCGGTCCCTTGCGGCATGCCGACGAAACCCAGGCCGGGGTGTTCCGCCTAGCTCACCAACTGGTCCAGGCCGGTCGGCAGCCCGATGTGGCCAGCGTCTATCGCCTGTTGCATGCGCTCGATCGCCTGGCCTGCGCAGGGCTCTGGCTGGTGGTGCACATGACTTATGCCCGGCGTGTGCGTCTGGATGGTGCGCCGCTCGCGGCCGAGGACTTCAAGGCCGATCCACAGGGGCATACCGGCGGCGCGCTGAACATGGTGCCGGCCTATGCCGGCTATCTGGCCCTGAACCTCCTGAGCGGCGAGAACCGTGGCTGGCTGATGGGCCAGGGGCACTGTGTGGCGGCCATCGATGCGCTCAACCTGCTGACCGGCAATCAGTTGCCCGAGCAGGCCCGCGCCTATCCCTGCGACGAGGCCGGCATGACCGGCTTGGTACAGGATTTCTACGGTTACCGGCAGGCTGCCGACGGCCGTCCGGCCGCACCGCTGGGCAGTCATGTCAACGCTCATACCGCCGGTGGAATCGCCGAAGGCGGCTATCTGGGCTTCGCCGAACTGCAGTATGCGCACTTGCCCTTGCCCGGAGAGACCCTGGTGGCCTTTCTTTCCGACGGGGCCGCCGAGGAGCAGCGTGGCAGCGACTGGATGCCGCGCTGGTGGCGTGCCGAGGACTGTGGCACGGCGCTGCCGGTGATGATCGCCAACGGCCGGCGCATCGAGCAGCGCACCGAGCTGGGCAGCCACGAGGGGCTGGAGGGCTTCCGCCAGCATCTGCGCCGCTGCGGCTTCGACCCGATCGGCTTTGATGGACGCGACCCGGCGGCTTTCGTCTGCACCCTCTGGGAAATGCAGCAGCGCCTGGGGCTGCGGGTGGAGGAGCTGGAGCGGGGCATCCTGCGCTATCCGCTGCCGATCCCCTATGGCATCGCCGAGACGGTCAAGGGATTCGGCTTCTACGGGGCTGGCAGCAATGCCGCGCACAATCTGCCGCTGCCGGGCTGTCCACTGCGCGATGCCGATTCGCGGGCGCTGTTCAACCGTCACGCAACGGCGCTGTGGGTGTCGCCACAGGAGCTTTCGGCTGCCCGTGCATTGTTCAGCGCCGCACGTCAGGGCCGTCCGCTGCCGCGCGACAACCCGCTGGCCGTGCGCTACCCGCCGGCACCGGCGATTCCCGCGCTGCGTTATCGCGCGCCGGGCGAGCGGATATCGCCAATGCTGGCGCTGGACCGCTTCTTCGTCGACCTGGTGCAGGCCAATCCAGAACTGCGTCCGCGCGTCGGTAATCCGGACGAGCTGGTCAGCAACCGCCTCGGGGGCGTGCTCAAGGCGCTCAGGCACCGTGTCTGTCAGCCCGAGAGCGAGCTGGAGGCATTGGATGGCAAGGTCATCACCGTGTTGAACGAGGAAGCGGTGGTGTCCGCCTGTCTGGGCAATCAGGGCGGGCTCAACCTGGTGGCCAGCTACGAGGCGTTCTGCGTGAAGATGCTCGGCGCGGTGCGGCAGTGCCTGATCTTCGCCCGCCAGCAGAAGGAGGTCGGTCGACCGGCCGGCTGGCTGGGCTGGCCGCTGGTGGCCACCTCGCACACCTGGGAAAACGGCAAGAATCAGCAGTCGCACCAGGACACCACCTTCAGCGAGGCGCTGCTCGGCGAGATGGGCGACATGCTGCGGGTGCTCTTCCCGGCCGATCACAACAGCCTGCTCGCTCTGTTGCCGTCCCTCTACGAGGCGCGCGGACAACTGGCCTGCCTGGTCGTACCCAAGCGCGACCGCCCTGTGCTGTTCGATCGCTCGCAGGCCGAGCAACTGGCCCGCGAGGGGGCATTGATCGTCGAGGAGCTGGCCGGAAACGAGCCGCTGCTGCTGATCGCCAACGGTAGCTACCAACTGGTGGAGATGCGTCGCGCCGCCGGGCGCCTAAAGGCGGCCGGCCAAGCCTACCGGCTGGTCTATCTGCAGGAGCCGAGGCGCTTTCGCGCGCCGCGCGATCGCTGGGAGGCGGCGGCGCTGGCCGATGCCCGGCTGGTCACCCGGCTGTTCCCGGACAGCCACGCGCGTCGCGTGCTGCTGACCCATATGCGGCCGGAGGTCGTCCGCGGCCATCTCTGGCCGATCTTGCCGGACGCACGCCGGACGCTGGCGCTCGGCTATCGCAATGCCGGCGGTACCCTGGACGAGGCCGGCATGCTGTTCGCCAACCGCGCCAGTTGGGTCCATGTCCTGGAAGCCTGCGCCACGCTGCTGGAGGTGTCTGTCACCACGCTGCTCGACCGGGAGGAGGCCGAGATCCTCGCCGGTCGCGGCGACCCGGGGCAGCTGCGTGCGGATGCCTGAGGCGGCGCCGGCTGCGCTTATTTACAGGTTGCAGTCGGCGGCGCGATAGCGCTCGGTGGTCACCGGGCGGTTGCTCTGGTATTCGCTGAACTGGTAGCGCAGCACCGCGCCCTGGCCGAGCAACTGACGAAAGCCCCGGTTGCTGCACACGCTGCCGAGCAACTGGTTGCGCACGGCGTCGGGATGGGCGCGCATCTGCTGGGCATGCGAGGTGCGCACGCTGAGGTGGTTGATCAACTCGTTACCTTCCACCGTATAGCCTTGGTCGAGGATGTCTTCGTTGATCGCGCGCGGGGTGCCTATGCTGCTTTCCTTGGCCACTTTCTCCAGCATCCTGGTCAGCTCGTAATCCTTCAGGGACGCGGCCAGGACGGTTGCTGGCAAAAGGAGGCAGAGGGTAAGGGCAGTCGGTCGCAACATGGAAATCTCCTGGAGTGGGGCGCCGGCGATCCGGGCCGATATTCGGCAGTCGAGGCGTCGCATTATAGGTGCGTCTGCCATGTGGACAACGCCGGTTTCCCGTTCGCCGGGCTGGGTTTGTCCGAGGCCTCTGCTAGACTGCCGCCTCCGCTTTTTGCCCGTATCGACGATCGTGACCCTTTCCCGCGACTTCTGCGCCATTCCCATGAGCCATGCCGTGTCCCGCCTGCGCGAGGAGCGCCTGGCACGCAGTCTGAAGCCCTTCTTGGCGCGCGGTTCACGAACGCCGCGCTGCTCGGCCTGCCGGGTGCCCGTCAGCCATTGTCTGTGCATCTGGCGTCCGCGAATCGAAGCCGAGTCCGGCATCTGCCTGCTGATGCACGACATCGAACCCTTGAAGCCGACCAATACCGGCTGGCTGATCGCCGATGTAGTGGCCGATACCAGCGCCTTCGGCTGGTCGCGTACCGCGGTGGATGCGCGTCTGCTGGCGCTGCTCGACGATCCCCGATGGCAGCCCTGCGTGGTATTCCCCGGCGAATATGCGGCGCCGCAGCGGGTCGTCGGCGAAGTGCGCCGGGAGATGGGACGGCGGCCGTTGTTCATCCTCCTCGATGCTACCTGGACCGAGGCGCGCAAGATGTTCCGCAAGAGTCCCTATCTCGACGACCTGCCGGTACTCGGCCTGCAGCCGGAGCAACTGTCGCGCTACCGCCTGCGCCGCTCGAAGCGCGACGACCACCTGTGCACGGCGGAGGTGGCTGCGCTCTGCCTCGAGTTGGCTGGCGACCGTCGTGCCGGCGAGGCCTTGGACGCCTATCTGGATGTGTTCACCGATCATTACTTGGCGGCCAAGCGGGGCCGGCCCGTGGATTTCGACGACGAGGTCCATCGGCGCTTGCAGGCCTTTCTCTGAAATTGCTTGGGGTCATGAAAACCGGGTATGGGACAAGCGAAGCACCCTATCCATCTCGAAAAGGGCGTAAACTGCGGTTTTCCGCCTGAATGACCAGCCGCCCGTTACCGCGGGTGTGGAGCCGCTGGCCAGGTTGTCCTGCCCCGGCTCGCGTTGCATCAGGTCTTCACGACAAGAAACGGGATCCGCTAATGTTTTCTTATGAAATCCTGATCGCCGACGACCACCCGCTATTCCGCAGTGCCTTGCAGCAGGCGCTGACCCTGGGGCTGAGCTCCGTAGTACGGCTGGTGGAGGCGGACAGCATTGCCGCGCTGGAGGTCCGCCTGGAGGAAAAGGCGAACTGGGATCTGGTTCTGCTCGATCTCAACATGCCCGGCGCCCATGGCTTTTCCGGGTTGGTCCTGCTGCGCGGGCAGTATCCGCAGATTCCGGTGGTGATGATCTCCGCCCAGGAGGACGCCGCCGTGGTGGCACGGGCTCGCGAATTCGGCGCGTCCGGGTTCATTCCCAAATCCAGTCTTCTAGAAACCCTGCAGCAAGCGGTGCGCGCGGTGCTCGACGGCGACGAGTGGTGGCCGCCGCAGATCCAGGAAACGGCCAACGTCTCCGCCGAGGCGAAGGCCGCCAGTGCCGGCCTGGCCAGTCTGACGCCCCAGCAGTTCCGGGTACTGAGCATGGTCTGCGACGGTTTGCTGAACAAGCAGATTGCTTATGAGCTGAATGTCTCCGAGGCGACCGTCAAGGCCCATGTGACGGCGATCTTTCGCAAGCTCGGGGTGCGTACCCGTACCCAGGCGGCTCTGTTGCTGCAACAACTGGAGTCGCTGCCGGCTTGATCGAACGCTTTTACCGCAGTCGCCGTTCGTCAGGCGATCGGCGGCAGGACGATCTCGTCGCTGCGCCGTACGCCGGCGGTCAGCGCCCGGCATTGTTCGAGAAACTCGCGCATGGCTGCGGTATGTAGCTTCTGCTTGTGCCAGAGGAAGCAGAATTGCCGCTTCAGATCCAATTGCGGCGTTTCCACCGGTACCAGGCTTCCGCGGCGGAAGGCATCGCGCAGGGCCAGGCGGGAGATGCAACTGATCCCCAGGCTGGACTCGACCGCGCGTTTGATCGCCTCGGTATGCTCCAGTTCCAGGCGGATGTTCAGCATTGGCCGATGATGACGCATGGCCTGATCGAAGGTCAGGCGCGTGCCCGAGCCCTGCTCGCGAAGAATCCAGGCTTCCCCGGCAAGTTCGTCCAGAGTCGCCCGGCCATGCCGCGCCAAGGGGTGTTGTGGGGCGCAGAATACCACCAACTCGTCTTCCACCCAGGGCTGTAGTTCCACGTCGGGATGCTGGCAGTTGCCTTCGATCAGGCCGAGATCCAGTTCGTGATTGACCACCTGCTGGACGATATGCGCGGTGTTCTGCACGTGCAGTCGGACCCGCGATTCCGGATGACGCTGCATGAAGGCGCCGATCAGCAGGGTCGCCAGGTAGTTGCCCACGGTTAGCGTGGCGCCCACGGCCAGCGAGCCGAAGCCTTCCTTGCCGTCGAGCAGATTCTCGATTTCCCGCGCCTGGTTGAGCAGCGCCACCGCCTGGGGCAGCAGTTGCCGGCCCAGGGCGTTGAGCTTCAAGCG
Organism: Azorhizophilus paspali; assembly: GCF_043587585.2. Taxonomy (GTDB): domain Bacteria; phylum Pseudomonadota; class Gammaproteobacteria; order Pseudomonadales; family Pseudomonadaceae; genus Azotobacter; species Azotobacter paspali. The sequence continues at coordinate 1,067,754 of NZ_CP171449.1, forward strand.
CTTGCCGACGCGATCGAAGAGCTGGCAGTCGGATTGGCGCTCGAGTTCGGTCAGCGAGGTGCTGGCCGCGGACTGGGAAAGGACGAGGGATTCGGCCGCGCGGGTGACGCTTTCCAGACGGGCCACGGCGGCGAATACCTCAAGCTGGCGCAGAGTGAATCGCATATCTATATAACTGATTATCCATATCGCGATAATTTACTTAACAGATAGTTTGCCGGCTCCTAGAATGCACGACAACCATACCGCCAGGCAGCACCGTCCGAAGGAGCACCGAATGAGCAATCTGAACGTAGAGCGTGTCCTCAGTGTTCATCACTGGAACGATACCCTGTTCAGTTTCAAGACTACCCGCAACCCCAGCCTGCGTTTCGAGAACGGCCAATTCGTGATGATCGGTCTGGAGGTCGATGGACGTCCCCTGATGCGGGCCTACAGTATTGCCAGCCCGAATTACGAGGAACATCTGGAGTTCTTCAGCATCAAGGTACAGAACGGTCCGCTCACTTCGCGCCTGCAACACCTGAAGGAGGGCGACGAACTGATGGTCAGCCGCAAGCCCACCGGCACCCTGGTGACTGGCGACCTGCTGCCCGGCAAGCATCTTTACATGCTCAGCACCGGTACCGGACTCGCGCCTTTCATGAGCCTGATCCAGGACCCGGAGGTCTACGAGCGCTTCGAGAAGGTGGTGCTGATCCATGGTGTGCGTCAAGTCAACGAACTGGCCTATCAGCAGTTCATCACCGAGCACCTGCCGCAGAATGAGTATTTCGGTGAGGCGGTCAAGGAAAAGCTGATCTACTACCCGACGGTCACCCGCGAGTCCTTCCACAACCAGGGACGTCTTACCGACCTGATGCGCAGCGGCAAGCTGTTCGAGGATATCGGTCTGCCGCCGATCAACCCGCAGGACGATCGCGCGATGATCTGCGGCAGCCCGAGCATGCTCGACGAGAGTTGCGAAGTGTTGGACGGATTCGGCTTGAAGATCTCTCCGCGCATGGGCGAGCCGGGCGACTATCTGATCGAGCGCGCCTTCGTCGAAAAATAAGCGCGCCTCCCTCTCGTGAAGCTCGGCTTGTCCGGGCTTCTTCGCTTTTGGCAGCGGCTCAGGCTGGCAGCACTTCCAGCACGCAGATTCGTCCCGGCCGCGGGTAGTGCCAACGCACTTCCACGTCCCAGAAGCGCACGCCGTAGCGGCGCGAAGGTTCCGGTACCTGATAGGCGGGGCGTGGGTCCTGAGCCAGGCACTGTCCGATCAACTCGACCAGCGGCTCGCCGAGACGAGCGGCATGCGCCTGTGCCTGCAGCCGTGCCGGTTCGCTCCAGTCGACGGGAATTGCCGGCGGCGGCGTCTCGGCAATGGCGTTGTGGGCTTGCGGAAGGCAGTCGGCATAGGGAACGTAGGGCTTGACGTCGAGCACTGGCGTGCCGTCCAGCAGGTCGATGCCGGACAGCCACAGGCGTCCGGCATCGACCTTGTCTAGACGGACCACCGATTGGCCGATACCGTTCGGCCGGTGGGTCGAGCGAGTGGCGAACACGCCGAGCGAGCGGTTGCCGCCCAGGCGGGGAGGGCGGACCTTGAGGCGTGGCTTTTCCTCCAGGGCCTGGTGGAAGAGAAACAGCAGCCAGACATGACTGACCTGCTCGAGTCCCTCGACGGCCTGCCCCTGATCGAAGGGCGGCAATAGCTCCAGCACGCCGCGGGCGGCCGGCGCCAGTTGCGGCTGGCGCGGAATGGCGAACTTTTCCTTGAAGCAGGAGCGCAGGTAGCCGATCGGTGAAACGAGATAGGACATGATGGCCGGTAGGTGCGAGCGAGGCGCCATGGTAGCGCATTCCAGGGGCGGTTATCCCGTCAGTGGGGACTTCCGGCCTTGTGCGGATCGTTCTTGCGCAGGCCGCGGACGTTCATCGGCGCCAAGCAAAGTTGCAGGACGATCAGGGCCCAGGCATGGGCATGCCAGCCCCAGAAGATCCACAGGACATTACTGAGCAGAAAGCACCAGAAACCGATGGTGCGTCTGCGCAGATTCAGCGAGCCGATCAGCCAGGCCGCCGCCACGGTGGCGACCATCGCCGGCCATTGGATGAGATTGAGCCAGCCCACTGTGACAGCCCTCCCGACGTGCCAGCCGGCCGGGAAGAAAGCAGGCCGGAGGCTCTCTACGATTGAGAGCCTCCGGACACAGCCGACGTTCTGCGAACGCCCGACGCGATGCGGAGGGCGTTGCTGCAGCAGGGATTTACTTCAGTTGCACCAGTTCGCCGATCTTCTGCTTCCAGACCGCCGGGCCGGTGATGTGCACCGACTCGCCGTTGGTGTCCACGGCCACGGTGACCGGCATATCCTGCACTTCGAACTCGTAGATGGCCTCCATGCCGAGTTCTTCGAACGCCAGCACCTTGGACTTCTTGATTGCCTGGGCGACCAGGTAGGCGGCGCCGCCGACGGCCATCAGGTACACGGCTTTGTTGTCCTTGATGGCCTCGATGGCGATCGGACCGCGCTCGGACTTGCCGATCATGCCGAGCAGACCGGTCTGTTCGAGGATCTGGCGGGTGAACTTGTCCATGCGGGTGGCCGTGGTCGGACCGGCCGGGCCGACCACCTCGTCGCGTACCGGATCGACCGGGCCGACGTAGTAGATGAAGCGGCCTTTCAGGTCCACCGGCAGCTTCTGGCCGGCGTTGAGCATATCGACCATGCGCTTGTGCGCGGCGTCGCGGCCGGTCAGCATCTTGCCATTGAGCAGCAGGGTGTCGCCCGGCTTCCAGCTTTGCACTTCTTCCGGGGTGACGGTGTCGAGGTTGACGCGGCGGGCGCTCGGGCCGGCTTCCCAGACGATTTCCGGATAGGCGTCCAGGCTTGGCACTTCCAGATTGGCCGGACCGGAGCCGTCGAGCACGAAGTGGGCGTGGCGGGTGGCGGCGCAGTTGGGGATCACGCACACTGGTAGCGAGGCGGCGTGGGTCGGATAGTCCTTGATCTTCACGTCGAGGACGGTGGTCAGGCCGCCCAGGCCCTGGGCACCGATACCCAACTGGTTGACCTTCTCGAACAGCTCCAGACGCAGTTCCTCGACACGGTTCTGCGGGCCGCGGGCCTTCAACTCATGGATGTCGATCTCGTCCATCAGCGATTCCTTGGCCAGCAGCGCGGCCTTCTCGGCCGTACCGCCGATGCCGATGCCGAGCATACCCGGCGGGCACCAGCCAGCGCCCATTTCCGGGACGGTCTTCAGGACCCAGTCGACGATGGAGTCGGAGGGATTGAGCATGCCCATCTTCGACTTGTTCTCGGAACCGCCGCCCTTGGCCGCGACTTCCACCTCCACCTTGTTGCCGGGGACGATGGAGTAGTGGATGACCGCCGGGGTGTTGTCCTTGGTGTTCTTGCGGCTACCGGCCGGATCGGCCAGGATCGAGGCGCGCAGGACGTTGTCCGGATTGTTGTAGGCGCGGCGCACGCCCTCGTTGATCATGTCGTCTACACTTATGGTGGCGCCGTCCCAGCGGACATCCATGCCGACCTTGACGAATACGGTGACGATGCCGGTGTCCTGGCAGATTGGGCGATGACCGGTAGCGCACATGCGGGAGTTGATCAGGATCTGGGCAATGGAGTCGCGGGCAGCCGGCGACTCCTCACGCAGGTAGGCCTCGTGCATGGCCTGGATGAAGTCGACGGGATGGTAGTAGGAGATGAACTGCAAGGCGTCGGCGACGCTTTGTATCAGGTCATCTTGCTTGATCACGGTCATGCTGCGCTCCTTTATTGGGCAGGAACTTAGATGCGCCGAACCCGTGTCCGGTGCGGAAAATCGCCGCAGTATAACGTGCCCGGAACGACCGGGAGCAACCGCTTGGGCCAAAGGCGTATGACGGCTAGGCAGGCGCCTGGGCAGCCGGTAGAGTGTCCCACCGGTGTCGTTACGGGATGGACCCCATGAGTACCTCCTCCACGCGACTGGAACCGCAGGCCCCGCAGCCTCCGTTGCTGCAGCGGTTCGTCATGGCGCAGGGAATCTACGCTTCGCTGTTGTTGTTGCTGGCATTGGCGGTGGCAACCGGCCATGCCAGGGTTCCACTCACCGCGCTGTTGCTCGGCGGCATTCCCCTGGTGCTCAGCCAACTGGCGTTCTTCCTGCTCTTGCGTAGCGGTCGCAGCCAGCGTTTCCAGGACCCGGGGATGATCGAAGCGCAGGTGCTGGTCGCCCTGTTCTGGCAGACCGTGCTGCTTGGCTGCCTGGACGGCGGGGCTCGTACCACCCCGATGGCATTCTATGTGCCGATCCTGCTGTTCGGTCTCTTCCAACTGCATCCAGTCGCCTTCGGGCGCTGTGCGTTTCTCGCCTTTGTCGGTTTCGTCGCGCTCGAATGGGGAGATGCGCTCTTTCTGCCACAGGCCCGTGCCGAGCCGCCTTTCCTGCAGTTGGCGACCTTGTTCGTTTTGCTCTTCTGGCTCTGCCTGTTCGGCCGCCATATTGAAGGAATGCGCCAGCGGCATCAGGCTCCCGCGGCGTACCAGGACGCCCGGCACGGTGCGCTGCGACAACCGAAGGATCAGGTTTTCACCGACGAACTGACCGGACTCTACAACCGGCAGCAATTCCTGTACCTGGCGCAGCGCGATCTGCTCCACCTGCCGGCCTATGCCCAGTACGGCCTGGCCCTGATCGATCTGGACCATTTCAAGCGCATCAACGACCGCTACGGGCATGCGGCGGGGGACCGAGTCCTGCAGACCTTCGCGACGCTGGCTCAGGCCTGCCTGCGCGATAGCGACGTACTGGCCCGCTATGGGGGCGAGGAGTTCGTGCTGCTGCTGCCCAATGTCAATCTGGATCAGATTTCGGTCTGCTGCGAGCGGCTGCGCGAGGCTTTCGCCAGCGCCAAACCCCTGGGGCTGTCGCTGGGAGGGCTCAGCCTGTCGATCGGCATGACCCGCCTGCAGCGTGGCGACGATCTGGACCTCACCTTGCAACGTGCCGAACAGGCTCTCCAGCGAGCCAAGCATAATGGCCGGAATCGTTGCGAGGCGAGCTGGGAGCCGAGCGATGCCCGTACCGATCGCCGCTCGGCCTCCTCCTGAGGATGCTGGCCGCCCCGAGGCGACCAGCCACTCAGATCAGCGGCTCGCCCACATGGAGGATCTTCATGTCGTTGGTACCGCCGGTGGTGTTGTAGCTGTCGCGGATGGGTGACGGAGAAGCGGAAATGGTCGCCGACGGCCAGTTCGATGCGCTTGTCGACGAATTTGGCGATGCGGATCGCAGGTCGCCGAGCAGAGCGACGAAGCGCCTGTGCTTGGCGGCCAGCTCGCGGACCAGGTGGGCGCGGGCACGGTGTTCGTCCCCGCTGCTTTGGGAGAGGTTGGGGCGGGCGACATCGATCCCGGCGAGGACCAACTGCTCGAGTCGTTCGGGCGAACTGCTGGCAGGACCGAGGGTTGCGATGATTTTGGCGTGGCGAAACGTCACGCGAAACCCTTTGTGGGACGCTGGCGCCGAGGCTACTACGTCAGGGGAGTGGGACTGTAGTCATTGACGGGCCTCACTACTTTCCCAGGGTTGGGGCTTGAGGATCAGAAGGTCGCACTCTAGGGCCTCCAGCACCCGCTCGGCGGTATTGCCGATCAGGGCATTGTCTAGGTGACCGCGTGCGATGGCGCCCATCAGCAGCAGGTCGATCTGCCGGTCGCGCACGAAGCGGGGAATCACCTCTTCCGGATAACCCTGTTCCAGATGGCGATGGCTGGCGGGAATGGCATAGGGGGCGAGCAACCGTTCGAAAGCCTGGCGATGCTGTCGGTTGCCGCGTTCGACACAGGCGTCGTATGTGGCGACCAGCTCGGCATCGAAGACCAGGCTGCGCGGCAGCGGCGCATGGCAGTGCAGGTAATGGGCGTCCATCGGCAGGCGCTCGCCCAGTTCGCGGGCGGTGGCGATCAGACGCTGGTCGAGCTGGGCCGGCTTGTCGGCGTCGTGTAGCGGATCGAGGGCGGCGCACAGGCGGCGGCCCCGCCACTGGCCGTGATGCGCCAGCCAGAGCGGCACCGGACAATGGCGCAGCAACTGCCAGCAGGTGTTGCCCAGCAGCAGGCGCTGGAGCAGGCCGTGGTTGCGGGTGGCGGCCTTGAACACCAGATCCGGCTTCAGCTCCTCGATCCGGTCGAGGATCGTCTTGTACAACGGTCTGCCCCAGCGCACATCGGTCCGTACCTGCAGACCCTCGGCGCGCAGCGGCGCGGCCAGCTCTTCGAGCCGCGCCTAGCGGTCGGCGAGCAGCGCGCTGCGCGCCCGTTCGCGTTGCCGGTCGTCGAACAGCAGGCTGCCGTCCAGGTTCTGCTCGAATTCGCAGGCCAGCAGCTCCAGAGCCACGCCATCATGACGGGCCAGCCAGTTGGCCTGCTCCAGGGCCGGCTGGGGTTCCTGGGTGGGATCGATCACGGCGAGCAACTGGCGCAGGTTCATCTTTGTCTCCTTGGCTCTTGGATACCGCGGCACACCCAGGTGGCGGCCGGGATTCCGATCCGTAACAGACTAACTCAAGCGGGATGCTCCGTGCCGGGAGCATAAAAGCGAAGCGGCTGGTCTGATTCCGCTAATGGGACACTGGTCCCTGACCGGCCTTAGAGTCATACTCGAAACTCGAACTAGCGGTTTGTCATAACCATGCCTACTCAACGCCGCATCGAACGTCATCAACTGCCTTACTATCTCAAGGTGTTCAATCGGATCACCGACAAGCCCATGGGTTATATCGGCAATATTTCCCAGGAAGGTCTGATGCTGATCAGCCCATGGCCGATGCTGGTGCTCGCCGAATTCGATATGCGCCTGAAGATTCCGGGACGCGATGGTCAGCAGCAATACATAGACTTTTCCGCCACCTGCCGCTGGACCCGCGAAGATGTGACGCCGGGCAGCTTCGACTCGGGCTTCGAGCTGACCGATCCGCCCGTCGGATACCTTGAGCTGGTCGAAGTTCTGCGCCAGTACTTCACCTTCCATCCGAACGCCGCATCGGCCTGATGCGGCCCTAGAGCACACCTGCGCGCTTCCAGGCCAGGTAGCGGCCGACCAGTTCGGGACCCAGTTCGGCGGGGCGTGCGTCGAGCAGCGGGATGCCCGCCGTCGTCAGGCGGCGGTGCAGGCCGTCGCGGGCATTTAGGTAATCGATCGTGCCGCAGTAGGCCAGGGCGTCCGCATGGCTTTCCACTGGCGCATGGCTCAACCGGTCGAGCACTTCCTCGCGCAGGCTGGCGACCAGTACCCGGTGATGCCGGGCCAGGCGGCGGACCGCTGCCGGCAGTTCGCCGTCGTCCTCGTCGCGCAGGTTGCTGAGGATTACCACCAGGGCGCGGCGTCGCTGGCGCTGCAGCAGCAGGTTCGCGGCGGCGGCGAAGTCCGCCGGGCGGCGGGTGGGCTGCAGGTCGTGGACTGCGTTGAGCAGGGCATGCAGTTGGACGTCGCCCTTGGCCGGGGCCAGATAGCGCTCCTGCTCGCTGGCGAGGGTCGCCAGTCCCACCGCATCGCCCTGGCGCAGGGCCACATAGGCGAGCAGCAGGCAGGCATCTAGGGCATGGTCGAAGTGGGCGAGTTCACCGTCCCGGCTGCGCATGTGCCGGCCGCAGTCGAGCAGGAAGAGGATCTGCTGGTCGCGCTCGTCACGGTACTCACGAACAATGGGGGTGTGCTTGCGCGCCGTCGCCTTCCAGTCGATCTGCCGCAGGGTGTCGCCGTCACGGAATTCGCGCAACTGATGGAATGACTGGCCGAGGCCGCGACGTGGCAACTGATGCACGCCGAGACGGCCGAGCCAGGTGTCTAGCGCCATCAGCCGGGCCTGGTAGAGGCGGGTGAAGTCCGGGTAGACGCGGGTTTCGCCAGGCAGCTCCAGGCGGCGCCGTCCCTGCCAGAGGCCGAGCGGGCTGGGCAGGGTGATCTCGCACCGCCAAAAGCGGAAATGTCCGCGTTCGAGGGGGCAGAGCCGGTAGCCGCATTCGGCATCTTCGCCGGGGCGTAATTTCAAGCGCACTGGTAGCGGCTCGCCGTCCATGCCGGCGGGCAGGTGATCGAAGATTTCTACGGGTAAAGCCAGCCGGTAATCGTGCTCCAGGCTCAGGCGTACCTCGCTCCAGCGCCCCTGCGGCAGATGGCCCGGCAAGTGTCGTTCGAGGCGCGGCGAAGGGCGCCAGTACAGCCAGGCGGCGTCGAGCGCGGCGAGCAGCAGCATGGCGAGCAGCGTTCCCCACCAGAGACTCGCGAAGTTCGACGCCCCTTCGCTACCGTATAGGGCCGAGTGAATGCCGAGCGGCAGGGCGGCGAGAAGCAGGATGCCGAACAGGGCGAGGAGCCGGCGCGCCGGCTTCATGGCCGCGGCGCCGCGACCTGGTCGAGCAGTTGCTTGAGCACCCGGTCCACCGACAAGCTTTCGATATCGAGCTCCGGCGCCAGGCACACGCGGTGGCGCAGCACGGCCAGGGCGCAGTCCTTGATGTCGTCGGGGGTCGCGAAGTCGCCGCCGCGTAGCAGGACCCGGGCCCGGCCACAGCGCACCAGATCGATCGAGGCGCGCGGCCCGGCCCCCAGCGTTAGGCCGGGCCAGTCGCGGGTGCGGCGCACCAGGCGCACGGCATAGTCGAGCACCTGCTCGTCGAGCGGCACTTCGCTGGCCAGCCCCTGCAGCGCCAGCACGTCGGTGGCCTGCAGCAGGGGACGCAGCGTGGCGACCTCGAGCATGTCAGCGCGGGGCGAACGGGCGACCTGGCGAACCAGGGCCATTTCGTCGTCGGCCTCCGGGTAGTCCATGCGCAGCTTGAGCATGAAACGGTCCAGTTCGGCCTCCGGTAGCGGATAGGTACCTTCCTGCTCGATCGGGTTCTGCGTGGCGAGCACCAGGAACGGCTGCGGAACCGGCAGGGCGCGGCCTTCCAGGGTCACTTGGCGTTCCTGCATGACCTCCAGCAGGGCCGCTTGGGTCTTGGCCGGGGCGCGGTTGATCTCGTCGGCGAGCAAGAGGTGGGTGAACACCGGTCCCTTGCGCAGCCTGAACTGCTCGCTGGCCAGGTCGTACACCGCGTGCCCGGTGACATCGCTGGGCATCAGGTCGGGGGTGAACTGGATGCGTCCGAAATCGCCGTCGAAACAGCGGGCCAGGGCACGCACCAGCAAGGTCTTGCCGAGTCCGGGGACGCCCTCGACGAGAATGTGGCCGTTGGCGATCAGCGCGATCAGGATGTCGTCGATGGCCGCCTGCTGGCCGATCACTGCCTTACACATCTCCGCGCGCAAGGCCTGGAGCAACTGGCCGGCCTGCTGGCGGGAAAGGGGCGGGGGAGAGCTTGCATCGTTCATAAGGCGTTCCTGAGTCGTTGCAGGTCGGCGACCTGGCGGGTGAAGTCGGCAGCCGGCAGCCTCTTGCCCGGCGTTTCCATGAGCCGGCGGACCTGTTCGGAGGGCAGCCGGGCGAGTTGGGCCAGCGACTGCCATTGCGTGTCCTCGGGGAGGTCGGCGAAGTGCGGATCGCGCCGGGCCGCATGGTGCCGGATATCCTGCTGCAGACCTTGCAGCAGGCTGGCCTGGCCGCAGCGGCGCAGCAGGAAGTCGGCGCTGGCGCGCAGGTGTTCCTCCAGTTGCCGGCGTGCCGGCGTGGCGACCGGCAACGCTGGCCCCTGGCGCAGGCCGGCGCGCCAGACCAGACCGCCGGCCAGCAAGGCCAATGCCAGCAGGGCGGCGGGAAAATGGCGCAGCAACAGAGCCGCCAAGCTGTCGCCAACGACCCGATGAACCAGGGTGACCTGAGTGTCCCGGCACAGATACCAGAGCAGCCAGGCGTGGTCGTAATCGCCGATCCGTGCGTTCTCCCAGATCCAATCGTCGCTCAGCACTGTGGCGTGGCCCTGCCCGTGGCGCACCTGCAGCAGGTGGGTGGCTGCGCCGCTGTTGGCCCAGGCGTAGGCGCGATGGCGACTGTCGTAGAGATGGAAGGTGGTGTCGAAAGCCAGATAGGCTGGCGTTTTCTCGTTCTGCAGGTAGAAGCGGGCCAGTTCTTTCCGCTGCTGGTCGTCGTAGCGCGACTTGCCAATGGCCAGGTCCTCGCTCAGATACTGCTGGATGCCCAGTCCGTCAAGCAGCAGGTCGCCGCTGCGGCCGGCCTTCTCGTCCCACAGGCTCCCGGCGACAAATACCAGGTGGCCGCCGGCGGCGGTCCAGTCGAGCAGCTGCGCGGCTACGCGCGCAGTCATGTGTTCGTGGCCACCGAGCAGCAGCAGGGTCTGTCCGCCGGGGGCCGCTAGGGTTTCCAGGCCGCCGGTGCGCCGCACCTCAAGGCCTTGGCGGCGGAGGAAGAGTTCGGCGGCCAGATAAGGATTGGCACGGGCCTGTGCAGTCGGGCCGCGCTCGACGATTTCCCCATAGGGATGCAACTGGCCGAGCAGCCAGGCACCGAGCAGCGCCAGGACCAGTCCGGTGGCGGCCACGGAGAGGCGGCCCTTCATGCCGCGCTCCCTCCACCGAACTGGGCGCGCCAGGCTGCCAGCAGGCCGTCCTTCTGGTCAGCCGGCGGTGGATGGCCGCCATAGGCGAAATTCCGCCAGTGCCGGGTCAAGGTTTCGGCCAGGTGCTGCAGATCATTCTTTTCCAGTCGGCGGATTCGACACAGAATATCGCCTTCGGTGTCGGCTTCGCTCAGCGGTAGCCGGTAATCTTCGCGCAGACGTTCGAGCAGGCCGCGGTAGAGCAGGGCGAGCGCCTGCCCGGGGGCGTCGTTCCACAGCCGCTCGGCCTCCGCGGCGATGTCCGTTGGCGGTGCCGGGGACGCGGGCCGAGGCGTTGATTGTCCGGGTGCCGCCGTCGGGGGGCGTCGGGTGCCTGGCGCGCGTCGTCCGGCGAAGGCGGCCAACCAGTCGCGGTAGCGCCAGGCCAGCACCAGCGCGCCGGCTCCCACGGCCAGCCAGAGAAGCGCTTCCAGTGTTCGGGCCAGTCGCTGGGCGAGGTCGGCGGGCACGGCTGTTCGGGACCCTCCGTCCGTCGCCAGCGGCGGATCGCCGAGACGCCAACGGATGATTTCTTCGCGCTGCCTGAAAGGCGGTTGCCCGAGCAGGGTACGGATATCCGCGCGGGCGGCTTGGCGGCCTAGCGGCGGGGATGCTTGCGGAATCGGCGGTTGAGCCAGGACCGGACCGGGAAGCTGCGCCAGGAGCAGGCCGGTGGCGAGCAGCAGGACGCCGGTCACGCCGCCCAGACGCCGGCGCAGGCGCTGGAACGCCACTTCGAGGTCCCAGGCCTCGAGGTTCACGCGACGATTCAGGTAGAGGCCGAAGCCACAAGCGACGTACAGCGGCTCCCAGACCATCAACACCAGGGCATAGAGCCCGTTAGTCAGGTGCTCCAGCCACAGTCGCTCCCGCGGCGAGCCCTCCAGCAGGCGCAGCCAGTCGAATTCGATGCCTGCCTGCGGCGGCAGCAGTATATAAAGGAGGGCCAGCAGGCCGAGCCACAGGGCTAGTTCCAAATGCAGGCCGACCAGGGTCAGCCAGCCAGCGCCTCGCTTGCCGCGATTCGCCGCGAGCACGGCGCGGCGCTGTCGCAGCTCCTTGCCGGTGAGTCCTTCGAGTAGCAAGACCGGCAGATCGAAGCTGCGGGTTGGGCTGAAGCGGCGTCGGGTCAGGCTGGTGAGCCACTCGGCGCGCAGCAGGCCGGGCAGGGCGCGCAGGCACTCGCCCAGACGCGGTGTCTCGCCAAACAAGACGCGGGACAGGACGAACAGCGGTAGGCGTTCGCCGAGCGGTTTCAGCCACCAGAAGATCAGCAGGACCCAGCCAGGGCTTTCCGGGAACAGCAGGCTGAGCAGGGCCAGCAACGGCAAGGCCGGCAGCGCCCAGGCGAGCATCAGCAGGCCGGCATGGCGTCGCGCCAGTAGCACGCCGAAGTCCATGGCTTCCCAATGGCTGCGCGGGCGAAGGACCGCGACGCTATCACTCAGGCGCATGGCGAGGGCGTCCGGCCAGCAGGAAGTAGGCTGCCACCAGCAGCCAAAGCAGGATGCCAACCGTGTACTTGAGCGCCGCGCCGGGGAAGGTCATGGACGACCAGTAGGCCTCGACGAAGGCGGCGATCAGCAGCAGGAACAGCACCCCGGCGACCAGTTGCACGCTGCGCGACGCGGCTTGGCGCAAGGCTTCGCTGCGGCGTAGGCGGCCGGGGGCGCACAGCGCCCAGCCGAGTTTGAGGCCGGCGGCACCAGCGAGGGTGATGGCGGTCAGTTCGAAGGCACCGTGGCCGATCACGAAGGGCCAGAAGGTGCCGGTATAGCCGATGTCGCTCAGATGACCGGCTACCGCGCCGATGGACAGGCCGTTGATCAGCAGGAAGAACAGGCTGCCGAGGCCGAACAGCAGGCCGCCGGCGAAGGTCTGGAAGGCGATACCGAAGTTGTTCATGACGTAGTAACCGAACATCATCCAGTCGGCTGCGGAGCTGCGCTCGCCGAAGCGGCCGAGGCGGCTGGCGTCAGGATCGTACATGGCTTCCATCTGGGCCACCTGTTCGGGGGCGAGCAGGCTGTAGACCAGTTCCGGGAACAGATAGACCAGCAGCCCCATGCCGAGCAGGCAACCGTAGAACAGCAGGCTGGCAGCCAGCACCGGGCGCCACTCTTCGCGTACCAGGCGCGGAAAACCGCCGAGCAGGAAACCGAGGCAGCGTGCGGCAAGTGGATTACGGTGCCGGTAGAACTGGCGATGGCCGCGCAGGGCCAGTTGTTGCAGTCGGTCGACTAGCCGGCTGCTGTAGCCGCGCTCCTCGGCCAAGGCCAGGTGGCGGCACAGGCGCCGGTAGGCGGCGGGGAAGTGGCGGCTGTCCGCCCCCGGCCTGCCGCGTTCGAGGGCGTCGAGTCGGCGGGCGAAGTCTTGCCATTCGGCCTGGTGGCGATGTTCGAACGAGTTCTGTTTCATGGCGGGCCCATGAGTTCGCGGGCGATGCCGAGGAGCCTGGCCTCGGCCTGCTCTTCCGGTACCCGAAGCGGCCCGGCGAGAATGCCCGCCAGCTCGCGGCGGCGGCCGGCGGACAGCCTGGCCTGGCGTTCGGCGAAAGCGAGCAGGGCGCGTCGCTCGTCCGCCTGCGGGGCGAAGTGCAGCGGCTGGGCGTCGATCTCGGGCAGGGAAGGCCGTGGCTGAGGTCGTTCCCAGTAGATCACCAGGGTGCCGGCGGCCAGGTCGCCCAGGCGCTTGAAGGTCGGGTGGGCGAGGCAACTGAGGATGCCCAAAGTGTAGCCGAACGGCAGCAGGTCGACGACGCGCAGCAGGTTGCGGGTCAGCGAGGCGGCCCAGCCGACCGGGGTGCCGTCGTCGTGCACCACTTGCAGGCCGAGTAGTTGCTTGCCGGGCGTGCAGCCCTGGTTGAGCACCTCGAAGAGCACCATGTACCACCAGGTGACGAGAAAGAACAGCAGGCTGGCCAGACCCATGCCCAACTCGCCGAACGGGCCGAAAGCCAGGAAGGCCAGCAGCAGGATCGCCCCGCGAATCGTCAAGTCGACGGCGAAGGCGAGGGCGCGCGGCACCAGGCCGGCCGGATGCAGCACGAGGTCGATGCCTTCCGGCGTTTCCACCAGGTGGCGGGTGTCCAGGAGCGGTTGCCGGAAGGTGTCGGCAGAAGGCTTGGCGAGAGGCGCGGGCATCGCTCTTCCGTGCTCGGGAAATCCCGATGCTAGCCAGCCTCCGGCCGCTAGGCAACCGCCCGGAGCCGTCCCGGTGCGGATGTTAGACTCGCGCCATTTCATCGATGGGAATCCTCCTGTGACTTCCAGCATCTTCTGGTACGACTATGAAACCACCGGTATTAATCCACGTTGCGACCGTCCCCTGCAGGTGGCGGGGATACGCACCGACGAAGCGCTCAACGAGATCGGGACGCCGTTGAACCTGTATTGCCGGCCGGCCGACGACATCCTGCCGCATCCGGCCGCCTGTCTGGTCACCGGCATCACCCCGCGGCTGCTCGCCGAGCGCGGGTTGTGCGAAGCCGAGTTCGTGACCCGCCTGCATGCCGAATTGGCTCTTCCCGGCACCTGTACGGCGGGCTACAACAGTCTTCGCTTCGACGACGAGATCAGCCGTTATGCTCTCTATCGCAACTTCTTCGATCCCTATGCCCGCGAGTGGCAGGCCGGTAACAGCCGCTGGGACCTGATCGACCTGCTGCGTACCGCCTATGCTTTGCGCCCCGAGGGCATCCACTGGCCACAGGAGGAGGGACGCGTTTCTCTGCGCCTGGAGCGGCTCACCGCGGCCAACGGGATCGAGCATGGCCAGGCCCACGACGCCCTGGCCGACGTGCGTGCGACCATCGCCCTGGCCCGGCTGCTACGCGAGCGTCAGCCGAAGCTGTACGGCTACCTCTACCAGTTGCGCAGCAAGCAGCGGGTGCTGGACCAGATCAGGCTGCTGCGTCCTCTGGTGCACGTCTCCGGGCGTTTCGCCGCTGAGCGCGGCTACTTGGCGGTGGTTCTGCCGCTGGCCTGGCATCCGTCCAATCGCAATGCCCTGATCGTCTACGACCTGCAAGTTGATCCTTCGCCGTTGCTCGATCTCGACGCGGAAATTCTGCGTCGGCGTCTGTATATGCGCCGGGAAGAGCTGGCGGACAATGAGTCGCCGGTCCCCCTGAAACTTGTGCATATCAATCGTTGCCCGGTGTTGGCGCCCTTGTCGGTGTTGCGCGAAGAAGATATCGGTCGTCTACGGGTGGACATGGCAGAGTGCCAAAGGCGCGCGGAATTGTTGTGCGCGGCGCAGGGGCAGTGGCAGGAGAAACTGGCGCGGATTTATATGGGCGACGAATTCCCGGCCAGCGAAGACCCCGAGCAGCAATTGTATGATGGATTCTTCGGGGCGCGGGATCGGCGTCTTTGCGAGCAAGTGCGCCGAGCCGAGCCGGAAAGTCTGGGCAGGCAAAGCTGGGGATTCGACGATGAGCGTCTTCCCGAGTTGCTGTTCCGCTATCGGGCGCGCAATTTCCCGGAAACTTTGACGGCTGCCGAAAGGGAGTGTTGGCAGGAGTTCTGTCGGCGGCGTCTGAGTGATGCTGCCTGGGGAGCACCGTGCACACTGGAGGACTTCAATGTACAGCTGGAGCAACTGCTCGCGCAGGCCGACGACGAACATCGACCGATACTTGTGGCTTGGCGCGAATATGCGTGGCAGTTGCTCGAGCGCTATGCCGTGTGAAGCTGTTGGATTATTAAAGGAGCGCCGGCATCGCCGGTGTGTCTCCGATTCTCCGGCAATCTCCGATCAATCGAGCAGAGTGGCCCAGGCCTCGACGACATCGGCACCGTACTGGGCTTTCCATTCCTTCAGGGTCTTGTGATTGCCCCCCTTGGTCTCGATGGTTTCGCCGGTATAGGGATTCTTATATTGCTTGACCTTGCGGGCGCGCTTGACGGGCGCTGGCGCGGGTTTGGCACCACGGCCACTGCGCACGGGCTTGGCATCCGGGTCGAGCAGGGCGTTGATGTCCCGCAGGGACTTTTGATATTCCCCCATCAGCTTGCGCAATTTGCCCTCGAACTCCAGTTCCTTCTGCAGTTTGTCATCCTGGGAAAGATTCTTCAGGCGTTCCTGAAGCTCCTTGATGGCCTCTTCGGTGGCACGGTATTCATTGATTAGGGACATTTTACTTACCTTAAACCCCGGAGGGGTGGTTAGACGAGTTCTGGGACAATGATAGTCAGGCATTCCCGGCAAGTAAATATGCCGAAAAACTTTGTGCGCAACTTTAGTTGCCGCTTTTCTCGCAGCCCGCAAAATTCACGGCGGAAATAGACGGGGTGGGATTTATGGGCCGCTAATACTTGGCTGGAATCGTCCCGACGGCGACTCCGGCCATCGTGACGGTTAATGGATTCGCCGGCATGGCCTCCATGTCGCATCTCGGAAACACCAGTTCGCGGCCGGCCAATAAAAGGTGTTTGGAGAAGAGTTCCGGTGCGTTCTGTTTGATGCGCTTCTTCAATCCGCAACAGCGCGGCAATATCCCTCGTTTATCCGCTCGTGCAGTGCAATCCGGTGGCTGCGCGAAGTGTCGCGGGCGCTTGTCGGGCGATTTCCCCCTTCGTGCGTGGGTTACTGAAGTTTTTCGGTGCTGTGGCTAGAATGGTGCCTTCGCGAGTTCTGGAGTTGTTCCCATCATGCGTACATTTCGGCTGGTGATCGCTTGTCCCGACCGGGTTGGCATCGTCGCCAAGGTCAGTAACTTCCTGGCCACCTATAACGGCTGGATCACCGAGGCGAGCCACCATTCGGATACTCAGAGCGGCTGGTTCTTCATGCGTCACGAAGTCCGCGCCGACTCTTTGCCGTTCGATCTCGAGGAGTTCCGCCATGCCTTCGCGCCGATCGCCCGGGAGTTCTCTATGAAGTGGCGGGTCAGCGACTCGAGCGAACTCAAGCGCGTGGTGCTGATGGCCAGCCGCGAATCGCACTGCCTGGCCGATCTGCTGCACCGCTGGCACAGCGGCGAATTGCCCTGCGAGATTCCCTGCGTGATCTCCAACCATGACGAACTGCGCAGCATGGTCGAGTGGCACGGCATTCCTTATTGTCACGTGCCGGTCGATCCGCAGGACAAGGAACCGGCTTTCGCCGAGGTATCCCGGCTAATCCGGGAGCACGCCGCCGATACCGTGGTGCTGGCTCGCTACATGCAGATCCTGCCGCCGCAGTTGTGCCAGGAGTTCGCCATGCAGGTGATCAACATCCACCACAGCTTCCTGCCGTCCTTCGTCGGCGCCCGGCCCTATCACCAGGCCTCGCTGCGCGGTGTGAAGCTGATCGGCGCGACCTGCCACTACGTCACCGAGGAACTGGACGCCGGTCCGATCATCGAACAGGACGTGGTGCGCATCAGCCACCGCGACAGCGTCGAGGACATGGTGCGCCTCGGCAAGGACGTGGAAAAGATGGTGCTCTCCCGCGGGTTGCGCCATCACCTGGAAGACCGGGTGATGGTGCACGACAACCGCACGGTGGTGTTCGCCTGAGGCATCGGCGTCGAACCACCGACGGCTAGCCGGCGGGTCGCGTCGACGAAGCGCTTGGCGGGATTGTCGGCCTGGCGGACAATTTCCCGCTCAGCCGACGGAGACGCCCTCCGCCGGGCCGATTCCGGGAGCGTTCATGCTCGTCGACAACCGTATCAAGTTCCGACACCTGATCAGCTTTCTCGAGGTGACCCGTCAGCGCAGCTTCGCCAAGGCGGCGGACGCCCTGGCGGTGTCCCAGCCGGCGATGTCCAAGACTCTCAAGGAACTGGAGGAGATCCTCGAGGCCCGGCTGTTCGAGCGCAGCAAGTCCGGCGTCTCCCTGACCCCGGCGGGAATCACTTTCCTGCGCTATGCCGGTCCTTGCGTGCAGGCCCTGCACGACGGCGTCAATACCCTGCGCGGCGACAGTCAGGCCGGCGGGGTGGTACGCGTCGGGGTGCTCTCGACGGTGGAGAGCCAGATGGTGCCCGAGGTGGTGCTGCGTCTGCACCGCAAGCACCCGGCGCTGGTGATCAGCGTCCTCACCGGCCTCAGCGCCTACCTGCTCGCGCAATTGCGGGTCGGCGAACTGGATCTAGTGGTGGGACGGATGACCGACAGTCCGGAGATCCGCGGGCTGACCTTCGAGCACCTTTACAGCGAGTCCATGGCGCTGGTGGTACGGCCCGGACATCCGTTGCTCGGCGCCGATCTCTCCAATCCGGCCCTGCTCGGCGACTATCCGCTGATCCTGCCGCTGGCCGGCACCACCATCCGTCAGTACGCCGAGAGCTTCTTCGTCCAGTGCGGCATTCCCCTGCCGGCGCAGCGCCTGGAAACCCTTTCGCCGGTGCTGAGCCGGCGTTATGCGCTATCCAGTGATGCGCTCTGGCTGGCGCCGCTGGATGCGGTGCGCCTGGACCTGCAGAACGGCGAACTGGTCGAGTTGGCGCTGGGCATGCGCGAGGCGGGCGGTTCGATCGGCTTCTGCTGGAACTCGGCGCTGGCATTGCCACTGGCCGCGCAATGGTTCTGCGATGAGCTGCGGGAGGTGGCCAGGGAGCTGAGCGGGGGCGCCGATGCATAACTTCATGGTTATGTTTGTAAGTGTTCTTTTCAATTTTCATCGGACCGGGGCAGTGTGACACTTTGCCTCGCATAGCCGCTTTGCGGTTCCAGCGACTCCACAATCCCAACAACAAGGAGCCTGAGATGTCCGCGCTCGATACCCGCCGTTTCGTCGCCCGCGATCGGAATTGGCAGCCGAAAGGTTATACTCCGGATTACAAGGCCACCATCGCCCGCTCGCCGAGCCAGGCGCTGGTCAGCATCCCGCAGTCCCTCTCGGAAACCACCGGTCCCGACTTCAGCCATCTGAAGCTGGGCAAGTACGACAACGACCTGCTGCTCAACTTCAACCATGGCGGCCTGCCGGTCGGCGAGCGCGTCATCATGTGCGGCCGGGTGGTCGACCAGTACGGCAAGCCGGTTCCGCACACCTTGGTGGAAATGTGGCAGGCCAACGCCGGCGGTCGTTACCGCCACAAGAACGACAGCTACTTGGCGCCGCTGGACCCCAACTTCGGCGGGGTCGGCCGCACCCTGACCGACGCCGACGGCTACTACTACTTCCGCAACATCAAGCCGGGCCCCTACCCGTGGCGCAACGGCCCCAACGAGTGGCGCCCGTCGCACATCCACGTATCCATCAGCGGCCCGTCGATCGCCACCAAGCTGATCACCCAGATGTACTTCGAGGGTGACCCGCTGTTTTCAAAGTGCCCGATCATCCGCGCCATTGCCAACCCGGTCGCCGCCGAGACCCTGATCGGCCGTCTGGACCTGAGCAGCAACGTGCCGATGGATTGCCTGGCGTACCGCTTTAATATCGTGCTGCGCGGTCAGCGCCACACCCGTTTCGAGAACCAGTGAGAAGGAGCCGACCATGAATTACGAACTGCTGCCGGAAACCCCCTCGCAGACCGCTGGCCCCTACGTGCACATCGGCCTGGCCGGCGGCGCCGCCGGCAACCCGACCCGCGAACAGGAAATCTGCAACGAGATGGCCAAGGACGATGCGCCGGGCGAGCACATCATCCTGATCGGCAAGGTCGTCGACGGCAACGGCCACCTGATCCGCGACTCCTACCTGGAGCTCTGGCAGGCCAACCACGAGGGCGTCTACGACACCGTCTATGACCTGGAGAAGTCGTTCAACGGTTTCGCCCGCACCGCGACCACTTTCGACGCCGGCGAGTGGACGGTGAAGACCGTCAAGCCGGGAGTGGTGAAGAACGCCGTCGGCAAGCCGATGGCGCCGCACATCAGCGTGTCGCTGTTCGCCTGCGGCATCAATATCCACCTGCAGACCCGCATCTACTTCGACGACGAGGTCGAGGCCAACGCCGCCGATCCGGTGCTGAACCTGATCGAGCAGCCGGAACGCCGCAAGACCCTGATCGCCAAGCGCTGCGAGGTGGACGGCAAGACCGCCTACCGCTTCGACATTCGCGTGCAGGGCGAAGGGGAAACGGTGTTCTTTGACTTCTGAGGTCATGCCCTGGACGGCGCCCGCTCAGGCGGTGCGCCGGCACTTCGCACAGCGACTGGCGGCGTCCGGCTTTCAAGCCGACGCCGCGCAGTCGTTCGCGCTCGATGCGCTGGCGGACTGGCTGGAAACATTGCCGGGCGGCAGGCGCGGCTGGTTGCGCCGGTCCGCCGGCGGCTTCTATCTGTGGGGCGGGGTAGGGCGCGGCAAGAGCTTCGTCATGGACTGCTTCTTTCAAGGCGTGCCGCTGGCGGCCAAGCGCCGGGTGCATTTCCACGCCTTCCTGCAGGAGTTGCAGGTACGTCTGCTCGCCCATGCCGGGCAGCCCGATCCGCTGGCGCGGGTCGCCGCGGAACTGGCCGGCGAAGTGCGTCTGCTCTGCTTCGACGAGTTCCACGTGCACGACATCGGCGACGCCATCCTCCTCGGTCGTCTGCTCGAAGCCCTACTGCGGGCGCGGGTCGGCGTGGTGGTCACCTCCAACTACGCGCCGGCATCGCTGTGCCCGAACCCGCTGCATCACGAGCGTTTCAAGCCGTTCATCCGCGTGCTCGAAAGGCACATGCGCATCGTCGAACTGGACGGCGGCGTCGACTACCGCTCCCGTGGCGGCCGCGACTGGGGCCAATATCGCTGGCCGGAGTCGCCGCAGAGCCTGCTGGACTGGCGGCGCGAGCTGGGCCTGGGCGTGCCGGCGGCACCGCTCCAGGTCAACCGGTTGAGCCTGGCGCCGCTCGGTCAGGATGCACGCAGCCTCTGGCTGGACTTCGCCGCGCTGTTCCCGGTGCCGTCCTCGACCCGCGACTATCTCTGGCTCTGCGAACGCTTCGAGCGCATCGCCATCAGCGGCCTGCCTTGCCTGGACCGGCATTCGCCGGACGTCCTGCAGCGCTTTTTGAATTTCGTCGACATCGCCTACGACGCCGGCACGGAGCTGCTCCTGAGCAGTTGGGCGAGCCTGGACGAGCTGTGCCGCGAACGGCCGCACGAGGACTTCGCGCGCACCCGTAGCCGCCTAGCCCAGCTCCGCCCGCAGGCCCTGGGCGACCACGGGATGCTCAATTGTGATCGGCCGGCCGCCGGTCGATAATCGAGCATTTCGAATTCGCCGCCCATGCCATGGCTCTGGGGGCGAGCCAGTCAAGGAGACCCCGTGAGTGAGTCGCGTCAGGCCGTGCCCACCCTTGCGCCGCCGCCCTATATTTCCCCCGCCAAGCGCATCGAGGCCCTGAGCGGCGATCCGAATTTCATGACTTCCCTGGCCCGCGGCTTGGCGGTGATCGGCGCCTTCCAGGAGCGCAAGCGCCACCTGACCATCGCCCAGATCAGCCACCGTACCGAGATTCCGCGCGCCGCCGTGCGCCGTTGTCTGCATACCCTGATGAAGCTCGGTTTCGCCACCACCGACGGGCGTACCTATTCGCTGACTCCCAAGGTGCTGACCCTCGGCCACGCCTACCTGTCCTCCACGCCGCTGGCGGTGTCCGCGCAGCCCTATCTCGACCGCATCAGCGAGCAACTGCACGAGGCCTGCAACCTGGCCACCCTGGAAGGCGAGGAGGTGCTCTACATCGCTCGCTCGGCGATACCGCAACGGCTGATCTCGGTCGATCTCAGTGTCGGCAGCCGGCTGCCGGCCTACTGCACCTCGATGGGCCGCGTGCTGCTCGCCGCGCTGGACGACGTCAGCCTGCAGGAATACTTGGAACACGCCGACCTGCTGGCCAAGACCAGCCGCACCCTGCACAGCCGCGAGGCACTCTGGGAGTGCCTGCAGCAGGTGCGCCGGCAGGGCTGGTGCATCGTCGACCAGGAACTGGAGCAGGGCCTGCGCTCGCTGGCGGTGCCGGTCCAGGATTCCTCGGGACGGGTACTGGCGGCGATGAACGTCAGCACCCACGCCGGGCACGTGACCATCGCCGAGCTGGAAAAGCGCTACCTGCCGATCATGCTGGCGGCCAGCCGCGACCTGAGCGCCCAGTTGTTCGCCTGATCCGGCGGCGGGACACGGGCCCATGCCCCGCCGCCGGCGTCTTTCCACTCGCTCGATAGTCTTCTTACAATGCGTTCGATAAACGAACGGATTGGCGATTATCGGATTGTTACGCCATGCGCTTGCTCATAACGTGGCTCTAAACCGCGCCGCTTCCGGCGCCGCCGATCCCCGACAAGAGCACTCACGAAATGGCCGAAATCCTCACCCTGCGCGAAGCGGTGCAGCGCTTTGTCAACGACGGCGACACCCTCGCCCTCGAAGGTTTCACCCACCTGATCCCCACCGCCGCCGCCCACGAAATCATCCGCCAGGGCAGGAAGGACTTGACCCTGGTGCGCATGACCCCCGACCTGGTCTACGACCTGCTGATCGGCGCCGGCTGTGCGAAAAAACTGATCTTCTCCTGGGGCGGCAACCCCGGCGTGGGTTCCCTGCGTCGCCTGCGCGACGCGGTGGAGAAGGGCTGGCCGCAACCGCTGGAGATCGAGGAGCACAGCCATGCCGACCTGGCCAACGCCTACGTGGCCGGCGCTTCCGGTCTGCCGTTCGCGGTATTGCGCGCCTATGCCGGCTCCGACTTGCCGAAGGTCAACCCGCTGATCAGGAGCGTCACCTGCCCGTTCACCGGCGAGGTGCTGGCCGCGGTGCCCTCGGTGCGCCCGGACGTCACCGTGATCCACGCGCAGAAGGCCGACGGCAAGGGCAACGTGCTGATCCAGGGCATCCTCGGCGTACAGAAGGAGGCCGCGCTGGCCGCCAGGCACTGCATCGTCACCGTCGAGGAGATCGTCGACGACCTGAAGGCGCCGATGAACGCCTGCGTCCTGCCGGCCTGGGCGCTGAGCGCGGTCTGCCCAGTGCCCGGCGGCGCCCACCCGTCCTACGCCCACGGCTACTACGAGCGCGACAACCGCTTCTACCAGGATTGGGACCCGATCGCCCGCAACCGCGAGAGTTTCACCGCCTGGATCGACGACTTTATCCGTGGCACCGCCGATTTTTCCGCCTTTCAAGAAAAGATGGGGCAGGCCAGACTGGCCGCCCAGGAGGCCGAATGATGAATTACTCCACTAATGAAATGATGACTGTCGCCGCCGCCCGCCGCCTGGGTAACGACAGTGTCTGCTTCGTCGGCATCGGCCTGCCGTCCAAGGCCGCCAACTTGGCGCGCCTGACCCACGCCCCGGACGTGGTGCTGATCTACGAATCCGGCCCGATCGGCGCCAAGCCTTCGGTGCTGCCGCTGTCCATCGGCGACGGCGAACTGGCCGAGACCGCTGACACCGTGGTGCCCACCGGCGAGATCTTCCGCTACTGGCTGCAGGGCGGGCGCATCGACGTCGGTTTCCTCGGCGCCGCCCAGGTCGACAAGTACGGCAACATCAACACCACGGTGATTGGCGACTACCACCAGCCCAAGGTGCGCCTGCCGGGCGCCGGCGGCGCGCCGGAGATCGCCGGCAGCGCCAAGAAGGTGCTGATCATCCTCAAGCAGTCGCACCGCACCTTCGTCGACAAGCTGGCTTTCATCACTTCGGTCGGCCATGGCGAGGGCGGCGACCACCGCAGGCAGCTCGGCCTGCCGGGCGCGGGGCCGGTGGCGATCATCACCGACCTGTGCATCATGGAGCCGGAAGCCGGCACCAACGAGTTCGTCGTCACTTCCCTGCATCCGGGCGTGACCCGCGAGCAGGTGGTCGAGAACACCGGCTGGGCGATCCGCTTCGCCGATAAGGTGGCGGTCACCGAAGCGCCGAACGAAACCGAATTGACCGCCCTGCGCGAGCTGGAAGCCCGTACCGCCGCCGCCCACGGGCAGGCCGGAGGTGAGGAATGAGCCGCGACGTCTTCATCTGCGATGCCGTGCGCACGCCCATCGGCCGCTTCGGCGGCGGCCTGGCCGGCGTGCGCGCCGACGACCTGGCCGCCATCCCGCTGAAGGCGCTGCTGGCGCGCAACCCGCGACTCGATCCGGCCGCCGTCGACGAGGTGTTCCTGGGCTGCGCCAACCAGGCCGGCGAGGACAACCGCAACGTGGCACGCATGGCGTTGCTGCTCGCCGGCCTGCCGGAGACGGTGCCGGGGGTGACCCTCAACCGCCTGTGCGCCTCGGGCATGGACGCGATCGGCACCGCCGCCCGCGCCATCGCCAGCGGCGAGATCGAGCTGGCCATCGCCGGCGGCGTGGAGTCCATGTCGCGAGCGCCCTTCGTGATGGGCAAGGCCGACGCCGCCTTCTCGCGCAACATGAAGATCGAGGACACCACCATGGGCTGGCGCTTCGTCAACCCGCTGCTCAAGGCTCAGTACGGCGTCGAGGCCATGCCGCAGACCGCCGACAACGTGGCCGAGGACTACGGCATATCCCGCGCCGACCAGGACGCCTTCGCCCTGCGTAGCCAGCAGCGCGCCGGTCGCGCCCAGGCCGAGGGTTTCTACGCCGAGGAAATCGTCCCGGTGGTGATCAAGGGCAAGAAGGGCGATACCGTGGTGGATAGCGACGAGCATCCGCGTCCGGACACCACGCCCGAAGCTTTGGCCAAGCTCAAGCCGGTCAACGGCGAGGGCAAGACCGTCACCGCCGGCAACGCCTCTGGCATCAACGACGGCGCCGCCGCGATGATCCTGGCTTCCGCCGAAGTGGTCGCCAAGTACGGCCTTAAGCCGCGCGCCAGGGTGCTCGGCATGGCCGCCGCTGGCGTGGAACCGCGGGTCATGGGCATTGGCCCGGTGCCGGCGGTGCGCAAGCTCTGCGAGCGCCTGAACCTAGCGGTCGCCGACTTCGACGTGATCGAGCTGAACGAAGCCTTCGCCGCCCAGGGACTGGCCTGCCTGCGCGAGCTGAACATTGCCGACGACGATGCGCGGGTCAACCCCAATGGCGGCGCCATCGCCCTCGGCCACCCGCTGGGCATGAGCGGCGCGCGCCTGGTGCTAACCGCCCTGCATCAACTGGAGAAATCCGGCGGCAGCAAGGGCCTGGCGACCATGTGCATCGGCGTCGGCCAGGGGCTGGCGCTGGCCATCGAGCGCGTCTGAGCCTGCTCGGGACCATCGTAGGGTGGTTAACCGCGTAGCGTTACCCACCAGGAGTCGGGTGATGGAAAACGCTGGCGCGGTTTTCCGCCTTGCGAAACGGCAACGGCGCAAGGGATAGGGTGGACAACGCCGCAGGCTTGTCCACCAGGGTGGATGGTTTCGGCCATCCACCCTACGGCTGGACCGCCCCGGTGCTGCGCTGCCAATCTGGGCCGTACCGCCATCGCTTTCTGTTTCAGGACGAATCGACGTGAGCAATCAACTCTTCGATGCCTACTTCACCAGCGCGCCGATGCGCGCGGTGTTTTCCGACCGCGGGCGGCTGCAAAGCATGCTCGATTTCGAGGCTGCGCTGGCGCGGGCCGAAGCGGCGGTCGGGCTGATTCCCGAGGCCGCCGTGGCGCCGATCGCCGAGGCCTGCGTGGCCGAGCGCTTCGATGTCGCCGCCCTGGCTCAGGCCATCGCCACCGCCGGCAATTCGGCGATTCCGCTGGTCAAGGCGCTCGGCCAGCGGATCGCCGCCGTGGATGCCGACGCCGAACGTTACCTGCACCTCGGCGCCACCAGCCAGGACGCCATGGACAGCGGCCTGGTGCTGCAACTGCGTGCTGCCGTCGCGCTGTTCGAAAGCGAGCTGGCGCAACTGGCCGAGGATCTCGCCGTGCAGGCCGAGCGCCACGCCGGCACGCCGCTGGCCGGACGCACCTGGCTGCAGCACGCCACCCCGGTGACCCTCGGCATGAAGCTCGCCGGCTTGCTCGGCGCCTTCACCCGTCAGCGCCGGCGGCTGGCCGAGCTGAAGCCGCGCCTTCTGGTCCTGCAGTTCGGCGGTGCCGCCGGTACCCTGGCGGCGCTGGGCGAACAGGCCCTGCCGGTTTCCGAGGTGCTGGCCCGCGAACTCGACCTGGGCCTGCCCGAGCAGCCCTGGCATACCCAGCGCGACCGCCTGGCCGAGTTCGCCGGCTGGTTGGGCCTCTTGGCCGGAACTCTCGGCAAGCTCGGCCGCGACCTGTCGCTGCTGATGCAGACCGACGTCGGCGAAGTGTTCGAGCCCTTGGCGCCGGGCAAGGGCGGCTCCTCGACCATGCCGCACAAGCGCAACCCGGTCGGCGCCGCCGTACTGATCGGCGCCGCTACCCGCGCGCCGGGGCTGGTCGCTACCATGCTCGCCGCCATGCCCCAGGAGCACGAGCGCAGCCTCGGCCTCTGGCATGCCGAGTGGGAAACCCTGCCCGAGCTGTGCTGTCTGCTTTCCGGTGCCCTGCAACAGGCGCGCCTGCTGCTGCCGGGACTGGAGGTGGATGCCGCGCGCATGCGCGAGAACCTTGACCTGACCCAGGGGCTGGTGCTCGCCGAGGCAGTGAGCATCGCCCTGGCCCGGAGGCTGGGCCGCGAGCGTGCTCATCATCTGGTCGAGCAGTGTTGCCGCCAGGCCATCGCCGAAGGGTGCCACCTGCGCGCCGCGCTCGGCGCCGATCCCGAGGTGAGCGCCGAGCTGTCCGCCGCCGAACTGGAGCGCCTACTCGATCCGTCCCATTACCTAGGCCTGGCGCA
The DNA here is from genome assembly GCF_043587585.2 of Azorhizophilus paspali. Lineage (GTDB taxonomy): Bacteria > Pseudomonadota > Gammaproteobacteria > Pseudomonadales > Pseudomonadaceae > Azotobacter > Azotobacter paspali. The sequence continues at coordinate 1,093,928 of NZ_CP171449.1, forward strand.
GCGCTGGGTCGCCCGTGCCGTGGCCGAACACCGCGCCACCCACTGCTAAGGAGCTTCCAATGCCGACCGTGCAACTCGCCGATGGCGCACTGAACTACCAGATCGACGGCCCCGTGGGCGCGCCGGTGCTGGTGCTGTCCAACTCCTTGGGCACCGAACTGCGCATGTGGGACGCCCAGGTCCCGGCCTTCGCCGGGCATTTCCGCGTGCTGCGCTACGACACCCGCGGCCATGGCGAGTCGCTGGTCAGCCAGGGACCCTACAGCGTCGAGCAGCTCGGTCGCGACGTGTTGGCGCTGACCGATGCCCTCGACATCCAGGGGTTTTCCTTCTGCGGCCTGTCCATGGGCGGGCTGATCGGCCAGTGGCTGGGCATCAACGCCGGCGAGCGCCTGCATAAGCTGGTGCTGTGCAACACCGCGGCGAAAATCGCCAGCGACGAGGTCTGGAACGGCCGCATCGATACGGTGCTCAAGGGCGGCCGGCAAGCCATGCGCGACCTGCGCGACGCCACCATCGCGCGCTGGTTCACTGCGGAGTTCGCCGCCGCCCGGCCGGACAAGGTCGAGCCGGTCGTCGGCATGTTGGCGTTGACTTCGCCCGAGGGCTACGCCGCCAACTGCGCGGCGGTGCGCGATGCCGACTTCCGCGAACGGCTCGGCGCCGTCGCCGTGCCGACCCTAATCGTCTGCGGCACCCGGGACGCGGTGACTACCCCGGAACATGGTCGCTTCATGCAGGAAAAGATTCCGGGCGCGGAGCTGGTCGAGTTCCCTGTCGCGCACCTGTCCAATGTCGAGGCCGGCGAGGCCTTCACCGAGGCGGTGCTGGATTTCCTGCGCAAGTAAGCTCGTGGGCAGGGTGGACAACGCGCGCAGCGCTTGTCCGGCAAAGGCCACGCTTGGCAAGGCTGTACCGTTGCCCTGCCTATGAAAAGGCCAAACCCGCCACCATGATCGTCAGGCCAGCCGCCATGGGCGAGCTGGCCGAACTTCTCACGGAGCCAGCAATGGACGAGAAAGAACGTTATGACGCCGGCATGCAGGTACGCCGTGCGGTGCTCGGCGACGCCCATGTCGACCGCAGCCTGATCACCATCGCCATGCTGATCGGCATGAACCGCGAGGGTGAATTGAAGCTGCACCTGCGCGCGGCCAGGAACAACGGCGTGACCCGCGACGAGATCAAGGAAGTGCTAATGCAGAGCGCCATCTACTGTGGGATTCCCGCGGCCAACGCCACTTTCCACCTGGCCGAGTCGGTGTGGGACGAACTGGGCGTCGAGTCCCTGGCGTGATCCGATGGGCATGGACGTCCCCATGCCCCGAACAAGGCGCTTTACTATCGAGAGTCCGCCTTGCTCACAGCGTTCCTTCCGCAACGCCAGCGCCTTGTTGAACACGAACCGGCACGAGCCAGCGAAGCGGCGCATTTGCCGCTCTTGCTGGCTGTCTGGACGTAGCTCGAATTTGAAAGCCTGAAGGCGTTGCATGACCCGTTCATACTCTTGGTCTATGAGCAATGACAACGATATACGGCGCGGGCGGCACTGCATTTTCAAGATGCACGTCCATTTAGTCTTCATAGCGAAATATCGCTGCAGTGTGTTCGATGGCGATGCCATCGAGCGGTTGCGTGCCATCTTCAACCAAGGTCTGCGCCGATTTCGAGGTCGGCCCGATCGAGATGGACGGCCAGGACGATCACGTGCACCTGTTGGTGGAGTATCCACCCAAGGTGGCCGTGTCCGGTCCGGTGAACAGCCTGAAAGGTGTATCCAGCCGCTTGCTGCGCAAGGCGCGGCCCGACATTCAGAAACGCTACTGGAAAGGCGTGCTATGGTAGCCGTCCTACTTCGCTTCATCCTGCGGCGACGCATCGCTTTCCATCGTGCGCCAGTACATCCAACAGCAGCAGACGCCGCACTAACCCAAGAATAGCTACGCCGTCCGCGCTATGAAGGGCGAGGCTTACCGCGCACCGGGTCAGGCCAAGCGCGGCAGGCTTTTGATGTTCGAGTCGATCGCCATGTTCGAGGGGCGGCTCCGCGCCTAGCGGAGCGGGTATCGGGCAGGGATGTCGGCGTGAACCGATCCGGAGTGGGCGCAACAGCCGAATCCTCTCCGTAACGGGCTCCGTAGGGAACCCCGGCATAGCCGGGGGCCGGCGTGTCTCAGAACAGCGAGATCGGGTAATTGATGACCACGCGGTTCTCGTTCCAACTGGTGTTGGTGCCCCAGTTGGCACGTTTGGTCGAATTACGCAGGCGGATGGAGAGTTTCTTCAGCGAGCCGCTCTGGAAGACGTAGGCCAGTTCGTTCTCGCGGCTCCAGGTTTCGCCGTTGGTCGCGCCGTTCCTGTGCACGTTCCGGCCGTCGATGTAGCGGCTCATGAAGGTCATGCCGGGAATGCCGAGGCCGGCGAAGTCATAGTCGTGGCGGATCTGCCAGGATTCTTCCTTGGGATTGTTGTAGGGGCCGGCGTAGACATCGTTGGGCAGGGGATCGGCGCTGGTGCCGTTGACCTGCAGCCAGCGGTCCTTGCCAGTGAGTTTCTGGTAGGCGAAGGTGAAGGTGTTGCTGCCGATCCTGAGGGCGAAGCGGCCGAAGAAGGTCTTGTTGTCCAGGTCGCCGGCGAAGGCCTGGCCGTCTTCCTCGCCGTCGAAGAGCCCCAGCTTGGCGTTGAACGATGCGTCGCCGCCCAGCGGCTGGGTGTGGCGGATCTCGAAGTAGCGCTGCTTGTAGAGATCCTCCAGTTGTGCGAACCAGGCGCTGAGCATGGTCCTGCCGTCGTTGAAGCTGTATTCGATGCCGCCGAAGTTGAAGCGGTCGGAGCTGTCGCGGCTGCTGATGCCGTCGAGGGTCATGTCCTGCATGCTGGCGTCGTTGCGCGGGCTGGTCTGGCGCATCTGTCCGGCATAGAGGGTCACATTCTTGATTTCCCTGGAGGTGAGCATGCCGCCCTGGAAAGTCTGGGTCAGGCCGCGTCCGTCGTCCGAACTCAAGATGGGCAGCACCGGATTCCACTCGCCGATCTTGATCTCGGTATTGGAATAACGGGCCTTGAAGGCGACGCCGAAGCGGCCGAAGTCGTCGGCCGGCTTGTTGCCGTCGTGCGTGGGCAGCAACTGGGTACCGTAGGTACCCCTGCCGCCGTCGAGCTTGACCGACCAGAGCCCGAGCAGATCGATGCCGAAACCGACCGGGCCTTCGGTGAAGCCCGATTGTACGTTCAGGATGAAGCTCTGGGTCCATTCCTCGGCCTTGCCGCGAGTGGCCCCGTGATCGTAATCCCGATTCAGATAGTAGTTGCGCAGGTTCAGCGTGCCCTTGGCACCTTCGAAGAAGGCGGCATGCAGCGTGCCGGACGGCAGGGCAGTGGCCAGCACGAAGGGGAGTGCGATTCGGCAAGGCTTCGCGCGCCGAACGGTGGACATTCTCATTGTTTTTATTCCTGAACAGGTGATTTCCGGGCATGCGGGCGCCCCTCCACCAGGGCAGACGTCTACATGCTGGGGGCTTGGATGCTGTGGCTATCGCCGGGACGGGGCGGGCATGGGGATGGAGCCTCGAAAGTCTTGTTGTTGTTATCGAAAGCGTCCCGGTCGTGCGCCGGGCTGCTCGGAGCATCGGCCTTCGGGGCGATCCCGAGGGCGATGTGGCGATGCTAGTAACAAAAGCTTTCAGCAGCCTTTCATGAAGTTTTCGCCGCCTGTTCGCCGATTGGTGGCGTGGGTTCGCCGTCGTTCCGGGGCGGCGGCGGAGGCGCGCCAGCGTTTTCCGTGCGCGATTGCCGGATCGGGTAGGAGGTGGCCCCGCAGCCGCCGTCCTCTCACATCACCTGGCCGGGTGTAGAGGACTTTCACCTCCAAGCAAGTCATCGGCTCGCCACCACGGCGATCCGACCCGCGCCATGCCTGGCGCACGCAAAAAAAGACCCGCCGTGACGGCGGGTTAAACTTCTCGCAGAAGGCAAGCGGTGACGGTCAGAACAGCGACAGCGGGTACTGGACGATCAGGCGTTGCTCGTTGAACTGGTTGTTGCTGCCGCAGTCGCGGCGCATGGTGGTATTGCGCCAGCGCAGCGTCAGGTTCTTCGCCGCGCCGCTCTGCACCACGTAGGCCACTTCGCTCTCGCGGCCCCATTCCTCGCCGTCGTCGACGTGGATGTTCTTGCCGCCGATGTAGCGGGTCATGAAGGTCAGCCCGGCATGCCCTGGGCGGCGAAATTGTAGTCGTAGCGCAGTTGCCAGGAGCGTTCGCGGGCGTTGTTGGAGTTGTAGCTGTAGCTGTCGTTGGCCAGGGTGCCGCCGCTGGTGCCGTTGACCCGTAGCCACTTGCTGTCGCCGCTGATCCGCTGCAGGCTCAGGTAGAAGGTATGCGCGCCGGTCCTGAGCGAGAACAGCCCGGACAGTACCTTGTTGTCCAGATGGCCTTCGAGCACCTCGCCGTCGAAGGAGCCGATGTTGGCGCCCAGGGTCCAGTCGCCGCCCAGCGGCTGGCTGTGCTGGAGCTGGATATAGCGCTGCTTGTGGATGTCTTAAGGCGCGCGTACCAGAGGCCGACGGTGGTGCGCTTGCCGTTGAAGCTGTATTCGAGGCCGCCGAAGTCGAAGTCGTCGGAGGTACGGTCGCTGGTGTAGGGGCTGGTGCCGAACAGGGTCATCTCCTCCATGTTGCCGTCGTCGCGCGGGCTGTTGCCGGTGATGTGGCCGGCGTAGAGGGTGAGGTTTTCGATTTCCTTCGAGGTGAGCATGGAGCCGCGGAAGGTCTGCGGCAGCGAGCGGCCGTCGTCGGAGCGCAGGATCGGCAGTACCAGCGCCCATTCGCCGGCGCGCAGTTCGGTTTCCGAGAACTTCAGCTTGCCGGCCACCGCCAGGCGGCCGAACTGGTCGGCGGGCTTGCCGTCGTGGTCGAGCGGCAGCAACTGGGTGCCGCCGGTGCCTTTGCCGAGGAGTAGAGGCCGAGCACGTCGATGCCGAAGCCGAGCGGGCCCTGGGTGTAGCCGGACTTGAGGTTGAGGAGGAAGTTCTGGGTCCACTCCTCGGCCTTGCTGCGGGTGGCGTTGTCGTCCTTGAAGTCGCGGTTGATGAAGAAGTTGCGTAGGGTCAGGGTGCCCTTGGCGTCTTCGATGAAGCCTGTGGCATGTGCGGCGAGGGGCAGGGCCAGGAGCGCGCCGAGGGTCAGACTTGCGCCGCCGCGCGCCATCGCCAGCGGGTTGCGTGAAGTCATTGCGGTTCTCCGTGATTCTTGTAAGGCGTGGCCCTCTACTCCAACCTGACACGGAATGGCGGGGGAGTGGGGTGATGGAGGAGTGACGGCGCGCCGGATCAGCGCGGATGTACCGGGAAATGGCGACGATGTGGAGGCGATAAGGTGGACATGCGGGACATTGGGGAAATTCCTTTTGAAATTATTGTTGGAATCGGACGGTGCTGGAAAAGCTCCTGAGCGGCTTTCATGGTTGCCGTGCGCCCTGCAGGCGTCAATCTGGGAGCGGGGCTTTCGTGCGGTAATCAAACGAATAACTAACCAGCCGGTACATTTTGGTTGCCCGCCTCTTGGCTCCATCCAATAATCGATACGGATTTTCCCTTCGCCAGTCCGACCCTCTCGCCCCACGGTTGCGACGTCCGCTGGCAGCAGACTGCTCCAATACGGAGGACCCATGCATCGTTCCATTGCCACCGTCTCGCTCAGCGGAACCCTGCCGGAAAAGCTCGAGGCGGTCGCCGCCGCCGGCTTCGACGGCGTGGAAATCTTCGAGAACGACTTGCTCTACCACGGCGCCAGCCCGCGCGAGGTACGCCGGATGGCGGCCGACCTGGGCCTGGCCATCACGTTGTTCCAGCCGTTTCGCGACTTCGAGGGCTGCCGGCGCGACCGGCTGCAGCGCAACCTCGACCGCGCCGAGCGCAAGTTCGACCTGATGCAGGAACTGGGCACCGACCTGGTGCTGGTGTGCAGCAACGTCGCCGGGGATTCCCTGGGCGCCCGGCAGATCCTTGTCGACGACCTGCGGCTGCTGGCCGAGCGGGCCGCCGCGCGCCGCTTGCGCATCGGCTACGAAGCGCTGGCCTGGGGGCGCCACGTCAACACCTGGCAACAGGTCTGGGACATCGTGCGGGAGGCCGACCATCCCAATCTGGGCATGATCCTCGACAGCTTTCACACCCTGTCGCTGAAAGGCGATCCGAGTGCCATCGCTGAGGTGCCCGGAGAAAAGATCTTCTTCGTGCAGATGGCCGATGCGCCGATCCTGGCCATGGATGTGCTGGAATGGAGCCGGCATTTCCGCTGTTTCCCAGGGCAGGGCGAGTTCGACTTGGCGGGCTTTCTCGCGCCGATCCTCAAGAGCGGCTACCGCGGGCCGCTGTCGCTGGAAATCTTCAACGACGGCTTCCGCGCCGCGCCGACCCGTGGTAATGCGCTGGACGGCTACCGCTCGCTGCTCTACCTGGAGGAGAGGACCCGCCTGCTGCTGGAGCGCCAGGGACAGTCACCGGAGCCTGGGGTGCTGTTCGCACCGCCACCGGCTAGTCGCTACGACGGCATCGAGTTCCTCGAGTTCGCCGTCGACGACGACCATGCCGCCCGACTGGGCCAGTGGCTGACCCGTCTCGGTTTCGTCGAGGCCGGCCGCCATCGCTCGAAGAACGTCAGCCTGCTGCGCCAAGGCGACATCAACCTGGTGCTCAACGCCGAGCCCTATTCCTTCGCCCACGGCTATTTCGAGGCCCATGGCCCGTCGCTGTGTGCCACCGCGCTGCTGGTGCAGGACAGCCATCGAGCGCTGGAGCACGCCTGCGGCTTCGGCGGACAACCCTACCGCGGCCTGGTCGGTCCCAACGAGCGCGAGATTCCGGCGGTGCGCGCGCCGGACAGCAGCCTGATCTATCTGGTCGACCGCGATGCCGAGGGCCACAGCATCTACGAGACCGATTTCGAGCTGAAGGGCGGTGCCGGCGCCGGCGTGCTGCGGCGCATCGATCACGTGGCCATGGCCCTGCCGGCCGAGGCCATGGATTCCTGGGTGCTGTTCTACAAGAGCCTGTTCGACTTCGAGGCCGACGACGAAGTGGTGCTGCCCGATCCCTACGGTCTGGTCAAGAGCCGCGCTGTGCGCAGCCGCTGCTGCTCGGTACGCCTGCCGCTGAGCATCTCGGAAAACCGCGACACGGCCATTTCGCGCTCGTTGTTAAGCTATCGCGGCTCCGGTGTGCACCACATCGCCTTCTCCTGCGACGACATCTTCGTCGCCGTCGAGCTGGCCAAGGAAGCCGGCGTGCCCCTGCTGGAGATTCCGCTGAACTACTACGACGATTTGGCCGCGCGCTTCGATTTCGACGACGACTTTCTCAGCAGGCTGGCCTACTTCAACATCCTCTACGACCGCGATGTGCAGGGCGGCGAGTTGTTCCACGTCTATACCGAGCCGTTCGCCGAGCGTTTCTTCTTCGAGATCCTGCAGCGCAGGGACTACGCCGGCTACGGGGCAGCCAACGTTGCCGTGCGCCTGGCGGCCATGGCTCAGGCGCGCGACGGGCACGGCAAGCCCAGGCTGTGAGCCGCGAAGCCACGGCATCCGCGCCGTGGCTTTCCTCCTCCCGTCCGGCCATGAATAACGGCGCTCGTCCTTATCCTCAAAATACGCCTTCCATGCTGGACACCAAGCCCGTCGCCGATCCGGCCGCGCGCCTGCGCCAGCCACGCAAGAACAATCTGGAAAAGACCCGGCAGGACATCCTGCTCGCGGCGATCCGCGAGTTCGCCGAGCAGGGCCTGAGCGGTGCGCGAGTGGATGCCATCGCCGAGCGCACCAGCATCTCCAAGCGGATGATCTACTACTACTTCGGCAGCAAGGAGCAGCTCTACCTGGCCGTGCTGGAGAAGCTCTACGGCGACATCCGCGCCACCGAGGCCACTTTCCGGCTCGACGAGCTGGAGCCGGAGGCGGCGATCCGCAGGCTGGTCGAGTTCACCTTCGATCACCACGCTGCCAATGTCGATTTCATCCGCCTGGTGAGCATCGAGAACATCCATCACGGCGAGCATATCGCCCGCTCTCCGTCGATCCGCTCGCTGAGCAAGTCGATCGTCAGCCAGATCGCCGCGATTCTCGCCCATGGCGCCGATGCCGGTGTGTTCCGCGCGGGCATCAATCCGCTCGACCTGCACCTGTTGATCAGTTCGTTCTGCTTCTTCCGAGTGTCCAACCGCTACACCTTCTCGACCATCCACCAGATCGACCTCGGCGGGGCCGAGGCCAGGGCCCGGCACCGGGAGATGATCTGCGAGACGGTGATCCGTCATGCCAGGGCGTGAGAGGGAGCTCGCAAGGTTTCCGGGCCGCCGTCAGGCGCCGGAGGAGCGCTCGCCGGAGCGCCTGGAAACCGCCCGGGGCCTGGCTGTTGCCGGAGCGGCGACCCTGGTGGCCAGGCTCAGCCGAGGCTGGCGAAGTGCGCCGTCATCCGTCCGGCATCGGCCCGGACGTCGCTGAACAGCTCGAACGCCTTGACCGCCTGGAACACCGCCATATTGCCGCCGTCGAGGGGCAGGCAGCCGAGAGCGCGGGCATTGCGCAGCAGTTCGGTCTCCAGCGGGAAGTAGATGATCTCCGCTACCCACAGGTCGGCATGCAGCAGTTCAGCCGGCAACGGCATGCCCAGCAGCTTAGCCATTCCGACCGGGGTGGTATTGATCAGTCCCTGGGCTTCGGCCATGGCGGCCGGCAGGTCGCTGCCGGCCAGCACCCGGTCGGCGCCGAAGCTGGCGTTGAGGTTGGCGGCCAGATCGGCGGCACGGCTCGGCTCCACGTCGAAGATGGTCAGCCGGCGCACGCCCGCCTGCAGCAGGGCATGCGCCACCGCAGCACCGGCGCCGCCAGCCCCCATCTGTACCGCGCGTTCGCGTGCCACGCCCGGCAGGCCGCGCCGGAAGCCCTCGGCGAAGGCCAGGCAATCGGTGTTGTGGCCGATGCGCTTGCTGTCCTTGAACACCACGGTGTTCACCGCGCCGATGCCGCGGGCTTCCGCCGACAGCTCACGAGCAGCGGGATGACCGCCTGCTTGCAGGGGAAAGTGATGTTCAGGCCGGTGAAGCTCATGCGCTCGGCCACGCTCAGCGGCTCCGGCAGGGCTTCGGTCGTCAAGCCGAGCTTGTCCAGATTGATCAGCCGGTAGAGATAGCGGATGCCTTGGGCGTCGCCCTCGTGCTCGTGCATGGCCGGCGTGCACGAGGCCTGGACGCCGGCGCCGATCAGGCCGGCGAGGATGCTGTGCGGTTTGGCGGTCATGGCTTCAATCCTTCTGCAGGAGCAGGCTGAAATGCTGCGGGGCCGTGCGGTAGCCGTGGCTGCCGAGGCCGCAGATTACACCGACGGCGATGTCCGACACGAAGGAGCGGTGGCGGAAGGGTTCGCGCTTGTGCACGTTGGAAAGATGCACTTCGATGACCGGTAGCTCGCTGGCGAGCAGGGCGTCGCGGATGGCTACCGAGGTGTGCGTCCAGGCGGCGGGATTGATCAGGATGCCGGCGCAGCGGCCGCGGGCCAGGTAGATCCACTCGATCAACTCGCCTTCATGGTTGGTCTGGCGGAACTCCACGACCAGACTGCATTCCTCGGTGGTGCGCGCGCAGAGGCCGGCGATGTCGGCCAGGGTTTCCCGTCCATAGGTGGCTGGCTCGCGCGTGCCGAGCAGGTTGAGATTGGGACCGTTGAGCACGAGGACTGTGTGTCACGCGATTCTCTATATTGTTATTGGATGGGTGGAGTCGCGGGTAAAATGTACCGAACGGTTAATCTGGTCAATCCGCCAGTCGCTGCCCCTGAGCATGCGGCGGACGCCGATTGTCGCCACACCGGCCGGAAGGGGCCTGCAAACCTGATGTGGCGGGCTTTCCGGGGCTTTCCGGGACAGCCGGTACGGGCGCCGAAAGTGTGCGGTTATCGCTCGGGAAGGTGTCCAGGGGCTGCGCGGCAAAAACCGGAACAGCGTCGAGAACCTGCGGAAAAATTGCACTTCACCTGCCGGCCTGCTTCTGGTAAAAAGGCAACCCTCGCGGGCGTCGTATAATGGCATTACCTGAGCTTCCCAAGCTCATGACGAGGGTTCGATTCCCTTCGCCCGCTCCACTTACTTGTTTCCACATGCTCCCGCATGTAGCTGAAACCCAGAGAAACCGGCCCTTAGAGCCGGTTTTTTTGTGCCTGCATGTTCCCACTTGTACCCGCATAGCGTTGTTTCTGGTGTACACCAGCTTGTACACTGAGAAAACAGCCTAACTTTGGTGTACAAGGATGAAGCGTTCGGAGATCAAGAAGCGCCCCCTGGCCGATACCGTTCTCGCCAGCCTGGAGCCCGATGACAAGGAGTATCGGGAGCTGGATAGCCCCGGCCTGTACTTCCGGGTGAAGCCGAACGGACAAAAGGGCTGGCTGCTGCGCCACAAGAAGCCAGATTGCCGCTGGGGCTGGCATGGGCTGGGCGGCTATCCTGAGATTCCCGCGAAGGTGGCCCGCAAGAAGGCACAGGAGCTGCGCGAGCTGGTGGCGCATGGCATCGACCCCGTGCAGCACAAAGCCGCTCAGAGGGCCGCACAAAAGGCCACGGTGCTTAACCCCTTCCATGAGTCGGTAGCCTACTGGTATCAGCGCAAGGTCGATGACGGGCTGGCCGAGAGCACGCTGCGCCTGATGCGCGGCTACCTGGACAACGACATCCTTCCAGCCCTGGGCGACAAGCCAATCACCGCGATCACCCCCAGGGACTGCGCCGAACTGCAAGCCAAGATCGAGGCGAGGGGAGCGACCAACACCCGCGACAAGATCCGCGTTGCCCTGCGCCAGATCTTCAGCCAGGCCATTGCCAGAGGGCTGTGCGAGAACAACCCGGCATCCGAACTGGTGACGATTGCCACAAAGACACCCCGAGCCAAGCATTACCCCCACCTGCTGGAGTCGGAGCTGCCGGACTTCCTGCGAGCCCTGCGCGGGAGCACCAGCCGCACCCCGGCCCGGACGGCGACCTGGCTGTGCCTGTGGACGGCATCCCGCCCTGGCATGGTCCGCTGGGCAGAGTGGTCGGAAATCGACTTCGAGGCGGCCCTGTGGACGATCCCGGCGGCCAAGATGAAGATGCGCCGCGATCATGTGGTGCCGCTCTCCCGGCAAGCCCTGGAAGCCCTGCGAGAGCTTCATCGAGTGACGGGGAGGGGGCGCTACCTGTTCCCCGGCATCGGCTCGAAGCAGCCAGTCATCAGCGAGAACACCATCAACCTGACGCTGAGGAAGATCGGCTATCGGGATCGCCTCGTCGGGCATGGCACTCGGCACACGGCGTCGACGCTGCTGCGGGAACACGGCTGGGAGAAAGATCACGTCGAGGCCCAGCTCGCCCACAAGGAAGCTGGCGTGGCTGGTATTTACAATCAGGCCGCTTACCTGCCCCAGCGCCGCGCCATGATGCAGTGGTATGCCGACTACCTCGACTGCCTGGCCGAGAGCATGACACCTGCCCGGCGAGCCGACTTTGACCGCCGCGTGAACATGCTAGAGAGCAACGTGCTGGAGCTGGTGCGAGCATGAAAAACTGGAAAAGGTCGGATGGCGTACCGACAAAACCTGCAAAACCCTAGCAGGAGGCATAGCCAATGCCCATCATGGAGATTGTTGCCCCAGCCTGGGAGGCATTCCTTCCGATTCAAGTCTTCGCCTACATGATTTATCCGAAGGACGAATCAGCCCGCCAAGCATTCATTGCTCATAAATGCGGCGAGATTGCGCTGAAAACCGCTCAAAAGTCAAATGCTGCCGAGGTCGCGCTGCCTACTGGTCTGCTGGAGATCATCTTGAAGACATGCGGAACCAAAGCTCACGAAGTACCCGTCAAAACCGTGTTATCTGGGGCGGTCGCCAGCCATATCCTACTTGCCTTGATCGAGATGCAGGCCGAGGGCGTGGAGCCTAGCGTAAATAAAGCAATCCACCTGGCAAAAGCCTTTTTCAAGCGCGCCGAAAGCCGGACAGGGCACAAGGTAACGGCCGCTGACACGCGCTCATACCGTCGCTACTGGGCTGACTATAAGCCAGTGGCGCACCTGTGGGCCGCTACTCAATTCGCCGCCGATCCGCTTCACCACGATCATTGGAGGTCCGCTATGCAGGATGACTCGCTGCGCATCCTGGCCTTGGCGCGAGACCTGCTACACGCGGCGGAAGGGATTACCAACACCAACTCAAGCGGCCCCATCCTCGACCGAGAGAAAATGTGGACATTGCCGGGCACAATCCTGCTTCCCGGCCAGCAAATGACATGCTCTGGCCTGACAGATATCCAGCGAAAGGATCTTGAGAGCTACGACCCTCGGGATTACACCGGTGACTACTGACAAGAATGCCTGTCACTAGTGTCAGTGTGCCTGTCAGTAGTTTCAGAAGGCCACCCAGCGCATAACTTAAGCATCGCCAACCAAAAGGAGACATGGCGATGCAACCCGACACACTTCAAGATATTTACCGCCAGGCCGCTGCCTTGGCCCAACTGCTGAGCTTCGCCGAAGTGTGCAGCCTGCTGCGCAAGTCGCGCTCCGGCGTTTACAAGCTGATGGCCAGCGACCCCACCTTTCCCCGCAGCATCAAGGACGGCGAGGCCCGGTCGGCCCGTGCGTTCTTCGTCGCGTCGGAAATCGCCGCCTGGCAGCAGGCCAAGCTCGCCACGAGGGATGCTGCATGAAAAAGGCCGCCCCGGTGAAGGAAAGCGGCCTCGAAAACATGCAGGTCGATGATACCAGTCTTTCGTCACAGCGTGTCCGCCTCTTGGCATACATGCAGGCACACGGCTCAATCAACACCTTCGAGGCCATCAGCAAGCTGAACATTGTTCGCCCTGGCGCCCGTATCGCAGAGCTTCGCGCTGCTGGCCACAAAATCCGCACCCACCTGGGGGAGCTGCGTGACGATCAGGGCCGGCCCCATCCGAAAGTGGCGACCTACTACCTGTCTGCAGAGCCGATCAATTTGGAAGAGGTGGCCGCATGAGCATCTACACCGGACACCGCGTCGAGGACCATGAAGATTTCATCCTGGAGCAGCTTCTGCCGCTGATCGTCGACCATGCTGGCGCCAGCGATACCCCGACGGAGGTAGTCGCCTTCGCCGTGCTCCTGACCCTGGCGACCGTCCTGCAAGCTAGGGGGCTGGGACGTGACGTGCTGGTCCGCGCCATTGATGCCGCCCGCTTGCCGACCCATGAAGCACTGGAGGGTTTGCAGTGATGACGATTGCCAGCCTGAAACCGGGGGTTGCATGCGCCAGCAGCCGGGGCTATGGTTCGCCCGTCACGGTAAGTCCCGTGGCCGACCTTGGCCGGTCGATCAATTCCAGGCGCACAAGCGCCCACCATCCCGTTGCAGGCGCTTTTTTTGTGCCCGCAGCGACGTGTTATGGCGGCTGTGCGCGGGACACCTTCGGGTGTGCCGGGTTCCTGGAATCCCGGTCGGCCAACCCGCGTACAGTCGTCACCAATCCTTGCTTGGCCGCAAGCGGTGACGGCTCCTCAATTCCAGGAGTTGTACCCATGCATCACGCCCTTACCCGCAATCCGTCCGCACTCCGGCAACGCGCCGCCGCTTACCGAGCAATGGCTCTCGCCGCCCTGCGCGCCGACTCCTCCCTGTACGTCCGCCTGCGCCGCTACAACCACCACATCAACATCGCCCGCGCCCTGGAAGCGCAGGAGGTGGCCCTGTGATTGCCGTCCAGTTGATCGACAGCACCGGCCGCGTGCTGGGCAATCTGCGTCTTCCGTCCCACCTGAGCCTGGCCGACCTAGAGCGTCTGGCCCTGGCTGCCGGCTCTCCGTCGCTTGAGAAGCACGTCGAGCAGCAGCTTGCCGCCGAGGTTCGTACTCGTGCCCTGGAAGTGGGGGTGGTGGCATGAGCACCATCGTCCGCACCACTGACGCCATCGCCGATGAAGCAATCTGCACCATTGCCTTTGGCCAAGAGCATTCGACCTGGCTGTCCGCCCTGATGACCGCCATCCGCCTCGACGCCGAGCACAACCAAAGCCGCCGCGTGGCCGATCTGGCTACCCTGGGGCACTACCTGGCCAGCGACTGCGCCAACTACCTGGACACGCAATCCAGCGACCTTCGCCGCGAGCTGGACGCGCAGGAGGTGGCGAAATGATCCGCTCCGACTGGAATGCCCTGTTGCCGAATTACGAAACCATCGAAGCCATGAGCCCGGAGAAGCTGGAGGCCGCCGGCCAGGCCGCCGAGGACTACGGCATGAACATCGGTTTCGGCATCGCCGCCATCGGCAACCTGCTGGCCAGCACGGCCACGAACGGCGCTCACGGCCTCGATCCCGATGCCATGAGCGACCTTGGCTGGCTGCTGGAAACGCTGGGCAAGCTGTCCGCCAAGCTGATCGACACCGGAAACGGCATCCGCGCACGCCGCGCCACCCTTCAAGAGGACTGACCCATGACGGATTTTCAACGCTGCCAGCCGGTGGCGACGGGATCGGCTTGCCCGGAGAAAGGCCCGGCCCTGCAACTGACCAACCACCACTTGGAGCTGATCCGCGAAGCGCGGGCCGCACTCCATCGTGCGATCAAGGAGAACCCTGCTCCAGAGGATCGCGAAGCCTGGATTACTGCTGCCGAGCGGCTGGCCGTGGCGCTGGTCGCCCGCCTGGAGAGCATCGAGGAGGACCGGCCATGACCATCGTCCCGTTCAAGTCGAAGGGTGGCGGCAACGGCGGAGAGCCGCCGCACATCGACGCCGAGAGCTATACGCAACTGCTCGATACCCTGATCGGCCTGTTCGAGCTGTGCGTCAAGGAAGGCGACCAAGGCTGGGATATCACCGAGCTGGAGCGTCTGACCCGGCAGTTGGAACGCCTGGCCGGGCGGTTCACCCCGCCGAAGGGGGCCGCATGAGCCTTGATTGCGTGACCGCTTTTCGTGATGCCTTGCAGGCGGTCTACGGCCCGCTGGACTGGCTGCCCGAACCGGATGGCCAGCTCCACCGCTTCCACGTCCCCGGCGACCGCGCCGGCTCGCGCAATGGCTGGTACGTGCTGTTCCCGGACGGGCTGGCCGCTGGCGCCTTCGGCAGTTGGAAGGTAGGCGAGGCCCACCACTGGAGTAGCCGCACGCCTGCCGACCCACAGGAGGCCGAGCAGGTGCGCCAGCGCATCGAGCAGGCCCGGCGCCAGCGGGAGGCCGAGCAGCACCGGCGCCAGCAGGATGCCGCCATCCGGGCATGGCACCTGTGGAGGGCTGCCACGCCTGCCGATCCCGAACACCCCTATCTGAGCCGCAAGAGGGTCAAGCCGCATGCCCTGCGCCAGCGGGGTGACGTGCTGCTGGTGCCGCTCTACCGGGACGGCGCGCTGGTGAACCTGCAACGCATCCACCCGGACGGGGACAAGCGTTTCCTGCCGGGTGGACTGGTGAAGGGCTGCTACTCGCCCATCGGCCCGCGTGCGCCGGGGCAGAAGCTCTACCTCTGCGAGGGCTGGGCGACCGGGGCGACGATCCACGAACACAACGGCGCCGCCGTGGCCTGCGCCATGAATGCGGACAACCTCTATCCCGCTGGTGTCCGCCTGCGCCGCGCCTACCCGGATGACGTGCTGGTGGTGGCCGGCGACGACGACCGCCAGACCGAGGGCAACCCCGGCCGCACCAAGGCCAACCAAGCCGCTGCCCTGCTCGGCTGTGGCGTGGTGTTCCCGCCCTGGCCGGCTGATGCGCCGCTGTCCCTGTCCGACTTCAACGACCTGCGCCTATGGCTGGAGGCCCACCCATGACCAGTATCGAGCTGCTGCCCGAGGCCGAGACGCCCGATCCCATCGCGGAGGCGGTCGCCAAGGTCAAGCAAGACCCCGGCGCCGTGTTCGAAGCCGAGGTGCTGGCGCTGCTGCGCAAGGTGCGGGAGGAGCAGCCGGCCCGCTGGGCGCGCATCCGCCACGCCATCAAGGAGGCGAAAACGGTAAGCCTGGCCGACCTGGACAAGCTGACCGGCAACGGCGCCAGCGAGGCCGCTGCCGGCACCAGCGAGCTGTTCCCCGAGGTGACGCTGTGGCCCGAGCCGGTAGACGGCGCCGAGCTGCTGGAGGAGCTGAGCGCCATCATCCGCCGCCATGTGATAGCCGACCCGCCGACCGTCCATGCTGCCGCCCTGTGGGCTGCCTTCACCTGGTTTATCGACGTGGTGGACGTGGCGCCCATCGCCAACATCACCGCCCCGGAGCCGCGTTGCGGCAAGAGCGTGCTGCTCGGCGTGCTGGCGCGTCTGGTCTGCCGCCCGCTGACCGTATCCAACATCGCCCCGGCGGCGCTGTTCCGCTCCATTGAGCTGTGGTCTCCGACCCTACTGATAGACGAGGTGGACGCCTTCCTGGCCGAGCATGAGGAGGCGCGCGGCATCCTCAATGCCGGCTTCACCCGTGACAGCGCATTCGTGATCCGCTGCGTCGGCGACGATCACATGCCAACCCGCTTCAACGTATGGGGCGCCAAGGTGCTGTGCGGTATCGGCAGGATCGCCGCCACCCTGATAGACCGCAGCATTCCCCTACGCCTGCGCCGCAAGCTGCCCGGCGAGCGCACGACCAAGATTCGCCACGCCGATCATGCCGCCTTTGCCGAGCTGGCCGGCAAGCTGGCGCGCTTCGCCCTCGACAACCGGGAGGCCGTCCGCACGGCCAGGCCGGCAGAAATCGAAGGGCTGAACGACCGGGCGAACGACTGCTGGGAGCCGCTGCTGGCCATCGCCAAGGCAGCCGGGGGCGACTGGCCGCGCCTGGCTCGCCATGCCGCCATCACTCTTCATGGACTGGAGGGAGAGACGCCCAGCATCGGCGCCGAGCTGCTGGCATCCATCCGTGACGCCTTCGACAGCCGGCGCACGGACAGGTTATCGACTGCCGATCTGCTGGAGGCACTGGCAGAGGACGACGAAGCGCCCTGGGCCGCTTGGAACCGGGGAAAGCCCATGACACCCCACCAGCTATCGAAGCGACTTACCGAGTTCGGCATCAAGTCGACAACCGTCCGTATTGGACTGAGAACGCCGAAAGGCTACATGCGGGAGCAGTTCGAGGAAGCATGGAACCGTTACTTGTCCTCAGACACCCCCAAAAAACCCGCAACACCGCAACAAGCCAGTAATGGCGCGGCATCCAGCGGTTTTGGAACCGCAACACTGTCCGCCACTGTTGCGGATGAAAAAACGCTGAAAGCCACGGCTGGCGCGGCTTGTTGCGGTGTTGCGGATAAAACGCCCCTACAGCCGGAAGACAACGCGGAGTACTTCTGACATGGCCGCCCTGGACTACCTGCGCCGGGCTGGTCTTGCCATCGAGCTGGAGGGCGAGCGTTTGCGCGTCACTCCAGCCGACCGCCTCACCGACGCCTATCGCCAATACCTGCGCGACCACAAGGCCGAGCTGCTGGCAGAGCTGATCGCCGTCAACGACTCGCAGCCCGTCCCGGAGCCGCCACAAGCGACGCCAGCAGCGGAAAGCGCTACAGAGGCTGTCGTGGAGCCTAAGCGCAACGCCTGGACGATCACCCGAGGGGGCAAGCCGATCTGCACGATATGCGGCACCCCCATGACCTACGACGAAGCCCTGGCCGAAGCCCGCTGGCGCTGGCCGGATGCCGATATTCTGGAGAACTGACCCATGACCACGAACCAAGCTGTAACCCTGGTGGGCATTGCCCTGAAGCCGACCACCACGCATCGGACCAGCCTGATTGTCATTCGCCGCATGGCGCGCCACTTCTGCGAGAGCGCCGAAGCCATCCACGACGAGCGCCGACTACTGCGCCGGGAGGCTGCCGTACTGCGCCAGTTCGAGCCGTTCACCAAGCAGCAGGCCGATGCCCTGGAGCAGCAGGCCAAGGACCATCGGGATACCGAGCTGGAGGGCATACGGGAAATCCTGCACGCCTTCGGGCAGTCGCTGCTCCGCGACAGTGACGGGTATCTGGCCGCCCTGGGCTTCGACACCGTGTGCGACCTGCTCAACGTCAACACCGTGGAGCGGGAACAGGCCCGCCGCGACGGGGTCGACGATCTGTCCGGGCTGATCTTCGTTCACAACCTGGAGGACAGCGCCAGCCATCGGGGCGAGGACTTCAAGCAAGGCCCGCTGTTCGAGGCATGCCTTGAGGCCATGATGGAGTTCTGCCGCACCGCGCCCAAGGACGTGCTGCCCGATCCGTTCGCCCCCGGTGGCCCGCTGTACGGCGCTCCGATTCGCATGGTTCAGCCGGACGGCACCATGACCATCAAGCGCCCGGACCTGACCGTGCATGACGCCAGCGGCTCCCGCGTGGTGAAGCGGTAGGCCCACCCCTACGCGCTTCGGGCTGGCCCCTCAATTTTGAGGAGCGAAGCCTGCGGTTTTGAGCGCGTAGGGCTGACCAAAGCAGGAATGCCTGCTTAGCCTGGTGTGCTCCAGTTGGCGCTGTCCGAATATCGGACTTTGGCTTGTTCCGCAGTCCGCAGTCCGCAACCCCCTACGCGCGAGTGCGGAGTGCGGACCAGCCGACTGCTGGAGTACGTGCCCTGGTAGCCAGTAACCAAACTTTCCAATTGATTTAGGTTCGCCAATGAGCAGAGACAAGGAGAAGGACGCGACCGAGGACTACCGCGCCCTGGACGTGCGGGGACTTCATCGTGCCGGTGTGCTGGTGCCCGGCTGGCTGGGGAACTGGCAATGGACGCGACGGGGCGCCGTGGTGGCGACCATCGGCATCGAGGCCGAGAACCGCGACCGCGTGCGCCTGCGTTATCAAGTAACAGTCCGAGGCGAGCGCCAGGCGAAGGACTACCCCGTGCCGATCACCTGGACGCCCTGCCACCTGGGAGGGGAGCGCCCGTGGTTCCTGTGCCCCTGCTGTGGCCGGCGCGTGGCAAAGCTGTATCTGCAAAGCGTGTTCGCCTGCCGCCACTGCCGACGCCTGAACTACCGCAGCCAGCAGGCCAGCAAGCGTGACGTTCCTTGTGATCGCTCGTGGACGCTGCGCCGCGCCCTGGGCTGCGATGAGGGGTTTCTGTCCCTGCCTGCCGAGTTCATCCGCAAGCCCAAGGGCATGCACTGGCGGACCTTCGAGCGGAAGATAGAACAGCTCAAGCGGGTGGACGCCCGCGCCCTGGACGAGGCCCGCGCCTTGCTCGGCAGGATCGAGCACAGCGTGAAGATTGCCGGGGATGCCCTGTCGCGCTGCTGATCGCGGTAATGCCGTGGTGGCCGTTACCGGTGAAACTATCTGTTTCAGTCGAGACTGCCGGAATTGGTAGTTTCGACTGGCCAGCCGGGGCGGTGGTCGGCACTGGGCTGGTCATCTCCAGCACCACGCCTGCATGATCTGAGCGTGGCGAACGTGGTCATGCCCATTCGCGCCGACAGCTGAGCCCCGACCATAGCCCTACAGGAACTGCCTAGCCATGCTCCCTTTTCCATTTATGTTTTTACTGATTTACAATTTTTGTGTAGCTGAAAGCTAAATATTTTTTAGCAGATGCTAACGCCACCCCGCCTGCGACGGGCCTTTGCGGCCTTAGGTTTGAGATAGTCCACGGCCAGCTTTGAGATATTTTCCACGATGCCAGAATTTAATCATCATGAGCTTAAGCTCCTGAACCCGTCCTTTGATTCCCCGTTGGTGGACGTGCTGAGCGATCTGGAGCATCTCCGCCGCCTACGACTGGAGGGCAGCACTCCGCCCCCAATATTTTTTCAGCTCAAGTCCATCTTCCATGTGCTCGAGAGCCTGGGATCAGCTCGAATAGAGGGGAACCATACGACCTTAGCTGACTACGTAGATAGCAAGGTAGAAGGTAGCGGGCAGACCACTGACCAGTTGCGCGAAGTAGCCAACATCGAGATAGCTATGTGCCACATTGAGGGGGTCATGAGGCCAGGCGAACCTTTGACTGAACACCTGATAAGAGAGTTACATGCTTTAACGGTCACTGATCTAAAGCGTGAGGGCGACAAAACTCCTGGTGCCTATCGTAATGGCCCTGTGCGTATTTCTCAATCTGAACATCTTCCTCCGGACTTTGTGCAAGTACCGAGTTATATGCAGGAGTTGGTGCAATTCATAAATCGTGATGACCCGCCAAAATATGACCTTATGAAGGTAGCTCTGGCTCATCATCGGTTTGGCTGGATACACCCGTTTGGAAATGGCAATGGTCGAGTTGTACGGCTTCTTACATATGCCCTTCTGATCAAATATGGCTTTAATGTCAGTGCTGAAGGTCGCGTCCTGAACCCCACGGCCGTATTCTGCAATGACCGTGAGCGCTACTACGCCATGCTAGCTAGAGCTGACACAGGGACCAAGGAGGGCTTGGAGGAGTGGTGTATCTATGTGTTAGAGGGCGTACGCGAAGAGCTTGAAAAAGTAGACCGACTTACAGATTTCAACTATCTAAAGCAACACATCTTATACCCTGCGGTATCGTTTGCCCGACAGCGCGAGTGGATAACAGGCACAGAAGAGGCTGTATTAACACGCGCTATAAAAATGGGGATTGTTAAGTCAGGAGATTTAACTGCAGTTTTACCTGATATGAGTGCCGGCCAGCGTACTTATTTGATCAAGAAACTTGTTAGTCAAGGAATGTTGCTCCCAATAAGCGAAGGGGCCAGGCAGTATACGATTGGCTTTTCCAATAACTACCTTGTCAGAGGAGTATTTCGCGCATTGACAGAACAAGGTTTTATCCCTCCACCCGTTGAGAGACCATAGACCACAGCAAGGCAAGCGGCACTTGGACAGGCAACCAGTTAGCGCTTTTCCCATACAGCCAAATAGCCCTACCCAGTCACGGGTCCTTCCAGCTCCCACCACCCCCTGCGGGCAATTCGAGCCCCGATCCCGGACTACATATGGGCAATCTGCCGCCGGCCTGTTTCCGGTTCCGGTTTTGCCTGAAAGCCGCGCCAGCAGCCGCGCAGAGGCCGATAGCCATGCGGAAATGATCGGACATAGCCGGCACATTGAGCGACGCGCCCAAATACCTCGAATCAGAGGGAATTGTCGGGCAGGCCGTCGCTTGGCTGGGAAAACATCCCGGCGCGCACCGTCCATCTTGATTCGATCCTGAAGGGCGAACTGGCCGAAAACGAGTTCCGCAAAGACTTCACCCCGTCTGAGCGCGTGGCGATTGGCGAGGGTATTGAGCGGGAGCTTGGGAATCGTCTTGGGGTAAACCAGCACACAAAAGAGGATGTGGAAAATTTTCCACATCCTGCTCCGGAAGGAAAAACTCGCGATATCGCCGCCAAGGCTGCCGGCTTCGGCAATGGCAAGACCTACGAGCAAGCCAAGAATTACTGCTTAGCCTGGTGCGCTCCATCGAGCCGGGCAATCTGGCTCCTCAATTCTGAGGGGCCACCCTTTCTCCATGTCCGGAAAGCCGGGGTGGCACCCCGATCTGCGAAACCACAGAAAACCATAGGCGCCAGAACTACAGAAAACTACAGGCGGCACCGATCCTGATATCCGGAATCAGGGGGATGATCGCCGGCCAATCCGGGGCGGTTCTCGATTTGAAACCGGAAAACCCGGCATCAACGCCGATTGGCGGAAGCCCGCAAAAGGTGTCTCCGAGACGGAGATTCCCGATGCGGCAAAACACCCCATGAAAGGCCGGCATTCCGGCTTTTGCGAAAACAACCCCATGCAACCCTGCGTCAAGCCTTGGGCGCCGCAAGATCACGGCAAGACCGATTTGCGAAAACCAACCCCATGAATGAGGCCGGGAACGGTAAGAACACGGTAAGGATGAAGGGGTGGCCATGATGACCACACCCCAAGGCATCCCCGCGTAAAGCCGGGAAAATTCCGGAATAGCATGCGCCAGCGATCCGGGTAGCCGATGGCTCAGACTTGAGCCATGTCCGCGTCTGGTGCTGGCGCCGCTGGGGGACCGGCTGGGATTTCAGCCGATCATCACGCACTCCTTCACGCACAGCGAAATGCGTGAAGAGGCGGAGATCATCGACGAGGCTTCCGCCAGTTCTGGCGTTTGAAACGGATCAACCTGTCCGCCGGCCTGGATCAAGTCCCCGGATCGGGATAGGTTCCGAGTGTGGGGACAGCGCCACGCTGTGGCCAGGCTGCCACCGTGGAATCAACACGCCGTGTCGAAATCAACACACTGTGCCGGGAATGGCAGTCTGAGCCGAAACAGACCAAATCGTCTCACTGGGCACGCTTCAACCCCCAGCGGGGGATGGATGGTCCAGAACTGGACCATGCTCGGATGCTCAAACCGCCGCCGTAGCGGTTTCGGACATTGGCCGAAAGCTCGGCTGATGTGGGCCGGGTTAGCGGAAAAAACCGACTCGGTTCCTGCTAGGTTTCTCCGATTTCAAATCGAAGTATTCCTGCCGCCAGCGCTACGGGCATCGGCTAGAAGTTCAGCCGATCTACCTGCCCCGCCTGCGAGTGGGCATCACTTATCGGCGAAGGGAACCTGAAAAAACCTGAAAACCCACCCCGCCGCGTGTGGGGGATCGCCGCCGCCTGAATGTCAGGTTTTGACAGGTTCTCACCCGCCCCGCGTGCGCGTGGGGGCACTTCTCACTTCTGCCGTTGGCTGAAGTTAGTACGCGCTCGTGCCAGGGGCTGACTACAAAACTTTTGTAGTGACCGCCTGAAAGATCAGGAGATGTTCACCAGCAGAGGAAACGTCATCCCCCACCGGGGGAACACCACCCCGAGGCGGGGGAGTGACGACGATCACCAGTGCCAGCAGGGAGTCATCCGGGCGGGCTTGGGGCTGGTCAAAAAGCAGCCGAAAAGAGGCCAGCAGCCGGCATCTTGTACACCAGTGTGTACACATGAACTTTCAAAATGCCTGAAAGCCTCGCTATTACTGAATGGTTATGTTCCCTTCGCCGAAAAAGGTTAGAAAGGTAATTTGCCGACTGAAAGCGCCTGAAAGCCACGAACGGTGGGGCCTGCAGCGATTCTGCAAAAGGTTAGAAACGGGTTAGAAAAAGGTTAGGAAATTACCTTTTCAAAAGGTTAGAAACTCGTCTTTCAATGTCCCTATAAATCAAGGACTTAGATAAAAATTACCTTCCTTCTAACCATTTCTAACCTTCCCAAGGTCAGGGCTGCAGCCCTAGTGCCATGCGGGCTTCAGCAGTGCCGAACTGCTTTTCTAACCTTCTAACCTTCTAACCTTTTTCCGATGCCTTCCTGAAAAATTGCTCTCTGCCTGCCCCTGCCGTTCTTTGCCTTGGGCATCTAGACCCCATCCGTGAAGGGATCTGAAGGCTTTTCCCATCCCTGATAATCCCCGCACAGCGCCCAGCTTGCCTGTCCTGCGCCGAGCCGAAGGTGTGAAGAAAAAGCGACCTGTTTAGCCCGCAGGTGTCGTGGGGGGACAACTGCGCGCGCCGGGTGGCGCTTGGATTCTTGTCGTCGCTTATGAGAGGCTCGCAAAGCACGCTTTCGTGCTCGCTATAAGGAGAGAAGCGATATGCAGAGAGACCCAGAGCTGATCAGACAACTCATGCTGAGGCTTGAGTCTTTTCCTATGGGGCGGGGAGCAGTCTTAATGCTCGACCCATGTGAGGATTTGCTCGTCGAAGGCTATTCGCACGATCAGATCGACTATCACATGCGCCAGATACTCATGAGTGGGTGGGTGGATATGGCAGGTGGATTGGGAATAAGTATTAGCGGGAAATTCTCATTTAGAGCCCTGACCCCCGCCGGTCATGATTTTGTCGACTCGGTCAGAGATGAAGCAATCTGGAGGCTGACGAAGAATGGTGTGACTGAGGCTGGTGGGTTCACCCTTGAAACGCTTTCCGCGCTTGGCAAGGCTTTCCTAAAAAAACAGGTCGAGAAGCTCACGGGCTTAGAACTGCCTGGCTAGGAATGAAAAAGCCCGCCGGATGGCGGGCTGGTGATAGTGCTGCTGGGACGTGTCATCCGGTTGCGCCATGCAACTCATACTCCCTGAACCGAATCACCTCCTCCCCAACCCACTCATTCACCGCCAGCATGCGCGCTTGGATCGGCTCCAGCTCGTTGGCCGCGTAGACCAGCGCGGCATCCTTCACCGAGCCGAAGCCGCCGGCGTTTTGCGGCACAACCCCCATCAACTGCGGCGGGATGCGCAGCCCGGCCAGCATGTCGTCGCGGGTGATGTTCTTGATGTTGCTGAACTCGTCCTTGGCCGCCACCTCGCTGACCGGGATGACCTGGACGCCATCCTTCTTGCCGCCCGGCGAGTAGAGGAACAGGTTGCGAAAGTTCCCCGGCCCCTTGGCGCTGCGCAGTGCCTCGCGCAGAGCATTGACGTCCTTCTCGTTCTGCGCTGCGTCGCTCATGTAGAGGATGAACCCGGCATGCGAGCCGTTCAGGTAATAGTGTCGCCAGAACATGGTCGCGCTCTCGTTGAGCAGTGCCGACTGCAGCGCCGCCAGCTATTCCGGCAAGCCATACACCTCTTGGTTGATATCGGCCTCGCGGGGAACGTCCACACAGACCAGGCCAGCGCCCTGAACGCCGCCCGGGGTGAGTGGAGCCGCCTGCAGCGCGGTACGGCGACGCTCAGCTACAGCATGGCCAAGGGCCGTCCGGACCTGATCCCCGAGCTGACCTACACCCTGACTGGTATCAAGGACGAGATCGCCGCCATCACCTGGCTAGGCGCCCATGTCGCGCACACTTCACGGCCGACGCCTACACCACCAGCCTGGAGCTGGAGTCCAAGCTGCCGGACGGCGAGGAGATTTTCGACCTGGCCGAGGAGGTGGCCAACTACACCGGCGTGTTGGCCTGGTACCGGGACGAGAAGATGGGCAAGGAGAGCACGGCCACAGCAGGCGACCAGACCCGGCCAAGCGCCTGACGCCGCTCTATACGAGCAAGGCGGCGGCGGAACGGGCAGTGGAGAGGGAGTGGAAGAAGATGCAGGCGGCAGGGTAAGGAGTAAAAAGAGCCAAATTAAGTGTGTATAGTGTGCATAAATCTATTGCTTCTTCGGATCTTGGTGTGTATAGCACACACCATCAAGACAACGAAGGAGACTTGATGAGGAGTAGAGAGGTCATCAAACGGATTGAGGCGGATGGTTGGTACTGGGTCGCAACCAAAGGCGACCACCACCAGTTCAAGCATCCGACCAAGCCGGGACGAGTGACGGTGCCGCACCCGAACTCCGATATCCCGAAAGGAACTCTCAACAACATATGGAAGCAAGCCGGCCTCAAGTGAGGCCGGTTCTACTCGGATTAAGGCTCCACGCACGAAGAGGTACCTTAATGAAATTTCCTGTTGTTCTGCATAAAGATCCCGATAGCGACTATGGCGTGACCATTCCTGATGTCCCTGGTAGCTTCTCGGCCGGCGCCACGATGGATGAGGCGCTTGAAAATACCCTCGAAGCGCTTGCCCTCCACTTCGAGGGGCTGGTGGCCGATGGGGAGCCGTTGCCGCAGCCGAAGACGCTTGAGGCACACGCAGCGAACCCGGACTATGCCGGTGGCGTGTGGGCGTTGGTCGACTTCGACGTGACGCCCTATTTGGGCAAGGCTGTGCGCTTCAACGCCACCTTGCCAGAGCATCTCTTGGCCAGGATCGACAACTACGTGAAGCATCATCCGGAGCAGAAAAGCCGGTCCGGCTTCCTGGCCGAGGCCGCGTTGAAGATGTTGCAGCAAGGCTAGCGTTACGACTACCTTCCACACGCCGCTGCCAAATCAGCGGCCTGGGCTTGGCGGCCCGGTTTCTCAGGCGGACACGACCGCCGTTAAAACGGTTTTTTGAACGTCAATGGCGTGCCGGTCGAGAAATGTCCACACTGTCGCCAAGCTGACACGGACGCCACGCATGCTGCCGGTCCACGGAGCCCGAGCGGTGCTCAGGCACAGCCAGAACAAGGCGGATCGACGCAGCCAGTGGCTCCAGCGCTTGCTGTGTCGACGCAACCCGAGCATCGCCACGGTCGCTTTGGCGAACAAGAATGCCCGGATCATCTGAGCGATCCTCGGTCGGGGAGATTGCTATCAACCTAGCTGAAAATAAAATCGCAGGCTGCACAGCCTGCAAAATATTGGGCAGTAACCAGTACGATTGCACAGTGACATGCAGCGATGACGAACCGGTCGAACCGGCATGTGTAAAGCCTGCACAGTGCGTCGGCGCAGCCTGCAAGCAAGGCCGCTAGATCAATCAGGCACACATGAGCGGATTTCCATCATGGCTCGGGGCAGCCAATGCCTCATCGGAAGCCGGATATACGCAACCGGATATACGCAAGCAGTCGTACCTACGTTCGTCGGCAGGGCAAATCACTGGCAAACCAGGGGGAGTCCATATACGCACTATATGCCCGAGCCATTCCGGTCCCCTTGTCTGAACGGGAGAGGGGAACCGAAATGACCCGGAAGAGCAACCCCTGTATGTCGAATTCGTATTTTCTAGAAATGCTCTAATACGGTTCCGCTGTTGCTGGGCCGCCGCCGGATCGCCGGTTCACCGATCGGCGGCATCCGCGAAACCCAGGAGCTGCTCGACTTCTGCGCGAGGAAGAAGATTTTGCCGGACTGCGAAATGATCTGCATGGATCAGATCAGATCAACGACGCCTACGAACGCATGGAGAAGGCCGACGTGCGCTATCGCTTCGTCATTGATATGGCTTCGCTGTCCGAATGGCCGAGTTAATCGCCTGCGGCCAGGCCGGGCAACTGCACTTCCACCTGAGCCGGGTGATGGACAATAGCTTGACGCGGGAACGGGCCACCAAGGCTGTCGTCCACATGAGCATGTACGATAAGCCGCGATACGTGGGAGCGGGCGGTGGCGAAGCTGGCCCGGTTCTATGGGCGCCTTCAGGTCGCGGCACACTCCTGTCTCGCCTCGGTCGAGAAGTACAGCAGGGCCGCCAGCGGCAGGGCGAGGCCGATCGACGAAGCGAGCGTCCAGCCGCCGTGTGCGTAGGCCCAGGCGCCGAGCGTCGAGCCGATCGCACCGCCGGCGAAAAAGGTCGCCATGTACAGGCCGTTGAGGCGGCTGCGCTGTTCGGCGCCGAGCATGTAGATCAAGCGCTGGCCCAGGACCAGGTTGGCGGTCACGCCGGCGTCCAGCACCACGCCGGCTAGCACCAGCAGCGTCAGGGCGGTGTGCGAGCCGGCCGGCGCCAGATGCGTCAGGGCGAAGGCTGCCGCCACCAGCACCATCGCCGTGGCACTGCCGGCGCGAGTCAGGCCACGGTCGGCCAGACGCCCGGCCACTGGTGCGCACAGCGCCCCGGCCACGCCGACCAGCGCGAACAGGGCGATGCCCGATTGCGACAAGCCGAAGGCGGGGCTGGCGAGCAGCAATGGCGTCACTGTCCAAAACAGGCTGAAGGCGGCGAACAGGCAGGCTTGGTAGAGCGCGCGGCGGCGCAATGCCGGCGTGTTCCGCCAGAGTCGGCCCAGCGAGGCGAGCAGTGCCAGATAGCCGATGCGCTGCTCGGGACGGCGTTCCGGCAGGGTGCGCCAGAGCACGGTCGCCAGCAGCACCATGACCGCTGCCGACAGCGCGAACACCGCGTGCCAGGAGAGCAGGTCGGCGACGAAACTGGCGACCGGCCGCGCCAGCATGATGCCGAACATCAAGCCGCTCATCACGTTGCCGACCACCTGTCCGCGCATATGCTCCGGTGCGAAGTGAGCGGCGAAGGGCACCATCACCTGCACTGCCACGGAGCCGATGCCGATCAGCCAGGCCGCGGCCAGGAACGGCAGCGCATGCGTCGAGAACGCCGCCAGCAGCAGCGCGGCGGTCACCGCGACGATCTGCGCCGTCACCAGCCGGCGGTTTTCCAGCAGGTCGCCCAGCGGCACGATCAGCAGCAGACCGAGACCGTAGCCGACCTGGGTCATGGTGACGATCAGTCCGGCCAGTTGCGGCGACAGCCCCAGGCTTTGGCTGATCGGCCCGGCCAGCGGCTGGGCGTAGTAGAGATTGGCCACCACCAGCCCGCAGGCCGCTGCCAGTAGCGGGGTCAGCCAGGCCGGTGGCGTCGGTACGGCAGAAACGTTCCGGTTCATGCGAAAACCTGCTCGGTGAACGGTCGCATCACGCTGACCATGCCGCTCTTGCCCTGGCTGCGCTCGCAGACGGTAATTTTCGTCATGCTGTGCTCCTTGAAAGTTTGGGTGGGCCGTGCCGCCCGTTCCCGAATGAAAGGGATGGAGCGGCTCCGGTTCGTGCCGCACGCTCGGTGGCGGACAGGAAGCCCCGGATGGACACCGCCACGAAGCGTCCGTCCCGCCAGGCGCTCACTGCGCCCAGGCTTTGCCCGCTCCTTGTAGCGCGTAGCCAGTGTGCATACTGCCCGCTGGCGAGCCTGCCGTCACATGCCGCGAAGGGTTGGAAGTCGGGCGGTGGCGTTTTCATTGCCGCCTGGCCTGGTGCGTGGTGGCGACCGGACCGGCGACGATGATCCCGTTGGCGGCGAAGTGCTCGGTGGTGCCCGGCGGTTAGAGCATTTTTACCTTATCCCGATTCATATCCGGCGGCCTCGAAGGAGTGCCTGCAGTCCTGTGCAGAGAACTGCGCAATCGCCTCGCCAATGCTCTGCCACAGCTCCGGCACGGTCCGCACCGCCACCTTTCTCAGCAGTGCCTTGAGCTTGGAGAATGCCCTTTCGATCGGGTTCAGGTCGGGGGCTATAGGGTGGTAGGTAGCGCAGTGTGGCTCCTGCGCCTTCGATGGCCTGGCCTACCCCCGCCACCTTGTGGGCCGGCGGGTTATCCATCACCACGATATCGCCGGGCGTCAGCTCGGGTACCAGAACCTGCCCGACATAGGCCAAAAAGACCGGGCCGTTCATGGCGCCATCGAGCACCAGCGGCGCGCGCAGGCCATCCAGCCGCAGGCCGGCGGTAAAGGTCGTGGTTTTCCAGTGGCCGTGGGGGATCGCGCCCCGGCAGCGCTCGCCGCGAGGGGCCCAGCCCCGCAAGCGGGCCAGGTTCGTCGAAGCGGCGGTTTCGTCGCCGACGATCCGCTTGCGCCAATCGAAACCGGACTGCTCCTCGATCCATCCCTGTCGGGCTGCCTGGACGTCCGGCCGTTGCTGCTCGGCTGCAGGCGCCGTCTTTTTTTGAACGTCATGGCGTGCCGGTCGAGAAACCTCCACACCGTCGCCAGGCTGACACGGACGCCACGCTCTCGTTCGAGGGGCGCGGCGAGTTCGGCCAGCGTCAGGTCGGGGATCTGCTCGCGCAGGCCGAGCAGGTAGTGCGCATGGGGATCGAGCCGCAAGCTCCGGGGCTTGCCCTGTCGGCGGGCGACAAGTTCCCCGCCTTCCCGGAAGCGCCGTCCCCAGACGATCTGGCGGCGCCTTCGAGGAAGGCGCGCCGGCTGATCCAGCCGTGGACGTAGAAGTCGTAAAGTTCGAGCAGTTCGGGATGGAAATCCCTGGCGGTGAGACGGGCCATGTTTTCCTCCTTACTTCAGGCCCGGTTCGCCGGGGCGTAGCGGCTGACCTCGATGCCGTTACCGACCGGCAGCAGCACGCTGTCGATCCCTGGCTTGGCGCGGATGGCGCGACCGTAGGCGTGCGCACCCTCGCTGACCGGCCGCAGCATGTTGTCCGCGACCAGGATCGCGCCGGGGTTGAGTTTCGGGTAAAAGGCCTCCAGGCACGGCACATAAAGTTCCTTCCACAGATCCACGAAGACGAAGTCCAACTTGTCCGGGAGTTCCTCGATCATTCGCACGGCGTCGCCGACCCTGAAGTCGATCCAGTCCGCCAGCCCCGCGCGCTCCGCCATTTCACGCGCATGGGCCGACTTGTAGGCATGCAGCTCCATGGTCACGAGCCGCCCGCCGCTGGCACGCGCGGCTTCCGCCAGCCAGATGCCGGAGTAGCCGAACGAGGTGCCGAGTTCGAGGATGGTCGGTGTGCCGAGGCTCCTGGCCAGGATGTTGAGCAACTGCCCGGTCTCCGGCCCGATCGCGTACATGTGCAGGTCCTGGCCGCCGTCCCGCCCGCCGGGCGGTTCCTGCCAAGGCGCACTGCGTTCCTCGCGAATTCGCGCGTGATAAAGCTCCAGAACCTCGGTGACTTTCGCATCCATGGGTATTTCCTCGGTCGGTCATGGTTATCGCACACGCACCAGCGGCTTGCCGGAAAACCGCCGGTGGCGCAACTCTTCCAGCAATTGCGCCAACTCGCCGAAGTCGCGCGCCAGACGCGTCTCCGGCTGCAGGCGTCGCTCGGCCAGTTCGCCCAGCATCCGTTCGCCTGCGGCGGTCAGGCATGCCCAGGCGGCGTCGTCACCAAAGACGTGTAGAGCGCCGAGGGCTACCTCATGCAGCGACAGGGCGCGCCCGAAGGGCTCGCAGGGCCAGTGCGGCACGCGCCCCTGGATACAGACCAGGTGCCCGTTGGCCAGCAGCGCCGGTGCCAAGCGTTCGGCATGATCTTCATTGACACTGTCGATGACCGCGAAGAAGCGTCCGTTATCCGGCGCCCAGCGCTGTCCCGTCGCTAGCGGCCCGGCAATGCAATCCTGTGCGCCCAGGGTTCGCAGCCGTTCCCAGTGCCGCGGGTGGCTCATCGTGGTGACGGCGAACCCGCGTGCGCTGGCCAGTTGCACGAGATAGTGGCCCACGGCGCCGCCCGCGCCGCCGATCAGGATCGGCTGGCCCGGCTGCACGGGCAGCTTCTCGATTGTCAGCCATGCGGTCAGCGCCGGGCATGGGAAGCTGGCGGCGACTTCGAAGTCCAGCGCGTCGGGCAGGCGCATCAGTGCCCGTGCGGCCACCGGCGTATACTCGGCGAAGCTGCCAGGACGCTGCAGGCTGGTGTGGTAGGCCACGCGCTGCCCCAGCCACTGCTGCGCCACGCCAGCCCCAACGGCCACCACCACACCGGCGCCGTCGACACCTGGTACATGGCCGGGTCGCCAGTTCACCAGCGCGCCGCCGAGTACCTTCCAGTCGACCGGATTCAGCCCGATCGTCGCGTTGCGCACCAATGCCTGTCCGGCTTCGAGCGGTGGCCTTGCCAGCCGTTCCAGTTTCAGATCCAGGGGAGCGGCGCTGCCGCGCCAGACCCAGGCCCGGTAGTCCGTGGGCAGAGATTCGTCTTGCATGTCTTCTTTCGTCCCCAGTGCTGGCCGGCAGATGTGTCCACTCGATCGCTGGCTGGCTCCGGCCGGAGGAAGCGGCGTGTGGTTGTAGCGCTTCGGGATATTTCCGAACGGACCCTCGTCGGGCTTGGCCCGTGGAGCCGGCGTGGAACTCGACGGCGCCGCCCGGACCGCTCGGCGGCCGGCCAATGGAA
Source organism: Azorhizophilus paspali (assembly GCF_043587585.2). GTDB lineage: Bacteria > Pseudomonadota > Gammaproteobacteria > Pseudomonadales > Pseudomonadaceae > Azotobacter > Azotobacter paspali. Next base: position 1,125,274 of record NZ_CP171449.1, read on the forward strand.
AAACGCCGCGAGGAGGGCATGACGCGAACCTCGTATTGGATCGGACCGGTCAAGGCTACGCCGGCGTGACGAATATTTGATCTAATGGCGCATTATCGAATCGATAAAAATTCCTTATGCTCAATCCCTCGCCCGACACATAGTCCGGCGAGACGTTGTCGGCGGCGGCTTCAACGCCTTTGTGGACTTCGCGGGGCGGGGGCCACCGCAAGGCCACATGGGCGGGGAGGTCGTCATGCGCTGAAAGCGCCGACTCAGGGGCGCGCGGGGGCCTGCGGCGATGCTCTGGGCAAGTGGATGGCATAGTGATCGATGAGCACCTCCCTGGCGATGGGCTCGCCCCGCGCCAGACGCTTCAGCATCCAGTAACTCTGCCGGCCGGTCTCGCGGCCCTCCATGCCAAGATAGGCCTGAGCTAGACCGTCGTCGAGCAGTGCTCGCTGGTCTGCATCTGGCTCGTTCGTCGCGATGACGATGGTCGGAGCGCTTCCTCTCGCTACGAGTTCGGCGAGCAGTGGGCCAAGTCTTTGACGATAGGTCCGTGGCTCGTGGATTGGCCAACTGCCAGTGCTGATGATGGCATCGATCTGGCTGGCATGCAGCAGAGCGGCCAATTGAAGTACGACATTTTCCAGGTTCTCGGCGCGGTAGAGCGGGCAACGGTTCGGTTCGCTCCAGCCGTTTTCTCCGTTCAGGCGACCGCTTCCGCCATCGCTGACCTGGGTGCCGCGCAACTGTTGGCGAATGCCCTGGATACGCTTTTGATGATTGGCCTGCTGGGGGCTGTCGGTCAGGATGCACAACTTGCCGCCCTGTGGTCTGAAGCGCTGGAGCAGCATGGCCAATTGATGGCCGAAGGCCAGGTTGTCGAGCCCGACGTGGCCCTTGCGCAGGTGTTGCTCCACGGGTTCCAGATCCGAGTCGAAGGTGATCAGCGGCGTTTTGCCCAACCGTTGCAAGGCGTGGGTGGCCAGCCATTTCGAATGGGTCACCGACAGGGCAATACCGTCCAGATGCCTTGCGAGGGCCTGTTCCAGGGCCTGATTCTGCTGGCGGAAGTGTATGGGGCCTTGGGAGCCCAGCAGCAGGCAAGTGTCGCCTTGAGTCCGGGCGGCCTCGGCGCAACCTTCGCCTGCCTGGATGAAGAAGCGATGGTCGACCCGTTTGGCGATCAGTGCAAACTGCAGGGGTTCGGCGCTGCCAAGGGGGGCTAAGAGCAGCCCGGAAAGCAAGCCGGCGGCATGGCAAAGAAAGTGAAACGATAGCCATCTTTTCAAAGCACATCCTTCAGGCTTCGTTGTTCGAACGGCATGCGCTCGACCTGGCGGCCCTGACCCAGTGGCATTGGAGACTGGCTGGCGACCGGAAAACCTATTGAAGTTGAAGGTCCGCCGTCCATCAAGCTAAGCGCTCATGAGTACTCCGGAAAATGGTCTGGGCTTGGCGATGCTCTGAGCTTTTTTGCACCGTCAAGTGGCAGGATGCACTGCCATGACGCATTTTAACGGTGTTTGGAGGCGGCTAGGCCAGTGTGACGAAGCAGACCGCCGATGTGCTGTTTTCTCCGGCCACTCTACTGTTGTCCGGTAAGCCGTGACGCGGAGTTTCCGAGCGTTTTCCTTGGTTTCGTTCCTTTTCCGCCTACAAGCGCTCCATGATCGTCGGACAGGAGTCCACCTGGAAAAGCCCAAGACTGCGACGGGGCGGCACAGGCAGTGCATATTCCCCTACCACCCGGCGTTTTGTTGCCATGGATCAAGGCAACAGGGCTACAGGTGATCTAACTTGTTGAGCATAGTATGTGAGCAAACACAAGCAGGGGATGGCAAGAATGAAACTAGCAGTCGCTCGAAGCCTGTTTTTTGTCGGTTCCTTGGCCGTTGCTTCCCTGGCCGTGGGAGCTTGGCACGAACCCGCGCCTGGCGTGATCAGCGCCAGTAGCGATCTCGATCATTGCCCACTCCCCCCCCAATGCCAGGGGGGCTTCCGCACAGATCCGACCGGATCAGAATCTGATGCTGCTTCTCTTCGGCTTGTCGCAGGGCCTGAAAGGATCCAACTGATCCAACCGTACGCCGCGCGTACTTTTTCCGCGTTACCGGCAGCTGGCTATCAGCAGGAGGCCAGCTGACCGCGCGATGATGCAGTGCCACGGGAACCTGCATTGCTATTCGGTTTTCATACTGGCTTGTATGGCTAGCGAACTCAAGGCTTTTTATCCGAAAGTCTAAGTGAGTTTTCTCTTGCTCCATGAAGGCTGGCTCTGGCCATTTGCCTGATCTCTTTTTTCCATATCGCTATTGCTATGGGCCGTGTCGTTCAGCATGGGACAATGCTTCGGCTTTGGCTGTACTGCGGTCGGCGGCAAAAGTGCCGGCCGCGTTGCATCGATCAGAGTCCTTTCGGCAGACGCAGGCCTTCGTCTTCTATCGCGTTGGGAACGGCAGATTCGCTTGCCGCTCGATCTTGTGTGATGGTCGTTGCGGGGCAGCGATAGCGTTGTCGAATATCCAACTGCTGGTCCGCCGTTCTGCAGGGCTCCTTGGTTGCCAAGGCAGCCAGATAGGCGGGCGATAGCCGGACAAGGTTGCTCTTGTCGAGCCGGTTGCCATTGCCGCCGTTGCCGTTACCGCCATCTCCACCGTCGTCGTTTCCATCGCTTCCCATGCCGCTGTCGCCATTGTCCATAGCGGCAAGGATGGAGCCGTTGGCGGTTCGGTGGGTCACTTCGTAATTGTTTCCGCCGTTGCTATGTCGATGGCCACCTCGTCGACCTGCAGGGTGCGTTCGCCAGCTTCGGCCGAATCGTATCGCTGAGTCGCCGTGAGCGTATCGCTGGTGGCGAGGCCGGCGACTCCGACCGTGCCGCTGGAAGCGACGGTGCCATCATAAGTCTTGCTGTCCGGACTGGCGCTCAGGATCAGTCGAGCCCTGTCGATGGTCAAGGTGCTAGGGAGGTAGCCGATGCCGTAACCGAGCTGAATGGTGTTGGCTTGGAGTCGGTCAACCTGGACAGCACCCTCGTCAAGGTACATCCCGATGGTACGGGCGCATGAAAAAACGCTGCCCAATCCATCGGGCGCTCCCGAGGGGGCTGGACCACCAACGTTCATTTGGCTGCCGCGGATGATCGCCGCGTTCTCGCCTTCTCCCTGACCCCTGGGCACAAGCCGGGGATGGCCCTGCCGGTCGGGCACCGATGCGCACGCTGGCGCGACCCGAAGGGCATTGCCACCTGATCATGGACTGTGCCTATCAGGGAGACGACACGCGGCACTTGGCCCTGGAGTTGGGCTTCGATCTTGTCGTGCCGCCCAATCCCCAACGGCTGCAGCCATGGGAATAGGATCGGCAGGTCTACAAGAAGCGCAATCAGGTCGAACGCTTGTTGCGTCGATTGAAGGGCTTTCGCGGAGTGTTCAGTCGGTTCGACAAGCTCGACCCGATGTTTGTCGCCTTCATCCACTTGGCTCTCATCGCGGATGCCCTAGGTTAGTTTTAATAGGCCCTAGTCCGTCGAAGATGCCGGTGAAGGGGGGCGCCGTTGCCGATCGGCTCGAAGCCGGCGCCTCCGTTCTAGGTACCGGTATCGCTGGCGGCGATGTCGTTGCCCAATGCGTAGCGGCCGCTCGGATCGTCGCTGGCGATGTCTTGCAGAGCAGCGAGATCCTGGATCAGGGTGTAGAGGTCGCCGTTCGCGGAGAAGCGGGCGCCGCTGCCTGAAAGGGTGATGCTGGCGTCGTTGAACAGGCGGTAGCCGGCGTTGCCGCTGGGATTCAGCGTCAAGCCCGCGCCGTTGCCGGTGGCGTCGATATCGGCATGGATATCGATGCCGTTGTGCGCGTGAAGGTGGAGAACTGCCAGGCCGGGGTCAGGGCGTACCGCAGCTCGATGTTGGCCAGCCAGCCATGGTCGCCGGTGGCTTCGCCCTGCGGATAGGCGTGCACGCCATAGGGGCCGCCGAGCCAGAATTTTTCCGCGGAGTCGAGGTTGCCATCGCTGAGCTGGGCTTGCAGGTGGATATAGAAGCTGAGGCCTTCGGTCAGGCGTTGCAGGCGCAGGATAGCCGGGTTCCACTTGTTGAAGCTGCCCTGGGTGCGGGCGGTGGCCGCATCCAGCCGCTGTCGATGTTCAGGTCGCCGTGGTGTAGGTCAGGGCGAAACCGTCAGCAGGTCGCCTAGACCCAGCGGACTATTCAGGTTGAGAGTGAGGCCCAGGCGATTCTGGCCCATGAAGCGATTGCCATGGTTGTCCGCATCGAGGGAGTCGCTCAGCAACGGGGCCGGGTGGGTCTCGACGATCAGGTCGGTGGTGCCGACGCTGGCGCCGGGACGCAGGGTGGACCTGACCTCGACGCCGGGGGGGGGGCCTGCAAAGCAGCAGGCTGCGCTCGAGCGCCTTGCCCTCGACCGCGGCTCTGCTTTCCAAGGGAGAGAGCGGTCGCGTGAGGACAAGATCGCCGACGCGCGAGCCGTTCTGCAGGCGGATCTGGCGGTAACGGCCTTCGAGCAGGGCGATCTCGAAGATGCCCCGGTCGATCTCCTGGGGGGGCAGGTAGGCGTGGGCGAGCGGATAACCGCGCTGGCGATAGTGGTTGGAGAGACGCCAGGCGGCCTGTTGCAACTCGGCAAGACCGAGATCGCGGCCTTTCAAGTCATCGAGCAGGGGCAGGAGTTCGCTGCTCAAAATGGCCTGGTTGCCACTGAGGCGAAATCCCTTGACCGACAGTTTCGGGCCGCCGGCGGTCACCTGCTCGTTGCCGCTTTCCGGCAGGGTCAGGTCGAGGCGCTGGGGCGTGAGGATAGACAGTGGCGTGGACTCTATGTCCTGGACCAGGCGGCCCGCATCGGAAACTATGGCCGCGAGGACGCTACAGACAGGCAGGTAAGTGCACAGGGCGAACAGAGGCCGCAGCGGATAGCACATCGCTTGGATTCCTTTCCAAGAAGCTGGAGCATCCGGCCGACCTTCGGGAAGAGCTGGATACGACTTGCTTCAATCCTTGAAGGTGGTGATTGCCCGGCCTGGGCTCTGTCAGCTTAAGAGCCCGCAGGCGACCGATCAAGGCGAGGTCGTCGGCATCGGACGGCCAATGTGCCGGCCGGTGGGTTCAGGCCATGCGCAGATGGTTGTCCCAGAGGCCAGTGGGCAGTTCCAAGTGGCGGGTTTCAATCCGGGAGGCGCGGCAGTCGAACAGCCGGCAGCGGCTTTGTCCGGAACTGACAACGAAACCTTCGGCGACCGCGGCGACGCCGGCGCAGTCGGCCAGCGGCGCATCGAGGCGCAGCTCGGTGCTGTCCAGATCCCAGATGAATACCCGGTTGCCCCGTGGCGCGGTCACGGCCACCAGGCGTAGGCCGTCGTGGATCGCCACGCTGGCGGTGTACTGGTTCATCGCCAAGCGCTGGGCCTCGCCGACAGGAAAGGCCTGGAAGGGTTGGCCAGGACGCTTGATCGCCAGCAACGGCACGGCATCCTGCGGGTCGCCTTCGTATTGCTGGCCCGAAACCACGGTACCGTCGCCGGCCACGGCCAGATGGCGCACGCTGTTCATCGGCTCGGACAACCGTTCCTTGCCGAGCAGGACGCCGTCGCGGCGCAGCAGCACCAGGCTCGGCTCCATGGCCTTGAGGTTCATCTTCTCGCGGCTGTCGGCCTCGGTGCGAATGCCGCCGTTGGCCACCACCAGCGTTTCGCCGTCGGGCATCCACAGTAGCTGGTGCGGACCTATGCCATGGCTGGCATGCTCGGCCACGCGCTGCAGGCGTTCCTTGCGCAGGCGATAGACGCCGATAACGCCGCGGCCGGGGTCGCGGGTATCGTTCTCGGTGCTGTAGAACCACTCGCCACCGGCGTGGAACACGCCGTGTCCGTAGAAGTGCCGGTCGGCGGGGCTTGCCAATGTCTGCAACAGGCGGCCGTCGCGGGTGTCGACGAGGTAGCTCTCGCGGCTCGGCCGCCGGCCGACGAACAGCGCCAGCGGCAGGCGCGGGTGCGGTACCACGTCGTGGCAGCGCTCGTTCACCGGGGTGGCGAAGACCCGGCTACCGTCGAGCCGGTAGCCAACCGCATGGTGATAGCCTTCGGCGTCGTCGCGGGCGGAGAGCAGCAGCGACTGGCGGTCGCCGGACATCAGTCTCCAGCCGCCCAGGGTAGCAGCGACGAGCAGAACGCCGCCGCCGGCCAGCAGGTTGCGTCGTTTCATCGCCGTCCTCAGTCGCCGTCGTGGGCATTGAAGCCAAGCTGGATGTCGAGCGCCTTGGCGAGCTCGCGCTCGTGCAAACGATGCAGGCGGTCGAAGCTGTCGTAGAGGGCGTTCAACTGGGCGCGTCCGGCCTTGTCGGCGAGCAATTCGTCGAACGGACGCTGCAGGGCGGCGAGCCGCCCGCGGCTATCGCCGAAGGCCTGGTCGAGACGCTGGGCGAGTTCCGCCTGGTCTTCGTCGAGCAGGTTGCGGATACCGTCCTGCTTGACGCCGAGCCACAGGCGTTCGGCCGTCGCCAGGCTGGCGGCGAGGTTCGAAAGCGTGGACTGGCTGCGCCAGGACTCGGCCTGCAATGGTTGCGGCACGCCCTTGCTCTGCCGGCCGAGCGGCGTGCCGAGCTTTTTCTTCAGGACATCGAGGGCAGTGACCTCGGCGCGCAGGATTTCGCCGATGGCTTCTTTGGCGTCGGCGTAGCGGCTGTTGGGAAAGCGTTTCAGGTGCACGGCCATGCCGGCGTCGCCCTGCCACTGCTGGAGGATTTCCGCGGAGAGGGTCTGCTGGTGCTTACCGATGGCGGTCAGCAGCGGGCAGTAGCGCTGGCGCTGAGTGGCGTCGGTGAGGTCCAGGCCGCTGTCGAACAGCAGGTATTCGTAGGCGCTGAGGCCCTTGACCACTACGCTGGCCTGTTCCAGGTCGGCTTGGGTCAGTTGCGGTTTCTGCTGCAGCAGGTTTTCGACCTGGCGGGCGACCAGGTTTTTCTTGTCCGGCCAGAACTGTACCTGCCAGGCCAGGTTGCCCTCGGCCAGCGGCCCGAACAGCAGGGGTTGCAGGGCTGCCCAACTGTTCTGGGCGGTCAGGAAGATCTGCCGTGCCTGCTGCAGGTCCTCGTTGCCGGCGCAGAAGGAGAGCGCGCTGGCCGCCAGTTGGCGGTCGGCTTCGGCCCAGCCGCTGTAGGCCGGCAGCAGTACGCCGTCGCTTAGGGCGATGCTGGTCTGCTGGGCGGGCTCCTTGGGCGTGCAGGCCCCGAGCAGAAGGCCGGTCAGGGCGAGGAAAAGAGGAGTGCTGCGGAACATGCTTCGGTTCCTTTTTCAGAGGGAGTTCAGAAAGGCCAAGAGTGCCGCACGCTGGCCTGCGTCGAAGGCCAGGACCCGATCCCGCGCCGCTTGCGCTTCGCCAGCGTGCCAGAGAATCGCTTCCAGCGGATTGCGTGCCCGGCCGTCGTGGAGGAACTGGGTGTGGCCGCTCACCCGTTGCGTCAGACCGAGCCCCCATAGCGGCGGAGTCCGCCATTCGCGACCGCTGGCCTGGAATTCCGCACGATTGTCGGCCAGACCGTCGCCCATGTCATGCAACAGAAGGTCGCTGTAGGGGTGGATCTTCTGGCTAGCCAGCGTCGCTTCGGCGGCGTTTGCGGCGGTGACGAAGGTCGGGGTGTGGCACCGCGCGCAGCCGGCGCCATGGAACAGCGCCTTGCCGGCCAGCACCTGCGGGTCGTCCACGGCGCGCCGGGCCGGTACGCCGAGGTGGCGGGTGTAGAACAGCACGCGGGCAAGCAGGTGGTCGTCGACCTCCGGTGTCCCGCCATCGGCAGCGGCTAGGCAGGCGCTCTGTGCCGAGGTGCAGTTGTTGCGGGGACGCAGGCGGCTGGAAAGTCCCAGATCGTTGAGGAAAGCCTCGGCGTTCTGCTGGCCGAGATTCGGTTGTCCGGCCTTCCAGCCGAAACGGCCGAGGGCGGTGTTCAGGGTGGCGTGGTCGCGAACCCGGTTGGGTCGGCCGGAGATGCCGTCGCCATCGGCGTCGTCGGGGTCGGCATTGGCGAGAAGGGCGGTGTCGGGAATCGCCTCCAGCAGGCCGAGGCCGATCATCGGCGGGGCGATGCGCAGAGAAAAGCGTGTGTCGGGATGCAGCGGACCGTAACCCAACCGGTCTAGCTGCAGTCGTGGCTGGCGCAGCTCCACTGCGAAGCCGTCGGCGAAACGCAGACTGTGGGTGTCGTAACTCAGGCGCACCCTGGCCTCCGGGATCACGCCGGGCACCGCCATATCCTGCAGTTGGGTGCCGTAGAGCGGTTCGGGAACCACGCCGAGGCGTGCGGCGATGGAGGCGGTTTCCGGCGTTTCCGGGATCGACAGGCGTACCAGCAGGGACACGGCGTTGCCCGCCCGCGCCTCCGGTGGGTGGCCGCGGCCGTCGCGGATGTGGCAGTTCAGGCAGGCATTGGTGTTGAACAGCGGGCCGAGACCGTCGCGGGCAGTGGTACTGGACGGGGCGATCACCCAGGGCTTGCGGAAGAAGCTGTTGCCGACGGCGAAGTCCATGCGCTGCGAGGCCGTCAGGTTGGCCGCGGGCTGGGCGAAGGCGTCCCGGTCGCCGCGCCGGACGGTGGCGCTGCCGGCCGACAGGGCTTCGTTGGGTTCGGCCCGGCCGAAGTCCGGTGCCTGGCCGTCGCAGGCACCGAGGCCGAGTACCAGCAGCAGGGTGAGGCGGTGAAACGGTGACGGCATCGGCGGGGTTCCAGGCAAGGGCGCGGAGGGGGGATTCCGCACCCGGTGCGGCGGCGATCAGAAGCTGTGGTCGGCACTGTCCGGATTCAGGTCGCTGATGCCCAGTCGAGCCGCGGCCTGCTCGATCGAGGAGGTCTGCTTGACCAGCGCGGCGATGGCGTCGCGCACCAATTGCTGCCCGGCGGTGTTATCGGCGGCGATCAACTGGTCAAAGTGCTGATTCTTGGCGGCGCTGTCGACCAGTGCCTGCAGCCGGGCCTCGCTAGCCTCGAAATCGGCCTTCAGGGTGGCATCGGCCTGGGCGTCGACCTTGGCGACCAGCGACGACAGGCTCGGGCCGCTCAGCAGGCTGCCGTCGAGCTTGCGGTATTCGCCCAGATAGACATTGCGGATACCTTTGCCGTTGTAGAAGTGCGCGTTGTGGGTATTGTCGCTGAAGCAGTCCTGTTCGTCCTCGGTGGAGTTGGCTTCCAGCGGTACCTTCATGCGCTCGCCGGCCAGTTCGCCGAGGGACAGGCTGCCCATGCCGAAAAGCATCTTGCGCAGGCCGTTAGCGGCCGCATCCTTTTCCAGGCTGGCGCGGTAGTTGTCGGCCACCTGGGGTTGCCACTGTTCAACCATGTATTGCAGGTCGCTGACCAGCAGGTCGGTGACCGCCTTGAGGTAGGCGCGGCGGCGTTCGCAATGGCCGCCGGTACAGGCCTCTCCGGCTTGGAAGTCGCTGGCCGGGCGTTGGCCGGCGCCGGGCGCGGTGCCGTTCAGGTCCTGACCCCAAAGCAGGAACTCGATGGCGTGGTAACCGGTGGCCACGTTGGCTTCCGAGCCGGCCAGTTCGTTGAGACTGGCCAGGGCTTCGCCGGTGATCTCGGTGACGTCGATTTTCTCTTCGCCCACCTGGATCTCGGTGTTGGCGATGATGTTGGCGGTGGCGCCGGGATTGCCGAGGGCATGCTGGTAGTCGGCGGCGACATAGTCGATCAGCCCCTCGTCCAGCGGCCAGGCGTTGAGCTGGCCTTCCCATTCGTCGACCACCGGGTTGCCGAAGCGGAACACCTCGCTCTGCATGTAGGGGACGCGGGCCGCGATCCAGGCCTCGCGGGCGGCCTGCAGGGTATCGGCAGCCGGCTTGGCGAGCAGAGCGTCGATCGCCTGCTGCAGAGCCTTGGCCGTGCTCAGGGAGTCGCCGAACACCGCCAGCGCCAAGTCGGCATAGTGATTCACCACCGCCTTGGCGGCCGCTTCGTCGGCCAGCGGCGTGGTGGCGGGAGCGTTGGCTGCCGGGGTAGCGGTGTGGGCGGTGGTTCGTTCCTTGTTGTCGTCGCAACCGGCGAGCGAGATGGCGATGGCGAGCAGGGTGGCTGAGGCCAGGGAAATGCGGGACATGCTGAAAGTCCTTGCGGCGGGCGCGATGCGCGGTTGCAGTTATGATGCGAAGGATTTGCATTTTTGAAAAGTGGACGATGGCCGTTGCCTGCGCCGTGGCTGGCGGGAGTCAACTGACAGGGGCCTGGCGAAGCTGCAGCCGGCGGATGAAGGCGGCCAGCTCCATGGGCGGCAGAGGCTTGCTGTACAGGTAGCCTTGTCCCTCGTGGCAGTCCTGGCTTACCAGGTAGGCTTCCTGCGCGGCGGTTTCCACGCCTTCGGCGGTCACCTGCTTACCCAGGCTGCGGGCCAACTGAATGATGGTGCGGACGATGGTGCCAGAGTCCTGATCGTCGTCGTTGAGCAGGTCCAGGACGAAGCTCTTGTCGATCTTGATCTTGTCCAGCGGCAGGCTCTTCAGGTAGCTCAGCGAGGAGTAGCCGGTGCCGAAGTCGTCAATGGCGATCCGTGCGCCACAGCGGCGCAAACTGCGCAGATGCCGAGCGGCGACCTGGATGTCTTCCATTAGGCTGGTTTCGGTGACTTCCAGTTCCAGGCTGCCGGCCGGCAGCCGGTAGGTGCGCAGCAGCCGGTCGATCAGACGCGGCAGGCCGTCGTGGTGCAGTTGCACGGCCGACAGGTTGACTGCCATGTGCAGTTCGCAGAAGCCCTGGTCGTGCCACTCGCGCAGTTGCCGGCAGGCCTGTTCGAGTACCCATTCGCCGATGGGGATGATGCTGCCGCTGTGCTCGGCCAGCAGCACGAACTGGTCCGGCGGCACCAGGCCGTGGCGCGGATGGCGCCAGCGCAGCAGGGCCTCGACGCCTTCCACCCGCTGGTTCCGGTAGTTCAGTTGCGGCTGGTAGAGCAGTTGCAGCTCGCCGCGCGCCAGGGCTTCGTGCAGATCCTTCTCCAGTTCGCGCCGATGGCGCATTTCCCGGTCGACGCTGGCGATGTAGAACTGGTAGCGGCTGTGCGAGCGCTTGGCCAGGGCCATGGTCTGCTCGGCCTTCTGCAACAGCTTCTCGGGAGAGCGGCCATCCTCGGGGTAGAGAGTGATGCCGATGCTGGCATGCAGGTGGACGTCCTGCTGTTCCTGGCGGAAGGGGACGACCAGATCGTCGAGAATGCCCTGGGCCAGCTCGGCGGCCATGTAGGGCTCGTCGATATCGGCGCGGACCAGCACGAAACGGTCGCCGCCCAGGCGCGCCAGGGCCTCGGGAGCGGTGCCGTGACTGCGCAGGCGGTCGGCCAGGGCGAGCAGCAGTTCGTCCCCGAAGTGGTAGCAGAACTGCTCGTTGATCGACTTGAAATCGTCCAGGCCGACGCAGAGCACGGCGACCCGTCGCTTGTGACGCCGCGCATCCAGCAGGATCTGGCCGAGCAGGCGCAATAAATGCTGGCGATTGGGCAGGCCGGTAAGGACGTCGTAATAAGCCATGCGCTGCAGGCTGTGCTCTGCTTCGTGGCGCAGGCGCGTGTTGCGCTCGATGGAGGCGAGCAACTGGTTAGCGGTACGAATCCACAGGCCCAACTCGTCCTTTTCGTTGCCTTTCAGCATCGGCAATTGCCGGGCACCAGGATATTCCGGATCGATCCGCGCCAGATTGGCGATGATCCTGTCCAGGGGATTGCTCAGCAGCCGCTGATAGATCAGATAGAGCAGCATCGCCAGGATGACGGCATGCAACAGGCCGGAGAAGAAGATGAGCTGTGCGCGAACCAGGAAGTCATGACCGTGGGCGGCGGTATCCAGCGTGAGGTACAGCTCGCCGTCCGGTGGCTGGCCGGACAGGGGAATGCCGAAGCGCCGCTCGCGGCCGAGCAATGCATCTGTCAGGACGCGGGAAGGGAAGGTCTGTGGCTCGCGAAAGCCTTCGGCTAGGGCGGCTCCGGAGGTTGAGATTATGCCGGCCGAGGTGACCGCCTCGTACTGCAACAGGCCTTCGACGACCTGCAGGCCCTTGTCCCGATCCAGGTTGTCGAGCGCCTGGGACGAGGGGGCACGGAACATGGCGAGGATCTGTTGCGCCTCGAGATCGATCTGCTGGCGGGTCTTCTGCAGCTCAAAGGCGATCTGGGCGCAACTGAACAGCAGTCCGAGCAGAAGGGCGCAGAGCAGTACGACACGGAGCAGTTTTAGGGACAGGCTGTTGCGTGGAGCCGGCTTCACATGGGTGTCCTGGTGGAGTACCGCCTCGAGCAAGTATTGGCACGCCTGGAGAAGACGTCAAAAAACGCTTTTTTTGCAGTGCAGGATGGTTTTTCGCCGCCAAAAACGAGAAAACCCGACCGGAGTCGGGTTTTCCTTGGCAGCCCGAATGGGCTCAGGCGGCGTAGTTGGCGGCCACGAAATCCCAGTTCACCAGGTTCCAGAATGCCTCGACGTACTTCGGACGCAGGTTGCGGTAGTCGATGTAGTAGGCGTGCTCCCAGACATCGCAGGTCAGCAGCGGCGTGTCGCCGGAAGTCAGCGGGTTGCCGGCGCCGATGGTGCTGGCCAGGGCCAGGGAACCGTCGGCCTTCTTCACCAGCCAGGCCCAGCCGGAACCGAAGGTGCCGATGGCGACCTTGGTGAACTCTTCCTTAAACTTGTCGAAGGAACCGAAGGCTGAGTTGATGGCGTCGGCCAGGGGGCCGGTCGGCTGACCGCCGCCCTGCGGCTTCAGGCCGTTCCAGTAGAAGGTGTGGTTCCATACCTGGGCTGCGTTGTTGAAGATGCCGCCGGAAGAGGTCTTGACGATGTCTTCCAGGCTCTTGCCTTCGAACTCGGTACCAGGGATCAGGTTGTTCAGGTTCACCACATAGGTGTTGTGGTGCTTGCCGTAGTGGTATTCCAGGGTCTCGGTAGAAATATGCGGCTCGAGGGCGTTTTTCTCGTACGGCAGCGGCGGCAGTTCAAAAGCCATGATTCAACTCTCCATTTTCATCAGGTCGTAGGACACGCGACATGGGCGTGGCCGGTTCGGGTGCTGCTTGGAGCGGGGCGCGAGGCGCCGTAGGTCAGGGATCATAGCACCGGGATTGCGACATATCCACGCAGTACGCATATGGAAAAGCCCATGCTAGAGCCTCGTTTCGCGGGGGATGGCAAGCCCCCGCGCAAGTCCGAATCGCTATACTGCAGATCCCGTCGCCAGCGCCTTTGCGAAGATCCCCCATGCGTAACGATTCCTTCGATGAAGTGGAGCATATTCCCAGCCTGCGAACGGAGATTCGCGATCCGGCCATACGCCATGCGGTGGTCGAGGAGAGCCGGCCGGCACGGCGTGCCGGCAATGGCTTCCTGTGGGCGCTGATCGGCGCCTTGAGTCTCTCCCTGGCCGGGCTCGGCTGGTGGAGCCAGCAGCGTCTCGCGCTGATGGAGCAGCAATTGGTGGCGACCCAGGAGAGCTTCGCGCGGATCAGCGAGGATGCGGCGCTGCGTATCCAGAACATCAGCGGCAAAGTGGTGGCCGCCGAGTCCAGCGCGATCACCGGCAGCGAAACCCTCAGAGTGCAGATCCGCCAGTTGGAGGAGCGCCTGGCCGAGCGGGAAAGGCGCGAGCAGGCGCTGCAGGCCCGCCAGGAGGAGCAGGATTCGCGCCTCGGGCAACTGGCTGGCGAACTGCAGAAGCAGCAGGGGGTGACTGTGGAACTGGTGACCCGGCTCGACGAGCGAATGCAGGCTCTCGCCGGCGAGCAGGCGGCACTGAAGGGGCTGCAGGCCGAGCAGGAGCAGCGGCTGGCCGAACGATTGGGCGGCCTCGCCGGGGAAGTGGCGGCGCTGAAGGACAAGCAGGCCGGGCAGGAGCAGCGGCTGGCCACACGCTTGAGTAGCCTGGACGGGGAGGTGGCGGCGTTGAAGAAGCGTAACGATCCGGCCCAGGCCATCGGCCGTCTGGAACAGGAACTGCTGGTGCTGCGCAGCGAGCTGGAAAACCGTCCGCACCCGCATGGCGGTGTCGCCGACACTACCGAGTTCGACGCCTTCCGCGCACAGACCACGCGCAGCTTCACCGCCCTGCAGAGCCAGATGCGCAGCCTGCAGCAGCAGTTGAACGGACGCTGAGACGAAGCGCCCCGGCTAGGCCGGGGCGCCGGTGGCGGACTACAGAGTCGGATAATCTAGGTAGCCCTGCGGGCCAGAACTGTAGAAGGTTTCCGGATGCGCCTCGTTGAGCGGTGCATCGGCCGCCAGGCGCGCCGGCAGATCGGGGTTAGCGATGAAGGGGACGCCGAAGGCCACGGCGTCGGCTTTGCCCTCGGCCAGCCAGCGGTCGGCCTGCTCCTTGGTGAAACGTTCATTGGCGATTACCGCGCCGCCGAAGGCTTGCTTGAGCTGTGGGGTCAGGCTGTCGGCGTCTTCCTTCTCGCGGGTGCAGACGAAGGCGATGCCGCGCTTGCCCAACTCGCGGGCTACATGGCCGAAAGTCTCGGCACGGTTGGAGTCGCCCATGTCGTGCAGGTCGGCGCGCGGCGCCAGATGCACGCCGACCCGGCCGGCTCCCCATACCGAGATCGCCGCGTCGGTCACCTCGAGCAGCAGGCGGGCGCGGTTTTCCAGGCTGCCGCCGTATCGGTCGGTACGCCGGTTGGTGCTGTCCTGGAGGAACTGGTCGAGCAGGTAGCCGTTGGCCGCATGGATTTCCACGCCGTCGAAGCCGGCCTTTCTGGCGTTCTCGGCACCCTTGCGATAGGCCTCGACGAGGCCGGGAATCTCGTCGGTTTCCAGGGCGCGCGGGGTCTCGAAGGCCTTCTGCGGGCGGACTAGGCTGACATGACCCTTGGGCTGGATGGCGCTCGGCGCCACCGGCAGTTCTCCGTTCAGGTAGAGCGGATCGGAGATCCGGCCCACGTGCCAGAGCTGCAGGACGATGCGCCCGCCGGCGGAGTGCACCGCCTGGGTGACGTTCTTCCAGCCGGCGACCTGCTCATCCGACCAGATGCCGGGCGTGTTGGGGTAGCCGACGCCCGTCGGGCAGACCGAAGTGGCTTCGCTGATGATCAGGCCGGCGCTGGCGCGCTGCACGTAGTATTCGGCCATCGGCGCGCCGGGCACGCGGCCGGGCTCAGCGCGGCAGCGGGTCAGCGGAGCCATGACGATACGGTTGGGCAGTTGGAGATCGCCGATCTTGATGGGGTCGAAGAGTGTGCTCATTGAAAGGTCTCTCTATAGGGTCGATCGGTGGGACAAGGCCGTCAGCCGGGGGCTGTACTGCCGGCGGAAACGAATGTCCGCGCCTTACAGCGCGTCGTGTAACTGCTCGAGAAAGGCCTGGATGGCCGCTTCGTTGCGCTTGAAGAAGCTCCACTGGCCGACCTTGCGCACGCTGACCAGCCCGGCGCGCTGCAGTGTCGCCAGGTGGGCCGAAACGGTGGACTGGGACAGCCCGGCGCGCTGGTCGATCTGCCCGGCGCAAACGCCGAGTTCCAGGGAGTGCTGCTGATCGGGGAAGTTGCGCTCGGGCTCCTTCAGCCAGTGCAGGATCTGCCGGCGCACGGGATGGGCAAGGGCCTTGTAGATCTCGTCGAAGTCGTCGGGCATGGAACGGGCCTGTCGGGATAAATCGTGTTGGGGCGAAGCTTATATCTGTATATCGCGATATATCAATGCTGGCGTTCGGCTGGCTTGGTCGCGCTCGGCGATCGGGACTAAAGTGTCGTCATGAATTATCTCGCCCATCTCCATCTGGGCGGCCCGCGACCGGCCGACCTGCTCGGCAGCCTTTACGGCGATTTCGTCAAAGGACCCCTGCAGGGGCGCTGGCCGGCGGATATCGAGGCCGCTATCCGTCTGCACCGGCGCATCGATGCCTTCACCGACAGCCATCCTCTGGTGCTGCGGACCCGGTCGCGCTTTCCCAGGGCACGGCGCCGTTATACCGGCATCCTCCTCGATCTGTTCTTCGACCACTGCCTGGCCCGCTCCTGGGCGGATTATGCACAGGAGCCGTTGCTGACCTTCAGCGCGCGGGTCTATGCGCTGCTCGCCGGCGAGGCGCGGTTGCCGGGCCGGCTGGCCGAGCTGGCGCCGCGCATGGCGCAGCAGGACTGGCTGGGCAGCTACCGCGACTTCGCTGTGCTGGGGCGGGTGGTGGCGGGGATGCAGCGGCGTCTGTCGCGTCCCGAGGGACTGGATGGCGCCCTAGACGAGTTGGAGCGGCTCTACGAGCCGCTGAGCGAGGATTTCCAGGCCTTCTATCCGCTACTGCAGGATTTCGCCCGCACGCGTGGGCGCGAATCCTGAGCTTTCAGGCGGCGACCGGCAGGGCGCTTTTGTCGCCGAACAGGCATCGGGCGATCGCCGTATGCGCCTGGCGGCCCAGTTCGGTGCGGCTGAGGCCCTGGCTTTCCAGCGGCGGCAGCAGATGGATTTCCACTTCGCTACGTTCGCTGCGCAGCAGACGCAGCAGATGCGAGAGCAGGTCGTCGTCGCCGATGAAGGGGGCGACCGGATCGGTCGCCCCGTCGCGCAAATAGCGGATCGCCACCGGTTGTACCGGTACCTGCGACTCCACCGCGCTGGCCAGCAGACGGCTGTGGAAGCCGCGCAGGCTGCGCCCATCGGTGGTGGTGCCCTCGGGGAAGATCAGCAGATCGTGGCCGTTGTGCAGGTAGCGCAGCAACTGGTTGCGAACCAAGCCGCTGTCGCCTGCGCCGCGGCGGATGAACAGTGTACCGGCCTTGTGTGCCAGCCAGCCGGCCAGCGGCCAACTGCGCACCTCGGCCTTGGACAGGAAGGACAACGGGACGAGCCCGCCGAGCAGGGGGATATCGGTCCAGGAAACATGGTTGCTGACCCACAGCATGGGCCGATCCGGCAGCTTGCCGTGCAGGCTTAGGCGAAAGGGCAAGGCGGCAGCCAACTGGACGAGAAAGCGGCGGGTCAGTCGCTGGCGCAGGGCCGTCAGATCGTCGCGCCTGAAGCGCTCCAGCAGGCTGACCCCACCGGCCATGACCAGGCCGAAGGCGAGCACCACCAGCAGGCGGCAAAGGCGTATGTGGAAGTGGAGTTTCTTCATGGGTTCTCGCAAGGGCAGGGCTTCGACGGATAGGGCGCGGAAAAGATGCGCTCCAGCCGTCGGGAAGAGTCAGACGGCTGCCTTGAAATGGCGGGCATAGCGCGGGCACAGCTCGTCGCGTTTGAGCAGGATGAACACGTCGGCCACCTGGAAGTCCGGGTCCCAGCAAGGTTCGCCGCAGACCTTGGCGCCCAGGCGCATGTAGGCCTTGAGCAACGGCGGCAGCTCGGCGCTGACGTTGCCGAGCAGTTTCAGGCGCGGCAGCGGGGTCTTGGGCTCGGCGCGCAACTGCTCGGTGCACAGGTAGCGCTCGCGTAGGCGCTGCATGACTGCCTGAGCCTGGATGCCGCCGTCCTTCATGGGGATGCTGGCGCAGCCCATGAGATAGCGGTAGCCGCCCTCGTTGAGTACCTCGGCCAGTTCGCTCCAGAGTACGGCGATGGTGGCGCCGTTGCGATAGCCGGGAGCGACGCAGGTGCGGCCGATCTCCAGCAACGGCCCCTGCAGGCGGGCTAGGCCGTGCAGGCTGAATTCCTCTTCGCTGTAGAAGCGGCCGAGGCCGGCGGCGGCCTGGTGGTCGAGCAGCCGGGTGGTGGCGACCAACTCGCCGCTGGCGAGGTCGCGCACGCCGATGTGGCTGCAATGCGGGTCGTAGTCGTCCATGTCCAGTCCCAGTTCGGCACCTTTGAGCCTGGCGCCGAATTCCGTGCTGAACACACGAAAGCGCAAGGCTTGGGCCTCGCGCAGCGCGTGCGTGCCGAGCAGGCGCTCGGCGCGTAGGTGGCGTTCTGGGGTCTTGCGTTCGGAGGTAATGGCACTGTGGGTCATAGGGGGGCTCCGTGAGCTGCCTGAAGCGCTTCGGCAGGAGTCGCGCGAGGCGGCGCGCTCCTGTCCGGCTGCTGACGTTGTGGGGTCGGATCGACTTGGTCGGGTACGCTCAAACTAGGCGGGGGCGGTGTCACGTCCGTGACGTTTGAGTGATCCTTGCGTGACAGGCCATGGCGAAAATGGCGGCAGAAAAGCGCTCGATATGTGTCACCGAAAGGGTGCGAGTGGCGGAGTATTCCGGTGGGTCTTCGTATCCGGCGAGATATCCATGCGATGCGAATCCCATGCGTCGTTCGACAAAGGCACCCATCGATGCCTGCTTTTCGACGATCCGCTTAGGGAGAGGCGGACGTACGGAGCCCGCTTCCCGATCACCGTCACGGCCGGTCCCTGCTGCTCGGCCCGGGCGACGACCTGGCCTGCACGCCGCTATCGCTGGAGCTGTCGAAGGGCATCTCGCTGCAGGCGCTGACCTATATCTTTGCTTTGCACCAAGCCCCGGACAGCATCTCCTCCCAGGGCACGTGGCTGCTGCACATCAGGGCCAAAGTGCTTTGCTCGAGGTGCGCGGCGTGCGGAGGGACATGAGAGTGCCGCAGCATGGATCGGCAAGGAGATGATCGAGGACTTCCCCGGCTGGATCGAGCATCTGGAGTACGGCATCGATCTTTCGGAACCGGGCAATTACCAAGCGCCGAAAGGGCACCTCTAAAAACGTAGGCGAGGCAATCAGCGCAAGGCAAAAACAGGCGAAAAAGCGGAGTTTACGCGCGCTGTAAATGAGCATTTTGAGCCTGTTTTTAACGCAGCGATGACCACGCAGGTAGTTTTTAGATGTGCCTGAAATAGGCCGTTCCTTCACGTCCGGAGCATGTCCATTTCGTCATCCGGCCCATGCTAGGCTTCGCGCTCTGCCCGTCGCGAGGTCGATACATGTCCGCCATTGCTTTTTCCGTCCGCCTCCTGCTGGCCGGTCTGACGGCTGCCGTGCTCGTCGTCGGCCGGGCCGTCGCCGAGGACTGGCCGGGCGCCGACTGGACCCGCCGGCCCGTCGCCCCAGGGCCGGCGCTCGCGGCCTTCGAGGCCTATGCCTTCCCGCCGCGAGACGACGACGAGCGCAGCGGCGTGCGCAGCGACGCCGTGGTGGCGATCCGCGACGGCGTGCTGGTCTATGAGCGCTATGCCGCGCCGACCACTGCGGACACGCCGCATTTGGTCTGGTCGGTGAGCAAGAGCCTGCTGGCCTGCCTGCTTGGCGTCGCCTACG
Source organism: Azorhizophilus paspali (assembly GCF_043587585.2). Taxonomy (GTDB): domain Bacteria; phylum Pseudomonadota; class Gammaproteobacteria; order Pseudomonadales; family Pseudomonadaceae; genus Azotobacter; species Azotobacter paspali. Next base: position 1,144,444 of record NZ_CP171449.1, read on the forward strand.
GAGAGGGACGCTTCGGGCTCGACGATCCGGCGGCGCGCTACTATTCGCCGCTCGCCGCCCATCCTGCCCTGCATATGCGCCACTTGCTCAACTGGACCTCCGGCCTGGCCTGGGAAGAGGACTACGAGTACTCGCCGCTGACCTCCTCGGTCATCGCTATGCTCTACACCCGCGGCCATGCCGATATGGGCCGTTTCGTCGCCCAGCACCAGGCGGGTGCCGCACCCGGTACGCACTTCAGCTATTCCAGCGGCGACAGCCTCCTGCTCGCGGCGGCGCTGAAAGGTATGCTCCCGGCCGAGCAGTATGCGGACTACCCCTGGGCGGCGCTGTTCGAGCCGCTCGGTATCGGCTCGGCGGTTTGGGAGCGGGACGCGACCGGCACCTTCGTCAGCGCCTCCTATGCCTACCTGAACGCCCGCGACCTGGCCCGGGTCGGCCTGCTGATGCTGCGCGATGGCCGCTGGGGCGAGCATCGCCTGTTGCCGGAGGACTGGGTCGCCTTCAACCGCTCGCCGGTACCCGGCTACCGGCCCCGTGCAAAGAGCCTGGTTCCGGGAGGACACTGGTGGCTGAACCTGCCGTTGGAGGGGGCGCCGTCGCCCTGGCCCGACGTGCCGGAGGACGCCTTCGCCGCCCTGGGCCACTGGGGCCAGGCGCTTTACGTGTTGCCGAAGGAGAAGCTGGTGATCGTTCGCTTCGCCGACGACCGCGATGCAAGCTACCAGCACAACGACTTCCTGCGACTGGCCCGTGCGGCCTTCGTTGCCGGGGAGGCTCCCTGATGCGTCGTCGTCATGCCCTACTGCTGGGCTCGGCCGTGCTGCTGGTGGTTGCCGTGGTCTGGCCGAACCGTGCGCATCTGGCCGCCTTCCCCGACATCATCGGTGCCTATAGCGCCAAGGAATACTGTTCCTGCCGCTACGTGAGCGGCAACCCGGCGGATTATTGCCAAGTCTATATCCGGCAATACATTCCGATCGACCTGCTGCACGATGAGCCGGCCAGTCGGACAGTGACCGCCCGCGGTCTGGGACGGACCCACAGCGCCGCCTGGCTCGGTCCGCGCGAGGGCTGCCGGTTGCTGGGGGAGACGTCGTCCGCGCCCTGAGCCCAGGCTTCGGAGCGCGTCGGCAAGCTTTCGGTTACGGCCCGGAGCGGTTATCGTCCTGCGCCGATCTTCAAGCGAGAGGTCGCATGACTCAACCCTTTATCCATCTGGCGTCCATACGATTGCCGCCGGCCAAGGGGCGTTTTTCCCCGACGGGGACGGCGGTCGTTTCTGCTTCTCCTTCGGGTCAGGAACGGTGATGCAGAGCGGTGCAGTCTTTCCCTGGCGGGGCGGCAATCGCTTCAGCCTGCTGGTCGATGGCGATGCCTTCTTTCCGCGCATGCTGGAGGCTATTGCCGGGGCCAGATGGCGAGTCGATCTCGAACTGTATCTGGTCGAGGATGGCCGCTGCGCCGGCCTGCTGGTCGATACACTGGTCGCCGCGGCCCAGCGCGGCGTGCAGGTGCGCTGCCTGTTCGATGGCTTCGGGACGCTCGGTTTCGGCGCCGCCCTGCGCGCCCGCCTGAGCGGGGCGGGCGTCGCCCTGGTGTTGTTCAATCCTTTGCGCTGGCATTTCGGCTTGCACAATCTGCATCGCGATCATCGCAAGATGCTGCTGGTGGACGATCGCCTGGGCTATGTCGGTGGTACGGGCGCCACCGACGAGTTCTGGGACCCGCAGGATACTAGCGGCCTGTGGCACGAGGTTATGGTGGAAATCGCCGGGCCGCTGCTGGCCGACTGGCGGACGCTGTTCGATCACCAGTGGATGCTCTGCCACGAGTGGGGCCACCGGCGCTCGCAACGGCCGCCGAAGCCCCCGCGTATCCCGCCGAGTCCTTTACGTCGCGAGGGTTCGGGCCGGCTCGCCTATGCCGAGGCGCATCAGCACCGCGATGTCCTGCAATCGCTGATCCGCAGTCTGCACCGCGCGAACCGACGTATCTGGCTGGCCACTCCCTATTTCCTGCCGACCTGGAAGGTACGCCGCGCCCTGCTCAAGGCGGCCCGGCGTGGCGTGGAGGTGCGCCTGCTGCTGGCCGGACGCAATACCGACCATCCGCCGGTGCGCTATGCCGGCCAGCGCTATTATCGCCGCCTGCTGCAGGCCGGCGTACGCATCTTCGAATACCAGCCGCGCTTCCTGCACATGAAGATGGTGCTGGTCGACGACTGGGCCAGCGTCGGCTCCTGCAATTTCGATCACTGGAACCTGCGCCTGAATCTGGAGGCCAATCTTGAAACGCGCGATCCGCGCTTCATCGCCGAGGCCGTCGAATGCTTCCTTGCCGACTTCCAGGTCAGCCATGAGGTCGACCGGCGACAGTGGCTGGCCCGTCCCTGGTATCGCCGGCTGCGTCAGCGGCTGTGGGGCTGGCTGGACCGGCTGGTGGTCGATCTGCTGGATCGCGGCGGTTGAATGGCCGGCGGCGGGTCGACGGCCGGGAGGCGGCAGGGTAGGGTGAGCCTCTCTGACGCACAGCCCTACTGGTCCGGAGAGGTCCGTGTGCTTTTCTCGTCCCGTTCAGGAGTTTCCCATGTCCGCCAAGAAGATCCTCATGCTGGTCGGCGATTATGCTGAAGACTACGAAACCATGGTGCCGTTCCAAACACTGCTGATGGTCGGCCATACGGTGCATGCCGTGTGCCCGGGCAAGCAGATCGGGCAGAGCGTGCGCACCGCCATCCACGATTTCGAGGGCGACCAGACCTACAGCGAAAAGCCCGGACACAACTTCGTCCTGAATTTCGATTTCGCCCAGGTGCGCGCCGAAGACTACGACGCGCTGCTGGTCCCGGGGGGCCGGGCGCCCGAATACTTGCGCCTCGACGAGCGCGTGCTGGAACTGGTGAGGAGCTTCGCCACGGCGAACAAGCCGATCGCCGCTGTTTGCCACGGCGCCCAACTGCTGGCGGCGGCCGGCGTGCTCGCCGGACGTTCGTGCAGCGCCTACCCGGCCTGTGCCCCGGAGGTGCGACTGGCCGGTGGCGAATATGTGGATGTTCCGCTGGATCAGGCTCACGTCGACAGCAACCTGGTCACGGCGCCAGCTTGGCCGGCGCATCCTGCCTGGTTGGCAAGGTTCCTCGAACTGCTGGGTACCCGGATCGTTCATGAAGGTTAGGGGGCCGCGATGTACCGGCCGGGCCTGTGCTTCGGCCCGGCGTCGAGGTGCGCTCGAATGCCTGTCGCGGGTAATTCAGGGTGGGTGTTGCATTTTTTTAATGCGCGATAGATCTTGCTCGGCGAGCAGGGGGCTGTTTGGGTGCATGGGCTTCCCGGCTCCGCCACCTTCTGTGCGTGATATGGCGCTGAACGCTATGACGGGATCGCCTAGCGTGGTGGATATCGACCGAATGGCGGCGCGGAGAGGCGCCGGATGGGCACCGCTGCCGCTTCCGATCCGTCGCCGTTATCGCCAGCGTGTCTCCAAGCCATTGATAGAAATAGGAACTTGGCAACTGGCATGAGCTTTGCGAATTTCTTTTATGCACAGCCGAGGAGCATGCATGGATCGCCAATCTTTTGACGAAATGTACGATGCGAACGGCGTTTGCCGGCCGCATTACCGGGGCTTCGCCAACTGGCTGGAGAACACTTCCCAGGAGGTGCTGGCCCAGCGTCGGCGCGAGGCCGATCTTCTGTTTCACCGGGCGGGCATCACTTTCACCCTGTACGGCGACGCGCAGGGCACCGAGCGCCTGATCCCCTTCGACACCATCCCGCGCAGCATTCCCGCCAGCGAGTGGCGCGGGATCGAGGCCGGCTGCATTCAGCGGGTCCAGGCACTGAACCTGTTTCTCGCCGACATCTATCACGATCAGCGCATCCTCAAGGCCGGCATCATTCCTCCGGAGCAGGTGCTGTCCAACAGCGGCTACCAGCAGGTAATGCACGGGCTCGACCTGCATCGCGACATCTATGCGCATATCGCCGGGGTCGATCTGGTGCGCGACGGAGACGGCACCTTCTACGTGCTGGAGGACAACCTGCGTACGCCGAGCGGTGTCAGTTACATGCTGGAAGATCGCAAGATGATGATGCGACTGTTCCCCGAACTGTTCGCCGCCCAGCGCATCGTCCCCATCGACCACTATCCGAACCTGTTGCTGGAAGCCTTGAAGAGTTCCAGTCCGCTGGATAACCCCAGCGTGGTGGTGCTGACGCCGGGACGCTACAACAGCGCCTATTTCGAACACGCGTTTTTGGCCCGCGAGATGGGCGTGGAACTGGTCGAGGGGGCCGACCTGTTCGTCCGCGACGAGCGGGTGTTCATGCGCACCACCGCCGGCGCCAGGCCGGTGGACGTCATCTACCGGCGGCTGGACGATGCCTTCCTCGATCCGCTGGCATTCAATCCCGAATCGGTGCTGGGCGTGCCGGGGCTGCTTTCGGCCTATCGCTGCGGCAGCGTGGTGCTGGCCAACGCCATCGGTACCGGGGTGGCCGACGACAAGTCGATCTATCCCTATGTCACCGACATGATCCGCTTCTATCTGGGCGAGGAGCCGATTCTGCAGAACGTGCCGACCTGGCAATGCCGCAAGCCGCACGACCTGTCCCATGTCCTGGCCCATCTGCCTGAACTTGTGGTCAAGGAGACCCAGGGCTCCGGCGGTTATGGCATGCTGGTAGGACCGGCGGCCACCAAGGCCGAGATCGAGGCCTTCCGCGAGCGTCTCAAGGCACGTCCCGAGGCCTACATCGCCCAGCCGACCCTGAGCCTGTCGACCTGCCCGACCTTCGTCGAAAACGGCATCGCGCCGCGGCACATCGATCTGCGGCCTTTCGTCCTGAGCGGCCGCGAAACCCGCCTGGTGCCGGGGGGACTGACCCGCGTGGCGCTGCGGGAGGGCTCGCTGGTGGTCAACTCGTCCCAGGGCGGCGGGACCAAGGATACCTGGGTCGTTGAGGATTGAAGGAATTACCGAGCATGTTAAGTAGAACCGCCGCCGACCTGTACTGGATGTCGCGCTATCTGGAGCGTGCCGAGAATCTCGCGCGGATGCTCGACGTCAGCTACTCCTTGTCCCTGATGCCGCAGGACGATCGCGGCAATGGCCTCGACGAACTGGCCATGCCACTGCTGATCACCGGCACCCTCGAGGATTACCTGCAGCGCCACGGCGAACTGCACGCCGAGCGCATGCTGCATTTCTTCGCCCTCGACGCGAGCAACCCGGCCAGTCTTTTCAACTGCTTGGCCGCGGCGCGCAGCAATGCCCATGCGGTACGCGGGCGGATCACCGCGGACATGTGGGAGAACATCAACGCCACCTGGCTGGCCTTGCTCGATCTCGCCGAGCAGGGGCTGAGCGGCTACGGCATCAGCCGTTTCTGCGAGTGGGTCAAGGAGCGTTCGCAGCTGTTCCGCGGCGCCACCTACAGCACCCTGATGCGCGGTGACGTGTACAGCTTCATCCTGCTGGGGACTTTCATTGAGCGGGCCGACAACACCCTGCGTCTGCTCGACGCCCGTTACGAACTGCTTGGTGCGGACAGCGAGGACCCCAATGACCGCTCGGCACGCGCCTACTACCAGTGGAGCGCGCTGCTCCGCGCGCTGAGCGCCTTCGAGGCTTTCGCCGAGATCTATCGCGGCTCGCCGCGGGCCGGCAAGGTAGCCGAACTGCTGTTGCTGCGGGCGGAGGTACCGCGCTCGCTGCGGGCCTGCCTGACCGAGCTGCAGCATACGCTCGCCGACCTGCCTGGCGACAACGGTCGTCCGGCGCAGCGCCTGGCCGCCGAACTGGAGGCTCGGTTACGCTACACGGCGATCGAGGAAGTCCTGGAAACCGGAATGCACGCCTGGATCACCGAATACATCGAACAGGTCCAGCAACTAGGCGACGCCATCCACAAGTGCTACCTGGAGGTGGCCTGAGTGGGCGCGCAAGCGCCGGCCTCTTCCCGTCCATCGCCAAGAAGAGGTTGGCGGGCGTTCGCCGACCTCCTCAATGGCAATCGCCCGCCTCGGCCTGGCGGTATTCGATGATTTCGCTGACCCGGAAGCTGCCCGGGAAGTCCTTGCAGCCCCGGCAATCGAGCTGTGGGCCCGGGGTGCCGCGCAGGACCGCGAAGGCTTCCTCGTAGGGCTCGCTGACCAGGCTCGTGTATTGGGCCTCGAGACGGTGGCCAGTGGCGGCATCCGTGACCAGCCAGAGGGGCGCTTCCGCGTTGCAGGGAACGAAGATATGCATCTCCGGGAGCATGACCAGATGGCCCTGGTAACGTGCGGCCGACGACAAGCCGCCGTCCCCGGTCGCGGGGCCGCCTGCACAGCCAGCGAGCGACAGGGCGCCGGCGAGAAGGAAGAAAATCCGGTGCATAAGCCTCCTTGGAACTGGATCGATGCGCGCTAGCCTGACTGGGGGAGGCTGCTACCCGCTTCAGGCGAGGTCAAGGGCTGGCGGAAAAGAGCGGCGTTGTTTCGGTGGCGCGCGCCTGCCCGCAAAGACGGATCGGCGCGCGAACTTGGGCGTCAGAGGGTTTCGGCCCAGAGATCGTACTCGTCGGCATCGGTGACGCGTACGCGCACCTTGTCACCGGGCTTGAGCACCTGTGCGCTGTCGACGTAGACATTGCCGTCGATCTCTGGGGCGTCGGCCCAGGAGCGGCCGATGGCACCCTGCTCGTCGATCTCGTCGATCAGCACCTCGATCTCCTGGCCGATCCGGCGTTGCAGGCGCGCCGCGCTGATCGCCTGCTGGTGAGCCATGAAGCGCTCCCAGCGTTCCTGCTTGACCTCTTCCGGTACCGCACCTTCCAGTTCGTTGGCCGGTGCGCCGTCCACCGCCGAATACTGGAAGCAGCCGACGCGGTCGAGCTGGGCCTCGCTCAGCCAGTCGAGCAGGTACTGGAAGTCCTCCTCGGTCTCGCCGGGGAAGCCGACGATGAAAGTCGAGCGGATGGTCAGCTCCGGACAGATCTCCCGCCATTTTTTGATGCGCGCGAGGGTCTGGTCCTCGAAGGCCGGGCGTTTCATCGCCTTGAGGATCTTCGGGCTGGCGTGCTGGAGGGGAATGTCCAGGTATGGCAGTAGCTTGCCGGCAGCCATCAGCGGGATCAGCTCGTCGACGCTGGGGTAGGGGTAGAGATAGTGCAGACGCACCCAGACGCCCATCCTGCCGAGTTCCTCGCACAGTTCGAGCAGGCGCGTCTTCACCGGCCGGCCGTTCCAGAAGTCGGTTCGGTACTTGAGGTCGACGCCGTAGGCACTGGTGTCCTGAGCGATCACCAGGAGTTCCTGAACACCGGCCCCGACCAGACGCTCGGCTTCACCCAGCACCTCGCCCGCCAAGCGGCTGACCAGTCTGCCGCGCATGGACGGAATGATGCAGAAGGCGCAACTGTGGTTGCAGCCTTCGGAAATCTTCAGGTAGGCGTAGTGGCGCGGGGTCAGCCTGATGCCCTGCGGCGGCACCAGATCGACGAAGGGATCGTGGTCGGCCTTCGGCGGCGCCACCTCGTGCACGGCGCTGACCACCTGCTCGTACTGCTGCGGGCCGGTGACCGCCAACACGTTCGGATGCACGTTGCGGATGGCTTCCTCGGATACGCCCATGCAACCGGTGACGATCACCTTGCCGTTTTCCGCCAGGGCCTCGCCGATGGCATCGAGGGACTCGGCCTTGGCGCTGTCGATGAAGCCGCAGGTGTTGACCACCACCACGTCGGCCTCCTCGTAGGACGGCACGATGCGGTAGCCCTCCGTACGCAACTGGGTGAGGATGCGTTCGGAGTCGACGGTGGCCTTCGGGCACCCCAACGAAGTCCAGCCTATACTAGGTTGCTTTTTTGACATTACGGCACCAGGGCGTGGTCATGACGGAAAATGGGGCGAAAGTATACAGCTATCTACGATTTTCAGATCCACGCCAGGCGTAGGGGCATAGTGCGGGCAGACAGACGCAGTACGCGCGGAACTAGGGCTTGTTAACACTAACGTAGGGTATCTGCGATGAGAGCCAAGTGGATGAAGGCGACGAACATCAGGTCGAGCTTGTCGAGCCGGCTGAAAACTCTGCGAAAGCCCTTCAATCGATGGAACAAGCATTCGACCTGATTGCGCTTCTTGTAGACCTGCCGATCCTATTCCCATGGCTGCAGTCGTTGGGGATTGGGCGGCACGACAAGATCGAAGCCCAAGTCCAGGGCCAAGTGGAGTGTCCCGACAAGACCAGACAGCCTCGTTTCAAGCGGCCTTCACTGAATCTCGATATCGCTTGGCAAATTCAGCGGGGGCCAGATAGCCAAGTCGCGAGTGACGACGCTGACGGTTATAGAACATCTCGATGTATTCCCTGATCGAGCTTTCAGCCTCTGCGCGCGTGGCGTAGCGCCGGTGATGAACGAGCTCGTTCTTCAGCGTTCCCCAGAAGCTCTCGATCGGTGCCTTATCAAAACAGTTCCCCTTGCCTGACATCGAACGCTGCAGGCCAAACTGCTCCTGCAAATCACGGTAAGCTTTCGCACAGTACTGACTGCCGCGATCCGAACGATGGATGCGGCCTGGCGGTGGACGGTGCTGCTGGAGTGCCCGGAACAGAGCCCTGCTCAGCCAGTCGGTCGTCATCCGCTCCGAGAATGCGTAGCCAACGATCTCGCAGGTAAACACATCCTTCACGCCCGCAAGGCAGGGCAATCGCGTGAAGCGCTCGCTCGATACCGGACTGGAAAGGTTGTGTGCTTGGTCGTTCCGGCGTGGTCTTCAGATCCAGTGCATTGGCTGCTTGCCGAGTGGTCGGATACCTTCTGTTTCGGCCCCTCGGCAAGCAGCCATGCCAAGGCCAGAAGTTGAAGCGCACACCTGCGCGAGCAGTTCCGTCAGAGCTTGCAGGCGCACTGGTACGCCGACCGTTACCAGTTGGTGACCGATGCGGCCAGAGGCGGCGCCGTCCTTCACGATTGCCCGTGTCTCGCCGCGCAGAAGAAAGCCCTTGGTGCCCTCCGGGCCGCCCTCGATCAGGCGCAGTAAGGCCGACCATGAATCACGATTTGCATCACCAGGTACTCCAGCGGCTGACGGCCGAGTATGGCCTCAAGCCCGTCTATGGAGATCGAAAGTGGATGCGCGGCGGCATCTGCCCGGCCTGCGGGCAGAAGGAGCTGTACACCCACGCGGAACAGCCGTGGGTGCTCCGGTGCGATTATCACATCAAGGACCTGTTCGACCACTGGAGCAAGCGCGCAGGCCACCGAGCAGCAGCCGACGGCCAGCGCCAGGGCCTACCTGGAGTTCGCCTGGAGCTGATCGAGGGTTGGTTCACACAGGAGCACTACTGGAGCCGCGAGGTAAACGCCGGCAGCGCTACGGTGCGCTTCGACATGGGCGACGGCGGCTACATAGGAGCGGCTGATCGACCAGCCGCACCGCTTCGGCAAGCAGAAGGCCCGTTTCAAGCCCGGCTGCAGCTATCGCGGCTGCTGGTGGTGTCCGCCGGGCGTCGACCTGCAGGAGGTCGGCGAGCTGTGGTTGATGAAGGGCATCTTCGATGCCATCGCCTTGCTGCACCACAGCATCGCCGCTGTGTCGGTGATGAGCAGCAACAGCTATCCGGAGGAGCAACTGCGCGAGCTGAAGGCACAGCGAGAAGCCGCTCGACAAGCTGCCGACGCTGGTCTAGGCCTTGGACAACGAGCCTGGTGCCTACGCTTACACCTGTAAGCGTGCCTGCCGCGCCCGCGAGCTGGGCTACCGCTGCGAGGCGGCGCAGATCCCCCGGCGCAACGGCAAGAAGACCGACTGGAACGACCTGCATCCGCGAGAGATTGAGCGGATGAGCCGGGCGAGTATCGCCAGTCCGGATATCCGTGGCGTATTCTGCCGCCTGCTGGTCAACCTGGGCGGCGCGCTGCGGCGTGACGCTGTTCAGGGCCGTGCGGCGCTTGCCGCGATCATCGATCGCGTGGAGATCGAGCTGCGCGGCGATGAAGTCTGGGGCCACATAGCAACCGGCCCCGCCCTGCGAATCGCAGTCGGGGCCGATGACTATAACGATGGTTGCGGGGGCTGGATTTGAACCAACGACCTTCGGGTTATGAGCCCGACGAGCTACCAGACTGCTCCACCCCGCGTCTGTGTGGTCGGCATTCTATAGCCAAACAATCCTCTGTCAAGCCATATTGCCTAAAAAAATGTTTTTGCTTCAATTGCTTAGTGTGGGGGAGCGAACGGCGGTCGCTAGATGCCTTCGGTTCGCGTGTATTCCTCGGTCGCCCGGGCCACTTGCTCGCGCCAGTCCTCGGCTTCCTCGCTGAGCATGGCCACGGCCTGGCACATAGCCGTGAAGGCTTCCCGATAGAGTGTGGGGTCATTGAGCGTCGCGGCCTGGTCGGCATGTCGCCAGGCTTGTTCAAGCAGGCTGTCGAAGGCACGTTTGTCGAAAATCATGATGACTACTCCGGAGAACTTCCCTTAGAGATTAGATCAGTGGCACTCGCTCGAAGTTATATTTCATGCTATCCACACCGGGCTTTACTCCAATCAGGACAGTATGGAGAGGTACTTAATTGGGACTTTTTCATTGGCGGATGGTTGGGCGTCAAGTTGCCCGATTCGGGGGATTCAATGCACTTAAGAGTGAAGATGGCGCTGGTGGCGCTGCTGTTTTCGGTCGGCGTCTCGGCCGAAGGTGACATCAAGTTGCGCAACATGCAGTTGATTACTATGAGTCACAAGACCTATCTCCAGGGTACCGGAGTGAATGTCTCGGGATTCGATCTGGAAAACGTGGCCATCGATCTTGAGATCCTCAAGGCCGGTCGGGTGGTCGGCGGCAGCGTCGTCGAGATACGAGCGATCGGCGCCGACGAGGCCTGGCGGATCTGGCAGCCCATCGATATCAATGGCCCCGACGGCTTCCGTGTCCGTGGCATCCGTTCGGAGCGTGCCTCCAACAAGGACGTGGCGGCGCACTGAGTCCGCCGGACTGCCAGGGCCGGCTCTTTAGTGGCATACGGGTGCCATGAGCGGCAGAAAGATCATCCACGTCGATTGCGACTGTTTCTACGCAGCCATCGAGATGCGCGACGATCCTCGCCTGGCCGGCCGGCCGTTGGCGGTGGGTGGCGCGCCGGATCGGCGTGGGGTGATTGCCACCTGCAATTACGAAGCGCGCGCCTATGGCGTGCGTTCGGCGATGCCCGCGCGACAGGCGTTGAAGCTCTGTCCGGAGTTGTTGATCGTCAGGCCGCGGTTCGAGGCTTACAAGGTTGTGTCACGGGAGATCCAGCGCATCCTGCGCGACTATACCGAACTGGTCGAGCCGCTGTCGCTGGACGAGGCTTACCTGGACGTTTCCACCAGTCCGCACTTTTCCGGCAGTGCCACGCGCATCGCCCAGGACATTCGGCGGCGCATCTGGCAGGAACTGCGCGTCACGGTGTCGGCCGGTGTCGCTCCCAACAAGTTCCTCGCCAAGATCGCCAGCGATTGGCGCAAGCCCGATGGCCTGTTCGTGATCCCACCGGCCGAGGTCGAGGCCTTTGTCGCCGAACTGCCGGTGAGCCGGTTGCACGGCGTCGGCAAGGTCACCGCCGAGCGTCTCGCGCGCCTGGGCATTCGTACCTGCGCCGAGTTGCGTCAGTGGAGCCGGTTGGCCCTGATGCGCGAGTTCGGCAGCTTCGGCGAGCGTCTGGCCCTGCTGGCGCGCGGGATCGACGAGCGTCCGGTGACGGTCGACAGTCGCCGCCAATCGCTGAGCGTGGAGCGCACCTACGAACGGGATCTGCCGGATCTGGCCGCCTGCCTGGAACAACTGTCGCCACTGCTGGAGGCCCTCCACGGGCGCCTAGCGCGGTTGGATGGCGGCTACCGACCGGACAAGCCCTTCGTCAAGGTGAAGTTCCACGATTTCACCCAGACCACCCTGGAGCAGGCCGGCGCCGGTCGGGACCTGGATAGCTACCGGCTGCTGCTCGGCGCCGCCTTCGCCCGCGGCAGCCGGCCGGTGCGTCTGCTCGGCGTCGGTGTGCGGCTGCTCGACCGGCGCGAGGAAGGCCAGCAACTGGAGCTGTTCGCGCCGTAGCCGGCGGCACCGTTCCCGGTTTGCGCTCAGGCACCGAATTTCGCCTCGCCGGCCAGGCGCAAGATGGCCGCGTCGAGTTCGTCCAGGGCGGTATCGGCCGCCGGAGCGTGCTGTTTGAGCAGGGTTTCGCTGTGCTGGCAGGCGGCGCGCAACTGGGGAACGCCGCAGTAGCGGGTGGCCCCGTGCAAACGATGCACTCGTTCGATCAGCGCGGCGCGGTCGCCGTCCCGGCGTGCCTGGTGAATCGCCTGGCGGTCAGCATCCAGCGAGGCCAGCAACATGCTCAGCATGTCGGCGGCCAGGTTGGGCTTGCCGGCGGCCAGGCGCAGGCCTTCCTCGGAGTCCAGCACGCTGAGGTGGCCGATGGATGCCGGCTGGACCTCGTGGACCTGCTGGGCGCCGGGCAAGCGCAGGTGTAGCCGGGTCCATTTTTGCACTATCTGGGCCAACTGGCGTTCGTTGATCGGTTTGGTCATGTAGTCGTCCATGCCGCTCTGCAGCAGGGCGCGCCGTTCGTTGGCCAGGGCGTGGGCAGTGAGGGCGATGATCGGCGTATGGCGCTGTTCCGGCTGTCTGGCCTCCCATTGGCGAATCGCCCGGGTGGCCTGGCGGCCGTCCATGCCGGGCATCTGCACGTCCATGAAGATCAGGTCGAAGCGTTCCCGCTGAGTGGCCTCCACTGCGGCCTGGCCGCTGTCGGCTACGGTGACCACGGCACCCATGTCGCCGAGCAGGGTCTGTACCAGCAGCAGGTTGGCCGGGTTGTCGTCGACGCAGAGCAGGCGCGGCGCGCGGTTGCCCAGCGGGCCGAGTGTCTGCGAGCCGGTCGGCTGAGGCGTGAGCAGTTCGCTGAGGGCTGCTTGCAGCTTGTCGCGGTGCGCCGGTTTGCTTTGCAACTGGATCTGTGCATCCGGCAGGACCTCCTGGTAGAACATCTGTTCGGTGGTGGGGCAGAGCACCAGGCACTTGCAGCCGAGCCGTTCGAGGTCGGCGATGCGCTGGGCCAGTTCATCGGTACTGGTGTCGCGGCTGGTCACCCCGAGCACCGTCAAGCCGATCGGCCGTTCTTCCTGGCGTGTGGCGGCGACGCCGGCTAGCAGGCCGTCGAATTCGGCGAAGGACTGTACTTCCAGGCCGCAGTCTTCCAACTGGTGCTGGATCGACTGGCGGGCAAGTTCGTGTTGCTCGAGCAGTGCGACCCGGTGGCCGTGCAGGGCGGTCGGCGGCTCGTCCTCGCTGTGATCGTCGAGCGGCAGGGACAGGCGGATCCAGAACTCGGAGCCTTCGCCCGGCACGCTGTTGACGCCTATCTCGCCACCCATCTGCTCGATCAGGCGCTTGGAGATGACCAGGCCGAGGCCGGTGCCGCCGGCCTGGCGGGTCAGCGAATTGTCGGCCTGGCTGAAAGCCTGGAACAGGGCGTTCAGATCTTCCTGGGACAGGCCGATGCCGGTGTCGTGCACGCTGATCCGCAACTGAGCGAACTCCTCGCCGATGTCCTCGACCATGGCGCGCACGGCAATGGTGCCTTCGTTGGTGAACTTGATGGCGTTGCTGATCAGATTGGTGAGGACCTGGCGGAGCCGCTGGGGATCGCCGTTCAGCGCCAGGGGCGTGTCGCGATAGATTAGGCTGACCAGTTCGAGGTGCTTGGCGTGGGCCGCCGGGGCGAGGATGGTGAGAGTATCCTGGATGAGTTCGCGCAGGTTGAAGGGTGTGTGTTCGAGAACCAGCTTGCCGGCTTCGATCTTCGAGAAGTCGAGGATCTCGTTGATGATGTCGAGCAGGCTGTCGGCGGACTTCTGGATGGTGTTCAGGTAGTCGTGCTGGCGGGGCGTCAGCTCGCATTTCTGCAACAGGTTGGTGAAACCGATGATGCCGTTCAGCGGGGTGCGGATCTCGTGGCTCATGTTGGCGAGGAATTCGGATTTGATCCGGCTCGCCTCCAGGGCCTCGCGGCGCGCCATGTCCAGTTCGATGTTCTGGATCTCGATGGTTTCCAGGTTCTGGCGCACGTCCTCGGTGGCCTGGTCGATGCTGTTCTGCATCTCTTCCTGGGCGTGCTGCATGACTTCGGCCATGCGGTTGATGCCGGCGGCCAATTCGTCCAATTCGTGGCTGCGCAGGGATGGCAGGCGGGTTTCCAGATGGCCGTCGCGCAGTTGCGACACGCCCTGCTGGATACGCCGCAGCGGGTCGCTGATCGAGCGCCCGACGCGCAGGGCGAGGAAGGCGCTGACCAGCAGCACGGAGAGACTCAGCAGCAGGCTGGCCAGCAGGTTGCGGTAGCCCTGCAACAGGGCGTTATGGTGCGATATCTCCAAGGCGATCCAGCCGAGCAGGTGGTCGTCTTGGTCGTTGCTGCCGCTGGCCAGGTTCTGGTGGTAGCCGAGCACCGGCATCAGTAGGTGGGTGGCGCTGTTGTCGCGGACCATGGTCAGTTGGGTCGGGTCCTGAGGCGGCAGCGGGCCGTTGAGGCTCGGGCCGGCATGTACGATGGTGCCCAGTTCGCTGTCGAGAAAGCTCACTGCACGGATGTCGGTCTGGTCCAGTACTCGATTGGCGATACGCTGCAGGCGATTGTGGTAGTTCTGCGCCAGAGCGGGAGCGGCCAGCGGAGCCAGTTGCTGGACGATCAACTGACCGCGTCCCACCAGGTTACCGTGCATCTCGGCCAACTGCTGCCAGGTGAAGTAGCTGCCCAGGACCAGTGCCAGCAGGCAACTGGGCAGCAGGGTTAGCATGGCGATGCGGGTCTTGATGCTGAAGTCGTGGAACACCCCGATTCTCCGTGAGGGATTTGGGAAGGCAGTGAGTGTAGCGACAGACCCGACGACACAATAGAAGCGTTCTCATAACCATTTGGAATGTAAGTGCACCGATTCCAGATGATGGTCTGCAGCGCTTTGCCGGCTATCATAGGCTCCCCTGTGGCCTGACGGCTCCGACTCCGCTTTCCGGGAGCGAAGCCCTTTGCCAGGCCGGGTGTCGCGGCGGCCCATGCTGGGAGCATGGCGAGCGACGCCCATGCAGCATGGCGGCAGGAATGCCGTGCGGACCGAGCAGCCCATTTCCGATTCAGGACACCGAGCGTTTCCATGACAGTGCATTTTCCCACCATCGCCGAGTGCATCGGCAATACCCCGCTGGTGCGTCTGCAGCGCCTGCCGGGAGAAACCTCGAACACCCTGCTGGTCAAGCTGGAGGGCAACAATCCGGCCGGTTCGGTGAAGGACCGCCCGGCACTGTCGATGATCACCCGCGCCGAGCTGCGCGGCGACATCTGCCCCGGCGATACCCTGATCGAGGCCACTTCCGGCAACACCGGCATCGCCCTGGCCATGGCGGCAGCGATCAAGGGCTACCGGATGATCCTGATCATGCCGGACAACATGAGCGCCGAGCGCAAGGCGGCGATGACCGCCTATGGCGCCGAGCTACTGCTGGTGAGCAAGGCCGAGGGCATGGAGGGTGCCCGAGACCTGGCACTAAAGATGCAGGGCGAGGGGCGCGGCAAGGTGCTCGACCAGTTCGGCAACCAAGACAACCCGCAGGCCCACTACGAGGGCACTGGCCCGGAGATCTGGAGCCAGACCCAGGGCCTCATTACCCACTTCATCAGTTCCATGGGCACCACCGGCACCATCATGGGTACCTCGCGCTATCTCAAGGAGCAGAACCCGGCGATACGCATCGTCGGCCTGCAGCCGCAGGAGGGCTCGGCGATTCCCGGCATCCGCCGCTGGCCGCAGGAGTACCTGCCGAAGATCTTCGATGCCTCCCGGGTCGATCAGGTGATCGACATGGCGCAGAGCGAAGCCGAAGACACCATGCGCCGCCTGGCCCGCGAGGAGGGTATCTTCTGCGGCGTGTCCTCGGGCGGGGCGGTGGCGGCCATGCTGCGCCTGTCGCGCGAGGTGGAGAATGCGGTGCTGGTGGCGATCATCTGCGACCGCGGCGATCGCTATCTGTCTACAGGTGTCTATGACCAGCCTTGAATCGATCTCCACACCGGGCGGGGCCTTCCGACGTGACTAGACGTACCGGCGGCCTGCGCTTCCAACCCAGCGGCGGTGCCCGCTCGGCGCCCTTGCAGGCGGGCAGGAAGCAGGTCCTGAGCATCGAGCGCCTGGCCCACGACGGCCGGGGCATCGCCTTCGTCGACGGCCGCACTTGGTTCGTCTCCGGCGCCTTGGCCGGCGAGCAGGTCGAGGCCCGTGTCCTCGGTGCGCGCAACCGTATCGTCGATGCCCACGCCGAGCGCATCCTGGCCGCTGGCCCATTGCGCCGCGTCGCGCCCTGCGCGCATGCCGGCCGTTGCGGCGGCTGCACCCTGCAGGCATTGCCCCATGCCGAGCAACTGGCCCTGAAGCAGCGCACCCTCGCCGAGCAACTGGCGCGCTTCGCCGGCCTCGCACCCGAGAAGTGGGCACCGCCCCTGGTCGGTCCGGAATTCGGTTACCGCCGCCGGGCGCGCATCGCGGTGCGCTGGAATGCCACTTCCGGCCGGCTGGAGGTGGGCTTTCGCGCCGCGGCTAGCCAAGCGATCGTCACCATCGACGATTGCCCGGTGCTGGTGTGGCCACTGCAGCCCATCCTGCGCGCCTTGCCCACGCTTCTCCACGGTCTGGCAAGGCCCCGGGCGCTGGGCCATGTCGAGTTATTCCACGGCAATACAAGCGCCATTCTGGTGCGCCATACTGCGCCCCTTGCGGACGCTGATCTGCAGCGCCTGCGTGTCTTCTGTCGCGAATACTCCGCCCAGCTCTGGCTGCAGGGGCGGGACGAGCCACGGGCGGACGCATTGGAAGAAGCCCCGCTGGGCTACCGCCTGGAGCCCTGGGGGCTGGAGCTGGGCTACCGTCCCGGCGACTTCGTGCAGGTCAACGCCGTGGTGAACGAGTCGATGGTCGTCCAGGCCCTGGAGTGGCTGGCACCTCGGCCGGAGGAGCGGGTGCTCGATCTGTTCAGCGGTCTGGGCAACTTCGCCCTGCCGCTGGCGCAGCGCTCGCGCGAGGTGGTGGCGGTGGAGGGAGTGGCGCCGATGGTCGAGCGCGGCAGGGAAAATGCGAGTCGCAACGGATTGAATAACCTGCACTTCTGGCAGGCGGACCTGTCGAAGCCGCTGGCAGGGGCGTCCTGGGCTGCCGCCGGTTTTGCCGCGGTGTTGTGCGATCCGCCCCGTGACGGCGCGCTGGAGGCCATGCGGCAGGTGGGCAGCCTGGGAGCCGGGCGGGTGCTATATGTTTCCTGCAATCCGGCGACCCTGGCGCGGGATGCCGCGGAACTGGCCGGACAGGGCTATCGGCTGCGGCGTGCCGGTATTCTCGACATGTTCCCGCAGACCGCCCATGTCGAGGCCATGGCGTTGTTCGAGAGAGAGCCCGCGGCGGGCTGAGGCAGGGCGTCGAGTCTCGCCGGCAGGTAGAGCCGCATTTTTCGTTTCCAGGCAGCCCGATTCCGGCTGATGTTTGTTCGGCATGGAAGACATGCTGGGGGAAAGGTAGATACATGGTACAGGTGAGAGCGCAGCAGCCGGTCAACACCGACGGCAGCATCAATCTTGAGGCTTGGCTGGATCATGTCCTGAAGATGGACCCGGCCCTGGAGCGCGAGGCCCTGAAGACGGCCTGCGAGTACGTCCGCGAGGCCGAGCGACGGGCCCGGCCGGATGCGGAGAGGCCTGCCGTCGGCACGTCCACTTTCCTGGTCGGCCTGGAGATCGCGGAAATTCTCGCCGACCTCAAGCTGGACCAGGATTCCCTGGTCGCCGCCGTGCTTTATCGCGGCGTGCGCCAGAAGCAGATCGTCCTGGATGAGGTGCAGCAGCGTTTCGGCCAGGTGGTCGCCAAGCTGATCGAGGGCGTGCTGCGCATGGCGGCGATCAGCGACAGCCTCAATCCGCGCGAGTCCCTGGTGCTGGATGCCCAGACCCAGGTGGAGAACCTGCGCAAGATGCTGGTGGCGATGGTCGATGACGTGCGTGTCGCCCTGATCAAGCTGGCCGAGCGTACCTGCGCGATCCGCGCGGTCAAGCACGCCGACGAGGAGCGGCGTCAGCGCGTCGCCCGCGAGGTGTCCGCCATCTATGCGCCGCTGGCCCATCGCCTCGGCATCGGTCACATCAAGTGGGAGCTGGAGGATCTGGCTTTCCGCTACCTCGAGCCCGAGCAGTACAAGCAGATCGCCAAGCTGCTCCACGAGCGCCGGCTCGACCGCGAGCAGTTCATCGCCAAGGTCGTCCAGGAGCTCAAGGAGGCGCTGGCCGGCGCCGGCATCAAGGCCGACATAAACGGTCGGGCCAAGCACATCTACTCGATCTGGCGCAAGATGCAGAAGAAGGGGCTGCAGTTCAGCCAGATCTACGACGTTCGCGCCGTGCGCGTGCTGGTTCCGGAAGTGCGCGACTGCTATACCGCCCTCGGCATCGTCCACTCGCTGTGGCGGCACATCCCCAGGGAATTCGACGACTACATCGCCAATCCCAAGGAAAATGGTTACCGCTCGTTGCACACCGCGGTGATCGGACCGGACGGCAAGACCCTGGAAGTGCAGATCCGCACCCACGGCATGCACGAGGAGGCCGAACTGGGTGTCTGCGCCCACTGGCGCTACAAGGGCACCGACCTCAAGTCCACTTCCAGCCATTACGAGGAGAAGATCGCCTGGCTGCGCCAGGTGCTCGAGTGGCACGAGGAGCTGGGCGACATCGGCGGCCTGGCCGAGCAGTTGCAGGTCGACATCGAGCCTGACCGGGTCTACGTGTTCACCCCTGACGGCCACGCCATCGACCTGCCCAAGGGCGCCACGCCACTGGACTTCGCCTACCGGGTACACACCGAGATCGGCCACAACTGCCGCGGCGCCAAGATCGACGGGCGCATAGTGCCGCTCAATTACACCCTGCAGACCGGCGAGCAGGTGGAGATCATCACCGGCAAGAACGGCTCGCCGAGCCGCGACTGGCTGAACTCCAACCTCGGATACATCACCACCTCGCGGGCCCGGGCGAAGATCGTCCACTGGTTCAAGCTGCAGGCGCGCGACCAGAACGTCGCCGCCGGCAAGGTGCTGCTCGAGCGCGAACTCGCCCGGCTCGACCTGACGCCGGTGGATTACGACCGGCTGGCGGAAAAGAGCAACCTGAAGACCGCCGAGGACCTGTTCGCCGCCCTAGGCGCCGGCGACCTGCGTCTGGCCCACGTGGTCGGGCTGGCCCAGCAACTGGTCGAGCCGGAGCGCAGCACCGGGCAGTTCGAGCTGATTCCGCGCAAGGCCGGCGTTCCGCACAAACCGGGCAAGCGCGACGACATCCAGATCCAGGGCGTGGGCAACCTGCTGACACAGATGGCCGGCTGCTGCCAGCCGTTGCCCGGCGACCCCATCGTCGGCTACATCACCCAGGGCCGCGGGGTCACCATCCATCGCCAGGACTGCGCCAACGCCCTGCAACTGGCCAGCCGCGAGCCGGAGCGGATCATCCAGGTTAGCTGGGGGCCGGTGCCGGTGCAGACCTATCCGGTGGATATCTTCATTCACGCCTACGACCGCTCCGGCCTGTTGCGCGACGTGTCCCAGGTGCTGCTCAACGAGCGGATCAACGTGCTGGCCGCCAACACCCTGTCGAACAAGGAAGACAGCACGGCGCAGATGGTCCTGACCATCGAGATCCCCGGACTGGATGCCCTCGGCCGGCTGCTGGCGCGTATCGCCCAGTTGCCCAACGTGATCGAGGCGCGCCGCCACCGCGCGGTTTCCTGACGCTGCGGACCCAGGGCCTTTCAAGGGCTTTGGCTGCCGGCCGGCAAGGACTGGGGCGGACTCGTCCGCGACGCGCGACCGTAGCCAGAGCGTCGCGGGCAAGCCGCAGAAGTGGTAACGGTGCAGCCTTGCTCAGCGGCGCACGGGTCCTGCTGGGCAATCGTTGTGCGGAACGCTCACCGGATGAGGCGGATTTGTCCGCGACAAGGGATGACCGGCGCCAAGGCATCGCGAGCAGGCTCGCTCCTGTCGGGGCGGGTCCAACCCGGCTCACCGGGCTCTTGGCCAAGGGGATGCGTGCAAGACTTTGGGAGGGGCCTGACTGTTGGCCCGGGTAGACGTACTCCGTAGCATATGAAATAGAATTGTTCGTATTTTGCTGAGTTGAAAGATGATGTGCTTTCCCAATCGCCGCATCCTGGTCATCGAGGACGATCCTCTGTTGGGCGTCCACCTGAACGAGCATCTGGAGCGTCGAGGCTTTGTCGTGACGCTGTGCAGCGACGGCCACAGTGGTCTAGAGCTGGCTAGCGAATGCGACTTCGATCTGATCCTCCTGGACATTCTGCTGCCCGGACTCAACGGTCTCGAGGTACTGGCCCGGCTGCGCCAGCGGCGGCATGTCCCGGTCATTCTGATTTCCGCGCTGGGTGACGAGCAGGATCGCATCACCGGCTTCAGCCGCGGGGCCGATGACTACCTGCCCAAGCCTTTCAGCATGGGCGAGTTGCAGGTGCGCATCGAGGCGATCCTGCGGCGCGTCGCCTACGAGCGCAGGCAGCCCGTGCATTGGGGCGGCTCTGCATTGCTCCTCGACGAGGTGCGCTGTGATGTCCGGCATGGCGATGGCTGGGCCGGATTGACGCTGACCGAATACCGTCTGCTGGAAACCTTCGCACGTCATCCGGGCGAGGTGCTGAGCAAGCCGTTTCTGTACCAGCAGGTATTGCGTCGGGGCTATTCCCAGTACGATCGCAGTCTCGACATGCATATCAGCAACATCCGGCGCAAGCTGGCCGGTCTGGGCGTTCAGGGTGTCCGGCTGGAGACGGTATGGGGCAAGGGCTATCTGCTGGAACTGCAGGTGGCTTGAGTGCCGGGCCGTCATTCGCTGTTCTGGCGGCTGGCCGCGCTGTTGGTCGCTTTCTGCCTGCTGGTGATTTTTTTGATCGGCTCCTGGGGCCGCTGGATCGATCAGCAGACCTCTTACCTTTCCGACGAGGCTCGCCAGGTCCTGCGAGGCTACGCCGGTGAAGCCGCCCGTGTGGCCAGGGAAGGACCCGAAGCCGTGGATGCCTTTCTGCGCGACCTGAGGTCGCGGGAGCCGGGAGCGGCCGATCTGGTGGATGAAAGTCTGCAGTCGTTGGGGAGCCGGCCGCTGATCGAGAGCCGGCGGTTGACCTTTTTGCGCGGCCTGGAGTGGCGAATGAGCCGGCGCAGCCCGGAACTGCCGTTGCTCTCCCTGCCGCTGGCCGACGGGCGCAGCTATCTGGTCATCCAACTGCCCGAGCGCTTTCGTCCCTGGCGTTACCAGGTCCTGTACAAGGCCGCGGTTCAGTTCCTGATTCCCGCTGGCCTGGCCCTGCTGCTCTGCATCGGCCTGTACCGGGTGCTGATCGCGCCGCTGGCGCGTCTGCGCGAACTGGCCAACGCTCTGCACGCGGATAATTTGGAGGCGCGTGTGGACCCGGCGGTCGCGCAGCGCAGCGATGAACTGGGGGAGCTCGGGCGTGCCTTCGATCACATGGCCGGGCGCCTGGAGGACTCGCTGGGCCTGCAGCGCCAATTGCTGCGAGACCTGTCCCACGAGCTGCGCACGCCACTGAGTCGCCTGCAAGTGGCCGGCGAGGCCGGTTTGAACGGCTGCGAACTGGAAGAACGGCTCCTGCGCGAAGTCGGCGTTATGCGAGCCTTGATCGACAGCACCCTGGAACTGGCCTGGATGGATACCGAGCGGCCACAGCCGCCACTGGAGCCGGTGGCGGTGGCCTCGCTATGGGAGATCCTGCGCGAGGATGCCTGTTTCGAAAGCGGCTGGAACCCCCGGCGGCTGCCCTGCCGTCTGCCGCCCGACTGTCTGGTGTGGGGGCACCTCAACAGCCTGGCGCGAGCGCTGGAGAACATTTTGCGCAATGCGATCCGCCATTCGCCGGAGGGCGGTTGCGTCTGCCTGGATGGCCGGATCGAGGACGACCATTGGTTGCTGTGGGTCGAGGATCAGGGGCCAGGGGTGCCGGAGAGGGATTTGGAACGCATCTTCCAGCCTTTTACCCGGCTCAATGCCGCGCGGCCGGGGGGGGACGGATTCGGGCTGGGACTGGCGATCGCCCGCCGGCTGGTTTGCCAGCAGGGGGGCCGGTTGTGGGCGGAATACGGCCGGCCGGGGCTGCGCATGGTGCTGCGCCTGAAAATGTATACTTCGTAAATGCACTTTACTATTAAATGGGAATTTATATCATCTCGCTCGATTTATCGTGTGCCGCCATCTCCGGGATCGAAAGGTCCGCTCGGGCCGGGCGTCGGAATCCTGCATTTCGCTGCCTGCGCTCGGGTCGGTTTCGGTCAGGTAGATGGCCGGTTCGTCCACACATATTGAGTGAGGTAAGGCATGTATCCGCGTTTCAGGCTTGCGCATCTGCCCTTGGCATTGCTGGCGGTTTCTTCACCCCTCCTGGCGGAAGCCGCGGAAGAGGTCACTAGCGAGGAGGGGGCCACGGGTGATGGCTCCTATCAGGCGCAGGAGGGCACCCTCGAACTGGACGATGTGCTGGTCACCGCGGAGCGCGAGCTGAAACAGCAGCCTGGCGTGTCTATTATCACCGCCGACGACATCAAGAAGCGTCCGCCGGTCAACGACCTGTCCGACATCATCCGCAAGATGCCCGGTGTCAACCTCACCGGCAACAGTTCCAGCGGCCAGTACGGCAACAACCGGCAGATCGATATCCGCGGCATGGGCCCGGAGAACACCCTGATCCTGATCGACGGCAAGCCGGTGCGCTCGCGCAACTCGGTGCGCATGGGCCGCAGCGGCGAGCGCAACACGCGCGGCGACACCAACTGGGTGCCGGCGGAACTGGTAGAACGCATCGAGGTGCTGCGCGGCCCGGCGGCGGCGCGCTACGGCTCGGG
Organism: Azorhizophilus paspali; assembly: GCF_043587585.2. Taxonomy (GTDB): domain Bacteria; phylum Pseudomonadota; class Gammaproteobacteria; order Pseudomonadales; family Pseudomonadaceae; genus Azotobacter; species Azotobacter paspali. The sequence goes on from NZ_CP171449.1 coordinate 1,167,419, forward strand.
GGCCATGGGCGGCGTGGTGAACATCATCACCAAGGCGCCGACCGAGAAGACCCATGGCTCGGTCTCCACCTACTACAACAGCCCGGAAAGCGAGTACGAAGGGTTGAGCAAGCGCGTGAACTTCAGCCTCAGCGGACCGCTGGTACAGAATCTCTCCTACCGCATTCACGGTAACGTCAACAAGACCGAGGCCGACCGTCCCGGCCTGAACGCCGCCTATACGGCTAATGGCGGCATCACCCCGCCGGCCGGCAAGGAAGGGGTGCGCAACCGCGACCTCAACGGCATGCTACGTTGGGACCTGACCCCGCAGCAAACCATCGAGATCGAGGGCAGCTATAGCCGCCAGGGCAACATCTACGCCGGCGACCGCGCCGTTAGCACCACGGGCTCCGAATTGCTGAACCAGTTGTTCGGCCGGGAAACCAACATCATGTACCGCCGCGCCGGCTCGCTCACTCACCGCGGCAACTGGGACTGGGGTACCTCGCAACTGGTGTTCTCCTACGAGAACACCCGTAACCGGCGCCTCAACGAGGGCTTGGCCGGCGGCGGCGAGGGCAGTATCAACTCCGGTGGCATGTCCACTTCCGAATATGACAACTACGCGCTGAGCGGCGAGGTGAATATTCCCTTCACCCTTGGCTTCAGCCAGGTGGCGACCCTGGGCTTCGAGTACACCAAAGAGGTGCTGGACGACCCCTTCTCGATGAGCCAGAGCGCCACCGGAATTCCCGGCATCGCGAGTACCGGCCGCGACAGCGAATCGACCAACGAGAACATCGCTTTCTTCGCCGAAACCAACATGCACGTCACCGACCGCTGGACAGTGACCCCCGGCCTGCGCTTCGATAACCATACTGTCTTCGGTAGTATTTGGAGTCCGAGTCTGAACACCTCCTACCAGCTCACCGATGCCATCAGCCTCAAGGGCGGTCTGTCACGGGCCTTCAAGGCGCCGAACTTGTACCAGTCGAACAGTAACTACATCTACTACACCATGGGTAACGGTTGCCCGTCCGATATGCCTGTGTCGAGTCGCCCCGGCGGTTGTTATGTACAAGGTAACGACAACTTGAGCGAGGAAAAGAGCTGGAACTTCGAGGCCGGCATCGCCTACACGCTGGACGGCTGGAACGCCGGCATCACCTACTTCCGCAACGAATACGAAGACAAGATCGTCGCTGGCTTGAACTCGACTTACAAAACTTCGGTGGGCGGGCAGGTCCTGCAGTGGGAGAACGCCGACAAGGCCGTAGTGGCCGGCTGGGAAGGTACTTTGAACATCCCGCTGATGGGCGACCAGGGCGACATCCTGAGTTGGAACACCAACTTCACCTACATGATCGAGAACAAGAACAAGAAGACCGGCGAAATCCTCTCGGTCATTCCCAAGTTCACCGTCAACTCGATCCTCGACTGGCAGGCCACCAAGGCGCTCAACCTGAACCTGAGCATGACCCTCTACGGCTACCAGGACCCGCGCAACATCACCAGCACCGGGGCCGCGGCCACCGGTACCGCCGTCAAGCAGCAGGGCGGTTACACCCTGTGGGCGATCAACGGCAACTACGAGCTGACCAAGAACTGGAGCTTCGGCGCTGGCATCAACAACCTGTTCGACAAGGAAATCAAGCGCGAAGGTACCAACGGCGGCAACGCCGGCGCCTCCAGCTACAACGATCCGGGCCGGGCCTACTACGCTTCGGCGAAATTCACCTTCTGACCACGGGAGTCGAGCTTGAGAGACACCGGCTATGTACTGGATGTGCCCTATCCCCACCATTTCCAGCGGGAGTCGACGCCGCTCTGGCTGTCCTTCGTCGCCTCCGCGCTGGGGATCGCGGCGCCGGACATCTCCGCTCCCTATAGCTGGTGCGAGCTCGGCTGCGGCCAAGGGCTGGGCGCGGCGCTGAACGCCGCGGCCAACCCCCTGGGACGCTTCGTCGCCGTCGATTTCAACCCGCGGCACATCGCCCACGGCCGCGCCCTAGCGCGAGCCGCCGGGCTGGACAACCTCGAATTCGTCGAGGCCGATTTCGCTTCCCTGGCCGGGATAGCCGGGGAACAGCGGGCGCAGTATGACTTCATCGTCCTCAGCGGCGTCTACTCATGGATCTCCGCGGCCGATCGCGAGGCAGTGCGCCATTGCGTGCGCCACTGGCTCAAGCCGGGCGGTATCCTCTATCTCGGCTACATGTGCCAGCCCGGCATGGCGTTTCTGTCCGCGATGCAGCGTTTTCTGCGCTGCCGTGGCGACTCCGTGGCGGGCGACTCGGTGGCCCGGCTACAGGCCGGGCTCGGCCTGCTCGGGCGTATGGAGCAGGGCGGCGCCGGCTTCTTCCGGGAGCATCCGGCGGCGGGACGCTATCTGGCGGCGGGCCGGCGGGAAGACCCGCGGCAGCTAGCCCACGAGCTGCTGAACGCGCACTGGGATTCGCTGCACGTGGCCGATGTCATGGCGGCGCTGTCCGCCTGCGGCTGCGAGTACATCGGCAGCGCCACGCCGCTGGAAAACATCGATGCGCTGTCCCTGCCGGGCAATCTGCTGCCCCTGTTGCAGGAACTGCGCACGCCAGCCGAACGGGAGACCTTCAAGGACCTGGCGCGCAATCAGTCCGAGCGCCGTGATCTCTATCAGAACGGTGTGCGCCGGCTGGATGAGCAGGCGCACCGTCAGGCGCTGCTCGACCAGGTGGTGACGGCTCTCCCGGGGGCGCCGGAAGGTGGCGGCATCGATTTCGATACCCGCATCGGCCCGGTGCAGGGGCAGGCCGGCCTGTTCAGCCCGCTGCTCGGAGCCCTGGCGGCGGGACCGTGTTCTTTCGCCGAACTGGCTCGCCTGCCAGCGCTGCAGGGACAGACCGGGTTGATCAGCCCGGCCCTGCAGATGCTCGCCTGGGCGGGGCACATCCATCCGTTGCTGCCGGGCGAGGTCGCGACCGAGCGTTGCCGGAGCCTGAACCAGGTGCTCTGCGAAAGAGCCTTGCAGGGCACCGCCTACGGCTATCTAGCCGCTCCCAGCCTCGGTTCGGCAGTGGCCGCCGACCGCCTGCAGATGGTGGCCCTGCGGGTTCTGCTGGAGTATCCGGGGATCGCCGGCCGGCTGCTACGGGAGACGATCTGGACCCTGTTGGCGAATGCGGGCGGCCCCGGCGAAGCCGACCTGGAGCAGCGCCTGCTGACCTTCGAGACCGTCGTGTTGCCGCGCTGGCGGCAGATGGGGATGCTATGAACATGCAAGCGCTGCATGCCGTTCTGCTGGGCGCCGTACTGCTCGCCTTCCCGGCCGAATGCGTCCTGGCCAGGCCCGAGCTGGACCGTCCGGCCGGGCCGACCGTCGCCGACACCGGCTCCGCCGCGTATCGCTTCGAAAACCTGAATTTCGTTTCCGCCGATGGCGAGCGGCGTTATCGGGTGGTGGTCGCCATTCCTCGACTCCCGGCCGCCGCCACAGGCTACCCGGCGGTCTATCTGCTCGACGGCAACGCCGCCCTGGCGGCGCTGGACGAGCCGCTTCTGCAGACACTGGCCGGCGACGACCCGCCAGTGATCGTCGCTCTGGGCTATGAGGCGCCGTTGCGTTTCAACGTGCGCTCCCGGGCTTTCGATTACACGCCGCCGCTCGCCGATGGACAGTCTTATGTGGACGAGTTGGCGGGCGACCGCAAGGGTGGGGGAGCCGGCCACTTCCTCGATCTGCTGGAGCAGCGGATCAAGCCGGCGGTCGAGAAGCTCGCCCCGGTCGACCGGTCTCGGCAGACCCTGTGGGGGCATTCCTACGGCGGGCTATTCGTGTTGCACGTCCTGGCCACGCGGCCGGAGGCTTTCCAGTCCTACGCAGCGGCCGATCCGTCGCTCTGGTGGCGTCGCGGTGAGATGATCGAGCGCCTGCGGGCCGTGGCCGGGAGCTGGTCCAGGAGCGGCTTTCGCCTGCTGGTCATGCGCAGCGGCAAGGACCACGACGGCGCAGGGCCGGCTGGCGCCAGTCCCGAGGCAATGGCGGTGCGCCGCCAGGCCGTGGCCAGCGTGCCGGAGGACGCGGCCCGGCAATTGGCCCGCGAGCTTTCCGGCTGGCCGGGGCTGAGCGTGCATTACCGCGAATTTCCAACTCTGACCCATGGCGGCCTGCTGCCGGTTTCGCTCAAGCCGGCGCTGCGCCTGTCCATGGGACATCTCGACGATTGATTAGGGGATAAAACTTGAGCCGTCGATTAACGCTATCGCCTTCGCGACGGGTATGGCTGGACACAGGCCTCAGGGTCGTGGCGGCCGTCTTCGGGGGGTATGCCTTGACCTACGCCGCTACCGCGGCGCTGGCGCGCCTCCTGCCGCTGGAGCGCTTCGATGCGGCGATAGTCGCGTCCCTGCCATCCTTCGCCTTCTATACGGCCTTCCTGCTCTGGGCTTTCGCGGCGCCGCTGCGGCGAGTCTGGTTGGGCATCGCCTTGGCCGTGCCGCTGGCACTGATCGGCTTCTGGCCGGTCTGGTTCGGAGGAGCTGCCTGATGTCCGCGAACAAGAGTTTCCGCCACTCCATGATCTGGTTGCACCGTTGGGCGGGGTTGCTGCTCGGCTGGCTGCTGTTCGCCATCTTCCTGACCGGCACCCTGACGGTGTTCGACAAGGAGATTAATTGGTGGATGCAGCCGGAGCTGGCCAGCCAGGGCGCGGATCAGCACAAGGCCGTGCGCTTCGCCCAGGAGTGGCTGGCGCGCGAGCACGCCGACGCGCCGGTGTGGAGCATCGACCTGCCGACCGAGCGTTCGCCGGTGCTGAAGATTTCCACCGGCGAGGGCCGGCATGCCGAGCGCCAAGTGCTCGATCCCGAATCCGGCGGCTTGCTGGAGCCGCGCGAGAGCGTGGGCGGCAATTTCTTCTTCCGCTTTCACTACAGCCTCCAGTTGCCGCGTACCTTCGGCGTCTGGGTGGTCGGGGTGGCGGCGATGGCGATGATGGTGGCGCTGGTCACTTCCCTCATCATCCACCGTCACCTGTTCCGCGATTTCTTCGCTTTCCGCCCGACCGGCGGCCGGCGCTCCTGGCTAGACGGCCACAATGCGAGCGGGGTACTGCTGCTGCCGTTCCACCTGATGATCACTTACACCGGCCTGGTGATCTTCTTCATGATCTACATGCCGGCGGCAGTGGACGCTCTCTACGGCGGCGACCGCATGGCGATGTTCCGCGACGCCTCGCCCAGTGCCCAGGCGGCAGCGGGCGGACCGGGCGGCGGACGGTCTGCCGAGGGTGGAATGGAGCGCGGTGGCCGACCCGCGGAGAGCGGCATGGAGGGCGGCCGGGGGCCGCGCGGGGCGGGCCATGAGGCGCCTGCCGCTGCGCTGCTGCCGCTGGATTCCTTCATCGCCCCGGCGGAGGAGCTGTTCGGCAAGGGCATGGTGGCCTCGCTGCGGGTCCGCAATCCGGGCAAGGCCAACGCCCGCGTCGAGGCTAGTCCGTTGCTGGGCTACCGCATCGCGCTGACCAAGGGCGAGTCGGCAGTGTTCGACGGGGTTTCCGGCAAGCGCCTGCAGGCACCCGCCGACAAGCGTGCCACTACCCTGATTCAGCAGGTCATGATCGGGCTGCACTTCGCCCAGTTCGGCGGCTACCCGATGCGCTGGCTGTATTTCTTCTGTGGCGCGATCAGTTGCGCAATGATCGCCACCGGCCTAGTGCTGTTCGCCAACCGCCAGCGCCTCCAGATCGCCGAGGCGAACGCCGGGCAACGCTTCCTGCGCGTGGTAGAGACCCTGAACGTCGGCAGCGTGGCCGGCCTGATGCTGGGCTGCATCGCGCTGTTCTGGATCAACCGCCTGCTGCCGGCCGGCCTGGGTGAGCGCAGTGGCTGGGAGATGTGCCTGTTCTTCGCCATCTGGCTGCTGACCTTCGTGCACGCCTGGCTGCGCCCGCAACTGGCGGCCTGGCGCGAGCAGCTCTGGGCGGTCGCCCTGCTGTGCGCGGCATTGCCGCTGCTCGGACTCTTCAGCGGAGCGACCTTCGACTGGACGCGCCTGTCCCTGGAGCTCTGCGCCCTGCTGCTGGGCCTGGTGCTGGGCTGGGTGGCCTGGCGGATCGGTCGGGTCGAAGCCCGCGCCGGAGATTCCCATTCCCTGACTGGAGCCGTGCAATGCTAAGCGGATTCGCTGCGGGCCTGTTGTTCGCCTACTCGGGCATGCTCGGGCTGTGCCTGGGGCTCGAACGTCACTACCGTCAGGTCTGGCAGAAGGCGCCGCCGCCCTGGTTGCCACGCGCCCTGCGCGCCGCCGGCTGGCTGGCGCTGGTGCTGGCCTTCTACGCCTGCGTCACGGCCTGGGGCGCGGCTATGGGGCCGGTCGGCTGGTTCGGCATGATCTCCCTGACCGGCTTCGCCCTGGTGCTGTTGCTGCCTTTCGCGCCGCGTCTGGCGGTCTGGCTGCCGGCCGGAGGCGGGCTGCTCTGGGGCGTGCTCCTGGGCGCCGGGCTCTGACGCGGCGATCTATTCCCAATCCTGTGGCCTCGGGTGGGATCGCGCTATGCTCGCGACTCCCGCTTCAGGACCAAACAGGATAAGCCCATGTATCGACTCGACGACCTGCTGCATCTCATGGCCCGCCTGCGCGATCCGCGGCATGGCTGTCCCTGGGATCTGCAGCAGTCCTACGCGAGCATAGTCCCGCATACCATCGAAGAAGCCTACGAGGTCGCCGACGCCATCGAGCGTCGCGATTTCGCCCATCTGCCGGGCGAGCTCGGCGACCTGTTGTTCCAGGTGGTCTATTACAGTCAACTGGCCCAGGAGGAAGGACGCTTCGACTTCGCCACGGTAGTCGACGGCATCACTTGCAAGCTGATCCGCCGGCATCCCCATGTATTTCCCGACGGCGACCTGTACGGCGCGCCGGACCGGCCGAAGCCGGCCGAGGAGGCTATCCGTCAGCGCTGGGAGGACATCAAGGCCGAGGAGCGGGCGGAAAAGGCCGCCGCGCCGGAGCAATTGTCCCTGCTCGACGACGTGCCGCTGGCTCTGCCAGCGCTGTCCCGTTCGGTCAAGCTGCAGAAGCGCGCCGCCCGGGTCGGCTTCGACTGGCCGGAAGCGCTGGTGGTGGTGGACAAGCTGCGCGAAGAGCTGGACGAGCTACTGGAGGCGATGAGCGGGAGCGATCCGCAGGCCATCGTCGACGAGCTCGGCGATCTGTTGTTCGCCGCGACCAACCTGGCGCGGCATCTCGCGGTAGATCCGGAGGTCGCTTTGCGCGGTGCCAACCATCGGTTCGAGTGGCGTTTCCGCTTCATCGAGCAGGCCCTGCGCGCCGACGGACGCAGTCCCGAGGGCTGCAGCCTGGACGAGCTGGAGGCGTTGTGGGCAAAAGCCAAGCGCGCCGAGCGTGGCGAGCCGGACTGCGTTTGAGTGCGTTGTCCTGAGCCGCTCGCCCATGGTGTTGCCTCCTGGCCATTCCGGGCTTGCACTCCGGGCCTTCAGGCTGGAGGATTGAGTCTCGGTAGCCCGTCCGGCCGCGTTCGATGGAATCCGGGATCGCGTCGGACGGTCCGGCCTATAGGCACTGGTCGGCAAGTTGCGGGAAGCGCCAGCCTAGCCATTCCCGAGCCTGTCCTTGGCTGAATTCGCCCCTGAAAACGAATGTCCGCAGCGGCGGGCGGTTGGAAGATTTCTTACGATGAGCATGTCATTGCGCGACCAGTTGCTGAAAGCCGGCCTGGTCAACGAGAAGCAGGCCAAGCAGGCCAGCAAGCATAAACAGAAGCAGGAGCGCCTGGAGCGCAAGGGCCAGATCGAGAAGGACGACTCACAACGCCAGGTGGCGCTCCAGGCCCAGGCCGAGAAACTCGCCCGCGACCAGGAGCTGAATCGCCATCAGCAGGAAAAGGCCGAGCAGAAGGCACGTGCCGCGCAGATCAAGCAACTGATCGAGGTTTCCCGCCTGCCTAAGCTGAACACCGACGACTACTACAACTTCGTCGACGACAAGAAGGTCAAGCGCCTGCCGGTGAATACCATGATGCGCGACAAACTCAGCCGTGGCTCGTTGGGCATCGTCCGCCATGGCAGCGGTTACGAGGTGGTACCGCGCGAGGCGGCGCTGAAGATTCAAGAGCGCGATCCGCGCCGTGTGGTGCTGCTCAATACGCAGAGCGAGGCGCCGGACGAGGACGATCCCTACGCGGCCTACAAGATTCCCGACGATCTGATGTGGTAGCTCCACAAAACAGGATTTCATCGTGCGCAGTGTATAGAGGCTCGGGAGAGGTACGCGGTAGACGTACCTCCTCTTGAAACAAAACATCGAAACAAGCTGTGCCTGCCGTGAGTTGTTTCGACGCTTCGCTTCGATTCCCTGGGCCGCCGCGCAGACTCAAGGCTATTTTGCGAACGGGAATTTCCGGGAAAAATTCCGGGGAATATTCATCGAACGGGGAAGCCTCTTCTCCGTGGTCACTGCGCCGAGCGAGCATTCACGTTCTGCCGGTGCGGCCGTTGCGGGCTGGTCGGTCAAAGGCACGGTGGCCATATCAGCGGTTGTTAGAGCCCCAGCTCGCTATGCGAGCCGAGGCGAACCAATTGCAGCGTTTCGTCGTCCGGCTTCCGGTACAGCAACACCAGGTCCGTTTTTATATGGCAGTCGCGATGATCCACCCAGTTGCCCGTCAGGGCATGGTCACGGTGCAGGACATTCGGAGGGCGATCCTTCGCCAGCGCCTCAATGACCGGCAGCAGGTCGTCTTCCAACGTTGCCTGGTGCTGTCCCTTCGCTTCACGCTGCAAGTCGTGCTTGAACTGGCTGGTCTGCTTAATCTTCCGCACGAATCGCCGCCCGCAGCTCGTCCAGGGTCACGATTTCGAGACTCCCCTCGCGCGCCGCACGTGCAGCCGCGATGGTTTCCAGGGAGGGCTCCAGCGGCGCGAACGGCAAGCGCCCTTCCTCGGCGATGCGCACCAGCATCAGCTTGATGGCGTCCGACATGGTTAGGCCCATGGATTCGAGCACCACGGTGGCTTCATTCTTGATGCGCTCGTCGATGCGAGCACGGACGGTCGTTTCGGTGGCCATCTCAATTCCTTCAGTGAATCGTAGTTACAGCGTAACTACGATGTGACCCAAGTAAAAGTGGTTTGGCGACAGCCGGCTTCGCCCGGCCAGACCCGTGCCAAAGTGTGGGCTGAAAGGCAGGCCGGCGCTACAGGTCGCATGCCATGCAAAACAAAGCCGGCGCGCGGCCGGCTTCGGTATGGGACGGGATTGTCTCAGTCGAGCCGACCTTTCACCGGGCGGCCGTCGACCGTTCCCTCCTTGAGCATGATCTGGTATTCCTTGCCGTCCTTCTCCACCTGATGCAGGCGCACCATCAGGTAGTCCCAGTCCTTGGCGAGCCAGAACACGGTCTTGCGGTTGGTCTGGGTGGGATCGCGCACGCGCTCGACTTTGACCGCCTCGACTAGCCCCACGCGGGTGCGCACGTTCTCGTTGCCCAGTACGCGGAAGTCGTAGGTTTCGATCTCGTCGCCGTCGAGCACCTGGTAGCTCATGCTCTTCTTGCCTTCGGCGACATCCTTCTGCAGCTCCAACTGATAGAGGGACTTATCCAGCAGGCCGCGGTTGAGCGGCAGCTTCACGGGTTTGTCGCGCTCGCTGCCCTGGACCGTCTTGGCTTGCCAGTCGAAGTCGTGCCGGACCTTCTTGTCCTTGCCCATGCCGCTGCGCTCATAGCGATAGGCGAGCGGCACGAGGCGGCCGTTCTCGACGCTGAAGGTGCTCTGTTCGGTGACGCTGGCGAGCAGCATGCTGGCCTTGAATTCGTAGTCCCAGCGCGTACCGTCCAGCTTCTTCAGCGAGCGTTCGGCGGAGCCGCTGATCGGCATCTGTTTCCAGTCGGCGGTGTAGCTGGCGAAGAAGGGTTTCAGTTCGAAGGCATGGGTGGGCGCCGCGAGCAAGGCAAGGGCGAACAACAGGGCACCACGCATAATGTCTCCTATCCTAGGTTCGAATGAGATGGCCGGTAGCCGGCAGTTTTTCTCCATCCAACAAGGCTCCTTCGGGGGCCAGTCGCAGGCGGCCCTCGGCGAACCAGCGCACGGCCTGCGGGTAGATCCGATGTTCCTGCAAGTACACGCGCAGCGCCAGACTTTCCTCGGTGTCGCCCGGTTGCACCGGGACTACCGCCTGGATGACCAGAGGGCCGCCGTCGAGCTCCTCGGTGACGAAATGCACGCTGCAGCCGTGCTCGTTGTCCCGGGCTTCCAGAACGCGGCGATGGGTGTGCAGGCCCTTGTAGCGGGGTAGCAGGGATGGGTGGATGTTCAGCAGGCGACCTTCGTAGTGGCGGACGAAGGCGGAGGTGAGGATGCGCATGAAGCCGGCGAGGATCACCAGGTGGGGCTGGAAGACGTCGATCGCTTCCATCAGCGCGCCATCGAAGGCCTCGCGGCCCTCGTAGGTCCGGTGGTCGAGCACCTGGGTGGCGATACCGGCGTTCTTCGCTCGGGTTAGGCCGTAGGCGTCGGCGCAGTTGGAGATCACCGCGCGGATTTGCAGCGGGTTGCCATCGTCCTGGCTGTCGATCAGCGCCTGCAGGTTGCTGCCGGAGCCGGAGACCAGCACCACCGCATTGCAGGAGTCGGCCATCAGTGTGCCTTCAGGTTGTGCAACTGGACGCGTTCGTCGCCGTCGCCGGCGGCGATGTCGCCGATCAGCCAAGGCCGCTCGCCCGCCGCGCGCAGCACGGCGAGGACCTGCTCCACCTTGTCCCGAGCGACGCAGACGACCATGCCGACGCCGCAGTTGAGCACACGGTGCATTTCGCGCTCGTCGACGTTGCCTTTTTCCTGCAGCCAGTCGAACACCGCCGGGCGGGTCCAACTGGCCACGTCGATCACCGCCCGGGTACCTTGCGGCAGCACGCGCGGAATATTCTCGGTGAGGCCGCCGCCGGTGATGTGGGCCATGGCCTTGACCGCACCGGTTTCCCGGATGAGCTTGAGCAGCGGTTTGACGTAGATGCGCGTCGGTGCCATCAGCAGGTCGGCCAGCGGCTTGCCGTCCAGGGTGGCGCCGGCAACGTCGGTACCGCTCAGCTCGAGGATCTTGCGGATCAGCGAGTAGCCGTTGGAGTGCGGGCCGGAGGAGGGTAGGGCGATCAGCGCGTCGCCGGCGGCGACCTTCGCGCCGTCGATGATTTCGCTCTTCTCCACCACGCCGACGCAGAAGCCGGCCAGGTCGTAGTCCTCGCCCTCGTACATGCCGGGCATCTCGGCTGTCTCGCCACCGACCAGCGCGCAGCCGGCCATCTCGCAGCCCTCGCCGATGCCGGCGACCACGCGGGCGGCTACGTCGACGTTGAGCTTGCCGGTAGCGTAGTAGTCGAGAAAGAACAGCGGTTCGGCGCCGCATACCACCAGATCGTTGACGCACATGGCCACCAGGTCGATGCCGATGCTGTCGTGCTTGCCGAGGTTCATCGCCAGGCGCAGCTTGGTGCCGACACCGTCGGTACCGGAAACCAGTACCGGTTGCCTGTAACCGGCCGGGATTTCGCACAGGGCGCCGAAGCCGCCCAGGCCACCCATCACTTCGGGGCGCGCGGTGCGCCTGGCGACGCCCTTGATGCGTTCGACCAGCGCTTCACCTGCGTCGATGTCGACACCGGCGTCCTTGTAGCTCAGGGAGGGTTGCTTACTCATGGATCAGGCCTTCAGGAGGTTCGGGATTCGACCGGGGCGAGGGCCGGTCTGCAGGACAGACGATTCTAACAGGCTTGTCCAGCAGCGACCACCGAGCGCCCTGGCGGCGCAGGGCAATCGCATGAAGCGCTCGCCTGATACCAGACTGGCAAGATTGTGTGATCCTTGGCATGGCTGCTTGCCGAGTAGCCGGACAGTCCCCGTTTCGGCCCCCCGGCCAAGTCACTTTTTCTTGCCTGGCCAAGAAAAAGTAACCCAAAAGAAGGCCACCCCCTCATCCGGCCCTGCGCTTCGCTCCGGGTTCCCTCCCTGCATCGCCGTTCCAAGGGCTCGCCGCGAAGGGCCATCCATGGCCCATCGCGGCTCTCGCGGCATCCTTGCCGCTCGACCCCTTCCACGACGATTCCGCTCGGCCTCCTGAAGGGGGCATCCGGCGTTGCCTGACAGGCCGTGCCACAGGAAGAGCGAAAGCGCTTTCAGGCAACCCGGAGCCCGACTCCCGTTCAGAAGGCCAAGCGCAAGCGTCGCGTAGAGGGGCAAGCCGCGGGGAGGCGGCGAGAGTCGTACGAGGGGCATGGATGCCCCTTGTGCGACGCTCCTCGGAGCGGCGCCGGAGCGAGGGAACCCCGGCGTAGCCGGGGCCGAATGATCGGGCGCGCTTTCTCTTTGGTTACTTTCTCTTTGCGCGCGCCAAGAGAAAGTGACTCGGCCGGGGGGCCGAAACAGGAGGTATCCAGCCCCTCGGCAAGCAGCCGATGCACCGGATTTGAAGACCAGGCCGGAACGACTAGGGACACAATCTTTCCAGTCCGGTATCGGAAAGACATTTCATGCGGTTGCCCTGCCTGGCGGCGGCCATGGCTCCCGGCATGCGCCCAGCGTGCCGGTGCTCGCGGTTGCCGGTGCGTCGGCGGCTGTTTAAGGTATAACCCCCTTTCGTCGCCCTGCGCCGCCACGTCGAGATTTCCGTCATGCGCCCGATCGTCCGTCCGTTCCTGCTTTGCTTGTCGCTGTTCAGCTTGCCTACTCTCGCCGAGCAGCTCTCCGACCTTTATCAGGTCCGCGAGCCGGTTGCCAGCCGGCAGCCGGCGGCACGCGACCAGGCTCTACAGCGAGCCTTCGACGTCCTGCTGGTGCGTCTGACCGGCAAACCCGAGGCAGTGCAGAATCCGGCGTTGGCGGCTGTGCGCCAGGACCCGCAGCAACTGATCCTCAAATATGGCTATGAAGGCCAGACGCTGGTGGTCGATTTCGATCCGGCCTCTACTCATGGGCAACTGCGCCAGGCCGGGTTGCCCCTGTGGGGGGCCGACCGACCCAGCCTGCTGGTTTGGTGGCTGAACGAGCACGATGGTACCGCCCAATTGGTCGGCGACGGTCAGAACAGCGCCCAGCCGTTGCGCAAGGCCGCCCAGTACCGTGGTCTGCCGCTGCGCCTGCCGATGGCCGACCTCGACGAGCAACTGGTCGCTACCCCGGAGAATCTGGCCAGCGGCACAGGGCTGCAAGGCGTGTCCGGGCGCTACGGGGCCAATGCCATGCTCACCGTGCGTGCCCGTCAGGAGGGCGGCAAGTGGCTGGCCCAGTGGCGTCTGGCGGCCGACGGCGGCCAGTCGGAGGGCAGCGCCGAGGCGCCGGACGCCGCTACACTGGCCGATGCTGTGATGCTGGCGGCCAGCGGGCGGATGGCCGAGCGTTTCATGGGCAGGCAGGAGGCGACCGAGCGCCTGGTCCTGCAGGTCGCGGGCGCGGATCTGGCCCGCTTCGCCGAACTGGAGCGCGTTCTGGAGCCTTTCGACGCCCACCTGCGCCGGGTCGAGGGCGACCAACTGGTCTACCAGCTCGAATCCACGGTCGTTCGGGTACGTTCCCAGATGGCCTTGATCGGTCTGCACGAGGCAGGCGCTGCCAGTCAGGCGACCGGTCAGGCGCCGATGGTGCAAGCGCGCGAAACCACGCTGAGTTTCCGCTGGTGACCCCGGCCTGGGTCTGACGGGACGGAACAGCGGCCGGAGCCGTCCATGCATCGCTTGCCCAACCTGCTGACCCTGCTGCGCTTTCTGCTGGTGCCGCCGGTCGCCTGGTCGATCCGCGCCGGGGCTTACGGCAAGGCCTTGCTGTTGTTCGTCCTGGCGGCTCCAGCGATGCGCTGGACGGTTTTCTCGCCCGCCGCTTCGGCTGGGGCGGCAGGCTCGGGGCCCTGCTCGATCCGCCAGCGGACAAGTTGCTGCTGGTTTCCAGCTTCGTCTGCCTGAGTCTGTCTGGACTCCTTCCCGGTTGGCTGGTGCTGGTGGTGCTAGCAAGGGATGCGCTGATCGTTGCCGGGGCCCTCTGTTATCGTTGGCGGGTCGGTCGCCTGAAGGTCAGTCCGAGCCGCCTAGGCAAGCTGTCCACCTTTTTGCAGAGCGTTCTGGTAAGTGCTGTGCTGCTGTAGGCCAGTCTGATGCCGACCGCCGCCGCGTTGCTCCCGCCGCTGATCGCGCTGGTGGTGCTGGGCAGCCTGGCCAGCGCCGTCGGCTATGCGCGCGAGTGGACCGACAAATATCGCAGGAACAAGGATTTCAGATGACCGATTCGAATCGCTGGATCTGGTTGGCCGGGGTGTTCTTCTCCGGTTGGCTGGTCTATTTGCTGATGCCGATTCTCTCGCCCTTCCTGATCGGCATATTGCTGGCTTACCTGGGCGATCCCCTGGTCGACCGCTTGGAGGCGCGCGGACTGTCGCGGACCTGGGGGGTGATCGCGGTATTCGCCCTGTTCGGCCTGCTTCTGGTTCTGGCTCTGCTGTTTCTGTTGCCGTCGCTGGGGCGGCAATTGGTACATCTCTACGAACTGGCGCCGCAGATGCTCGACTGGTTGCAGCAGGTGGTACTGCCCTGGGTCCAGGTGAAGTTGGGTCTGGCCAAGGGCTTCTGGCATCTGGAACAGCTCAAGTCGATGTTCGTCGGGCAACTGGACAAGACCACCGACGTCCTCACCCAATTGCTCAGTCAGGCCACCGCCTCCGGCCTGGCCCTGCTCGCCTGGCTGGGCAACCTGCTGCTGGTGCCGGTGGTGAGTTTCTATCTGCTGCGCGACTGGGACATCCTGGTGGCCAAGTTGCGAACCTTGCTGCCGCGGCGACGGGAGGGCGTGGTGGTGGGGCTGGTCGGCGAGTGCCACGAGGTGCTCGGTGCCTTCCTGCGCGGGCAGATGCTGGTGATGCTGGCGCTCGGCGTCGTCTACGCGCTGGGCTTGATGCTGGTCGGCATCGACCTCGGGCTGCTGATCGGCCTGCTCGCCGGGCTGGCGAGCATAGTGCCGTACATGGGCTTCGTGGTCGGCATCGGTGCTGCCCTTGTCGCCGCGCTGTTCCAGTTCGGCGGCGATCCCTATCCGCTGATCGGCGTAGTGGTGGTGTTCAGCGTCGGCCAGTTGCTCGAAGGCATGCTGTTGACCCCACTGCTGGTCGGCGACCGAATCGGTCTGCATCCGGTGGCGGTGATCTTCGCCGTCCTCGCCGGCGGTCAGTTGTTCGGCTTCACCGGGGTGCTGCTGGCCTTGCCGGTCGCCGCGGTGATCATGGTCCTGCTGCGTCACGTCCACGATCTGTATAAACTTTCCGACCTTTACGGAGAGTCTGGTCAAGGAGACTCCAGTGGCGGCTCCGCGGAGCCGCCTGGGCCGACATGAAGCCGATCCAGTTGCCCCTCGGGGTGCGTCTGCGCGACGATGCTACCTTCGCCAACTTCTATCCCGGCGCCAACGCGGCGGCGCTCGGCTATGCCGAGCGACTCTGCGAGCCCGATGCCGGCTGGACCGAAAGCCTGATCTATCTGTGGGGGGCCGAGGGCGTCGGGCGCAGCCATCTGCTGCAGGCCGCCTGCATCCGCTTCGAGCAGCGCCGCGAGCTGGCGATCTACCTGCCGCTGGCCGAGGTGGCGGACTACGGTCCGGTGCTGTTGGACAACCTGGAGCAGAGCGAACTGGTCTGCCTGGACGATCTGGAGGCGATCGCTGGGCGGGCCGATTGGGAAGAGGCGCTGTTCCACCTGTTCAACCGCCTGCGCGACTGCGGCCGACGCCTGCTGCTGTCCGCTTCGGTGCCGCCGCGCGAACTGTCGATCGAGCTGCCGGATCTGAAGTCGCGTCTGACCCTGGCGCTGGTCTTCCAGCTCCAGGGGCTGTCCGACGAGGACAAGTTGCGCGCCCTACAACTGCGCGCCTCGCGTCGCGGCCTGCATCTCACCGACGAGGTCGGGCGCTTCATCCTCACCCGCGGTTCGCGCAGCATGGCGGCGCTGTTCGAACTGCTCGACAAGCTGGACCAGGCCTCGCTGCAGGCCCAGCGCCGCTTGACCATTCCCTTCCTCAAGGAAATCCTGGGCTGGTAGGGGCCGAGCGCCGGTTCGCTATTCCCCGGCCAGCTTGCGGTCGAACTGGAAGCGCCAGCGGGTATACAGCAGGGCGGTGCAGAACAGGATCAGGCTGAGCAGGGTCTCCAGCCAGCCGAACAATTGGCGCGCTGGGTCGATGGCGGCGGTCACGCCCTGGATGAAGTAGAAGTTCACCACGAAGCAGGTCCAGGCATGCGCGCGTGCACTGCCGAGCAGCAAGCCGGGGGCGAGCAAGGCCAGGGGCAACAACTGGATGCCGATGACCACCCAAGGACGGGCGCCGTGCAGGTCGGCGAAGCCCAGGTTCCAGGCCGTGAGCAGGCCAGTTAGGGCGAGGAAACTGGCGAGGGTCAGGCTACGGCTGAGTTTCAGGCGCGGGGTCAGCCATTCCAAACTGGGCAGCGGTCTCGCCTTTCTAGCCACGATCGCCCTCCAGGCGCCGGGCGATCTCCGCCAAGCGCCTGCCCAGAGCGCGGCAGAGCGCAGTTTCATGCTCGTCGAGGGGACGCTTGCCGTCGCCGGCGTGATGGCTGGCACCGTAGGGGGTGCCGCCGCCCCTGGTTTCGAGCAGCGCCGCTTCGCTGTAGGGCAGGCCGCAGACCAGCATGCCGTGGTGCAGCAAGGGCAGCAGCATCGACAGCAGGGTGGTTTCCTGGCCGCCGTGCAGGCTGGCCGTGGAAGTGAACACGGAGGCCGGCTTGCCGATCAGTTCGCCGGTCAGCCACAGGCCGCTGGTGCCGTCGAGGAAGTATTTCAACGGGGCCGCCATGTTGCCGAAACGGGTCGGGCTGCCGAGCGCCAGTCCGGCGCAGTGGCGCAGATCGTCCAGGCTGGCGTAGACCGCTCCCTCGGCGGGAATGCTCGGAGCTTGCGCCTCGCATTCGGTGGATACCGCCGGTACCGTGCGCAGGCGCGCCTCGAGCCCGCCGGACTCGACGCCGCGGGCGATCTGCCGGGCCATTTCGGCGGTGGCGCCGTGGCGACTGTAGTACAGCACCAGGATGTAGGCATCGCTCATGGCAGAATCTCCAGGACTTTCTCCGCTGGCCGGCCGATCACCGCACGTTCGCCGACTACCAGGATCGGCCGCTCGATCAGCCGGGGATGGGCAACCATGGCTGCGATCAGTCGTTCTTCGTCCAGCGCTGGATCGGCCAGCTTCAGCACCTTGTATTCCTCCTCGCCGGTACGCAGCAACTGGCGGGCCGGGATGCCGAGCTTGCCGAGCAGTTCCCTGAGCTCCTCGGCGCTAGGCGGGGTTTCCAGGTAGCGCACCACCTTCGGTTGCAGGCCGCGAGCTTCGAGCAATTCCAGCGCGCCGCGGGACTTGGAGCAGCGCGGGTTGTGATAGAGCGTCAGATCGGTCATGGGCGGATCGCATCCAGCGGGGTGGGACCGCTATTCTAACCACCCTGGCGCATGGAGGAACCCTGTGCCCGTCTTCGCTCTCAATAAGGTAAGGGCATGCGCCAACGTTTCGTCGACACTCTGGATTTCTGGCGTTATCTGTTCGAGCGCTTTCTGGCTGACCAAGGCCCGAAGAGTGCGGCGGCGCTGACCTATACCACGTTGTTCGCGGTGGTGCCGATCATGACCCTGATCTTCGTCGTGCTGTCGGTCATCCCGGACTTCCAGGGCATAGGCGAACAGATCCAGGGCTTCATCTTTCGCAATTTTGTCCCTTCCAGCGGCGCCGTGCTGCAGGATTACCTAAGAACCTTCATCGAGCAGGCGCGGCATCTGACATGGCTCGGCGTCGGGGTGCTAATGGTCACCGCGCTGCTCATGCTGATGACCGTCGAGCACACCTTCAACACCATCTGGCGTGTACGCCGGCCGCGCCGTGGCCTGTCCAGCTTCCTGCTGCACTGGGCCATTCTCAGCCTGGGGCCGCTGTTGCTGGGCACTGGGTTTGCCCTGAGCACTTACATCACGTCCCTGTCCCTGGTCTTTGATCCCTATGCTCTGGCCGGAGCGCGAATGCTGCTGAAAGTCATGCCGTTGCTGTTCAGCACGGCGGCCTTCACCCTGCTGTACGTGGCGGTGCCCAATACCGCGGTGCCATTGCGCCATGCGTTGCTGGGCGGGCTGTTCGCCGCCGTGCTGTTCGAGGCGGCCAAGGGGCTGTTCGGTCTCTATGTCGCTCTGTTTCCCACCTATGAGCTGATCTACGGGGCCTTTGCCGCCGTGCCGCTGTTCCTGCTGTGGATGTATCTGAGCTGGATGATCGTGCTGCTGGGGGCCGAGCTGGTCTGCAACCTGTCCGCTTCCCGGCGCTGGCGGCGCAATCCGCTGCCGCGCCTGCTGGTGCTGCTAGGGGTGCTAAGGGTATTCCATCAGAGCCAGCAGTCCGGCCAAGCGGTTCGCCAAACCGATCTGCAGCGCGCCGGCTGGGCGCTGCCCGATTCGGTCTGGGATGAGATGCTCGATTTTCTCGAGCGGGAGCAACTGATCTGCCGCGTCAGCGACGGTCGCTGGGTGCTCTGCCGGGATCTGAACCGTTACAGCCTGGAGTCGCTGTTGAGCCGCTCGCCCTGGCCGCTGCCGCATCTCGATCAGCTTCCCGAGAGCCTCGACGAGCCCTGGTTCCCCGCCTTGCGCAGCGCCCTGGAGAGGCTTCAGCGGGAGCGCGCGGCGTTGTTCGGCGACAGCCTGGCGAGTTGGTTGCAGCCGCCCCTGTCCGAGCCCTGAGCGGTGGCTCGGACTGGTTATATTTGTGCAGAGGTCCATTGTCGGCGATGCTGTGTGCGGCGGTCGGTTCGCCGATCGCGAGTCATTGTGGAGGGAGCCTTATGAGAAGGCGAACGGGGATTGTCCTGGCGCTGGCCGCCGGGCTGGCGCTGGCCGGTTGCAGCGAGGACTGGGGCGTCGACCAGCATGGGCGTCCGGTCGCGGCGGAACAACTGGAAGGTCAGTGGCTGGTGATCAACTATTGGGCAGAATGGTGCTCGCCCTGCCGTAGCGAGATTCCCCAGTTGAACGCCTTGGCCGAGCAGTTCCAGGGGCATGGCGTGCGTGTCGTGGGGGTGAATTTCGATAATCTGCAGGGGAGCGAGTTGGCGCGCGCCAGCGAAGCGCTGGGCATTCGTTTCGGCGTGCTGGCCGAGGACCCAGCCGAGCGCCTGAAGCTGCCGCCCGGCGAGGTGTTGCCGGTCACTTACATCGTCGATGCCCAGGGTCGTCTGCGCGAGCGGCTGCTCGGCGAGCAGAATGCGGCCGGTTTGGCGGCCCGCCTGCAGACATTGCGTGGCGAGGGTTCCTGAAGTGGCGTGTATCGGCTTGCGCGCCCTGGTCAGCGGCAGGGTACAGGGCGTGTGTTATCGGCAGGGCACGGCGTTGCAGGCCGAGCGCCTGGCGCTGGCGGGCTGGGTGCGGAATCTCGCCGACGGGCGGGTCGAGGCCTGGGTCGAGGGCGAGGAGGCGGCTGTGGGCGAACTGGCCGAGTGGCTATGGCGTGGTCCCGAACAGGCCCGGGTCGAGGGAGTGGAGCTGGAAGAGGTCGGCCTGCAGGGGTTCTCGGAATTTCGCGTGCGGCGCTGAGTGGCCCTGCGTCACTCGACATGCCGGTAATCGTGCCACAGGTCGCTCACCCTGGCTGCCGTTGTAGCGGCTCAGGCGGATCGACATGTCCAGCACCTAGACCTCCACCTCAAAGCGCTCGGCGAAGCTGTTCGCCTCGGTAACCGCGCGCTGCAGCGGGGTGCGCAGCTCCGGCCCCGACGGCAGGCTGGCGACGGCCGGCGAGGACGGGGCGAGCAGGAGGGGGCGTCGGAGCCTTGTACGGTCGTCTTCAGTCCTTGGCGGGAGCCAGCGCCTGGCGGCCGGTCTTCCTGCTCAGGTCGTCGAGAAACTCCCGCTGCAGCTCCGGATCGTGGCGGGTCAGTTCGATCAGGCTCTGTTCCAGTTCGCTGGCTTCCTCTTCGAAGCCGAGTTCGGCGAGCCGCTTGACCCGGCGCACCCATTGCCCAACCTCGTCGCTTTCGAGATCGGCATAGACCAAGTCGTGGGCCTCGCGCAGCTTGCCGCCCAGGCTGCGGCTGACCGGCAGGACGGCCTCCGTGCGGGCACCGTCCTGGGGGTCCTCGACGCTCAGTTGCAGCCGGGCGACACGGGCATCTTGCAGGGTGAAGGGACTGTCGAGCAGGTTCAGGTGCAGGACGCCGCGGCGGTCGGTGGTCAGTTCGTAGGTCCGTGCCCCGGCCCTGACCGATACCGGGCGTTCGGCCCAGGGCAGGCTGGAGTATTCCGTGCGCTCGTCCTTCTGTTGTTCGTCCCGGCGGGCCAGGTTCTGCTGGGCGCGGCCGTTGGATTCGACGTTCATCGCCGGGTTGAGGCCGGCGAAGCCGTAGTCGATCCAGCCCTTGGTGGCAAGATCGGGCACATTGCCGAGGGCAACCACGTTGAGCACGTTGGCGGCGACTCCAGCCAGCACCGCCACCGCCCCCAGGGGGATCTCGTAGAGTTCCCGCCAGGGCTGGTAGGGTGTGTAGCGGTCGTAACGGCGGATCACCTCGAATTCGCGGATCTCGAAGGTCCGCTGGTCGTGGATGCGGATGTGCCGCTGCGGCAGCTCCAACATGGCTGGCTCGCCGAGTTCGATCTGTAGATTGTGGCTCAGAAGTGTACGTTCGACGCGCTCTTCGTGCTCGCTGCGCTGGGGCAACTGGTTGGCGCAGCCGGCGAGCAGAAGGGCACCACAGAGCGTGGCGCCGAGGCGCAAGGAGTTTCGGGTGGGCATGGTGTGGAGTCAGCAGCCGATGCGGTTGCCGAGAAAGGTGATGAGGTCGGCAGCCGGGACGGCCTGGACTTCGGTCTCGCGGCGGCTCTTGTATTCCAGGGTACCCTCGGCCAGGCCGCGTTCGCTCACCACGATGCGATGCGGAATGCCGATCAGTTCCATGTCGGCGAACTTGACCCCGGGACTGGTCTTCTTGTCGCGATCGTCGAGCAGTACCTCGTAGCCGGCGGCGATCAACTCGGCATAGAGGCGGTCGGTGGCTTCCTTGACTGCGGCGCTCTCGTACTTCATCGGTACCAGGGCGATCTGGAACGGCGCCAGCGCCTGCGGCCAGAGGATGCCGCGCTCGTCGTAGTTCTGTTCGATGGCTGCGGCCACCACGCGCGATACGCCGATGCCGTAGCAGCCCATGATCAGGGTCACCGGCTTGCCGTTCTCGCCGAGCACCTTGCAGTTCATCGCTTCGCTGTATTTGGTGCCGAGCTGAAAGATGTGGCCGACCTCGATACCGCGCTTGATCACCAGGTTTCCCTGGCCGTCCGGGCTCGGGTCGCCTTCCACGACGTTGCGCAGGTCGGCGATCTCCGGCAGCGGCAGATCGCGTTCCCAGTTGAGGCCGAGATAGTGCTTGCCGTCGAGGTTGGCACCGGCGGCGAAGTCGCTCAGCAGGGCCACCGAACGGTCGACGATCGCCGGAATCGGCAGGTTCAACGGACCGAGGGAGCCGGGGCCGGCACCGATCGCCGCGCGGATCTCGGCTTCCGAGGCGAATGCCAGGGGGCTGGCGACCTGCTCCAGATTGGCGGCCTTGATCTCGTTCAATTCGTGGTCGCCGCGCACGATTAGGGCGACCAGTCGGCCCTCATCGGCACCCTGCACCACCAGGGTCTTGATGGTCTTCTCGACGGGCAGGCCGAACTGCCGGACCAACTCATCGATGGTCCTGGCATCGGGGGTGTCGACCAGGCGCAGTTCCTCGCTGGCGGCGGCGCGCGCTTTTTCCCGCGGAATGGCTTCGGCCTTCTCGATGTTGGCGGCGTAGTCGGAGCTGTCGCTGAAGGCGATATCGTCCTCGCCGGATGCGGCCAGCACGTGGAACTCGTGGGAGCCGGTGCCGCCGATGGAGCCGGTGTCGGCCTGCACAGGACGGAATTCGAGGCCCAGGCGGCTGAAGATGTTGCAGTAGGCCTGGTGCATGCGGTCATAGGTTTCCTGCAGCGACTCCTGGGTCAGGTGGAAGGAATAGGCATCCTTCATCAGGAATTCGCGGCCGCGCATCAGACCGAAGCGCGGACGGATCTCGTCGCGGAACTTGGTCTGGATCTGGTAGAAGCTGATCGGCAACTGCTTGTAGCTGTTCAACTCGTTGCGCGCCAGATCGGTGATGACCTCCTCGTGGGTCGGACCGACGCAGAACTCGCGGTCGTGGCGGTCTCTGATGCGCAGCAACTCGGGACCGTACTGCTCCCAGCGTCCGGACTCCTGCCACAGCTCGGCCGGCTGGATGGCCGGCATCAGCACTTCCAGGGCGCCGGCCTTGTCCATCTCCTCGCGGACGATCGCCTCGGCCTTGCGCAGGGCGCGCAACCCCAACGGCAGCCAGGTATAGAGACCGGAGGCCAGTTTGCGGATCATCCCGGCGCGCAGCATTAGTTGGTGACTGATCACCACGGCATCGGAGGGGGTTTCCTTGAGGGTTGAGAGCAGATACTGACTGGTGCGCATGTTGGGCCGTTCTGTCCGTTGCAAAGGGCGGAAATAAGTGGCGGGCATTGTACGGCGGTGGATGGGACGCGTACAGGATCGGCGGGGCTCGGCGGGCTGCGCGGGGCTGATTAACCATATATAATCCCCTGCTTTGCCGCGGGCGAGGCTCGCAGCGTCGTCGTTCCCATGAGTGGAGTATCCGATGCCTGTCTATGAGTATCAGTGCGCTGCCTGTGGTCATCAGTTGGAAACCATCCAGAAGTTCAGCGATGCGTCGCTGACCGATTGTCCGAACTGCCAGGCGCCCGAGTTGGAGAAGCTGCTTTCCGTGCCCGGTTTCCGTCTCAAGGGCGGCGACTGGTACGAAACCGATTTCAAGCGCGGCGCGAAGAAAAACCTCGCCGGCGGCGACAACGCGCCCGCCTGCGTGGGCAGCGGCTACGGCGGTGCCTGCGCGACGGCCGAATGAACGGCTCCACCCGAATCCAAGAATCGAGAGAAGAAACACCATCATGATGCGCAGCCACTATTGCGGCCAACTGAACGAAAGCCTGGAAGGCCAGGAAGTCACCCTTTGCGGCTGGGTACACCGTCGCCGCGACCATGGCGGGGTGATCTTTCTCGACATCCGCGACCGCGAAGGCCTGGCCCAGGTGGTGTTCGATCCGGATCGCGCGGAAACCTTCGCCAAGGCCGACCGGGTGCGCAGCGAGTACGTGGTCAGGATCACCGGCAAGGTGCGCCCGCGCCCTGCCGGCGCGGTCAACCCGAACATGGCCAGCGGCGCCATCGAAGTGCTGGGCTACGAGCTGGACATGCTGAACCAGGCCGAGACCCCGCCGTTCCCGCTGGATGAGTACAGCGACGTCGGTGAGGAGACCCGCCTGCGTTATCGCTTCATCGACCTGCGCCGTCCGGAGATGGCGGCCAAGCTGAAGCTGCGCTCGAGCATCACCTCGAGCATCCGTCGCTACCTGGACGAGAGCGGCTTTCTCGACGTCGAGACGCCGATTCTCACCCGCGCCACTCCGGAGGGCGCTCGCGACTACCTGGTGCCGAGCCGCACCCACGCCGGCAGCTTCTTCGCCCTGCCGCAGTCGCCGCAACTATTCAAGCAACTGCTGATGGTCGCCGGCTTCGACCGCTACTACCAGATCGCCAAGTGCTTCCGCGACGAGGACTTGCGTGCCGACCGCCAGCCGGAGTTCACCCAGATCGACATCGAGACCAGCTTCCTCGACGAAGCGGACATCATGGGCATCACCGAGAACATGATCCGCAAGCTGTTCAAGGAGGTACTGGATGTCGAGTTCGGCGAACTCCCGCACATGACCTTCGAGGAGGCCATGCGCCGCTACGGCTCCGACAAGCCGGACCTGCGCATCCCACTGGAGCTGGTGGATGTCGCCGATCAGCTCAAAACCGTCGAGTTCAAGGTGTTCTCGGGGCCGGCCAACGATCCGAAAGGCCGTGTCGCCGCCCTGCGCGTACCGGGCGCGGCGAGCATGCCGCGCAGCCAGATCGACGACTACACCAAGTTCGTCGGCATCTACGGCGCCAAGGGCCTGGCCTACATCAAGGTCAACGAGCGCGCCAAGGGTGTCGAGGGTCTGCAGTCGCCGATCGTCAAGTTCATTCCGAAGGAGAACCTCGACGTCATCCTCGACCGCGTCGGCGCCGTCGATGGCGACATCGTGTTCTTCGGCGCGGACAAGGCCAAAATCGTCTCCGAGGCGCTCGGCGCCCTGCGCATCCGCCTCGGACACGACCTCAAGCTGCTCACCTGCGAATGGGCGCCGCTGTGGGTGGTGGATTTCCCGATGTTCGAAGAGAACGACGACGGCTCGCTCTCCGCGCTGCATCACCCGTTCACTGCACCCAAGTGCACTCCCGAGGAGCTCGAGGCCAATCCGGCCGAGGCCCTGTCGCGGGCCTACGACATGGTGCTCAACGGCACCGAACTGGGCGGCGGCTCGATTCGTATCCATCGCAAGGAGATGCAGCAGGCGGTGTTCCGCATCCTCGGCATCGACGAAGCCGAGCAGCAGGAGAAGTTCGGCTTCCTGCTCGATGCGCTGAAGTACGGCGCGCCGCCGCACGGTGGCCTGGCCTTCGGTCTGGACCGTCTAGTGATGCTGATGACCGGCGCCAGCTCGATTCGCGAAGTCATCGCCTTCCCGAAAACCCAGAGCGCCGCCTGCGTCATGACTCAGGCACCCGGCGCGGTGGACGCCAAGGCGCTGCGCGAACTGCACATCCGCCTGCGCGAGCAGCCGAAGGCCGAGTAACCCGTCGCCACGCGAGCGGGCCGGCCGGCGGGCGGGGCCGTTCCTGCAAGAGCAGATAGATTAGAGATACGGAGTGAGTTATGGCTGGTCATTCCAAATGGGCCAACATCAAGCACCGCAAGGAGCGTCAAGACGCCAAGCGGGGCAAGATCTTCACCAAGCTGATCCGCGAGTTGACCGTCGCCGCCAAGCACGGCGGCGGTAACCCGGCGGACAATCCCCGGCTGCGCCTGGCGATGGACAAGGCCCTGACCGCCAACATGACCCGCGATACCATCGATCGCGCCATCGCCCGCGGCGCCGGCACCAGCGAAGCCGACAACATGGCCGAGTTGAGCTACGAGGGCTATGCCCCGAGCGGTGTGGCGATCATCGTCGAGGCTCTGACCGACAACCGCAACCGTACCGCTGCCGAAGTACGCCATGCCTTCAGCAAGTGCGGTGGCAATCTAGGTACCGACGGTTCGGTGGCCTACATGTTCGATCGCAAGGGCCAGATCAGCTTCGCTCCGGGGGTCAACGAGGACGCGCTGATGGAAGTGGCCCTGGAGGCCGGTGCCGACGACGTGGTCGGCAATGGCGATGGTTCGGTGGACGTGTTCACCAGCTTCGCCGACTTCCATATTGTCAACGAGGCGCTGGTCGCCGCCGGCTTCAAGGGCGACGAGGCCGAGGTGGCGATGATTCCGTCGATCACCGCGCCGATCGCCGATCTGGAAACCGCGCAGAAGGTGATGAAGCTGATCGATATGCTGGAAGACCTGGACGACGTGCAGAACGTCTACCACAACGCCGAAATTCCCGACGAGATCATGGAGCAACTCGACTGACGACAAGTATGTGGCCCGGGGGCGGGGTTTCCTGCCGGTGCCGGGCCTTTTTCCCATGACGCTCATCCTGGGTATCGATCCCGGCTCGCGGATCACCGGCTTCGGTGTGATACGCGACGGCGGGCGTGGTTGCGAATACATCGCCTCCGGCTGCATCCGTACCGGCAGTGGTTCTCTGCCCGAGCGTCTGCAGGCAGTGTATCGTGGCGTGACCGAGATCATCCGCAGCCATGGTCCGGTGACCATGGGCATCGAGCAGGTATTCATGGCGCGCAATGCCGATTCCGCCCTGAAGCTCGGCCAGGCGCGCGGCGCGGCGATCGTCGCGGCGGTGGAAGCGGGGCTGGAGATCGCCGAGTACACCGCCACCCAGGTCAAGCAGGCCATCGTCGGCAGCGGCGGGGCGGACAAGCGACAGGTACAGATGATGGTGATGCACTTGCTCCGGCTGGTGCAGAAGCCACAGATCGACGCCTCCGATGCTTTGGCCATCGCCCTGTGTCACGCTCACCACCGGCAGAGCCTGATTCCCCACGGCCTGGATGGCGCCAGGCGACGGGGCGGGCGTTTGCGTTTGTGAGCGAGGAGTGTGGATCTTGATCGGACGTTTGCGCGGTATCCTGGTGGAAAAGCAGCCGCCGCACCTGCTCGTGGAGGCCAATGGCGTCGGCTACGAAGTCGAGGTGCCGATGACCACCCTCTATCGCCTGCCGTCGCTGAACGAGCCGGTTACCTTGCACACCCACCTGGTGGTGCGCGAGGATGCCCACCTGCTCTACGGTTTCTGCGAACGGCGCGAGCGGGAACTGTTTCGCGAGCTGATCCGCCTCAACGGGGTCGGCCCCAAGCTGGCACTGGCGCTGATGTCCAGCCTGGACCTGGACGAGCTGGTGCGCTGTGTGCAGGCTGGCGATATCAAGGCGCTGACCCGGGTGCCCGGGGTCGGCAAGAAGACCGCCGAGCGCCTGCTGATCGAGCTAAAGGACCGCTTCAAGGCTTGGGAAAGTCCGCCGACCGTTGCCTCGCTGACCCTGGAGTCCAATCCCGATATCGGCATTGCCAGCGCGGAAAGCGATGCCTTGAGCGCGCTGGTCGCCCTCGGCTTCAAGCCCCAGGAAGCCAGCCGCGCGGTCGCCGCCGTACAGGAGGAAGGTTTGAGCAGCGAGGAGCTGATTCGCCGGGCATTGCGGGGGATGGCCTAAGTGATCGAAGCCGACCGTCTGATTACCGCGACCGGTCAGGATCGCGAGGAGCAACAGGACCGGGCCATTCGCCCATTGCGGCTGGCCGAGTACATCGGCCAGCCCGTCGTCCGCGAGCAGATGGAACTGTTCATCCAGGCGGCCAGGGGACGCCGCGAAGCGCTCGACCACACGCTGATCTTCGGACCGCCGGGGTTGGGCAAGACCACTCTGGCCAACATCATTGCTCAGGAGATGGGCGTGTCGCTGAAGAGCACCTCGGGCCCGGTACTGGAGCGTCCGGGCGATCTCGCCGCACTGCTGACTAACCTGGAGTCCGGCGATGTGCTGTTCATCGACGAGATCCACCGTCTCTCGCCCGTGGTCGAGGAGGTGCTCTATCCGGCCATGGAGGACTTCCAGCTCGATATCATGATCGGCGAGGGGCCGGCCGCTCGTTCGATCAAGCTCGATCTGCCGCCCTTCACCCTAGTCGGCGCCACCACCCGTGCCGGCATGCTGACCAATCCGTTGCGCGACCGCTTCGGCATCGTGCAGCGACTGGAGTTCTATTCGGTAGCCGACCTGACGACCATCGTCGGCCGTTCCGCCGCCATTCTCGGTTTGCCGACCGATGCCGAGGGGGCCTTCGAGATCGCCCGTCGTGCCCGCGGCACGCCGCGCATCGCCAATCGTCTGCTGCGTCGGGTTCGCGATTTCGCCCAGGTGCGCGGAGAGGGACGGATCACCCGGCAGATGGCTGATCTGGCGCTGAACCTGCTGGATGTCGACGAGCACGGCCTAGATCACCAGGACCGGCGCCTGCTGCTGACCCTGATCGAGAAGTTCGATGGCGGTCCGGTCGGCGTGGATAGCCTGGCTGCGGCGATCAGCGAGGAGCGTCATACCATCGAGGACGTCCTCGAGCCCTACCTCATCCAGCAGGGTTACATGATGCGTACCCCGCGCGGGCGGGTCGTCACGCGTCATGCCTACCTGCACTTCGGGCTGAACCTGCCTGCTCGGATGGAGGCAACGACGGCCGATCCGCTCGCCGATGCTCCGGCTGATGGCGAATGAGGGAGAAATTGTTTTTCCGTCCGATTGGCAACTTCGAGAGCTGGCACTAGAGTATGCGCGCGCAAAGCGGAGTATCGCCGTTCATCCATCGCTGTCGGGTTTACTACGAGGACACGGACGCCGG
This sequence comes from Azorhizophilus paspali, assembly GCF_043587585.2. Classification (GTDB taxonomy): domain Bacteria; phylum Pseudomonadota; class Gammaproteobacteria; order Pseudomonadales; family Pseudomonadaceae; genus Azotobacter; species Azotobacter paspali. The sequence continues at coordinate 1,195,419 of NZ_CP171449.1, forward strand.
CGGCATCGTCTACTACGTCAACTACCTCAAATTCATGGAGCGGGCCCGTACCGAGCGGCTGCGCGCGCTGGGTTTCGCCCAGTCCCGGCTGGCGGAGGGTGAGAGCCTGCTGTTCGTCGTGCACTCCAGCGAAGCGCGCTATTTCGCGCCGGCACGGCTGGACGACGAACTGCTGGTGAGTGCCGAGGTGTGCGAGCTGAACCGTGCCAGCCTGCGCTTTCATCAGCAGGTCCGACGCGCCGCGGATGATGCGTTGCTCTGCGAGGGGCGGGTTCTGGTGGCCTGTGTACACGCCGATAGTTTGAAACCCCGGGCCATTCCCGAAGCGCTGCGGGTCGCCTTGGCGAACCCGGGTCTACCTTCAGCAGGAGAGTAAGCGTGGAAGCCAACGCCGTTGACCATATGTCCATGTGGAGCCTGATCAGCAACGCCAGCCTGGTGGTGCAACTGGTCATGCTCGTCCTGGTGGCCGCCTCGGTCACTTCGTGGATCATGATTTTCCAGCGCGGCAACATGCTGCGTGCCGCCAAGAGATCCCTGGACAGCTTCGAGGAGCGCTTCTGGTCGGGTATCGACCTGGCCAAGCTCTATCGCCAAGCGGGCAGCGAGCCGAATCCGGACTCCGGCCTGGAGCGGATCTTTCGTGCCGGCTTCAAGGAGTTCTCCCGCCTCTGCCAGCAGTCCGGGGTCGTGCCGGATGCGGTCATGGATGGGGTTGCCCGTTCCATGCGGGTGGCGATTTCCCGTGAGGAGGAAAAGCTCGAGCAGAGCCTGCCGTTTCTCGCCACTGTGGGCTCCACCAGCCCCTATATCGGCCTGTTCGGTACCGTGTGGGGGATCATGAACTCCTTCCGCGGCCTGGCCCAGGTGCAGCAGGCGACGCTCTCCACCGTGGCGCCGGGGATCGCCGAAGCGCTGATCGCCACCGCCATCGGCCTGTTCGCCGCGATTCCGGCGGTGATCGCCTACAACCGCTTCTCCGCGCGCGGCGAACTGCTGATCGCCCGCTACTACACCTTCGCCGACGAGTTCCAGGCAATCCTGCATCGCAAGGTGCACACTTCGGACGCATGAGGCCCTAGCTGATGGCGAGAATCCGCAACAGGCGCAAGCCGGTCGCCGAGATGAACGTGGTGCCCTATATCGATGTGATGCTGGTGCTGCTGGTGATCTTCATGGTGACCGCCCCGATGCTCAATCAGGGCGTCAAGGTCGATCTGCCCAAGGTGTCCAGCGATGTGTTGCCGCAGGACAACAACGCGCGGGTACTGACTATCTCCGTCAAGGCCGACAAAAGCTACTACTGGAACATGGGCAGCGAGGTGGACACCGAGACCGTCCAGGATACCGCCTTGAAGCTGGACGATTTGGTCGATTCGGTGAGCAAAATCATTGCCCAGGCCCGCAGCCAGGGTAAGCAGGTGCAGGTCTTCGTGCGCGGTGACAAGTCCGTCGACTACGGGGCGGTCATGGCCTTGATGGGAGGGTTGCAAGGGGCCGACGTAGGCAATGTCGGGCTGATCACCGAGGCTCCCTGATGCAAAGGCGCGAGCGCTCTCCCTCGGAAAGTTATTTCTGGCCAGCCGTGCTGGCGGTCGGTCTGCACCTTCTCGTCTTCGCCATGCTGTTCGTCAGCTTCTCCATGGCGCCGGAAATGCCGCCGCCCAGACCGATCATCCAGGCCACGCTCTACCAGATGAAGTCGCAAAGCCAGGCGACTACCCAGACCAACCAGAAAATCGCCGGAGAGGCGAAGAAGACCGCTGCTCGCCAATATGAGGTCGAGCAGATGGAGCAGCAGAAGAACGAGCAGCAGGTGGCCATGGCCAAGGCGGCGGAACAAAGGAAAGCTGAGGAGGCTCGAAGGGCGGAAGCGGATAAGCGGGCCGCCGAAGAGGCGTCCAAGCAGAAGGCCACCGAAGAGGCGAAGAAGGCTGCCGAGGAAACGGCCAGGCAGAAGGCGGCCGAAGAGGCGAAAAAGGCAGCCGAGGCTGCCGCCAAGCAGAAGGCTGCCGAAGAGGCGAAGAAGGCTGCCGAGGAAGTCGCCAAGCAGAAGGCCGCCGAAGACGCGAAGAAAAAGGTCGCCGCGGAGGCGGCCAAACAGAAGGCTGCCGAAGAGGCGAAGAAAAAGTCCACTGAGGAGGCAGCGATGCAGAAGGCTGCCGAGGAAGCGAAGAAAAAGGCCGCCGAGGAAGCGGCCAAGCAGAAGGCTGCCGAAGAAGCGAAGAAGAAAGCTGCCGAGGAGGCTGCCAAGCAGAAGGCTGCCGAGGAAGCGAAGAAAAAGGCCGCCGAGGAGGCGGCCAAGCAGAAGGCTGCCGAAGAGGCGAAGAAGAAAGCTGCTGAGGAGGCGGCTAAGCAGAAGGCTGCCGAAGAGGCGAAGAAGAAAGCTGCCGAGGAGGCTGCCAAGCAGAAGGCTGCCGAGGAAGCGAAGAAAAAAACCGCCGAGGAGGCTGCCAAGCAGAAAGCAGCCGAAGAGGCGAAGAAAAAGGCCACCGAGGAGGCCAAGAAAAAAGCCGCCGCCGAAGCCGCGCGCAAGGCCGCCGAAGACAAGAAGGCCCAAGCTCTGGCCGAGCTGCTGTCCGACAGCACGGAGCGGCAGCAGGCGCTGGCCGAGAGCCAGGGCAATCAGGTTGCCGGCAGCTTCGATGACCTGATCGTCACTCTGGTCAGCCAGCAATGGCGCAGGCCGCCATCGGCCCGCAATGGAATGAGCGTGGAGGTGCTGATCCAGATGTTGCCGGATGGCACCATAACCAGCGCTCGGGTAACTCGTTCCAGCGGGGATGCGCCTTTCGATAACTCAGCCGTCGCCGCGGTACGCAACGTGGGCAGAATCCCCGAGTTGCAGCAATTGGATCGCGCCACTTTCGATCGGAACTATCGACAGCGGCGCATGATTTTCAAACCTGAGGATTTGGATCTGTGAATACCCTGATTCGTCTCGCCCTGTTCGGGTTGGCCTTGCTGGCCGGTATTGCCCAGGCGGCCGACCCGTTGGTGGTGACCAGCGGTACCGCGCGTGCCACGCCTATTGCCGTGGTGCCCTTCGGTTGGCAGGGCGGTAGCGTGATGAGCGACGACATGGCCGAGATTGTCGGCAACGACCTGCGCAATTCGGGTGTCTTCGAGCCGATTCCCCGGCAGAACATGATCAGCCAGCCGACCGGCCCGGGCGAGATCATCTATCGCGACTGGAATGCATTGGGTGCCCAGTATGTGCTGGTCGGCAACATAGTTCCTGCTGGCGGGCGCCTGCAGGTGCAGTATGCGCTGATGAATGTGGCCACCGAGCAGCAGGTGCTGGCTGGCTCCGTTAGCGGCAGTGGCGACCAGGTACGCGATATGGCCCACTATATCGCCGACCAGGCGTTCGAGAAGCTCACCGGCGTCAAGGGAGCCTTTTCCACCCGATTGCTCTATGTCACCGCCGAGCGCATGGGCAGCGGTACCCGCTATACCTTGCAACGAGCCGACTACGACGGTGCTCGGGCCGTAGTCCTGCTGCAATCGCGCGAGCCGATCCTGTCGCCGCGCTTTGCGCCCGATGGTCGACGCATCGCCTATGTTTCCTTCGAGCAGAAGCGTCCGCGCATCTTCATCCAGCATATCGATACCGGTCGCCGCGAACAGATCACCAATTTCGAAGGGCTCAATGGTGCGCCGGCCTTCTCGCCGGATGGTTCCCGCCTGGCCTTCGTGCTGTCCAAGGACGGCAACCCGGAAATTTACGTGATGAACCTGGCCAGCCGGCAGTTGCAGCGGGTCACCAACCACTTCGGCATAGATACTGAGCCTTTCTGGGGCGCCGATGGCCAGACGCTCTATTTCACTTCCGACCGGGCCGGCAAGCCGCAGATCTACCGGCAAACCATCGGTGGCGCGGCGGAGCGGGTGAGCTTCGTGGGTAACTACAATGCCAACCCGAAACTGTCAGCCGACGAGAAGACTTTGGTGATGATCCACCGGCAAGACGGCTACACCAACTTCAAGGTGGCAGCCCAGGACCTCCAACGTGGTACTTTGCGGGTACTGTCGGACACCAGTCTGGACGAGTCGCCCACTGTCGCGCCCAATGGCACCATGCTAATCTACGCCACCCGTCATCAGGGAAGAGGAGTCTTGATGCTCGCCTCAATCAACGGCAGGGTCAGGCTCCCGCTTCCTACCGCGCAAGGCGAGGTTCGCGAGCCGTCTTGGTCTCCCTACCTGAACTGATAGCAAATTCCAAACCAATAACCTTACATAACACCTGAGCTTCCTTTAGGAGTTCCATTATGCAAATGCTGAAATTCGGTAAATTCGCTGCACTGGCTCTGGCCATGGCGGTTGCCGTTGGCTGTTCTTCCAAGGGCGGCGACGCTTCCGGGGAAGGCGCTGACGCCAATGGCGGCGTTGATCCGAATGCAGGCTACGGCGCCAATACCTCTGGCTACGGTTCTGGCTCCGGCTCTTCTTACGATAGCAGCATGGGTAGCGACGAAGCTGCACTGCGCGCGATCACTACGTTCTACTTCGAATACGACAGTTCCGATCTGAAGCCGGAGGCCATGCGCGCCCTGGATGTGCATGCTCGTGATCTGAA